>CANJKL010000008.1:0-198851 GCA_947474935.1 Opitutia bacterium
CCCCAAATACCTCACCGCATTAAACCCCGATCGCAAACGGTAGACCCGTTGCCGCGCATCTTCCCGCAGCAAGACCAGATACGGCGCGCATAGCGCCCATTCCTCGTCACTCCCATCGCTCGGATAGCCCGTGCGGTTTTGTGCCATCCACTGTCTGCATCATGCCCGCCGCCTCTTGACCCCCTCTTTCATCCTCAAATTCTCAGCCCATAGGTTCATGGCAGCCTCTAGACGCGGAAACTCCTTTGGCCCGGCAGGGCGATGATTTCGACGTAGACCTCGGTGGCCCCCGTCCCGGCCACCCGATCGATCGCACCGCCGACTTCCTTGAGCGCCATGACTTGGGCGTCCTCCGGGGCGGCGCCCACCTTGCACGCAAACTCCCAAACCGCGAAACCCTCCGGCAGGTCCTGCCGTCGCGAACGGCTCACGTATTTGTTCACCTCGTGCCGGATCTTGTCGCGCACGCGCGCGTCGTCCTTGCCGGGCGACTGAAGCGAAAATATTTTCTTCATGAATGACGCCATCGTCGTCGTCGCCTGCGATGACTCAATGCCAATAGTGGAGCAAAAACGCGCGGTCCGCGACAGCCCGTGCGCCATGAGAGAGTCGTCAGGGTCGGCTTGTGTGCCGTGAGTCCGTCTCCATCCTTTCAATTATCAATCCGATGCGCTTTTTCCGCCATCGCCGAATTTTCGGTCTCCTTTCCTCCCCCCCGCTGGTTGCCAGGTTCGCCCCGTGATCTGGCCGGCATCGGTCCCCCACGTATAAATCCCACTGGGGGGACGACGAGCAAAGCCAGGATTCTGGTGGTCGAGGACGAGACCATTGTCGCCCGCGATATCTGCCTGCAGATGTCCGCGCAGGGTTACGATCCGATCGCCCACACCCGGAGCGGCGAGGAGGCGAGCGAACTGGTGGACCGACTCAGACCCGACTTGATCCTGATGGATGCGAGCCTGGCCGGCCCGATCGATGGATCACCGCGGCGCGCACCATCCGGCGGCGGTTCGCCCGAATGGTCGTGTTTATCACCGCCTTCACGGGCCGCGAAACGCTGGATGGCGCCAAGGAAGCCGAGCCCTTCGGCTACAGCGTCAAGCCTTTCGACGAACAGGATCTGCGCACCGTGATCGAGATGGCGCTGTTTAATCACCGCGCCGACGTCCGCATCCGGGCCAGCGAAGCCCGGTATCGGGCGCTCACCGATTCCGCCTACGACGCGATCGTGTCGGCGGACAGCGCCGGCCTGATCGTCGGCTGGAATCGCGGCTCGACTCGCATCTTCGGCTACACCGAGGGCGGAAATCCTCGGCCAGCCCATGGCCGTGTTGATGCCGGAACGGTACCGGGCGGCCTAGGACGCCGGCATGGCGCGGGTGTTGTCGGGCGGCGAACCCCACGTCACGGGTCGGTCCATCGAGCTGGTCGGCCGGCGGAAGGACGGCAGCGAATTCCCCGTGATCTATCCCTGACCCAGTGGGAAACGCCGGAAGGAAAATTTTCACGGGCATCATACGCGATAGCTCCGAGCCCAAGCGGACCGAGAAAACGATGCGGCGGCAAAGCGCCGCCCTTGAGGCGGCCGTTAGCGCGGTGGTCGTCGCGGATGCGCAGGGCACGATCGAGTGGGTGAACCCGCGGCGGATCATCGCCCGATGGGTGGCGGAAAATCCCCCGGGCGGCAGTGTCGCCGGCAAACGGCAATGGCGAACATATCGTCGTGGCTGACGACGACGAGGCCGTCCGCGAGATCATTACCACCCTGCTCACTGCCCGCGGTTACCGGGTGACGTGCTGCGCCGATGGCATCGAGGCGCTCAAGCACTTCAACGCCCGGCCGCGGGGATTCGACCTCGTCATCACCGACGCCGACATGCCCAACATCGGCGGCGGCCTGCTTTCGCGCGTGCTGCGGCAGCTGCGGCCCGACGTCAAATTACTCGCGATCAGCGGGCTCGTTGCGAAGGTGCCCGGCATCACGGCGGAGAAAATTCTCGCGATCGCCAACGGCGCGAAGGCCGGCCGTCCGATTTCGCGGTTGTTGAAGGCCGAAATTTCCCTCGACGCGAAGCTCGGCTGAGTGCGTCAAGGGGATCGGACGCGGCGATGCCTCGGCGGGAACGGGCGGGACCCGGGTTTTGCGTGATTATTTCCGCGACGACCGTGCGCGGAGAAACCGGCGCACTCCGACCACGCCGAGAGACAGACCCATGAAGCACAGGCCATACGTGGCCGGCTCGGGCGTGGGCGTGATCTGGCGATCGAAGCTCTTCCAATTCGTCTGGTTGGTGGAAGCACCGCTAAACTCGATCAGGTTTTCCGGCGCCGTCCCCCGGGTGTCGAAATTGGCCCCGACGAAGTTCTGCACGTAGAAATAGTCCACCATGTCGACCCAGTTGTTGATCGTCAGATAGCCGCCGCCCATCGTCAGGCTGCTTGCGTTCAAGACCGACGAGGTGCTGTTCCCGAAATCCAAGATCGAATTGCCCGTGATGCTGAGCGCACCGAACGTGCTGGCCGTGCCATTGAGGAACAGGGAACCGCCCGCCAGGGTGATCTTGAGGTCGGGGTCGTTGAAACTGGCCCCGAGGGTCAGCGAGGCGCCCGGACCGATGACCAGTTCGCCGGTGCCCGAAAAGGTGCCGGAGAACGTGCTGGCTCCGCCGCTGAGGGTGAGTTTGCCGTTGCCCCCGAAGTCGACGATGCCGGACCCGCTCAGGCTCCCCACTGTCTGACTGTACGACTGCAGGGAAAGCGAAGCGCCCGCGTGAATCGAAAGCGGGGCACTGTTGTTGAAGGCATTCGAAACATCGGTGATGATCGATCCCGCCGAAATCACCGTCGGACCGGTGAACGTGTTGGCCGCACCGAGGTGGAGGGTCCCGCTGCCATCCTTCGTCAGACCACCGGTGCCGGCGATCACTCCGGTGATGTTGATCTCCGCCACGCCACCAAGATTGAGCGTGTTCGAACCGAGCGTGACGCCGCCCCCGAGTGCGAGCGAACCGGCATCCGACTGGATGCGGCTGTTGCCGCCGAGCGTCACGGTTCCGTTGATTGCGTTGCTCCCGGCGAAGTTTTCGATCGCGCCGTTGCCGGAGGTGCCGCTGCCGTTGATCGCAACGTTGTTCGCCAGGGAAATACCCCCCTGCAGTTGCACGTTGCCCACCGACGAAACGTTCACCGCACCGGTGCCGAGGACGGAGTTCGATCCCGAGACATTCAGCGTGCCATTCGTCACATTGACGGTGCCCGCGAAACCGGAGCCGTCGCCGGAAAGATAAACCTTGCCCGTGCCGCCCACGTTGAAGCTGCTGGCCGAGGTGCCCGTCAGGACGCCGGCGTAGTTCGAATTCGTGTTGTTCGGGCCCGCGATGGTCAGGCTGCCGGCGCCGAGCGCCGTCGTTGCCGTCGCGCTCGTCGTGCTGAGTTGTCCGATGGTCTCGGTCTTGCCGTTGAGGTTGAATGTACCCGAATTGTTGAGTGTGATGGCGGCGCCGTCGGCGATCTGATTGTTGGCGGCGAGACTGACGGTGCCGCCGTTGATCAGAAGGCCACCCGTAGAAATGGCATTTGTTCCCGCCGTCTTGTTGAGAGCCAGCGTCCCCGAATTGACGGTCGTCAGACCGGTGTAGGTGTTCGCCGTCGCGCCGCCGTTGAACGTCACCGTGCCGGCGCTCGAGACGGCCACCTGGCCCAGGCCAGTGGTGATCTGCGCAACATTGATGCTGCCCGCGCCGGCGAAGGTCGTGTTCACGTTCGAGCCCGTCAGATTGCCGGTGAGATTCAGCGTGGTGCCCGTATCGGCTGCCAGCTTGGCCGCGACCGTCTCGGTGATCGTCCCGGAAAGCGTATTGGTGCCGCTGACATTGCGGAGCGCCCCGCCGGTTCCGACGCCGGTGCCGGCGATCGAAATGGCGTTGGTCGGGGCGATGCCGCCGGAAAGTTCGAGCGTCGCCCCGGAAGACACCGTGGTGGCGCCGGTGCCGAGCGCATTCGTGTGGGCGGCTTGCACGATGCCGTTGTTGACGAACACGCTGCCGGTGTTCGCGCTGTTGTTCCCCGAGAGGATCAGTTTGCCACTGCCCGAACCGTCGCGAATCAGATTCTTGGCGGTGGAGGAAATCGGCGAGGAGATCGTCAGGTTGCCCGCACCCGTGATATCGACCACCGTATTGGCGCCAAGGACGAGGCCGCCCGAGGTGCTGATCGTCTGGTTGTTGGCGCTCTGCTGCTGAATGTAAGGGAGGGTGCCAGAAAGCGTCAGGGCGTTGGTCCCCCCGATATTGTAGCTGACCGAGGCACCCGTGCCGAAACGCACACCCGCCACCGTATTGGCGCCGTTCAAGGTGACATTAGGCGTCCCGACGCCCAGGGTATTGAACACTGCAACCTGCGTGGTCGTCGGTTTGGCCGCGGGCGTCCAATTATTATTCGTGTTCCAGCTGGCGCTGGAGCTGCCATCCCATTCCACGGTCGAAGCTACCACCGGCGTAAGCAGATAGGCGTTGCCGTAGCTGCCGCCCATCGCGCTGAGACTGCCGGCTTCGGTGGCAAGGCCGAGGCCGGAGAAATAAACCGTGCTGACGTTCTGACTCGCCACGGTGGAGGCAAGTTTGTCCGTGCCGTTCTCGTAATTATTGATCACCAGAACACCGCTCGACGGCGGGGTGTAGGCGCCGAAAATCAAGGTGTTGGCGGTGCCGGTCGTACCGTAGTCGATTGTCGCCCCGCCCTCCGCGGTCAAGGCGCCGATTTTTTCCGAGTAGCGGTTGAGGTTGAAGGTCCCCGCCGCACCGATGCTCAACGCACTGCCGTCCGCCAGTCGGTCGTTTCCGCCCAGTTGCAGCGTGCCGCCGGTGATCGTCGTCGTGCCCGTGTAGGTATTCGCTCCGCCGAGGGTCAGCGTCTCGGCGCCCGTCTTGATCAGATTGCCCGCACCGGTGCCGCCGTTGGCGATGACGCCGTTGATCGTCGAGGCCGCCGAGTCCACCTGCACCGTGAGGGTGCGGCCGGTGTTGTTATTCGACAGATTGACGTTACCGGACTGGGTGGCGCCATTCATGAAGACCGTGTAACTGCCTCCGGTCTGGGTTAGCGTTCCCGAGGTCGTGACGTTGGCGAGCCCGGAGCTGGCGGTGAGGGCGAGCGCATTATTGACCGCCGAGCCGTTGGTCGACGCCAGCGCGCCGCCGGCCAGCGTCACGGCACCGGATCCAAGGGCGGTCGTGTTGTTGGCGTTAAGCGTACCGTTGTTGATGGTCGTTCCGCCAGTGTAAGCGTTGGCTCCCGCCAGCGCGGCGACGCCTGAGTCGTTCTTGATCACCGAGGCTCCCGTCCCGGAAATAATGCCGTTCAGGGCCGTGTTCGTCCCGGTGCCATCAAGCGCGATGCTGTTGGCGCCGGCGCTGATATTACCGTTGAGGACGAGCGCTCCGGTGGCGTTGTTGCGGACGAAAATCGAGTTGGCCAGGCTCAGGTTGGAATTGATCGTGTTGGTCCCGTTGCCGTGCGTCTGCGAAACCGCGAACCCGGAAAAGCCCGGGACTCCCTGATTGTCGAACGTGAACGTATTATTGTTCAGGGTGAAGTTGTTCGCGGCATCGAAAGTGAGCGAACGGACGTTGCGGTTCGCCCCGGTGTCGATCGTTTGGTTCGTCGAAACGTAGGTGTTGTCGAAAAGAACGTCCGCCCCAGCCGTCGGGACGACGGTGGGATTCCAGTTGCTGTTCGTCCCCCAGAGGCCGTTGGCCGCGGTGCCGGACCAAAGATTAGCCGAAAGCGTGGTGATGTTGAGATTTCGAATATCGTGGAAGTTATTCGCACCGCCGGTGCCGGAGGAGAAGCCGAACATGAGCGTGTCGGGCCGGGCATAGCCGGAGAGATCCATCTGGATAACCGTCTGGGGCGAAGTGCCGCCCTGCTGGAGAGTGACGCTCAGTTGGTTCGTCGCGCTGAGCAGGACCTGCACGGTATTGGTTTGCGTGGGCCGGGCCGCGGAGTCGATGGACTGGGCCAGGGTGCCGCTGCCGCCAAGGAAGGCATAACCGTTCAGATCCTGCCCGGGGCCCCGCACGCCGATCGAATCGGGCACGAGGCCGGTCGTGCCTCCCAACCCGCCTACCCGGCCTTCGGAGGCCGAGGAGAAATTGCCGTATTCGTCGAGGGCCACCCCGAGGTAGCCGCCGTTCATGCCGTTGATATTGGCGCCCCCGCCACCCGCCACGGTCTTTTGCGCATAACCGATCGAGCCGCCATAGGCACCCACGTTGAAGGACTTGGAGCCGTCGAAGAGGAAAAAGGTAAGCCCGTCCGCTCCGGTGCCTCCGTAAGAGGCAAAGTCGAATTTCGCATAGACCGTCGCGTTCGCCGAAGTGAACGCCTGGTTGTAGTAGGCGCTCGTGGCTTGGTTGCTGCCCGTCGACGTGAGCCGAAGCCATCCGTCACCCGCCGTATCGCTAACGCCCGAGGTAAGGTTCGGGGTGTAGCCGCTCCCCGCGAACACCCAGTTAGGATCAATCGTCGTAGAATTCTTAAAGCTCTCCGATACAACCGCTTGCGCACGCCCAATCGAAGCCCCGCTCAGGGCGAGCATCACGATCAAGAGTGCTTTCATAGGGCGGTTCACGACCACAAAAATGGGTGTATAACCCTAGTCCTCAAGTCGATTGAGCTACGGTCTCTACCGCCGGAAATAGCGGAAACTACTCACTCAGCGTGCCTTCATGCCTACCGCGGCTCGATGCAAGCGAGGACGAACGCAACACTTTCGATTCGAATCACGCCGGCATGCACCAAGCCCGGGGTGGGACGACGGAGCAATTGGCCGCCTAGCGTGTAACGTCAGACCGGAGCGACTGATTCCAGCCGGGACCACCAGATCCCCCTCTCGCCACGCGCAGGCCCAAAACCCGCCCGCGAATTCAATCGCGACCGCTGGCTCGTCTTTCCCACCTCGTTCCGTAATTCGCCGCTGGGCGAATTCAGCGTCACTTCTTCAATGACGCACAAAATTTCGCGAGACGCGCGACGCCCTTCGCGATGATTTCATCGCTGGTGGCGTAACTGAGGCGGAGGTAACCCTCGGCGCCAAACGCACTGCCGGGCACCGCCGCCACTTTTTCCTCATCGAGCAGCCGGTTGCAGAAATCGAGGTCCTTCAGCCCAAAACTGGTGACGTTCGGGAAGAGATAAAACGCTCCTTCGGCGAGCAGACACGTGACGCCGGGAATCTTGTTCAACTCGGCGTGGAGGAATTTCCGCCGGCGGTCGAAAGCAGCCAGCATCGTCTTCAACGCCGCGGCCGTCTTTTCCTTTTCCGTCAAAGCCGCCAGCGCGCCGTATTGTGCGAAGGTCGTGACGTTGGACGACATCTGGCTCTGCAGCTCGGAAATCGCCTTTGCAATCGGCGCCGGTGCGAGAGTGGTGCCGATCCGCCAGCCGGTCATCGCATAGGTCTTCGAAAAACCGGCGACCGTGATCGTGCGCGCCTCGGCCTCCTTACTCAGGGTGGCGACGCAGGTCGGCCGGGCCCCGTCGTAAACGAGATGCTCGTACATCTCGTCGGAGAGGATGTAGAGATTGTGTTTCAGCGCGACCGCAACGATGGCTTCGAGTTCCTGGCGGGTGTAGATCGCACCCGTCGGATTGGAGGGCGAGTTGAGAATGAGCAGCTTGGTCCTCGGGGTGACGGCCGCCTCGACCATCGCCGGCGTGAGCCGGAAACCGGTGCGATCGTCGGCGAGGACAAACTTCGGCGTCGCGCCCGCCAGTTTCACCATCTCGGGGTAGCTCACCCAATAGGGCGCGGGCACGATCACTTCGTCGCCCGGAGAACACGTGGCGAGCACGCCAAGGTAACAGTTAAATTTGCCGCCCGGCGACACGATGACCTGCGCCGGCGTGGCTTTGAGTCCGTACTGCGCGGCGTAGCGGTCGACGATCGCCTGCCGCAACGGCTCGATGCCGGGCGTGGGGGCGTATTTCGTTTTGCCCCCCCTGAGCGCGGCGATGCACGCCTCCTTGATATGTTCCGGCGTGTCGAAGTCGGGTTCGCCGGCGGCAAAACCACAGACATCTTCACCCGCAGCTTGCAGGGCCTTGGCTTTGCCATCGACGGCCAGGGTCGGGGATGGCGAAACGTTGCGAGCCCAAGTGGACAGTGGCGCAGGAGGATTGCTCATGACAAAAGGGGGGACCAAAAGGTCGCGTCTTGTGAAAGGCAAGCCTGCGGCGGACGGCCACCAGTGGGGAGCACGCCACTGCCCCCCGGCCAAGCCAAAACCCGCGCCTTATTTCTTCTTCGCCGCCTTGGCCGGCATGGCCTCCAACGCCAGCCGCAGCAGTTCGCCCACGCTGGCATCTTTCTGGCGCGCACAACGCTTTAACGTCGCGCGTTGCTCCGCCGTGATGCGCACGGAGATCTGGCGGTGCGGATCGCGGGACGGCTCGCAACCGGCGAAATCGTAGCTCGCGATCGCGGTCCGCACGACTTCGCTCGCCGTGGCGAAGCCGTGGCCCTTTCGGCAGGTTTCGATTCGTGCGATCAACGACTCGGGGAGATCGAACGTGAGAGGAGCGGACGGTTTGCGGGATGATTTGGCCATACGAACGACAACTTGACGGCTAACAACGCGGCGCCAGCAGGCACCGCCGTCCGCCCCGCGGCAACGAAAAAAAATCCCGGGCGGCGTTGACTTGGACGGCGCACCGCCGGTTCATCGCCCGACCCCCGATCCGCTGCATGGCCCGCGTCGTTCTCGAAAATCTCACCAAGACATTTCCCGACAAACACGGCGCGGGCGTTCCCACGGTCCGGGGTATCAACCTCGCGATTGCCGACCGGGAGTTCATGGTCCTGGTCGGCCCCTCCGGCTGCGGGAAAACCACCACCCTGCGCATGATCGCCGGCCTTGAGGAGATTTCGGCCGGAACGATCCGGATCGACGACCAGGTGGTGAATGCGGTGCTCCCGAAAGACCGCGACATCGCCATGGTTTTCCAAAACTACGCGCTCTATCCGCACATGACGGTCTACGAGAACATGGCGTTCGGCCTGCAGCAGCGGAATTTCGCCCGGGACGAAATCGACCGGCGCGTGCGCGAAGCCGCCGTCATGCTCGGTCTGGAGCAGTTGCTCGATCGCCGGCCGAAGGCCCTTTCGGGCGGCCAGCGCCAGCGGGTGGCCGTGGGCCGCGCCATCGTGCGCAAGCCGAAGGTGTTCCTCTTCGACGAACCGCTGTCCAACCTCGACGCGAAAATGCGGGTCTCCACGCGCACGGAGATTTCGAAACTGCACACCCGGCTCGGCGCCACCATGATCTACGTCACGCACGATCAGGCCGAGGCGATGACGATGGGGGACCGCATCTGCGTGATGCAGGCCGGCCGGATCATGCAAGTCGCCGCTCCCCTCGAGCTCTACAATCAGCCCGCCAACCTTTTTGTGGCCGGTTTTATCGGCTCACCGCCGATGAATTTTTTTCGGGGCACGCTCCAACCCGCCGGCGCGGGCGCAGTCTTTGTCGAGGACAACTCCGCGGGGACGGCGCTGACCTTGCGGCTGTCGGCCGAACTGACGCAACGCAGCGCCGCCCATGTCAACCGGCCCGTCGTATTTGGAATCCGCCCGGAGGGGGTGCACGACCTCACGGCCGCGGACCCGGTCGCACCACCCAATTCCACCGTGGTCACGGTCGAAGTGGTCGAGCCGATGGGGTCGGAGACCCTGCTCTACCTCAACACCGGCGCCACGGCTTTGATCGCCCGGGTCCGGCCCACCGACCAGTTTCACGCCGGCCAGTCGCTCCGGGTCGGGTTCGATCTCGAGCGCGCACACCTGTTCGATCCCGTCTCCGAACTCAGGCTTTGATCGCCGCCGGAACCGGCAGCGGGCGACATTAGGACCGACCAAGGAAAACGGACTTGCTCGCCGCTTTCGTCGCGCCGCCGGCGGCCGACCCTTGCGATTTCTTCACACCTTCTTTCTCCCTGGCACGTCTTGGCGCCCTCATTCAAATTCATCGCGGATTTTTTTTCGTAAACCCAAGCGCAGCTACTTCCTGCCGTTATTTGCGGAATCGGGAAAATCGCCGTTGCAAAAGAATTTTCATCCAAGTTTAGGTGAGGGCGATTCCATCGCCCCGCCACTTCGCCAATTCATCCCATGGCAAAATCCGCTAAGCCCCTCCCCTTCGCAAAAATCGCACTTCGCATCGTCGTTATCGTCGTCCTGCTCGGAGGATTGGGATGGGGAGGGAACTGGGTATGGAAGAAAGTCAGCCCCGGACTTTTCGGTGAAAAGCGGGGGGAAATCATTCCAACGGCCAAGGTCAAAGCGGCCAACATTTCGGAGGAAATCGTCAGCGTCGGCCGCGTCCGCGCCGTTTTCTCGACAGAACTGCGTTCCGAGGTCAACGGCCGGATCATCAAGATTCTGGCCGTCGACGGCCAGGCGGTGAAGCGTGATCAGGAAATTCTCCGGCTCGATCAACAGGACTTGCTGACGCAACTGCAGGAGGCCGACCGCTCGATCGAGGCGGCCAAGCTCAAGGCGGAGCGCAGCAAGCTCGACTTCGACCGGCAGCGTGATCTCAAGACCCGCGGCCTGATCTCAGCGAAGGATTTCGAGGACTCCCGCATCAATCTTGCGCTGGCCGTAAACGATTCGGCCATCGCCGAGGCGCGCGCGGCCAACCTTCGCGATCGGCTCACGAAGACGATCATCCGGGCCCCGTACGACGGCACCCTGCTCCTGCGCGATCTGACCGAGGGCCAAGTCGTCACGGGCGCGGCCGCGCAAAGTGGCGGCACCATGCTGGGTGAAGTGGCCGATCTCTCCGCCCTGATGATTCGCACCAACATCAACGAAATCGACGTCGCCCGGATCAAGGTAACCGATACCTCGCGCGTCCGCATCGATCCGTTGCGTAATGTTACCATGACTGGAAATGTGCGCCGGATTGCTACCAGCGCTTATGAAACGGGCGACCGTACGCGGGTGTTCGCGGTCGACGTACACTTGGAGGAGAAGGAACCCCGGTTGCGGCCCGGCATGTCCGCCACCGTAACCTTTACGCTGGCCCAGGCGGCGAACACCCCCGCGGTTCCCTTGTCGGCCATCTTTTCCAGCGCCGATTCGACCCGCTATGTCTTCTTCAAGGACGGCGAAATCTACCATCCGCGGGCCGTCGAGGTCGGGATTGCGGACACCCGCCGGGTCCAGATCCTATCCGGAGTCAAGACGGGCGATGAAGTCGCCCTGTCGCGCCCGTTGATTTTCGAAGGTGAGATTCCGCTGACCGAAACCGGTACGCCGACCGCTCCCCGCCGCAGCAACAATCGCGGCGGCGGTTGATCCAGCCATGCGTGCTCTCTTCATGGGTATGATGAGCGGCTGGAGCGAGGTGCTGGCGCACAAGCTCCGGTCGTTTCTCACCTTGTTCGGCATCATGCTCGGCGCGGCGGCGCTGGTGGGCATGCTCGGCGTCGTCAAAGGTCTCCTCCGCGGTTGGGAAACGATGATTTACGAGACGGGCGGCATCGAACGGATCGCGGTCAACTCCCGCCAGGCGCCCGAATATCAGCGCGAAATCGCCGCCCTTTCGCCGGGCCGGACCTTGCGGGACGTCGAAGCGATCATCGATGCCGTGCCCTTGGCGCAACGTGTCACCGCCGAGGTCAGCATTCCGGGCGGCGGCGCCCGACTCCTGTTTCATGGTCGCGCAACCTGGCAGAACGTTCGGGGCGTGCTTCCCGCCACGTTCACCATGGATCGTTTCACCGCGGCGCAGGGCCGTCTGATCGGCGAACTGGACTTGGAACTCCAAAACCAGGTCTGCGTGCTTGGGTCCGGTATCGTCGAAAATCTCTTCCCCCGCGGGATCGATCCCCTCGGCCAGGTCATCACCATCGGCGGCCAGCCGTTCACCGTCGTCGGATTGCTTCCCGAGTACCGTTTCGGCATGGGCGGCAGCAACCGCTACAACGCGAAGAACCAATCGGTATTCATTCCCCTCACCACCCTGCAAACGCTCTTTCGGATCGACGAAAACGTCGACGTGCTGAACGTGCAGCTCGCCGACGTGGGGGACATGCCGCACGCCCTCGAACAAATCTCCAACGTCCTCACCCACACGCATCGTGGCGTGCAGGATGTCCGTCTCGATACCCGCGAAGACCTGCTCCAGCGCTTCGAGGAAACCCGCCGCAGCTACGTCTACTCCCTTGGCGGGGTCGCGGTGATCGGCCTCATCGTCGGCGGCATCGGCATCATGAACGTCATGCTGGCCTCGATCAGCGAACGCGTGCGCGAGATCGGGGTCCGACGCGCGCTCGGCGCGAAACGAATCGACATCCTCATCCAGATTCTGGCCGAGTCGCTCGCCCTCGCGATCGCCGGTGGCCTCGCCGGGATGGTGGCCAGCGTCGTGCTGATCCTCGGCCTGCAAAAGGTCGTCATCGCCTCCAACCGCCCCGAGTTGTCGCCCGCCGCGCTGTGCATTGGCGTACTCTTCAGCGGCATCGTCGGCGTGCTGGCGGGCCTCTATCCCGCCGTTCGGGCCTCGCGTCTCAGTCCGGTTGAGGCGCTGCGGACGGATTGATGCCGGGGCCGGATCGCGGGGCGGGCGGTCATGTTCACGCCAGATTGACCGGATCCACGTCGAGCACCTGGGTGATGTCGTCGGGCCAGGCAAATCCCGCCCGCAGGCGCATGAGTTCGGGCACGACCTTCGTCACCGCCGTGGTGAAATACCACAGCTGCCAGCGGTACTGATCCTTGATTTTTTCGATCGGTGAGGCCGCGGGACCGCGCAATTCGACGCGATCGCCCAGCGTTTTCTCCACCAGCCGGGCCCATTGCTCGGCGAAGAATTTGAGCTTCTCGGGATTCGGCCCGCGAAACAGATGGTGGATGAGATGGCGGAACGGCGGGTAGCGGAAATTGCGCCGCATCTCCAGTTCACCCGCGGCAAAGCCCGCGAAATCAGCGTGCCGCGAGAACTGGATCGCGTCCGCCTTGGGCGAAAACGTCTGCACGACGACCTCGCCGGCCCGATCGCCCCGGCCCGCCCGGCCCGCGACCTGCACCAACAACTGAAACGTGCGTTCGTTCGCGCGAAAATCCGGCACGTGCATCGAGATGTCCGCATCGACCAGCCCCACCAGTGTCACGTTGGGGAAATCGAGGCCCTTGCCGATCATCTGGGTGCCGACGAGCACATCGATCTTGCCGGACCTGAATTGGGCGAGGATTTCCCGAAACCGGTTCTTCTTCGTCATCGTGTCGGTGTCCATCCGCTCGATCCGCGCCCGCGGCAAGACCCGCCGCACCGCCTCCTCGACTCGCTGGGTGCCCAGCCCGCGCCAGCGGATATCGGGCGCCGCGCACTTTGGGCAGCGCAACGGCGCGGGCCGCTGGTCGCCGCAAAGGTGGCAGCGCAGCGTTTCGTCGCTGCGATGATAGGTCATCGTGATGCTGCAATGCGTGCACTCCTCCACGTGGCCGCACTTGGTGCACACCATCGACGAGGAATAGCCCCGCCGATTGATGAAGAGGATCGTCTGTTCGCGCCGCTCGAAGCGGTCCTGCATGGCGCGGACCAGCCGGCCCGACAACGCCGGCAGCCCCCGTTGCTTCGCGGCTTCGATTCGCAGGTCGACCAGGTCGATGTAGGGCAACTTGCGCGCGTCGACGCGCTGGGTCAGCTGCACCAGTTGGTACTTGCCGGTCTGCGCATTGAGGAAGCTCTCGAGCGATGGGGTGGCCGAGCCCAGCAGGCACAGCGCGCGATTGAGCTTGGCCCGCATCACCGCGACGTCGCGGCCATGATAGCGCGGGGTTTCGTCCTGCTTGTAGGCGGGCTCATGCTCCTCATCGACCACGATGAGCTTCAGGTTTTGCACGGGCGCGAAAACCGCCGAGCGTGCGCCCACCACGACCCGTGCTTCGCCGGTGGCCAGCGCGAGCCACCCGTCGAGTCGTTCGCCTTCGCTGAGGTGGCTGTGCCACACGACGCACCGATGGTTGCCCGCGATCGCCTCGAGCCTCGAACGCAGCCGCGCGACGGTCTGGGGCGTCAGCGCCACTTCCGGCACCAGAAAGACCACGCCCCCACCCGCCTTCAGCGCGGTATCGATGGCCCGGAGGTAAACCTCGGTTTTGCCCGAGCCGGTGATGCCATACAGGAGGGTGACGCCAAATTTTTCGGCACCCAAACTCGCGGCCACCGCGTCCACCGCGACCTGTTGCTCGGCGTTGAGCGCATGCGGCTGGGCGGCGACGAGCTCGCCCACCGAATGGTCGTCGGCGTACGCGATACGTTCCACCCGGCGGGTCTCCTCGCGCAGGAATCCCCGCTTCACCAGCGCCTGTGCGACGGCCACCGTCTGGCCCAGCCGGGCCAGCACGAGACTCCGGGCCTGCGGCCGGAACTGCTGCTCGATAAAATGGTACAGCCGCGCCTGCTGCGGGGCGCGTTTCTCCAGCGCGGCGCGCTCCTCCGCGGTGAGCGGCCGGGCGATCGCCAGCAGCTTTTCCTCCTTCAACGCCGCGCCGCGCCGCACCGCGGCGGGAATCATCGTTTCGATGATGCTGTCCAGCCCGCAGGCGTAGTAACCCGCCATCCATCGCGCCAGTTCGAGCAAGTCCGCCGGCAGCGCGGGAAAGGGATAAACGACCTGGGCCACCGCCTTCAGCCGGTCCACCGGGAAGTTCTTCGGGGCACCGATTTCGCCCACGATGCCGAGGCGCAGGGTGTTCAGCACCGGCATCCGGACGAGCGAACCCACGCCGACCGCGGGCCGGAGATTCTCCGGCACACGATAGTGCAGCATTTTATCGAAGCCCGCGAGCGGGTGGATGCCGACGATCATCGCGCGATGACGGCGTGCCGCCCGGACCGGCGCAAATGCTATTTCCACCACCCGCGGCAGCCGCCCTCAGTTCGGCGCCAGCCGAAAACTCCCGCGGGAGGACGTGCGTCCGTGGTGGCAGGCGAGCCGCACCGGCTGGAGGCATGCACCGGCGCTTGACCTCCGATTGGAGCGTCGCCCCATCTCCTGTGTTGGACCGGCCGGTCGGCCCGCGGGTGACACGAACGCGTTGACAGGCCCGCCGACGCGGAAAACATTCGCGCCGTGAGCATACCGGCGGCCCGCGATAAGTTCAGGAAATTTCTGACCCAGAAAAACCTGCGCGCGACCAATCAACGGCTCGCCATCTTCGACGCCGCCTTTGCCCAGGCCGAGCACTTTACCGCCGAGCAGCTGCTCGACTATGCGCGCGCGATCGACGACTCGGTTTCCCGGGCCACGGTCTACCGCACGCTGCCGATCATGACCGAAAGCGCCCTGCTGCGCGAAGTCGACATCGGGTCGGGCGAAAAATTTTACCGCCCCAATCGGGAGGGCGCCGGCACCCAAGTGGCCCAGGTGGTGTGCGTGGATTGCGACCGTATCTTCGAAATCAGCGCCCCTTTCATGGAGTGGTACGGCCATACCGTGTCGTCGAAGCTCGACCTGACGCCGATCTCGCAGCGGCTGCAGGTAAGCGCCCGCTGCAACGCCTTTCACCAGACGGGCTCGTGCCCGCGGCGCGCCTGAGAATCCCCCCCGTGCCCATGGCCAAGACGAAAGCCCACGACTACGAATTTGACGTCCGATTCTTCGAATCGGTCCGCCGCCACAACCGGAGCGACGCGGAGGTCATCGAGATTCTCGGCAGCCTTTATACGCGACTGGGCCGGATCGCGGACGGGCTGAAGATGGACCGCCGGCTCGTCAAATTGCAGCCGGACAACGCGACGGCCCATTACAACCTCGCGTGCAGCCTCGCGCTCTCGAAGCGCCGGACGGCGGCGCTGCAGGAGCTGCGGCAGGCAATCCAGCTCGGCTACCGCGATTTCGACTGGATGCAGCAGGACCCGGATCTGGAGATTCTCCAGCGGCACCCGGAATTTCAGGCTTTGTTGGCAGAGCTCAAGCCGCAGAGCTGACGCGGCGAGCGCGGCCGTCTCCCAGCCCGGCAAAGCCGGAACCAGGACTTTCCGCGGATAACGCGGATCGTCGCGGATAAATACTTGGTTCAATCCGCGTCCATCCGCGGGGAAAGCATGGGAGCGCTCCACGAAAGATCGGCGCAAATCTGCACGCTGTTCGCGAGTAAGGGTCTAAAAATGGAGACCCGGGCCAAACAACTGCTGCAGCACGATCTGGAGGTCCTTGCCCGGCACCCAACCGCCCCGGCGCGCCACGGCCAGGCTCTTGCTGCGCTCCCGCCGCTCGACCGCGGCGTTCGCCTCGATGATCCTTGGCTGTTCCACTGGCAGCCCGATGACTTCCATCGAACTGAGTGGCGTCCACGAAAAAGGCACGCCCGTCCAATTGAACCGGATCTCCCACCCGGCGACCGGCCCCATCGGCATTTCCCTGGTCAGCAACGACGGATAGCGCGTCACAAAATCCGGCGTGCGGCGGACGGCCACCCGCACGCGGACGACGGTTTCCATGCGAGCGAAATAATCCTGTACGGTGTTCACCCGTTTCGCCCGCCAGTCCTCGAACAGCGCCAGCGGATCGACGCCCATCAAATTCATCCCGTTCCACATGCCATGGTCGTTGCGACTCCCGAATTTCTGCCGGTCGTACCACGCTTGAAAATCACGGGTCACCGCCACGCCAATCTCGAAATGCAGGTGCGCCCGGTCCTTGGGAATCATGTAGCCGCCCGAGCTATGCCCCATCGTGCCGATGGTCTGGCCGCGCGTCACCCGATCGCCTTCCTTCAGCCCGGGCGCGATGCGGGCAAGATGGGCGTAAAGCGAATACACCGCCGGCATCGCACCGGGATGCTCGAGCACCACGTAGCGCCCGTAGCTGCTGTCCCCCGCCGAGGCGCTGACATGGCGCACCACACCGTCCATCGCCGCAAACACGCTGTCGAGCGGCTCGCCCCGACGATCGCGCGTCACGGCTCTCAGGTCGATGCCCTCGTGAAACTGTCCCCCCCCGCTGCGCACGCCGCCGAAACCGCCCGACTCCGGATCGCCCGAACCCGCATGCTGCAAATAATCCCGACCCGGCTGGCGCGCCGCCCACGCGGGATTGGGGGTCGGCCAGACGAATTCGATGCGCTCCGCGGCGGACAAGCCGGCCCACCCCAAAAAGCCGGTGATCAAAATCCGGATGCTGTTCATGCCTTGCGGGCCGCGGCGCGCTGGAGCCGCGCCAGATTCGTTTTCAGTTCGGTCACCAACCCGGCCAGCCGATCATCCGGCAGTTCGACAAAAATAAAGATCATCCCGCCGGTCAGGGGTCCGTCCATCCGGCGCGCCCCCACCGGTTGGCCATCAACCAACAGCACGAGCCGTCGCCCTTGGTTCGATCCAGACATACGGTAGAGGTCGCGCCCGGCCGCCGGCGTAAGCTGAAACAAAAGACACTTGCCGAGTTCGACTTGAGCGAGGTCGACCCCGGTCAAATCGTGCTCTGTAAAGACCGGTTTGGTACTGATCGCCACCTGCACTCCACTCTGGGGCAGCCGGATGGTCATGGCGCGGGGATCGCTGGATTCCAAAAAAAAGCGCGGCACCACCTGGCTGACGGCCTCCGTCGAATCCACCGTCCGGCAGCCGGTCAGGCTGGCCGCGAGAAAAAAAAGTACGAATGAAAGCTTGGTCACGGCTTATTTTTTTCCACCCGCACGTTCCAATCCACTCCACACGCAATCCCGTGCGTCCGGGCGAAATCGCCCCGGCTCAGGGCGAAGGAGACATGCATCAAACCATTGAGATAAAGCAACGGAGCACCTTCCGCCATGTCGCCGAACGTTCGGGCGTACCGCAGCACTCCGGTAAACACGGTCCGATCTTCCCGGGAAATCGTGACCCGGAACGACTCGCCGATTTTCGGGGCGAGCTGCGCGAAGAGGCTTTCGTTCAAGTCCGTCCAGACGTTGCCAAATTGAAAATCGAGAAAGGGAATGGTGCCGACGAGGGTGTCGCCCTCGCGCCGGGGCTGCGGGTGGGCCAGCAACACGATCTTGGACCCGAGCACCGGCCCCACGTCCTCAAAAGCCAGCCCACCGGCCGCGAGGCGCGCACCGACGAGGGCAAAAATGTCGCGGCCATGAAACGTGTAAGACCGATTCGAGCCCTCCCGGCGGTGGCGTGTCTCATCGATCTCTCGGACCGCGGCGAGACCCAGTTCCTCCGCCACCAAGGTGAGCGTGCCGTTGTCGGGGGTGACAAAATAGTGTCCGGATTCCGTTTTCGCCACGATCGACTTCCGCGCTGTGCCGACTCCGGGGTCGATCACGGAAACGAAGACCGTGCCCTTCGGCCAAAAGGGTGCAGCCTGTTTCAGGCGATAGGCCCCCTCCCAGATGTTGAAGGGAGTGTTTTCTTGGCTCAGATCATGGATCACGATCCGCGGATCCACCCCCACCGCCACGCCGCGCATCGCCGCGACCGCACCATCTTTCAGCCC
Organism: Opitutia bacterium; assembly: GCA_947474935.1. Classification (GTDB taxonomy): domain Bacteria; phylum Verrucomicrobiota; class Verrucomicrobiia; order Opitutales; family Opitutaceae; genus ER46. The sequence continues at coordinate 18,490 of CANJKL010000008.1, forward strand.
AAAATCGGTCTGGAATACCAGCGCGTGCTCCGCGCCGTTACCGGTGAGCGGAACCACCAGAAAGAAAAGCAGCGTCAAGACTCCTCCCACAGCGGTGGGCCAGCCTCGCGTCGGGACCCTGCCGGACGCGCCTCGGGCCGGGGAGCTGTTTCCCGCGGGGCCACGGAGCTGCCACGTTCTCATGCGGGTTTCCCGACCGGCTCGAACGCCGCCATGATTTCCGTGCCCACCGAGTCCGCCACCAGCCGGCCGCGATGGGTCAGCCGAACATGGGAACCCTCACGGACCAGCAAACCACCGTCGCTCAGTGTCGTGATCATATCCTCGACCGCGGCCCAAGGGACCCCGGGCGCCCGCACGCGCCACCGCGCCAGATCGACGCCTTCATTCATCCGCACGCCAAAGATCAGGGCATCCTCGGCGAGCAGCGCCGGCGAAAGCGCCACCCGGTCCTCCGTCACTCGCTCGCCCGCGGCCACGTGGGCGAACCATTGGTCTAGGTCGGCGACGTTGGCTCCGCGCCATCCGCCGTGCTGCGACGCCGCGGAGGGCCCGAGGCCGATCCATTCGTGCATCCGCCAGGTGTTGAGGTTGTGCAGGCAGCGCCGGTCGGGACGGGAAAAATTGGAGATCTCGTATTGCGCATAGCCGAGCTCGGCGAGTTGCGCCCACGTGGCTTCGTAGAGCCGCGCTTCATGGTCGGAATCCAGCTTCACCCGGCCTTGGGAAAGTTTCACCCACAGGGCGGTGTCTTCCTCGAACGTCAGGCAATAGGTCGAAAGATGATCCGGCGCCAGCGCCACCGCCTCGCGGACGTCGGCCGCCCACTCCGCCTCGGTCTGGCCCGGGAGCGCAAACATCAGGTCCAGATTGACGACCGGAAACCCGGCGCTCCGAACCAGGTCATAGGCGCGGTAGATCTGTTCCCGGCTGTGCTGGCGGCCCAGCGCATCCAGCAGTGCCGGTTGAAAACTCTGTACCCCCATCGAGATACGGGTCACCCCCGCCTCGCGCAGCACGACGAGACGCGCGGCGGTCACAGATCCCGGAGCGAGTTCCACCGTCCATTCCAGTGGCGTCCCGCCGCAGCGCGCCCGCACGATCTCCGCCAGGCGGGCCAGGTCGCACGGGGCGAGCAGACCGGGGGTTCCCCCACCCCAAAACACGGTGCTGACCGGCCGCGCCTCGGCGACCAGTTCCGCTTCCCGGGCGACGGTCTGCAGGAACTGTTGCACCCGCTCCGCGGTCGGCTTGGTCTGGTAGAAGGCACAGAAGTCGCACGTCGACGCGCAAAACGGCACATGCACATAGAGCCCGAGCGGGGTTGCCGTCTCAGCTTTGGCTTGCTCTGTAGGTAGGCCGCTCATTAGTAACGCGTTTTAATCCGTCTGGTTCTCACTCTAGCACAAAATGGACATCAACCGAATTTCTCCCGCGAGAAAAATTATCGCCTGGCTGGCATCGCTGGCCGGTCTCGCCCTTCTGGCGGGCTGCGAAACCGTCACGCTGACCAATCTCACGCCGACGTCGATGCCGGAGAATCCCTCCCAGATCTACACGTTCAGCCTGCGAGTCACGCCACGTTCCAACACCATCCCTTCCGCCACGGTGGCGCCGCACATTGTCGTCGATGGCCAGAGTTATGCGATGAAGCAGACCCCCATCGGCGAAGGGCTTTACGATTTCGAATATCAATTGCCAGCGGGCCGCGAAGAGGTGGCGTACTACTTCCTCGTCAACTACAGCATCGAAGGTAACGGCACGATGACTCCGCACGAGACCTACACCGATGTCTCCCATGTCAGAATTGTCCGCCGCTACGTCCTTTCTCTGGAGGTCAACCGCGGCCCGGTCGGCGCGCGCATCAGCGTCCTCGGTCGTGGCTTTACCCCGCAAGACGCCATCAATTTCAGCGGCGGTCCGGCGCGCACGGTTTTCGAGTCTCCCAACGCCATCAGCTTTTTCGTCCCGCCCCTCGCCGCCAATCGGAACTATCAGGTGACGCTCAACAGCGCCGCCGGCAATTCTCCGGTCGGCACCTTCCGCATCGACCCGAGCAGCGTAACCGTGTTTCCGCTTTCGTTGAATCTCCAGGCGGGAGCCCGCCAGATGCTGACCTTCACCCTGCCGAATGCCGCGCCTCCCGGTGGAACCCTGCTCGACGTCACCACCGATGTGCCTGAAAGCGTCATCATGCCCGAGGTGATCGTGCCGCAGGGACAGACGACCGTTTCAATCACGGTCGAAGGGGGAAAGGCCGGCAGCGGCAATCTGTTTCTCAAGGGCTTTGGCTCAGGCGAAGTCACCGTTCCCGTCACCGTCGCGCCACGGTAGCCGGGATGCCGGCGATCCCGGAGGAGGCCTAGCGGTCTTCGCCCAGCTTCAGCAGGACCACCACCGGACGGTGATCGCTGGCCTCGCGGACGCCGTCGCCGTCGAAAATGCGCGCCATGCCGTCGCTCACCGCCGGCCGCAAGCCGGGTGAAACCAGAATCTGATCAACCCGCGAATAGCTTTCCTCGCGCCGGAACGCGTGGGTCCAGAGTTCACCCCGCGAATCGACCGCCGGAAGCAGGTGGGCAACCTCGGTCTTGCCTCGTTTCTGCAGGTGCCCGACCGCCCGGCTGGTCCGGCCGTCATTACAGTCCCCCAGAATAAGGTAACGGGCCGCCGCCGGCCGGGGGAATCGCTCCAGCACGCGATCGCGGATCGCAGTTCCCTCGCCGGCACGCCGGATCGCCGAAAGAGGATCGTCCGGCCGTTCGGTAAACCGGCTTTTCAAGTGCAGGGCAAACAAGGTCAGGTCGCCGGCTGGGGTCGAGACCGTCGCCTCGAGCAGGCCGCGCTTTACCCATTCCTTCCCGCCCAAATACGAAAATTGCAAATCGCGGTGCGTGGTCACGGCTTTCAGGGCTCGTTTGGAAAGCAACGCCACATGCCGGTCGGCGTCGGCGGCGTTTGCCAGCGCGACGTGCGGATAATCGAGTCCTTCGGTCCTCAGGTCGCGCCGCAACTCCTCCAGGTACCGCTCGCCGCCCATCTCCTGAAGCACGAGCACATCGGCATTCAGGCCGCGAATCACCCGGCGCAACGCCTGCTTTTCCGCCTCGGGTTTGGGATAGTCCTTCCGGTAGCCGGCCTCGGTCATCCGGTTCGCCGGCCCGTAATTTTCGATGTTGTAGGTGGCGACGACGAGCGTTTCCCCTCCCCGCAAAACCGCGCCCCACGCGAACAAGCCCAGGCTCAGGGCGAGGAAAGCGCGCCGCCCGTTCATCGCTATCTCCCGCCGGCACGAGCTGCCGCCAACAGGGCCGCCTCGCGTTCGACCAGGGTCGGATGCGAATAGAAAAAGGCGCTGAACCATGGGTGCGGAGTGAGATTGCTGAGATTTTTCTGGGCGAGTTTCCGCAACGCGCCAACCATCGGCGCCGGTCCCCGCACCGCCTCGCGGGCGAAGGCGTCGGCCTCAAATTCGTGCCGGCGCGAAAGCAGGTTCATCAGGGGTGAAAACCAAAACGTCAGCAAGCCGCTCAGCAGCCCGAAAAGCAGCAGCGACGGGGCGATCTCGCCGGGCGGGAAACCGAATCCGCGATTGAACCAGGGGCTCCGCGCCAGCCAGGCGATGACGGCAAACCCTCCGAGCAACATCGCCGCGGACAAGGCGATCATCTTCGGAATGTGCCCCCGGCGGTAGTGGCCGATCTCGTGGGCCAACACCGCCTCGAGTTCCTCCGCCGTCAGCTGCGCGATCAACGTGTCGAAAAGAACGATCCGCCGGAACCGCCCAAAGCCGGTGAAGTAGGCATTGGAGTGACCGGATCGTTTTGAACCGTCGATCACCTCGATCGTCGTGGCCCGAAAGCCGGTGCGCTCCCCGAGGGCCATCAGCCGGTCGCGCAACTCGCCGGCCGGCAGCGGCGTCAGCTTGTTGAACAACGGCAGGATCAATTTGGGATAAAGGATCAACATCAGCAGCTGAAACCCGAACACGAGCGCGAACCCCCAGATCCACCAGGCGCCGCCGGCCCACCGCACCAGCGCCAACAGCGCCCAGAGCAGGGGAAAACCGATCACGATCAAAAGGGCCACGCCCTTGACTTTGTCGGAAATCCACAGTCCGGCCGTGCTCTGGTTGAAACCGAATTTCTGCTCAAGGCGGAACTGCTCCCACCATTCGAACGGCAGCGACGGCAGCGACAAGAGCAACCCAGCCGCCAGGATGAACAGCACCCGCGACCAAATCGCGTCCGGTTCGCCCCAAGCCGCCGCGTGGTCAAACAACACGGGCAGGATGCCGCCGAACAGCACCAGGGCGAGGACCAGCGTATCGAATATTTCCGTGACCATCGCAAAGCGCGACTTCGCGAGCGTGTAGGCGACGGCTTTCGCATAGGTCGCCTCATCCATGATGGCCCGCGCCGCCGGCGGCGGCGCCGCGGCGTGCCGCCGCACTTCGCCGCGATTCAGGGCGGCGAGGATGAGATCGGCGACGAGGCGCAGAGCCAGCAATAGCGCGGTGATCCAAAGCACGGACGACATCGCAGCAGTCGAACGGCTTTTTCGATCCGGGCAACGAAAAGCTGGCCCCGGCGTGGATCCGCCGGCCGGGTCAAAGATTGTTTGAAATGCCGGATTGCCGGCGCATCGTGTGCCGCCGTGGAAGCAACCAAAGCCAAACTTTCCTTCGAAGCCGCCCTTGGCCGGCTCGAAACCATCGTCGAATCGATGGAATCGGGCGAGGTGCCGCTCGCCGAGCTCCTCGCCAAGTTCGAGGATGGCACGAAGTTGCTCAAAATCTGCGAAGCCCGGTTGAAAGACGCCGAACTCAAGATCGAACAACTTAAGAAACAAAAAGACGGCACGCTCGGTTTCGAAAAATTCGAGACCGAGCGCGAGGCCTGAGCGCTTTGCGCTCCTTCACCGCTACTGATGAATCCTCCCTCCGAACCGGTTCCCGTGCGTATTCTCGAAACGATTCGCGGCCCCCAGGACGTCAAGGCGCTTGCCCCCGGGCAGCTGCCGCAACTCGCGGAGGAAATCCGCCAGGAACTCATCGCCGTCACGGCGAAAAGCGGCGGCCATATCGGGCCCAATCTCGGCGTCGTCGAACTCACGCTCGCGTTGCACCGGGTGTTCGATTCGCCCACCGATCAATTTGTCTTCGACGTCGCCCACCAGGGATACGTGCACAAGCTCCTCACCGGCCGGGGCGGGGAGTTTTTCAGGAAATTGCGCCATACCGGCGGGGCGAGCGGGTTTTTGTACCGCAGCGAAAGCGCGCACGATCCGTTCGGGGCCGGTCATGCCGGCACCGCCTTGTCCGCCGCCCTGGGGATGGCGACCGCGCGGGATCTCCGGGGCACACAGGAGCACGTGATCGCGTTGTGCGGCGACGCCGCCTTCACCTGCGGCATCACGCTGGAGGCGCTCAACAACGTCGTGAGCTCGACCAAGCGCTTGATCGTTATTCTGAACGACAACGAATGGTCGATCGCGAAGAACGTCGGGGCGATTTCCCACTACCTCAACCGCATCAGCACGAGCCCGACCTACAACAAGCTGCACCACGACATCCAGGCGTTTTTCAAGAGCTTCCCGGCCGGCGTGGAGATGAATCGGGTTTACACCAAATGGAAGCGGGAAACGAAGGATTTCTTCGTCGAGTCGTCGCTGTTCGAAAAATTCGGCCTGAGGTACCTCGGCCCCGTGGACGGCCACGATCTCGAGGCACTGCAAAAGAACCTGGAATTCGCCCGGCACTGCGACGTGCCGGTCTTGATCCACGTGCTCACGAAAAAAGGCCGGGGGCTGGAGGCCGCCATCCAGCATCCGGAAAAATTCCACGGCGCTTCGCCGTTCGATCCCACCACCGGGGAAAGCAAGAGCAGCGCCTCTCCAACCGGAAAAAATTACCAGGATGTCTTCGGTGAGGCGATCACGCGTTTCGCCCAGGCCGATGCCCGTATCGTCGGCATCACCGGCGCGATGCCGAGCGGGACCGGCTTGTCCCATCTCGCCAAGGAGGTTCCGCGGCAGTTTTTCGACGTCGGTATCGCCGAGGAGCACGCGGTGATCTTCGCCGCGGGCATGGCCACAAAGGGGTTTCGACCGGTGTGCGCCATCTACTCAACGTTCCTACAACGCGCTTACGACCAGGTGATCCATGATGTGGCGCTCCAAAACCTGCCGGTGACCTTCTGCATGGACCGTGCGGGCCTCTCGCCCAACGACGGGCCCACCCATCATGGCCTGTTCGACCTCGCCTACCTCCGCTGCGTGCCAAACGTCGTCGTCATGCAGCCCAAGGACGAGGACGAGCTGGTCGACATGTTGCACACCTCGCTGCAGCTCCCCGGACCGGGATTCATCCGCTATCCGCGGGGCGCCGGCCCCGGCGTGAAGGTGAAGGAGCATCCGGCCACGCTCCCCGTGGGCCATGCCGAGGTGCTGCGGGAGGGTTCCAACATCATGATCTGGGCACTGGGCAACATGGTGCACGACGCCCTGAAGCTGGCCGCCCGTCTGGCGCTGGAAGAAAATCTCTCCGTGGGCGTCGTCAACGCCCGCTTCGTCAAGCCGCTCGACCGCGCACTCCTCCTCAGCCACGCCGCGTGCATTCCGCTCCTGGTCACGATGGAAGACCACGTCCTCGCCGGAGGCTTCGGCAGTGCCGTGCTCGAAGCGTTGCAGGAAGGCGATTGCCCCACTGCGGTGGAACGAATCGGTTGGCCCGACAAGTTTGTCGAGCACGGCACAAACGTGGACCAGCTCCGGGCCAGCTATGGCCTGGCTCCCGACGACATCTATCGCCGCGTGCTCAATCGCTGGCGTAATCTCAGCGCCGAGCGGATTGAAGCCGGGGTTTAGGCCGCCCCCGCAACCCGCACCGGGCCCGTCACAAACGTCCCGCGTGACGTTCGGTAACAAGGCCGGGAGGGTTGACCGGGACGCCCCGAAGGGGGGCAAAAAAAAGCCGCGCGTCGTATGACGCGCGGCTGAAAGATTTCGATTGGAATTAAGCCGGCAACCCGGCCCCTTACTTCTTCGCGAGAGCGCCGGAGCCACCGCACTTTGTGCAATTGTTGCCGGCTTTGGCGGCTTCAACGCAGCAGGGATGGGCACAGGTCTTGCCGTCCTTCTTGGCCGCCACGCAGCATTTTCCGGGCTTGGCTTCGCTGGAGGCTTTCTTGCCTTCGGCTCCAAAGGTCAGGCCGGCGGCGAACAGGGAGAGAACTGCGATCGTGACGATTGATTTCATTGGCTGATTATGGGGTTGAATGGATGCGATCAGCAGTCGTAACGCCCGTTCCGGCCAGCGCAAATGCAAAATCGCCGGTCGCGAGGCGTGTGCCTCCGCGTGATCCGGACGGGAAAGTTGGTGCGGGCGCCGGGAATCGAACCCGGGTTCCATGCTTGGGAAGCACATGTGATAACCACTATACTACGCCCGCAAAAAGCAACGTCGGCGAAGAAAACAGGAATGTCGCTCGTCGCAATCACGAATACGCCCGCCGCCCTTCGAGCGCGCTCTTCAACGTAACTGAATCGGCATAGAGCACCCCGCCTCCACTCGGCAGACCAAATCCGATGCGCGTCACGTTCAGGTCGCGGACCTTGGTCACGTTCTCGGTAAGATAGTGGCAGGTGGCCTCACCCTCCACGTCATTCGGCAGCGCCAGAATCAATTCCCGCACCGCTCCGGATTCGATGCGCGCCCGCAACGACGCGAGATTGAGGTCGTCGGGCGCCACACCGTGGATCGGCGAGAGCTTCCCGTGCAACACATGATAGGTCCCGCGGTAGGCCCCGCTGCGTTCGAGGGCCACCAGATCCGGGACATGCTCGACAATGCACACGACCGAGCGATCCCGCCTCTCGTCGGCACAGATCCCGCAGTCGTCCGACTCCGCCAGGTTTCCGCAGCGCGTGCAACGGCGCACGGTCTGGGCGGCCTCCTGGAGCGCCGCCACGAGCGCCGGCAATCGGCCCGGCTTCTCCACCAGCAAGTGCAGCGCAATCCGCTCGGCCGACCGAAACCCGACTCCGGGAAGTTGCTTGAGGTGCTTTTGCAACCTTTCGAACGCGGGCGTCATGGTTGCGCCCTCGCTTCGAGCCGCCGCGCAACCCAATCGGTCTTTCGCGAACCGGCGTTCACATCATTCCCGGCAATTGAAATGCGCCCGTCACTTTCTGCATTTCCGCCTCGTGATATTCCTTCGCCTGTCGGGCGGCGTCTTGGAAAGCGGCCAGAATCGAATCGGCCACCAGCTTGGCGTCCTCTTTCAAAAATTCGGGATCCAAGGCGAGCGACATAAACTTGCCGCTCCCGCTCACCTTGATTCTGACGGCACCGCCGCCCGTCGTGACGTCGATCACCCGCGCATCGAGCTGCGCCTGAAGCGCCTCGATGCCACGTTGCATTTTCTGAGCTTGTTTTACGAGTTTGCCTAGACCGGCCATGAAAAGGAGAGAGTTGAGGGTTGAAGTGAAAGTTGAGAGAATGGGACGAAGCTAACGCGACAACAAACTATCGTAGCCTTCGCGAAAAGTGGGATAGCGCGGCTGCCATCCGAGGGCGGCTTTCAGTTTGGCGTTGGCGATGATCCGATCAGGAGCGACTGGCCGCCTGCCTGCTCCCGGAACCCCCGTGAAACGGGGGGCCGGCGCCCCCAAGCGGGCAGCCAGCCAGGCAACGACCTCCGCCTTGGGCCTCGCACCGTCGTCCGCCACATTGAAAATTTGATTAGCAATTGCCGGGGACGCACTGAAACACGCCCAGACCGCAGCAGTGATGTCGTCACGGTGCACGAGATTCAGGCGAGGCTCTCCCCTCCCCCAAATTTCACCTGAGCGCACTTGCTCGAGGAGATGGTGTCGTTCCGGTCCGTAGATACCCGCGAGTCGCAGCAGAAACCACCGCAGGCAAGCAGCTCCATTTTGGCGGAGCCGGGTCTCAGCGGCGAGTAAGACATCGGCGCGTTCGTCGCCACCCGCCGGCGCGTGCTCGTCGACCGTCACGCCCCCATCCTGAGGATAGACCGAAGTACTACTCGTGTAGACCATCGTCCCCACCGCTCCTCGGTCCCGCGCCCACGTAAGCACGGAATCCATTCCCTCAACGTAGCTGCGCCGGTAGCCGGCGATCCCGCCACCACCCGAACTGACGCAGTTCAAAACGAAGTCGGCGCCACCGGCAATGTCTTCGTGCCAGCCGCGCGCGGCAAGATCGGCGATGATCATCTCGATCCCGGACTTCCGCCAAACCTCCGCCTTAACCGGATTGCGGGTGAGGCCGGTCACCCGCATGCCCCGCGCCACGGCCTGAAGTGCAATTTCTCCCCCGATATAGCCGCAGCCAAAAACGATGAGACGCTTTCCCGCAAAATTTTCGTGTGTCTCAGCGACCATGCGTGTTCAAATCATATCATTCCAACCGTTCTCGCAATCCTTACGGAAGGATTTGAGAAAATCGAAGCGATCACCCCCATCGATCTCCCACGACGCGTGGAGGCAGAAGTAACGGTGGCCTCGCTCGACGCGGGTATCCACGTTACCGGGCGCAGCGGCATCACGCTGCATGCCGACACACCGTTGGCGCCGTGGAGGCAAAAGCCTTCGACTGCCTGTTTCTTCCCGGTGGCCCCGGCGTAAAGCCCCTCCGCGCCGATTCACGCGTCCGCACTCTCCTCCGGCGCCAACATGAATCGAACCGGTGGATCGCAGCGATCTGCGCCGCACCGACGGTGTTGCAGGATGCGGGGTTATGGGGGGCGCCGGCCCACCGCGCATTTTTCGGTCGCCGACGAGCTGGCGCACATCCTCGGCAGCGAAACGGTCGTGGTTGACGGACACATCGTGACCTCTCGCGGAGCGGGGACCGCGTTGGATTTAGGCCTGTGCCTGGTCGAAAAACTCTTCTCGCATGAAAATGCATTCGAAATTGGCCGATCTGTATGTCTGTAACGCCCCGATGGGCGTCAATTTAGGCCTTGTCGGCAGCCGCTTTAGACTTCCCATCACTAGGGTATAAACCCTAATCTGTGCAACGAGTGCAGGTAATTCATTCCCTACGAAATGTTGCTTTGCCACGGGAAGCGACGGTGCGAAGCTTCGTTCGGTAAGCGGACTTCGGAACAGATGACTGAAGAATTATCAGATTCAAATTCGCGACCCGAGGTCGTGATCGAGGCATCGCACGGCTGGTTAAGATTGCGTTGGAAGGAGTTATGGGAATATCGCGATCTGTTCTGGCAATTCGTGCGTCGAGATTTTTCCACCAAATATCGGCAAACGCTATTGGGGCCGCTTTGGTTTGTTCTACAGCCCTTGCTGATGACCTCGGTCTTTACGGTGGTCTTTGGCCGCATCGCCCGGTTGCCGACCGAGCATGTGCCTCCTGCACTTTTTTATTTGGGAGGGCTGCTTTCTTGGACCTATTTCGCCCAAACCATGCCGGCCATCGCCGGCACGTTCACCTCTAATGCCCACCTTTTCGGCAAGATCTATTTCCCCCGTCTAACCATCCCTCTGTCGCAGATGTTCGGCAACCTTGCCGCTCTCGGGCTGCAGTTCGTGACGTTTGGGGGCCTCTGGATGTACTATCGGGTATTCACGGACTTCAAATTTCATCCCCAAACTCCTGCCCTCATCGCAGTAGGCCTGATCATAATGGCGCAGCTACAAATCATGCTGCTGTCACTCGGCGTCGGCAGCATTCTCGCCGCGGCGACTGGCAAGTACCGCGATCTGCAGCACGTGCTGCCCGTAATGCTGCAACTTTGGTTTTACGGCACTCCGATCGTTTATCCGCTTTCGATGATCTCGACCGAAGCCAGCTGGCGGTGGGTGGCGGTGCTCAATCCGATGACCGCGCCCGCCGAGGCCATGAAGCTGGCACTCCTCGGGTACAGTTCATGGACGCCAGCGCTCGCCGCCGGCGCATGGGCAACCACGCTGATCATGCTCCTGTTGGGTTTGTCCGCGTTTTCCAGGGCGGAGCGCACCGTGGTTGACGTAGCCTAAAGTCGGAAATGAGAAAATGGCTGAAACCCGCGCTCGCATCGGGACCAGAAATCCTGCCGCCGGCCCTGCAAGCGCTCCTGGCAGCGGGGAGCACGACCGGTCGAACCGGCAAATTATTTCGCGACATCGCGGCTGCCAGCACGACGGCGAATCTGATCCTGCTCCAACTGCTGCTCGATGACCGTCAACCCCAGCGCACATTGGAAGTTGGGCTGGCGTTCGGAGCCTCGACCCTGGTGTTCGCCCATCATCACGCCCGCCACGCGGGTGGAGAACCACGCCACATCGCAATCGATCCGTTTCAAGCCACAGTCTGGGACCATGCCGGCCTCGAACTGCTCGCGTCCGCCCATCTCGGCGACCGGGTCCGCCACCTCCCGGAATTCTCCTCCGAGGCGTTGCCAAAATTGCCCAGCGAAGGGAACTCCATCGATCTGGCCTACATCGATGGTTCGCACCTCTTCGAAGACGCCTTTGTCGATTTCTACTATGTCAGTCGACTGCTGTCCGCCGGTGGCCTCGTGCTGTTCGACGACTCGACGCTCCCCGATGTCCGCAAAGTCATCGCTTTTATCCGGGCCAATCTCCGCGGGCATTTCCAACCCGTGAGCCTGCGTCACCTCTATCGGCCGGGAATCATCGACGGGGCCAAGGTCCAACTACTGCGACTTCTGAAGGCCAGCCAACTGACCTGTTTCCAAAAGACCGGCCCGGCCGAACGGCCTTGGAACGCTCCATTCCGGAATTTTTGACGGCATGAGCCACTCCATCATCGAGGTCGAGAACCTGTCGAAACGCTACCGCCTCGGCGTCGTGGGAGCGACGACTCTGAGCGAGGATCTTCGGCGGCTCGGAAAGAAACTGCGCGGCGAGCAGCCGGCGCCTGACGTCAACGAGTTCTGGGCACTGCGCGACGTCAGTTTCAACGTCCAGCCCGGCGAGGTTGTCGGCATCATCGGCCGCAACGGAGCCGGAAAGTCCACACTGCTGAAGATCCTCTCGCGCATCACGGAGCCAACTTCGGGACGCGTTCGGTTGCGCGGCCGGGTGGCATCGCTCCTGGAGGTCGGCACGGGTTTTCATCCCGATCTCACCGGCCGCGAGAACGTTTTTCTCAACGGCGCCATCCTGGGGATGAGGCACGCCGAGATCGCGGCGAAATTCGACGAGATCGTTGCGTTCGCTGAGGTCGAAAAATTCATCGACACGCCGGTGAAGCACTACAGCAGCGGCATGCGGGTGCGGCTGGCCTTCGCCGTCGCGGCCCATCTCGATCCGGAAATCCTGATCATCGACGAAGTGCTCGCGGTGGGGGACAGTCGATTCCAAGACAAGTGTCTCGGCAAGATTCAGAGCATAGCCGGACAGCAAGGCCGAACGGTGCTTTTCGTGAGCCACAATATGGAAGCCGTGGATCGGCTCACCAAGCGCTGCATCTACCTACGAAATGGACTCGTCCACGCCGATGGTCCGACGGAGAACGTGGCGGCCAAGTATCTGGGCGACGGCCGGATCGGACTGTCCCAAATCGATAATTTTCGGGTTTCTCCGACGTCCGAGCTGGCGCGCATCCAAAAGATTTGGACTGAAACCCGCTTGGGCCGAGAAGCCGGAGTCTTCCGCCAAGGCGAGAAATTCCGCGTCTGCCTGCAAATCGAATTGCTAGTCAGTCAACCCGTCGACGCCGGGATCGTGATCGAAAACGGCCGCCACCAAGCCTTATTTACCACCCATTTGGGAGACGTATCGCAACCGGTTTCCACTCTGGGGAAACATCGATTCCGCATAGAATTGCTCCAGCCTACACTCCGGCGCGGACACTACGCGGTTTCCATCGCCCTTTTTTCACCCGACAAGAGCACTTTTTACGATGTGATCCATCATCTACCGCTCTTCGAAATTGCAGGAACCGCGGACCCCAACATACCCGATGATATTCGTTGGGGAGATTTATACTACCCTCTTTCGTGGTCTCGCTTGGACGATCTCCCATGAAATTCATTCGCCGGTTAATAAAGTTCATCGTTCCCCACGGCATTGTGGAACTAAGGCGGAAAGCATTGTTTCGGAAATTCCCTCCATCGGCAGCAATCCCCGATCCCCCGCCTGATCGAACCCGTTTTCACGAAACCCGGAAGCGAGTCTTGGCGATCGCGGACACCATCGACTTGACTGGTGGACGCGGAATTAACGGCATGGATCGCAACCAGGTAGCGGAGTTTCTGCTGGCGCGCGGCGTTCCGGACCAACACCTGATCGCAGGCAGTATTCCCACAGCATCCCTGTCATTTCTACATCAGCAAATAAGCACGCTCGTTCCCTCGGCCGTCCCTGTATACGCTTTGCATATTGGGAACTTCGTGGGAGTCTCTCTGGCGTATGTCGCAGAAGCCTGCCGGCAGCACCACAAGAATTCACTCGTAGTGGCGATTGATCCCAATGTGCCCCACCGGGGGGTTTCCAACCCGCAAGAACATGTGGCGGCGCTGCTCTGTGCCTGCGGCTTGCAACGGAATACCATGCTCATCGCCGGGTACTCCGGTGTTAAGAGCGTAAGTAATGATGGTGTGACCTTCGAAAGCTACCATCCTGGATTAGCATTCGCCAATGAGTCGGCATGCGAGCAGACCCTCCTAAATCTCGGCAAGATCCTTCCGAAAACTTTTCATCTCGCTGTAGTAGATGGCAACCACCAAGCCTCATACTTGATCGAAGAGATCCATCAGTTGAAGCCGTTGATGCGACCCGGTGGGATCATCGTATTCGATGATGTCGACGCCAACTGGAACGAAATTAAGGACGTTTTCGAAAATTTGCCGCAACTCGGCCTGATCACCATCGCAACGGATGGCCGGATAGGTATCGCACAAATAGCGGCCTGACGGCACCGTAGTCGCGGCACTGAGGATATCCACCAGCGCGGGGGCAATTCTCAAATATCCGAAATGATGGATCATGGTAAGTTAAATGGCGGGATCCGGCCAAGCCATCCGAGGCCCTCGAAGTCTCGCTGCGAAAATTGCGACTGCTCATCAACGCGGCTCTCATCGCAATTCTGACTCGTGAATCCGCGTCGGCCCTGCCTCGTCTACCAAGCTCCTTGGGATTGGAATTCTTCATGGAACCGGGCGCAACCGCTGGCGCAGGCTTTGTCTGCCCACGCGGACGTGCTTTACTTGGATTGCAATGATCTGCCAATCGAACCCGGTTGGCGATTTTGGCTGTGGCGGTTCCGCCAATCAGTCAATGCTCGCCCCTCGCGACTGTGGTCGTGGTTACTTCCGGTGTTTCGTTACAGCCGTTGTGACGTGCTCGCTCCCGGTCTCTGGCATTACACGTGGAGACACTGGAACCCACTTGTCAGAGTCGATCGCGAGAAATCGGACTACAAGCAATTGCACTGCGATCTGACGCGGCGAAAAAAACTCGGCCAGTCGTTGTGGTTGTTAACCTCCCGACCTCCGGCAAGGGGGTTGCTCGATCTCGTCTCGTGGGAGCGAATAGCCGCTGATATGGAAGATCCGTGGCCGGAAATGCCGTGGTACCCTTCGATTCCTCAAACAGCCTATCGGCGGCTAATGGACCGGACTGATGTAGTTTTCGCCAACGGCACCGCGATTGGCCGCGCCGCCCGAGCGGCGCATAACGGCAAGGTCCTTGAGCTTCCAAATGGCGTCGCTGCCGATTTTGTGCAGGCCTGCGCCGAGTCCCAACCACGCCCGGCGTGGCTGCCCGGCAGGATTGCCGGCGAGCGAGCCGCGATCTTCACCGGCACAGTGGACAACCGAATCGACTTTGCGCTTATCCGCGAAGTCATCACCTTGGCGCACGGTTGGCGTTTCTATTTTGTCGGCCGAATTGGACTAGCACCCGAAAACCACGCAACATGGGAGGAGATCCTCGCGTCGGGCCGGGTGACTCACGTTCCCGCAGTCGCCCACGCCGCGCTCCCAGCTATCCTCCAGCACGCAGACGCGCTTGTCTTGCTCTACGCTCCAGGGGTGGCAGCCGCGATGCTACCGGCCAAGTTACTCGAGTATATCGCGGCCGCACGCCCCATCCTCTGCAACAATCGCTGGCTCACGGAAATTTATCCGACCAACACCTTTCATGTTTGCGAGGACGCTCGCGCCGTTGCCGGCGCGCTTGACCGCATCGCTGCCGAACCTGAACTACCCGCCTCGACCGTTGCCGCGGCCCGTGCCCTGGCCGCCAACCACACTTGGGAAAAACGCGCCCAGTTGCTATTCGATACCTTGATGCCGGGTGGGTGTCCGCCCTCCGACACCCCCTCCGCACTCGTCGATGCCTGAATACGACTACCTGATTGTCGGTGCCGGATTTTCCGGACTGGTGTTGGCGGAGCGCCTCGCCACCCAACTCAATCGCACCTGCCTCGTGGTCGAGCGCCGCTCCCATCTCGGCGGCAACGCCCACGACAAATATGATTCCGCCGGGGTGCTGATTCATCCCTACGGTCCGCACTATTTTCGGACCAACGCGCCGCGGATCGTGGAATACCTATCGAACTTCACCGCCTGGCAGCCGGTCGAGTACCGCATCCTCAGCCATACGGGCGGTCGTCTCTGGCAGTTTCCGATCAATCTCAACACGTACGAGCAGTTGATCGGCCAGCCCGCCACCACCGAGGAATTCACCGCCTACCTGGAAAGAGTGCGCGTGCCGATTGCCGAACCCCGCAATTCGGAGGAAGTCATCGTTTCGCAGGTGGGATGGGACCTTTACCGGAAATTCTTCGAGGGCTACACGCTCAAGCAATGGCACCGTCATCCGCGCGAACTCGACGCCTCGGTGTGTGGACGGATTCCGATTCGCACGAATCGCGACGATCGCTACCTGCAGGAGCAGTTTCAAGCGCTGCCCCGCGACGGCTATCATCGGATGTTCGATCGCATGGCGGCCGCGTCCCCGCGCATTCATGTTCGCCTGAACACCGACTACCGCGAGGCCCGCGCCCAAGTGAAGGCGCGGCACGTCATCTATTCGGGGCCGATCGACGAATACTATGACTACTGTTTTGGGCCGCTCCCCTACCGTTCGTTGCGCTTCGAGCCGGAATCCTTCTCGCCCGGCCAGCTTGAGTCGCGCCTTTCCATCTCAGGCCGGCGGGGATTCTGGCAGCCCGCGCTCCAAATCAACTATCCGAACGACCACGATTACACGCGGATCGTCGAGCTGAAGCACGCTACGGTGCAGCCCTGCGAAAACACCACGATCGTGCGCGAGTATCCCGCCGACTATGCGCCAGGGCGGGAGCCGTACTATCCTATTCCCGCACCGGACGCGCAGGCGCTTTACCGGCGTTATGCCGAGCGGGCTGACTCGGAAACCGCCGTTTCGTTCGTTGGCCGGCTGGCGGCCTATCGCTACTACAACATGGACCAAGTCGTTGGCGCCGCGCTGACGGAATTTGAAAAACTCAAGCTCCGGCACGGTCCGGCGCCCTCCTGAACGGAGATTCTTCGTGCCCGTCTTCGAACCCAATCCACAGTCTGCTGCGATTCGATGAAGATCGCCTTCTTTTCCACGATGGAGGTTGCCCCGTGGGGCGGCAGCGAGGACCTCTGGTCGGAAGCTGCGCGCCGCCTGCTCGTGCAAGGTCATGAGGTCGTCGCATCAGTCAAGGATTGGGGCTCCGCGGAGGCCCCGGCCATTCGCGAACTCGAGCGAGCCGGTGCCAAAATCCTGCGCCGGCGACTCCCCTCGCCCCCCGCGCTGGGATCAAGGATCGGCCGCCGGATCAAACGTGCGTTGGGTGCGATCGAACTCCCCCAACCTCCAGTAGCGGACCTCATCGCGGAGCGTCCGGAGCTGACCCTGATCTCCGCGGGCGGCCTCCCTCACCTCAAATTGTGTGCCGGGTTGGTCGCCGCCAGATCACCTTTTGCGATACTTTTTCAGGCCGCCGCCGAATATTGGTGGCCAGCCGATGAGGCCCGCCGCGAGGCCTTAATTGCCCTGCAGGCCGCGCGCGCCGCGTTCTTTGTCAGCGAACGCAACCGCCAGTTGATCGGCCGGCAGGCGGTTTATGAACACCCGGCGGCAACGGTCGTCCGGAACCCATTCCGGGTCCCGTATGACCTGGTTCCAACCTGGCCGGCTTCTTCATCCCCCTGGCGCATCGCCTTTGTGGGCCGGCTCGATCCGGCGGCGAAGGGCTGCGATCTTTTGTTGGAGGTGCTGACCCGGAAAAACTGGCGCAAGCGAGACGTGCTTGTCTCGTTTTTCGGTAGCGGCTCGGCCGCGGAGGGAATGCGGGCACTCGCCGAATTTCACCAGTTGCACAACGTGAGATTCGAAGGGCGCGTCTCCGATGTAGCCGCCATCTGGCGCGAAAATCACGCGCTGGTGTTGCCCTCCCGTTTCGAGGGGCTGCCGCTGGCCGTCGTCGAAGCCATGCTCTGCGGCCGACCATGCATTGTGACCGACGTGGGCGGCAACACCGAGCTCATCCGCGACAACGTGACCGGTTTCGTGGCCGCTGCGCCCACCGTTGATCTTCTCGCCGCGGCGATGGAACGCGCCTGGGAAGCCCGCGCGTCCTGGGCGGCGATGGGGCAAAGGGCGGCGATTTCCGTGCGCGAACAGGTCCCGGCCGACCCCGCCGCGGCGTTTGCCCAACTTCTCCTGCAATGCGCATAGCTCACCTCAGCACGTATCATCTGCGCGGTGGTGCCGCACGCGCGATGCGGCGGCTCGACGAAGCGTTATTCGCAGCCGGGATCGAGTCTTCGGTCTACGTGCGCCATTGCGACCGGGACGAACCCCGCGTTTTCGGCTTTGTGCCCCAGCCGACCTGGCGATCGCGCTGGACCCGCTTTTGGCGAACGCGAAAACTCGCCCGGCTCCAGCAGCGCCTGAAACTGCGCCCAAGACAGGAAGTGTTCACCCCCGCGCGCGCCCCTTACGGCGCCGAACTTGCCAACCGGCTGGCGACCAGCGTCGACTTGGTGCATCTCCACTGGGTCGCCAACTTTGTGGATCTGCCGGAGTTTCTGGCTCACCTGCCAGCAAGCATTCCCGTGGTCTGGACCCTGCACGATCTGCAACCCGCCACTGGAGGCTGCCACTATACCGGCGGTTGTCGCCGGCTCGAAACGGGCTGCGGATGCTGCCCGCAGCTCGGCTCGACCGACGCAGACGATCTTTCGGCAGAGGCCTGGCGCCTCCGCCGCGATGTCTTGGGCGCCCAGACCAACCGCCCCTGGCGCATCGTCGCCCCGAGCAACTGGATGAACCGTGAAGTCGTCGCCAGCAAACTTGCGCCGGCCAACCGGGTGGTGACGCTTCCCTACGGAATCGATTCAAACGTGTTTAGTCCCCGCCATCGCAAGGCCGCGCGGGAGATGATGTCGCTCCCGGGCGATGCTGCGATCGTCCTCTTCATCGCCGACCAGGTGGACCAGCGGCGCAAGGGTGCGGATCTGCTGCAGGCCGCCCTCGGCCGGGTCACGACTCGTCCAAATCAGTCCCGGATTCTATTGATCGTCGGTCGGGGAAACCTGCCGCCCGTTGCCGGCTGGGAAATCCGGAGCCTGGGCTCGACCGAAAACGACGTCTGGCTCACCTCGGCCTACGCCGCCTCCGATGTCGTCGCCGTTCCCTCGCGCGAGGACAACTCGCCTCTCACCGTCATCGAAGCCATGGCCTGTGGGCGGACCGTCGCAGCCTTCGCGGTGGGCGGGCTGGTCGACCTCATCCAGCACGGCCAAACCGGGTGGCTGGCGGAACCGGAGAGCGTGGATAGCTACGCGACATGCCTGTCCGTGGCGCTGTCGGGCGATAGATCCGCGATGGAAGCCGCCGCCCGGGTCGCAATCGAGCAACGCCGGACGCTGGCCCGGCACGCCGCGGACCATCGTCAGCTCTACGAAGAACTCCTGCGCCGATGAACGACTGGCCGCGCATCACGATCGTGACGCCGAACTTCAACGGCGCCCCGACCCTGGAGGCCACCCTGCGCTCGGTGCTCGAACAAGACTATCCCAATTTGGAGTACATCGTGCTCGATGGCGGCAGCAGCGATGGTTCGACCGGGATTCTCGAGCGCTACTCACGTCAGCTGACGTCATGGGAAAGCGCGCCGGATCGGGGACAAGCCGATGCGTTGAACAAGGGGTTTTCCCGGGCCACCGGTGAAATTTTCGGCTTTCTCAACAGCGACGATACTTATCTGCCGGGGGCGTTGCGCGCGGTGGCCGAAACTTACGTCAAAAACGGACGACCGGATCTGCTCTGGGGACGTTGCCTGATTACCGACGCGAACAACGTCCCGATCCGTGAACATCACGCCCAAATCTCATCGCTCGAGGACCTCATCGATCTCCACCGGGTCTGGTGGCGGCAACGCCAGTTCATCCAACCGGAGGTATTCTGGACCGCCGCCATTGCGCGCCGCGCCGGACCCTTTCGCGCCGATCTGCACATCGCGTTCGACTACGCATTCTGGCTGGAAGTGTTTTCCCTGCAGCCGCGCCTCGCCGCGGTCGGCGCCCCGTTGGCCGCGCACCGGCGGCATCCCGGACAGAAGACCAACGACGCGCAACGGGTTGCGACGGACGTCGAAGCCGTCGCCCGCGACTGGCTGGCGCGCCGGCCGGAAACCATCGCCCCGCTGCGCCGTTGGCAATTGCTCGGCGAGCTCGATGTGCATCGCGATCTAAATCCGGTGCTGGCGGTCAAACGCGCAAGGGCGGCCCGCTGGTGGCGGGCCCTTTGCTTCGTGCTGCGGCACCCTCAAGCGATCCTGGCCCGCAGCCTCTGGCAGCGCGCGAGCGCCGCGACATTCCGCCGATGACTCCGGGCCGCGCCCTCTATCTCACCCGCCGGTTCCTGCGCCATGGCGTCCGCGGAGCGTGGCATCGTGAGATCACGCTGCCACGGATTTTCTCGCAGCCGCCCATCACCGGACTGACCGACGATTCATGTGAAGTCCACGTGCTCACCTCCCGCGAGGATTGGATCATGCTGTTGTGGGCCCTTCGCACCTTCTATCGGACCAGTCGCACCCGCTATCGTCTCTGCGTGCACGAAGATGGCACGTTGCCGGCGTCCGCCCGACAGCGTCTGCAGGAACAATTTCCCGATGCGCGCATCATTTCGCGGTCCGATGCCGACGATCGGATGGCGGCAGCATTGCGCGACGCCCCGCGTTGCGCCGAATATCGCCGGAAGCATCCGCTGCTTCTCAAGACCTTCGACTTCCCGGTTTTCCTCAAAAGCGAACGACTGCTGCTGCTCGACAGCGACATCCTGTTTTTTCGCCGTCCCGAGACGCTGCTCGCCCGCATCAGCGATCCGGGCTACCGCCGCAACACCCTGAATCGCGACTGGGCCTACGGCTATTCCGTCCCACCGGAAGAGCTCGCTGGCCACGGGCTTTCGAACGTCGAGCCGCTCATCAACTCCGGCCTCGGTCTCCTGCACGCCGGTTCGATTCGCAGCGAATGGTGCGAGGAATACTTCACTCGCCTGCCCTCGCTCCCAAGCCATTCTCACCGCATTGAACAAACCTTGATTGCACTGTGTTCAATGCGCTTCGGCCACGAATTTCTCCCGCCCGAGTACGATGTCTACTCCGGCCCGACCGACTTCTCCCGGTGCTCCCGGCATTTTTCCGGCCCCTTTCGCGAAACTCTTTTCTCCGAAGGCGTACCGTGGGTCTGGCGCCATCGCGCGACAACGCTCTGCTAGCCCCCTGCCGGAATGCACCCCATCCACTCCGCCCCGCATTACGAGAGTCTCGCTCGATCCGAAATCCGCGGGGCTGGCTTCGACCGATTCTCCCTTCATGCCACCGCAGGCCAATAGCCGCCTCAACTTGGGCGCGGACGCCCTGACGCCGCCGACCGGCGTCTCGTCGCTGGCAATCGACCGTGCGGTCGTGTCGGCATTTGCCGCCATTCTGCTGATCTATGGATTCCTCGCCGCCACCCTGATTCAAACCCGTTTGCCGTGGATCGACGAAGCCTGGGTGGCCAATCCCGCGATCAACCTCGTCAACGAGGGGAAGCTGGTCACGACGTTCTTCGAGCCGGCCAATCCAGACATCTACCAGTCGTTTTCGAAAGCCACCTATTGGATGCCACCGGGGTGGTTCTTACTCGAAGCCGTGCACTTCCGCATTTTTGGCGCCGGCCTCAGCCAGCAACGGGCCCTTTCGGCGCTTTTCGGCGCGCTCCTCCTTTGCGCCCTCTACATAATCGTTATTCAAATCTTTAAGCGTCGGCGCGCCGCGTTGGCCGCCGTCGGATTCACAGCTATCGATTTTGTTTTTTTGGAGCATGCCGCCGATGGGCGCATGGATATGGCGGCCGCAACGTGCGTCTTTGCCTCCTACGCCCTGTATCTTGCCCTACGCGAAAAATCGCTCCGCGGCGCATTGCTGGCCGCCAACGGGGCCCTCGTCATCGCGGGGCTCATCCACCCGATCGCCATCGTCGGCGTCGGCGGACTCGCGTGGCTGGTGTTTTTTCTCGATCGCGGTCGCTTGCGTCTGGCCCAGGTGCCTTGGGTGTTGGCCCCCTATTTGGCGGGCGGAGTCGCGTGGGGCGCCTACATCGCCCAGGACCCGGCGACATTTGTCGCGCAGTTTCTGGGCAAGACACCGGCCCCGACGTTCAACATCGCCACCGCCATCCATCACGAGGTGACGCTTCGCTATCGCGGCATGTTCGGACTCGATGCCGGATGGAAGGTGGCGTCGTTTCCACAGTTTGCAGTGGGAGTGATTTACGGAATCTCCTCTCTCGCCGTGTTGATCAACGCGGTCCTTTCAAGAAACCGGCCCTGGATTCTTCTCGGGGGGTTATGGGCGGCACATGCGCTGGGGATGACATTTCTCATTTCCCTCAAGGCGGACTATCATTTCCCCATAATCATTCCGCTCTACGCCTCCCTCGCGGCCGTCGTGCTGGCCTTCCCCTTCCGGGGCAAAGCCGGCACTTTCATCACCGTACTGGTGGCCGCGATCCTCGCTTCGGCACAGCTTAGAGTGGTGACGAAGCGCATCAGCATCGACCCACTGAAAAACTATTTCACACCCGCGCTGGCTGAAGTCCGCAAAGCGGCAACCGCCGGCAAGTTCGTCTCCGCGTCCCCGGAGTTCGCCTATCCCCTGGGTTTCCCTTCCAACGTCCTGCATGATTACAATCTTGGTTTTTTCTCGGGCCGGCGGCCTGACCTGATCGTGTTCAGCGGCATCGGAAAGCTGCCGACGGCGCCCGGCGACCATCCCACACCCCTGTCCCAACATCTCCAGAAAGTGATCACAACGGACTACGTCCTGAGTCGCACCATCGGCCCCTATCTTTTGTACGTGGCCAAAGGCTCGTCACCCTCGCAGCCGAATCTCGAATCCCCGCCGGCACCGGTCGGCCGAGATCGGCATTGAGATAATCACGATGCGAAAACTCCACATCGGACTCGTCGCGCCGGAGTTTCCGCCCGCCATGGGCGGCCTCCAAACCTACGGCTGGGAGCTGGCCTGCGCGCTGGCGGAATTGGGTCACGCCGTGGAAGTTTTTGTCGGCAAAAACACTTGGGACGGCCGCCCCACACCCTTCGTTGTCCGCCCCATACTCGATCTGCGTGCCCGGACCGACGGTCCGGCCTTGCGCGCCGTTCCCGTCGATGTCTGGCATGGGACGAATGCGGCCTGCGCCTGGCTCGGCAACGTGATGACCGCGCCTATTTTCGTCACCGTCGCCGGAAACGATCTCCTATCACCTTACCTCCCGTTCGGCCGCCTGGATCTGCGCACCCGTTTTCGGCTCCCGTTCGGCTCAAGGCTGGATCACTGGCTGGGCCGGCAACTGACGGTTCGATTGATGCGCCGCGGATTTCCGCGCGTGGCCGGGGTGTTCGCCATCAGCCGCACGATCCGGACGCTGGCGATCGAGCGCTACTCCCTCATTCCCGATCGCGTCCATCTCGTGCCACCCGCCGCCTCCGCCACGTTTACTTCCCAACCACCGCGTCACGCCTCCGAACCGAAGGTCAGGCAGGTGATCAGCGTCTGTCGCTTGTCGGAACCGCGAAAAAACATCGACGGGGTGTTGCGGGCACTGGCGCAACTACCCGCGGATCTGCCCCCATGGCGCTATGTGGTTGTGGGCGACGGTATCCTGCGCGGGTTCCTGGAGGCTCTCGCCACCAGCCTCGGCATCGCCGATCGCGTCGAGTTCACCGGCTCGCTGCCGACACCCGATCTGATCGATCGCCTGCGGGCCAGCGATCTCTTCGTCCTGCCGTCGCGTACGGATTCGACGTCGATCGAAGGTTTCGGCATTGTCTATCTGGAAGCCGCCGCCTGCGGGGTGCCATCGATCGCAGCGGCGGGCGGTGGCGCGGACGACGCGATCGAACCGGGTGAAAGCGGATGGATTCTCCCCGATCCCGAGCCGGCCACCATCGCCGCCCAGTTGGAAAAATGCCTGCGCGGGACCGCGGCGATTTCGCCGGAAAAGTGCCAGCAACATGCCCGTCGTTTTTCCTGGCTGACGTCCGCCGGCCGGATGGTGGAGCGGTATCAGGCCGCCCTTGCATCAACCTAACCGGACTTCACGCAGTACAACCGGTCTGCTGGCATGTGATTTTCATCGTTCCCCTAAAGTCGGCGCAAGTCAGCCGGGACTGGTCCCTCGCCAGTGCGTTGTGTGAGCGTACTCTGCGGTCTGTCTGCGCCCAAACGTCGGGAGACTTTTGCGTAACCCTGGTCTGCCACGAGCCGCCGCGAATGTCATTCCGCCATCCTTCGCTGGAAATCGTCAGCCGGCCTGATCTTCCCATCCCGACATCGCTCGCCGAGCAGCGGCACGATAAATGGGTGAAGGCTCGGATCGGACTGCTCACACAACGCCCACGAGCCCCGTTCCACGCCATGATCATGGATGCGGACGACTGCGTTTCCAATCGCCTCGCGGGCTGGGTTGCGTCCCATCCGGATTCGCCCGGATGGTATTTCGATCGAGGCTATGTCCACGATGAGGGCACCCGCACGCTCTTCGTTCATCGCCATCGGTTCGACTTGATGTGCGGGACCTCATCGATCCTGCGCTGCGTCTCCAACGAAATTCCAAATGGACTTGAGGGACCTGTTACCTCCCATCCGATGCTGCGCTACGGGCACAGTAAGATTGTTGACCACATGCAGTCGGTCGGCCGACCGCTCTGCCGGCTTCCGTTTTGCGGGGCCGTCTACATTCGAAATGCCGGCGAAACGCTCAGCGATTTTACGTTGAGTCGGTGGCGGAGCCGGCGAATCGCCATTCGAAAGCTGTTTTCGACCCGGCGCCTAACCTCGCGATTGGCGGCTGAGTACGGCCTCTATCCGTTGCCGGCAGCCACCCTTTCTCCCGCTCCAGTGCAACCGGGTTCCGGAACTGCCTCATGAACGGCGGCCTCGATCAACTGCAGTTGCCCGCCTCGGTCTCCGTTCTCATTCCAGCGCACAATGCCGGCTCATGGCTCAACGGTGCCGTCCGAAGCGCCTTGCAACAGCAGGGTGTCAGGGTGGACGTGATTGTTTGTGATGACGGCTCCACGGATGAATCGCTCGCGACCCTCAACGAGTTCAAATCTTCCGCGCTTACCATCCTTCGACAGCCGCAACGGGGCGGTGGCGTGGCGCGCAACGCCTTGCTCGCGGCAACCCGGTCCGACTGGGTTCAATTTCTCGACGCCGACGACTATCTGGAGCCCGAAAAAATCCATCGCCAGTTCGTGGAGGGCAAAAACGGAACCGACGCCGACGTCCTCTATAGCCCTGTTTGGTTGGAAACGTGGCGCGACGGCCAGGCCCGGGAGCGGGTCGCCTCGCCCATCGCCGCCTCCAGCGATCTCTTCACCCAATGGTTCACATGGCAATTGCCGCAAACGGGAGGACCGCTCTGGCGAACGGAAGCGTTGCGCCGGATTGGCGGTTGGAACGAATCCGTCCCGTGTTGCCAGGAACACGAACTCTATCTCCGCGCCTTGCAATCCGACCTGCGCTGGAGGTTTTGTCCTTCGCCCGGAGCCGTCTACCGCTTGTGGTCTGAGGACACGGTCTCGCGCAAGGATCCGTTGAGGGTGATACGCATGCGATCGGAACTCACGGAAAACATGCTGGCCTGGCTGGCCCGCCACAACCGGCTCCTGTCCGTGCACACGGCTGCAGCAGGTCAGGCGTTTTTCGAACTCGCGCGAACGTGGGCCCGTCACGATCTGGACGGCGCCACCGCCTTTTTCGATGAACACCAGCGGCGCGATTTGATCCGCGTCCACGGTCCGGCGGCGCCGATGATGTACCGGATGATCTGCCGCTCGTTGGGTTTTCGTCCCGCGGAGCTGCTGGCTCGCGGCCTGCGATGACACCTCCCTACTCCCTGGTGGTTGCCACCATGAATCGGCCGGATTCGCTCGAAGCCGCGCTCGTAAGCCTCGCGGGGCAAACCCATGCTCCCACCGCCGTCATCGTGGTCGACGCTTCCACCGACCGCCTCACTGCCGAACTCTGTCAGCGCTGGGAAGACCGGCTGCCGATTCGTTGCGTGTCTGCGACGGTCCGCAGTGCCGCCTGCCAGCGCAATCAGGGCGCCGAGTTGGTTGAAACGCCGCTGATCGGATTCATGGACGACGACGTCGTGCTTCCCCCCGCCACCCTGCGGATGCTCGCAGAGCCGTTTGCCGATTGTGAGGTCGGGGGCGTGGCCGGACGTATCGTCGGCCTCAGTCACTCCGTGCCTCGCGGCCTGCTGTGGGGTTACTACCGCTGTCAGGCCGGGTATTCGCATCTCCACTATGGCGGCCGGGTCATTGGTCCGGCAATCAATCTGCTGCCCGCCTTCGACCAGGAAGCAGGACCGCTTGTTGCCGCGGAGTGGCTCCACAGCACCCTCGTGCTTTACCGTCGTGAACTCTTCGAACGGGAACGATTTCCCATTTTCGATGGCTACAGTTTCCTGGAGGATGCTCACCTATCCTACCGGATCGGCCGCACCCACCGGCTCTATTTTCGCAAGGACGCCCCGTACGCGCACAACAGCCAGCCTTCGTCGGCGAAGTCCGACCGGCGCGCCCTGGCTCGCATGATCGTCCGTCATCAGCGCACGATGGCTCGCGACGTCCTCGGCTTGCGCGGTTTTACCCTGCTCTGGAAGCTCACGCTTCACCGGCTCTTTCAGACGATTGCCGTCCTGCGCAGCAAAGACCAGGATCGCTGGCAATCGGTCCGCGGCTTCTGGGAGCCCTGAACAAATTTCACCATGATCATCCGCCTGATTCACGGACTCGCCTCCCGTCTTCGCCGCGCTGCCCTGCGCTGGCGCGGGGCGAGCATCCCAGCGCCGGTTTGGCTGCGGCGAATCGAAGTGCCACGTCAGGCGCACCGCCTCGCGTTGGGCGCCGGCGTCGCCCTCGACCGTGACGTCGTATTGCTCGTCAGCGGAGATCCCAGCGCCCCACCTTGCATCCGGATCGGTGACCGCACCTACATTAATCGCGCGACGTTCATCGATGCGGTGGAATCGATTCAAATCGGCGAGGACACCATGATTGGACCGTTTTGCTACATTACCGATCATGATCACCAGCGGACGCCCGACGGTCGTCCGGCCGGCGGACCACTCAAGTCACGCCCGGTTGCCATCGGTCGCAATGTCTGGCTGGGCGCGCATGTCTCCGTCTTGAAGGGCGTCACCATCGGCCACGGCGCAACCGTCGGGGCGGGTGCTGTGGTCACCCGGGATGTCCCCGCCGGGGCGACCGTAGTCGGCAACCCGGCCCGCCCCCTGCCCCAGCCCTGATGCGTCTGGCCATCACCATCGCCACGCGCAACCGACTGCCTGAAGTAGAGCGCACCTGCGCGGCCCTGGCACGCTTGGAGCCCCAGCCAGACGAACTCTGGATCTGCGCCGACGGCTGTCAGGACGATACCGTCGAATGGGTGCGTCGGAACTGCCCCCAGGCGCGGCTTATCGTACATGTCGCATCCCGACATTCCATTCGTTCCCGCGATGAGATGATCCGCGCCACGGACTGCGATATCATCGTCGGTCTCGACGATGACAGTTATCCCGTCGACCCCAATTTTGTCACGGTCGTGAAGGAGCGCTTTGCCGCCTGGCCGCGCTGCGCGGTCCTGTCGTTTCCGCAGCGCACGGACGAATTTCCCGCGACTCTGAATCAGACGGATTTCGGCCCAACACTGCTCGCCGGCACGTATGTCAACGCGGCCAGCGCGATCCGCCGCAGCGCCTATCTCGACCTTGGCGGCTGGCCTCTCGTGTTCGAACACGCAGCTGACGAACCCGATTTTGCGCTGCGCTGCATCGCGAGCCGGTGGCAGGTCATCCATGAAACCAGCATCGTCATCCGCCATCACTGGTCGGCCTTGATGCGGAACGAGGTTCGCGTTCATCACCGCCATGCGCGCAACGAATTGTGGAGCGTGCTCCTCCGGTGTCCTTTCCCCTGGTGGCCCTTCGTCGCAGCCATCCGGTCGGCCGGTCAGTTTCGCTACGCCTGCCGTCGCGGCTGGTCATGGGTGATCCGCGAGCCGCGCTGGTGGTGGCAGGCTCTACGCGGATCGATCGGCATCTGGCGCCTGCGCCAACCCGTCGACTGGCCGTCCTACCGGCGCTGGCGGACCCTGATCTGCCAGCCTGAAATCATCCGCCCGGAATTGCCCGGTGGCTAACGTGACTCTCGGACTGTTGATGGTCGTCTCGCCCGGCGAGAGTGAACTTGGCGCGGAAAGTCTCAGTCGCGCCCTGAAATGCACGCCCGCGGGCTGCCGGGTTTTTCTCGTCAACAACGGGGCGCTACCCGATCCACAAAGGTGGTGGACGGCACTCGGCTGCCCGGAACACACGATTCAGGTGATCACACCACCCGCGGCCCCGCAGGCCTATTTTGAAATCGGCCGCACCGTCTTTTCGGCGTTGCGCGAGATTGCCGGCTCGGCACCGGATATCCTTTTCAAGATCGATCCCGATACGCTGGTCGTCTCTCCGGAGTTCTTCAGCGACATCGTGACCCTCCACTCGGAGAAAAACGCCGGCTTTTATGCCTGTCACGCGAGTTCATCCCGCCAAAACCAATTTCAGCGTTGTGTCCGCCTATTGGCGGACCTCATCCCAGTCGGGGTCGGCCGGCAGCCCGGCATGACTCGCTACGGCCGGGGTCTTCGCCCACGTTTCCGCCCAGCTTGGTATTGGCGGGCAGGGGTAGCCGCACTTCGCCGGGCCAGACTTTGCTCGTCACTCCAGCCTTCCGGCGGGTTCTATGCGCTGCCGGGCAGCACCATCGTCGATCTCGCGGCGCGCGGCTACCTGCATACCCAAGGCGCCACGGGGTTGGAGTGGAATGACGACACGCTTCTGCCGATCGCGGTGCGGGCTGCGGGCGGCCGCATTTACGACATCCGCTCTTCCCGGTTTGCTCCGGGGTGGCGCTGGCTGCACGGTTCCCGCTATTTTTCGAACGAACAGGCGGCTGAGCCGGGATTGCGCGCGCTTCATCCCGTGAAACTCGATGCGCAGGACCGGGCCTTGCGCAACCGCACCTAATCAACCACGACATGGCTCAACTCAGCCGCCTCGCACTCCGCTGCAACCATCTGGCGCTCTCAGTCCTGCGTCGCTGGCCGCGACCCGCGTTGCGGAAAGTTCACCGTTTTCGGCCCAAGGGAACTACGCCCGGCGCACTCGACCTCGTGGTACTGACCACTCCGCGCTACTGGACCGAATCGCTCTGGGCCGCTTACAGCTGGCTGCACTTCTTCCCTTCGCCGCTCAACGTGAACCTGTTCGTCGACGGGACGCCCACCGATCGTCAGCGGTTCGAATTTCACCAGCTTTTTCCGGGCGCCCACCTAGCCACTCCCCCCACGCTCGATCGGTCCATGAGTTCGCCAGCGCTCGACCTGATGCTGCAACATCACCGTTTCGGCCGAAAACTGAATCTGCTACTCGCCCTCAATCAAAAATCGCCGCTCCTCTTCACCGACTCCGACGTCCTTTGCTTCCGTCGCCCGGACGAGCTCGTCGCCGACGTCGCCACCGGCGGTCCCGCCCGTTTTCTCCGCGAACAAAGCTACGAACATGTGGATCCGTGGATCCAGAACCGCGCCCGGGCGCACGGCATTGAACTGCCGCCCAATTTCAACTCCGGGGTGCTCTATCTTCCCCAAGGTGCCCTCTCGCTGCCGCTGGCCCGAGAGTTGACCGAAACGTGGACGGTGCAGGAGAACCATCTCCTGACCGAGCAGACGCTGCTGGCCGCCTTGCTCGCCGCTGCGGGCGGCACTGCCCTCCCCTCCGACCGCTATCTCACCTCTTGGGACGGAATGATCACCTGGCGGCGCGATCGGACGGACCTTTCTTCCGTCGTCATGCGCCATTATTGCGGCGTAGTCCGACACCGCTTTTACGCGGAGGGGTTACCATGGCTGCTGCGGCGGCTCGGCCGAACCGACGCTCAACCTAACGGCGTGTGAAAAAAATCGCGATCAGCGCCACCAATCCCTGCCATCTCTACGACTTGGCCAGGGTGTTGCACGCGCGCGGTGCGCTCGGCGCCTACTTTAGCGGCTACCCCCGCTGGAAGCTCGACCCACCGCCGGGGTTTCCCCTGCGCGCCCATTCCCTCCGAACCTTGGTCACTTACGGTGCGTTGCGTCTGCCGCGCAGGCTCCGACCGGCGGAACGGCGGCTCTTCACGTGGCAGGACACGGGATTTGACCGGGCCGTGTCACGTGACCTCGTGTCCGGCGACGGTGCGATGATCCACGCGATGCCGGGTCAGGCACTCGAAACCTTTCGCGCGGCAAAAGCCGCCGGAATGGAAACCTGTCTCAACCACGCGAGCGGACCTGTCCGCCAACAACTGCGGCTGGTCGAGGCGGAATATGCCCGGGTCGATCTCGACGCCAGCAAGCTGCACCGCTTCGACGCCGCCTATTTCGCACGCGAAAGTCAGGAGTACGCCCTGGCCGACTGGCACTGCGCGGCCTCCTCCGTGGTGCGCAGTCAATTGGAAGCCGAGGGCGTGGATCCCGGGAGAATCTGGGTCGTGCCTTACGGCGCCGATCCCGCAAGATTCCACCGGCCGGCGACCTCTGCCGCTCCCCGGGAACGACGGATTATTTTCGCCGGCCAGCTCACGCTTCGAAAGGGGCTGCGCACCTTGTTCGACGCCTTTGCTGAAATGGCGGGGGACGCTTCGACCACCCTGGACTGCTTTGGCTCCATCGGAACGGATATCGCCGCCGATCTCGCAGGGGTGCGCAATCAACACCAGATCCGCCTCCATGGGCCTGTCACGCAGACGCGACTCGCCGAGGAATTTCGCCGGGCCTCACTGCTCGTCCTGCCGTCGTGGGAAGAAGCATTCGGGCTGGTCGTACCGCAGGCATTAAACTGCGGACTGCCCTGTGTCGTGAGCGACCGCGTCGGGGCCAAAGACCTCATCCGGCATCGGCAAAATGGTTCCGTCTTTCCCGTCGGTGATGCCACCGCGCTGGCCGCGGAAATCGACTGGTGGGTGAATCACCCCGGCGCGTTCAACGATACCCTGCATACCTGGGAGGAACCCGCCGGCCAGCTCCTGAGTTATTTGACGGCGCAAGATCTCCCATCGGCTTCGCCGCAATGAAACCCCAAGAATTCACGGCCGCTCCCAGCGGCGGGTCTACGCTGGTTCTGATCGCCGGCGTCGCGCTAACGAATGCCCTTGTCGTGCCCGACGAACCGTCCGCCATGGCGCAGCAGGCCGCACTGGGCGTCGGGCTGAGCCTGCTGATCAGCTTCCTCATCGATATGCGACGGATTCCGCGCAATCTCGTGCGGGCCGACATCATGGCACTGGGGGCGCTGTATTTCCTGACGCTGTTCGAGTTTCTTTTTCCCCAGCCCGCCTTCAATACCCTCGTCAATGCGGAGGAGGCCAGCCTGGCGATCAAAGCCTGCCTGGTTGCATTTGTCGGCCTCGCCTTGGGGCGACACTGCGTGCCGCCGCCGCCGCAGTCGCTGACCCGCACATTGAAGACGGATTTCCCGCCCAAGATGCTGCTGACGCTCTTCTGGATCGCGATCGTGGGTGGTTATTACTACCAGCTGCTGGCGGTCGATTTCAACGTGTTCGAATGGTTCGACTACCTGATGGCGCCCCGATTCTCCCAACCGTGGAGCCGCGGTCGATTGGGGGACTGGAAGGCGCTCCTCGGCGAAATCGGCATGATCCTGAACCTGGCCCCGCCGATCGCCGGAATCATCCTTGCCCGCCGCGCCGACTATTCGAGGCAGACGGTCCGGACCGTTCTGGTGGCCCTGTTGTTTACCTTTTTCTACGCCTTCGCGTCCGGCACCCGCAATTTGCTCTTCACCTTCATCACGACTTTTACCGTCGCTTTCGCATTTACGCTCGATCGGATAAAAAAGAAGGAACTCCTGCTGGTGACCGGTCTCTCGGTGGCCGTCATGCTGTCCGCCACCGTCTTCATGTTGAAGTTCCGAAATATCGGATTCTCCAACTACCTCAACGGATACTACGTGGAGGTCAAAGAGGACAGCACGACGATGTTCGTGGATTACAATCTCTACGTCATCGCCAAGCTCACCGACGTATTTCCCGCCAAGCATGACTATCTGGGTTTAGAAATCCCTTATATCTCGCTCATCCGTCCGATCCCCCGGGCCCTGTGGGCGGGCAAACCGGAGGGATTGAGCCTCGGCATCGAGGATGCACTGGGGGTGGAGGGGCTGACGCTGGCTTCGAGCTTTGTGGGCGAGGCCTACATCAGCGGAGGACTGATGGGCGTGGTCCTGACCGCGATCGTCCTGGGTGCAATCATGGGCTGGTGGAATCATTTCGGGAACCCGCAAAATTCGCCCTTCGGCCATCTGGTTTTTTCCTCCGGTTTTTTCGCCGCCGTGATTTCGATGCGCAGTATGTTGGTCTTTACGACCGCGATCCTCCCAACGATCGCGGCGCTCATCCTCGGACATTGGCTGCTTAGCCAGCGTCCCCGACGTCGACCTTCCGCTTGATCGCCCCCCGTCAACGTCTGGTCTTTCTCAGCCTAGTGCCGTCGCCCTATCAGCGGGACGTCTTCCGGGCGATCGCCGCTCGGGCGCGAGTCGATCTCAGTGTGATCTATCTGGAAAACGCCGCGCCAGATTCGCCGTGGCCGGCGACCGCTCTCGCCCCGTGGGAACAAGTGCTGCCCGGGTTTACCGCCGGGCGCGGGCAATGGCGTTCCCACTTCAACTGGCCAGTCCCGAAACCTCGCACCGGTGAAACGTGGGTGGTGAATGGTGCGATGACCGACTTCACCACCCAATGGTTCATCCGGCGCGCCGGTCGCCAAGTGCCGTGGTATTTCTGGGGCGAGCGTCCCTCCCTGCCGCGCACCGCGTGGAAACGCTGGCTCCAAGCGCGCCAATATTCACCGCTCGGATCTGCTCGGGCCATCGTGGCCGTGGGCGGGAAAGCCCGCAGCGCCTATGCCCGGCTCGTTCCCGGAGTGCCCGTCTTCAACCAGCCCTACGCCTGCCGGCTGGAGGAG
The DNA here is from genome assembly GCA_947474935.1 of Opitutia bacterium. GTDB lineage: Bacteria > Verrucomicrobiota > Verrucomicrobiia > Opitutales > Opitutaceae > ER46. Next base: position 51,080 of record CANJKL010000008.1, read on the forward strand.
TTCGCGCAACGGGCGGCTTTGCGCCCGGCCACTGCCGATGTGCTCTTCCTGTTTTGCGGCCAGATGATCGCACGCAAGGGCATCGATCTGTTGTTGCAAGCCTTCGCCCAACTCGTGCGCGCCGGTGCGCCGGGACGATTGGAACTCATCGGACGCGAAGCGGAATTGCCCGGGTTTCTCGGCGCCCTCGATGAAACGGTGCGAGGCCGGATCACCTATCGGGGATTTCTGCCCCCGGACGAACTCCCGGCGGCATTCGGCCGGGCGGACGTATTCGTCCTGCCAAGCCGGCAAGACGGCTGGGGCGTGGTCGTGAATCAGGCGTTGGGAGCCGGTCTTCCCGTGATCAGCAGCGATGCCGTCGGCGCGGCCCATGACCTTATCGACCCCGGGAAAAGTGGCTTGATTGTGCCGGCGGGCGATGTGGATGCGCTCGCCGCCGCCATGCGCGGGCTCGCTGAGTCGGCGGAACTGCGCACTCGCCTCGGGGCCGCCGCGTCGGCGCGAGCCCGGGATCTCTCACCAGAAAAGGCCGCGGCATTTTGGGAGGACCTCGTCGAGCACGGGCCACGCTCGTGATTACCATCGCTCCGGTGTCGAAACTCGGACCATGGTCGGAAATCGGGACCGACGAAAGCGATCTGTTGGATCGGGAACGCTTCCTCTGCTTGAGCTGTGACGGACCCTATCGGCCAAACCGGATGGAACAGATTTACCAGGGCTGGCGCTATCAGCACCGGCGCATTATCCTGAAGCTAAACCGCACCTTCGGCACCGCTCTCGCGGAACCATCGCCACTCTAACGTGAGAATCTTGTTCATCAGCTCCAGTTCGGGCTCCCGCGGCGGTGGAGAGATTTTTCTGTTGTACCTCGGCCAAGCGTTACAGGCACAGGGCCATACGGTCGCATTATGGGCGTCGTCTCATCCGCGGATGGATGAACTGGCGCGCCGCTTCTCGGAATTCGGCGAGGTGCAACGTGATTCATACCACAACACCTACGACCACTGGCATCGGGGCGTTTTGCCGAACTTCGGTGCGGCGGCGACCGCCCGCCGGCTCGCCGCCAGGTGGCAGGCGTGGGCCCCCGACGTGATTCACCTCAACAAGCAAAATCTCGAAGACGCCAACGATCTGCTCGCGGCCGTGACGATCGCAGCGGTGCCGCATCTCTGCACCGTTCACATCACCCAGAGCGCCGCCTTTCTCGGCGCGCGTTTTGCCGCCTGGCGGGACACCCGGGCCCGGGCCGCCCTGCGAACCTATCCTGGGCCCCTCGTTGCCGTCGCCCCGACGCGAGCCGCTGAACTGGCGGAGTTTGTGGGAAAGGGCGCCCGGGTCTGCACGATCATGAACGGGGTGTCGCCCCTCACCGATTCGCCCGCGTTGCGGACGAACCTCCGCTCCGGCGAGGGTTTTTCGCCTGACGCGTTCGCGATCGTCGCCGTTGGCCGGCTCGAACCGCAGAAAAACCCGCTGCGCTTTCTGCACTACGCCACCGTCATCCGAGAGGTGCTGCCAAACGTCGCGCTGCGCTGGATCGGCGGCGGAAGGATGACGGCCGAGTGGGACCGGGAACTCGCCGCGCGGCATCTGGCGGCCACCGTGCAGCGAATCGAATGGCGCGAGGATGTTCGGAGCGTTCTGCCCGCTTACGACGCATTTCTCCATACCGCCGCGTTCGAGGGTCTGCCGCTCGCGATCCTCGAAGCGATGGAGGCCTGCCTGCCCTGCTTCATCGAAAAGTCCGTGCACGCCCAACTGCCCGGGTCCCTGCAATCCTGTGCGGTCGCGATCGACGACCGGACCGACTGGGCGGCGCTGCTGGGTGACCGCAACGCCCTGGCGGACCTCGGCCGGCGGGCCCGCGCGATCGTGCGCGCGGAATTTTCCACGACGACGATGGCGCAGTCCTATGCGAATCTTTATCAGGAGCTATGCGCCGGCCGCTAAAGGTACTTTTCGCCGAACCGCCGCCCGAACGTCGCGTGGGTGGCATTGAAACCGCCTTGAGCGGCCTCGCCGCGGCGTTACCGGCAGCCGAGGTCGAACTCACCCGCGCCTCGCGCCTGGACCAACCGTCGGTGGCCCAGGCAGACGTGGTGCACTTTCATGGCTTGTGGGAACCCCGGCATCATCGCGCCCGTGCCTGGTGCCGCAAACTCGGGAAGCCGTTCATCGTCTCGCCCCATGGCATGCTCGAAGATTGGGCCTTTCAGCACCGGTCATGGAAGAAGTGGCCCTATTTTCACCTGGTGGAACGCCGGTCGGTCGGGCGCGCCAATGCCATCCTCGCCACCAGCGAGGCGGAGGCCGATACGCTGCGCCGCTGGTTTTCCCCGGAAAAAGTCCACGTTCTATCCCTGGGCGCCACGGCGGTTCCGGCTCCCGGCCATCACGCGGCGCGCCAAAAGCTGAACCTGCCCGACGACGAGTTCGTCGTGCTCTTCCTCTCGCGCTGCCATGAGAAAAAAGGCCTGCATCTCCTGATCGAGGCGCTGCCCCGGATCGGCCGGACCACCACGCGGCCGATCCATCTGGTCGTCGTGGGCGAGGGCGAGTCACGTTATGTCGCACCGCTCCGGCAGGCCACCACAAGCTGGGCCGGCAATCTTCACTGCACGTGGGCCGGCGCGATCTGGGGCGACGCAAAATGGGACTATCTCGGCGCCGCCGACCTCCTTTGCCTGCCCACGTTTTCCGAAAACTTCGGCCTCGTGGTCGTAGAGGCGCTCTTCGCCGGCACCCCGGTGCTGACAACCTTCGCCACTCCCTGGCCCACGCTGCGCGGCGTCCTCCCGGTATTTCTTACCCCGCCCAGGACCGACGAACTCGTTAGGGCACTCGAAGCCCGGGTTCAGGCCCCAACTCCCGGTGACGGCGAACGTTCGCGCACCCGGGCCACCGCACTCGCGGCCTTCGACTGGTCGGTTCTTGCTCCGCGTTACCTCGCGTTGTATCGCCAACTCGCGGACCCTTCTCATCCTAATGCCGATTGATATCGTCCAGCACCTGCGGAACGAAAACTATCCCCTTGCGGTACAATTGAAGCGGGTCGGCTGGGGCCTGGCGAACGTCGCCTTCCACGCGAGTCCCAATTTTCTCCATGGCTGGCGGAATTTTTTGCTGCGCTGCTCGGGTGCCAAGATCGGGCGTGGCGTGCGGATTCATCCCTCCGTTCAGGTGATGTTCCCCTGGAATCTGCAGATTGCGGATCACGTTGTGGTCGGCCGCGACGTGAAACTCTACGCGCTCGCCCCGATTGTGATCGAGTCCAGCGTGCTGATTTCCCAGGGCGTGCATCTTTGCGCGGGATCCCACGATTACCGTCAGGCCAACTTCCCGATCGCGCACGCACCGATCCGCATCGGCACCGGCACCTGGATCGCCGCGGACGCTTTTGTGGGGCCCGGTGTGCTCATCGGCGCCGCGGTGGTCGTTGGCGCACGGGCGGTGGTGGTGCGGGATGTGGCGCGTGACAGTCTCGTGGTCGGCAACCCGGCGCGGCTCGTCAGGAAGCTCAACCCTTCGCCATGATCGCCGCGGCCGAGAGTTCACCGGCAGGGACCGTCCAGCGGACCACTCTCACCTGGCCGGAACGCGCCGTACTCGGCAGTGTGCTGGCCGCCACCGCGGCGGTGTCAGGATATCTCCTGCCCTTTTGGCGCGAGTCGCCGGAACTTTCGCACGGATATTTTGCGCCCTTCTGCGCCCTGGCGTTGCTGTGGCAGTCGCGCGGCGAACCCGAATTCACGGAGGGATGGAAATCCGGCACCCTGGTGGTCTGGCAGGTGTTTTTGCTGGTCCTTGGAACCTCCAGCGCGGCGCTCGCGGCCCTTGCCGCCCTCGCGCAGGGACTCTTCCACTCTCAGACCGCATTTCTGACCGGCCTCGCGATGAGCGTAATCGTACTGTCGGGAACGTTGGCGCTGGCGCGGGCGCCGGCCCGGGTGGTGCGGCTGAATGGAGCCAGCCTCGGCGCCGCGCTCGTGTGGTGGTTCGTCGTTCCCCTCCCGAGCGGGACGCTGGCGCGGTTCACGCTTTTCCTGCAGGATTGGATCACGGGCGGATCCGTGACCGCGGTGCACTGGTTCGGTTTCCCGGCGGTTCGCGATGGCAACATCATCCGACTGGCGAACGCCTTGGTCGGGGTCGAGGAGGCGTGCAGCGGAATTCGCAGCCTGACCGCCTGCCTTTTCGCCGGCGTCGTTCTCGGCGGGCTGATGCTTCAAGGAATTCCCCGGCGACTGTTTACGGTGATCGCCGCCGGAGCGCTTGCCGTGGTCACCAATTTCGCCCGGTCGATCTCGCTCTGCCTGCTCGCGGCCCACGGCGTCGAAATCAAGGGCTTCTGGCACGACGCCACCGCGTATGCGATCCTCGGCGCCACCGCGCTCATTCTCTTCGGCGGCTGCCTGCTGCTCAGCCATGCCAAGCCGGGAGTGGCGCTCAAGAGCGGTCCTTCTCCGGCGGCCCGCCGCCCGTCGTTCGCAGCTCATCTCACGCTGGCCGGCGCCATGACGCTGCTCGCGATTTTCGTCGCGGCGAAACTGGCGCCAGGACCGGCGTCCGAGCATCCACCGCCCGACCTGGCAAAACTCATGGCCCTGACCGACGCCGGGTGGTTGCGCCGGACGGACGAATCGATCTTCCAGTTCAGCACCGCCCTCAACACCACCGTCCTACGGCAGGAGACTTATTTTCGCAACGGTACGCAACTGACCTTCTACGTCGCGTTCTGGAGCACGAATCAATCCACCCTGGGCAGCGTCGCCCTCCATACACCCGACATTTGTCTGCCCGGCGGCGGCTGGGCTCCCCGCCCCCTTCCGGCTGCGACGAGCCACTATCCGCTGGCCGGTCCCCGCCGCTTCGTGTTCGAAAAGGCGTCTTTCCCTCAATACGTCTGGTTCTGGCACTATTTTGGCGGACGCCCGGTCGGGCAGACAGCCGGACTTTACCCGTGGCAACTCGGTCCCTTGTTGCTCAAGCGCACCGTCAGCGCCCGTGCCCCCCAGTGGGTGGTCCGGGTCTCAAGTAACAAGCCGCTCGAATCTCTGCTGGCAGAGCCCATCCTGAAGGAATTCTTCGCCCGTTTGCAGGCTGCCGGCCTAACCGACGGTGCAGGTTAAATGAAATCGAACGAATCCTTCTCCGGCACGGGCAGAAATCGCGTGCCCGCGACCGTGGCTATGATCCAGGCACTGCTAGTGGTCATCTTTTTGTCCTGGCGGTTCGGGGGGATGGAATCCCTGGCGCGCGAAATTGCAGGTTGGCTCTGCCTGCCCGGACCGGTGATCACCTGGTTTGCCTGGCGGCAGGCCGACCGGACGCTTCGCCGCCATTTCTGGCGCATCATCTGGCCGCTCCTCGCTCTCACGGTCCTCGTGCTCGTGAGCTTGTTCAATCCCAACATGCGGGTGCTGCTTGCGGATGGCCGTCCCTCGGGACTGATCGGCCGCGAGCCCATCTGGTTCCTGCCCTCGACCGCGCTGCCGGCCAATACGGCCGGGGACTTTTTTCTTAACGCCGGGCTGATCCTCGTCGGCTTGAACCTGTTTATCTCCAACCCGGGTCGCGCGCAGCAAAGACTCCTGCTCGGCGTTATCGCCGCGAATGCCACGATCCTCGCCTGTGTCGGGTCGGTCTTCAAGCTGGGTCACGCCACCGCGATCCTCGGGCAGTTTCCGTCACCCAATCCCCGTTTTTTCGCCACGTTCTTTTATTACAACCACTGGGGCGCCTTCGCCTTGCTCGCCGCCGCCGCCGCTGCGGGGCTGGCCCTCCATCACGCCCGGCAGGCTCCCGCTGGCCAATGGCAGCATACCCCGGCGCCTCTCTTCGGCGTATTCACGATCCTGTTGCTGGTCAGCCTGCCGCTTGGCGGCGGAAGGGGCTCGGTGGCGGCCGGTTTGATTCTTTCCCTCGTCCTCGCCGCAAGAGTTGTATTCGGCAGCGGTCGCCCGCGTGAACACCGCGGCCCCAGACTGGCGGTGGCCGTCGTCGTCATGATCGGCTTTGCCGCCGCGACTCTCTGGCTCGCGCGGGACAGTCTGCGCACCCTGCTGGATAAAACCTCGACCCAGGTTGCCACGATGCGATCGGGGGGGATCGGGGAAGTGAGGCTTCCCCTCTACCGGGACATATGGAAATTGATCGAAGCGAGGCCCGTCTACGGCTGGGGCTGGCACAGCTTTCGCTATGCGTTCCGTCCGGTGCAGTCCTTCGACGCCAGAATGGAGAACGAGCAAAAGGAGCCCTCGGTCTTTCTCGATGCGCACAGCGACTGGCTGCAGCTCCTCGTGGAACTCGGGCTGGCCGGGGCCGCGCTCGCGGCGACTGCACTGGCCGGCGTCGCGAGTGTCGCCTCGCGGAATTGGTGGCGGTTGTCTCCGACCTTCGAAATCGTCGCCGGACTGGTGTGCCTGGGACTGCTGGCGGCGGTGGATTTCCCCTTCGCGTGTCCGGCCGTCGTGGTGACGGCCTGGGTCTTGTTGATGAGCGGCGCCGCGATCGCGCTGGACCGCAGCCGGCGGGCGACCTGATGCGCATCCATTTCGTCAATCGCTTTTTCTGGCCGGCCGAGCCCGCCACGGCCCAATTGCTCCTCGACCTCGCCGAGTCGCTGGCCCGGGGCCCATGGTCCGTGTCCGTCGTCGCGGGTCTTTCCGCCCCCGGATTACCCCGTTCCGAAACCCATGCCGGCATTCACATCATCCGCATCGGCCTACCCATGGCGGCGGGTCAGGAGTTGGGACGGCGCGCCCTCGATTTCGCATTCTTTCACCTCGCTGCGATGCGCACGCTCTGGGGCACCGTCAAGCGCGGCGACGTTGTGGTTGCGTTGTCGGATCCACCGCTGATTGGAATAACTGCCGCGTTGATCGCGAAGCTTCGCGGTGCCCGGCTCGTCCACTGGGTTCATGATATTTACCCCGAGGTGGTACAAGCGGTGACCAACGGTTTCGCGGCGAAGCTCGTCACCGCAGCCCTGAGACCCATCAGAAATCTGGCGTGGCGCAGCGCGGCGGGTTGCGTCACTCTGAGCGAAGACATGGCCGCGATCTTGAAAGCGGCGGGGGTCACGAAGGATCGTCTGCACATCGTGGCCAATTGGGCCCCGCAAGGGTTGGGGCCGGGCGATGCCGCCGACGTGAGGGCGTTGCGCACGCGCTGGGACATCGGCACCCGCTTCGTGATCGGCTATTCCGGCAACCTCGGCCGAGTGCACGATCTCAGTGGGGTGATCCGCGTGGCGGAAGACCTTCAATCGGATCCACAGTTTCTTTTCCTCTTCATGGGCCACGGTGCCAGCTTTGCCGCCCTCGGCGCCGCAGCTGCGCAACGCGAGCTGACCAACGTCCGCTTCCTCCCCCCCCGCCCGAGGAGTGAATTATCTGTGAGTCTGAGCGTGCCCGACGTGCATCTCATTGGGCTGCGTCCCGGCTGCGAACCTTTCGTTTTTCCGAGCAAGCTCTACGGGGCCACTGCCGTCGCCCGGCCGGTTCTGGTCTTGGGCAGGGAAAGTTCGGAACTGGCGCGAATCGTTCGGCAGAACGGCCTCGGCGCGGTCTTCCGGCCCGACGATGCAGCGGGCATCAGTTCGCACCTGAGAGAACTGGCGACCGACTCCGCGACTCGAAACGCGCTGAGCGAGTCAGCCCTTCGCTTTAGCCGCGCCAACGGCGGTGCGCCCCGGGCGCTCACGCAATGGGAGAGCATCCTTCAGCCGCTCGCCGGCACTCGATGAACCCGCCCCTGAAATTCCCGCCCACCCAGCGCATCGTCCCGGCCATGAATGGGCGCCGAAGAACTCCTCTTTTGCTCGGCGTGGCGGATACGCTTTCGGTTCTGGCGGTATTTAACGTCGTCGCGTTTTTGCGCGGAGTCATCGAATGGCCTGCCCCCCTGATTGCCGGCCTGCTTCTTCCCTGGGCCGTTTTTGTCACGGCCATTTACCTCATCGAAGGCTACAATTCACACACCAAGTTTTTGTCGCTCGAGTATACGAGCCTGCACCTGATCGCGATGATGATCGTCACGCTCGCCACGTTGCTGGCGACATTCGTATTTCCTCTGGCCGGCTTCTCCGTCAACCAAAGCCGTAGCGTCATTGTTCTGGGCTATCTGCTGCTGACTCCGCTGACGATTGGCTATCGCCGGGTCTGGCATCTGCGCGTCGGTATCCGGCGGGGCCATCGCACCATCGTCTTTGTCGGCAACGAAGCCAGTTGCCTGGAGTTTCGGACCGAATCGCGGCAAATGGCTCCCACGCACAAGCTGATGCTCTGCGTGGTTGGACCGCCCACCCAAGCAGCCGATTTTCCGCTCGTCCGCCTCGAGGAGGCATTGGACAAGATCGCCTTGGGAGAGATTGATGCCGAGGCCGTGGTCCTGCGCGAAGCCAACGCGCCGCTTCCCGCTGAAGTTTCAGACGCGATGCTCGACCTCTATTTTCGCGGCGTTCCGATCTACACGCTCGAATATTTTCACGAAGTCTATTGGCGCAAAATTCCCCGCTACCGCCTCAACCAGACCTGGCTGTTTCAGGAGGGATTCCGGATCACGCGCGAACCGGTTTACGAGCATGCCAAGCGTTTGGCCGATCTTGTCCTCGCTTCCCTCGGCCTGCTGCTGTTTCTCCCGGCGATGATCCCCGCCGTCATTGCTATCTGGCTCGAAGACCGCCGCCCGGTACTGTTTGTGCAGACACGCATCGGGCGCAACCGGGTCCCTTTCCGCATGTTCAAACTTCGAACGATGCGCGTGGGCGCCGGCGGCGACGTCTATACACGGAAAAGTGATTCCCGCATCACCCGTGTCGGCCGCCTGCTCCGGGCGAGCCGCCTCGACGAAGTTCCCCAGCTTTGGAACGTGCTGCGGGGCGAGATGAGCCTGATCGGCCCGCGGGCGGAGTGGGACCGGCTCGTCCAGAATTACGAGCAGCAGATCCCCTGTTATCATTTCCGCCATCTGGTTAAGCCCGGCATCACCGGCTGGGCGCAGGTCAACTATCCCTACGGCGCCAACCTCGAAGACACGATGCGCAAGCTCGAATACGATCTCTATTACATCCGCCATTTCTCATTCATGCTCGATGCGACCATCGTCTTGAAGACGATCCACATCATGTTATTCGGCAAAGGGCGCTGAGCACCGAAACCGAATGAATCGTTCCAGTCCAAGTGCGCCGCGGCCTTCGCTTTTTCGCCGAGCGTGGCACCACCTTTCTTCGAAATGAAATCCTACGACTTTCTGGTGATCGGCGGCGGCAGCGCCGGTTTCAACGCGGCACGCGTCGCCGTCTCGCTCGGACTCAAGACCGCGATCGTCGATGGGGCCCGCGAATTGGGTGGTTTGTGCATCCTCCGCGGCTGCATGCCGTCGAAGACCCTGCTCTACATGGCGGACGTGCTCCATCTTGCCCGGAGGGGAAAAGCCTTCGGACTGAAAATACCTCTGGCGCAGGCCAACATGAAGGCGATGCACGCGCGGAAAAAGCGGCTCATCGCCGAGTTCGCCGAGTATCGCGTGCAAGCCCTCACGCAGGGGAAGTTTGAACTCTTTCGGGCTCATGCGCGATTTCTTGATCCGCACCGGATTGAACTCTCCGATGGGCGTACGCTGCATGCCAATCACATCCTCATCGGCACCGGCTCTAAAGTCAGTGTGCCACCCGTGGAGGGGCTGGCGACCATGCCCGCCTGGACGAGCGACGACATCCTCGACCTCGATTTCGTGCCGAAAAGCGTGATCGTCCTCGGCGGAGGGATCGTCGCCTGCGAACTCGCCCAGTTTCTCCGGCGCATCGGCGCACGGGTTATTTTGGTGCAACGCAGCGCCAATATCCTGCGGGACCATTCAGCCGATGCCTCGGTCGTAGTTCAAAAAGCCCTGGTCGACGAAGGGATCGAACTCTTCGCGGGCACCGTCCTCCGGCGCGTCTCGCGCGATCGCGCCGGGATCGTCGTTGAGTTCAGCCATGACGGCAAAGTGGTGCGCCGGCGCGCCGCGCATCTCTTCAACGCCCTTGGCCGCGAGCCGCTCACCGCTCCACTTAACCTGGTCGCGGCCGGCGTGAGGACCCGGCCCAACGGCCAGATCACCACGAACCGCTGGCAGCAGACAAGCACGCCCCACATCTATGCCGCCGGCGACTGCTCCGGGCCGGCGGAAATCGTCCACGTTGCCATCCAGCAGGGCGAACTCGCCGCGCGCCACGCGGCGCGAGTAAAGGGAATCAAGCCCGTCGACTACGCCCTGCTCTTGAATGTCGTCTTCACCGATCCGCAACTCGCCACCATCGGCCGGCTCGAACGTGAACTCGATGAAGCCGGCGTGTCCTACCTCAGCGCGAGTTACCCATTCAACGACCACGGCAAATCCATTCTCATGGACGCCAATTACGGTTACGTAAAAGTCATCGCCGAACCACGCCGTGGCCGGATCCTCGGCGCCGAGATCGTGGGCCGGGACGCCGGCGAACTCATCCACTGCTTCAGCGGACCTCTGGCGATGCACGCGACCGTTTTTGATCTGCTGCGAGCGCCGTGGTACCACCCGACGCTCGCGGAGATCATCACCTACCCGCTCGAGGAAATCGCCGACCAGCTGAAATCCGCCGGAACCCGCGAGTAGGGGTCTACTCCGGCGGGTGTGCGGCGAAAGAAGTCGCGAAAAAACAGCCGCCGCTACGAATTAAACGGGCGAGGTGGCCGCAATCCGCAGCAAATCCGGCAGCACCACCCGCTTCTCGTAAAGCGCCTTGCCGACGATCACCCCGTCCAGATTGGAGTAACGCTGCGCGAGCTCTGCCAGTTTCACGACATCTTCGCGCCGGCTCACGCCGCCGCTGGCGATTACGCGGAACCGGCCGGCCACGAGCATTGCTTCCTGCGCCGGAAAATTCGGACCCGTCAGCATGCCGTCGGTGCCGATGTCCGTGTGGATCAGCGTGCGCACTCCCAAAGCATCCATGCGCTGCGCGAGGGTAAGGGCGCTCATCGCCGCCGTTGCAACCCAACCCTTGACGGCGACCTGTCCGTTTTTTGCGTCAATGCCGACGGCAATTTTTTCCCCGAAAGCCTGCACCAATTCGCCCACGAACGCCTCGCTCTCCGCCGCACGCGTGCCAATCACCACGCGGCTGACCCCGAATCCGAGCGCGCGCTCGACCGCTGCCCGGGTCCGCAGCCCCCCACCGAGTTGCACCTTCATGCCGAGCGCGGCGATCGCCTGGACCACCGCGAGATTCTGCGGCTCGCCGGCAAACGCACCGTCGAGATCGACCACGTGCACCCAGGCGCTGCCCGCCGCCCGAAACTCCCGCGCCACCTCCGCCGGTTGCTCGGCGTAGACCGTTTCCTGGTCCGCGCGCCCCTGGGTGAGCCGCACGCAACGGCCGCCTTTAATATCGATGGCAGGATAAATGATCATTCGGTTGTGGATTTCCAGTTTGTGATTTTCGATTTCCCCCTCAGTTGAAAGCAACCGTTCATTTATGATCAAGTCCTACCCGGTTCCACCCTTCTTGGCCGAATTGCTACACGCCCGCTCGCCTTCGGGCTATGAAACGGAAGCTCAGGCCGTCTTCGATCGCCACGTTCAGCCCGTCGCCGATGCCTACGCGCGAGACGCGCTGGGCAACCGGATTGCCACGCTCAATCCGGGTGGGGATCCCGTGCTCATGCTCGCCGGTCACATGGACGAACTCGGCCTCATCATCACCTACATCAACAAGGACGGCTTCATCTATTTCGACACCATCGGTGGGCACGATCTCAGCGTGATATCCGGTCGGCGCGTGATCATTCAGACCGCTCAGGGCCCGGTCAAGGGCGTGACCGGCAAGCGAGCCATTCACCTCATGGACGAGGAGGATCGCAAGAAAGTGCCCAGGAAACACGAGATCTGGATCGACATCGGTGCCGGCTCGAAAGCCGAGGTCCTGAAGCGCGTGAGCATCGGCGACGTCGCCACGTACGACCACGAACTTGAACTCATCCATGGCAGTATCGGCACCGCGCGCGCGTTCGACAACAAAGTCGGCGCTTACGTCGTCGGCGAAACCCTGATCCGTCTGGCCAAAGAAAAAAAGAAGCTCGCCGCCCGTGTCGTCAGCGTGGCGACCTCCCAGGAGGAAATCGGCGTGCGCGGAGCCACGACTTCGACGTACTCCGTCAATCCCCACATCGCCGTCGCCGTGGACGTAGGGCATGCGACCGACCACCCGGACTGCGACAACCGCAAATTCGGCGAAACAAAACTCGGAGGCGGCCCGATTCTATGCCGCGGCGCCAACATCAACCCCCGGATCTACGACCGGCTGCTGGCCGCAGCCAAAAAACTCAAGATCCCCTATCAAGTCGAAGCCGATCCCCGCCCCACCGGGACCGATGCACGCGCAACGCAAATGGCACGCGGCGGCGTCGCGACCGGACTGGTCAGTATTCCGCTGCGCTACATGCACACCCCGAGTGAAGTCGTCGACCTTGAGGATGTGGAACGATGCGTCCAGCTGCTGGTCGAATTCGCGAAGAGCCTCGAAAAGGGCGACTACGCCCACTGGTAAGATTCCCGGCGCAATCGCGCCGGCGCTTCCCTCATCCGGTTGGATCCTTCAAGTGTTGCGTGGGCACGGGAATGTTCGGGCCGGCATCGGCGAGGCCGGGCGCTGTCCCAACCGCCCCGCCGTTTACCTGCGTCGGACTAGGCACAGGTGCCTGCCGCCCTTACGCGGCGTCTTGCTTCGGCTCCGCCTTGGCCATCCGTCGCAACGTCGGCTGACGGCGCCCTGCGACCACGCCCGCATCGATCACGACTTCCGCCACGTCATCGCGCTGCGGAAGTTCATACATCACCTCGAGCATGAGATTCTCCATGATTGAACGCAGGGCGCGGGCGCCCGTCTTCAATTCAATGGCTTTCGCAGCGATCGCTTTGACCGCATCGGGCGTGAGCTTGAGTCGCACTCCGTCCATGGCAAAGAGCTTGGCATACTGCTTTACCATGGCGTTCTTGGTCTGCAGGAGAATCTGCTCGAGATCAGCAATCTGCAGCTGATCGAGCACGGAAACCACCGGCAACCGGCCGATGAATTCCGGGATCATGCCGAAACGAATGAGATCCTCGGGCGCGAGCGATTTCATCATCTGCTCCGGCCGAAGCACGGCCTCACGCTGGGCCGCGATCGAGGAAAACCCCAGGTTGCGCGTGCCCATCCGCCGTTGCACGATCGCATCCAGCCCGACAAACGCCCCGCCGCAGATGAACAGGATGTTCGACGTGTTGATCTGGATGTATTCCTGATTCGGATGCTTGCGCCCGCCTTGCGGGGGGACATTGCAGGTCGTCCCTTCGAGAATTTTGAGCAAAGCCTGCTGGACACCTTCGCCGGAGACATCGCGGGTGATCGAAACGTTTTCCGTCTTGCGCCCGATCTTGTCGATTTCGTCGATGTAGATGATGCCGCACTCGGCTTTTTTGACATCGTAGTTCGCCGCCTGCAGCAGCCGGAGCACGACATTTTCGACGTCTTCCCCGACATAACCGGCCTCGGTCAGCGTCGTCGCATCCGAAATTGCAAATGGTACATCGAGGATTTTGGCCAGGGTGCGGGCGAGCAGGGTCTTGCCCGAACCCGTCGGCCCGGCGAGCAGGATGTTACTTTTCTCCACTTCAACGTCGCTGAACTCCGGGGAAGCAGCCGCCGGATCTCTCGTCGACTGGCCTGAATCGAACAACAGTCGCTTGTAGTGGTTGTAGACCGCCACGGAGAGGACCTTCTTGGCGTGATCCTGGCCGATCACGTACTCGTCCAACGTCTTCTTGATTTCAGCCGGCTTGATGAGCCGCACGGCAGGCTTGGACTCAACGGCGGGCGTTTTGACTTCGCGATCGATGATCGTCTTGCAGACGTTCACGCACGAGTCGCAGATGTAAACGCCCGGACCCGCGATGATTTTTTTGACCTCCGCCTGCGACTTTCCGCAGAATGAACACAGGGTCAGGCGCGCGGATTTTGCCATGGCGCGGAGCTTGGGGAGCCAAAAGCCCTAGTCGAGGATGGAGTTGATTCCGGGCCAGCGGGCCGCCTCAGGCCGCCGTTTTCACGGCAATGGCCTGTGCGTCGCGGGTCGAGGCAACCACATGGTCAACGATCCCGTACTCCTTGGCCTCGAGCGCACTCATATAGAAGTCCCGGTCGGAATTCTTTTCGATTTCTGCAGCAGGTTTTCCAGTGTGGCGGGAAAGGGCCTCGTTGAGCGTTTTCCGCCAGCGAAGAATTTCCTTTGCGGCGATGGCAATGTCCGCCGTCTGGCCGCCCGCGCCACCACTGGGCTGGTGAATCATCACCCGGCTGTTCGGCAATGCGAAGCGCTTGCCCTTCGTGCCCGCCGCGAGCAACACCGTGCTCATGCTGGCGGCCATCCCCACACAGTAGGTGACAATGTCACACTGCAGGAAATTCATCGTGTCATAGATCGCCATGCCCCCGGTCACCACGCCACCCGGCGAGTTGATATAAACGTGGATGTCCTTTTTCGAATCCTCCATCTGGAGGAAAAGCAGCTGTGCGATCACCACGTTCGCCACGCCGTCGTCGATCGGCGTCCCAATGAAGATAATACGGTCTTTCAGCAGCCGCGAATAGATGTCCATCGACCGCTCGCCGCGGCCGGTGTTTTCAAGGACGATGGGAACGTAGTAGCTCACGTGGATGGTTGAATGGATCGGTTGCTCAAGCCTTGGGCTCGACGATCGTCACCTTAGCCTTGGACACCAGAAAATCAACCGCCTTGTCGAATATGATCGATTGTTGCACCGCCCGGATCTGTTCGCGGTCGGCGGCGAGCGCCTTCGCCAGCTTGTCCGGCTTCTGGCCCGAGCGCATGGCTTCGCGATAAAGGTAGTTATTGATATCGTCGTCGGTGACGGTGACTTTTTCCGCTTCGGCGATTTTCGCGAGGATGAGTTGGAGCTTAACCCGATTGGCCGCCGCTTTGCGGGCGCCATCGAACAGTTCCTTCTTATCTTTTTCGAATTGTTCGGCCGGTACGCCCCGGCGCATGTTTTCCTCGATGAACTGCCGCAGCACGCCTTGGGTTTCCGCCTCGACGAGTGAGTCCGGAACCGAGAAGTCGGTGCGCGCCGCGAGGGCTTCGGTCACCTGCCGCCGCTGCGCGGTGCGATTCTGACCCTCCTTTTGCAACTTCAGATTCGAGCGGACTTGGCTCTGCAACGCGGCCAGATCGTCGACCTGATGCGCCTTGAAGAACTCCGCGTCCAATGCCGGCAGCACTCGTTCGCGAATTTCCTGCACCTCCACCGCGTAGACCGCGGTCTTGCCGGCGAGGGCCAGCACCGGCGCGAATTCCGCCGGGAAGGTGATCGTCACATCTCTCTTTTCACCACTCTTGAGGCCGGCGAGTTGTTTGCCGAGACCCGGGATCACTCCCTCGTTCGCGCCTTCCACCTCTTCCCAAGTCTGGGGCACCTTGCCATAAAGCTGCTTTTCCGGCGCGAGTTCCACGATGGGTTTCCCGTCAACGGTCCCTTCATAGGAAAGCTTCACGTAATCGCTCTTGGCCGCCGCTCGGTCCACCGGCTTGAAATCGGCGCGTTCGGAACGCAGTCCCTGGATCACGGTCTCGATTTCCGCATCGCTGGGATCGACGGGCGTAATTTCGGTGGGCAATTCGTTGTAGTCCGGCAGCGCAAAGTCCGGACGGACGTCGAGTGTGATGGTAACCGCCGCGGCTTGCCCGGGCTCGATCTTTCCCTCCTCCACGTTGACGACGTTCAGCACATCGAGTTTTTCCTTCTCCAGTCCGTCGCGATAGGCCTTGGCGACAACCTTCTGGCGAAACTCGTCGGCGATTTCCTTGCCATAGCGCTTGACCACCAGGGTAGCCGGCGCTTTGCCCGGGCGGAAGCCCGGCAGTCGGGCATATTTCGCGATTTCACCCACGACGGCATGGTGTTCGGCATCGACTTCGCTCGGATCGAGTGTGACGACAAGACTCTTGCGGGTGGCGGAAACGTTGTTCAGTTGGACATTCACGGGAGGAAAATTCGGACAGGTTTTACGCGTAGAATCGCACACGCTAAGTTCCGGGTTACAACGGTCAATGCCGGATTGCTCGACCCGGTTCCAACCCGTCCTCGAGGCTTGCGGCCCCACAGCCGAAGCCGTTTCGTCGCTTTTCGATGCCAAGTCTTCGCGCGCTTGCCGCCACTCACGCACCGCTCCTTTTTCTGGACGCCGCGTCCACGCGAATTCAGGTGGGCCTCTGGCTGAAGGACGCTCCCGGGCCCTGGCAGACGAGCGAGGCCGAGGCCGGAATCGGCGTTTTTCGCTGCCTCGAACAACTCGACTTGGACCTCGACCAAGTCGGCGGCTTTGTCTTTTGCAACGGACCGGGATCCATTCTCGGGATTCGCACGGTTGCAATGGCCCTGAGGACTTGGGGCACATTGAGTCCCCGGCCCATCTACTCCTATTGCAGCCTGGAATTGCTGGCCCACGGGCTCGGCCGGCCCGAGGTCGCGGTGATCGCAGACGCGAGACGTGACTCCTGGCACTACTACCGGCTCGGCGAAAACCTGCGCCGGGTTCCGACGGCCGAGCTTCAGGGTGAACTGGTGATGCCGGAAAATTTCCGGCAATGGTCCTCTCTCCCTCACAACCTGATCAAGCTACCCTACGAAGTCGCGGAACTGCTCCAGCGGGCACCTGAGGCGGATCTATTTCGCGCGACCGACGCACCCGACGCGTTCTTGCACGACGAACCCAGCTACGTCACATGGACGCCCCACATCCACCGAGCGCCGTGAAATTGGCTTCTGAAATTCAATCGGGTTGGCCGCAATTGTCTTCTTCCACGAAAGCCGCCACGTTCGGTTCGTCGTGTTCCGGAAATTATGACTCCGCCCTTCGCTCCCGCCACTGGCGATAAATCGCCACGGTCTCGGCATCGGGTTCATAAACGCGGAACGGATGGACCATGGCCTCAGACGCATCGGCGACGCGACCATACGTGCCCGCAGCCACGGCCGCGAACATCGCCGCGCCCAAACACGCCGCTTCGCCCGCACTCGCGACCATCGGCAGGCCAAGCATATCGGCCTGGATTTGCAGCCAAAGCGCGCTGCGTGCTCCCCCGCCTGATACCACCACGCGCCGCGCTCCGTCAGCCCCGCTCAAGTCGTGCACCAGTTTCCGATGCGCCGCGGCCATGCTTTCCAGCAAGGCGCGCACTGCGCTGGCATGGTCCAAACTGCGGTTCGCGTTCGTCCCCGCTGCCGCCGTTGCACCCGGCGGGATTTTTTCGGCGAGCGCCAGTAAATCCTCGATCCGGCTATCCGGCAGATGCCGCCGCCGATAGTCCTCCAATTGCTGCGCTCCGGCGGAATCGAACCTCAGGCGATAATAGCGATCGCCCATGACATGTGGCCCATGAAAAGAGCCCCTGCGCGGCTCGATCTCGTCGACCAATGCGACCGCAGCGAGCACGGTCCCGGTGGAAATACCGACGTCTCCCCACCGGCCGATTCCCGCTCCGATGGCGGCAACATGATGATCGAGCCCGCCGACGGCAAAAGGTATTCCGATCGGCAAGTCCAGGAGCGCCGCTCCTCCGGGCGTGGTGCGCCCAGCAAAAGAACCTGGACTCAGTGGTAGGGAAAGCCTCGTCGCGTCGACCCCAAATGCCGTCAGAGCGGGATCCCACCAGGTGCGCTCGCACAGATGGTAAAGTCCCAGCAGAGCCGCCGTGCCCGCATCGCCCACCCGTTCTCCGGTCAATGCCAGCGTCAGGTAATCCGAAATCGTCATCACCCGACTGACGCGCCGCCAAACCTCGGGCTCCTCCCGTTGGAACCAACGCCATTTCGCCGGCGCAAACTCCGCCGATATTCCACCAAATCCAATCGCATCGCGAAAAGCCCCCGTGCCGGCGAACTCCGCCAGCGTCCGCTCCAACGGCGCAGCCCGCCGATCGGTCCAAAAAATCAGCGGCGTGAGCGGCGCGTTGGCCGAATCCAGCAAGAGAAACGTATTGGCCTGGGAGGAATACGACAGCGCGGCAATATCGCCGGCCTTCGCGTCCGCTTCCGCCAGCGCCTGCGCAAGCCCGGTTTGCAAACGCCGCCAGAATTCGCCGACGGCCAGCTCCGCCCGGCCCGGACTCGGACAGCTACTTTTTACGGCGACGCGGCCCAGCCCCCGCAACGTTCCACGCTCGTCGAAAAGGCCGACCTTGAAATAGGACGTACCTAGATCAATACCGAGAAACAGACGCATGGCCGGGAGCGCTAGCGCTTCACCCCAAGCAGATCGAGAGTAGCTGCCATCAAGCGGGCACCATTGGTTGGCGAAAAAATGGCATTGCCGGCCTCATAAAAGCCCTGCGTGGCGGCGTCCGGTGTGACGAGATAACCCTGTAGTTCACCATTCGCGAGCGTGACGAGGAAAGTGTTCGGCGCCCCACGCTTTAGCGTCAGCGCATATTCCACGAAGACCTCGCCCGGCCAGGCCACGAAATTCCACGGGCCAATCGTCGCAATTTGAATCTCGGCCGGCATGCAGCCTGCAATCGCGGCGTCCAACCGGCCGTCCGTGACGGCGCGCGCGAGTTCCGCGGTCTCCTCGGCACCGAAAACGTCGCACTCCGCCGTCCGCACCGCCTGCCGTGCAGCCCCCGACGCCTGTAACTGCCCAAAACGCGCACGGGCACTGGTTACGGCTTGCGAGGCGGCGGCGGCGGCGGGAAATTGCCGCACCTCCAGATTGAGATGCCGGTCGCGACATCCGAGTTCGGCGTCACGTCGGTATTCGATTTCTGGAATTCGGGTCGCAAGTACGCGGCCAAGATTTTCGCCCAGCCGCCGAGCCTCGGCGAACGTGTTCGCCCGGGCGACGTGCCGCGGACTCTGATCGCCGGAAGCCCCTTGCTGAAACAACACCGGACAGGAGGCTGGGAGCACGGAGCCACGCAGGAATTGCCGCGTAAAGTGAGGAAAATCACCGCTGATCAACGTGGAATCCTCGTGCAACACCGTCGGGTGCATGCCGTAGACGATCATGCACGCCACCGGCTGACGCGTCGCGAGCGAGCGCGCCACCAGGATCGGAACCGCGGGATCCGCCGGGCCCGCCGGATCGTGGCGATTCGAACCTACGCCTTCAGCTCGCGCGAGCTCCAGGCCGATCTCCGCCGGCACCGCCGTGCGCACGGCCATTTCCGCCGCCTCGACCATCCGATCAACCAAACCGGCCACCAAGGTCGGATCCGCGCTGGGCACGACGGGATCCGCCGCGTTGCTGACGTAGTTCGTGACGATCGGCCCCGAATGCGTGTGGGTCGCCGTGATCATGATGCGGTTTTCCGGCACGCCGGTGCGATCGTGGATCCGGCGGCGCACTTCCTGTGTCAGCGCCTTCGTCACCACGATCAGGTCGTTCGCCAGGAAAAGCAGCTGTCCGTCGCCAGAGTTCAGATACAGCGCGTCGCATTCGAGCGGATCATGCACCCCGGTGCTGAAACGGCGCACATGCGGATAGCCGTAAAGAAACACGGCGCCAAGCGGCGTCAGGTCGACCGTCGCCCCGCCCGCCAGGAGCGCCGGAGGCTGAGTTGAAGGGGAGTGATTCATACCCGAGGCGGGGAAAACGAGCGCCAGCGTGGCGTGCGGCACGGCCGTGTAAATGTTAATAAATGTTCATTTATAAGCATTATTGACATGTTCGAACATTGGCGGAACTTTGGCGGCGGAATGAAGCACCTTACCTCGGCTGCGCGGCAGACGAAGATCCGCGCGCAATTCGCGGCTCCGGAGGGCGTTTCCATCCCGGTCCTGGCCCGCGAATTCGGCGTCAGCGAGATGACCATTCGACGGGACCTCGCGGCCCTTGAGTCGCGCGCCCAGATCCGGCGCACCCACGGTGGCGCGGTGCTCACCGAAAGGATGATCCTTGAGTTCGACTACCGCGACCGGCGCGAACGCAATCGCGCCGCCAAGCGCGCGATCGCCGCCGAGGCGCGCAAGCTGGTCCGGCCCGGACAACGGCTGATCCTCGACACCGGCACCACGACACTCGAACTCGCGGCGCTGCTGAGGGACGGGCAGGATCTGACCGTCATCACCCCCAGTCTGGCCGTGGCGTCTGAGCTCCAGCATGCCGCGGGCGTCGAAGTGATTTTGCTGGGTGGCGTCATTCGCCGTGGCAGCCCCGATCTTACGGGGCCGGTGACGGAACATTGTCTGGAAATGTTTGCCGCCGACATCGCGTTCCAGGGCGCCGACGGCATCGGGCTGGACGGCTCGATCTACAATTCCGATCTGCGACTGGCGCGCGTCGACCGACTGATGCGGCAGGTGTCGCAACGGTGCTGCGTGCTCACCGACCACACCAAGATCGGCGGCACGGCGCTCGCCCGCTCCGGCTCGCTCGCAGAGGTCTCCTGTTTTATCACGGATGCCGGAAGCCCGGCGGCGCTGTTGCGTCGGTTCGAGAAACTTGGTCCCGAAGTCATCATCGTCACGCCGTAAGCGATTTCTCCCATGAGTTCATCCCCACTCGCAAAATTTTCGACCCTCGACTGGGGCCGCGTCGACCTCGGTCGCGTGCCACACCTGCCGGTCCCCCCCCCCGGGCCCCTCTCCCAAGACTACCATTCCCGCTGCACACGCCACTTCAAGGGCCTCAGCGGCCAGGTGAAATTATTTCCGGTCACGTTCGAATCGGGCCAGGGGTGCGTGCTGCGCGATGCCGACGGCAACGACTACATCGATTTCTCGTCGGGTATCTACGTGACGACACTGGGCCACTGTCATCCGAAGATCAGCGAGGCCATCGCAAAAGCTGCCGGGCAGTTGATGAACGCGCATGATTTCACCACACCGATCAAGATGCGGCTGATGGAAAAGCTGGCGCAGATCCTGCCCGGAGACCTCAACGGGTTCCAACTTTACGATTCCGGCACCACCGCCGTGGAGGCGGGCATCCGGGTCCTGCGGGCCGCGACCGGCCGGCACGAGACGATCAGTTGCTTCAACGACTTTCACGGTAAAACCTATGGCGCCGTTTCGCTGGGCCATATCCGTTCCCACGTCTACGGTGCCGCCCGGGCGCCGGGCGCGCACATGGTGCCGCGGCCGGACACCTACCGGCCGATGTGGACCAAACCGGACGGAACGATCGACACCGATCAATACCTGTCCTTCTACGCCCAATACATCGAGAAGGGCACCATCGGCGCGGTCGCGGGTTTTGTGCTCGAACCCATTCAGGGCTGGGGCGGCTCGATCATGCCCCCCGATGATTTTTTCCCCAAGTTGCGCAAGTTTTGTGACGACCGAAAGCTCCTGCTCATGGCCGACGAGGTGCTCACCAGTTGGGGTCGCACCGGCAAGTGGCTTTGCCTCGAACATTGGGGCGTGATCCCCGACGTCGTCACGATCGGCAAAGGCTTCGGGAACGGCTTCCCAGTCACGTGTGTCGCCGTGCGCGAGCCGTTCAAGGAAAGCTTCGAAAGCATCTCCGCTTCGAGCAGCTACGGGGGCAATCCGATGGCCTGCGCAGCCGCCCTCGCTTCGACTGAGGTCATCGAGGAAGAAAACCTCCTCGAACATGCCGCGCACCTTGGCAATATCGCCCTCCGGCGCATGCAGCGCATGATGGCATCGCACAAGATCATCGGCGACGTCCGCGCCAAGGGCTGCCTGATGGGCATTGAGCTCGTCAAGGACCGCCGCACCAAGGAACCATTCGACCAAGCCGGCACCCTCGTTTACCAAAAGGCATTCCGCAAAGGGCTCGCCTGGATCCCGGCCGGCCACATCCTCCGCATGAGCCCCCCAATCGTCATGGACGAGGCGACCTTGCTCAGGGGGCTCGACCTGATCGACGAGGCGATCGGTGAAACGGCCAAGGAACTCGGATACAACTGAACAAGCCATTCCCATCTTTCCCATGATAAACTATCGCCTGAATCGTCTATTCCATCCCATTTCGCGTCGCTGCTTCGACGTGGCAATCGATCACGGTTTCTTCAACGAACCGGCCTTCCTCGATGGCATTGAGAACCTTGAGCAGGCCGTCGCGCTCGTTGCGGCCGCCGGCCCGGATGCCATCCAGCTTACGGTCGGACAAGCCCGTCACCTGCAGAAACTCCCGGGCCGTCTCAAGCCGTCGCTCGTCCTGCGCACAGACGTCGCCAACGTCTACGGCAAAAAGCTGCCGCGCAAACTCTACAGCCGCGTCATCGAGGACACGGTTGAACAAGCGATCCGCCTCGATGCCGCCTGTATGTGCATCAATCTCTTTCAGATCCCGAACGAGCCGGAGGTCGGCGAGGAATGCGTGCAAAACATCCTGCGATTGAAGCCCATCAGCCAGCGCTACGGCATGCCGATGATGGTCGAACCCCTAGTGTTTCAGCCCAACGAGAAAGCCGGCGGCTACATGGTTGACGGCGACGAGAAGAAAATCGTCGCGCTCGTCCGCCAGGCCGTCGAACTCGGTGCGGATGTCATTAAGGCTGACCCGACCGACGACGTCAGCCGTTATCACAAGGTCATCGAAATCGCCGGCGGCATTCCGGTGCTCGTGCGCGGCGGCGGCAAGGTCGGAGACCGTGAGATCCTCCAACGCACCGCCGACCTGCTCGCGCAGGGCGCCTCTGGCATCGTCTACGGCCGCAACATCATTCAGCACGCCAACCCCGGCAAGATGACTCGCGCGCTCATGGGCGTCGTGCACGAGGGCCTTTCCGTCGAAGCCGCACTGGCCATTGTCACGGGCTGACGACCCACGCCCGCCCGACGATCTGATGGCCGGAGCGGGCCGATTCCCGCTCCGGCGTCATTGTGGCACAAGCTTCCCCCCATCGTCCCATGCCCTCGCTCCTCATCGGTAATGTCCGAATCGTGGAACCCGGCCAGCGAATCCACACCGGGGATTTGCTGGTGCGAAACGGAAAGATCGTGGCAATCGGCAAAATTGCCCCCGAGGCCGCCGTCGGCGTTTCGCGAATCGAAGGCCACGGCCGGCTACTCACGCCCGGCCTCATCGACATACACACTCACGGTGTGATGCACAGCCTCTACGAAGCGGGCCCCGACGGGCTGCGCGCTGCGGCGCGTGAACTGGGCCGGTTTGGCGTGACAACCGTGCTGCCGACAATCGTGCCCCAGGCAAACGAGTCGTGGCTGAAGTCGATCGGCGCGATTGCCGACGCGACGACGTCGGTAACCGAGGTTTGCATCCCGGGCCTGCACATCGAGGGACCGTTCATGGCCTTTGGTGGCGCCGCCTGCCCCACCCTGCCGGGTGATCTCGACCTACTCGAACGCATCCTCATCGCGTGCCACGGCCGCATCGTGGTCATGTCCGTGAGCCCCGACGCGCCAAACATTGTCCCTGTCATTCGGCGGCTGCGGGAAAAGAACGTCATCGTTTTCCTCACCCACACCGGCGCCTCCGTCGAAGAAACCGAAGCCGCCCTCGAAGCCGGCGCGCGCCATGCCACGCATTTCTACGATGTATTTTACGCGCCCGCCGAGCGCGACCCCGGCGTTCGCCCGGTTGGGGTGGTGGAGGCCGTGCTCGCCGATCCCCGGGCAACGGTGGACTTCATCGCAGACGGTGTGCACGTGCACCCCACCGCCATCCGCGCCGCCGTCGCGGCGAAGACCTGGGCCGGTGTGATCCTCATCACCGACTCGAACGTCGGCGCCGGCCTGCCGGCAGGGGTTTACGACACCCCGTGGGGTTTCCCCGTGCACGTTTCCGCCGAGACCGGCGCGCGACACGCCACGAAAAATTTCCTCGCAGGCAGCGCTCTCACGATGGACCGGGGCATGGCCAATCTGCTCCGCTGGCTTCGGCTTCCGCCTGAGCAAATTTGGGCCATGGGCACGCTCAATCCCGCCCGCTTGCTTGGTCTGGACCGAAAGGGCCGGATCGAAGTCGGCGCGGACGCCGACCTAGTGTTGTGGGAAGACGATCTTCGTCCCACCTGCACCTGGGTCGGCGGGAAATGCACCTATGAAAAAACACGCCCCTGAATTTTCCTACGCCCCGGCGGATTTTATTCCGTTTCGCGACCAGCAGGTCATCGAGCGCGTCCGCCGAATAAAGAAGGAGGACATGACCAAGCACTGGAACCCCGACTTCCGTATCACCGTCCTGCCGGGTGAGGAAATCGAGTTTCTGTGGATCGCCGACATGTTCCACCGGATCAAGACGGCGATGGAGGCGGGCCAGCCGCTCGTGATGATCATGCCGAATCCATGGCCCCGCTACGCCCGGCTCGCCTATCTGATTAACAAATTTCGCGTCAACTGCCGCCGGCTGTATACGTTCAACATGGACGAGTATGCCAACGAAAAGGGCGAAATTGCGCCGGAGACGTGGGAGTTCGGCTTCATGCACGCGTTCAAGAAATACTTCTGGGCGCAGATCGACCCCAAGCTGCGCCCGCCCGAGAAACAGGTGCAGGGGCCGACCGACCGGAATATCAAGGATTATGGCCGGCGGATCGCCGACCTCGGTGGCGCGGACATCTGCTACAGCGGCCCGGGCTGGACCGGACATCTTGCCTTCATCGATCCGGGCGCGCCTGAATTCGCCGCGGCCAACCTCGACGAATGGAAGAAAATGGGGCCGCGTGTGTGCACGCTACACCCGCTCACGATCGCGCAGAACTCGCTCCACGGCAGTTTTGGCATGAGCGGCGATCTGGCCGCAGTGCCACCGAAGGCCGCCACGATCGGTCCCGCCGAAGTCATCGCGGCCAAGCATCGCATCGATACCCACGCCATCACCGTCGACGGTTCGTTCGCCTCGTGGCAGCGCTTCACGACCCGGCTCGTGCTGCACGGCCCGGTGACACCTTTAGTGCCGGAGTCCATCCTGCAGACGCTGCGCACCGACGTCTGGGTTTCGGAATCGCTCGCCGAGAACATCGAGCCGCGCTGGAACAAGGGTTACTAGGTAGCGTGCCACCCCGGCGAGCCGTATGCATCCTGTGCCACCAGCGGCCGCGTGTGCTTCGACGGTCGCCCTGCCGCGAACGAATCGGCCGAAACCAACGGCAGCGCCTAGGCGTCTTTGCCGCCCGGTCAGCAAACGCCGGTGGCTGACACCAGTCCTTCTCGGGCTCGTCCTGAGTTCGGCGGCATTGGGGTCGGCCCGGGCTGCCCCAAGCGTGAAGCCGTACACCATCGTCGCGTTTGGCGATTCCACGACCGCGCCCCGCGGTACTCTCGTCGTTTATCCGAACTTGCTGCAGAACGAACTCATCGTCCGGGACCGCCCGGTCCGCGTGATCAATGCCGGGATTGGCGGCAACACCACTCACGCGGCCCTCGCCCGCTTGGCCGCGGAAGTGCTCGCTCACCGCCCGGACCTCGTCGTCGTGCAGTTTGGGATCAACGACTCCGCGGTGGACGTCTGGAAAAATCCGCCGGCGGTGGAGCCGCGCGTTCCCTTGGAGCAGTTCGAGGCTAATCTTCGCGGGATCGTGCAAACGCTCAGGGCACGGAGCGCAAAGGTGATTTTGATGACGCCCAACCCCCTGCGTTGGACGCTGAGGCTGAGGGAACTCTACCATCGGCCGCCCTATGATCTCACGGTGAAAGACGGCATGAACGTTCGGCTTCGCGACTACGCCGAAACCGTGCGCCGTATCGCGCGCACCGAGAAAGTCGGATTGGTGGATATTTTCAACGCATTCGCTGACTGGGATACACGAGCCGAAGGCTCGATCGACGCGCTCCTTTTGGATGGGATGCATCCCAACGAACAGGGGCACCGATTGGTCGCTGATCTCCTCGGCGAAAAAATCGCCGCCCAAGACAACCGGGTGAGCCGAAAGCCTCCCGCCCCACCACCTCCGTTGCGGCGATAAATTCCGCTTCGTTACCTGCGCCCCGCAAACCCCTTCGTTTCGGCAAAAAGTTACCCCGCATGGCCCATCTTTCTGAATATTTTTCACTGCTAGATTACGTCGTCTTCGCCCTCTACCTGCTCGGAACGCTGGCCATCGGAACCCTGTTCATCAAAGGCCAGCGCGACCTGAACGAATACTTTCTCGCCGGCCGCACGATGGGCAGCGTGCTCGTGGCCATGACCATTTTGGCATCGCTGTTTTCCGGAATCAGCTTCCTGGCCGCGCCGAGCGAAGGCTATGCGAACGGTCCGGTATTTTACCTCGCCAACATCGCCTTCTTCATCGCCACACCCGTGACGGCGATGCTGATTCTGCCATTTTACTACAACTCCCGTTTCTTCACGGCCTACCAATATCTCGAGGAGCGCTTCTCGGTGCAGTTGCGCACCCTCGCGTCGGCTTCGTTCATCGTCCGCGTCCTGCTCTGGCTGGCCGCCGCCACGTACGCGCCGGCCCTCGCGCTGGAGCAGGCGACCGGCCTGCCGCTCTGGTTCACGATTCTCTGCACCGGCCTGCTGACGACCATCTATACGACCTTCGGCGGAATGCGCGCCGTGATCTGGACGGATGTCATGCAACTCGTCGTGCTCGCGGGCGGACAACTCGTCATTATGCTCGTCGCACTCGGGCGGGTACCCGGCGGCATTGACCGTGTCATCGAGATTGGCCGGCAAGGCGGCCGGCTCGACCTCAGCCTGAGCGCCGACCCGACGGTGCGCCTTACACTCTGGGGCCTGCTGATCGGCGCTACTTTCATGCATCTGGTGCAAATGGCCACAGACCAGGTGTCCGTCCAACGTTACCTCTCCGCTCGCAGCCTTGAGGTCGCCCGCCGCGGGCTCTGGTTGAAACTCGCCATGTTGCTCCCCGTAACGGTGATCTTTTACGGCACTGGCCTCGTGCTCTATGCCTTTTATCAAATTCACGGAGATCCACTGGTCGCCGGCAAGATCACCAAGGCCGACCAGATCCTCCCCTATTTCGTCATCAACGAATTGCCCCACGGCCTGCCAGGTTTGTTCATCGCGGCGATCTACGCCGCGAGCATGTCCACCATCTCCGCGGGCATCAATTCTCTCACGTCCGTGAGCCTCGTCGATTTTTATCAGCGACTGTGGCGCCGGCCGGATCTTTCGGAGAAAAATCAACTGCGGATCGCGCGCGCGCTCACGTTCGGCTATGGCACACTGGTCGTACTACTGGCCTTTCTCGTGCATCGCCTCGGCACGTTGCTCGAGGCGACCAACAAGGTCATCGGCTTGGTCGGGGGCCCGTTGCTGGGCTTGTTTCTCCTCGGCATCCTCCTCAAACGCGCGACCGCCCGCGGCGCCTTGATCGGCTGGGTCGCCGGCCTGGTCCTGACACTGTGGGTCTGCTTCGGGACCAACATTTCCTTCCTGTGGTATGCGATGATCGGGTGCCTGACGACGATGGTCATTGGCTTCGCCACCAGTTGGTTTGAACCGGCACCCGGGGCACCGCCGTCAAATTAACAGCAACGGTCCTGCCTCCACTGGAAACCAGGCTCAACGTTACAAGACGACCGCCCGTCTCCGCCGCTATTTTTTCTGCACCTGAGCCGCGACTTCGTCGGCTTCTTTTTCCCACGCAATCGCCTGGGCAAAATCCTGCACCGTGAGGGCGATCTTCCCGGCATCGCGCAGGCAGTGGATCCTAAACGCGGGCGGCAGCGTCTTATCGGCCAGCAACAGCCGCCAGGTATCGAGCGCGCGCCCCGGCCGGCCGCACGCCTCGAGGAGATTGGCCGCCTCGCGGGCCAGGGCCCACTCGTCGGGGCGCAACGAATTCAGCCGTGGTACGAAACCGAGCGCTTGAGCCGCGCCTTCGAGATCATTCGCCGCCCGCAAATGGTGCGCAAGCGCGAGGCCGACCGCCAGGCTCGGCGCATCGTGCTGCGCCACGACCGCCAGCGCCGTCGCCTCGCCACTCCGTTTCGCATCGTCCAGCTGCCGCATGCGGCGCAGCACGGCATAGCCCACCAGACGCGGCGGAAGTTGGGCAAGGTTCTGGATCTGTTGCTCGCCGGAAATCGCAAAGGGCCGGTAGAGGGGATCGCCGATCAATATCGCCTGCCAGCTCAGGGCCTGCAGGGAGTAGTAGGCCGCATCAACGAGTGTGGCACCCCGGGCCAGCGCCCGCAGGAAGAGATTGGGCCGGTGGGTGAACTGCAGATACGGCTCGTAGACATTTCCCACCGTTGCCGTCACGCCACGCGCGATCAGTGGTCCCGTCCATCCGCTGTTCGATACCCGCAGCGTATTGGCGGAAAAACTATGGATATGGATCGCGATCGCCCCCGGAGGAAATTGAAATCCCGGCAGGGCAAACGGCCCGTTCAGGTCGCTGGCATACCACCCAAAATAGAGGACGGGCGCATCGATGCGGGCGGTGACGGGCATTGTCGCCGATTCCCGATCGACGCTCGTGTCAAATCCCAGCGCCGCCAGCTGGGTCACCACGTTTTCGAGCCAGCCGTCACCGACGGCATCGCGGCCGGCCATGTCCACATAAGCCCGGCCCAGCAAGCCATGGCGCTCGGCGGCCATCGCCCGGTTTACGAGACCCAGGGCATCATCCGGCGTCGGCCCGTCGAGCCGCGAAACCTTCACCACCTGACCAAGCTCAAATCGGTTTGGCCGTTCATTCTGATACAGCGGATTCGGCACGAACGCGGTGACGGGATAACCGGGCATTGCGAGCAGACTCAACTCCGCATCGACCGCCCCCGCGTTGGTGCGGAATTCGCCCCGCGTGGTCAAAGGCGGCACCTCCGTCAGAAACTCGGCCGCGTGGGCAATCTTCAAGGGCACCCCGCGGCAGACCACCAACGCGGCGATGCGATGCCCGTAGACTGCGTGTTTTTGCCGGCCAAGGGCATCGCTCGCCGTCATCGGAATGGCGTCGATCCACTTTTCCCGCACCAGCTGCGTCAGCAACGGCTGCCAGATCGTCACGATGAATTCACGCCAGGAAATGACCTCCGTCAGCGGCAGCTTGAGCGCAATGAGATTTGCCGCGGGCACGTTGCGCGCCGCGGCGTAGTGCCGGGCGATTCGCACCGAGTCGGGATCCTCGCTGTTCGCGAGGATGATGACCCGCGCCGCGAGGTCGTCGGCGGCCCGCGCCCGGACGGCGAGACCGACCCAAAGATGGCCAAGGACCCACAACAGCACTCCGCACCGCCACCGGCGGCGGAGAACGAACGAAACGCCGAAAGGGGTGGTGCGGGACGCAGCGGACGGGCTGATTCCGACGGGAACCAATCGATCGCCCGGCACCACCGGCCCTGAGAAGATCATGGAGCCACCGGCGGTTTCGCAGTCGCCTGCCGCTTGAGCAACTCGCCCCGAAGATAGGGTTCCGGGAGCGCGGCACGCCACGCCGTCACCCAAAGCGCCGCCAGCATTTCGCCGCCTTCCCGAAGCCGGTTTTCGAAAAAGCCCCGCGCCTCCCCGGTCACGGGCTGCTGATCGATCCCGAGCTTGCCCGCCTTCTCCAATTGATAGAGCGGCTCGACGAACTGATTTTGACGCCGGATGAATTCCAAAGCGGCCACAAACACCGGATCCCGTCCATCGCTGCGCGCGACCAGCGCGATCGGCCGGGCCGCGGGAAGCTGCAGCACGACGGAAGAGGGATTCATCCCCGCTTTCGCGAGAAATCCGCTGTCGATCCACGTGTGAAACTTGTTCGAGGTCGTGTAGCCCTTGGGGTTCTCGCCGACCCAGCCGTTGTAATTGTCAGTCGTGTGGAGCGGCTGGGCACAATCACCGACATAGTGGCCGAGAACCCCCATCCAGTAAACGACCGTGGCCTGGGCGTTGGCAATTTCACCGGAGGTGCCAGCCTCCTCGTAGGCCTTGAGGGCCGAAAACGCCGCCTTGATCCGGCCGTAATTCTCCGCGACGGCCCAGGGCAGAAATCCGGGCCATTGCTGCGTTTGGTCGGCGTTCCGCCGGGCCTCGATGACGGGAAATCGCTCGGGATGCGCCGCCCGCCCCGCGGCGAACGCCAGCACGAAATCGTAACGCAACGACGATACGGTCGCGAAATCCAGCCCAGCAGCGGGAATCTGCTCGAGGTCGCAATAGTGATCGAGCCAGTCCTTGTGCTTGAGCGGCAGATCGAGGGCATGACTCCAGCGATCGGGTTCGCCGGCGAGAAAAGCGATCCGTTCCGCGTTGACCGGGGTACGGACAAAACCGGGGAACGACGACGGCAACGCGCCCAGCGCCCCCCGGCTGATCATTTCATGTCCCGGATGAGCCCACGCCCGCAGCGAAGCCGTGCAGCCGACGACGGCCCCGAGGCAGCAGAGGACACGAAGCAAATGCAGGGATCGAAGCGATGCGGTCATTTTGAACGAGGCTGGATTTCAGGTTATCCCGCCGACTGCCGCGGGACCGTCGCCTTTCCGGAAGTGGCGGCCGCGTTGCCGGCGGCGGCTTCGACGTCAGCCACGTAGCCGCGAATCCCGGCATGCAAGGCCTCGGCAATTTGTTGCCGGTAGGCAGGCGTCGCGATTTTCCGCGCCTCAACCTCGCTGGTAAGAAAGCCGCACTCCACCAAAACCCCGGGGCACTTCAGCGGCCGCAACACCGCGAGATGCATCAGTTTTTTTCCCCGGTCCGGGGCTTTGAGGCGATCCAGCAACTCGCGCTGCAGTGCCTGCGCCAGCACCACGTTCCAGTGGTCGAAGGCGTTGGCGCTGGCCAGGGTGCTCTCCGCATCGAGCTTCCGGCCCGGCCCCCACGCATTCGTCGAATTCTGCGACTGGGGCGCGAACGTGTAGACCTCCACTCCGGTGGTTTTGCTGTCATTCGCCAACGCATTGAAATGAATGCTGACGAACAGGTCCGCCCGCGCCGCGTTGGCGACCGCGGCCCGCTGGGAAAGCCCAATAAAGGTATCGTCGTCACGCGTGAGCACCACGCGATAACCGGCGGCTTCCAGCATTTTTTTTGTCCGGAGCGCGACATCGAGCGCGTAGGCTTTTTCGTTGGCACTGGCGCCGTTGTCCTTGCCACCGTGTCCGGGATCCAGCGCGATCGTTTGCGGCCGGCGCAGCGGCGCGACTCCATAGCCCGGCCGCAGGAGCGGCGTCAGGCAGCGCTCATAATCCATGCGACTGACAAAAAGCTGCCCGCCCGCATCGACGACGGGATTCCCCAAAAAAACGCGCAGCCCATTGACCGTGATATCGCGCGTGTCGGCCTCGAGTTCGGCCCGCCGGCCCGGCGCGCTTAACGAGAGCCGGCGGCCCGGCTCCACCCTGGAAATTTTCAGACCAAGCCACGGCGCAATGCCAGCCACGTCAACGTAGTCCAGCCCGCCGAATTTCCGGAACGAAAGCGCTGGGCCTCGGGGCTCCCCCGGCCGCGTCGGCGATGGCCGTGCTGGCGAATCGGCAGCCGACGCCTGCGGGTCACTCGCCCATGCGAGCACCCCAAGCACTCCAACCGCTAAAACTCGCAAAGCCGCCGGAAACATGGCGGCGGCAGACTAGGCTCCGGCGTCCGGCGGATTCGAGCCCGAATTCGCCCCACCCTGATTGTCGTCATCGTTCGGCACGATTTCCTTGCCGTGCTCGTCCGCATCACGCACGTGGAACTTCGGCTTGCGCTTGTTGGGCGGCAGCGGCGTCAGCATCACGTGAATGTTGCGCCCGATCAGCTTGGGATCGGAATCGGGATGCCCCATGCTAATCAGATCGGCGACGGCGCGCTTCATGACATTGAAACCGATGTCGGTGTGCGCCATCTCGCGGCCGCGGAATTTCAACCGCATTTTTACTTTGTTGCCGTGATCGAGAAACTCCTCGGCGTGCCGCAGTTTCGTTTCGAAGTCGTGCTGCGCGATGCGAGCTGTAAATTCGATCTCCTTGATCTTGCTGGCGGTCGATTTCGCGTTCGAGTGCTTCTTCTGCTCCTCGTAAACGTACTTGCCGAAGTCCATGATGCGGCACACCGGCGGCGTGGCATTCGGCGCGACTTCAACCAGATCGAGTCCGTTTTCCAAGGCGAGGTTGATGGCCTTGGCGGTATCGATGATCCCGAGTTGTTTACCCTCGGGCGAGATCACACGGACCTGCGGGACCTTGATGCGGTGGTTGCGGCGGATGGCCGCAAACGGATCGACGTTACGACGCTGATAAGAGCCGGGGCGGCTGGCGCCTCCGGCGGAGGGAAACGAATTGGCCATCAAATATGCTTGGGCTAGTGTTTAAGACGGGGATGCTTTTCGCGTGGAAGTGACTCGGGAGCAAGGGTTATTTGGTTTAAGCCATGCCTGCGCTCAAACACTGAAGCTTTCTCCGCAGGAGCAGCTGGCCTTGGCGTTGGGGTTCGAAAACTTAAATCCGCCCGCCACCATCGCTGGCGAATAGTCGAGATGCGTGCCCTTGAGGTAGAGGGCGCTCTTGCTGTCGACTAACACGCAGGTTCCAGCGGTGCGCACCAAGATATCGCCGCGTTTCGGCTCGGCCACGAACTTCATCTTGTAACTCAATCCGTTACAACCGCCGCCGGTAATCGCAACGCGCAGAAATTCACCCTGCCGCTCGCGGGCGACAAGCGATGCGACTTTCGTTCCCGCATCAGTCGTAAGTTGGATAAGGTTCTCGTTACCTTCGCGCACCCCGTCCGGCACCGGCGATGGTGGGGCTAGCGGAGAAGCGGAAAGGATGGCAGCGTCGGACATGCGTGGACGGTCGAAGTAAAAGGGCAGACTCCGAGAGTGCAACTCCTCGTAACGTCGGAGGCATTATTCCCAACGGAGCAGCCGATCCTCCCGGGGCCACTGGCAGCACGCGGGCCGGAAATTGCCATCCGCTCCATCCGCGATAAGAGCACAATGCCTGGCCAGCTTTCGTTGCCCGGCGATCGCAGGAATATCCGTCAACTGTCGGCACGAAGCGTGATGAGCCGGCGGGCAACCGTGACGGCGTTTGCAAAGCTCGTGCCGCGAGCGACTCCTTTGCCGGCAATCCCATACGCTGTGCCGTGATCCGGACTCGTTCGGACATGCGGCAGCCCGAGCGTCACATTCACCGCTTCGTCGAAATCGATCAGTTTCAGAGGTGCCAGCCCCTGATCGTGGTAAAGGGCGATCACGACATCGAATTCGCCCCGCAGGGCGCGCGCGAAAAGCGTGTCGCCGGGCTCACAACGCGACAGTCCGGGATACAGGGGCCGGAGCCGGTCGAGACACGGATTGATCACCTCGATTTCCTCCTGCCCCAGCAATCCCGCTTCCCCCGCGTGGGGATTCAATCCGCAGACACCGATCCGGGGCCGGGCAATTTTCTCTGCTTCCGCCAAGTCACGGGCGGCCGCGACGCTACGTTGCAAGACCTCGGGGGTCAGGAGCGCGGGCACCTGCCGCAATGGCACATGCCAGGTCGCCAGAACCACTCGCAGCTTCCCACCGCAAAAAGCCATCACTGGGTCTCCTCCCCAACGTGCGGCGAAGAATTCCGTCTGGCCCGGGAAAGGATATCCGATTCGCGCCAATCCCTCCTTGCTCACCGGTCCCGTGACCACGCCGGAAAACTCACCGGTCTTGCAGCCCGCCGCCGCCCGCTCCATCGCCGCCCACGCCACGAGCGCCCCCTCGCCCGTCGGCCGTCCAAGCGTGGCAGCAAAGCCGCCCAATCCGACGGGAATCTTTGCCCCGCACGAGTCGAGCGCCGCAAGCCAAGGCTCGGGACCGATTACGGCGACATGTTCTGCTTCGGCGCGATGCGCCGCGAGCCAGGCGGCAATAATCTCCGGCCCAACGCCTGCCGGGTCGCCGCACGTGAACGCGAGTGGTTTGGAAGTCATGAGTCGAATTGTTTCCGACAGATGGGTTCTGCGCAGCGCCGGGGCTAGTCGATCCGGTCTCGTCCTTCGCCCGGCGCGCGACGAGCGCGTGCAAAACTGCGTTTTCCGCCGGTGAAAAACTCAAGGAAACGGCGGGCCGCTCCGGTTTCGAACGCGCTGGCGGCAAGGCGCTCCGCCGCGACGTCCCGAATATTACCCGCCGTGAAATAAACGTCCTGAAACGCGGCCTTCAGCTCCGCAATCGCCACGCGGCTGAAGCCGCGGCGCTTGAGCCCGATGACGTTGAACCCGATCACTTCGTCGCGCTCCGCCACCATCGTGAAATGGGGCACGTCGCGGGTGATCGAGGCATGTCCTGCCACCATCACGCTTTCGCCGATGCGACAAAACTGGTGCACCGCCGAACCACCACCGAGGAAAGTGTGGTCGCCCACGCTCACGTGGCCCGCCAGCAACGCGGCATTGGCAAAAACGACTTGGTTGCCGACTTCGCAATCGTGCGCGACGTGGCTGGCCGCCATGAGAAAACAGTTCTCGCCAACCACCGTGGCCTTGCCGGCGTGGATCGAGCGATTGATCGTCACATGCTCACGAATCACTGTGCCGGCACCAATCCGCACTCCCGCTACCGTGGCACGGTCGAACTTCAAATACTGCGGATCGCCACCGATCACCGCGAAAGGATGCACCACCACCCGTTCGGCAAGCACGCAATGCGCCATGACGACCGCATAGGCCATGATTTCGCAATCGGCGCCGAGTTGCGCGCCAGGCTCGATGATCGCGGTGGGATGGATTTTCATTCTGTAAGCGACGTCGCCAGCCAGCGGTCGAGTTTTTCGTTCATACTCTTAAGTTTCTGGTGCGAGCGATAGGCCCAATACTGCGCGGCGAATGCACAGCAGAGAATGAAGAAGCCGAAAATGCCGATGGTAATGTTTATGATGAAGGTGGGTGAAACTAAGCCTTGGCCCGCCGCGGTGCCGCGCGCTCGGTCAGCAAATCGAGCTGGGTGTCTTTCAGCAGATCGTAATTCTTCAGAAGCCGCATGACCTGCAGGGTGTCGCTCTTGCTGTAGTTCTGGTTGATTTCGATTTTTTCGAGCAGGTCGAGCAGCATGGCGCGAAACGAGATGATCGCGTCGACTCCGCGGGACTTCAGCAACTCGACACTTTGGGAACGAAATGGTTCGGCGGTCGGCAGGCTGGGCAGCACGAGAATCTTCGTGGGCGCGTCCGCGACGTCATCGGCCGAAACCGGAGGGAAAAGCCGCGAGACCTCTTTCAACACGTTCACTTCAAGGAACCGGAAAATTTCCGGGCTGCTCTTCAGCGTGGCCGGCGTGAAGACGCCGGTGTGCCAGCCTTTCACGGCAACCACCGCCTTGTGAACGTAGAGCAGTTCGTTCGAGAACAGGAAAAAATCCGGCCGGCGTGAACCGCGCTGCCAGGCTGGATTGAAAACGATCAGATCGATCTCTTCCTCGCCGATTTTGCGGCGCGCTTGCACCTGATATTTGCGCGCCTGCCGGACGAGAAAACCGTTTTGCTCGAAATACTCGCGAACGATGCCTTCGTCGATGGCGGACATGTTTCAGGCAAGTTGCCTGCGGAATCCGCGGAAGACACGGAAAAATTTCACCGGTATTCCGTGCGGTCGGCGAGTTGCGCGGGCAAGAATCAAACCGCACCGACTTCGCGGAAGCTCTCCTCCACCAGCGCGGGTGCCACGTCGCCCTGCGTCACGGCGGTGCCGAGCGCTTTCAGCACAACGAATCGCAATCCGCCGGCCCGCACTTTTTTGTCGCGCGTCATCGCGGCATGCAGCGCCGGATAAGCGAGGGGCGCGCGCAACTGCGTCGGCAGGGCGTGCGCCGCCACCATCCGCGCCACGCGTCCGACGTCGGCGGCCGCCACGCCGCCGAGTTTCTGCGACAGCCGCGCCGCCGCGCACAGCCCGATCGCGACGGCCTCGCCATGCAAATATTCGCCGTAACCGGCCACGTTTTCGATCGCATGGCCGAACGTGTGGCCAAGGTTGAGCAGTGCCCGACCACCCTCTTTTGCCGTCTCTCGTTCGTCCGCCTCCACGATCCGCGCCTTGAGCGCGCAGCAGCGGTGAATCACCCCGGCCAGCGCCGGACTGCCAACTGTCAGTGGAACGCTTTCGAGTTCGGCGAACAACGCCTCGTCTCCCAGCAGACCGTATTTAATCACTTCGGCCATTCCGGCGGCGAATTCTCGCGGCGGAAGCGTCTCAAGCAGCGAGGTGGAAATGAACACGCCTCGGGGCTGATGGAACGCGCCTACGAGATTCTTGCCGGCGGCGATATTGATCCCCGTCTTGCCGCCGACGGAACTGTCGACCATCGCGAGCAAAGTCGTCGGAATTTGATAGAAATCGATGCCGCGCAACCACGCCGCGGCGGCATATCCACCCAGATCACCGATCACGCCGCCACCGACCGCGAACAATGCCCCCGCACGATCGAGTTTGTTTTCAGCCAGAAAATCGAGAACGCGGCTGAGTCCGGCCAGCGACTTCGCTCCCTCACCCGGTTCAAGCGCCAGCACCGGCGCACCACCAAACATCGCAGCCAGGACGGGGCCTTGCGCCCGCTGGAAGTTCAAGTCGGTCAAAACCGCAGCCTTTCGCCCTGCCGCCCTCAAACGGTCGATCTCCTCTCGCACGTCGACCGCAAGATCCCGGCCGAAACGAATCACGTAACTGCGCTCGCCTAGGTTTACGGTCAGGGTTTCGGCCATCCCATGGTTAAAGGGCCGCGGCTCCGGCCCGTCGAGGACAAGTTCCAATCTCGCCAAGCGAAGCAGCAGACCGAGACACAGGCTTCAAAGGGCAGCCGAATTCTGCCCTTCGCCTGTTGGATCGGAAGACGCTTTTGCTTTAAGTGTCATCGGGTCGCAGTTTTATAATTATATGCCAGTTAATGCTTGCAATACGATACTAGGTCTCAATAACAAACCATATGTTCCTGTTTGCCTGTTCCCTGCGCTCCACGCAGTGCGCTGCGCTCATCGCGTTGGCCACTGCGGCTGGAGTCGCGCGGATCGAGCCGGCCCAAACGACGGCAAGAAGCCGCCCGGATTTCCCCGAATGCACGCCCATCAGCATCTCGGTTTCGATCGCCCATAGTCGTGAGTCTGCAATTCGGTCCCTTGCGCCTTGGTTCAGAGTTATCGACATGCTGACCCAGCATTCAACCGTGACCGCGGCGGCCGCCCAACAGCACGAGGCCGCCACGCCGTCGGCCCTTTCCACGGGACTCCCCTTTCTCTCTTCCGCCGATTCCCTGACGGCGCTCGTGTCTGGACGGTGGGCGTTTGTATTGCCCCCGCGTTCCGAGTCGGGCCTTTCCGCGCAGGAACACGGCTTCCCTTTTGCCATCGGCCCTCCGTCATCTCAGGCCAGCTTCAACCCACGCGCGAGTGGCACACGGGTGCCGGCCGACCTTGCCGCGCGCCGGAAGTACGTTTCGTCGGCCGTCTTTTCATCGTTTTGCTTCGTTGCGCGCCTAGCGCGCCGTGAGTTCGCCGGTCATCGTTTGGCCGGCTCGCATTTCAACCCGGGTTCCACCCTGCGAGCCGAACCGGCGTTTCATCCCGTTCGGCTCGGCCAACGGCCGTGGCCCGGCATCTCCGGGCGCCGTGGTGCACTTCTTTTATCGTCATGAAATCAACCCTGTCCCACCTGCGTCGTTCCCTTGCATTCATGGCGCTGTCGCTCGGGCTGACCGCGATCGCCTTCGCCCAAACTTCGAGCACCCCCAGCTATCTTCCGCCAAAAGACGAGACGGTGCTGCTGGAAAAAATCACGGCGAACGGCCAGCGCGACGCCAGGAGCTACACCAGTCCACGCAGTGTCACCGCCACCAAAACCGATACCGCCTTGGTGAACATTCCGCAGTCAATCAGCGTCATTACTCGCGAATTGATCGACGATCAGGCGATGCACAACATCGGCGACGTCACCCGCTACGTTCCCGGTGCCGGCATTGCGCAGGGCGAAGGCAACCGTGATACCCCGGTGTTGCGCGGCAACAGTACGACGGCGGACTTTTTCGTCGATGGCATTCGCGACGACGTGCAGTATTTCCGGGACCTGTACAACGTGGATCGCGTCGAGGTGCTGAAAGGACCCAACGCGATGATCTTCGGCCGCGGCGGTTCCGGCGGTCTCGTCAATCGGGTGACCAAACAGGCCACGGGCGGCAGGACGCGCGAGTTGTCCCTTCAGGCCGGATCCTCGAACCAATACCGCGCGACCCTCGACGTCGGCGAAAAGGTCCTACACAC
Source organism: Opitutia bacterium (assembly GCA_947474935.1). Lineage (GTDB taxonomy): Bacteria > Verrucomicrobiota > Verrucomicrobiia > Opitutales > Opitutaceae > ER46. Next base: position 89,195 of record CANJKL010000008.1, read on the forward strand.
TCTCGCTCTGCGCGTGACCGGACTCTACGAGGACTCCGCTAGCTATCGTGCCGGCGTCACGCTCCGGCGCTACGGAGTAAATCCAACCCTGGCCTGGCAACTGGCGCCGCGGACCACACTCCGCTTTGGCTACGAGCATTTTCACGACGAACGCGTCGCCGATCGCGGTATCTCATCGTTTCAGGGCCAACCGGTGAAGACTGCCGCCTCGACCTTCTTCGGTGACCCCGCGCAAAGCCCGGCCGAGACGAGGGTGAATTCCGCTTTTGCCGCACTCGACCACCGGTTCAACAACGGCATCGCCCTGCGCAACAAGACCAGTTTCGGTCGCTACGAAAAATTCTACCAGAATGTCTTCCCCGGGGCCGTGAACGCCGCCGGTACGACCGTGGCGCTCTCCGCGTATAACAATGCGACCGATCGCGACAATCTGTTCAACCAGACCGACGTGGTGCTCCCGTTCGCGACAAGTTTCGTCAAACACCAGCTGCTAGCCGGACTGGAACTGGCGCGTCAGGAAACCGACAACCTCCGGTTTACCGGCTACTTCAAAACGATCAGTCCCACGACCACCTCCATCAGCGTGCCCCTCGAAACGCCGCGCACCACGCTTCCCGTTACATTCCAGCCGGGCGCCACCGACGCCAACAATCACGGCGTCGCCAAGACCGTGGCCGTATACGCCCAGGACCAAGTCACGCTGCTCCGGGAGTTGCAGGCCATCGTCGGCGTACGCCTGGAGCAATTCGAAGTGAACTTCCTCAACCATCGCACCGCCGTGACCGTGGCCAGCCGCGACAGTCTGGTTTCGCCGCGCGCTGGCCTCATTTTCAAGCCGGCTGAATCCGTCTCGATCTACACGAGCTACACGATGTCCTACATTCCCCGGGCCGGTGAGCAACTGTCCTCGCTGAGCCTGACGAACCGGTCACTCGATCCCGAGGAATCCACGAACTACGAAATCGGCGCCAAATGGGATTTTCATCCCGATCTGGCCTTCACCGCGGCGGTCTATCGCCTGGACCGAAGCAACGTGGTGATCCCTGACCCGACCGATCCCACCAGGTCCCAACTCGTCGACGGGCAGCGCGCCACGGGATTGGAACTCGGCCTGACGGGCCGGCTCACCGCAAACTGGAGTGTCGTCGGTGGCTATGCCTGTCAGGGCGGAGTGATCAAAACGACCCAGTCCGCCACCGTGGTGGCCGGTGCGCGCCTCGCCCAGCTTCCGCGCCACACGCTCTCTCTTTGGAATCGCTATGATCTGAATAAGGAATGGGGTTTCGGCGTCGGGACAATTTACCGCGACGAGATTTTTGCCTCCACCGACAATACCATAAAGCTGTCAGGCTTTGTTCGCTTCGACACCGCGATTTTCTACCGCTTCAGGAGTCGTTATCGCGCGCAGCTCAACATCGAGAACCTCTTCGACAAGGGCTACTACGCCACGGCGAACAGCAACACGAACATCACCCCCGGTTCACCGCGCGCGCTCCGTGTGGGTGTGACCACAAGGTTCTAACACTCGCCGAGGCCGGCCTCGACCGCGACCCGATTTGGCAAGGCGACCTCAGGTCCGCCTACGCCGGTATGGCTTCCGCTGCGCCAAACCAGCCACCCCCCGCATCTGCGCCGGAAACGGGGTTGAGCCGGAACGGCCGGGGCGACGTCCGCCCTGCTCGCCGAATCCGCCCGTCAAGCGGCCTGGGCGCTTCCCCGCGTTTTTGCATGGCCACCGTCGGTCCGTCTTCAAGGATGACGCGCGGTGACCCCACCCCGAAAAGCCGTCCGTCTGCCCGCGATTGGGATCCTGCCGTTCGCCGTCCTGGCGGCGACAGCCGCACCCATCGATTTTCGCCAGGACGTGCTCCCCATCATTTCCGACGCCTGTTTCCGCTGCCACGGACCGGACGAGGCCAAGCGCGAGGCGCACCTCCGCCTCGATTCCAAGGAAGGCCTCTATCGGACGCGCGAGGGTTTCACCGTGGTAAAACCCGGAAAACCGGCGGAAAGCGAAATCGTGCTGCGCACGTCGAGCACGGATCCCGACGAAGTCATGCCGCCGCGCGACGCGGTCCGCCGACTGACGACGGCCGAGATCGCGACCCTCAAACGCTGGGTCGCCGAAGGCGCACCTTGGTCCAAGCACTGGTCATTCACCCCCGTGGCCAAGGTCAAGCCGCCGGCCATCCGCGAAAAAGTGGCTTCACCCATCGATACCTTCATTCGCGCCCGGCTCCGCACGGAACAGCTGGCACCCGCGCCCGAAGCGGATCGCGAACGCCTGCTGCGCCGCATCACCCTCGACCTGACCGGCCTGCCGCCGACTCCGGCAGAGAGCGACGCGTTTCTGGCCGACCGTTCGTCGCGGGCTTTCGAGAAAGTCGTCGATCGCCTGCTCGCCTCGCCCCGTTTCGGCGAACGCATGGCGGCGGAGTGGCTCGACGTCGCGCGCTTTGCTGACACGCACGGCTACCAGATGGACCGGCCCCGCGCGATGTGGGCCTGGCGCGACTGGGTGATCAAGGCCTATAACGAGAATCTGCCGTTCGATCGATTTGCGACCTGGCAGCTCGCCGGCGACTTACTGCCCCAGCCCACAAAAGAACAACGACTCGCCACCGCCTTTAACCGCCTGCACAACCAAAATGAGGAGGGTGGCGTGGTGGAGGAGGAATATCGCGTCGCCTACGTCGCCGACCGGGTCGCCACGTTTGGCACCGCCTTTCTCGGGTTGACCCTCGAATGCGCCCGCTGCCACGACCACAAGTTCGATCCTATCACCCAACGCGATTACTACTCGCTCTTCGCTTTTTTCCAAAACATCGACGAGGCCGGCCAGATCTCCTACGCCGGCTTCGCCGACTCGATGCCAGTGCCGACGATGCTGCTCACCACCGACGAGCAGGACCGCCAGCTTGCCGTCCTCCGCGAAAAGGCCGGCCGGGCAGAACAAGTGCTGAACCGGGCTCGCACCGCCGCCCGTGGCGCGTTCGAAAAGTGGCTGGTCGAGAAATCGCCCCAGCCCAACCCGCTTCCCGGGCCGGTCGCGAGCTTCCCTCTGAGCGCCATCGCCGACGGGCAGGTCAGGAATGCGGCGGACAGTGCGAAACCCGGCAAAGTTTACGAATCGCCCACGATCGTCACCACCGCGAAGGGCGACGCAGCCGAACTCAACGGAGAAAACGGCTTCACGTTCCCCGGAGTCGGTCACTTCAAGCGCACCGATTCGTTCTCGCTCGGCCTATGGCTGCAAACGCCTCCGACTCACGGCGAACGCACCGTGGTGGTGCATCATTCGAAGGCTCCCGTCGATGCAGGCAGCCGCGGTTACGAACTGCTGCTGGAAAATGGCCGCGTCGCGTTCGGCCTGCACTACCTCTGGCCGGGCGCTTCGCTCAAAGTCGTGACGAAGGCGGCCCTGCCGACCGGCGAATGGGTTCACGTCACCGCAACCTACGACGGCTCCAGTCGCGCCACCGGCGCCCGCGTTTTCATCAACGGTCGTGCCGCTGACCTCGAAGTCGTACGCGACGGCTTGTTCAAGGACATCACCTACGCCAAGGCGGAGCCGGATCTCGCGATCGGCTATCGCTTCCGCGACAGCGGCTTCAAGGGCGGCCGCGTCCGCGATTTCCAGGTGTTCGAACGTGCACTGACTTCCTTGGAAACGGCGGAACTCGCTGGGCAGCCCGCCCTCGCCGCAGCTTGGACTCGTCCGACCAAACAGCTCGACGCGACACAGCGCGAAGGCCTCTTCGCGTATTTCAAGGCTTACATTGACGAACCAACTCGGACGGCCGCGACAAGTCTTCGCATCGCCCGCGAAGAACAAAACGCCCTGGTCACACCCCTGCCCGAGGCGATGGTCATGCAGGAACTGGCGCAGCCAAAGCCAGCCTATGTCCTGCAACGCGGTGCCTACGATGCCCGGGGTGACACCGTTCAGGCTGACACGCCCCACGCCCTTTCCGCATTCCCCGCCGCCGCGCCGCGCAATCGACTTGGCCTCGCTCGATGGCTGACCGACCCCACAAATCCGTTGCTGGCCCGCGTCACCGTAAATCGATTCTGGCAGTTGTTCTTCGGTCGCGGCCTCGTCGAAACCAGCGACAATTTTGGTTCGCAGGGTTCGCCCCCCACTCATCCCGAACTGCTCGAGTGGCTCGCCCACGATTTTGTCGCCAGCGGCTGGGACGTAAAACGTGCGCTGCGACAGATTGTCTGCTCAGCGACGTATCGCCAGTCATCGCTCGCCACGCCGGAGCAACTCGCGCACGATCCGCAAAACCTGCACCTCGCCCGTGGACCGGTGCGCCGGCTCACCGCCGAGATGCTGCGGGACCAGGCGCTTGCGACCAGCGGTCTGTTGGTGGAAAAAATCGGCGGCCCCAGCGTGAAGCCCTATCAGCCGCCCGGTCTTTGGGAGGAAATCGCGATGGGCAAGCCCCACTACGAAATCGGCCACGGCGAAGATCTCCACCGTCGCAGCCTCTACACGTTTTGGAAACGCACCGTGCCACCGCCGACGATGATGCTCTTCGATGCCGCCGAACGGAATGTCTGCACCGTGCGCCGCCAAAGCACGAGCACGCCGCTGCAAGCGCTCGCCCTGCTCAACGACGTGCAATTTGTGGAAGCCTCGCGCTTCATCGGGCAGCGTATGCTGCAGGAAGGCGGCCCCACGCTGGAATCGCGGCTCGCGTGGGGTTTCCGTCTGGTCACCGGCCGGCGCCCCACCCCGCGTGAACGGTCGATCTTGCGTGACCTTTATGGTGAGCAACACGCCCTCTTTCGTGCAAATCCAGCCGATGCGGAGAAGTTCAATGCTTTCGGCGAAACGCCGACCGATGTATCGCTTGATCCCGCCGATCGTGCCGCCGCCGGCATCATCGCCAAGGCATTGCTCAACTTTGACGAAGCGGTGATGTGCCGGTAAACGAAGCCCGTGCCCCGCTCCAACTCTCCCGCGCTCTCCGCATAATGCTCACCTCATGTTCTGCGAACACATGAATTTCGGCCTGAGCCGGCGCGACTTTTTCGGAAAGTTCGCGATGGGCATTGGCGGGGTTGCGCTGATGCAATTGCTGCAGCGCAACGCCAACGCCGCTTCCGCCGCGGCCTCCTTCCGGGGCATTCTCGCGCAACCCCACTTCGTGCCGCGGGCCAAGCGGATCATCTACCTCTTCATGGCCGGCGGGCCGTCCCAGCACGACCTCTTCGATTACAAACCGCTGCTCGGCGAAATGAACGGGCAGGATCTGCCCGAGAGTGTGCGCGGCGGCCAGCGGCTCACCGGTATGTCCGCGCACCAGGCGCACTATCCGCTGGCCGGTTCGGTCTTTAATTTCGCACAGCACGGCCAGAGCCGCGCCTGGGTGAGCGAACTCATGCCGCACACGGCGAAGATGGTCGACGAACTGTGCTTCATCCGCTCGATGCACACCGAGCACATCAATCACGACCCCGCGATCACGTTCTTCCAGACCGGCCACCAGCTGCCCGGCCGGCCTTCGATGGGTTCCTGGCTTTCCTACGGGCTCGGGACTGCGAACGAAAACCTCCCCGCGTTCGTCGTGCTGATCTCGAAAGACCGTATCGACCAACCCCTCTACTCCCGTCTGTGGGGCAACGGTTTCCTGCCGAGCCTGCATCAAGGCGTACAGTTCCGCGGCGGCGGCGATCCCGTGCTCTTTCTGCAAAACCCCGACGGCATCACCGCCTCCGGCCGGCGCCAGTTCCTCGATCGTCTCGCCGAACTCAACGCCCAACAGGCCGCCGAGCTTGGCGACCCGGAGATCACCTCGCGCATCGCCCAGTACGAAATGGCCTACCGCATGCAGACGAGCATCCCCGAGGTCATGGACCTCTCGCGCGAACCGGAGTCGGCCTATGAACTCTACGGCACCGAGGCACGGCAACCCGGCACATTCGCGGCCAACTGCCTGCTGGCGCGACGACTCGCCGAACGCGATGTCCGCTTCATCCAGCTCTATCATCCCGGGTGGGACCAACACGGCCAGCTCCCCAAGAAAATTCGCCGGCAATGCGCCGATGTCGATCGCGGCTGCTTCGCCCTGATCACCGACCTGAAACAACGCGGCCTGCTCGACGATACGCTCGTTGTCTGGGGCGGCGAATTCGGCCGGACCAATTACTCGCAGGGCAAGCTCACTGCCGACGATTACGGCCGCGACCACCACCCGCGCTGTTTCACGGTCTGGCTTGCCGGCGGCGGCGTAAAGCCGGGGCTCGTCCATGGTGCGACCGACGAATTCGGCTACAACATCGCGGACAAGCCGGTTTCCGTCCATGACCTCCAAGCCACTCTGCTCCACCAACTCGGCATCAACCACGAAGCACTGACCTACAAACACCAGGGGCGCTACTACCGGCTGACGGATGTCTCGGGCACCGTGGTCCGGGATATCCTCGCCTGAAGCGCTCCACCGCGGCCGCGACGCTGGAACAATCGTGGCGAATTCGCGCTCGTTCCTTGTTCCCCCACCCACTTAGCGTTACCGACCACATCGATGAAAAAAGCCCGCGCCCATTTTCCCGGCATCAAGCCCATCGCCTACGAAGGTCCCCAGACGGCCAATCCCCTCGCGTTTCGCCATTACGATCCGACCGAGATCGTCGACGGCAAATCGATGGCCGAACACCTGCGCTTCTCCGTGGCGTACTGGCACTCGTTTCGTGGCACCGGCTCCGATCCATTCGGTCCCGGCACCATCGAGCGACGGTGGGAAAAGGGCCGCGATCCCATCTCAGTCGCGAAAACCCGCATGGATGCCGCCTTCGAGTTTTTCCAAAAGATCCGCGCTCCCTTCTGGTGCTTCCACGATCGCGATATCGCTCCGGAGGGCCGGTCGCTCGCCGAATCGAACAAGCATCTGGATCGCCTCGTGGCCCACGCGCACGAGCTGCAACGGGCAACCGGCGTGCGACTCCTTTGGGGCACGGCGAATCTCTTTTCGAACCGCCGCTACATGTGCGGCGCCGCGACGAATCCTGATGCGCACGTCTTCGCCTACGCCGCCGCCCAGGTAAAGAAGGCGCTGGAGGTGACCCACGAACTCGGCGGACAAAACTACGTTTTCTGGGGGGGGCGCGAAGGCTACGAAACCCTGCTCAACACCGACCTGAAACGGGAGCAGGACCATCTGGCGGCCTTCCTCCATCTGGCGGTCGAGCATGCGAAGCGCATCGGCTTCAACGGCCAGTTTCTCATCGAACCCAAGCCAAAGGAACCGACGAAGCACCAATACGATTTCGACGTCGCCAGTGGCATCGCGTTTCTCCGCACCTACGGGCTCGAAAAGCATTTTAAATTCAACATCGAGACGAACCACGCGACGCTCGCGGGCCACACCTTTCAGCACGAAATCGAAGTCGCCGCGGCGCAGGGCATGCTGGGCTCGATCGACGCCAACACCGGCGACCTGCTGCTCGGTTGGGATACCGACCAGTTCAACACCGACGTGCGCGAACTCACTCTCGCGATGATCTCGATTCTCCGCGCCGGTGGCCTCGGCTCGGGTGGCTTTAACTTCGATGCCAAGCTGCGGCGGCCATCCATCGATCCGGAGGATTTGTTTCACGCCCACATCGGTGGCATGGACGCGTACGCGCTCGCGTTCAAAATCGCGCGCCGAATCCTCGCCGAAGGCCGGCTCGGGCAGTTCGTTCGAGATCGCTATGCGAGCTTCGACACCGGATTCGGCCACGAGATCGAAGCGGGACGCGGGAGTTTCCGGGAACTGGAAAAACTTGTTCTAACCAAGCTCGGCGAACCCACGCCACGTTCCGGCAAACAGGAATATCTTGAAAATCTAATCAGCCGTTACGTCCACGGCTGAGACGTCCCTTGCGTTCCGACCGGGCCCGGCCTTTAGCTTTCACACAGCGGACCGGCACCTTGATCTCAACCGCACGTCCAAGCCTCTCCATGCTCCGCTCCCGCCTTCACGCAGTCGTTGCCAGCTTCGCCTTCGGGCTCCTTGGGATCGCCCAGGCGGCAGCGGCCATCCCCGCTGGGGCATCCACCGCGCCTTGGGACATGAAGGAGCAGGTCCTGAGCATGACGGATTTTTTCGATACGAATCTGCCTGGAGTGCTGGATGCGAAAAATATCACCCTGCACTTCACCCCGAAATTCAGCGACGTGCGCGACAATGAATACATCCGCTACCCGCTCGAAGTCCGCTATGGTCTGAACAATCGGTGGGAGCTTACGGGAGGCATAACGCCGTTTGGGCCGAACCCCCTGAACTCCGGAGTCGATCACCGCTGGGGCCCCGGCGAATTCAAGGTCGGCGCCCGATACGACGTTGGCCGTCTGCTTAATGTCTTTGACGACATGACCGTCGGATTTGAAACCCGAACGCCACTGGGCCGGCCGCCGATCGAACTGAACGACCATTATACGCACGTAAAACCCTTCATTGCAACGGCGCGCCGCCTGACCAGCCGGCCCCATGTCACCTTCTACGCAAATCTGAGCTACGATCGCAGCGTGGAACTGACCCACCGCGATGCACCGCCCCCGGAAGTCATGCGCCGCAACGTCGTCGAAGTCACGCCGGGCCTCCTCTACAAACCGGCTGAACTCGGCTATTTTACGCAGTATCGCTTTCGCCATATTGCCGAGGAACAGGAATGGCACCTGGCGCACGAAGTGCGGGCCGGCACAATCTGGGACGTTCCGATCGCTCGTTCCGAGGCTTTGAACCTTCCGGGCAAATGGCAGCTCGAGCTAGCGTTAAAGGTGAGGCACGAGGAGGGGCGTGGCACCCATCCGGGAATCACCGCCCGGGTAAACTGGCGCACTTCGCTGCGCGAAGTGCTCACCCACAAGTCAAGCAACTCCGCCAAGTCTCCTTGAGGAGCGTTTGCCGTGCCAGGATTCGGACGCCGCCTGCTGCCTCCGCCTCATCGTCCACGTTCAATTCCGCAGTCGAGTCCGACGATCACGAGGGGAGATTCCGGCGAGGAGGCGACTGCACGTACATTTCGATGAAATCGCTGCTTCTCCTAGCCCTATCCGTTGCGCTCCTTGCCGGTTGCTCGTCGGTTTCCACGCGAAAGGTGATGCCCCTCGATGGATTTCGCCGGATCTACGTCGAGCAGCGGCTCAACGACAACCACCAACTCGCCGAGTTGCTGGCCGCCGAGCTTCGCCGGTTGGGTTGCGAGGCGTCGTCGGGCCCGCTGACCATGATGCCTGAGGGCACCGATGCCGTGCTCACGTACGACGACCGCTGGACGTGGGATTTCCGCAACTATCTCATCGAATTCAATCTCGAGCTTCACACCACACACTCAAAGAAGAAACTGGCCGATGCCCGTTACTATCAGCCGTCGGTCAAAACTCGAACTCCCGCCGAGGTGATTCACGAACTCCTGCCGCCGCTTTTCGCGAAATAGGGCTGCGCTCGGGCACGGGACTGCGACCCTGGCTCGGCGCCCTGCCGGACGAGGCTGCGCGCACCCGCTTCGTCGCGGAATATCCTTCCCGTCTGACGCCTCTTTTTTCTCCCCGGATCGACGGACGGATTCTGTTTCCGTTTCGACGCTTGTTCATCCTCCCCTTTCGCTGAGACCGGCGCTGCCACCCACTCCGGCGTCCGCGCGGACGGTGACAAGATCGGCTGGTCTCGTCTTTGCCCGTCTGCACGCTGGCAGGCATGCATTGGACCCTGCTCTTTGTCGCTGCCGCACTGGAAATTGTCTGGGCCGTCGGGCTGAAATTCACCGTCGGCTTCACGCGCCTTTGGCCCAGCGTCGGCGTGGGTCTCGCCATGGCCGCGAGCATGGGCTTGCTGGCCCTCGCTGCTCGCGGCCTTCCCATCGGCACGGCTTACGCCGTCTGGACCGGCATCGGCGCAGCGGGCACCGCCGTCGCGGGAATTTTTATCTTCAACGAAAGTGCCTCGGCCGCCCGACTCGCATGCCTTACGCTCATCGTGGCAGGCGTGGTCGGCTTGAAGGTTTTCGGCCGTTGACGGGTCAGCCGCCGGCGGGCGCCCGCAGCAGTGCGGTCGCTTGCTCGAGACGCTCACAATAGCTGGCAACCACGCCGGCGATGACAGTCGCGTATCGCTCCGCTTCGGACCATTGGCGCTCTTCGATCGCTTCGCGCAATCCCGGGAGCGTTTTCACGCCATAGCCGGTGTGCAGTCCGGGCGCGTAGATCATGTGGCGATACCACGGACGGCCCGGCAAACCGTCCGATTTGAGCAGTGTCTGCTCCAGCCCGCGCAGCAGCTGATTGAGTCGTGTCCTTTCCTCGGAGCCTGCCTTTGCTTCCGTTTTTAACGCTTTCATCTGGGCTTCGTCGTAAGCCTTCGCCGTCCGCAAAAGCCGGAGCACCGCGTTGTCGAGCGGTGCGAGATTGAGCATGGGAACACTGGCGTCGCGCGGCGGCGCCACCGCCGTCTTGGTCGGATCGGCGGCGAGGTTGAAAGCGTTTTCGTCGAGCATGCGGCCTTGGTGTTCGGTGGCGTCGCGCATGGCGTCCACGAGCTTGTGGATCTCGTCCGCATACTGCGCAACGGTGCCGGCGAAATCGCCGAAGCGCAGCGGAAACACGTCCGCCTCCGCCGTCCGCAAGACGAGGCGACCGATGGTTTTGGCCAGCGCCACCCCATAGGTAAAATCAGGGTCCCCGAAACGTACAAAGTGATCGAATGAATCGTAGGCGGAGTGGTAGACCCCGTCCTGCTCATCCTCGCCACCGTATCGTACATCAAGCGAAGCAATGCCAAGATGCTGCAGGAACGGCGTGTAGTCCGAGCCGGAACCCAGCGCCCCGATGGGCGGATTCGCTCCACCGGCCACAACCTTCGCGATGCGTCTCGCTTCTTCGTCGGCGCCTTTCTTGGCGCCGTCGACCAGAACTTTCGCGCGCAAGCGTTGCAGCGCCGTCACGCCGGTCTGGGGATCGCGTACGCTGCCGGCCACCTCGTCGGCCAACGTCTGCAGGGAATGACTGCCACCCACGCGAAGGAAGCCGCGCCCATTGGTGTCCGAATTCACGTAGAGCACGGCCTTGCGGCGGAGCTCGTCGGCGTGGGTCTCGCACCATTCGGTCGAGCCCAGCAGCCCGGGTTCTTCGCCGTCCCAGCTCGCATAGACCAGCGTACGCTTGGGCCGCCAGCCCTCCCGGGCCAACGCGCCGAACGCCTTGGCCTCGGCCATCAACACGGCGTTGGCGGACAGGGGGTCCCAAGCGCCAAAAACCCATCCATCGTGGTGATTGCCGCGAACTACCCACTCGTCGGGAAAATCGCGCCCCTGAAGCTTCGCGATGACATTGTAGATCGGTTTGAGGCTCCAATCGGAGGAAACCACCATGTGAACTTTCGCCGGGCCCGGACCAACATGGTAAGTGATGGGCAGCGCGCCGCGCCAGGCCACTGGCGCCACCGGCCCGCCGAGCGCCGCGAGCAACGGCTGGGCGTCCGAATGGGAAATCGGCAGCACCGGGATCTTGAGCACGCTCTTCGCCTCGTTCAAGGGGAGGCGTCGCGCGTCGTCCGTCGCACCGATGCCGGGCGTCAGCGGATCGCCGGGTTGCACCGGCAGGTCGACGACCGAGCCACGTTGCACGCCGTCGGACGGGCGGAAAGCACCCTTCGGATAGGCGTCCCCGGCCGCGAAGCCGTCGTCACGCGGATCGGAGTAAATGATGCAACCGATCGCCCCGTGCTCCTGCGCCAGCTTCGGCTTGATTCCACGCCAGCCGCCGCCGTAGCGCGCGATGACGATCTTTCCGCGCACATCGATGCCGAGCCGGGCGAGCTCCTTGTAGTCGTCGGGCATCCCCTGATTCAAATAAACCAGTTCGCCCGTGATGTCACCATCGCCACCGTAGGCCACATAGGGCGGCAAAGCCCCCTCGCGGCCCGAAGTCACGTCGCCCTCGACCTTCGGTTCGTTAAGCTTCGCGGTGAAGGACGTCGGCGCGATCAGTTCGAGCGCAAGCTTCTTCGGCGTGGGATAGAGGACCCGGAACGTCTCGATGTGAGCGTTCCAACCCCAGGCGCGAAACTGCTCCAGCATGAAGTCGGCATTGGCCTTGTTGTGCGGCGCACCGACATGGTTCGGCTCGGCCGCCATGCGTTCAAGCCAGGCGCGCTGATCCGCTGGATTGAGCTGCGCGTCGAATTTCTTCTCCACCGCCGCTTGCTCGGTCGCGCGGCGCTCGGTGAATCCGATCATTTTTTCGGGCGAAGCCTCTCCCGCGCGGGCCAGGCTGGCCGCGGCTGAAAGCGCCACGAAAAGCTGGGGTAACAACCGCCGCGAAGCCGTACCCGGACGAAGCGAACGCAGGTGCATGAATCCGTTGTGTCGCGGGCAGGCCGGCGACTGCAACCTTTCTCCGCGGCGAGCTTTTCCGTTGCGCGGTCAACTGCGGTCAGGACACTCGCCCTATTCCTCCGATGCCGATTCGCGCCTGGTTTCCGACGTATATTTACTGCGAGCCCCTGCAAAAAGCCGGACTCGCGCGGCTCAACGCCGACCTCACGGACGAATGCCGCCGGTTGCGCGATTTCGACGGCGCCGGCCGCCGGTGGTCGGCAAAAAACTATCCCGGCGGCTACACCAGCTATGCCTCGATGAACGAGCTGCACCGCTTTTCCAGCACGTTCGCCACCCTCGAAACTAAACTCACCCGCCATGTGCGTGCCTTCGCGCGCGCCCTGGAAATGGATCTGCGGGGTCGCACCATCCGGATGACCGATTGCTGGGTGAACATCATGCCGCCCACCGCCGTGCATTCGTTGCACCTGCACCCGCTCTCGTTTCTCAGCGGGACCTATTACGTCGCCACCCCGCGGGGTTGCCCCGGACTGAAATTTGAAGACCCCCGGCTGAGCAAGTTCATGGCGGCGCCGCCTAAGCTGCCCTCGGCCCGTCGCGAGAATCAGATGCACATCACGTATCCCGCCGAGGCCGGCAACGTGATCCTCTTCGAAAGCTGGCTCCGCCATGAGGTGGCCGCCAATCGCGTGGACGACGAACGGATCAGCATCAGTTTCAATTTCAACTGGGCGTAGCGCGGACCCGCCCGCGATGGCGCACGTCCAGCGAAACTTTGCGCCGGCGGCAGCGCGATGTCGGACGGCCGTGGCGGCGCACGCCCCCGCACTGATGGCGCACCAGGGGGGACCATCCGCGCCGCCAACGAGCCACCCGTCCGCTTGCACCTCCGGCTGACCAATCACGGGAACGACGCCATCGAGGCGAGGTCCCCGATTTCAATTCCGACTTGGGAAACTTTGTCGTTCAGCCGCGGAAATTCACGCTCGCGGCCGGCTCATCAATCGAGACCGATCCGATGATTTCGCGCCTCGGCGTGAAAGCCGATGAGATTGAGCTGACCGTCGCGCTGCGCGTCAACGGTCGGACCGACCAGCAGATGCTCCCGCTTCGGATTAAGCCACCTGCCCCACTGGCTGCCGAATCAGTATCACCGCCGGTGGCCTCACCCGCGCCCTGAAAGCAGCGGGGCGCAGAGTACGCAAATGCATGGAAACGGAAACCGAGCGCCTCTTCGTCGCTTTGACCTTGCCGATCCCCGTGCGGGACACGCTGGTTGCGCTCGCCGAGCCGCTGCCCGGCGTCAATTGGACGACGCCCAAACAACTCCACCTTATCACTCCGCTTTCTCGGCGACGTCCCGGTGCGACAACACGAAACGATGATCGCCCGGCTCTCGGCCGTGCATGTCGCGCCCTTCATCCTGCCCGTCGAAGGACTGGATATTTTTCCACCCAAACGCCCGCCGCGCATCATTTTGGTTGGCGTGGGCAAGGGCCACCCGCGCCTCTTTCAACTCCGCCAACGGCTCGACGACGCGCTCCTCGCGTCCAGGCTGGCACTGGATGTCCGCACTTTTCACCCGCATGCGACCCTGGCTCGTTGCCGCGAGGAGGCCGCCCCGGGCTGTCGCGCGCTGGCTCCGCGAGCATCGCGCTTTCGATGCGCCACCCTTTCGGGAGGAAAGCTTCGAGCTCTACGTCAGCTCGCGGGAGCCGGGAGGTGCCGTGCATAGGCTGAAACACCGTTTCCCGCTGGCGGATTGGAGCAAAACGACTTGCGTGCGACCATGCTCGTCATCCGTCGCATGGTGGACCGCCGCCGCGCTTACACGGCGATTTTTCTGCCGGGAGAGCCGCCGAAAATCTTCCCGACCACCGATCAGGAGCACGCCCGCGTACTGGAAATCTACAAGCAAGACCGGCCCCACGCGGGTATCGAAAATGATTTTTCCGCTTATGCGCTGGGTGCGGACAAGCTGCCATTTTAGATCAGGAAATGAAAAGCCCGTCCCGCAAAATTACGGGACGGGCGAAACTGAACCGCGAATCAAACGATCAGCGGTGACCGCGATATCGGTAGCCGTGACGATAAACCGGACCTCCGTAATACCGCGGGCCGGAATAAACGCCGAACCCGAAACGCACCACCGGCGGCGGTGCCATATAAACGATCCGGGGCTGTGAATCCACGTAGACCACGCGCGGGGCACTCTCGAGGTAAACGACCTGTGGCGGCCCCTGTTGGATGATCGTCGGCGCCGGTGAGACTGTGGGAGCGACAGGGGCCACCGGGGCGGATTGCACCGTCGGAGCCTGTTGCCCGTACCCCACCCTCGGCTGAGTCGTCTGGTAAACCGTGCCGGATTGATAAACGGGCTGCGGCGGTGACATCACCGATCCGAGCACCGCTCCGGCGACGGCCCCGATCACCATGCCTTCGCCCCAGCGGTCATGATTATGTCCACCGATCAAACCGCCGGCAATCGCACCGAGCACCGCTCCGCTCGTTGTCGCCGGTTGAAAAACCTGAGCGTGGGCAGCACCGGCACCCGCCATCGCAAGTGAGAGAGTGAAGAGAATTGTTTTCATTGCGGAGATGAGACGAACCGCACGCTGCCGATATTCATTCAAATATGTCCGCTCTATCCTGGAGGAAGCATAAAGTTACGGATCTTTCTCTTCTTAAATCTTTTAAGAAGTTTATTTGGCGCCGATGACGAGCGAGCCCACTAAGCGCCGGAATGTCGATCACACACCTTGCGAGGTTCGCTGGTGCTCCACAAAATCCGGCATGCCTTCGATTTCACCTCAACCTGTCGCTCTCGTTACCGGGGCCTCGCGAGGCATTGGCCGGGCGATCGCCCAACAACTCGCCGCCCGGGGATGCCGGATCGCAGCACATTTCAATGCCGATGAAAAGGCGGCCGAAGCCACGCTCGCATCGTTGACCGGAGAGAAACACGCTCGTTTCGCCGCTGACCTGTCTTCGCCCGATCAGGTGAGGCGTCTTTGGGAGGAAGTCAGCGCCGTCTTCGGGCGGATCGACATCCTGATCAACAATGCCGGTATTTTTAGCGAGCACGCGCCACTCACCACGAGTTATTCAGGCTGGCAGCAGGATTGGCAGCGCACGCTGGGGACAAATCTCTTCGGACCGGCGAACCTTTGCCACCTCGCGGCCAACGCAATGGCTAGGATCCAAGGCTCGATTGAGCCCGGATTCGGGCGAGGTCGGATCGTGAATATCTCCTCGCGGGGTGCGTTCCGTGGCGAGCCAACCGCGCCGGCCTACGGAGCCAGCAAAGCGGGACTCAACGCGCTCAGCCAGTCACTCGCCAAGGCACTCGCACCCAATGCGGTTTATGTTTTCTGCCTCGCGCCCGGATGGGTCGAAACCGACATGGCCCGCGATTATCTCGTTGGCCCCAAGGGGGCCGAGATCCGAGCCGACCATCCGCTCGGGCGGGTCACTCAAACCGACGAGGTCGCACGAACCGCGGTCTTTTGCGCGCTCGACGCACCTGCCGCGATGACCGGCGCCATCATCGACGTAAACGGTGCGAGTTATTTGCGAACCTGAGCCGCGCCGGACTGGCCGGCCGATGCGCGGCCGTTTCCCGCTGCCTACCGGAGCCGGGAGAAAAACCACAACGCAAGACCGACCATACCGACGTTCGGCAACCAAGCCGCAAACATTGGATCGAGGATCTGTTTCGTTGCGAGCGAGGCCGCGAAATTCGACAGGAGATAATAGAGGAAAAACAGGCCGATCGATTTCGAAACGCCCACGGCCGGATTCACCCGCACGCCGCTCACGGCGAAGGGAATCGCGATCGCGATGACGATCAGCGGTCCCAATGTATCGGCGATCAACCCGAAATAACGCACCGCATAGGCCGTCGCCTTGGGACTGTGCTCAACCTCCAGATAGTCGATCAGCGTGCGCAGCTGGAAAAGCGAAAGATCGATCGGTTTGCGATCGATCAGCAGCATGAGGTCGGGCTGCTCTCGATAGTTGCCCGCAAATTGCTCCCCAAACGGCCGCGAGCCGATCAGTTCGCCGGTCTCGGGCGCGAAGGTCAGTTCCCGCCCATCCTTGAAAACCCAGCCGAACCGAGGCACGTCATACCACGCCTCGGCTGCCACGAACCGCCGCAATTCGCGCCGTTGCGGATCAAGCTCGGACACTGACACCCCGTAGCCGCGCTGCGTGAACCGGCTGTAGCGGTTGAAAAACCACATCCGGCGGGTCAGTTGATTGTCAAACGCGACACTGAACGAAGCGCCGATGCGGTCCGACGGAAGAGCACGGGTCGACTCGTGCTGGAATTGCAGTGTCTCCCGCATCGAGCGGGACTGTTGCAGGGACCAGGGTACGACCTTGGTGTTAAGCCACCACGTGAGTCCGCAACAGAGCAGGCCCGCCAGCCAGATGGGCGCGGTCATCCGCAGAAACCCCACGCCGGCTGCGCGCATCGCCGTCAGTTCGTTCGCCCGGTGCAGTTTCCCCAGGGCATACAGCACGGAAATGAGCAGTGCGAGCGGGAGCACGATGGCGAGGAATCCCGGCATCGTTACCCCCAAATACTGCCACAGGACGACGCCGGTGGCTCCGAGTTCACGCAACGTGCGGAAGTCGTCGTAGAGCACCTGCACCAGCAACAACCCGCAGGTCGCGGCCAGCACCAACCCGAGAATCTGCAGCCATTCCCGCAAGAGGTGGCGATCGAAGGTGTTCAACCGCGCCATCAAAGACGCTGCCGCCGGCGCGGAAAGCTCAAACCGGAAAAACCGGCAACTTCCCAGCCGGCGCGACAACCGCCTTCATGTAGACAAACAGATTGGTTGAAAACCCTCCGAGGCTTCCCTTGGCTCGCGTTTTCGTCCCGGCGTCCCCCTCTCATGATCCCTGTTCCCCGTTCCCTGCGCGCTCCGGTCCACGTCGCGTTTTTCTCCGTCCTGACGGCTATTCTATCGTCGTGTGCGAAGCGGGAGGGGACGATCAAGATTGGCGAATACGCCTCCCTCAGCGGCAAGGAAGCCAGCCTCGGGCAGTCCTCCCACAACGGAACCCTGCTCGCCATCGAACATCTGAACGCCGCCGGGGGGGTTCTGGGGCAGAAACTTGAACTCGTCACAGAGGACACGCAATCGAAGCCCGGCGAAAGCGGCACCGCCACGCGCAAGCTGATCTCGCGCGACAAGGTCGTCGCGATTCTCGGCGAGGTCGCGTCCAGCCGCTCGTTGGAAGGCGCGTCGGTCTGCCAGGCCGCCCGCGTGCCGATGATCACGCCGGCTTCGACCAACCCGTCCGTCACGGAGGTCGGCGAGTATGTTTTCCGCGTGTGTTTCATCGACCCGTTCCAAGGCCCGGTGCTGGCGAAATTCGCCTTGGAAACGCTCAAGGCGAAACGGATCGCGATCCTTTCCAGCACCTCGTCCGCGTACAGCGTCGGCTTGGCCAAATTCTTTAAGGAGGCGGTCCTCGCGAGCGGCGGCACCATCGTCGCCGAGCCAAAGTACTCCGAGGGCGACAAAGATTTCCGCGCCCAGCTCACCGCCATCAAGGCCACGAACCCCGATGCGATCTTTCAGCCGGGATATTACAATGAGGGTGCGCTGATCTGCATCCAGGCCCGCGATCTGGGCATCACCCTGCCGATTTTCGGCGGAGACGCATGGGAGGCCGAGTCCTTGATGGAGCTGGGCGGCAAGGCCGTCGAAGGCACGTATCTTTGCTCGCACTATTCCCCGGAAGATCCCTCTCCCCGCGTGCAACAATTCGTCAGCGCCTACAAAAAGCGGTTTGGTGGCGCCTACGCGCCGGACTCCAATGCCTCGCTCGGGTACGATTCCGCGCTCCTGCTGGTCGATGCGATCGAACGCGCCGGCTCGACGGATCGCGCCCGCATCCGCGACGCGATCGCCGCCACCACCAATTTCGATGCCGTCACTGGCCGGATCACGATGAATCCACGCCGGGATGCGTCCAAGAGCGCCGTAATTATCACGGTCAAAGACGGTAAGTTCAGATTTGTTCAACGCATCGCCCCGTAAGGCTCTCGCCTCTCCCCATGAAAAAACTTGTCTACTCCCTCCTGACCGCCACCGCGCTCCTCTTCGCCTCCTGTGCCAAACAGAGCGAATCGATCAAGATCGGCGAATACGCCTCGCTCTCCGGCAAGGAGGCGAGTTTCGGCCAGTCTTCCCACAAGGGGGTAGTCATGGCGTTTGAGGAACTCAATCAGGCCGGGGGCGTGCTCGGCAAAAAACTGGAGCTCATCTCCGAGGACAACCAGACTAGGCCGGGCGAATCGGCCACGGTCGCCAAAAAACTGATCACCCGCGACAAGGTGGTCGCCCTGCTCGGTGAGGTTTCGTCCGGCCGCTCCCTCGAGGCGGCGCCGGTCGCCCAGGCGTCCCGCATCCCCATGATCGCCCCCGCCGCCACCAATCCGAAGGTCACCGAGGTGGGCGACTACATCTTCCGCGTGTGTTTCATCGACCCGTTTCAAGGCACGGTCATGGCCAAATTCGCCCGCGATGACCTGAAGGCCACCAAGGTGGCGATCATTTCCAGCGTCTCGAACGCCTACAGCGTCGGGCTCGCGAAGTTCTTCCGCGAAACCTTCACTCAGGGCGGCGGCACCGTCGCGGTGGAACAGAAATACTCCGAGGGCGACAAGGATTTTCGGGCCCAGCTCACCGCGGTCAAGGCCGCCGGGATCGAAGCGGTCTTCGTGCCCGGATACTACACTGAGTGCGCGCTGATCGTCCGTCAGGCGCGCGACCTCGGTATCGCAGTCCCCTTCTTCGGCGGGGATGGCTGGGAATCGGAAAAATTGCTCGAAATCGGCGGCGAGGCGCTGAACGGCTGCTTTTATTCCACCCACTTCTCTCCGCAGAATCGCGAGCCGGCGGTAGCGTCTTTCGTCAGCAAATTCAAGAGCCGCTGGCAGAATGAAACTCCGGACGCATTTGCGGCGCTGGGTTACGATGCCGCATACGTGCTGGTCGACGCGATCAAGCGCGCCGGCACCACCGACGGTCCGAAGCTGCGCGACGCACTCGCCGCCACGAGGAACGTGCCCGGCGCCAGCGGAGCCACGACCATCGACGCCAATCGCAACGCGTCCAAGCCTGCCACGATCATCGCGGTTAAGGGCGGGGCGCTTCAGTTCTACAAGACGGTTGCCCCCTGATCGGATCCGACAGAGCGGATTTGCCGGGGGGCGGGCCGCTCATTACGATGGGTCGTTTTCCACCCATCGGTACCGGCGGCGTCCCGCATTGTCAGATGCGCACAAACCGGCCGCGAAGGCCCGGATCGACTCGGGCTCCGCCGGATTAATTCTTTCCACTTTCAAATTTCATCTTTCAACTCCCGCGCGTGTCCGAGTTTCTCCAACAGCTCCTGAACGGTCTTTCGCTCGGGGCGATCTATGCGCTCATCGCCCTGGGTTATACGATGGTTTACGGGGTGCTGCGCTTCATCAATTTTGCCCACTCGGATGTCTTCATGGTCGGCGCCTTCATCGGCTATTACATGGGCAAACTGGTGCCGGCAGGAACGATCTGGGGCGGAGTACTGGTTCTGGCCGTCGCGATGCTTGGATGTGCGCTGCTGGGCATGACGATTGAACGGCTCGCCTACCGCCCGTTGCGGTCCGCGGCCACGCTCAACGTCCTCATCACCGCGATCGGCGTCTCGTTGTTGCTCGAATACACGGGCCAGGTCTTTTTTGGAGCGGCCCCCCGCACGTTCCCGGCAATCTTTCCAGTGAAGAATTTTCAGGTCGGCGGGCTGGTGATCTCGACCAACCAGCTCGTGGTCATCGCCGTGGCGGTGCTCCTGATGCTTGGCCTGCAATTCATCGTCTATCGCACCAAAATGGGGACCGCCATGCGCGCGGTCTCGCTTAATCCCAAGGCGGCGCAGCTTGTCGGCGTGAACAACGACGTGGTGATTTCATTCACTTTCGGCCTGGGCTCCGCCCTCGCGGCCGCCGGCGGCATTCTTTACGCCATCAACTATCCCTCCATCGATCCGCTGATGGGCGTGATGCCGGGGCTCAAGGCCTTCGTCGCCGCGATCCTGGGGGGCATTGGCAACATTCCCGGCGCCGCCCTTGGCGGCCTCATCCTCGGCACCGTGGAGACCTTTGTGAGCGGCAGCCAATGGTCGACCTATAAAGACGCCATCGCCTTCGCCATCCTCATTGTGATTCTCCTCTTCCGGCCCGCCGGGCTGCTGGGCAAGTTCACCGTCGAGAAAGTATGAGTTTCATTACCCGGACCTCACCGAGGAACGCCAACCCCACCCCGTCCAGCGCGTTTTCCCGGGCTTCCCTCGACCGGCGCATCCCGCACGCCCGGGAACAGCGTGCGCTACCGGGCTCGACGGGCGCCATCCCCCACCACGACTTGCTGGCGCCGAAAGCGTAATTTTTCGTTCCATGCCCCGTCCCCACCTCGCCCTGCTCGCCGCGTTGCTCGTCGCATTCGGCATCGGGCATTTTTCCCCCTACATCGATCCCTACCATCTCGATGTTCTGACGGGCGTCGGGATCAATGTCATCCTCGCCGTTTCGCTGAACTTGGTGAACGGTTACACGGGTCAGTTTTCACTGGGGCACGCCGGCTTCATGTCAGTCGGAGCCTATCTGGCCGCCGCCGTGAGCGTGTTTCTCGGCCCTAGGTTGCTGGGTGGCAATGCCGGTGCGCTCGCGCAAGGCGGGTTTTTTTTCGGCGCGCTGCTTGTCGGCGGGCTCAGCGCAGCGTTTGCCGGCCTCGTGGTCGGCGTGCCCTCGTTGCGCTTGAAGGGCGACTATCTCGCGCTGGTCACGCTGGGGTTCGGTGAAATTATCCGCGTCGTTTTTCAAAATGTCGAAGTCTTGGGCGGCGCACTCGGACTCAATGGGATTCCACCCTCCACCACGATCTTCTGGGTGCTGGCTTTTGCCGCCTTGACCGTGTTTGTCGTCACCTGCCTCGTAAATTCCACCTATGGTCGCGGTTTTCTGGCAATTCATGACGACGAGGTGGCCAGCGAGGCAGTCGGGCTCAACACGACCCGCTACAAAATCGTCGCGTTCGTCATTGGCGCGTTTTTTGCCGGCGTCGCGGGCGGACTCTACGGTCACTTCAAGATGACGATCACGCCGACCGGTTTCGATTTCACGAAAAGCATCGAGATCGTCGTGATGGTCATCCTCGGCGGCATGGGCAACACCCTTGGCGTCATTCTCGCAGCCATTCTTCTCACGCTGCTGCCGGAACTGCTCCGACCCATCGCGGAATACCGGATGATTCTCTACTCGTTTCTGCTGATTGTGCTGATGCTGGTGCGACCCCAGGGGCTCTTTAACTTCAAGTTTCGGGCTGCGACGCGCCCCGCCCCCCCCCTTGAGATCGACCCGTCGACCTAAATGCCCCCACCGCTCCTCCAACTCGAAAAAGTCACCATCCGCTTCGGGGGTCTCACCGCGGTCAATGCCGTCGATTTTGCCGTCAACGAAGGCGAACTGTGCGGGCTGATCGGCCCGAACGGAGCGGGTAAGACGACTGTCTTCAATCTCGTCACCGGTGTCTACCAGCCGACCGAGGGCACGGTGTCGTTCGCCGGCGGCAACCTGGCCGGCCTGCGCGTCAACGAAATCGTCGAACGGGGCATCGCCCGCACTTTCCAGAATATTCGGCTTTTTGGTTCGCTCTCGGTTTTCGATAACGTCCGCGTGGCGTGCAACCTTCACCGCGGGACCAGCCCCATTCACTCGCTCATCCGCCTGAAATCCTTTTCTGCGGATGAAGCCGCCTGCACGCGGCGTGTGGAGGAATTGCTTGAGATTTTCAACCTGCGACGTTTTCGCGACGCGCCGGCCAAGAGCCTGCCCTACGGCGAGCAACGCCGACTGGAGATCGTCCGCTGCCTGGCAACTCGTCCCCGGCTCCTCCTCCTCGACGAACCGGCCGCCGGCATGAATCCCACCGAGAAGGTCGAACTCGTCCGGTTGATCCAGCAGATTCAAAAGCAATTTGCCCTGTCAGTCCTGCTGGTCGAGCATTCGATGAAAGTCGTGATGGGGGTGTGCCAGCGGATCGCGGTGCTCGACTACGGCGTGAAGATCGCCGAGGGCACGCCCGGCCAGATCCAGAGCAATCCGAAAGTCATCGAGGCCTATCTGGGTGAAGATCACCAGAAAAGCCTCGCCCATCACTGACATTTTCCCACGCCCATGCGCCCGAACCCTCGCAAATCTCTTTCCGCCGGAGGCCGACAGTCGCTCTCGGGGCCGGCTTTTCCGGGCTAATCCATGCTTTCCGTTTCCGATCTCCAAGTTTCCTACGGCGCCATTTCCGCCCTCAGCGGTATTTCCTTTCAGGTTAAACCCGGGGCAATCGTAACGCTGATCGGTGGCAATGGTGCCGGCAAGACCACCACACTGCGTACCATCTCGGGATTGCTGCGCGCCAAAACCGGCAAAGTCACTTTTGCGGGCGAGGACGTTTCAGCGCTGCCCGCGCACAAGATCGTGGCCCGCGGCCTCTGCCACGTGCCCGAGGGTCGGATGATTTTTTCGAACCTGACGGTCGATGAAAACCTCGCGATGGGCGCCTATCTGCAGAACGACGCCGTCATCAACGCGCGGAATCGCGAATACGTGTTCAGCATTTTCCCCCGGCTCAAGGAGCGGCTCAAACAGACGGCGGGCACCCTTTCCGGCGGCGAACAGCAGATGCTTGCGATCGGCCGCGCGTTGATGGGCAATCCGAAGTTCCTCATGCTCGACGAGCCCTCGCTCGGCATCGCGCCACGGTTGATCAGCACCATTTTCGAGAAAATCGTGGAGATCAATCGCAACCACGGAATCACCATTCTGCTCGTGGAGCAGAACGCCAACCTTGCGCTGGAAATCTCAACCTACGCCTACGTCCTCGAAACCGGGCGGATCGCGATGGAGGGTGAAAGCAAGCTGCTCCGGGCGGACCCGCGACTGAAAGCCACCTATCTCGGTGGGTAAAAGCCCGCCGGGGCTGCACCCGCCCGGCCCGCCCACGGCGCTTCCGCGAGACGATCCGCGCGTCCCCGAAAATCCCTCCGGCGAATCGGCCTCTCGGCGCGCTTTCGAGCGCCGCGCTCCGCTCGCCACGGACCCTCGACTTCCGCGCGACCGTCCGCTTCGGTGGTAGCGCCGTCCCATGCGCGAAGGCCTTCAGATTGCATTCGAGTTCGCCATCATTCTCGCCCTCGTAGCGGCGAATGGATTTTTCGTCGCAGCTGAATTTGCCCTGGTCAAGGTCCGCGCGTCCCAACTGCGCCCGATGGCCAAAACGGGCGGGTGGCGGGTGAAATTTGCCCTCCAGGCAACCGAGAAACTCGATGCCGCCCTTTCCGCCACCCAACTCGGAATCACCCTGGCCAGTTTGGGACTAGGCTGGCTCGGCGAACCGTTGGTCGCGCATCGTCTGGCGCCCCTGCTCGCTCGTTTCGGCGTCGCGGACCCGGCAGCCGTCTCCTCCATCTCGTTCGCGATGGGGTTCACGCTGATCACGTTCTTCCACATCGTGCTCGGTGAACTCGCGCCCAAGTCGCTTGCCATTCAGCGGCCCAAGTCCGTTTCCCTCAATGCGGCGGCGCCCTTGATGATCTTCTATTGGGTGTTTTTTCCCTTTATCTGGCTGCTCAACAGCGCGGCCAATCGCTTTCTCCGCTGGTGCGGGCTCGATCCCGTGGGTGAGGGCGAGCACGCGTTCAGCACGGAAGAGCTCGAATATGTTTTTACGCAGGCGCGGCACTCGCACCCCGGCGATGCGCTGATCAACCGCTTGATGGTGCGCTCGGTTCGGCTGCGCTCAA
Source organism: Opitutia bacterium (assembly GCA_947474935.1). Lineage (GTDB taxonomy): Bacteria > Verrucomicrobiota > Verrucomicrobiia > Opitutales > Opitutaceae > ER46. Next base: position 113,381 of record CANJKL010000008.1, read on the forward strand.
CGACCGCCCAGCAGGTCATGCGGCCACGCGACCAGGCGGTCGCTCTGTGGGTCGACCGGCCGCTGGCAGAAAATCTGCGGATCGCCCAAACCAGCGGCTTCAGCCGTTTCCTCGTCTGCCAGGGCTCCCTTGACGAGGTGAAAGGCATCCTGCTCGTTCGCGAATGGTTGTGGCAAATCCAGGCACTCGGATCCGATGCGCCCTTCGAGCCACTCATTCGGCCGGTCCTGACCTTCACGCTGAAAACGCCGATCCACACCATGATCGAGCTGTTTCGAACCTCGCGCAGTCATCTGGCCATCGTCCTTGACCAGGACCAGCACACCGCGGGTCTGGTGAGTTTTGAGGATGTGCTGGAGGAAATCGTGGGTGATATCCGCGACGAACTCGACCTCGGACACGGCCCGATTTTCGAGCATAGCGACCAGACGATCGTGGTCAGCGGCCTGTTCACCATGCGCGAACTGCAGGCCGAGACCGGCTGGCTCTTCGAATGGCAGCCCCGCGATACGGTCGCGGCCTGGGTGGAACGCCTTCGCGGGCAACCGCTGAAGCGGGGTGATACATTCGCCGCCGGCGACTACCAACTCACCGCCGTGGAGGTGGGGGCCGAACGACTCCGCCGCGTCAGGATCGAACGCCTGCCGGCCAGTACCGCCGGAGCGCTGTAACCGGATCGGTTTCAGAGCCGGCGGCGCGACCTCTCCGCCCTTCGCTTGATTTTTCCCCCGCTCCGTTAAACTAGTCGGTCCTTTTGAAAGCCCTTTTACGCAGCGAGTGCGGGCGAGGTGCGCCAGAGATTAGAGAAGAGCAGTGCCACAAGGCGTAGCCAAAGTGCCAAAAAAAGCCTTGGAGCTTCTGGAAGTTCATGACGGCGGCGCTGAGGATGGCGTTGATCGCGTCGCGCGTGGCCCCTTTGAGTCGGTTGCGTTCGAGGCGGTGCTCGCCCTTGAGGTGACCGATGGTGGGTTCGACCGGGGCACGGCGTTTCATCCAACGCCAGAGGCGTTTTGGGGTCGCACCGCGGTGGCGCTTATCGACATGCACCGTCTCGGGGCACCACCGCCTCGTCGCTCAGGTCGTACTGGTATTTCAGATAGTGCAAGGCGAGCAGCAGCCGCGTGCTCCGCCCCGGCGCCCCGTTCGCCGCCGCGTACGACGCGCCCAGCCGCTCCTCGAACCCGGCCCAATCGATCGGCCGGCCGAGCTCCACCATCGGATGCCCGGCATCCACCAGTTGCTCCAGTTCCACTCGAAACATTTCCCGCGGCGCTTGATGGCCGTGTGGTTTCGGCTTCATCGTTTTCCCAGATTTCACGCCGGTTGCGGCGGGTTTCCGGGAAACAACGCACCCATTATACAATTACTAGCCATTATTGAACAACGGAATGCGGTTTCTTCAGGACCGACTAAACTACCGGGTTCCAACAGTATCGCTCTTCCTCTTTTTACCGCTCACCTTTGATTTCTTCAAACTCATGTCCACCGCCACACCGCAAAAGTTCGAGTTCCAAGCCGAGATCAAGCAACTGCTCGATATCGTCATCCATTCCCTCTACACCGAGAAGGAAATCTTCGTCCGTGAGTTGGTGTCGAATGCCTCCGACGCGCTCGAAAAGCTGCGGCACACTCAACTCACCGAAAAGGAAATCTTCGACGACCGTCTCGACCTTGAGATCAACGTCACGACCGATGACAAGGCGAAGACGATTACGATCCAGGACTTCGGCATCGGCATGACTCGCGAGGAACTGGTGCAAAACCTCGGCACCATCGCCCATTCGGGTTCGAAAGCCTTCCTCCAGGCCCTCGGCGAGGGGGCCGCGAAGAACACCAATCTGATTGGCCAGTTCGGCGTGGGATTCTACTCGGCCTTCATGGTCGCAAAATCCGTCCGGGTTTACACGCATGCGTGGCGTCCCGACCAACCCGGCCACGTCTGGACGAGCGACGGCTCCGGCACCTACGAAATCGAGGAAAGCGAAGGTCAGCGGCGGGGCACAAAGATCATCGTCGAATTGAAGGAGGACTGCACCGACTTCTCCCAAGATTGGAAGATCAAGGAAATCCTCGAACGCTACAGCGCCTTCGTTTCCTTTCCGATCAACCTCAACGGCAAACGAATCAACACCGTCCAGGCGCTGTGGCTGCGGAGCAAGAACGAGGTCAAGGAAGAGGAGTACACCGAATTCTACAAATTCCAGGCTCACGCGTTCGACGAACCGCGTCTCCGCCTGCACTTCAGCGCCGATGCGCCGTTGGCGATCAACGCCCTGCTCTTTGTGCCCAAGGAAAACACCGAGAAACTCGGACTATCGCGCCTCGAACCGGCAGTTTCCCTGTACTGCCGGAAAGTGCTGATCGATGCGAAACCGAAGGACATCCTGCCCGAGTGGTTGCGCTTCCTGAAGGGCGTGGTCGATAGCGCCGACCTTCCCCTCAACATTTCGCGCGAAACGATGCAGGACAAGGCTCTCATCGAGAAACTGAACAAGGTCATCACCAAGCGCTTTTTGAAATTTCTCGAAGAGGAAGCAAAAAACCGCCCCGAAGCCTACGCCGATTTCTACAAGGAGTTCGGTGTCTTCCTGAAGGAGGGCGCCGCGCTCGACTTCACCCACAAGGAGCAGATCACAAAGCTGCTCCGGTTCGAATCCTCGCTCACCGAAAAGGGCAAAACCACTTCGCTGGCCGACTATGTTTCACGCCTCGGCAGCGAACAAAAGGAGATCTATTATCTGACCGGCCCGAACCGCGCCTCCATCGAGTCCGGCCCTTATCTCGAAGGTTTCAAGGCCCGCAATCTCGAGGTGCTGTTCTGCTACGAAGCCGTCGACGAGTATGTGATGAACAACGTGAGGGAATTCGACGGCAGGAAACTCACCGCCGCCGACCACGCCGACGTCAAACTCCCAGATTTGCCGAAGCCCGAGGGTGCGTTGAGCGAATCCGACACGAAGGCGCTCACTCAATGGCTGAAAGACACCCTGGGCGAGCGGGTCGCCGAGGTGAAACCTAGTGATCGACTGGTCGATTCGCCGGTCTTGGCGCTCAACGCCGATAAATTCATGTCCCCTCACATGCGCCGCATGATGAAGGCAATGAATCGTGAAGGTGCGGACTCGCCCGTGCGAGTGAACCTCGAAATCAATCCGCGCCACGCGGTGATCAAGCGCCTTTTCGAGACGCACACGACCGCCCCCGATCGGGCGAAACTCGTCGCGGAGCAACTGCTCGACAATGCGCTGATCGGCGCCGGTCTGCTCGACGACGTGACAACCATGGTCGCGCGGTTGAACAAACTGCTGGAAAACATCTAGTGCGGGACTGCTCCGACCGAATCGGCGTAGCGCACTTCTTCTTCGAAACGAAAGCAGGGCGGCGAGGACGGGTTCTCCCCGCCCTGGCCCGGCGTTATCAGGTTCGGCCGGGCCCGCGAGTCAGGTCCCACGGCCGCGCCGTGCGCCCCAGCCGAAATCCAATCCGCAACATTTCGGCAGGCCGGGGCCTCCATCCCACATTTAGTGACGGCGAAGCAGCGCCACCCAGCGGCCGGCGGACCTTGGAACCAAGGTCGCTGTTTTACTTTGACGCACCAGGCCGATTGGAATTCTTGATCTGCGTTCACCCGAGTCCCTCGGAGCGCTCTCGGTGAGCACCAAAAACCATGCCGAACGCGCTTTTTGTCCCACGCTGAAGCCGTTCGCGCCTTAAATGATCCAGTCCCTCAGACAACGAATTGCGGCGGCGTGGCTCGCAAGGCAGTTACTCGCACCAACGGAAAAATGAACACCCCCAAGGCAATGATCGAGCGCCGTGATTTCTTGAAAGGCGCGTTGCTGACGGCAGCAGTCGCTGGAATTCCCCGCGGCGAAGCGGCCCGAGCCGGCGATGGAAATCCCCCGAAACCCGATACCACCGGCTGGGTGGACACGAACGTCAGTCTTTTTCAATGGCCCTGTCGCCGGTTGCCTCTGGATCGCACCGAAGCGCTGGTGGAAAAATTGCGCCAACACGGCTTCAGCGAAGCCTGGGCCGGAAGTTTTGAGGGCATTTTGCATCGCGATGTCGCCGGCGTTAACGAGCGGTTGGCCGAGGAGTGCCGGCGGGTCGGCGGCGGTCTGCTGAAGCCGTTCGGATCCATCAATCCAACGCTCCCCGATTGGGAGGAAGACCTGCGGCGTTGCCATGAAAAATTCGGCATGCGTGGCATCCGGCTGCATCCGAATTATCACGGATATTCTTTGAGCGATCCCCGATTTGCCCGATTGCTGGCCCTCGCGACCGAGCGAAACCTGCTGGTGCAGATTGCGGTGCTCATGGAGGATACCCGCACCCACATTGAACTGATGCGCGTCGCGGACGTCGATGTGACCCCGCTGCCCGACCTCATGGCCCGCACTCCCCGCGCCCGGGTGCTGCTCCTCAACAGCGGAAAAATTTTGCAAAGGCCCTCGGAACGACCGGTCGCGACCCGTGGACTCTTCTACGATACCGCCCGGATCGACGGTAGCGGCGAGGTCGGCCGTTGGGCCCGGGCCCTGCCGCCCGGTTCGATCGTCTTCGGCACGCACGCGCCCTTTTTCATTTTCGAATCGGCCCTGATCAAGATCGATGAATCGGGGCTCAGCCCCGAAGATGCCCGGGCGGTTCTGGTGGGCAATTCCCGCAGCCTCCTTGGACGGGCCTGATCCTTTAAAATATCCGGTCGCCTCCCCGCTTATGAACTCTGCGAAAACGCCCTTCGACACACGCTTGGGTCTGCCGGATCCCGCCTACCTCAAGGCCATGCGGATCTGGGATTCCTACCTCACGATTTCGTATCGTGGCACGGGCGAGCAGTCCCTCGAAAAAGTGTTCGCCCGACTGCTCCCCATGATCGACGCGGCCGGGATGGAGCGACTCTGTCCCATTCTGGATATCGGACTGGGTTCCGGCAAGCCCCAGGAGGAGGAGGCCTTCCTGCGTAACGCCAAAGCCACGTTGAGCGCCTTGGAACGCTGGCCGGACCGCCTGCTCGGCATGATCAAGCTCAACGCCAACAACGTGAAGGCGTCGATGGACGCCTTGGATCGTTGGGTGCGGGACGGTTCGATGATCGCCGTCTATTTTTCAGGCGGCAGTGGGGACGGAGCCCTCGCCTGCAGCCATCCGAACTTCGATCCCCTGGTCGAACGGATCGGAGAGTTAGGGGCCATGATCATGCAACACACCTGGTGCCAGACCGGCGGCAAGGGCAAGGACGTCGGAACCTCGACGCCCGAGGAGCTAGCCGCACTCGCCGCCCGCCATCCCAATGTAAAGTTCGTTTGCGCCCATGCGGGCGGTGAATGGGTCCAAGGTATTCGCGCGATCCGCAATTCGCCGAACATCCTCGCCGAAACTTCGGGGTTCGACCCGACCGCTGGCTTCATTGAATTGGCCGTCCGGGAACTGGGCGCCGAACGGATTATCTTTGGCAGCCATTTTCCTTCGCGATCGCTGGGGACCGAATACTCCAAGATTTTCAACGCCCAGATTTCGGAACGGGAAAAGAAGCTGATTATGGGAGAGAATATGCGCACCCTCCTGAAGCCGATCCTCACCCGGAAGGGCCTTAAGCTTTAAGGCGCGACGTGTTTCCGCCATTGACGGAAACACGCTCCCCACCGGGCGGGGGCCGCCGGTTTCGATCGTCAGGATCGGACGAGATCCCGGGGCCGATCTAAACCGTAGAAAAGTTCCAGCCGCCTGGCTTTCGCCAGGCTGGCGTAACGCCCTTCGATTCAGCTCGCCGGCTTCGTTTCGTCGGCTACGGGAGCAACCGAACCGGGCTCGACGCCCGACACGTCCGGCGTCGCGGGTGCCGGGCCGGCATCAGCGACGGGCTCCACCGGAGTCTCAACGCGATCGACCGGAGCCGGCTTCGTCTCCGCGGTTTCGGAGGCGGGAGGAATATCCGGGAAGTTTTCCGGATCGTGTTCTTCCGCTTCGACCTCTTTTTTCCGTGCTTCAACCGTGGGCGGCGGCGCAAAAAGCCGGCCATCGATGAACTCCGTAACGTAACCTTCACGCACGAGCCACATCAAGTCGCCCTGCATTCGTGAAATCTTCGCGCGTTCCTCGACGGTGAGCGAGGGTTCCACTTTAGCCGTCGACGCGGACGGAGGCGGCACAGCTCCACTGGTATCAACGGGGATTTCCGCGGACGGCACGGCGAGGTCCTCCGCCGTCTTGGGCAGGGGCGCAATGCCGAGAAGCTTCGTCTGCAACTCGCTCGCGCGGATCATCGGATGGCTCTCGATGAACGAAATGAGCGTGCCAATGCTATCGGCAAAGGTCTGGCCCGGTATGCGGAATTTCCGCTTCACCGCACAAACGTAGGAAACGCCTTTCGATCCCTTCTTGAAGATCGTGAAATGCTCGCGCCGCAGCCGGCCGCGCAACGCGTTCGCCGTATCGAGCGGAAAGCGACGTTGGCGTTCAAGCGCACCTTCCACCGCCCGGCGAATTTCGCCCGGAGGCATAGTCTCGGCGACCTTCCCGTGCACTCGTGCGTTCTCAACGGTACGGACCACCTTATCCCGTGCCTGCGTCAGAAGATAGACGCGGGCGTCCTCCAGCGCGTCGAATGTGGGAACTGTGGGAACTGCCGGAGCAGCTTCCGCGGGCGCGGGTGCCGCGGTGTCAACCACCGGGGATTCTGCGGAGGCCAGAGCTTCGCCCGGCTCAGCACTCACAACCGGACCTTTGGCGTCGGATACTGCCGGGGCGAGCGCGGGTTTGCCGCTGGCGGAAAGATTCCAAGTGTAGCGGGTCGCCTTTTTCATCTTGGCGAGCCATTGGTTCACGATCTCCGGGTCGCGAATGGTTTCGATGCGGCTGCGAAACGCATCCACCGCCATCCGCGGCAGTTTGGCGGCATGATGCTGCTGCACGATCTGGTTATACCGATGATAGTTCGGCGGCCCGAGCAATTCACCGGTGATACCGCATTTGTTGATCACCTGAAAATTCCCCTTGGGCGGTTCGACTTCGACCTCCGCCATGACGAAGAATTTATCCAAGTGATTGCTCAGAACGTGCGCGACCGCCGCCTCGTCGCTTTCGAACGGCATGCCATCGGGCACCGAGAGATGGAACAACGGCCGGGGTTTTGCGCCGCTTTCGGCTCCAACCGATTTGCCGGCGGCGGAGCCCGCAGCTTCGCCACTTGGCGGAGTGTTGTGGGCAACCACGACCACAAAACGATCCGTCTTGGCGACAACGGTCCGCGCAATCTCGAACAATTCGACCGTGCGACAAGACTTGCGGATCGTCTGTACGAGGGTGTTGAAACTCGTGTCCTCGGGATAAAAGGTGACGTTGTAAAACGGGCTTTCATATGGACCACGTTCCTGCGGCGCGCCCCGTTCGTAGCGCGGCGCACGTTCGCCGCCAGGAGCGTCCCGGCGCGGGCCGCCACGATAATCCCCACCGCCCGGACGATCGCCGGCAAATGGCCGGCGTTCCGGCGCAGCGCCACCCGCCGGGGCGCCGGGGGCACCCGCTCCCGGGCCCGTGCCGGGCCCGGCCGGTCGCCGGAAACTTCGGCGATCACGGCGATCGGGGCCACCAGGCGAATCCCGACCCTCGTCGCGTCGCGGACGTTCGCCCCCCTGCTCGTTTCGGTCACGTCGATCCGAGGGAGAGGATTTGTCCTGCGTCCACTGCGTACCGAAACTGAAACCCTGCAGCAGAGTTAGATCGAGCTTGTTGAAATCCGCGGGCGGATTCTCCTTGGGGGCGTTGTCGTCCATAACGTGCTAAAAAAGCGAGCGCGGGCCCGCGATGGTTTTGCTAGGTGGTGCTTAGGCCAATCGTAATCGCGCAAAGTGTCCGTCGCCCCCGGAAGACTGGCAAGCAGTTTCCCATGCCGCGGCTCGTCCGGTCCAGCCGACCGGGTTGGAACCCGACGCGAGAGTCTAAGCGGACTCGGCTGCATCGGGCGCTCCGCTCTCTGCCTCACGCTCGTCGCCGGACGGAATGTGCTAAACAGCGATAAAAAAACTCCACTCCGAAAAAGGAGTGGAGTTGAAGGCCGTGAGAAAGCCCGTCCCGGCGGGGTGGCGATCAGACCGAGGCGGCGGGGATGAGGTCGTCGAGGGAATCACTCTCCACCCCGACGTCGGCAAAGAGCCAAGTGGATAGGTAGCGTTCGCTGCTCGACGGGATGATCGCGACGATCTGCTTTCCTTTGTTCTCCGGCCGCTTCGCGAGCTGGAGGGCAGCCCAAACAATGGCCCCCGACGAAATGCCAATCGGAATGCCGTCGAGCTGGTTGACCTGTTTCGACACGGGACCCGAGTCGGCTTCCTTTACCCGAATGACCTCGTCGTAAATCTTCGTGTTGAGGATGGCGGGAACGAACCCGGCGCCGATGCCCTGCAGTTTGTGCGGACCAGGGGTGCCGCCGGAAAGAACGGGTGACGCATCGGGCTCGACGGCGACGATTTTTACCCCGGGGCGGCGGGTCTTCAAAACCTCGCCGACACCCGTGATCGTACCCCCGGTGCCGATACCGGCGACGACAAAGTCCACTTTGCCGTCGGTATCACGCCAGATTTCCTCGGCCGTCGTCTTGCGGTGAATCGCCGGGTTGGCGGGATTGGCGAATTGCTGGAGGATGAGGGCGTGCGGGATCTTGGCGGCGAGTTCCTCAGCTTTGGCGATGGCCCCTTTCATCCCCTTCGGCCCTTCCGTAAGAATAAGGCGGGCGCCAAGGATCTTAAGGAGCTTGCGGCGTTCCGTGCTCATGGTCTCGGGCATCGTCAGGATGAGTTTGATGCCCTTGGCAGCGGCGACGAAAGCGAGTGCAATCCCGGTGTTACCCGACGTCGGCTCGATCAGGACCGTGTCCTTGGTGATCCGGCCGGAGTCGATCGCGTCTACGATCATCGAGTAGCCGATGCGGTCCTTGACGGATGAAAGCGGATTGAAGAACTCGAGTTTCAGGAGGATTTCTGCCTGCGAACCGTGGGCGGCGGCGGTGCGGTTCAGCCGCACGAGGGGAGTGTTGCCGATGGTGGCGGTGATGTCGTCGTATATCTTGGCCATAGTGGTTATGGGGGTTGGAGTTCGAGTTGAGGACTAAATAGCGTAGTCGGCGTCGAAGGAGTGGCTCTGGCGCAACTGCAGGGTCGCGAGGTCACCGATCTGCAGACCGATGCTCAAAAGCTCGGACCGTGAAATCTCCACTTCGACCAGTTCGCGGGTCTGCACATGTTCAAGCGTGAGGCGTGCGAGCGGACCCGCAGCGTGCACGTAGCGCAGCACCGCCACGATACCCGGGGCACCCGCCTCGTGCGGTCGCACCTGAATATCGTGCGGACGCACATACACCTGGCCGTTGGCCTCCAGCGTCGGAGCCCGTGGTTCGTGGATGCCCGCGGCGACAAGGGTTTGTGCGCGGAAGACATTAACATTGCCCAAAAACTGATAGACGAACGGCGACGCCGGCCGATCGTAGACCTCCTGCGGTGTGCCCACCTGCTCGACCTTCGCCTGATTCATAATGACGACTTCGTCCGCGATCTCGAGCGCCTCCTCCTGGTCGTGGGTCACAAAGAGGGTCGTGAGGTGAACTTCCTCGTGGAATTTGCGCAGCCAGCGGCGCAATTCCTTCCGCACCTTCGCATCAAGCGCGCCGAAGGGTTCGTCGAGCAGCAACACCTTGGGCTCCACCGCCAGCGCCCGCGCCAGCGCGACGCGCTGCCGCTGGCCGCCGGAAAGCTGGCTCGGGTAGCGATCGTTGAGGCCTTCCAGTTGCACCAGCTTGAGGAGACGGTGAACCCGTTCGGCAATCTCCAATTTGGACGGACGCTCCCGTTGCCGGCGCACGTTTAAACCGAAGGCAACGTTCTGGAAAACGCTCATGTGCCGGAACAGCGCGTAGTGCTGAAACACAAAACCCACCTTGCGCTGGCCGGCCGGAACGTGGGTGACATCCTCGCCGTGAAACTGGATCCGGCCGCTGCCCGGGTCCGCGTGTTCGAGGCCGGCGATAATCCGCAACAAGGTCGTCTTACCGGAGCCCGACGGTCCGAGCAGCGCGACCAGCTTGCCGCGCGGCACGTTCAAATCGACGCCGTCGAGCGCACGGAAGGATCCGAACGACTTGTGGATCTGGGAAACCTGGATGCTCATTGATGAATCAGGAGGAGCGTGCCTGGGCGTGGCGCCATTCGACAATCGCCTTGAGGACGAGGGTGACGATGGCAAGCAGGGCCAGGAGCGAAGCCACCGCGAAGGCGGCGACGAAGTTGTATTCGTTGTAGAGAATTTCGACGTGCAGCGGCATCGTGTTGGTTTCGCCGCGGATGTGTCCGCTCACCACCGAAACCGCGCCAAATTCGCCCATCGCACGGGCGTTGCAAAGGATGACGCCGTAAAGGAGACCCCATTTGATGTTCGGCACTGTCACGCGCCAGAAAATCTGCCAGCCGTTCGCACCGAGCGTGAGCGCGGCGTACTCCTCGTCACTGCCCTGGGCCTGCATCAAGGGGATCAGTTCCCGCGCGACGAATGGGAAGGTCACGAACGTCGTCGCCAACACGATGCCCGGCACCGCAAAAATGACTTTTAGATCGTGCTCGATGAGCCAGGCGCCCCACCACCCCTGCAGGCCGAATACGAGCACGTAGATCAGGCCCGAAATGACGGGTGACACGGCAAAGGGCAGATCGATGAGAGTGGTGAGCACGCTCTTGCCACGAAAATTGAACTTCGCGATACACCAAGCCGCCGCGACGCCGAAAACGAGATTGGCGGGAACGGAGATTCCGGCCGCGAGCAGCGTCAGCCGGACCGACGCGAGCGCATCGCTGTCGGTGAATGCCGCGAAATACGCCCCCACCCCGCGGCGCAGGGCCTCCGCGAACACTGCGACCAGCGGCAGGGCGAGGAAACAGGCGAGGAACAGCAAAGCGACTCCGGTGAGCGTCCAGCGTACCCAAGCGGGATCGTCGGTCGCCCGGTGCGCGGCGGAACGCGACGTATGATGAGAAAGCGTAGTGGCAACAGCGGAAGCCATGGGGATCAGAGGGCGGAACAAACCACGGCGGCGCGCCCGGGCGCACGGCAGCCGCGGACGAAAAAGGGCCGAACGCCAGAGGCAGGATCGGAGATGGTCATACGCGGTAGTAGCGGCGGCTCCATTTTTGCAGGAGGTTGATGACAAGCAGCAGGGTGAACGAAGCCACGAGCATGACCACGGCGATGGCGGTCGCCCCGCGGTAGTCGTACTGCTCAAGCTTGGTGATGATGAGCAGCGGGGTGATCTCGGTACGCATCGGCATGTTGCCCGAAATGAAGACGACCGAGCCGTATTCGCCCAACGCACGGGCAAAAGCGAGCGCGAAGCCGGTGATCAGCGGCGGCAACAATTCCGGCAGGATGACACGGGTGATCGTTTGCCAGCGGTTGGCACCGAGGCTCGCCGCGGCCTGCTCGATCTCGGGTTCCAGTTCCTCCAGCACCGGCTGGATCGTGCGCACCACAAAAGGCAGACCGATGAAGGTGAGCGCGACGAAGACGCCGATTTCCGTGTAGGCCACCTTCAGGCCGTGCGGCTCGATATACTGCCCCACCCAGCCGTTTTTTGAATAGATCGCCGTGAGCGCGATGCCCGCCACCGCCGTGGGCAGGGCGAAAGGCAGGTCGACGAGAGCATCGACGATGCGCCGGCCGGGAAAGGAGTAGCGCACGAGTACCCACGCCACGAGCAGGCCAAAGACGGCGTTGACCGAGGCGGCCGCAAACGAGGCGAAAAAACTCAGGCGATACGAAGCCATGACGCGCGGCGACGCCACGGCGGCAAGAAAGTCGGACCAACTCATCGCCGCCGTCTTGATGAAGGCCGCCGAGAGCGGGATCAGCACGATCAGTCCGAGGTAGGCCAGGGTGAAGCCGAGCGACAGGCCAAACCCGGGGAGGACGGAACGTTCTTTGCGAAGAGAAAACATTAGAGGTCTTGAGCGTAGGCGATAAAGCCGCGGTACTCGGCGATAATCGTGTCTAGCGCAGCAACTGCCGCGGCCACTTGCAAGGCGAAGGGCGCATGGGCGGGCGTTTCGAAAATCACATCGAACGGACGCGGTTCCTGATCGGCCGGCGCCGAAAGCACGCCCTGGAAACAATCGCTGATCACGCCATTGCGGGCCGCGAAGCCGTCGATGACCGCCCGGGAGTCGCGCGGAAGCATCCTCTCGGCGGCACGGAGCGCAGGCTGCAGCAGCGCCTCGTCGAGGGTACGGCCGCGCGAATAACCATACAAACCCTCACAGGTATCATCGGCATGCAAGGCCACCACCCCGTGAAAACAACGCGTCCGCAGCTCGGACTCGATAATGCGCACCTCCGGTTCAGCCGATCCGCGCCAGAACTCGCGGTTCAGGTCCTTCCCGGCCCGGTTGATCCGGGTGCCGTCCTCGTAACCGGTGGGGTTGACCACGGGGTAGATCCACAACTCGTAGCCCAGCGCGCGCTCGGGTTCGGCGGCAAGGGCGGCGGCAAACTCCAGCAGCGCGGCGCAGCCCGCAGGTTCGTCGCCGTGCACCCCCGCGAAGAGACCAAGCCGCACGGGATCGGAACCGGCGGACGGGCCGGTAAAACGAAACCGGGGAATTTCGTAAGATCGACCGTGATGATGGAAGTTTCCCGCCACAGAACTCTCCCAGCCCGGGCTCCGCCGCGCGAGTTCATGCAATGGATGCAGCAGAGCCCGCTGATCCAATGATTCAGGGAACTGCGAGAATGAAACCATGAGGACGGAGAGAAGGCGAGCGGTTCACCGCGGCGCATCCAGGCGCGTTATTGCTTGGTGTAGATTTCGTCGAAGACCCCGCCATCGGCGAAATGCGTCTTCTGGGCGGCGGCCCAGCTGCCGAAGACCTGCGGCACGGCAACGAGCGGAATGTCGGGAAACTGGGCCCGGTGCTTGGCGAGAACGGCGGGCTCGATCGGGCGGAAATTATACTTCGCAGCGAGTTCCTGCCCCGCCGGACTGAAGAGATACTCCAGATAGGCGCGAGCCTGCTTTTCGGTGCCACGTTTCCGCACCACTTTGTCCACCCACACAACCGGGTTTTCCGCGAGGATGCTGACGCTCGGCACCACCGCCTCGAGCCCTTGCGAGCCCAGTTCTTTCAACGTGAGGGCAACTTCGTTTTCGAAGGTCAGGAGCACGTCGCCGATGCCGCGCTGGGCAAAGGTCGTGCTCGCTCCACGACCGCCGGTGTCGAGCACGGGAACGTTGAGGAATATTTTCCGAACGAACTCACGCGCCGTGGCGTCGTTGCCCCCCGGCTGACGGAGCGCGTAAGCCCAGGCCGCGAGGTAGCTGTAGCGCCCGTTGCCCGACGTCTTTGGATTGGGGACGATCACAGAAACGCCTTCGCGGCCGAGATCGTTCCAGTCCTTGATTCGCTTCGGATTCCCCTCCCGAACGATGAAGAGGATGGTGGACGTATAGGGCACGCTGTCGTTGGGCAACCGTCGCGACCAGTCGGCGGGAATCAGGCCGGACCGGGCAAGTTGATCGACGTCCGGCACGCCATTCATCGTGACGATATCCGCCGCGAGGCCAGAAACGACGGAGCTCACCTGTTTCGAGGAACCACCGTGGGACTGGTTGACCGTCAACCGCTCGCCGGTGGTGGCCTGCCAATGCGCAACGAAGGCGGGATTGAAGTCCTTGTAGAACTCGCGGGCCACATCATAAGAAACGTTGAGCAGAGTGGTGTCGGCTCGGGCGGAGGCGAAGGCACCGAGCAGGCCGAGAAGCAAATGGAAGGTCTTCACAGTGGAATCAGAGGTTTTGGCCAAGGGCCAGGACGCCGCGGTAGCGCGTGACGAGGTGCTTGAGGAGATATTCGTTACTTGACGTAGATTTGGTCGAACGAGCCGCCGTCGGAAAAATGGTCCTTGCCGGCTTTGATCCAGCCACCGAAAGCCGTGTCGATGGTGAACAGTTCGATCTTCGGAAAGACGCTCGCATACTTGGCGATAGCCGCCGCGGCGGTCGGACGGTAGAAGTTGCGGCCGGCGATGTCCTGCCCCTCGTCGGAATACAGATACTCGAGGTAGGCTTTCGCCACGGCCTCGGTGCCCTTTTTCCTCACGACTTTGTCCACGACGCTTACGGTCGGCTCGGCTAGAATGCTGAGCGAGGGAATGACGATCTCGAACTTGTCCTTGCCAAATTCCTTCAGGGCAAGGAAGGCCTCGTTCTCCCAGGAGATGAAGACGTCGCCGACACCGCGCTGTACAAAGGTCGTCGTCGAGCCGCGCGCGCCGGAGTCGAGTACCGGCACGTTTTTGTAGAGGGCCTGCACAAACTCTCTGGCGGTGGCGTCGCTGCCGCGGGGTTGACGGCGGGCAAATTCCCACGCGGCGAGGTAATTCCACTGCGCGCCACCCGAGGTCTTCGGGTTGGGCGTGATGACGGAAACACCCGGCCGGGCGAGGTCACCCCAATCCTTGATCCGCTTCGGATTTCCGCCGCGCACCAGAAATACGATGGTGCTCGTGTAGGGGGAAGAATTCTTCGGGAGGCGTTTCTGCCAGTCGGCAGGGATGAGTTTGCCGTTGTTGTACAGCGCCGTCACGTCGCTCGCGAGCGCGAGGGTGACGACGTCGGCCTGCAGGCCGTCGACGACAGAGCGGGCTTGTTTACCCGAGCCGCCGTGAGACTGCTTGATGATGACATTGTCGCCGGTCTTGGCTTTCCAGTGGGCGGCGAAGGCCTTGTTGAACTCGGCATAGAGTTCTCGCGTGGGGTCGTAGGAGACGTTGAGGAGTTCAACGTTCCTGGCAGAAGCGATGCCCGTAGTGGCGAGCGCAGCGACGGCCAGGAGGAGAGATTGAAGTTTCATGACAGAAGAGAGGATTGAGGAATGAACTGATTGAGTGATCGGGATTCCGGAGGCGGCGGCTGGCCTGCGTGGACCCATCGCCGCGAGCGGAGGGACGGGAAAAGCGGATGGGCAGGGCTTAAAACGCGAATTGGAAACGAGTGATAAACGCCTTCTCGTCCTGACGAAGAATCTGCGTGGTTGAAACCGCCGGAGCAGCCGGCGCGAAGCCGAACTTCGTCTGATAGTAGTCGATCTTAAAGAGGACGGCCTTGCTCAGATACCAGTTGAGGCCGGCACCGACGGCCTTCGCCTCGTTGGCGTTGCTGGCGGCCGAGGCATACAAAGGGAAAGCCGCGCTATCGATCTTCACATTGGCATAGCGACCGACGACTTCGAAAGCGCCCCAGGTGCCGCCGGCGAGGTTGAAGTTCTCGCGAGGAGAAACGCCGTTGTAGGAGGAATCTTCGCCACTGAGGACGTAGCCGGCGGCGACGTGCCAGGATTTGTTCTGGAGCTCGGTCTTCACGCCCGTGGCGGACGGACGGACGTTGATCGTGGAGACGATGTATTCACCGAGGAGCCCGAGCGAACCGTTGCGGAAATCAGCCTGCGGGGAGACGCGCCAGTTCTGGCCATCGGAAACGGTGGTCGCGGCATAGGAAAAAAAAGTCTGCTGACCGTCGGTGCGGTAGCCGCCGGAGCGGCCGGCGGCGGTCTTGGCGCGGCCGGAGCTGCCTGAGACGCCGAACGAGAGGCCCTGCACGGGAGAACCGGCATCGTTCTTAAACGGCGAGGCGAAGAGGCGCCCGACCACTTCCTTCTCATTGTCGAAGTCGGCGTTGTTGGTGCTGGCACCGTCGGCGAGACCGCTGAAGACGCCGACGGTGTAGTTTAACGTGCCGCCGAGGACATCGCCGGAGGCCTGGACGCCGAGATCGCGGTTCGGGACGAGGTTGTTGGCGATGGAGCGCTCGTTGAAGAACGTCCACGCATCGGACTGGAGCTGCTCGTAGCCGACGGGGGACTTGAACTTGCCGAACTTGAGCTGGAGCGAAGGAGTGACGGCAACAGTGAAGTTTGCGTCCAGAATGCTCACGGCGCTGCCGCCGAACTCGGTGACCAGTTGGAAACCGTAGTTTTTTGCGAGCTGACCCTCGGTGATGAGGCGGGCGCGGCGGAGCACAAAGGCATTGTTCACCACGCCGCCGCCGTCGCGGAAAAACAGCCGGTTGTCGAGCTGCGCGAGACCGCGGAGCTTGATGGAGTTGGCCCCGTCCGGTGACGCAAGCGTGAACCCCTTGTCGTTAATGGTGATCTTCGGGGTCGTGGGCGCGGCGGCCACGGCCGCCTCCTCCTTGATCTCGATCTGGCGGGAGAGGATCCGGAGCTGTTGTTCGAGTGCGTTAACCTGAGCCCGTAGGGCCTGAAGGTCGGCGCTTTCGGCCGCGACCATGGGGCGGGAAGAGGCGAGCGCCAGGACGGCGGCAAGCCCGAGATTGAGTTTGGTGAAGTTCCTCATGGGAACACGTGGAGTTGTCTTGGGGAGCGGAACTTCCGGTGGACAGGTCGGCGGGCTCGGAATTCGAACGGATTTGGGTTGGCTGGGATCGCCTCCGGTTGGTGCCGGTAGGCTGAAAATTATTCTCCGGTTTGCGGATCGCGCGTCGTGGGCAAGCGGTTTTTTTCGGTCCGCTCGATCTGCGTGACACGTCCTTCGTGGACGACGAGCTGGACCACACCGTAGCGCAGGCCTTCAGCCTTTTCACGCCCCAGGGCGATCCAGTCCGGGCCGGACGTGACCGTGGTGGGAGTCGAAGAAGTGGACGAAGTGAACATCACGAAAGATCGTTGGAAATTTCAAATCGTGTAGTCGCCGAGCAGCTGGTGGAGAACGCCCTCGGTCTCATCGAGACGGGCGGAACCGCCGCGGCGGGCGATTTTCCGGGCATAACGCGCCGGCACCCGGACTGGAGGCTCGGCGTCTTCTGCCTCTGGAGAAAACGGCAGAGGCACATTGTCGCGCCGCAGCTTTCGCAACGTAACTTCGACAACATCAGCGAGCGTATACCGGTCGAGGATGCCCGCGATGGCATTGCGCACATCGAGCATCAACATCCGCAACCCACAATGAGCCTCGTCCGGGCAGGTGCACTTCTCGTAAGCGGACTGGCTAACGCAACCGATCGGGGCCAGGGGCCCGTCGATTAGGCGCACGACCGAGCCGATCGTTATGCTCTTAGCCGGTTTGGCCAGTCGGTAGCCGCCAAATTTCCCGCGCGCACTGGAGACAAGGCCGTCCTCTTTGAGAACATGCATGATCTGCTCGAGAAACTTGACTGGTAATTGTTCGTTATCAGCCAATTCCGATACCTGAACCAACGAGCGACCCACCTCTGCCGCGATGCCTAGGTTGATCAAGGAGCGAAGCGCATATTCTCCTTTCCGGGATAATTTCATTCAATCTACATTAAAGTAGTATGGATTAAGGCAAGGTGAAATCGGCGCCCTCAAAAAATTTATGACGCTCCGCCGTGGCAGACCTGGCGACACATTGATCGCGCCCCTATCCCGAGGGCGGGCACGACTCCTCACCGGCGGCCAAAGCGGCGCCCTTGGGCTAACTCGATCGGCGGAGGCATGGCCAGCCAGCGGATCAGTCGACGCGCACACTCAAATGCGCCACGGCTTTTTCGCCACGTTCGTTGCTGCGCTCCACCCGAACCACATAGTCCCCCGGCTTGGCGAACCGGTGCTCGGTCACGGCGAAACCGTCCTTGGCGAGGGCCTTGACGTTGCCATCCGACTTTACGGTCACGGGCGCAGAGCCGTCGCCGAAACTCCAGGTCTCCTCACCGTGCGTGGTACGAAACGTTCGCACCTTGAACGTCACGGGATCGCCGGCCCCCACGTTTAACGACGGCGCATAGGAAGCCTGAATTGAAGGAGGCAGCAGCTTGGGCTGGGCCGGGTCGACAATCTGGACCACGGCAAAATCGTAGCCCACGGCCCCGTCGGGGCCGGTTACCTTCAAGATCTCACTGTAAGTTCCCGGCTTGGCGTAGGTGCGCGCGATGGTCGCCTCGTTGGCCATGGAGCCGTCGTTGAACTTCCACTCATAACGGCTGATCTTGCCGGCGGCACTCCAGGAGCGTGTCCCGTCGAGCACCACGACTTCCCCCGTAGCGGCAAAATGGTGGGGCCGGGCCACGGCGATGATCTTGGGTTGATATTGCTTAACATAGGCCTCCCAAGCGAACGCGTAGGCTTCCTCGGTCCCCCACTTACCGGAAGGCTGGCGACTCTTGATGCCAAAATGCAGGTGAGACCATCCGCCGCTGCCCCCTTCCTTTCCCAACACTCCGATTTTCTGGCCCAACGTCACGGTCGCTCCCGGCCGGATCGCACCGTCGATCGCGAACAGATGACTGTAGCGGTAATACCATCCCCGATCGTCGAGCACGTAGACCACATCGTAGCGCGGACGCACCGGTGTGTCCTTGTAACCGGGCAGCGACTCCGACCCCGATGACACCACTAGGCCGTTGGTCGCCGCGATCACATCGACCAGTCCCTCACAGCCGCCAAAATCCAGATCGTTGTGGTAATAAATCTTCCGATTAGTCGGGACATCACCGCCGTCCACGTGCACGGGCTCGTTGGCCATCTGACTACCGCTGGCGAGCCAGCGTTGCTTGAGGGGATAGATAAATGTCCCGGGCTCCATGAGCGGCCGCCCCGCGACCCACAACCGCAACCGGGCGTCCTTTTCCAGTCCCCAGGAATCCTCGCCGCTGTTCGCGTTGTAACCCTTCGTGATGGAACAGTCGACCTGCACCCCGGCGACCGTGGTCGGAAGATTGTAATTTCCCGCCCCGAGGGTGACCGGTGTGCCATTCACCTCGACGCGAACCCGGGCGGCGCGCACGGCCCCACGAATCGAATCAACCGTCTCCTTCAAATCGACCAGCTTGACGCGCACGGTCGATCCGTCCGCCAGACGAACGTCCTGGGATTCACCCACGCTAAGGTCAACCGCACGCCGCAGTGGTTCCCGGGCGGGGGCCGAAGGAGCGGCGAACGCCGTCGAAAGCCCGACGAGGACGAATAAACAAAGCACGGGTTTGAGGATAGAGGGGAGTTTCATGGGGAAAAGGAAGCGGTGGAGTGAAACGAAGATTCGAGGCAAAATCGGCCGCGGCAGATTCTACCTCTGGATAAATTGGCGAGGGGCTTGCGACACTCCGACGATCGGATCGCAATTCTCATCGCAGACTGGCCACGAGATCGGCCACGCCGACGGCGGACAAAATCCGGCAGGCAGTTGCTGAATTCTCCAATTCATACACGCGGCGCGTGAATCGAAAGTTTTCCTCCAGTGACGGACCATCCAGGCTCGCCCCATCACCCTTGACCGCCGCGACCGCCAGGAACGGACGGGGAGCAACCAAGGCGGCGAGGTGCGCGATATCACCCACATCCCGCAGGATCATCGGCACCATGATGCCAAGCCGCTGGTTCTCATACGGCTGGTCGGAGACATAGCTCGCCAGCGACCCGATTGTAACAACCCGTGAAATACGCTCGTCCAGAGCCGCCGCGCACGTGGCGACGACCCCGGCTGGTCCCACGCCGACCAGCGCAACTTCGCGGGGCAGCGGGCCATCGGCCTCCAAGCCATCGAGCAAACGATGCAGATCAACCACCCACTGGCCGAGTAACGGACGGCCGATCCAAACGGCCCATTCCGCCGTCGTATGATCGGGCGCCCGACCCACTCTGTCCTTGGGCCAGGCCAGTTTTCCCGTGGCTCGAAGATCGAGCGTCACGAGTGACCAACCGGCGGACCGCAAGCCGCGGGCGAGGTCGCTGCCCGCCGCTTTTTCCGCACCGTCGAGATCGAGGAGTATCGCCAGCTTGGGCGGTTGCGCCGCGGCGGGTTCCTGTCGACTGGTGAGGACGATTCCCGGCTCGGGCTCAAATGTAACCGCCCGGCCGGCGCCTTCGTTGGCGACCTTCAGCACCGGCTTCAAAGCCGGCGCCGGAAGGGCGCCGGTTCCACCATGGAGGCGAATCCGCAGATTTTTACGCATGGCATCACGCTGGGCGGGCCAGGCTCCCGCCGCCGTGGGCACCGCCACGTGCGCCACAAGTTTTCCCGCTTGTCTCGCGGCAAATCGAGGAATGGTCACGTAATCGTCGGGTCGAGAATCGCCGGGAAAACAGCGCAGCAATTCCGGATCTTCGGTCTGGATTTCCAGTTCCGCAATGGGATCGCCGGCCCCTTCCCTCTTCAAATGCTGCGCCATCCAGCCATACATCGCCTCACGCATCGGACGGCTATAGGCATGGCCCGATTCAAAGACTGCATGCTTGAGGGATGCGGAGCGGCCATGGAGGTCGAAGACGCGCTGGGCTTGCCCCAAAGACTTCTTCGCCTCGCCGACTGAGAATACAATCGTATCCCGGGTGGCATTCACGACCAGCAGCGCGCGTGGTGCAACTAGGCCAAGCACTCCCCATTCCTCCGTGAACTGCATCGCGCCGGGCACCAGTTCGCAAATACAGCAGGCGACTCCGAGATAGGACTGGTAAGTCCCGACGGAACAAACCGGCACGGCGGCGGCAAGTCGTGCGTCCCAAGCGGCCGAATACATCGTCTGGTTGCCTCCCCCGCTCGCACCGGTGATCGCGATCCGGGTTCCATCCACCTCCGGTCGAGACAAGAGATAGTCAACGGCCCGCACATTTTCATAAACTTGGAGGCCGCTGAGCGGCAGTCCGACCGGGAGCAAAGTGGCGCCTGTCATCTCACCATGATACTCACCGAGCGCTTTGCCAACGCCGCGTTCCCCGGCGCCCAAGGCATCGACCGCCAGCACAAAATAGCCCAGTCGCGCCAGACCAATACACCGCGCCTGCACCACCGGATCCTGCTTGGCGCCACGCCAGTGACCGTGCACCGCCAGCACCGCCGGCACTTTACCCGCGCGCTCCGGCACATAAGCGTTGGCCGTCATCCAAAGTCCAGGGTGGGTCTGAAAGATGATCTTCTCGATGCGGTAGCCCGGGCGCTTGATCTCGCCGAGTTTCCGCGGCTCGAGCGCGCACGGGGTCGCAGGAAATCCACCCCACGCTTCGAGCAAGTTCGACCGCAGCGCATCGCTTTGAGTTTTCCATACCGCCAAGTCTGATGGTGAACGGTCGGCCGCGCGCATCGCCGCAGCCTGCGCCCGCACAAAGGCTAGAAATGCAGCGGGGGAAGATTCCGCCTGCGCCGCGAGCATGGCGGACTGGATGGCGGCAGAGCAGACGGCGAAGAGACCGATCCTCCAACCCAGCGGGATAGAATAGCGAACGCCTCGGACGACCGCTTTGAGCGGCATTTTAACTGGAGGGGAGCCACGCTCCGGCAATTCTCCGAACGTTGAAATCACAAATGGATTCCGGCCATCCGATCCAACACGGGGCGATGATTGGCGAAGCATGGTTGAAGGTCGGTGATAACCATCCTTCTGCCAATTTGAAAAGTTATCCGGCCGGGCGGGAACCGACTGATGACTCGGTCGGACGAGACCCACCCGGGGACCATCTCCCGCTCAGGGCGAGCCGGCTTGCCGGACCCGCCCCTCGACTCGTGATTCAATTTTTCCGCTCTTCGCCGCGTAACCGTAGAGGGCTTTTGTGAACGCGACGTCCGTGGTCGTATACTTCAGCTTCTTGAACCGACCGGCGAGCGATGCGGTCTGGCGCTGAACCACCTGCCCCTCCATCGCCACCACATACCGGCGCTCCGGCTGAATCTCACTGGAAACGATGCGCTGTCCCACCGGTCGGGCGGGATCAAATGTGTAGCGCGTGCCCGAAATCTGGATCAGGCGGTTGGCGCGTTGCCGTTCCGGCGGTGTGGCCGCGAGTTGTTTCGCATCCGGCACGTTCGCATCGAGAATTTCCAGAAGGTCTTTGCCCGTTAACTCAGCCGTGACCAGATACTGATCGAATGGCAGGCTGCATTGAATCAGGTCCACGACGTCAACCGTGCCGGCGGGAATCCCCCGCCCGCGATCAGCCACCCGGTTGTAGATCGCAATGTCGGCGCCCGTGGCATCCCGCATCGCATCCACAATCCAGTTCGCCAGCCGCGGCTCCGTGCCGAAATTATCGAGAGCCTCCGGCGCAACGGCGACAGGATGCGTGCGATAGGCCGTGAAATCCGCTTCATGGCGCGGCTCCAACGTGGCTTTCCAACCCTTGCCGTCGCTCGCCAGTCGAAGCTGCTTCCCTGCCGCGATGGGGCCCGAGTAAACTGCAGCGCCATTGACCGACACTGCGATCGGCTGCGCGAGATCGAAGACTTGCGCATCGGGGAAGAAGGCCAGCGACGCGATATTTTCGATATCGAGGCTGGCGCGATGATTGCCTTCGGCGCGCGCCCGCACCACGGCCATCTTTTCCGGACGGGCCAATTTGTCGACGTCGGTCCAATACGCGCGGCCATGGAGCGGAGTATCAATCTCGAAAACGTAGTCCCGCGGATGGGCCACCCGGCGGTGCTGGATGAGCCAGCCGACGACCGCATCCATCCGGACCAGGCCCGCGGGATGCTCTTCGTTGGGGATCAAGTCGTACTGCACCTTCTGGCCCAGGCGCCGCATCCGCTCCACCCCCACTTTCACTCCTTCCAAATAGAAGTCGGCATCCTTGGCCCCCTGAATCCACCACGTGGGAACATGCTGCCCGTTGGCCGCCAGCCAGGGGAAGCTGTAAGCCGGTGCCAGCGGCGCGGAGGCCGCGAACAAATCAGGATGATGCAAGGCCAGATAGGCGGCACCGGTACCGCCCATGGACTGGCCGGTTAAATACACCCGGTCCGGGTCGACGCGGTACCGCTTCTGCATGTCGGCGAGGACGCAAAAGATGTCATTTTCTCCAATGCCACGGTACTCTGTGGTGCCCCGTCCCAGCGGAGCGACCATCAGCACGCCATACTTTTCTGCCACACGTTTGACCTCGTTCAGAGGAATCCGCTTGTCCTCAAACAGTCCATTTTCGGTCCCGCCAGTTCCGTGCATCGCGATGACCAGGGGAAAGGGCCGCTGGCCGTCGTAACTCGACGGCACATAGAGGCGGTAGGGCTGCTCGGTCCCGTCAGCCCTGGCATGATAGGAATGACGGAGGTCCTTTCCTGGCAGGTCGGTTAATCCTGGCTGTCCGATCCCAATCAACGGGGCGATCAGTGCCACCCAAAGTAATGTTCGTGGGGAATTGTTCATTTTGATCTCCTTCGACTCCCAAAAGCTGTTTCCGACCGCCGAGTCCGCCCAAAAAAAATGCCGGGCGCCGCGAGGCGGCGCCCGGCATGAGAAGCCTTAGAATCGTCCCTGCACGCCGGCACCCACGGTCGAGTAGAGCTGGCGCGTCGTGTTCACACGGTCCTTGTAACCGGTGTAGGTGCTGTTAACCGGGGACTTCGTAATATTGTCCCAGTTCAGGTACAAAGTTGTGTGGTTGTTCAGTGTATAGACGAACTTTCCCCCGACAAACACCCGTGGCGCCTGATAAGTGATCGAAGCGGCATTGGTCGAGACCGAGGTCAGATAGGTGTCCACCCAATTGGCTTGGGTGCTGAATTTAAACCGATTCTTCTGATAGCTAAGGGCGAAGTTGCCCGTCTTCGGCCGGAAGCCGGCAACCTGCGTGGTCGCCACCGTCCCGCCGTAGTCACCCTTGGTCTCGATCTGGGTGTAGTTGACGTTGACGCCCAGCCCGCTCCAAATTCCGGGCAGAAAGGTAAACTGTTGCTGATAGTTCAACTCGAAGCCGCGATAACGCGCTTTGCCGCCGTTCGCGGTCGTCGTAATGCGGTAGTTTTCGTAGAGTCCGTCGAAACCGTTGTTCGGACCGGTCGGCACCAGTTGGCTGCTGTCGGAATAGATAAAGCCGCTCAGTTCCTTCAGGAAGGCGCTCGCGGAAAACAATCCGATCGGCTCGTAATAATATTCGAGGTTGAGATCGAAATTATTCGAATACTGCGGCTTCAAGCCCGTGTTCGCGATGCTGATCGTCTGCGCCGCATCGTTCACGCTGACGTTCGGGATACTGGAGTCGATGGGTGCCCGGCCGACGCTGGTCGAATAGCTGGCCCGCGCGACGAGTCCCGACTTCGGGGCGTACTTGAAATGAATGCCGGGAAACACATTCCGATACCCGCCCTTGGTATTGATTTGATTCGCATATTGCGCCTGGGCCCGGCGCAATCCTTCCGCATCGGTCACGGGTCCGACCCAAGCCGCCCGCCGCGCGGATTCCGCGGGCGTGAGACGGCTGACGGGACCGTGGCCCATCAAGTCGGTGTCCTCGACGCGCAGACCCGCCAGGATATTCAACGCATCGATTTGGGTGTTGCCCATGATGTAGGCGCTCTTGATCTCCTCGCGGAAATCCTGACGGCTCAGGATTTTTTGGGAATATTTGTAAAAATAATCCTCGTCCCACTGTTCGGGGTGATCCTCCTTATGCTGGGAGACGTAAAGGACGTCGACCCAAGGACCCTGACGCATGCCGCTGATCCGCTCGTTTACCCAATCCCGCTTGTCGAGGAACTGGAGCAGTCCACCCGTGCCAGTGAACCGATAGCTATGATAGCTGTAATCCTTGTCGCGACGCTGCTGATGAAACTGCAACCCCGCTTTGACGAATGACGGCGCCGCCAGGTTGAAATTCTTCTTCGCGTTCAAACGTGCCTCCAC
Source organism: Opitutia bacterium (assembly GCA_947474935.1). Taxonomy (GTDB): domain Bacteria; phylum Verrucomicrobiota; class Verrucomicrobiia; order Opitutales; family Opitutaceae; genus ER46. The sequence continues at coordinate 138,000 of CANJKL010000008.1, forward strand.
GATGCTCGCGTTGGCCACGCGATTATTCTGCGTCATCGTCATGGTGGTGTAGTTCGCAAGGTTGTAGATATCCGGCCCCGCCGTCTGCGTGATAATCGGCCAGGCATCGCTCTGCCGGCGGTCGATGCTGAACCCGATATTGGTCAGGCCGCTGACCGAGATGGCCGACTTGGGTTTGCTGTTCCCGTATTGGTTCTCAAACGGGGCGTATTTTTGGTAGCCACTGGACATCGAAAGGGTGCCGCTGTAGTCGATCGTCAGGCCATCGAACTTGTGCACCGCCGACGTCAGGAAGCGGTAATTGTGGGAGACGTTGTCATAGGAGGTCTCCGCCATGTTGGCGATGGTCGTGGGTTGCTGGAGCGCTTGGGAAAAAACCTCGCTATAGCCCGGCGCGAAGGCGGTCGTGGCGTTGGCCGCCTGCAAATTGAACGCGCGGGTGTCGTTCACCTCCAAATACAGGTTATGCACGGCGTTGAAGGTGAAGGTCGTCGAGTCACTAAGTTTGTACTCGAGCTTCACGCTCTCGTTCTGGCGGGTATGAGGCCCCTGTACCGCCACCACGCGCGGCGCGACCGTGCGGATGAACGCCGGCCGGGTCGTGACCGCCTGGTAGGTCATCAACGAATCTTCGGACGAACCGAACGCGGTGTTGCGCGAAAACGACATCAGGATGCCGATGTTCTTTTTCTTTCCGAGCAGATCCTGATAACTGAAGTTCATCGAGGGCGTGATCTTTTCGATGGGCTCCTCGTAGCCTTTCTCGGCCCGTCCGCCGATCCGGCCCAGGGCACTCACGGCTCCGACGGAGTAGGTGAACTGCCGCGGCACATTCCGGCCGAAGGCCGTCCGCGTCACCATGTTGATACTGCCGCCGATCGAGCTGGCGGGCATGTCCGGCGTCGGCGCCTTGGTCACCTCGATGCTCTCCACGAGCGAAATCGAGGCCTGCAGGAAATCGAAAAACCGATTGGTGCCGGAGGAATTGGTGTTGGCCAGCTGGATCCCATCCATCTCCACCGTATTTAAATTGGAATTAATGCCGCGGACCATCACTTCGCGCACGCTGCCAGTGGAGAAGTCAGCCGTCACACCGGGAAGCCGTTGGAGAAAACTGCCAACATTGTCTTCCGTCTGGGTCCCAAAGGCGTCGGTCGCGACCACGTTTTTGACGTTGGTCGCCGACCGCTGGCGTGTGATCGCAAGCGACGCACCTTCGCGGTCACCGACCACGCGAAACTCTTCCAGTTTATAAACGTTGGCGGTCAACTCGACATTGCGCGCCTGCGTCTGCCCCGCCAGGACGGACACCGGGATCCGCTGGGCATCGAGGCCGGTAAAACTTACGATGAGGGTCCTTGCCTCGGTCGGCACATTGGCCAGACGATAGCGACCTTCCCGATCCGTCGTGGTTGCGAGAGCGGTACCGTCGACCTGAACAACCGCACCCTCGAGAAAGTATTTCGTCGCGGCGTTGCTGATCTGACCGGTGATGATTCCAGTCGTTGCGCTATCGGCGGCGCTAACTGCGCCGGCGGACGCCAAGATCAGGGCGATCCAGCCGATTAAGAGGGTAATGGAATTCTTTCGGTTCATGGCTTTGTTGTGTGGTTCGGTTGTTCGATTGGCATTCTCAGGTCGGGGGAGTAAAAATGTCAGATGCCCTGCATTGCAGAGGTCTATCAGGTTCCGACGGGGTGATTGACTTCAAGGGTGCGAAGGAAAAAAAGCAAGGGGGAGTGCCGGTAACACGCACACTTTTGTTTTGCAAAAAACCAGTCCGGACGAGTTACGCAAACTCCCTTCTCAAAGCACCGCACCTCGCAAATGTCGGTCAAGGAAAGCGTAGGCGAGGTCACGCATCGGATCGTGAAAATCATGACTGTCCAAGTGCAGCCGAAGCTCAAACCGGTCCGCCGCGCCGTACAACGCATAGATTTTCCTCACGTTTTCCCCCAGATTTTCCCAAGCCGCCCGGGTAAACGGCTCGTCCTCCACCTTGAAGCCATCGTCGTTCAGCGCGGAGATGTTCAGGTAGGGGCGCGGCGCAGCGAGCGCGAAGAGTTCGTGATCGTCGATGGGAAACGGCTTGCCCGCGTAGCAAAAAGGCCGGTTGCCCGGAATCCCCGTCCACCATTGCGTGCGCGCGCCATGAAAGGGGTTGCGATGGATGCGGGCCGGCCAAACACCGCAGTTGCTCACCGCCACCTTGACGCGCTCGTCGACGGCCGCGAGATAACAGGTCAGACCGGCACCCTGCGAATGGCCGATCGATCCGATCCGGTCCGGATCGATTTCCGGAAGCGTTTGCATGACGTCGATCGCCCGGCGCAGATCCCAAAGATCTTTCCCCGTGCCGGACCACGTAGGATGAGCGTCAATGAAAGGCTGGTTGTCGAATTCACGCCGCCCGGAATAAATCCGTTCACCCGCCCCCAAAAGATCGGGAGAAAACGTCACGTAACCGCGGCGGACGAGGTGCAGACCATACGCCCGGCGCGCGGCGGACGGAGTGAGTTTGCCATCGACCTGCTCGCCGCGGCCCACCGTTTGCTCCTTCCCGTCCTTGGTGGTGGGATGAATGGTCAAAACGGCCGGGCCCGGTTTGCGCGTAGACTTGGGTATGAGCACCAGCGACGCGACCCGCTCACCGGGGCTGAGCAGATAGCTCACCCGCCGTTCGATGAAGTCACCGTGATCCTTTTCGCGCTCCACCTTGATCGCCAATGCGCAGTCCAGTCCGGCCGGCGGATAGCCCAGAACCATGGCATAGATTTCCCGTAATGCCTGCTTTTTGAGCATCCATTCCTCGCGGGATACGATCGGCTCAATCGTCGTCGGAATCCCGCTGTAGGTCATTTGCGGCGGGCCCTTGCGCATCAGGCAGAGATCGCCAAAGAGATCCTCGGGCAGGTCGTCCCCCCCGGCAAAAAAACCGGGAGCGACAAATGACCGCTTGCCCTTTGGCCCGGCGGCGGCCCTCGGACTCGATGTCGACGCGCCGCGCGCTGAAAGCGAGTAACCGAACAGGGATGACAACCCGGCAAAGCCTTTGATGAACCGACGGCGATAGGTGTTCATGGGGATGAAGCAGCGGACAACGGACGCAGAGGCAGGAAGGTGAGGGGGAGATCGACCTCAGCACACCTGGTTGCATCTGACAAGCCGTCCTCCCGGCGCGGCACCTTGAGGACCAAACTCACCTGACCGACCAAGCACAAGCAGGGCGGTCCCTTCGGCCATGCCCATCGTTCTTCCGCAACACGAACACCAGCCGGGCGCCACCGGCAACCGACGTTCGAGACGCGAACGAGCACCGTATCCCCTTGGTGTGGACGGACCGCGCAGACCCCGTTATCCTAATTGCGATTCGCAGGCACCCGGGCCCTCGCAAATTCAAACAGCGCATCCGTCGCCGCATCGTTGGGCTTTCCGATTTCGGAATCGAGCGTCACGTGGGTCTTGCCGGGAACTGAGACGACTTTCACCGGCACCTTGGCGTCATTCAGCGCCTTGGCGAGAACCTGCGCCTGCAGGCCGGTTCCGCTCTCCGGAAAATCCGCCACATGCAAAATCAGGAAGGGCGGGATCCCCTTGTCCTTGGCGACATGCAAAACCGAGGACAATTCCTTCTGGCTCCCCTCGGGAAACTTGAGCCGGTAACTGGCGGCGCGGCGGGCGCCCCCAAGCAGCCGGCCATCCAAGTCGGCGTCAGCGGAATCAATCTGCAACGCCGGATAATAGGTATCACCGTCCACCGGGACGCATCCTTTGATCAAACTCAGCGGCAGCCCCTCGGCTTTCAAATATTGGTCGTCCGTACAAACCAACGCGGCCAGCTGCGCTCCCGCCGAATGCCCCATCACGAAGATTGTATTGGGATCGCCGCCGTATTTCTCCGCGTTGCGGTGCGCCCAGTGAATCGCCTTCGCCACGTCGCCCGTCATCTGCTTGATATTCACCACCGGAACGAACCGATAGTTGATGGCGACGAAAACGAATCCCCGATCGACGAAGGCCTGGGGTTTTAGCAAAGCGCCCGACTTGTCGCCACGCTGCCAGCCGCCGCCATGAATCCAGACCACCACCGGATGGTTTTTGCCCGCGGCCGGGGCAAACACGTCGAGGCTTTGACGTTCGTTCTTCGGTTCAACATAAGCGAGGTCGCGCTGGACAATGCGGTCGACCGCGAAGACCGAAGCGGCGAAAAAGAGGCAGCAGACGGTGATGATGGATTTCATGGTCGTACTTGGGCGTAACAACTCGATCGATGCGACTGATTGGACGGGAGTGCGAAACGACTGGGGGCATGCCGGGTCCAGGCCGGCATCGCAATCGCGGTTCTTTCGCACGGAAGCAAAGTGCCCCTGGCGGTTGAGCCGGCGGGCCGCGCGCGCAGGATCACTCGATCACTCCTGCGCGGTGGCCGGCGGCTATTTTCACTCTAGAAATGACCGCTGACGCCAAAGCTGATCATCTTGTTCGGAACGTAGATCTGGCTGGTTCGACCAGGCATATATTGGTGCTGCTGACGGGTCGCCCCGAAGGCATTGCTGAAGTCGAGGGAAAAGTTCACGTCCGGACGATACCGATACGAGAAGCTCCAAATGACTGTTTTCAGGTTCGTGGTATACAAACGTAGCGCCGGCGTGGTGTTGAAGCTGCTCAGATAATCACTCGCGTAATTGTAGGTGATCCGGGTGCCAAAACGGTCGTAGGTATAGGAGAGGCTGACATTGCCGGTTTTCGGCACAAACCCAGCCACCTCGGTGTCCCGCGTAACCGTGGTGCCACCGAAATTACCCTGCGTCTTGAGCACCGTATAATTGGCAGCCAACTCCAAACCCTTGAGCGCTCCAGGCAGGAAGGGAAACTGCTGGCGATAGTCGATCTCCCAACCTTTTACCTCGGCAGTCCCGGCATTCGTGCGGGTGAAAATCGTGTAGCCGGAGTAGTCGCCGGAATAGCCGTTGTTCGGCCCGGATCCCACCACCCCGACATTCGAAGTCAAAATGTAGTCCTTGATGCTCTTTTCGAAGTAACCGACCGTGAGCAGCCCCGCGGGCTTGAAAAAGTACTCCAGCGCCAAATCGATATTCTTCGAATATTGCGGCCCGAGCGCGGGATTGTTGATCGTCACCGTCTGGGCCGGGTCGCTGATGGTGGCGTTAGGCGTCAGCGTGCTAAAGTCAGGCCGGCCGAAACTGGTCGACCAGCTCGCCCGGGCCTTGAAATCCGGCGTCAGGTCATAGGTAAAATGGATGCTGGGGAAAGTGCGGCTATAACTGCCCTTGGTGTTCACCGGGTTGTTCCAATCGTGGAGCGCCCGCGCCACTGGATCCGGTATTTCCGCCACCGTGGCTGGCTTGAGCCGAATATAGCCCTTGCCCGTCAACTCGGTGCGCTCGACGCGGACTCCCGCCAGGAATCCGAACCGATCTACTTTCGCGCGGAACATGCTATACGCCGCTTCGACATTCTCGGTGGCGTATTTCAATCCGCTCAACTTCTGAACGACCCGATAATTCAAATCGTCCGACCAGAGGGTGGTGTTGGACAGCTGCAAGTTCGTCGCCCGCGCATCCACGACCGGCAACCGGCCACCCTGCCGCTCGTCGAACCCGGTCACGAAGAGGGGCGCGTTGGGCAGCACCGGTGCTCCGGCCAGTCGCGTCCATTGCGCGTTGTTCTGTACCGTCCGGCGATTGATGCGCCGCTCGAGCGCCAATCCGGATTTCCACGTCATCGGCAGCTGACTCGGCAACCGGTAGGCGGCATTGAAATCCAAGTTGTTGGCCCAGCTTTGTTCAATCTCGTCGCGAATCGTATGAGTCGGCGTGATGGTGTAACTGCTCAGATTATAGATGCTGGGCCCTTCCGTTTGCGTAAATCTGGGAGCGCCCGGATCGCTGCGATTGACGATCCATCCAATACTGGGCGCGCGCATCAAAAGCGTGCCACCGTCGCCCTTGTTTCCGACCCCGCGATCGATGTGCATCGACACGTGCGCCAGCCGGTAATCGATATCCCAATTACTGAACTTATGCTCTCCGCCAATCTGGAAGGAGGGGCTCTTGGAAATAAAGGAGGAATGGGAATTGGTCATTTCCAGACTGGACGCAGCGAGCCCGCGGACCTGGGTCTGAGAAGTGGTGTATCCCGGCATAATTGTGCCGGTGCCCGTGGGCAGACCATCGAGCCCAAGCGTCGCAACGGCTTGGCTGGTAAAGAATCTGACCTGACTCCGATCAATCGAGGGTTCGTCGCCCTGATTGTAAATCGCACTGAGAAAATACTTACTCGAAGGCGAAGGGCGATATTCGAGTTTGATATTGGCCGTGGTGATGTGGCGGTTGGCGATCTGGGTGATATTCCGATAGTCGTAGATGTAAGCCGGCGATGCTTCCGTGTTCTGATAGGCGTACTGCTCGAGACTGCCGGCATTCACATTTTCGCTATAAAAACCGCTGACCGACACGCCGAGGTTGCGCTCGCCACCCCAGATGCTGAAAGCCTCTTGATAAGACAGATTCATCAGCGGGTGAAGCGGGTGCTGGCGCCGCTCATTGCCGTGTTCGAAAAACGACGGCGCCCAGCGACCTCCGAGATTATAGGTTATCCGGCGCTTTTCCTTCATGCTGAGGGGCGACCGCGTCTTCAAATTGATGCTGCCACCGAGCGAATTGGCCGTCTGATCGGGCGTGTGGCCCTTGGTGAGTTCGATTTGCTCGAAGATCGCCCCGGTCAAACCGACGTAGGAGATACCACGGGCGCCATTGCCGCGAAACGTCGGCGTGCCATCGATGGTCGTTGAGGTCAGGCCGGAGGGAATTCCGCGAACCGAAACCGAGCCAACATTCCCTTCAGGATCGTAGACGGGGGCCGCACCCGGAAGCCGCATGGCCAGTTCGCCGACGCCCATGTTGGGCATGTTACCGAATGCATCCATCGCGATCGTATTCTTGACGTTGGGTGCATTGCGCTGACTCGTAATGGCGAGGGCATTACCCTCGCGCTCGCTGGCCACCGTGAATTTCTCCAGTGTAATGATGTCGGCGGGGGATAGTTCAAAGGAGAGCGGCTTCTGTCCCTCGGCCGCGGCGATCACGGTCCGCGTTTCTTCCTTCAAACCGGTGTAAGAGACAACCATTTCGACCGGCCCAAGCGGCAAGCCGGACAAATTGAAGCGCCCGCCGTTGTCGGTGATGGCCTGGCGGTTTAAGGAGGGAATCTGCACGATGGCCCCTTGCAGCATGTTGCCGGTTTTTACGCTGCTCACGAAGCCGGCAATCGTGCCGGCACCTTGCGTATTGCCGGCAGTCGGGGTAGCGGCCGCCCGGGCGAGTTGCGTTAGCGCGAGGGCAAGAGCCAACCGGCTGCCGATCCAAACGAGCATTTTTCGAGGTATCATGATGGTGACGAGGGTTCACTGTCCGGCGCGATACGCCGGCATTTTTCGGGGCGAGATTTCAGGGTTTTCCGCTTCGCCATTGCGCAGCGGAGGGGTGCGGTTCAAGCCGTCGGCACTTTCTGTGCCGGCAACGGGTGGGGTCAAGGGAGTTTAAAAAATGAGAGAGATTAAGATCCCGTTAGGCAATAAATTCAGGAGATATGACGCGGGTCAGCGGGCCGCCGCTGCGAGGTAATCGAAAACTTGCTCCTGCAGCGCGCGAGGAAACCGGTTGAAGTCGCGCGGCGTCCGCAACTCAAGTGCACTTTCGTTCCCGAGCAGCCGGTAGACCTGGCGGGCCGCCGCGACTTCCGCGCGCACATCGTCCACCGGCGCAAACCGGTCCAACTCCGGCGCCACCACCAGGATCTTCCTCGGCGCCGCCAGCGCCAGCACTTCATCATAGTCGAACGGCACCCTTGTCTCCTGCCCCAGAAAAAAGCCCAGCTTCGGCATCAGCCCGTGCAGGTGCGAATAATGCCGGATTCCCTCCGTGCCCTTCGCGGGAGTATCGAGCCGGAACGGGAACACTCCGCTGACCGCCACCACTCCGGTGACCCGCTCATCAAGGACCGCCGTCAGCAATCCCACTTTCGCGCCCAGCGCGTAGCCGAACAGGAAAATCCGGTTCGTATCCACGTCTTCCAGCGCTTTCACCGCGTCCACCACCGCCCGTGTGTCCGCCACCATCTTGCCCATCAGCGACCACTGCGGATAACGCTCGTAGAAAAGCTTCGCCTCGTGGGCGCGACTGCCGAACCCAATCTGGTCGAAAGCCACGACCACGAAACCGCGCTTCACCAAGGAATCCAAACTGGGGCGCTGGTCGAGATAGTGCGCCGCTCGGTTGGACTGCCAGGGAAATTTCGCCGACCACCCGGCGGAGTATGCATAGGGATGCAGCCAAACTGCCACGGGATGCCGGCCGGGCGTTCGTTTACCCGCCGAGTCCACTGGATAAAACAGATCGGCCCGGAGCCCGGGCCCATAGGCGAGCGAGGACATCCCCATCCCGACGGCCGCCAGTCGCTCCTGCCACACTCGGTCGGGTTGCGGCCGGCCCGACATCAGTTCCATCGGATTGCGGAAAGGCGGAGCGTTTTCCGTGATCGAGCGCACCAGCAGCGGCGAGCCGGCGGCGCCCAGCAACGGCCGGGCCGTCGGATCGCGGGGCGGCGCAACCTGCGGGCGCAGCACCGGCGGGGGTTCACCCAACGCCCAATTCAGGTGCGCACGAAGTTCCGCCTTTCGCCCTTCCCACCTAGCCGGGTCTGAGATGATCCGGCCGGAATCGTCCCGCAGAAAATCGCCGGGTTTTCGCGCTGGAAACGCCGACGGATCGACGACCACGCCCGAGGTTTTCTGCCAATGATCGAAATCGTAGCCGTGGACCCATGGTTCGGACGCAGGAAATGTCCGCCGCTGGAAAACCGAATCGAAAAAATCGAGAAAATTTTCGACGTCCTCGACTTCCGTCCCGTGGTCGCCTTCCCGCAGGTGCAGCCGGAAATTCTCCTCGTGCCCGAGAAAGCGATAGGCCTCACGCGCGCTGCGATAAACCTGCTCCAGCGCAAAGGTGTTGGCGTTCGATTCTTCGTGGGAAGAGTACAGCATCAATCCCCGCGGCGCGACCAGGGCCATCAGCATGTTCTGGTCCACCGGCAACTTGTGCTCACGACCCGCGAAGAAGCGCAGCCGCGGGTGAAACCAATGCGGATAGACCTCCGTGACCATCTGGATGCTTTCGTTGACGAACATGTCGGAGGTGTAGCGATGCGGGAGTGCCTCGCCTTGCAACCCGCTGGACCCGATCGCCGCGCCGATTCGCTCGTCGAACGCGGCCGCCACCAGCGCCTGCTTGCCGTTGCGCGAATGACCCGCGACACCGATCTGATGCTTGGCCACTTCCGGCCGGGTCTGGAGATAGTCGACCGCCCGGGCCGCAGCCCAACCCCACCGCGCCAGGCAGGAAAAATCATAGTCGGGGTAGGCTTCGATGAAGGTCTCGGAGTCATCCGGCCGGCCATAGGCCGGATCGGTGGCTTGATAATGGCACGCGATATAACCGCGGCTCACCGCCGTGTGCACCCAGGGCGAACGCTCGCGGGCATGATTCGTCAGAAAGACCGGAAACGGCCCCTTCCCGTCCGGAATCATCACCTGTAAATTCAACTTTGCCCGATGCCCCGGACCGAACTCCAGCAGCACGTCGCGAATCGTGACGTTGCCCTCGCGGCTTTCGGTGGTCTTTGCGACCCGCAGATTATCCGGCGCCGGCGGCATCCGGCCAAAGACCCATTGCTCGAACTGCGCGCGAATCCAACGGCGCTGACGGTCCCATTGCGCGCGCGTGGTGATCCGGACACCTTGCCCGTCTTCGCGCGCGACCAGCGGGTCCGGCAGAAAGGCGTTGGACGGCATGGCGGCGAAGTCCGGCGGCAATTCACCGGTGCGTTTGACCCAATCCTCCCACGTCTGGTCCTGCGCGTTGATCCGCCCCGCGTGCGGCGGCCGGCTGGGGCGCAGAAGTTTCGACAGTAACTCCAAATCTTCGCGCGGGTTTTGTGCCCGGAGCGAAGCCATGAACAAGACCGAAAAAACAAACATCCGCGTCGCAACGCGGGCGGAAAATCGGTGCATCGGCATCATGTTTTTCTGTTCATCCCCTCAGTGGAGCGTTTCTGCAGACGTGGCGTGCGACAAATCCCATAACGCATCAGAGCAGCGGGCAGCCGGGGCTTGGGCGACCGATTGGCGGACGTCCGCGCCTTCATCCAAGATGGCCAGCACGTCGAATTCCGCTAAAGACTTTTCGCCGATGACCTGCCGCCGCCGCACCCGGCCAAGCGCAAGGTTGCGGGCCGTGGCAAAGAGAAAGGCCTTGGGTGACTCGATCGCCGTGGTCTTGCGGGCATCCAGCATGCGTATAAACGCCTCCTGAACAATATCGTCGATTTCACAATCCGAGCTAAACCGGCTGCGCAACCAGGCTCGCAACATCGGTTCGTAGGGCGGCACGTGGTCCGCGAACCAGCGGTTTTGTTCTGAGTGGTGGGGCGGCACGTTGTCGAAAAAGGACGTAACAAGAAAACAATCCGGGGCGCCGGCAAAGTCTATCCGCCGTTCCCGGGAATCCAGCCCAAACTCCCCCCCGGGTAAAGCGGAGGTATAATCCCGGTCTTGAACCGCACCGGCGAGGGCATGCCGCCATCGAGGCATTGACCTCGCGAGCTGTCACCGGGCTCATAGCGACGGAGACATCGCTCAACGAAGATCTCTCCCGAAACTCCAGTCGTGCCGCGAAATGAATCGAAATCGACGAATCCTCCGTGTTCCCGCACAATGGACAAGACCCCCGGCCATTTCTCGTCGTGCACTTTCATGAAAACCTTCCTCCCCAAACTCCCCTTCCGGTCCGCATTCGCCGCGACAACGCTGCTCCTGTTGCCGACCGGAAAATCGCCGGCCGCCAGTGATGCCACCGCGCCCGGCTGGCGGGCGGGCGTGGCGACGGCGAAAATTACACCCCAGGAACCGGTGTGGATGGCCGGCTACGCTTCCCGCAACCACCCTTCCCAGGGACTCGTGCGCGACCTGTTTGCAAAGGCGCTCGCGCTGGAAGACGAGCGCGGCGGCAAGCTGGTGATCGTCACGATGGACGAGCACATGGTGCCGCGCGGCCTGCGTGACCACGTCGAAAAGCAAGCCGCCACCCGCTACGGCCTCAAACCGGAGCAACTCCTCGTCAATGCATCGCACACGCATTGCGGACCGGAGTTGCGCACCGAGGAGATTTTCTACGAAGAGTCCGGCAAAGAGGTCAACGCCGCCGCCATCCGCTACCGCACCTGGCTGGAGGGCCGCCTCGCCGATCTCGTCGGCGAGGCTTTGAGCAAGGAGGAACCGGCCCGGCTGGAACACAGCCATGCGCGCGCCGGCTTCGCCATGAATCGCCGGCGTCCGGATCCGAATGGCCGCATTTCTCTCAGCCCCTATCCCGCCGGGCCCGTCGACCACGAAGTGCCCATTCTAAAAGTGACCGGTGCGCAGGGTGAATTGCGGGCCGTCCTGTTCGGCTACGCCTGCCACAATACGACGTCCGGTGGTGATCAATATCAGATCAACGGCGACTACGCCGGGTTTGCGCAGGAAAACCTGGAGGCAACCTATCGTGGCGCCGTGGCACTGTTCATGGCCGGGTGCGGAGGCGACCAGGATCCCCAGCCGCGGGGCAGCATCGTCCCCGGCCAGACGGAACTCGACCTCGCCCGCCAGCATGGTCGCGCCCTGGCCAACGCCGTTTCCACCGCGCTGGTCGCCGGACTCAAACCGGTGCGGGGACCGCTCTCCGCCGGACTCGGCTACGCCGACCTGCCCTATCAAGTTCTCGCGCGCGCCGAAGTTGAGAAACGGGCGCAACAGGAAAAAGTCCAGTTGGTAAGGAGCAATATGCGCCGGACTCTGCAGCAGATCGACCAGGGTACCGTCGCCCGCAGCTATCCCCTCCCGGTGCAAGTGGTGCAGTTTGGCCAGGACCTCACGCTGGTGGCGATCGGCGGCGAGGTCGTCGTCGACTACGCCCTCCGGCTCAAACGCGAGCTGGCCGGACCTGGCCGGGTCTGGGTGGCCGGCTATTCCAATGACGGATACGCCTATATCGGCAACCGCCGGGTGATCGAAGAGGGCGGCTACGAAGGCTACAGCGCCAACCTCCGCACCCATCCCGGTCCCTGGGCCCCGGCGGCCGAAGAGGCGATTATCGCCAAGGTGCACGAGATCCGCGGCCGGCTCTCCAAACCGTGACGGGCGGCGTCGCCCGGCAACAGTCCGCGGGCCGGAAAGAAACTACGTGCCCCACCCGCCGGGGGGCCTTCCCGGCGGTCGTGGCTTGGTCGCCTACTTTTTCTCGTAGACCACCCGGCCGTCCAAAACGGTCGCGGTGACCTTGATCTTGCGGATCTGTTCTTCGCCACAGGTCATGAAATCGTCCGAGAGAATGGCCAGATCGCCGAGCTTACCGGTCTCGATCGAGCCGCGGGATTTTTCGTCGAAGCTCAGATAGGCCGCATCGATCGTCATCATGCGGAGCGCCTCCGGCCGGGTGACTTTTTGCTCCGGGCCGTAGATTTGACCGCTTTCGGTTTTGCGGGACACCGCGACATACATCGCGAGAAAGGGATTGAAGGGTTGCAGCGCCCGGTCGGGGTCGAGCCCCATCATGTGGTCCGCATTGATGGCCACCTTGACGCCGCCCTTCAGCCATTCCCGGAGTCCGTAGACCCGCGAAGCGCGCTCGGTTCCGATGGTTTGGACCACGGCGTCTCCGTCCTTGAAATACATGACCGGCTGGGTGTCGACCACGGCACCCAGCTTGGCGACGCGACGGGCAGTCTCCGCGTTCGGCAGATAGGCATGGATGAGGTTAAAACGACGTGGCGCGATTGGGCTGTCGCGGTCCGCCGCCTCCATCGCATCGAGAACCGTGTCGACACCCGCGTCACCCGCCACGTGGCAGGACATCTGCCAACCCGCCTTGTGGCCGGCGCGAACGATCGCGAAGATATCTTCACGGGAGGTCATCAGCTCACCGCGGTTCGTCTCGCTGGGCAAATCGTAGAAGCGGGCTGACCCGGCAGCGAGAAACGGCTCGCGCAGGTACGCGGTGCCATACAGCAATCCGCCGTCGACCCGGAACTTGAGCGGGCCGGCGCGAAGCCAGTCATCGCCCTCGCCCGGCTTGAGCGGCATGTTCGCGATCTGCCGGAGCGCATTGCCCGTGCCCTGGAAGCCCACGCCGAGCGTCACCGTCGTGCGCACCTTGAGCCGGCCCTGCTGCTTGAGTTCGGCGAAGAAATTGAATTCCTCGGGCGAGCTGCGCCGTTCGGTGATGCTCGTAATCCCGAGCGCGTTGTAGTGCGTATGCACCCGCTCGAGTTCGGTGAGCAGCCGCGCCTTTTCCAGCTTCGGCGGAACCGGCAGGAACGAGGCGATGAGGCCGCGCGCATTGCGAATCATCCCCGTGGGATTGCCCTGCGCATCCCGCACGATCCGGCCGCCTGCCGGATCCGGCGTATCCCGGGTGATATTCGCGGCCTTGAGCGCCGCCGTATTCAAAACCTGCACCTGATTGATTCCCGCGTAACTCCAGTCGAAGACCACGGGCCGGTCCCGTAGCGCCTGATCCAATTCCTCGCGCGTGGGAAAACGACCTTCGCGAAACCGCGTGAGATCCACGCGCGGGATGCGGATCCATTCGCCCGGCTTGGTCCGCGACGCCTTTTCCAACACCCACTGCTGGACTTCTGCCAGCGAACTCAACTGGCGGAACGGATCGTCCGCCTGATCGCGCGCCACGCCCAAACTGTGGACATGGGTTTCAAACAGGCCCGGCACCACACTCTTCCCGGCCGCGTCAAGCACCCGGGTACCCGGGCCGATGAATTTCTTCGCAGCGGCATTCGTGCCGACGTAAACGAAGCGACCGTTCCGGATGGCGACGGCCTCCGCCGTGGAGGACCGCGCGTCGACCGTGAGCACCTTGCCGTTGATGACCACGACGGCGGCCGGTTCTTCCGCCGCGCGGGCCACGAATCCGAAGCCAGCGAGCGCCAAAAAGCCGAGTAAACGGGAAGTGCAGGTTTTAATCATGATGGGAGGTCCAGGTTCAGGAAATGTTGGGCGAAACACCGACGCAGTTGAAAAAAGCTTCGAGTTGCCGGTAGCGGCGGAAAAGGAACTCACTTCGCGGAATTAACCACCGGTTGCGTCCAGGCCGTTTCAAATTCACCGGCCACGCTGCCGTTTTCTTTCGGCTTCGACGAAATGATTTTGGCCCGGACGTAGATCTCGTCGCCCTTCAGGGCGTACGCCGGGTTGTTTCCGGTGACTTCCGCGAGAACCGTCCCGATGTCCCTGCTATAGCGCCGGTGCGGCAGCGTCTTCGCCGCCGGATCGCCGGAGGCCATCAATTCGCTGGACGAATCGTAGGTTTTTCGGGTGCCGATGAAGCGGGTCACGTAGGTGACACCCGGCTCGGGCCGGACGGCGATCGCGAGTCGCTCACGTTCCCGCCTGACGTCGTTCAGGATCACGCCGGACGTTGCATAAAAATCGCCGGCCTCCATGGCATGAACGATCGACTCCGCGGTCAGCCGGCGGGCGCGTACCATCACCCACCCGCGCCCCGCATTGCTCTTGCCGATCGCCATCGTCTGGTAGTGGTGCGAATCGTCCACGCCCACGCCATACATCACTTCCAGACCAAGCACGGACAGGCGGTGGGTGAGAATGACATCCCACATCGCGTCCATGCCGAGCCGCGTGGCATCGCCGGCATTGTTCACTCCGGGATGGCCGTTGTACACTTCGAAAAATTTCTCGCGCTTCACCCGCATCAGTTCCTCGGCGGTGATGCCCCATTGAAAATTCGGGTGATTGATGTGCGCAAACATGGGCTGCCCCGTCTTTTCCCGCTGCGCCGCGACGGCGTCCACGACACTCTGCATGACATCGGTGGCGTTGTCGCCGCTGGCGGGCGGAATGAAATCACGCGGGTTCGTCACGTTGATATGCACCGGACCGCCCTGGGCCGGATGCGCGGCCGTCCGCTCGCGTTTCCACGTGGAGGTTATTTCCTCACTGGGAATCATCAGGAAGCGGCCGGGCTCCTCCAGCAGGGAGCGGTACTCGCTCAACGGTTTCAGCCGGACCTCCTGCTTCCCGTTCAGCTTCCGTTGTTCCACCCAATGGGGCCCGAAGCGGCGGAGGTATTTCTCCAAGACCGCGCCTCCCCCCCGCTGCGTGATTTCGCCCTTAAACGACACCGGCGGTTTGATTTCAAACCAACGCGTGCCCTCCTCCAGCACATTGTGATCGGAAAGCGCGAGAAACTGATAGCCCTGCTGCTTATACCAGTCGGCGATCATCTCGGGATATTCATCCCCGTCGCTCCACAACGAATGGGTGTGCAGATTGCCCTTATACCATTGCGGTTGGTCCGACGGAAGCACGGCGGCCGGCCGTTGCTGGGCCCGAACGGGCGCGATCAGGGCAGCCAACAAAACCGCGATCGTGGTGGCAGCGAACGAGAATGTTTTCTCGAAAACGGAACGCGGGGCGGAATCACGGCGGGATGGGCACATGGTGGACGAGGGGACCAACACGATTGCAGAACCAAGACGTAGCAGGAAGACGGAATTCTCCTATTTCGCGCCAACAATCCGCCGATCAGTTTCACGCCCCCCACCCCCAATGACATCCGCCTCATTCCGCCAGCCCCTTACGCCGGAGAATCGGCGCCAGCAGCCGCCGCAGATTGCCGCTGAAGATGAGTTCCTTTTCACGGTCGGAAATGGCGGCGCCGAGAACCTTGGAAAGTTCGGTGCCCATCGACCGGCCCGGCAGATGGCTGCCGAAAAGCACTCGCTCCACCCCCAATTCCCTGACGGCCATTTCGATCACACCCGCGGTGGGATCGAAGCCCGAGGTTTCGATGAAAATATTGGGATACGCCCGCACGGCTCGAATCCCCTTCTCCCAGTCGCCCCCGGCGTGACCGCAGACAAAAGAAGCCTTCGGATGCCGCGCGGCCAGTTCGGCCAGCTTGATCGGCGTGGAGTAGTCGGGACTGTCTTTTTTCCCCGCCACAAAATTACACAGCTGAACGATGATGGCGCCGGCCTCCGTCAGCCGGCGAACGATCGGATCGAATTTCGGATCATTGCACTCGAGCGCGCCCGGGCCAATGGACGGAAAGCACACTCCCACCATCGGACCGCGGACGATCCACTCGTCGATGACGCCCAGGGCCCGATTCACGTCACCCACCGTGCAGCGGGCGACTCCGAGCAGCCGGTCCCGATGCCGCTCAAGCAGATCGCGAATCGGCTGCGGGTTCTCCCGGATCAGCCGGTCCCGCGCCGGGTCGGCCGTTCCCTCGCCAATGTGCAGCATCGCACACTGGCGCTTGATGTGATGGCGGACCGCGACGGCGCTCTCTTCTGCATAGGTCTCGCTCAGCGGGCGGCTGCCGCGCTCCTGCCACGAGGGATAATAAAAAACGTCCCAAATCTGCGATCGCGAGAATCGCTCCAGCGAGGCGAGTCCGTAGTCTTCCGGTAGCAGGGGCATGGTGTGGTTTCCCAATGGCGACGGTCCGGCGGTGGGCCGCTCACGTCTCAAGCAGCGCCCGGGGATTGGTGACGAGAAGTCGTTCCGCCTCGGCCGGGGTCAGGTTGGATTCATAGACCCGGATCAAGGCGGCCTCATAAATGAAAAATGGCGCATGCGTGCCAAAAACCAGCCGTTCCGGCGGGAGTGCCCGCAGGAGTTTTCCCAAGGCACCGGTCCCATCCACCCGGGCGCTGTCGAAGTAGAGTCCCGGCGTGCTTCCGAGTCGCTCGATCGCGGCGCCCGTCATGATCCGTCCCGCATTGAGCAACAGCACACGGGCACCCGGAACCCGCTCCATCACCGCCGGCAGGGGCGTGACGTCCACGTCGGGGCGAAGCATCAGGGGGTGCTGCCAGCGCGGATCCTCCATCGAGACCGCAATCTGCACCAGCAGGCGCCGCTCCGCCGCGCGGCGCAGCACCCGCTCAAAAAGCGGATCCTGCAGCGCATAGCCATGGTAGTTGGGATGCAGCCGAATCCCCGGCATCGAAAAATTTTCGCGGCACCGCCGGATATCCTCCTCCCAGTCCGGCAGGGTAGGATTGATCGCACCGAACGGAACCAGCCGGCCCCCGCTCTCCCGGCACTCATGGGCGAGGCGCTCGTTGACTCCGCCAATATCCCGCTGGAGCACACCCTCGAAACTGCCCGCCCACGCCGTGGCGAAGCCGCGTTCATCCATTTTGCCCAGCAGGGCCGCCGTACGGTCCAGCGGCAGCCGGCGAAAGGGCCACTGAAAAAGGCTGACGTTCGTATCGGTCATCGCCAGCCGGCGTGTTCCGGCGGATGCGACGGCGGCCGACCCTGAACGGGTCGCGGTCGCAAGCGCGGCCGACGTCAGCATGGTTTCAAGAAATTCGCGGCGCTGCATGGCAGGGGATTTTAGGCGGCAACGACGCGGGCGAATCTGGGTTTTCGCGCGGCGGGGGAACAGCTAAATCCAATTTTATTCCACCGGTGAAGCCACTTCCTCCCGGGGGCGCAAATCAGGCCCATTCGCATCTGTTGGGTGCCGTGTGACGGAGAACCGGGTTCCAACTGTTTTTACGCAGCCGGCATGATCGGCGATCCAACCAAGGTAAGTGGCTCCGGTCTCGGCCTCCCCTCGCCGGCCGCCAGCAGGTGGCCCGCAAGAATTTATTTCTGCGGCACCGCGCCCGTAAAATCGGTCAGCGTGATCTTCCCCTTCCAACCCCGCGCCACGTACACCGCACCGAGTTGAAACCCGCTCTGTGGAAAACTCGCCGGCATGTCCACCAGCACGATTTCGCGAATGCTAAAACCCGCGTTCCGAATGTCGCGCACGCGCGCCCGCGTCCAAACATGATTGATCGTAAGCAGAAACACAACGTGGTCCGAGTATCGCATCGCGTGCTGGAGGAAAAGTCGGATTTCGCTCCACGGCGGATTAGTGATGATCCAATCGACCTTTCGGTCCCAGGCGAAAAAATCGCGCCCCGCCTTGATCTCACACCATGCCGTTCTCCGGGGCAGAGCGGCGAGAAAATTGCCGTCGCCCCGACACGGTTCCAGAATCCGGCCCCGCGGCCGAAAATGCTTCGCCAGCCGTCGGGCCAGTTCGGGTGGCGTCTGGACTTCGTCGTTGCTGACGTAATTGCGGTTCGGTTGGGAGCGCATCGAGCGGTTGGTGATTTACGAGTTTGCCGGCGTCACAAATCCCGCGGCGCCCAGCCCGTCTCCCGCGAGGTCGCGCTGCCATCCACGAAACTCCGCAACGCTCCCCCGCCCTTCACCGGCACTTCGGGGAAATAAAGCTGCCGGAGCGCTTCCACCTCGCCGGTCATCCACGGCCGCGGCGCCGCCGGAAAATAAACGCGAAACCCCGCCGGCGCGGCGGCGAGCGCCGCCACCACCAGGCGCGCCCCGTCGGCAAACGTCAGCCACGTGAAGGCTTCATCCAGCCGGGCCTCGTCCCACTGCCAGCCCTCCGGCGGCGGCGGCTCCACGGTCAGCTTGGGAAACCGGATCGCGACGGCGGACACGGCTCCCTTCCGCGCGTAATAACGCAGCATATCCTCGCCCGCCGCTTTGCTTAACGCATACGGGTTCGTGGGGATTGCAGGGTGATCGCCATCGAGCGGCAACCAAGGCAACCGGCTCGGCGCAGGCGGATCGCTGCGCCGCCGATCGCCCGTCATCGCCTGCACGGAGCTGGCGAAAACCAGCCGGCGGACTCCGGCCACCCGGGCGGCCTCGAAAACATTAAAATTCATCACCACGTTTTGATTGTAGGCCGGATCGGGCACGGCGGCCGTGGGATCGATGTGATTACCCAGATGCACCACCGCCTCCGCGCCCACCAGCGCCGACATGATTCGCGGTGCGTCCAGCAGATCGAGGGTGAGCATGCGGACCGGGCTTTCGCCGCTGGCCACCTTGTCGATGCCCGTGACTTCATGCCCGGCCCCCGCCAGTTCGCGGACCACGTGGCGCCCCAACCTTCCCCCGGCTCCCGTGACAACAATCTTCATCGGACAATCCAAACGCACAGCGCTTCGCGCGGTGCAACATCAACTGGAGATTTTCCGCCACGAGGCCAGGCCCGGCGATCCGCGGCACCGGAGCGGGCGGTTGGCGCGGGGCGCGGGCGACCCGGTAGCCCGACTGCGATTATTCCGTTGAACGCCGTCATCGGCAGTCCTCATCGTAGGATGACGCGCCGGTTTTCCGCCCGCTTTCCGGCTACACCGGTGAACCCACGGTTCCATCGCTCTCCTCCCCCACCTTCATCCCGATCGCAGCAACCCCAAAAACCATCGCCGTGAATTTCGCGCTTAGCACCTTGGATGTACTGATTGTCATAATCTCACTGGTGGCCGTCGTCGCCGTGGGGTTATGGAGCGGTCGGAATCAGGATAAATCCGCCCGCGGCTACTTTCTGGCCTCCGGCCGGCTGCCGTGGTACATCATCGGGGCGGCGTTCGTCTCCACGAGCGTGTCCAGCGAGCAGATCGTCGGCACGGTCGGCGCCACGTATAAACACGGCATGGCCATCGCGAACTGGGAGTGGTGGATCGTGCCGATCTACGGCCTGCTGACGGTAGTCTTCGTTCCGATCTGGCTGCGCAATCGCATCACCACGGTGCCGGAATTCCTCGCGCGGCGATTCGGTCCCCTCTGCGCCGACATCTACAGCTGGGTGATGCTGGCCGCTTACATCTTCGTTTTTCTGGTGCCGGTTCTCTACAGCGGGAGCCTCGCGCTCGCCGGACTCACCGGGTGGAATTTCCACCTCGTCCTTTGGGGCATGGTGATCCTCGTGGCGCTCTACACCACCAAGGGCGGGCTGTCCTCGGTCATGTGGACGGACGCCCTGCAATGCGTCCTCCTCGTCGGCGGCGGTGTGCTCCTGTTTTTTCTCGCGCTGGGCAAAGTCCCCGGCGGCTGGGCCGCGATGGAAGCGGCCAATCCGGATCGATTCCACCTGTATCGCCCACCGGGCGATCCCGAGGCACCGTTTCCGGGCATCGTCCTCGCCACGTTCGGCGTGTTCATCTTCTACTCCGCCGGCAACCAGGTCATGGCACAGCGCATCCTGGCCGCACGCTCCACGTGGGACGGCTTGATGGGGGTCTGGTGGGCTGGGGTCATCAATCTCCTCCGCCCGCTCTGCACCTGCTTCCTCGGCCTCATCGTCTATCACTGGATCAACGTGATGCGGGCCGCGCCCCCGCTCGCCGACCCGGATGAGACTTTTTCGTTCGCCCTGCGCTACCTGGCGCCCGACTGGGGTCTGCGCGGCATCATCCTCGCGGGTTTTCTCGCCGCCGTCATGTCCACGATCAGCGCGCTGGCCAACTCCACCGCCACGCTGTTCAGCCTCGATGTCTATAAACGGGTCATTCGTCCCGACGCCGACGACGCCCGGCTGGTTCGCGTGGGGCGGATGGCGTCGCTGGTTTCACTGCTCATCGCCACGCTGCTGGCTCCGTCGGTCGCCCAGCTGGGTGGAGTTTTCCGCTACTTCCAAAATGGGGTGACCTATCTGGCCACGCCGTTCATTTCCGTGATGCTTCTCGGCCTTTTGTGGAAACGCACCAACTATCAAGGCGCTTTGTTCGGCTTGATCGGTGGCGGCGCCATCACGCTGCTGCTCGCGTTCGGCGCGCCCGTGGTGGGGATCCATCTCCACTGGTTGTACGTGGGGGCTATCGCGCAGGGCATCACGATGCTCGGCATCGTGATAGTTTCGTCGCTCACGCCCATGCCGCCCGAGGAAAAATGGCGTCCCTTCCAATGGACGCTCTCGGCTCTCACCGCGTATGACGATGGCATCCAGCGCCCGTGGTATAGCCGGGTACTGCTCTGGTGGGCGCTCTTTGTCGGCGTCTGGCTGTACTTGTACTGGCGGTTCTGGTGACCCCGGAGCACTCCGCTCTGCTTTGCCATCGGCGGAGAATCGAAAGCGCGCGCGGAATCGCCGCGGCAGCGGAGAAGCTGGACGCTGCAAGAAACCGCCTTTCTCTTCCTGCCATGAACCACCCGCCCATCCCCTTCCCTGGCTGCGCCGGACGAACCGGCTCTTCACGCCGGCTGACCCGCCCGTCCTCCCAAGCCCTCTTGAGCATCGCCGTGTTCGGACTCGCGGCGGCAGCGCTTTTCCTCGGAAGCGATCTGAGCGCGCAGGAGATAAAACGATTCCCCTCGCAGACTCCGGGCCTGGCTCGAGCCGTCCGCGTCGACGACGCACCACTGGCGCATACCACGATGATGCTCGGTTGGGACAGCTCGGGCGCGATCCAGGGCGATGCCAGGGCGCAGGCGCTTCAAGCCTTGAAGAACGCCGATGCGGCGCTCATCGCCGCCGGCTCCTCGCTGGCGCAGGCGGTGAAGCTGAATTTTTATCTCACGCGCGAGAGTGACACCGCCGCCGTGGACGCCGTCGTCGCCCAGATGTTCGCCGACCGACCGCTGGCAATTTCGTGGGTGACGACGCCGCTGACCGCCCCCGCCGCCTTGGTCGGCGTCGATGCCGTCGGTGCAGCCGCCGGCAAGATCGGTGGCGTCCAACTGGCCTCCGCCCGTTCGCTGCCGGCGGGTATCACCGGCGCTCACGTGGCAATCCTGCCGGCCGGCCAGCGCATCTTCATCTCGGGCATGTCCGATCCGGAAAAAGACCTGCGCCTCGCGACTCGCAAAACGATGCAGAGCCTCGGCGAGACCCTGACCTGGCTGAAAGCGACCAAGGCCGACGTCGTCCAGGTGAAGGCCTTCCTGCGGCCTTTCCCCGAGCACGCCGCCGCCCTGGAGGAAATAGCCGCGTTCTTCGCGGGCTCTCCCGTCCCCACCTGTCTCGTCGTCGAGTGGACGACGCCCGGCGCCGTTGAAATCGAGATGCTCGTCGCCGGCCGGAAGGACGCAGCGCCTACGGCCGACGGTCTCGCCTTCCTCACACAACCGGGCGTCAAACCCTCGCCGGCTTTCGCGCGCATCGTCACCGTCGACGCCGGACACCCGCTCATTTTCATCCCGGGACTTTACGGCAAAAGTGCCGGGAGCGTCCGCCAGGAGTGGCTGGATATTTTTGGCGAGCTCGGTGACATCCTTTGGGAAACCGGCAGCAGCATCCGCCACCAGGTGAAGGGCACGTATTATTCCACGACCGGGGAGTCGCGAAAGCTGCACGGCGAAATTCGCGCCGTGTATTTCGATCCCGCGCGGCCGCCGGCGTCGTCCGGCATGATGACCAAGGGCGTGGGACGCCCCGACCGGACCACGACGATCGACATGATTGCGATTCCCATTCCGCGCCCGAAAGCGGGCCCCTGATTCCCGCGCCCGAAAGCGGCGCTCGAGGCCGGGAGCGCGGCAGCGGCCAAGAAGCGCTCCGCAAAGCGCAAGATATGCGGGGATTTATCGGGCCTGGAGGACTACGTTAGGGGAAATCAAACTCAGGGAGCGCACCCATGAAAATCACCCCAAAGTCACCGCAGGAACAGGAATCGCCGGAGGAAGCGGTTCGCCGGCTCGCATATTTTCGCTGGATCGAAAGCGGCGCCGTACACGGCAACGACTGGGATCATTGGTTTGCCGCCGAGAAGCAGCTGTCGTCCGTCGCCACGTTGCCGGTCACCGAACACGAAGGCCCGGGCGTCCCGCCCGCCCACTTTGCCATCCGCACGACGGTGGCGGAGCACCAAAGCGATCCGACCCATCGCTTTCACGCACCGGGAACCGCTCATGACGCCCGGCTCGATGTGGTCGCTGGCGAAGCCCGCCAGCGCGTGCGCGCCCGCCAGCCGCGCGGCTCGTAAGCAACGAACGCCAAATCAGCCGGATCGCTGATCCGCCGCACCGATCGACGCCGTCGGTGTGGGAGGCATTGTGTCAGGTGTTCGGCAGGCGGGCGGACAAATGTTTCCGTCCGCTCTTTTCCGGAAACAGCATCGTTCCTAAAAAACCCGCCCGGACTCAGGACGGTCGTTCCATGTCAGCCGAATATTGTCCAAAGCGCGCCGCGGAGTTGCAGCGGGCGCGGTGCAGCAATGCCGCCTGCGCTGCCGTGGCGTTTTCGGGCCGGCCCGCCCAGCACTGAAGGGCCGGCGCCTGCAGCGCCCGGCCGAACGAGAAACTCAATTCCCACGGCAGATGTTCGATGCGGTTCAGCGCGTCCAAGTGCTCCGTCGCGCGCACATCCGTCTGGCCACCGGAGAGGAAAACAAGGCCCGGCACCGCGGCCGGCACCGTGCGTTGCATGCAACACCAGGTCGCCTGCGCCGCGTCCGCCACCGTCGCCGGCTGCGAACAGGTCGTGCCGGACAAGACCATGTTCACCTTGAGCAACAGCCCCTCCAAGTGCACGCGGTGTTCCGGCAGTTCGTGAAACAAGCGGCGCAGGACCGACTCCGTGACTTCGAAGTGGCGGAGCAGCGTATGATCCCCGTCCATCAACACCTCGGGTTCGACGACGGGCACCAGCCCCGCCTCCTGGCTCAACGCCGCGAAGCGCGCCAGGGCGTGAACATTGGCCGCGATGCAGTTCCGCGTAGGCATCTGGGGGCCCATCGAAAGCACGGCCCGCCATTTCGCGAAGCGTGCACCCAGCCGTGCATACTCCGCCAGTCGCTCGCGCAAACCGTCGAGACCCTCGGTGATCTTTTCGCCCGGAAACCCGGCCAGCGTTTTTGCCCCCGCGTCGACCTTGATCCCCGGAATGATACCCTGCCCCTTGAGCACCTCGACGAAGGACCTGCCATCCGCCGTTTTCTGTCGGATCGTTTCGTCGTAGAGAATGACGCCGCTTACAAACGCCCCCAGCCCCGGGGTGGTGAACAGCGCTTCACGATAGGCGCGCCGATTTTCCTCGGTGCTCGCGACTCCGACGGCCTGAAACCGTTTGGCGATGGTCGGGCCACTCTCGTCCGCGGCGAGGATTCCCTTGCCGGGGGCGACCAGTTCGATGGCAGTGGCTTCCATGGCGGTGGCATTCATAATTGAATCCTTGGTCAGCGGAATGACTCCGAGGTTGCCGTCGTTTACCTGAAAGGCTCGACGCGTTGCCGGGTTACGCACCGGAACCCGGCTGCGGTCGCCGGACGAGCGCCGCGAGCAGCAGTCCCGCCACCGCGAGCGTCGCGAGCACGATCGCGCCGGACGAGGGCATCGCGAGCCACTTCAACGACTCCTTGGCCGCACCGGTGCCACCGAGGGCGGGAGCACGAAAGCCGGCCCAAAGCCAGAACACGGAATAGCCCAAACCTCCGGCCCCCAGACCGAGGCTGATCAAGCGCGCCCCAGCGGCCGGGGTGCCGAGCAGCACCACCACCAGCGTCAGACCCACCGCTGTCGCGCCGAGGCCGCCGGCGTGCAAATGAGCGCGCTGCATATACACCCACGACTTGTCCAGCACCGCTTTGATCGCCACGTCGTTCCCGTGATAGACGGACTCACGCACCACGGTCGCGGAGCCCTTCAGCCGCGACTTGATGGCGTCCTCGTTGAGCCCAAAAAGAATGCCCAATCCGAAGCCGAAAACGAGGGTCAGCGTCGCGAACAACAAACCGGCCAAAACGGGCCGCAACGCGGACGGGATCGCCGCAATGGGAGAGGATTGAAGAGAACTCATGAGACGGAGAGGTCTAACTTACGCCCGGTTCGATAGCACGCCGGAACGTGCTTTCGTCGGACACGGTCGGGGATGGATGATTGGGGTGCCACTTCAAGCCGGTGATCGGCGCCGGATTCATTGTCGGCGGATTCTCCTTCCCGGATCAAAGGATATCCCCCTCCGCCCGCATCTTTGGCGGTCGGGGCTCCGGCCATTGCGCGATCATGCACTCCGTCGTCAGGGCCAGGCCGGCGACCGAGGCCGCGTTTTGCAGGGCGGTCCGCGTGACTTTGCAAGGATCGAGCACTCCCATCTGGGCGAGATCGCCATATTGGTTGATCAGCGCGTTGAAGCCAAAATTTCCGCTGCCCTCGACAACCCGGTTGAGCACCACCGACGGATCCGCGCCCGCATTCGCCACGATCTGCCGCAACGGCTCCTCCAGGGCGCGGAGCACGATCTTGATGCCAGCGTCCTGATCGGGATTCTCTCCGCGCAGGGCGGCCACCCCGGCCCGCGCCCGCAACAAGGCCACTCCGCCGCCGGGCAACACGCCCTCCTCCACCGCCGCTGCGGTCGCATGCATCGCATCCTCCACCCGCGCTTTCTTCTCCTTCATTTCCATTTCGGTTGCCGCGCCCACCTTCACCACCGCCACGCCACCGGCCAGCTTCGCCAGCCGCTCCTGCAATTTTTCCCGGTCGTAGTCGGAAGTGGTTTCCTCGATCTCGTACCGGATCTGCCGGACCCGGGCCTGAATCTCGATCGTCTTGCCCGCTCCCTCGACCAGCGTGGTCGTGTCGCGATCGACCTTCACGCGCTTCACGCGGCCGAGATCCGCGACGGTCACGTTTTCCAGTTTCACCCCGAGGTCCTCCGACAGGCAGCGACCGCCCGTGAGGATCGCGATATCTTCGAGCAGCGCCTTGCGCCGGTCGCCAAAGCCGGGCGCCTTCACGGCGCAGACATTCAGGGTCCCCCGAATCTTGTTCACCACCAGGGCAGCGAGCGCTTCGCCCTCGACATCTTCGGCGATGAGCAGCAGGGGCTTGCCGGCCTTGGCGATCGTTTGGAGGAGCGGCAACAACTCGACCAAATTGGCGATGCGCTTCTCGTGAATCAGCACGTAGGCATCCTCAAGCACCACCTCCATACTCTCGGCCTCGGTGGCAAAATACGGCGACAGGTAACCCTTGTCGAACTGCATGCCCTCCACCACATCGAGGGTGGTCTCGATCGACTTCGCCTCCTCGACGGTGATGGTGCCGTCCTTGCCGACGCGCTCCATGGCCTCGGCGATGACCTCGCCGATGGCCCGGTCGGAGTTGGCCGAGATGGTCGCGACTTGCGCGATCTCCGTGCGGGTCGTGCAGGGCCGGGCGAGCAGCCGCAGTTGCGCCACGACCGCCTCGACCGCCCGGTCGATGCCGCGCTTGAGATCCATCGGGTTCATGCCGGCGACGACATACTTCATGCCTTCGACCGCGATCCCCTGCGCGAGGACGGTGGCGGTGGAGGTGCCGTCACCTGCGATGTCCGACGTCTTGCTCGCGACTTCGCGCACGATCTGCGCGCCCATGTTTTCGAAATGGTCGCGCAGTTCGATTTCCTTCGCGACGATCACGCCCGAGTTGATGATGACCGGCGATCCATACGAGCGCTCCAGGACGACGGTCCTCGCCTTGGGGCCCAAGGTGACCCGCACGGCCTGCGCCAGGATGTTGATGCCCGCCAGCAGCTTCGTGTGCGCCTCCTGGCCGAAGAGAATTTGTTTCGCCGCCATAGTGGTAAAAACGCGTTGTCCGGACGATTCTGAACGGACCGAGTCTACTCCGATCCATCGCGACGACTCCGCAACCCTTGCCAATTGCGTTGCAGATCTTGTGCGCGGCAATCCCCGCTCACGCTTCGTACAAGGCGCGCATTTCCGCATCCGCATACCGCAGCCGGATCGCCAGCGCGCGGGCGATCCGGGCGAAAACCTTTACGCCCACCAGCGCGTTCGTGCGACACACCTCGTCGAAACGCGCCCGGGAAATGACGAACAATTCGGTTGGCGTCGTCGCAATGGCGTCCGCCGATCGCCCGCGCCGGTCGAGAAACGCCATTTCGCCGAAAAAATCGCCGCGGCCAAAGAACGCCAGATTGTGATAACTGCCGTCCTTCAACGCCAGCGCCGCCCGCACCGTACCGCGCCGGATGAGAAACAGCTCGTCGCCATTCTCCCCGCTTTTGAACACGGTCTGCCCGGCGGCGAACGAGCGCTCGACCACGCAGGTCGCCAGCACCGCGAGGGTGCCGTCGGCCTCGAATTCCCGCAGCAGGTCGACCTCCCCCAGCGCGAGCGGCGTCTCGGTCGTGACGCGCTGCGGATATTCGCGCTCCAGAATCCGGTCTTCGACCCATTGGAGCGCATCGTCGAGTGTCCCGAACGTGCGCACACTCTCCCTCGGCTTGGTGACCCCCAACTGGGCAAAATAG
This sequence comes from Opitutia bacterium, assembly GCA_947474935.1. Taxonomy (GTDB): domain Bacteria; phylum Verrucomicrobiota; class Verrucomicrobiia; order Opitutales; family Opitutaceae; genus ER46. The sequence goes on from CANJKL010000008.1 coordinate 165,170, forward strand.
GCCTCGAGGTTTTGTCCGGAAGGCAGGCTCGCCGGCAACCGGCTGAACAGCAGGCAACCGCCGTGATCGCGCAGCATCGCCTCGAATTGCTCGAGCATGTGCGCCCCGGTGAAGTCGACGGAACGCACCCGCCGCATGTCGAGGATAACGTAGCGGGCCTGCTTCAGGTCCGCCTCCAGTTCGGTGAACAGCTGGTCCGTCGTGCCAAAAAAAAGGCTGCCCTGCAGTTCGCAGATCGTCGTTTCCGCCCCGCGCCGGGCGAGGACGGCCTGCTCTTCGGGCAGCCGGCGCTGTTTCGACGACAGCTGGTCGCCGTGCATTTTCCGCCGGATCACGCCACCGCGGATTTGCTCCCGGATGAACAGCAGGATCGCGAGGCTCAGCCCGGCGCCGGCCGCCGCGATGAGGTTGACCGTGACCGCCACGAGCACGACCGCGGCGATGACACCAAAGTCCAGCATCGTGGACGTTTGCCGGAGCAGTTGAAAGTTGCGCCAGTCGAACATCCGGAACGCGACGACGATGAGGATGCCGGCGAGCGCGGCCACCGGGACCCAGGCGATCAATTTCCCGAAAAACACAAAAGCCACGAGCACAAACACCCCTTCCAGCACTCCGGAAGCGCGGGTGCGGCCGCCACTTTCCACGTTGACCAGCGTGGCACCCATCGTGCCCGCGCCCGGCAGGCCGCCGACCAGCGCCGCGGCCAGATTACCCGCGCCCTGCCCGATCAATTCCCGATTCGAATTGTGCCGGCTGCGCGTGAGGGCGTCGACCACGACACAGGTCTTGAGCGTATCGATCGAAAGCAGCACGGAAAGCGTGAGCGCCGGCATGAGCAGGGCCTGCACGTCGGCGGCGCGCAACGAGAGCAACGCAGCTCCGCGCTCGGCGAAGGCGGAGAACACCGCGCTCAGGCCGCCGCCCACCGGGCCGATCACCAAGGCGTTGTGCTCCACGTGCAGCAACTCGGGCCGCGTCCACGCCACCGAAAAATAGGCCAGCACACCCGCCAGCAGGCCGAGAATCGTCGCCGGTACGGCCCGGGTGATCTTCGGCGCGAACAACATGCCCGCGATCGTCGCCGCGCCGACAATCAACGATGGGGCCTGCCAGAGTTCAGGGGTCGCCAGCGCCCTCCCCAGCCGCACGTCCTTTGACACGCCGAACAGATTTGCCACCTGGCTCAGGAAAATGAGGACCGCCACGCCGCTGAGATAACCGGAGACGACCGGATAGGGGATGAACTTGATCAGGCGTCCGCTGCCGATCGCCCCGTAAAACGCCTGCAATGCTCCGGTCAGAAGCGTCACCAGTGTCAACAGCACGAAGACCCGTTCCGGCGGGATCGGCGCCCCGCCGGTGCGCGTGCCGGCAATCAGCTCCCCCGCGAGCGCGGCGAGCACCGCCGCCGCCGGCGCACACGGCGCGGAGATCAGCCGCGGCGCGCCACCGAGCAGCGGCGCCACCAGACCCAGCGCGATCGCACCCAGGATCCCTGCCAGCACCCCGTGTCCGACATAGCTGGCTCCCAGCAGAGCGTAGGTCGTGACCCCGAACGCGATCGACGACGGCAGCACCACCAGCATCGCGCCGAACCCGCCCCAGAGGTCGCCAACGGTCGCCGTCCGCTTGATTGGCACCGGATTGATCGTGGCGGAACTCATGGAGGCGGCCGGCCCGTGGGCCGGCGTTCAGAGCGCGGCCTCGAGTCGTTTGACGACGGTCTTGAGAATCTGCACGCGGGCAAACCGCTTGTCGTTACCCGCCACGAGCGTCCAGGGCGCCACGTCGGTACTGCAGTGCGCGACCAGGTCGTCGACCGCCGCCTGATAAAGCGGCCACTTCGCCCGGTTGCGCCAGTCTTCCTCGGTAATCTTGTATTGCTTGTAGGCCACATGCTGCCGCGCCTTGAAGCGCCGCAATTGCTCCTCCGCGCTGATGTGCACCCAGAACTTGTTCACCACGATGCCGTGTTCGGCGAGTTGCTCTTCAAACTCGTTGATCTCGTGGTAGGCGCGATTCCAGTCCTCGGGCGGCGCGAAGCCCTCGACGCGCTCGACCAGCAGGCGGCCATACCAGGAACGGTCGAAGATCGTCGTCAGGCCGGCCCGCGGCAGGTGGCGCCAAAAGCGCCAGAGATAATGCTGGGCCCGTTCCTCGTCGGTCGGCGCCGCGATCCCGACGACCCGGTAGAGCCGCGGGTCCATCGCCTGCGTCACGCGGCGGATCGCACTGCCCTTGCCCGCGGCGTCCCAACCCTCGAAGACCATCACCATCGAGCGTTGTTTCTCGCGCGCCGCCCAGACGAGCTTGCTCAACTTGGACTGCTGCGCTTCGAGCTGCCGGGCATACTCGGCCTCGGTGAGCCGCTCGCTCAGGTCGACGTGATCGAGAATGGAGTCGTACTTCGACGTCCGCTTCCGGGAGACCGGTGCCGGCGCGGCGGCCTTCGCCTTCGATTTCGGCTTCTTGGCCAGTCTGGCTGCGACCGGGGTCAGTCGTGAATGGATCGCCTCGAGCAGGATCGAGCCGGCGGTGAACTCCCGGTAGCGGCGGTCGGTCGCCTCGATCACATGCCACGGGGCGGAGCCGGCATCGGTGTGGCGCAACGCGCGCTCGGAAATCTTGGTAAACTTGTCGAAGCGTTTGTAATGCTTCCAATCGTCGGGGGCGATCCGGCCTTCCCGTTCGAGCCGCTTGAGCCGCTTCTTCTGCTCCCGTTTCGGCAGGTGGAGCCAGAGCTTGACGATCACCGCCCCGTCGTCGGTCAGCATTTTCTCGAACGCGAGGATGCGATCGAGCGACGATTCAAAATCGCCCTTTTCAATTTCGCTGTACACCCGCCGGATGATCGGAGCCGTGTACCAGGAGCCAAAAAAAATTCCGATGCGACCCCGACCCGGCATCGCGCGCCAGAACCGCCAGTACGGCGGCCGCTCCCGCTCCTCGTCACTGGCGTCCCAAAACGCGTGCGTCTCCACGCCGCGCGGATCGAGCCACTCGTTGAGCCGGTGCACCAACTCGCCCTTGCCCGCTCCATCCGCGCCCGAAACGATGACAATCACGGGGAATTTCTGGCCGCGTAGATCGAAATGAGCGCTCAGCAGCCTGGCCCGCAGGTCGGGGAGGCCCGTGTCGTAATCATGCTGGTTGAGGACATGCCCCAGTTCGGCGGCTTCAAACATGAATCATCCTTTCGCTGAGAGTTGGTCGGACGTAAATCGGAGGTGGCGCCGTCATTGCTGGTCGGCCGGCGCGCCGGGCGTGACGGTGGTCGGCACCGTCGCTTTTGCCGGTCGTCGTGCCAATCCCTGAACAACGGCGAGACAGCGCGCGGCAATTTCACTCACGCCGCCTTCACCGGTGATTTCATTCAGGACTCCGGCATTTCGATAAAAGGCGATCAGCGGTTCGGTCTGCCGGTGGAATGTCGCCAGCCGCGCCCGCACGGTTTCCGGCACGTCGTCGGCGCGCGTGTAGAGCGGGCCGCCGCAACGGTCGCACACCCCCGCCTGCTTCGGCGGATTGAAACGCTGGTGATAGGGCGCCTGGCAGGTACGGCAAATCATCCGGCCGGAAAGACGTTCGACGATCGCCGCGTCCGACACATCGATGTAAAGCACCGCGGCCAAGCGGCGGCGCTTCCGGGTCATGATCTCGTTGAGCGCCTCGGCCTGGGAACGGTTGCGCGGAAACCCGTCGAGGATGAATCCCGCGCGGGTATCGTCGCGTGCCAGTCGCTCCTCGACGATGGCCTCGGTCACATCATCGGGCACGAGTTCGCCACGATCCATGTAGCTCTTGGCCAGCTGGCCCAGCGCGGAGCCCAGCCGGAGGTTTTCCCGGAAAAGATCGCCCGTGGCAATGTGCGGCAGCCGCAGGGCGTCGCTCAGTCGCTCGGCTTGGGTCCCCTTGCCGGAACCGGGGCCGCCGAGCAGCGCGAGATCGAGCGCCGGCGCCACCAGCAATTCGTCCACCGTCGCCACCGGACGGACCGGCAGCAACACGCGGAGGTCCTCGATCCCCGCAAAGCGAACCGAGCGATCCTTGATCGCCTCAAACACGCCGATCAACGCCTGCTCGACCGCACCGACCGCGCCCTCGCCCGGGACAACAATCAATTTACCTGCCTCCGCAAAATGGCGGAGAACCGGTTCCGCCGTCCGGTGGAATACGCGCAACCGGGTGCGGACTAGCTCGGCCGTGTCGTCGGGCCGGGATTGGAGCGTCGCACCGCAGCGATCACAGAGGCCCGCCGCCCTGGACGGTTTAAATTGCGCGTGATACGGTGTCTGGCACGCCGGGCAGATCAGCCGCCCGGAAAGACGGCGGGCAATTTCCCCGTCGGAGGCATGCAGATAAACCACGGCGTCGAGTTCGCGGCCCAAGCGTTTCAGCAGGCCGTCGAGATAAGCCACCTGGTCCGTGGTGCGTGGAAAACCGTCGAAGAGTGCGCCATCGTCGGGTCCGAGCGAGTCGCCCCATTCGTCGATCATCGCATCGACGACCTCGTCGGGGACGAGTTCCCCCTGCGTCATGTATTTCTTGGCGAGCCGTCCGAGCGCGCTCCCGGTCCGCACATGGTGGCGGAAGAGATCGCCGGTCGCCACGTGCCGCAAGCGGCAGCGCGCCGACAGCATCGCCGCATGCGTTCCTTTGCCGACGCCGGAGGGGCCAAGGAGGGCGATATTCATGGGGGGCGGGCTTGGGGGACCTGAAACGATAATCGCATGATCGTCGCACCGGAGCTCCGCATTTGTTGTTATTAACGCCGCAGATAATGCCGGCGGCAGTCGCCGGTTCGGGCTTCGCCCCAAAAGCCCCGGATGAAAAAATTCGCCTCAGCGCTTTCCGCCCGCGCTTGAACTTCCCTTCCGCGACTTTGCCCCCTTGGCTGCCGGCACGATCACCACCGGGCAAGTGGCGCGTTTCAGAACGCCGTTGGCGGTGCTTCCCACCAACAGATCGTAGAACGCCGTGTGGCCATGCGAACCCAACACGATGTAGTCGGCCGGCAGGGTTTTCGCCTGCTCAAGAATCGAACTCACCGGCGTGCCGGTGAGTTGGATGATCGCAACTTCGATGAAATCGTTTTCGAGTCGTTCCTCGAGCCGCTCCAGTTCCGCGAGCGCCGACTTGGCCATCTGCTGGGTCATCTCGGCGACATCGACCATCAGACCGCCATAATCGCCGACCACGGTGGGTGGCTGGGTGATATTCAAAAGAACGACCCGACCGGCGAACGAGCGGGCCAGCGAAGCCGCCGCGGCGATCACCCAATCGGTGGCGGAGGAGAAATCTACCGGGGCAAGAATCGTTTTCATGGTGACGTGGAGTTGGGCGTCGGCGGTGCGGTTCGCACGGCCGGACTCTAGCGCCACGGTCGCCCGGCGACTCCGCAGCCCTTGGCTTTATTTCAGCCTATTTTGCGTTTAGCTGGCGGCCCTAATCCGGGGAGGATTCCAGCGCGAAGTCCCGCCGGAGCGAAGCGGTCGTGCCCACGCTCGAGTTGCCGGCGGCGGCGCGCGAGCGTGCCCAAGATCCGTTCGTAAGACTGGCCGGCCTTGTTCAGGCCGGCGAAGCGGCCCAACTGCTGCTCGAACAGGGCCAGGTCGTGAATCTCGCCGAGACAGGCCTGCCACGCGCGCATCCCGTCGAGTTGCGCTGCCGTGGACGCGGGTAGCAACGATTGCAGCGCCTCCACCAGGTAGCGGTAGGTCTTGAGGGCGACGCGCAATCGATGCAGCGACTCCCTCTTCCGGACACCCTTTTCCCATCGCTGGATCAATTCGTGCCGGGCTTGCTCGAGCATGCGTCGCGTTTTCTCCGCAAAACGGCGATCGGATTTCGGCGGCCTTGCCGCCAACCGCCGGAGTTCGTCCTCCAGCGCCGCAATCCGCCGCTCGTGCTTTTTCCGCCCGAGCTTTCGCGCCAGTGTGCGCCGCGCCGCCAATTCGCAGTCGTGGAGATAGGTCTGGAACGGTTTCAATTCCGGCTGGTCCAACCGCCGCGCCCTGACCCGCCGCAACTGGACGTGAACGTCGCGCAGGGCAGCGAGCGCCTTCATTTGCTTGCGCAAAGCCCGCCGGCCGGCCTGGCGCGCCGCCACCGGCAACAGCGGCGCCAGCCCATCGAGCTGGGCCACCAACCGGCGGGTTTCGACCCGCAAGCGGTGCACCGCCTTTTCCGAGAACTCTTTTCGGCAATGACGCAGCAAGGTTGTGCGATCCCGCAGGCGGCGCCGGGCCGCCTCCACCAGCCCCGTTGGAGGAGACAAATCTTTCGCGCCGCCGGGCGTTCGCGCCGAACGCTTGGTCATGCTGGAAGCATACGACCCGCCACCGGATTCTGCTCCGCATCGCTTGCGGTTACCGCGGCGAAAATTGCCCACTTGCCCGGTCACCGCCCGGCGGCGGGAGCCATCCGCCGATGCCCCCGCCGGGCGCGGACCACCGGCGTTCGGCCAGGCATGAACCGCACTGGACAAATTGCCCCGGGCGCCAGACGGTGCGGGGGAACCCTCATGGGCCATCGCCGCTCCGCGGGCCGCCGCCCGGTCCCGAAGCGGTCAACCCCTCCTGCACGATGCCGACCGAACCCGCCGCCTCCCCCCAACCGCCACCCGAATCTGTTCCGGCCTCCCCCGGTGAAACGCTGGTCCCCGCCGATCGCATCATGCTGGAGGGACCGCGCTCGCGCACCGGCGAGTTTGTCACTCTCCTCGAAGTCGTCCGGGACTTCCTGCGCGGCTTTCGCGTCCTGCACTTCGTCGGCCCGTGCGTGACGATCTTCGGTTCGGCCCGGACACCGGAATCCGATCCCCACTACGAGCTGGCGCGCAAGATGGGCGCGGCCGTGGCGCGACTCGGCTTCACGGTCATGACCGGCGGCGGGCCCGGCATCATGGAGGCGGCGAACCGGGGCGCCCGGGATGCGGGTGGCCGTTCCGTCGGATGCAATATCGAACTCCCCCACGAGCAGGATCCGAACCCGTACCTCGACCGCACGGTGACGATCAAATATTTCTTCGTCCGAAAGACGCTGCTGATCAAATACAGCTACGCCTTCGTCGTTCTGCCCGGCGGAGCCGGCACGCTCGACGAACTCTTCGAGGCGATGACTCTCATCCAAACGGGCAAGATCGACAATTTTCCCATCGTGGTCATGGGGCGGGAGTATTGGCAGGAACTCATCGCCCTGATCGGGAAAATGGCCAAAACCGGTACGATCAGCCCCGAGGACCTCAACCTGATCTACGTCACCGATTCCGTGGACGAAGCCATTGCCCATATCCGCGAGAAGGCGATCAAGCCGTTTGGTCTCAGGCCCGTGACGCCGCGTTCGCTCCCGTGGTTGGGTGAGTCGGGGCTGACCAAAACGTGAGCACGCAATCGGACCACCCATCGGCGATCCACGGCCCCACCCCAGCGTTCCTTTTCACCTCATGAAGCAGCCTCAGAAACAAAATCGCTGCCGCCGGATTGTCCTCACCGGCGGTCCCGGCGGAGGCAAAACCACGGCCGCCGATCTCTTCCGGCGCGAGATCGGCGACGGGGTGGTCATCGTGCCCGAGGCCGCGACCCTTCTCTTTCAAGGCGGTTTTCCGCGCTCCCCGGGGAAAGAGGCCATGTGCTTTGCCCAGACCGCCATCTTCCACGTGCAACGAAACCTCGAGGACGTTCAGGCCGCGCTCTACCCCGGGCGAACGCTGCTCTGCGACCGGGGCACCGTGGACGGGGCGGCCTACTGGCCCGGCGGCGACGGCGATTACTTCATGTCGGCAGGCACCACGCTCGAAAAGGAGCTGCAACGCTACGATGCGGTGATCTTTTTCGAAACCGCGGCCGCCGGGGGCGCTTCCATCGAAGGCGGCAATCCGTTCCGCAACGAGACCCTCGCGGAGGCCGTGCGGCTCGATGCGACGCTTCGCGCGCTGTGGGCGCAGCATCCGCGTTTCATTCTCATTCCGCACAACGTTTCCTTCTTCAAAAAGATCAGCTCCGGCCTCGCCACCCTCGAGGCCCTCGTGGCGGAACTTTCCGGCTGCGAAAAAAAGTCGGTCCGGCGGGGCAAACCGCAGCGGGGAAAGAAGCGGCCGGCGGACGCCTAGCCCGGACGGCGGCAGGCCTGGGGACGCCGGAGTTTTGCCGGAACGTCCCGCCGACGACCCGTCATACTGCCCCGGAAGAACCCTTCCCACCGAATCCGGAGGAATGGGAGAGCGAGGCGCCGAACCCGGATCGAATCTGCCGCGATCCCGCACGCCTGCGGGATCTGGGCCCGGGTCTCCACCACAACTCTGCGGGGAAGGCCCTCGTCACTTCCGCGGGGCGGGAAACCCCAGCGAGCCCGAGACCATGAACCAAAACGCCCCGGCGCAAGCCGGGGCGTTCCTGCCCTCCCCGGTCTCACGGGCGAGGGCGAAAAATAATCGCGAAGCCCCGTTTCGGATGGAGGCCTCGCGGAATGAGCCGGCCTATTCGCGCCCGAGCTCCCGGACGAAGATGTCGCGGAATTCAACCGGGTCGGTGTGACCGGCGAAGCCGAAAAAGCCCCGGGCCCGATCCTTGCCGGGATGCGGCGATTTGGCCATGACGCTGGCCAGATCCACGGTGCTGAGGTCGGTGTCGAGGATCACCGTGCCGTTGAGTTCCACTTTGATCCGCGAACCCTGCACGGTGGTTTCTTGGAAATTCCATTCGCCGATCGGATTCTGGTAACCGCGGGCCGCGGCCACCATGCCGTAAGCCGAACCATGCACCTGACGGGGATCAATCTTCCCTTTTATCGCCTCGTAATTCTCATCGAGGATCTGCAATTCGCACACGCCATCGTAGGCCGTGTTGCCGGTTCCCGGATACCGAATTGCCAGGCCGTTGTTACCGGCCGGCGGCAGTTTGAAGAGGAGGCGGGCCTTAAAATCCGCCAGCTCACGGTTCCAATAGAGGGTGCCGCCCTTGCCCTTCTGCCAGACGAGCGAGCCGTGCTGGACTTTCACGGCATCCAGCGGGCCCGCCCAGCCGTCAAGATTCTGGCCGTTGAAGATCGATTGGAAGCCCTCGCGCCCGCGGCTCTCCAGGATACGGGTGGCCTCGGCGTTGTCGATTTCGCGAAGATGAAGATTCCGCCACCGGATTTCCCCACCGTGGGTTTGCAGCTGGATGGGACCGCGCGGCGGGATCGGACGGCGCTGCGCCACCGGGAGCTTCTTGTCGACCGCGTCATAGTAATTTTCGAGGATCGCGTGATCGACGACGAGGCTGCCGTTCAGCCAGATGCTGACCCGGGTGCCGACCATCACGATGCGGAAATGATTCCATTCGCCGAACGGCTTGTCGGCGACCACCAGCGGATCGCGGCCCGGCGACTTGGGATCGTTGTTGTAGAGGCCCCCGGAACCGAGGCGCGGCCGCCGGTTGGGCGCCTTGGCCATGTCGGCTTGATTAACGTCCCAGATCTGCACCTGCGGCACGCCGCGGAGATAGATGCCCGAATCGGCCTTCGGCACCGTCTTGTAGTCTATGAGCAACTCGAAGTTGCCGTAGTCCTTCTCCGTCGTCGCGTAGTCGCCAAACCCGTCGTTAACCAGTTCGTCGCCCTCGACGTACCAATGCGCCTTACCGGGCATCGTTTTGCTCGGCTCCTTCATGCTTGCCGTCCATTTGGTGATGAGCGCGGCCCGTTCTGCCTCCGGCATCTCCAGGAGTTTTCGGTGGTCGAATGATTTGCCGCCCCGCCAGCCCGACAGATCCCGTTCATTAAAGAGCGACGTGAATCCGGCAGGCGGTGGCGCCGCCCGGAGCAGACCGACGCTCAGCACGAGCGAGAGAACAACGAGAATTCGTTTCATGGAGGTGATTTTATTTTGAGGTTGGCAGGAAAATTCAGGTGCGAGCCGCCGGACGCCGGACGCGGCCATCGGGAAAAGGTAACCTAAGGTGAGTTCAATTCCTGACGCGCGCGAACCAAGCCGGCGTCAAGGAGGAGGCAACCGATTTGCGGGGCATAGATCAAATTTGGCGGGCCGGGGTAGCGGATGCTTGACGGACAAGAAGTGGAACCAGCAAGCGACCGAATCGCAGCCTTGCGACCCGACCCCGGTCCGTCAACCCGCGGAGTAGACTAAGAAAGAAGCGACCTCGTGGCCACTCGTGGCAAACAACCCCACAAGGGAATTGGTCACGACCGCCGGCTAAAAAAACATTGCTTCCGCCAGGGCGACTTCCGGCGCCAGAAGGCTCACCGCGGCCGGCAGCGTGGTCTGCCCGGAACCGAGATCCGCCTCGAACGCAGCGACCTTGGTGGCGAGATTGCCCGTCCAGAAAAAATGCCGCGCCGGATCCGCGTAGAGGAAACGCACTGCGAGGCTGCCGGCATCGTCACCATCGAGGGCCGCCGTGCGAAAGTTCACGCCCCCCTCCGCGCCGCACTCGGCGATGCGTCGTTCAAACCACGCCACCAACACCCGGGCCTCGGCGGCGAGTGCCGGCTCGTGGGCCACGATCACCTCGCGCAGGCCGGACCGCAGCCCAGCCGGCGGGTAGCTCGCGAGGAACTGTCCGATCGTCTGCCGCACGGGCAGCAACCGGGAATAGACCAGATCGCGCAAGCTCTTCGGATTCGGCCACGGATAGGTCAGGATTCCCTCCGGGGCGACCGAGCTGTCGATCAGGACGCGTTTTGCCCGGCTCAGGAGAAATGAGTAGTCGGCGAGCCGCGAGTTGGCGGTAAAGCGATGCGCCCAATAGTAGAGCGGCAGGTCGGTCGAAAGGCAGATTGAGACCTGGTTCTCCAAGAATCGGCGCGCCGCCTGAGTGTAGCAGAGCATCACGAATTCCACGCACCGTTTGTCGCTCTTCGATTTCCCAAGATAACACTCGCCGTAAATTTTTGCCCGCATCGCGATCTCCCCGGTGTCGCCGCCGCGCAACGGGCAGAGCACGACAATGCGGCTGGGATAGCGATGGGCGAAGCGAACGACGATTTGAAACTGTTCCGCCGCATCCTCCGGGTTCGCGTTCAAGCCGAAATGCAGGACGACGTTCACCTGCGTCGCCTTGGCGTCCTCGGCGGCTGGAGCCGGCCTGCCATCCGCCGCCGAAACCGCCCACCAACCCGCCAGGCGCGATGAAATCTCGCCAACGGGCACCTCCAGTCCGGGCAGGGCATCGAAAATGGCGGACATGGCAAAAAGTGGTTCCCGGCGGAGAGATTGGATCAGGCGGCCGTCCCCGGCGTTCCGGCCGCCGGGGCGTGCTCGCTCGGGCAAGCGGTCCAACGCTCGGGCTTCATCAGGGTTGCCGCCATTCGTGGTTGAATTTCTTGAGCAGGGTGTCCGCGTCCGCCGGCCCCCACGAGCCGGCGGGATAACTGGCCATGTCGCCCCGGCCCGCCGCCGCCCACGCGTCCAACACCGGCGTGTAGAGCCGCCATGAAGCCAGCGCCTCATCGCCGCGGATGAAGAGCGTACCATCGCCGATCATCGCATCGAGCACGAGTCGTTCGTAGGCCTCGGGGGTATTGGAGCCGAAGGTCGTCGCATAGCGAAAACTCATCTTCACCGGTTGCGTGCGCGTCTCGAGCCCGGGGATCTTGGTGTTGAGGATCATGCTCAACCCCTCGTCGGGCTGGATCTGGAACGACAGGGTGTTGCCCGCGAGCTGGAATTTTTCGCCCTCGGCAAACAACGTGCCGGGCGGCCGCTTGAAGTTGATCGCAATCTCCGAGGCGCGGCGGGCCATGCGCTTGCCAGACCGCACATAGAACGGCACGCCCTGCCACCGCCAGTTGTTGATCGAGAGCCGCATCGCCGCATAGGTCTCCGTCTGCGACTGCGGGCCGATCCCCTCCTCCTCGCGATAACCCTTCACCGCGCCGCCGCCAATCATCCCGGCGGCGTATTGCGCGCGGGCCACGTCGCCCCCGGGGCCCACGACCAGCGGCTGGATCGCCCGCAGCAATTTCACCTTCTCGTCCCGGATGGCCTCCGCCTCCAGTGACACGGGGGGCTCCATCGCGGTCAGCGCGACGAGTTGCATCGTGTGATTTTGAATCATGTCACGCAACGCGCCGCTCTGCTCGTAGTAGCCGCCGCGCGTGCCGACCCCGACCTCCTCGGCCACCGTGATCTGCACGCTGTCGATGAAGTTCCGGTTCCACAGCGGTTCGAAAATCGCGTTGGCGAACCGCTGCACCAGAAGATCCTGCACCGTTTCCTTACCGAGATAGTGGTCGATCCGATAAACCTGATGCTCGTCAAAAACCGAGCGTATCGTCTCGTTCAACGCCTGCGCGGAGGCGAGGTCCTTCCCAAACGGCTTCTCGATGATCACCTTTGAATGAAGGGGCTGACCGAGGTGCCGGCCGCCCATCCCCGAGGCCCCCAGCAGCGTGAGAATCGGCGCGAAGACCGAGGGCGGGGTCGAGATGTAGAACAGCCGCTGCATTTCGCGCCCGAGCTTTCGCTCGATGGCATCGAGGTGCTGGGCCAGCCGGTCGAACGCCGGCTTCTCGTCGTAGCCGCCCGCCACGTAACTGGTATGGGCCGCGACGCGGCCCCAGACTTCCGGGCTCAAATCGCGACGCGAAAATTCCTTGATCGCGTCCACCGCGACCTGCCGAAACGCGTCGTCCGGCATCGGCGTGCGGCCGTAGCCCACCAGAAAAAAATCCGGCGGCAGCAGGTTGTCGGCGGCGAGGTTGTAGACCGCGGGAATCAGCTTGCGCGCGGTCAGGTCGCCGGAGGCGCCAAAAATCACCACCACCGTGGGCGGTGCGCCCCGGTGCTTGCTCAGCCCGTGCAGGAATGGATGACGTTGGGAATCGGCCATGACAGGTCGAGTTGTCTGGCCCCGCGCCGGACCGGGCAAGGGAAATGAACCGGGATGGCGGGCGCAACGTTGGTCATCTGCCCGCGGGAACCCGCCCGCACCTCAACCGCGAAAATACTTCGAAAACAGCGGGACGTTTTCGAAATGCAGGATTTCCGGCCCGCCCGGGGAACCCGCCACCGCGGGCCCGGCCAGGCTCACTTCGACAACGTCGAAGCGAAAGGTCGGCGGTCGCTGCGCCAGACCCGCGAGATAAGCCGTGGCCGCCCGACGCACGACGCGCTTTTTCCGGGCATCGACCGCGTAATAGCCCGGCACGAGGGCCGCGGCACTGCGCGCCTTCACCTCGACGAAGACCAGCGCCCCGCCGTCGCGGCAGACGAGGTCGATCTCATCGCGACGATCCCGCGGACTGCGCCAGTTGCGGGCGACAATTTCGAATCCACGCTCGCGCCGCAGCCAGTCGGCGGCCAGCCGCTCCCCCTCTCCACCCGCGTCGGAGCGCCCGTCGCCGAATAAATTTCGCAAAAAACGAAACATTTCCCTCGCCGAACATCCCGGCCAACACTGACACCGGAGTGCGGACATTTCTCATTGCGACACTCCCCGCCCGTCCTGACAATCCCGGAAGCACCACCCCCTTTTCCCGCGCTCGTCCATGGCTTCATCCAATATCGCCGGCACGCTCCGCCGCTCCCTGCTCATCAAGGTCATTTCCAAGCCGGCGCCCAGCCGCGAGGACGTCGCCTCGGTCATCGAACTGACCGCCTCGAAGGTGGTTGAGGCCCTGCAGGCCCAGTCGATGACGTTCTACCTCGTCGAAGGAAATGACATCGTCTTCAAACAAATCTATTACTCACCCACTCTCTGGGCCGGCGATCCCGCCAAGGAGAAAAAATTTCAGGATACGGCCGCCAAACTCCTCGCGCTGAAACTTCCGCTCGGGAAAGGCATCGTCGGCAAAGTCATCGAAACCGGCGAGCCGGTGTTCTTCCGCAACACCGATAGCCAGGCGCCCTTCATGCAATCGATGGCCCAAACCACGGGCTTCGAGGTGCGCTCGATGCTCACGGTGCCGCTCAAGACGACCATCACGCTCGGTGCCATCCAAGTGCTGAACAAGGAAATGTCCGCCGGCACCGAAGGCGAATTTACCGAGAAGGATTTGGCGCTGCTCAAGGAGGTCGCGGAATACTCCTCCACCCTCATCCACCGCATGGTGGATCCCAAATTTGTGCCCAATGCGGAGGACACCGCGCGTTTCGTGTCCAAGCTCACCGATCTGCCGCTGGTCACAAAGCCGGAGGAAATCGAGATCGACGAGAAGGTGATCGAGGTGGTCGGCGACGCGGTCATCCGGCGCGAGGGTATTTTCCCCCACAAGCGGGCCAGCCCGAGTTCGGTCGCGGTGCTGATGACCAACCCCCTCGACTATGCCAAGCGCGAGTCGTTCACCCAGACGACCGACTTGTCGATCGAGGACGTGAGCGTCATTTCCGCCACGCTCTTCGAATCGCTCCTCAAGAAATATTTCAAGGACTCCAAGTCGGGACCCGCCACGGCCGACGACGTCGACATCGGCGCGGTCGCGGACGTCATCAGCACCGCCTACAGCGCGGACGGCGGGGCGGCGGCCATCAGCAGCGCCGATCTCGAGAGCGAGGACTCCGCCCCGATCATCCAGCTCACGAACCGCATCATCGAGGATGCCTACGTCTCGGGCGCGTCCGACATCCACATCGAGCCAATGGAGAAAGACCTGCTGATCCGCTACCGGATCGACGGTCTCTGCCAGGAGAAGCTGCGCCTCCCGAAACAGGTGGCGAACGCCATGGTCACCCGCCTGAAGATCATGTGCAACCTGGACATCTCCGAGCGCCGGTTGCCGCAGGACGGACGCATCGTTTTCAAGAAGTACACCAAGAAGAACATCGACATCGACCTGCGCGTGGCCACCGGCCCGATGAATCATGGCGAGAAGGTCGTCATGCGCATCCTCGACAAGACCAAGAGCACCCTCCCCCTGCCCGCGCTGGGATTTTCGGAGGAGAATCTGACGCGCTACCGGGAGTGCATCCGCCAGCCCTACGGCATGATCCTGCACTGCGGCCCGACGGGCTCGGGCAAGTCGATGACCCTTTATTCCGCGCTCGGCGAAGTGAACACGCCGGACGTGAACATCCAGACCGCGGAGGACCCGATCGAATACACGCTGGCGGGCATCAACCAGATGCAGATGAGCCGGCAGATCGGGCTCACCTTCGAACGCGCCCTGCGGTGTTACCTCCGCATGGACCCCGACATCATTCTGGTCGGCGAAATCCGTGACAAGGAAACCGCGCAGATCGCGGTCGAGGCGGCCCTCACGGGCCACTTGCTCGTTTCCACCCTGCACACGAACGACGCTCCCTCGACCGTTTCCCGCATCGGCGAAATGGGCGTCGAACCGTTCAACATCTCCGCTTCCCTGGTGTGCGTGTGCGCCCAGCGCCTGCTCCGCCGCGTCTGCAAAAATTGCAAAGTCCCCTACGAGCCGAAGGGCCGGGAACAGGAAATCATCCAGAAGGCGCTCGGTTGGACCGGTCAGATCTTCAAGGCCAATCCCCAAGGTTGCCCCACGTGCAGCGGCAGTGGCTACAAGGGCCGCGTCGGCATTCACGAACTGATGATCAACAGCGAGGAGCTGACGGAGGGCATCAACAAGGAGGTCGAGGTTGCGCAGCTCAAGCGCATCGCGATGAAGAACGGAATGAAAACCCTCCACCAGGACTCGATGCTCAAGGTCAAGATGGGCCTTACCACCGTCGAGGATGCGCTGGGCAACGTCCCGCCGGACTTGATTCTGTAGGCCGGCGCGCGCCGCCGTTTACTCGTTGCCGGATTTTCGGTCAGTCGACGGCGTTTTCACGTACCCGTTCAGCCAGTTTTCCATCTCCCAGAGCATGTGCAGCACGTTCTCGCGGCCGCGATAGCCGTGCGATTCGTGGGGCAATTGCACATAACGCGTCGTGGCCCCGTGGCCCTTCAGGGCGTTGTAGAATCGCTCGCTCTGAATTGGGAAAGTGCCGTTGTTGTTGTCCGCTGCGCCATGGATCAGGAGCAGCGGATGCTTGATCTTGTTCGCGTAGTTGAACGGTGACATCGCCGCGTAGACTTCCGGGGCCTCCCAGAGCGTGCGCTCTTCCGCCTGGAATCCGAACGGCGTGAGCGTGCGGTTGTAGGCGCCGCTGCGGGCGATCCCCGCGGCAAACAAATCCGAATGCGCCAGCAGGTTGGCGGTCATGAACGCGCCGTAGCTGTGGCCCGCGACGCCGACCCGCCGCGGATCGGTCACGCCCCGCCGCACCAGTTCGTCGATCGCCGCCTTCGCGCTCGCCACGAGTTGTTGCACGTAGGTGTCGTTCGGCTCGCGGCTGCCTTCGCCGATGATGGGCATCGTGGCGTCGTCGAGCACCGCGTAACCCGCCAGCACAAACGGCAGGGCTCCCAGCGCATTCACGCGGATGAAGCGGTGGGGCGATTCCTTCACCTGGCCCGCCGCCGCCGCGTCCTTGTATTCGCGGGGATAAGCCCAGATCAGCGTGGGCAGCGCCCCGGCCAGAGGCCCGCGGCCGGGCGGCAGGTACAGCGTGCCGGAAAGCCCCACGCCGTCGGCCCGCCGGTAGGCAATCAGTTCCTTCCTAACCTCGGCAAACTGCGGATAGGGATTTGGAAAGCGGGTCACCGGCGCCAGTGCCCTGGCCTCGTCGGCCACCCCCAGCGTCCGCCGAAAATAGTTGGGCGGCTCCGTGACCGATTCCCGCTGCGTCAACGCCACCGTACGCGTGTCGTCGAGGAACGCCACGAACGTCTCGTAGTGCGGCGGCTGCGAACGCCAGAGCCGGCGCGTCTGCTTGGTGGCCAGATCCAATTCGTCGAGAAAAGGCCGGTCGCCCTCGGGGGACGCGCCGAGCCCGTCGAGATAGATCTTGGTCCGGTCGGCGCTCAGCAGCAGCCCGGACCGGCCGTGGGCGTTGCGCGCCGTGACCGGCAGGCCCGGGTTGGCATAGCGATCCTCGGTCGAACGGTCGAAAAGAAGCGCGGGCGCGGCGCCCGGACTCCCCGGCGCCACGAGCCAGGTGCGCTGCCGGCGGGTTTTCCACCACTGTTCCGTCACGACCGCATGGCGGTCATCACCCCACGTGACGCCACTGACGCGGTATCCGAATTTCTGCTGCTCGACGGGCGCACTCGCAAACGGCGCCGCCTGCGTAAACCAGGCGTCGCGCCGCGGCGCCACCCGGCCGGCGTCGCCCTCGTCGAGGGCCTGCAGCCAGCTGAGCGTGGCGGGCGCGTCGGCCCGCCACGCGATCTGGCGCGGCCCCGTTCGCACGGAACCGTTGGAAATCGGGATGTTTTCCGCCAGCGGCAGTTCGGCCACCGTGCGCACGACTTTGCCGGTGCGATCATGAACCGCGGCACGCATGGGGAATCGATCCACCGGCACAAAATAGGAGTATGGACGGGTCCACGTCGTCACGAGGAGGTACTGGCCGTCGGGCGACGGCGCCACGTCTCCCACCAGCGCGCGCAGCCCGAGCGGCGTGACCCGGCCGTCGAGCGTGACCAGCGCGAGTTCCGCCGTGGCGAAGTATTCGAAAACCGCCTCATCGTGCGCGCCCGCCAGCAGATCGGGATAGGTGCGGGCCGGGCGTTTACCCCCCAGGTTTTCCTGGACCACCGGGCCACTCGGCACGGTCGGAGCGGCGGGAATCGTCCCGCGGCCCGCGGGAACGAGGGTGACAGCAATCGTGGAGTCATCCACCCACGCGGGCGAGGCCATCACCCCGTTGAGCGCCCGCTCCGTCACGCGGCGTGCGGTGGCCATGCCGGCATCAACCACCCACAGTTCCTGACCGTTCGGGCGCGTAAGCACGACGAGGACATGCCGGCTGTTCCGCGCCCACGCCGGACTCGTCAAGCGGGCGCCGGACGGAAAACCGCTGACCCGTTTGCCGGGATCGTCGGCCAAAGACTTGACGACCAACCCGGTGAAATAGGACTCGCGACTCAGGCTATTCGTCGCCGGGTTAATGCGCAGTCCGGCCAGCCGGACTTCGGGCTCGGCGAGTTCGGCCACCGGAGGCCACGACGATCGCTCGAGCACCAGCAGGCGCTGCCGGTCGGGACTCAGGCTCACCGCCGGCGTCAGTGGTGCATCGACCAGGGCGGTCAGCGCGGCACTCGGGGTGCGATAGGCAGGATTGTCCTGGGCCGGCAGCCGGGGCGAAAAAAAACAGCAGGCAAGCAGGCATGCCGTTCGAAGCGGGGTGAGTCGAAGCATGGCCCAATGCTGGGGAGGCCGCGGCCGGGTTGGCAAATCGCAACCAACGGCCGCATGCAGCCGGCTGCCACGCGCCCCGGCCGGGAGACCAGCCGCCCCTCCGATTGCAAACCCTGCTACTTCGCGGATTTCTTCAGACACGCCGTGAGCAGTCGCTGGCGGGCGGATAGTCGGGCGACTTGCGCCGCACCTCCCTTGCCAACTCGAGGGCGCCTTCCCTGTCGCCCGCGGCATGCCATGCCCGGGCGAGGTCGGACAGCTTCGCCGTTCAAATAGAGTTTCGCCGCCCCCAGCGATTCCGAAGTCCACCCCAGTCCGTGTCCGATGCTGATCTGCGCCGGCCGCAGATCGGCATCCCGCGCGTCGAGCCAGAGCGGCCGCGGCCGGCGGTTCGCCAGCAGGCAGTGCTGCGCCAGCGTGATCCGGGCCCGAAAATCCTGCGGGTAGCGGGCCAGCCCCTGCCGCAGCAGCGTGGCGGCTTCGTGATATTTTTTCTGCCGCTACAGGTCCGTGCCCTCGGCGATGAACGCCTGTCCTTTTTTTGCGGCAACGGCATCTCGCCGCCACGGGTAAAAAACCGCGTCTGCGTAGCTCAGCACGCCGTAGGAAATGCGCTGCCAGAGAAAAAACAGCGCGGTGGCTCCGCCCGACATAGGCGGCGACGGCGAGGCCCAGCGTCCACTGCACCAACCCCCGCCCGCTGATCGCCAGACCATCGTCCCGCCTGCCCTCGACCCGGGAGTAGAAGCCAAACAGCCCGAGATACCAGCGACCTTGAACAACGCGTGATCCGCCCTAGACGAATTTCAATCGCGGGATCTTCACGCCGGGAAGTCACTCCCTCCTAGCCGCCAGCGAGCGCGGGCGCTTTTGCCCCGGTCACGGACTCGGCGAGATTCGGTGCGTGCGCCTCGGGTTCGCCCCGTTCCTGGTTGAACCGCATCGAGACCGTCTTCGAAACGCCGCGCTCCTCCATCGTCACCCCGTAAATGGCACCGGCCGCCGATACCGTACGTTTGTTGTGCGTGATGATGATGAACTGCGATTCGCCGACGAATTTCTTCAACAGGTCCGTGAACCGGCCGATGTTCGATTCGTCCAGCGGGGCGTCGAGTTCGTCGAGCAAACAGAACGGCGACGGCTTCACCATGTACAACGCGAAGAGCAGCGCGACCGCCGTCAGCGTCTTCTGTCCGCCCGACAGCAACGTGATGCCCTTGAGCTTGGTGCCGGGCGGCTGCGCGACGATTTCGATGCCGCTCTCCAGAATGTCCTCCGCCTGGATCAGCTCGAGGTGCGCCCGACCGCCGCCGAACAGGGTGTGGAAGGTGTATTCGAAATTTTTCCTGATCTGCTCGAACGTCACCTGGAACTGCTGGAGCGATGTCTGGTTGATCTCGTCGATCGCCTTCATCAACTCCGCCTTCGCGGTTGTGAGGTCGTTTACCTGATTCTGCAGGAAATCATGCCGCTGCTTGAGCTCGGCGTACTCTTCAATCGCGACGAGGTTGACCGCGCCCATGCTGTTCAGGCGCTGCCGCAACGCATCGATCTCGGCCTTGGTTACCGTCCAGTCCGTCGACTCCAGGGCCTGAAGGTCAGCCTCGGTCGGCTCGCCCCGCGCTTCCTTCTTCTTCCGCCGGCGCTTCGGCGCCTCGGCATTGGCTGGCTGCGCACCGTCCTCCGTTCGCTGTCCTCCGTCCTCTGTTTCATCCTCCTCGTCGAGATCGAGGGGCTTGAGCCCCTCCGGCTCGTCGTCCGCTTGCCAGAGCTGCCTCTTCCAATCGATCGCCGCCACGTCGGCCTGAAACTCCCGCATCACTTCCTCGACGAGGAACTGCGCCCGCTGGCGGTTCTCGGCGAGCTTCACCTCATGGGCGCTCAGTTCGTCGTGCGCCGCCTCGGACTCGCCGCGCACCGTGTGCTGGGCGGCTTCGAGGCCGTTGATTTCGCGTTCGATGTCGACCAGTTCGACGCGGACTTTTTCAACCTGCGCCTGGGCGACGGCAAAGGTTTCGCCGAGCTGCGCCGCCTTGGCGCGCTGCGTGGCGGTTTCGCGTTCGAGCTCCGCGGTCTGTTCGCTCCACGTCTCGATTTCATGCTGCCGCTGCACGAGCAATTCGCTGAGTTGCTGGCGGCGCCGCTCCATCTCACCGAGGCCGCGGTCGAGAACCTCCACCTTTTGCCGGCGCTCCGCGAGTTCGAGTCGCGCCTGGGCCAGCGACTCCCGCTTCACGTCGCGATCCGTGCGTACTTCCACAATTCGCGTTTCCAGCTTGTGAATCACCTCGCGCTGGGCCGTCGCCGCGGTGTCGGCTTCGGTCAGCCCGGCCTGCGCCTTTTCCCAGCGCGCATGCGCCTCGTTGCGGGCGTGCTCGAGCGAAACGACCTCGCCCTCCATCCGCGCGAGGCGGTTGCCGACGTCATCCACGTTGCGCTGCGCGTTGCGCTGCTCCGCCTGGACGGCGGCCAGCGTCTGGGTGGCCGTCAAAACCTCGGCGCGCTTTTGTTCGAGCGTCTGCTCCGCCTCGGCGAGCCGGGCGTTGAGCCCGTCGATGATCGCCTTCTGGTCGTCGTGCGCCTTTTGCTCGTCCACCAGCGCCTTTGCCGTTTCGCGCAGGTCGATCTCGCGCTGCACGATGCTGTGCGCCGCGCGCTTGCTGCTGTGATGCCCGCCGTAAATCAGCCCGCGCCGGTCGACCAGGTCGCCTTTGCGCGTGGCCACCGCGAGAAACGGAAAGGCCGGATTCGCCTTCCAGAAATCGAGAAAGGCGTTCAGGTCGTCGGCCACGAACGATTCGCGCAACACCCCGAGCGCCGGATGCCCCGGGTCCGTGTCCGGCACCGCTTGGGCGGCCGGCACCAATCCGGGCGGCAGTTCAAAATGCCCTTCCGTTCGCAATCCGATGTCCGTGACCCGCAGCACCGCCGAGCCGATCTGCTCGGCCTCGAGTTGGGCGAGGATTCGCTGGGCCGTGGACAAGTCGGCGACGCTGATCGCCTCCGCCGCCGAGCCGAGAATGGCCTCGATCGCCTTGCCGAACTCGGGCTGGACACCGAGGCCCTGCATGATCGGGGAAACCTTTTCTCCGGCGAGCGCGGCGTCGAGCCGGCCTTGGAGGACGGCCTTGGCGCCTTCGCCGAAACCCTCCCACTTTTCCTGCAATTGCTGCAACAGCCTCAGCCGCGCGGTGCGGTGCGCCAGCGCGCGGTCGATGTCCTGCAGCTTGCGCTGCGCCTCGCGAAAGTCCCGGGTCAAATCCGCGATCGCCTGTTGCGCCACCGCCGATTCGTTGTGCGTGCGCGATTTTTCCGCGAGCGCCTCCTCCAGCCGCACCGCGCACTCGGCCGCGACTTGCGCCGCCGCCGCCTGTTGCTGCCGCACGCCTTCGAGTTCCCGGGCCAGCGAGTCGTGCTTGTGCACGCTCGTCTTCTGGTCGACTTCGTAGCCCGAGCAGTCGGTGCGCAGCCGCGCCACCGTGCTCTCCAGTTGCAGCAGGCGGAACTTCGCCTGGTTCAGCTCCTGTTCGAACTTCGTCAGCTCGCCCTCGGCGATCGATTGCTCGCGATTGCGCTGCTGGAAACCCGCGTCGCTGCCGCCGAGCAATTCCAGCTGCAGCTGCTTGTCCTTCGCCCCGGTGTCGACCTGCCCCGCGACCTCGCGCAGCTGCATGTCGAGTTCGCCGAGGGTGTCGCGGGACGAGGCCAGCCGGTCCTCAAGACCGCTGCGCCTGATCTGGGCGAGGTTGGCCGCGTTCTCCGACGCTTCCTTGCGGGAGCGCAAGTCAAACACCGCCTGCTGCGCATCCTGCACGCGCTGGTTCAGCCGGCTGCGGTGCACCTTCTTTTCGTTCAGCGACGATTCCTGTTCCTCAAGACTGGCGCGACGCACGTCCGCCTCGGCACGCAGGGAGGCGACCTTCGCTTCCAACGCGCCGAGCGTCGCCGTCAACTGGGCGTGATTGAAACCGCTCCACGCCAGCGCCAGGTGCTGCAGCCGGTGGTTGAGCCGCTTGTAACGCATCGCCTTAGCGGCCTGCCGGCGCAGGCTGCCGATCTGGCGCCCGACCTCGCCAATGACGTCCGCCACGCGGGCGAGATTCTGGTCGGTCAGCGCCAGCTTCTGCAGTGCCTCGCGCCGTTGCGACTTGTACTTGGTGATCCCGGCCGCTTCCTCGAACACCGCGCGGCGTTCCTCGGGCTTCGACGACAGGATCTGGTCGATCTGGCCCTGCGCCATGATCGAATAACTCGTCCGGCCCACGCCGGTATCCATGAAAAGCTTCTGAATGTCCTTCAGCCGGCACGGCTGACCGTTGAACGCATACTCGCTCTGACCGTCGCGATGCACGCGCCGCGTGATCTCGATCTCGTGAAACTCGCTGCCGAGCTGCTTCTCGCAATCCGTCAGCAGAAGGGAAACCTCGCAGAGCTGCGCCGGCTTGCGGGTATCGGCGCCCTCGAAGATGACGTCCTGCATCTTGCCGCCGCGCAGGGCCTTGGCGCTTTGTTCTCCGAGCACCCACCGGATCGAATCCGCGATGTTCGATTTGCCGCAGCCATTGGGCCCGACGACGGCCGTCACCCCGGGTTCGAAGCGCAGCGTCGTCGCGTCCGCGAAGGATTTAAAGCCATGGAGCTTGAGCGCCTTGAGATACATGCAGGATAAAAAGGGGCCATTGAAGAGCGGCCTCCGGGTCCCGCAATGGAAAAACCCGGAAGATTGTTCACACGGAATTCACGATGCGTCTTGCGCCTTTTTGACGGGCCGCCAGACGGGGCAACGCCCGGCCCGACGAAGCGCAGAGTTGCTTCCCGACGGTTCGCGTCTAGCGGTGGAAAATGCCCGCAACCGCCGCGCCCGCCGAAACCATTCCGGCTCCCATCTCGGCGGAAACACGTCGCTATCTCCCCTGGCTGGTCGCCGTCGCGCTGTTCATGGAAAACCTCGACGCCACCATCGTGAACACCGCCGTGCCCACCATGGCCGCGAATCTCGGGGTCGCGCCGCTCAGCCTGAAAGGGGTGCTCACGGCCTACACGCTGAGCCTCGCGGTTTTCATCCCGGTCAGCGGCTGGATGGCCGACCGGTTCGGCACCTACCGGGTGTTCCGTTCGGCGGTAATCGTCTTTCTCGTCGGTTCGCTGCTGTGCGGCCTGGCGACCAACGTGCCCTTCCTTGTCGCCGCCCGCATCCTGCAGGGCATGGGCGGGGCGATGATGACCCCCGTGGGCCGGCTGGCGCTGGTGCGGGCCTTCCCCCGTTCCGAGATGCTGCAGACGATGAATTATGTGATCATCCCCGCTCTGCTCGGCCCGCTGCTCGGCCCCTTTGCCGGCGGCCTGATTGTGCACTGGATGTCGTGGCGTGTGATTTTCCTCCTCAACCTCCCGCTCGCCCTCTTCGGCCTGTGGATGATCCGCCGCTACATGCCGGATTTTCGCGACGACCGGGCGCCGCCCCTCGACCGCCGTGGCTTCCTGCTCTTTGGCACCGGCATCGCGCTGCTCTCCTACGTGCTCGAAGTGTTCGGCGAGCACCGCCTGAGCCTCTCGGCGATCCTGGCCATGCTCGTGGTCTCGCTCGCGCTGCTCGGCGCTTATGTCTGGCACGAGCGCGGCATGACCGCCCCCGTGCTGGAACTCGCGCTGTTCAAGATCCGCACCTTTCGCGCGTCGGTCGCCGGCGGGTTCGTGACGCGCCTTGGCGTGGGCGGCATGCCGTTTTTGCTGCCGCTGCTTTACCAGATCGGCCTCGGCTACCCGGCCTGGAAAGCCGGCCTCCTCACCATGCCCCAGGCCCTCGCCGCCATGGGCATGAAACTCATCACCCGGCCGGTGCTCAATCGCCTGGGCCACCGCACGGTCCTCGTGGGCAACACCGTGCTGCTCGGCCTCACGATGATGCTCTTCACGCAGGTGCAACCGGGCATCCCGGAGTGGACCATCGTGCTGCTCAGCCTGACCCAGGGCTTCTTCTCGTCGCTGCAATTCACCGCCTTGAATTCGCTCATTTACGCCGACATCGAGGATCGCGATGCCAGCAAGGCGGGCAGCATTTCGAGCACCGCGATGATGCTCTCGCTCAGCTTCGGCGTCGCTGTCGGTTCGCTGACCACGGCATGGTTCCTCGGCCACGTCGACCAGACGGACGCGGCGCAAACCATCCCGGCGCTGCACAAGGCGTTCTTTACCCTCGGCCTGATCACCATCGTGTCGTCCCTCTCGTTCTGGAGCCTGCAACCCGACGACGGGAACAACATCAGCGGACGCACGCCCCGGCCCGTCCCCCGCGGCCAGGAGCGGGCCGACAGCCGCGCCTACCTCTGAAGGCCATCACCGGACGCGATCACGGCCTATTTGTGATCCCACGGCAGCTGCACCGCTAGCCGCGCGTGTTTCCAGACTTCGAAGACGTCGAACATCTTTCCGGGATTGAGGATGCCGCGCGGGTCGAGGGCCTTCTTCACCGCCTGCATCGCCCGCACCTGGGCGGGTGAATGCTGGATGCGCAGGAACGGCGTCTTCGCCAGCCCGATGCCATGCTCGCCGGAGATCGCGCCGCCGAGCGCCACCACGGTTTTCATGAGCAGCTGCACGGCCTTTTCGGCCGCGGCGCTCTCCTTCGGGTCGGCGCGGTGATACATGATGTTCACGTGCAGATTGCCATCCGCGAGGTGGCCGAAGGTCGGCACATACAAGCCCGACTCCCGTTTCAGCCGCACGAGAAACCGCGCGAACTTCACGTAGCTGCGCATCGGGATGACGATGTCCTCGTTGAGCTTCGCGTCGCCCAGCTCGAACATCGCTCCTGAGCACTTGCGGCGCACCGCCCAGAGTTGTTCGGCGGCCTCGCGGTCCTTCGCCACGCGATGGGCCGTCGCATGCGCCTTCGCCCACGCCAGCAGCGCGGCGCTCTGTTCGCGCACCTCGGATTTCGAACCGGCCAGTTCCAACAGGAGCACGGGCCGCCCGGCCTGTCCGGCAAACACGCTCTGCTTCGTCGCCCGCTCCGCGCACAGCACGCTCTCGCGGTCGAGAAATTCGCAGATCGCCGGCTGCACGCGCGACCGGAACAGCGCCAGCGCGGCCTCCAGGGCACGGGTCTCGCTGGGAAACGAGGTGAGCAGCGTCCAGCGCGCCGCCGGTTGCGGAATCAGTTTCAACACCACGCCGGTGATCACGCCGAGCATGCCCTCGCTGCCGATCCAAAGGTCGCGCATGTTGAAGCCGGCGGAAAACTTCTTCGTCGCCGTGCCCCACTCCACCGGCTCGCCTGTCGGCAGAAACCCGCGCAGCGCTACGACGAAATCGCGCGTCACGCCATATTTGCCGCCATGCATGCCACCCGCGTTGCACGCGATGTTGCCGCCGATCGTGCAATACTCCTTCGAGGACGGATCGGGCGGATAGAACCAACCCTTCGCCTCCGCCGCGCGCTGGATGTCCGCGACCTTGGCGCCGCACTGCACGTGGGCCATGCCCGCCTCCTCGTCGATCGCGATCCGATTAAGGGCGAGCGTATCGAGCACCCACCCGCCGCACACCGGCGTCGCGGCACCCGTCAGCGTCGTGCCGCGGCCGCGCGTCGTGACCGGCACGCCGTGCCGATTGGCCAGCGCGAGCACCACACCGACGTCGGCCTCCCGTCGCACCTTGATCACGGCCTCCGGCCGGAAGGGAATCTTCGCACTGTCGAAGGAGGCCTCGTGCAGGGCCGGCGCGTCGGTCACGACGACGCCACGCCTCAGTTTGCGTTTCAATGCCCGGGTTGCGGCCGAAAATTGCTTCATGATGGAATCTCCCGGTGGGAGGGTCGCATGAGAACCCAACGCCAATTCTCCTGCAAGCAGGCTGATACCCCGCCGCCACGGAGAACCCGCATCGCCTGACGCCTGGCCCGATCGCCGGAAAGTTTCGCTTTCCAACCCCCGCGCTCGTGTGCGAGAAGAACCCTCCCTGCAATGACCAAAATCCTCCTCACGACCACTTCGTTCCAAGACACGCCGGGCGAACACCACAAACTTCTGGCCGACACCGGCTGGGAGATCATCCGCGCCCGCGGCCCGCTCAACGAGGCCGACACTCTCGCCCTCGTCGGCGACGTCGACGGCTACATCTGCGGCGACGACGCGATCACGCGCCAGGTCCTCGAAAAGGCCCGGCCCAGGCTCAAAGTGCTTTCCAAGTACGGCATCGGCGTCGACAAAATCGACGTGAAGACCTGCACCGAGTTCGGCATCCCCCTGCTCTTCACCCCCGGCGTCAACCACACGACCGTCGCCGAGCACACCTTCCTCCTCCTGCTCGCGCTCGAAAAGAATTTCCTCTTCCACACCGACTCCACCCGCTCCGGCGGCTGGAAACGCAAGACCGGCCACGAGCTCCTCGAAAAGACCATCGGCATCGTCGGCCTCGGCCGCATTGGCAAGGAAGTCGCCATCCGCGCCCGGGCGTTCGGCATGAACGTCGTCGCCTTCGACGTTTACTGGGACGAAAAGTTCGCCACCGCCAACAACGTGAAGCGCGCCGTGACGCTCGACGAGGTCTTCGGCGTCTCCGACTACCTCTCACTGCACACGAACCTCACGCCCGAGACACGCGACATGATCAGCGCGAAGAATATCGGGAAGATGAAGAAGGGCGTGCTCATCCTGAATTGTGCCCGCGGCGAGGTCGTCCACACCGCCGATCTCATCGAGGCGCTGAAGTCCGGCCAGGTTGGCGGCTACGGCACCGACGTGCTCGACCACGAGCCGCCGGCGGCCGATCACCCGCTGCTCAAGCTGCCGAACGTCGTCTGCACGCCACACATCGCCTCCCGCACCTACGAGAGCGTCGTCCGCCAGGCGACCGCCGCGGTCAAGAACCTCATCCTCGCCATGCACGGCGAAAAGCCCCTCGCCCAGATCAACCCCGAGGTCGCCGTCAAAAAAGTCGTCTAAGAAAAATCCCCCGCGGCCGAATGTGGAATTCAGGAAAACGGGAACGAGCCAAAACCAAGTCCTCCGTTCACCGCCTTTCCTGATTTCCCCATAAGCCAATTCTCCCTCTTCCCAAATCCCATGTCCGAAATCTTCTACGTCGTCCCCGAAACCCAGCACAACGCCCTCGTC
Organism: Opitutia bacterium; assembly: GCA_947474935.1. GTDB lineage: Bacteria > Verrucomicrobiota > Verrucomicrobiia > Opitutales > Opitutaceae > ER46. The sequence goes on from CANJKL010000008.1 coordinate 192,442, forward strand.
GAGTCGGCGTATAAAAAGCGCGGCTACTCCGGGCAGGAGGCTGCCTCCGGCGCGCGGTTCTGCGCCGAAGCCACCCGCCACGGCATCCGCACGCACAACGCGCTGAAGGCCCTCCATCTCGATCACATGTTCGGGTCCCATATCGGCGGCTGCAAGCCGAAGGCCAAAATCGAGAAGGTGAAGACGCGCTTCCGCGGCGCCGCGGTCTGGAATGCCAACCGCAAGCTCGGCCAGGCCACCGGTTACGCCGCCATCGAGGCCGCCATCAAGCTCGCCGACAAATACGGCGTGGGCATGGTTTCGGTCGACAACGCCTTCCACTACCTCTGGGGCGGCGGTTACGTGATGGACGCCGCCAAGCGCGGCTATATCGCCTACACCAACTGCACGGCCTCGCTCGCCGAGGTGGTGCCGTTTGGCGGCAAGTTCCCCACGCTCGGCACCAACCCGCACTCGTGGGGTTTCCCGACCACCGCCGCGATCGGCTATCCCATCGTGATGGACTGGGCGACGTCCGTCGTCGCCATGGGCCGCGTGCAACAGCTCGCCCGCGAAGGCAAGCAGCTGCCCCCCGGCGCCGCCGTCGACGCCAATGGCTCGCCCACCACCGACCCGAACCAGGCGAAATACCTCCTGCCTTTCGGCGCCCACAAGGGCTACGGCATGTCGTTGATGAACGAAATCATCGGCGCGCTCATCGGCGGCTCGATCCCGACGCTGCGCAACCGCTGGGACCAGCAACCCGATGAAAAGCACACCTGCGCGTTCTTTTTCCAAGTCTGGCATCCGGACGCGATGAACGCCGGCGCGTTCGCGAAGGGCCGCACCCAGACCGAGAACGTCAAGGCCGTGATCCAGGACATCCTCGGCCATGGCAACGAAGGCTGCATGCTCCCGGGCCAGCTCGAGGCCGAGGCCGCGGCCCGCAGTGCCAAGAACGGCGGCCTGCTCTTCACCGAAGCCGAGATCAACGCCTTCAACGAAATCGCCGCGGAGTGCCGCAAGGCGCGCTGGAAGCTCGCCGACTTCAAGGTCGCGGAGTAACCCGCCGGACCTGCGCGGGGCAATCGGGCCAGCCAACTTTTTTCCGACCCGATTCTTCCCGCGTTCACGATTTGAAACGCCCCCCGCAAACGCGTTGGGGCGTTTCTTTTTTGGTGCCGTGATGCAACTGGCCGCGAACGGGGACAAATGGCCGCCCGCATTTTCGAAGCGGGAACACTCCCAGACATGCCATGGTCCGCCCGCCGCGCCGTTCTGTGCTCGACTGCCAACCGCCTCGTCACCCAGATAGGCCGTTCGCGCCGCGAGGAAATCAACGGATCCGTAGCTCAGTTGGATAGAGCACTTGGCTTCGAACCAAGGGGTCGGGGGTTCGAGTCCCTCCGGATCCGCCATCCTTCGCTCTGCAAGCTTCGGATGGCGCGGCTGCGCCCTGCGAAGCTTTAGCGTAGCAGGGCCCGCGCCCCTCGCAGTTGAGCGTGGCAGGGTCACGGAGCAGCCGGAAAACAACGTTGAGCGATGAGGTCGGACGACGCCTACCCCCTTTCGTTCTGGTTGAAATGGGGACGCCTCCCGTCTTCGCTCGCCGTTACCCGGCGACCCGAAGACTGCCCCGCCCTGCGAAGCCTCAGCGCAGCAGGGCCGCGCCCCCGAAATTTTACCCAACCCATCATGACTCACCCCACTCCATCCTCCCCGTCCCGCCGCCAGTTCCTGCACGACTCGGCCGTCATCGGCGCCGCCGGGTTGCTGGCGCCGAACCTGCTCTCCGCGCAAAGCCGCCCGGCACCTTCGAGCCGCAAGATTCGAATGGCCGTGGTCGGCGGCGGGTTCGGCACGTCGTTCCAATGGCATGAGCACCCCAACTGCATCGTGGAGGCCGTCAGCGATCTCATCCCGGAGCGGCGCGCGAAGCTCAAGCAGGTCTACAAATGCGACAAGACTTACGACTCGCTGGAGCAGCTGATCCTCGACCGCAACGTCGAGGCCGTCGGCGTGTTCACCGGGGCGCCGGATCACGTCCGCCACGCCGTGGCGTGCCTCAAGGCGGGCAAGCATGTCATCTCCGCGGTTCCGGCCTGCATGACGCTTGAGGAGGCCGAGGTGCTCCTCGCCACGGTGAAGAACACCGGGCTGAGCTACATGATGGCGGAAACGAGTTGGTATCACCCGACCGTGATCCTGGCCCGCCAGTGGTTCCGTGAGGGCCGGTTCGGCGAGATCTTCTCCACCGAGGCCGAGTATCATCACTCCGGCCTGGAGGAACTCTTCTTCGACGCCAACCGGCAGCGCACCTGGCGCTACGGTTTTCCGCCGATGCACTACCCGACCCACTGCACGGGTTATCTCGTCGGCGTCACCGGCGAACGGTTGACGCGGGTGTCGTGCACCGGCTGGGGCGACGATTCGAAATTTCTCAAGGATAACGCCTATAAAAACCCGTTCTGGAATGAGACGGCGTTTTTCGTCACCGACCAGGGCCACAACTTCCGCGTCGCGGTCTACTGGAACACGCCCACCGGCGGCACGGAGCGCGGCCAATGGATCGGGTCCAAGCTGAGCCTGTTCGATCCGCACCCGAACGGCGTCAAGGCCACCGTCGGCGAACTGACGCCCGCGCAGGAAAAGGACGACGGCGGATTCATCCGCGCGAAGGTCGCCCTGCGGCAGCCGCCGATTCCGGAGTATTGGAAGACCGACCTGCTGCCCGAAGCGCTGCGGCACCCGAGCGGGCACGCCAACTCGCACACCTTCCTGACCCACGAGTTCATCGACGCGCTCGTGACCAACCGCCGGCCCGCCGTGAACATCCACGAAGCGCTGGCGCTGACCGTGCCGGGCATCGTCGCCCACCAGTCGGCGCTCAAAGGCGGCGAGCAACTGAAAATCCCGCAGTTCGGCTGAGCGGGCGACAGGATCGCCCCTAAACTACAAAGCCTGCCCCTTCGGCCTCTCCCGGGCTCAACCGCTCAGCAGGCGCTCGACCCAATAGCCCGGCCGGCGTTTGAAGTGCGCAAAGGCAAGGATCAACACGTACTCACGCTCCTCGACGTAAATCACCGCATACGGAAAGCGGGAGCCAAAGTGCCGCCGGGCCTCCGCCCAGAAGGGCCGGTGAACGCCCGGTTGCGTACAGACCTCCTGGACCAGCCGATCCATCTCGGCGGCGAAGCGGCCCGCCAGCGCCCAACTCTCGCGTTCGTAGTACTCGGCCGCCGCCAGCAAATCGATCTTCGCCAGGGGATGCAGCCGGTAAGGCTTCACGAAGCGTAACGGCGGCGCAATTCCGCCATCACTGGCTCCCCGGGAATGGCCTGCACCCCGCCGCTGCGGACTTCCTCCAGCCGGCGCCGGACTTCGGCTGCCCAGAGCTGGTCGATCTCCGGATCGGGGCCGGCTTGCGCCAGCCGCGCTTCATACCACTCGGCGAACTGCTCCTGTTCGCGGGCCGAGAGTTTTTCGAACGCGGATTCGATTTCGGCGACGGTGCTCATGCCGGCCACGATGCTGCGTTTGCCGGCGGCGGCAAGCCTGCGGGCGCGGCGACGCCTTACCGCGCCCAGCCAGATAGGCCACCTTTTCTGACCCACGAGTTCATCGACGCGCTTGTGCGCGATTGCCGGCCCGCCGTGAACCTCCACGAAGCGCTGGCGCTGACCGTGCCGGGCATCGTCGCCCACACGTCGGCACTCAAGGGCGGCGAGCAACTGAAAATCCCGCAGTTCGCCTAGGTTAGGCGCCGGCTTTTTCGATGGCGGCGAAGTCGCGCCCCGGCCCAGACCCGTCGCTCCATTCGGCCCGTTGCGGTTCACGGGCCGGAATCCTGCGGCAGCCAAAAAGCGGCAGCCAAAAAGGGCAGCCAAAAAGGGTCAGGTTTTAACGTTTAATATTGTCCACTGCTCCTGGCTGGGCGAGTGGCGGTTCGAACCGGCGAGATAGGTGACACTTGTTTGCGGGACACTACACCAGGAGCGCGGGCCCTCCGGCGTTTTCGGATCGTCCGGACGCTCAGCGGGCTCCAGCCAAGGCGTCGAAGGCGGGCTTGAGGAGGGCGCGACTGATGACGATGCGCTGCACCTCAGAGGAGCCCTCGCCAATTTCGCTCAGCCGGGCGTCCCGCCAGAGGCAGCCAACAAGGGTCAGGTTTTAACGTTTAATATTGTCCACTGCTTCTGGCTGGGCGAGTGACGGTTCGAACCGGGGAGATAGGTGACACTTATTTGCGGGACACTACACTGGGAGTGCGGGCCCGCCGGGGTTTGCGGATCGTCCGGACGCTCAGCGGGCTCCAGCCAAGGCGGTCGAAGGCGGGCTTGAGGAGGGCGCGACTGATGACGATGCGCTGCACCTCAGAGGAGCCTTCGCCAATTTCGCTCAGCCGGGCGTCTCGCCAGAAGCGTTCGATCGGGACGTCGCGGGTGTAGCCGTAGCCACCGTGGATTTGGAGCGACCGGTTGCAGATGCGCGAGGCCGCCTCGGAGGCGAACAGCTTGGCGATCGAGGATTCCTTGGCATGCTTGACGCCCTTGGTGGCGAGAATGGCCGCCTGCAGGACCAGCAACTCGGCTGCCTGGATCTCCGTGTCGCAATCGGCGAGCATGAATTGCAGCGCCTGAAAATCCGCGAGCCGCTTGCCGAACTGGGTGCGACGGACGGCATGGTTGAGCGCGGCATCAAGGGCGGCCCGGGCAAGGCCGAGCGAAACGGCGGCGACGCCGATCCGGCCCTTGTCGAGACAGCCCAGGGCAACCACCTGACCCGAGCCGCGCGCGCCGAGGAGTTCGCCGCGGGCCTGCACGAGTTTGAATTCACTGGTGTCACTCGCGCGCAGACCGCACGTGGGAATTTTCCGCTGCGGCTGGATCTGCGACTTTTCCACGAGGAACGCGCTGATCTCCTTGCGGCCTTTTTCCGTGGTGCCGGACGCCGCCATCACGACGAGAACCTCGGCCGTGCTGCCGGAGGTGATGAAGCGCTTGAACCCGTTCAGCTCCCACGAGCCGTCGGATTTCTCGGTCGCCACGGTCTGCACGCCGCCGCTGTCGCTGCCGGCTTCGGGTTCTGTCAGCGCCCATGCGCCCAACCAGTCCCCGTTGGCGAGCCGCGGAAACACGTGGCGATGCTGCGCGGCGCCGCCCGCGGCGAGGATGTGGCCCACCGCGAGGGCGTTGTGGGCCGCGAGGTCAAGCGCGAGGGCACCCTGATGTTTGGCGATTGCTCTAATCGCCAGCGCGTAGGTGACGTAGCCGAATCCCTGTCCCCCGAGGGCGACCGGGGTCGTCACACCCATCAATCCGATGCGGCCGGCGGCGGTGAAGATTTTTCGCGGCAGGGCCTCGGCTTCCTCCCAAGCGGAGGCGTGCGGCGCCACCTCGTTGGTCGCGAAGGTGGCGACCTTGTTCAAAAAATCGACCTCGGCGGGTGGGACATGTCCGGACCAAAGTGAATGTTCGCTTTCCAGCAAATCGATCATGGGCGCTTGGGGTTGGGGCCGCCGCGCGGGTGCGTTCGGAGGCACGGGGAAGGATTGGCCGAGACGACGGACCGCGCAAGCGGCGAACACCGTGGCTGCCGGTTTACATCCTGCGGCGTAAAGGCCCGGAACCGACCGGATGTGAATTGCACGGCGGCCGGCCGCGGTGACCGTGAGAGTATGGCTGCCGTCGCCGCCGGGAGCTGACCCAGCCGACCCATTCCAATCATGTCTGGACGGTTTGATCCGGGCACATCGGTAACCGTTTGTCCGGGGACATGGGTTACACCTTCGGACACGATGGCATGGCAACAATTCACTCACGGAAGAGATCGTTCGACTTGTTACGCTCGGCCAGACGGACCGTTTCACGGTCGCCGATCTGTGCGGGGCAAGCCCAGCCTGACGCCATGTCCTTCGCCACGCTCGGCGATTGACCCCCGGGCGGGTCCTTCTTTCCCTCCCCTTTCACCGCGGCACCCGCCGCGCGCCGGACGGCGCTCTCCGGAGTACCGCCCGGCATCCTCACCGTCCCTACCAAACTCATGTCACTCAACATCCGTCCATCCGCGCAATGCGCCTTTGACCAAATTTCGCTCGGCGAAGTCATGCTCCGCCTAGATCCCGGCGAGGGCCGGATTCGCACCGCCCGCGAATTCAAAGTCTGGGAGGGCGGCGGCGAATACAACACCTCCCGCGGCCTGCGCAAGGCCTTCGGCCTGAAGACCGCCGTGTGCACCGCCTTCGTCGACAACGAGGTCGGCCACCTCGTCGAGGACTTCATCATGCAGGGCGGCGTCGCCACCGACTTCATCAAGTGGCGCGAGGACGACGGCATCGGCCGCACCGTCCGCAACGGCCTCAACTTCACCGAACGCGGCTTCGGCATCCGCGGCGCCGTCGGCAATCCCGACCGCGGCAACACCGCCGCCTC
>CANJKL010000009.1:0-192372 GCA_947474935.1 Opitutia bacterium
CGCCATCGCACTCCCGCAAGATCCGGATACTTCTGTTCCGTCGCGTGTCTTTTGCCTTTCACGGCCCGAGCTCCTTTTAGGGCCGCCGACTAACATCGCACGTGGCCTAGATTCCGGGGGATCACCGCACTTCATCAAACCCAATCACTTCCCAGACGGTGGCCATCCTTCAACTGCAACGGTTCCGGCTAAGTGCGAAGGATTTTGATGCGAGAGGTCCATTCCCTCGGCTTCGAGCGGAAATCACAGTTGACATCACCCCCTCCTTCGGGAGTTTTTTGTCCCCTTAGTTTTTGGCTTCCTAGCTCAATGGTAGAGCAGCTGACTCTTAATCAGTAGGTTCGGGGTTCGAGTCCCCGGGGAGCCACCATCCTTTGTTCGGGCCGAGGGAGGAGTCAGGTTAACGCTTCGTGTCCGAGAGTTTTTTCTCAGTCATCTTGCCAGTCGCAGGCCACCCGCCGGCGTAGCTCAATGGTAGAGCACCTGTTTTGTAAACAGGCGGTTGCGGGTTCGAATCCCATCGCCGGCTCCAGCAGTTCTCGTCTGGCGCGGAAAGTGGCCTGTCCGAAATTTCGAGCCGTTGGCGATCGCCGACTTGTTTACGCCCGTAATTTTTTTGCCCGATAGTGTAATGGTAGCACAAGTGACTCTGACTCACTTTGTCTAGGTTCGAGTCCTAGTCGGGCAGCCAAATTGGTTTCGACGCGATCCACGGAACGTGGTCTTAGCTCAGGAGATTTCCAGTCGAATTGCGGTGTTTTTTCTCATACCGCCAGTCGTGAATATCCCTTTCGATGCCTTCCTCGACAAAGTAAGTTGACAGCCATCTTTCGATAAACCCTAGTTCGCACTCTCTTGCTTTTTTCCCCTTGAATTTCCATCAGCCTCATGCTGAAAAACGAAGCTCAGAAATCCACGCCGCCCGCAAATCCGCGTTGGTGACGCGGCTAATCCCAAACCAGCTAAGAGGCACCCAAAAATAGAGTTTTCCCAATTTACCGAGATTTTCATTTACGTTTAAACGAATCGAACCCCTAAAAATAACCTTCCTCCTATGATCACACAAAGTCACGTCATCGCCTTCCTGCTGACCAATGCCGACGGTAGCGACATGTCGCCGATGGATCTTTTCCACGCCGGCAAAGAAATCATGTGGCCGATTTTGCTTCTGTCCTTCATCGGTATCACGGTTGTCATCGAACGCCTCCTCTTTATCCTTCGGGAAAACAGTAATCGCGAACCAGAGGTCGTCGAGAAGATGCTGGAGAGCGTCGAGCGCCGTGACATCGAGGGAGCCCTCTCGATCGGCCGCAAGAGCAAGGACTTCATCGCCAAGATCCTGGTCTACACGCTCACAAACAAGGAATTTTCGGTTTCCAACGCCTTTGTTCGCGCTTCCAGCCAGGAGCTAGGACGTTTCCAACAGGGAATGGCCACGCTTGATACCGTGATCACCGCGGCGCCGCTGTTGGGCTTGCTCGGTACGGTCACCGGTATGATGCGCACCTTCGGCGCCCTTGGCACCGGCGATGTCAGCGGAGCGACCTCCGCGATCACGGGCGGCGTTGCCGAAGCTCTCATCGCTACGGCTTGCGGTCTCGTGATCGCAATCATGGGATTGCTCCCTTACAATTACCTGAATGCCCGAGCGGAACAGGCCAAGAGCGAAGTGGCCGATGCCTCGCATGCCTTGGAAATTTTGATCAAGAAGTCCGAGACCAACGCTCCGTTTTCGCGCTGATCAATTTCGAAGAAATCTGCCGGCAATACGTCGTTAGTTTAACCGACAACCATCATGTCTGGAACCAGTGTTCAAAGTGGGGGGAAGAAGAAAGCGCGCATCGAGATCATTCCGTTGATCGATGTGATCTTCTTCCTGCTTGCGACGTTCGTGTTGTTCACGCTTTCGTTGAACAAAACCGGAGGGGTGCGAGTTATGCTTCCGCAGTCGGCTACCGGCGGAGCTCGCGATACCGGTGGGGCGGTTACCATCTCCGTCACCGATCAGAACACGCTCGCGTGGGACAAAGACTTGATCCTCGTCGATGAGTTGATCCCGCGGCTCAAGGCCTTCTATGCGCAGAATCCTGAGGGGCGTATCCTGATCAACGGTGATGAGGAAGCGCTTTTCAATGCCGCGATCTACGTTTTTGATGAGGCCCGCAAGACTGGTTTCAAGAGGGTTTTCATTGAAACCAAGGTCCGTGCCACAGCCAGAAGTTGAGGCTCCCGCCCTCCTGATTCTTTTAACCTTTTAAATCTATTATACCATGGCTGGTGGAAGCTCCAAAGCTACTGATCCGGAAAAAAAGAAGGCGCGTATCGAGATCATTCCTCTGATCGACGTCATCTTTTTCCTTCTGGCCACGTTCGTTCTCTTCACTCTCTCGTTGGACAAGATTGCATCCATCGACGTGAATCTTCCGGTCGCCAACCAGATTACCAACTCCCGGCCCGACGAAACCATGCTGAGTATTCAGGTCTCAGATTCCGGGACCTTTTACTGGAAGATCGGGACAAGCGCACCCGAGTTAATTTCGGCTACGGAAATTCCGCCCCGACTCCAGGACTACAAGACCCGCTTCCAAACTCCCCGTGTTTTGATTCGTGGTGATACCCGGGCTAAATTTGGCCCGGCTGTCATGGTATTGGACGAAGTACGCCGCACCGGCATCGAGCAGGTTTCTGTCGAAACTGTTACGAGCCCGACCGGCAAATAACCACTCACTAAAATGCGCCGCGATCTCATCATCGGCTTTCTTATTTCCCTCCTCATTCACGGTGGGGTAATGTTCGGCGACAAGCTGATCAAGTTTCAACCCAAGGCAAAAAAGGCGGCGGAACCGCCCCCGAAGATTGAGTTGATCGAGATGCCGAAGCTTGAGCCAGAAGAGCCGGAAGTGGTTGAACAAAACGAAGATCTGCCTAAGCCGGAATTTATCCCTCCGATGCAGATGGACGTGCCCCAAGTTATTACGGACACTTCCTTCGTTCAACAGATTCAACCGCCCCCGCCGGAAAATATCAAACCCACCAGCGGCATCGTCAATATACCGGCGGATCGGAACCAATTCAAGGGTATCGAAGTATTTGACCTTTCGAAGCTTGATCAGCAGCCAGTGGCCCGCTTTCAAGCCCGACCACAATATCCATTTGAAATGCGGCGCGCCGGCATCGCCGGTGAAGTTGTCGTCGATTTCATCGTCGATAACAACGGCGATGTTCAGAACGCCTTTTCCATGCGCTCGTCGCAACGCGAATTCGAGAACGCGGCGATTCAAGCCGTTAGCAAGTGGAAGTTCAAACCCGGTCGCAAAGGTGGCCGCAATGTGAATACCCACATGCAAGTCCCGATCGTATTCACCCTTAACGAGGAGTAATCATTTCGTGACTACTGTAACTCTTTGCCGACGCTTTGCCGTCGCAGCCTCTGTATGTCTTTTCGCTCTCGCTCCGTCCGTAAGCTTCGGCGCGGACGAAAAGAAGCCTAACTCGCTTGGGGAGAAAACCAGCGAAGCCTTTCAGAAGCTCCGCCCTTTGCTGGAAGCTAAAAATTGGGACGGCATTCTGACGTTGCTTAATAGTATCCCGAACGTCGCTCCCGAAAGCTACGATCGCGCGTTGATCTTGGATACGACATCCAAGATCTATATGAATATGGATCAGCTTGGCAAAGCTATCGCTCCTTTGGAGGGCGCCCTTAAGCTCGCCGATGCCCACGGCTATTTTCCAGAAGATCAGGTGCTCCAGTCGGTCGCTTTGCTTTCACGCCTGATCTACAACGAGGCGGTCAGCATCAAGGACCGCGCCACTCAGCAAAAAGAGATCACGAGGGCGGCAGCATACTTGAAGCGCTTCCTCCAGGCGACGAAGGCGCCCAAGCCGGATGATATGATGTTTTACGCCCAGCTGCTCTACGGTCAGGCAGCATCCGATCCGGCCCACCTTAATCAAGAGCTGTTGCGCGAGGCCGCTGATGTTATCCAACGTGGAATGCTCTCGTCGATCAAACCGACGGAAGGATTCTATCAGATCTTAATCGCTCTGCTCCTTCAGCAAAATGACTATTTTCGCGCTTCGGAGCTGCTTGAACTCGTGGTCGCCAAGTTCCCGGAGAAGAAGGATTATTGGCCGCAGCTGATGGCCGCATATTTGCAGCTCGCAGGAGACAAGGATGAAAAGAAAGCCCGGGAATACTACGTGCGGGCCATCAATACGATCGAGCGTGCGCAGTCCCATGGCATCATGACGGACTCGAAGAACAATTATAACCTCGTTTCAATCTACATCGCTACGGAGCAATATAATCAAGCGACGGCTTTGCTCTATACCGGGCTGAAAAAGGGTACGATCGAATCAAACTCGACCAATTGGCGGATTTTGGGCTCCTACTATCAACAAGCCAACAAGGAGATTGAAGCTCTTGAGGCTCTTCAGGAGGCCGCAAAACTTTTCCCCAATCAAGGGACGCTGGAGCTCCAGATTGGAGAAATCTATCGCAGCATGGAGAAGACCAAGGAAGCCCGTGAACACTACCGGTTGGCAATTCAGAAGGGGAATCTCGACAAGCCACATATTGCTTATCAGCTCCTCGCTTTCGCAGCCGTGGAGTTTAATGACTGGGATGAGGCTCTCCAAGCAATTACCGCCGCAAGCAAATTTCCCGCCTTCCAGAGCGACAAGCAAATGCAGGGTTTGAAACAACACATCGAGAGCACCGTAAACGAACGCAACGAGGCCAAGAAGGCCAAGGAAGCCGGAACCAAAAAATCCGTCTAACGCTCCCATTTTCCATGAAGAAGAAAAGCTACGTCTATTTCATCGCCCCACTGGTAGGCCTCGTAATTTTTGCCGGAATTTACTGGCAATATGCCTCGACCTACGACGCCAAACTTGAGGCTGTGGCCAAAAAGCAACGGGCGGATCGGGAGGAAAAAATCCGAAGGGAAAACGAGTCCAAAAAATCGGCCGTCGAAGCCGCTGTCTCTGCCCAGGAAAAGCGCAAGCAGGAGAAGGTGGCGAAGGAAGCCAAGGATCAAAAAGACAAGGATGATCGCGAGCACGCGTTGCAGGCTCGGAGCAAGGCTCGCGAGGAGGGGCGCAAGTTTGCCGATCAGGTTCCGCGGCTCAAAAAAGAGGTCGACGCCAACAAGAAAGAAATCGAGAAATTTGACGAAGATAAAAAGCGCTTGAGCGATGAACAAAGATTTCTTGCTGAATACGTCAAAAAAGCCGAATCCAACGTCAAAGCTTTGAGCACGGTATTGGAAAAAATCGATGCGGCCGACAAAGCTGCTGAAGCCTCGGCAAAAGCCGCCGCGGCCGCTGCCGCCGCCGCCGCAAAGAAAAAATAACTCGAATTTAATTTATCGATGAAAAAGTGGATTTACCTAGTCATCCCTGCCGTTTTACTCGGCCTTTTTTTGGTGGTTTATTTTGCCCACCAGAAGGAAGCCGTGGTACGTGAGCAAACTCGCGCCACCGCTCTCGCTCAAAAGCAAGCTGAGCTTAAAAAACAAAAAGATCTTGCCGAAAATAAGGCTAAGCAGCAGGCCATCCAAACCCAGCGCCAGCGTGAAGAAGAAGACCGGAAGAAGGAAAAAGACCGGCGGGACAAGCAGATGGCCGCGGACAAGCAAATTTCTGACGAAACAAACGGTTACCTTGCTGAAGCCAAAAAGTCTCAGCAGGAATCCGCGGCCCTCGAAATTGAGCGCGATCGTCTTCACAAGGAAAAAGACCGTGTCGGTCGCGAGGCCTTCGATCTAGCGAAGCAGGTTGAATTGGCCAAGGTTGCCCGCCGTAACGCCGAACTTGAGGAACAACGCATGGTTGAAATGATCACGCGTAAAGCCACGGATAGTGCGATGGCCAAGATGCCGCCTCCACCGCCTCCGCCTGCCCCTCCGGCGAAGTAATTCGCAATCTGTTTTTAGCAAAACGCCCGGCTGACTGCCGGGCGTTTTTTTTCGGCGCAGGTTTTACCACAAATGCGACGTCCGGTCTCATTTCGCGCTCGATGGGCTCTTTCTGTGTGGCCTTTAGTCCGAAAGTTACGGCTCTTGCCGAACATATACCCTGCCATTCGACCAGGTTGACTCCCATTGGTTGGCTCAATCGGATTTATTTTTTCGCCTCACCGAAATAAAAAAACACCGCGAGTATTGTTTCCGGCGTGCTCGCATTGCTTGCAGGCCCGGATGGCGATTAGAGGAGGGGAGTTGAATTTTACTTTGAGGTTAGCCCGGCGCTCCGACGAGTGACTCCCGAAGCTGAGTCCAGGGCGCAGTTTTCATCCCCCCTTGATGCTGCGTTGCCGAGCACGCATTCCGCCGCTCTTCCTTCTTGCCCGCGCGCAGGCGATTTTCGGACAAAAGCCTTGCCAAGCCGCAGTGGCATCTCTGTTTTCGACGGCTCTCTCTATGCAAAAGACCAAGAAGTCCATTGCCAAGCGCTTCAAGCTAACCGCGACGGGCAAGCTCGTGCGCCGCACGCCTGGTTTTCGTCACTTGCTTGGCGCGAAAAGCACGAAGTCCAAACGACGTGCATCTCGCGACAAGCTGGTGGCTGAAGGCCATGCCAAGCCACTCAAGCGGGCCCTCCCGTTCGGTCTCTAATCGAAACCGACGTTGGCTCGATCATAACATCGCTGGGCGGGTGAACTCTTAAGCCGACCTGCCTGCGACCAACCTAAAAAGGAAAAACTAACATGGCTCGTGCAACCAACTCCCCCGCGTCGCGCAAGCGTCGCAAGAAAGTGCTGAAATACGCCAAGGGCTATTTCGGCAACAAATCCAAGCTCTTCCGCTATGCGAAAGAGGCTGTGCAGCATGCCTGGCAGTATGCCTATGCCGCCCGTCGCAAGAAAAAGGGCGATCGGCGTTCGCTATGGATTATCCGCCTCAATGCGGCCTGTCGCAATGCCGGCATCACCTACAGTCGCTTTATCGAGGGCTTGCATGCCGCGAATATCCAGCTCGACCGCAAGGTGCTGAGCGATCTGGCGATTCGCGACGAGATCGCCTTCAATGGCTTGGTCAAGCAAGCCCAGGACGCGTTGAAGGCCAAGGCCAGCGCAGCAAAGACGGCCTGATCCAGACAACGCGAGCCCGGGCGGGCTCGCCTCCCGTTTGTATTTCGGAGGACGGGCCTCGTTCGAGGTGCCGTCCTTCTTTTTTGGCCTTCTTTCACCGTGCTCCGGCCGTTACTCGTATTCGTGTCCCAATCGCCAATCTGACCATCGGGAATTCGATTCCGAATTAGGGCACGTCCAAAGAATCTTCGTTCATGCAAGACCAACTTTCCGCCGTTCTCGCCAAATCCGCCGCTGAATTGCCAGCGTTGAAGACGCGCCCCGAGTTCGAAGCCGCCAAGGCCCGCTACGTCGGCCCGAACGGCGAGCTAACCGCCTTGATGAAGCAGATGGGGACGGTCCCGAAGGAGGAGCGTCCCGCGATGGGGAAGCTCATCAACGAGGCCAAGGGCCGGCTGCAGGCACAACTTGATGACGCGCTGGCGCGGATTGGGGCAGCGGAACTTGCCGCCCAGTTGGGACCGGCGATCGACGCGACCCTGCCGTCACCCGACTCCGGCCCTGGCACGTATCACCCGCTCACGCTCGTGCGGGAGGAAATGTGCCGGATCTTGCGCAAGGTCGGCTTCACCGTGGCCGACGGTCCGGAAGTCGAGACCGAATATTACTGTTTCGACGCGCTCAACACGCCGTCCGACCACCCGGCGCGCGATGCGCAGGACACGTTCTACTTTCCGGAGTCGGCGCGGTTTGCGAATGTTTCGAAAAAGAGTCCCGAAGAGAAGTATTTGCTCCGCACCCACACGTCCTCGGTGCAGATCCGCACGATGCTGAAGGGCGCGCCGCCAATCCGGATCGTCTCGCCGGGCCGTGTCTACCGCCGGGATACGAGTGACGCGACGCACAGCGCCAACTTTCATCAACTGGAGTGTCTTTACGTCGATCGGAACGTGACGGTGCGCGACCTGAAGGCCCTGCTCGATTACATTTTCACGTCCCTCTTAGGGAAGGAGACGAAGACCCGTTTCCGGCCCCATTACTTCGGTTACACCGAACCGAGTTTCGAAGTCGACCTGGGGGCGAAGCATCTGCCGAAAGTGAAGAAGGAGTGGATCGAAATAGGCGGCTGCGGGATGGTTGATCCGACCGTCTTCGAGGGAGTCGGTTACAACCCGGAAGTCTGGAGCGGTTACGCCTTCGGCATGGGGCTCGAGCGCCTCGCCATGCTCCTCTACGGCATCGATGACATTCGGTACTTCTATCAAAACGATTTGCGCTTCCTGAAACAATTCGCCTGAGCAACCGGTTGGGGCGCGCCGCCTCTAATTCCACGCCTTTTCTTCTGTGAAAATTTCTCTCAATTGGCTCCGCGACTACGTTCAACTCGACGCTTCGGTCGAGGAAATCTCCCGCGCGATCACTTTCCTGGGCTTTGAGGTCGAAGGTGTGGTCTCGACCGGGGCGCCCCAACTCGAACATGTGGTTGTCGGGGAGATTCTCACCCGGGCGCGGCACCCCAACGCGGACAAGCTTTCCGTTTGCACCGTCGACGTTGGACCCGCCGGCGGCGTTAAGACCATTGTCTGCGGAGCTTACAATTGCGATGCGGGCGCCCGGGTGCTGGTGGCGCTCCCCGGCGCGGTATTGCCGGGCAATTTCCAGATCAAGCAGTCGAAGATCCGCGGCCAGCTTTCCGACGGCATGATGTGCTCGCCGGACGAGATCGGCCTCGGGGGCGAGCATGCGGGGCTGTTGATCCTCGCGGGCAGGCCGTCGCTGGGGGCGCGGATGAACGACGTGCTGCCATCGGGCGACACGGTCTTCGACATCGAGATCACGCCCA
This sequence comes from Opitutia bacterium, assembly GCA_947474935.1. Classification (GTDB taxonomy): domain Bacteria; phylum Verrucomicrobiota; class Verrucomicrobiia; order Opitutales; family Opitutaceae; genus ER46. The sequence goes on from CANJKL010000009.1 coordinate 8,877, forward strand.
ACCGGCCCGACTGCCTTTCCCATCTTGGCCTCGCGCGCGAACTCGCCGCCTGGTTCAGGCTCCCGTTGATTTATCCGCAGGAAAAGTTTCGGGGTGCCATCGACGGATCGCAGGAGGGCGCCCTGCGGCCGGATTTGCTGGCGGGAGTGCGGGTTGAGTCACCGGAGGACTGCCCGCTTTATTCGGCCCATGTCATCGCGGGGATCAAGATTGGCCCCAGCCCGGCGTGGATGCAGGCGCGGCTTGAGGCGGTCGGACTTCGCCCGATCAACAATGTCGTCGACGTTGGCAACTACGTGATGCTGGAGACGGGCCAGCCGTTGCACGCCTTCGATGCCCGCAAGCTCGGGGGCAACCAGATCGTTGTCCGGCCGGCGGTGGACGGGGAGAAGATTGTCACGCTCGATGGCAAGGAGCGGGTTTTGAACGGCCGCATGCTCGTCATCGCCGATGCGCACCGCCCCGTGGTCATCGCCGGCATCATGGGCGGAGAAAATTCCGGAGTGAGCGACGATACGACCGACTTGGTGCTTGAGTGCGCGATCTTCAAGCGCCAGTCCGTCCGCTGGACCTCCCGCCGGCTGGGTTTGTCGTCCGACTCGTCGTACCGCTACGAGCGGGGCGTCGATCCGCACGGTGCGCTGGAGGCGGCCTATCGAGCAATCGATCTCATCATCGAAACCGCCGGCGGCCGCGTCGTGGGCCCGGCCTGCCGGGTGGGGGGCGATGTTCCGTGGCAGCGCGAGGTGGTCGTCACGCACGATTTTATCTGCGAACGCCTCGGTTTCGACATCCCGGCGGAAGTCATGCGCGCCTCGTTCGAGGCGCTCGAACTGAATGTGGTGCGCGAGGAACCGACCGAGCGTCGCGGGCCGGCCTGGACGGTCAGCATCCCGAGCTGGCGCGACGACCTCGATCGGCCGATCGATCTTGTGGAGGAAGTGCTCCGGCTCCACGGCACGGAAAAAATTCCAACTGCGGTTGTGATGTCACCGGGGCTTCCGGTGGAAGACGATCCTGTGGTGCTCTTCAACCGCCGTGTGACCGACTACCTCGTCGGTCACGATTTTAACGAATGCGTCAATTACACGCTGCGCTCGGGCTCCGAGATTGCGCCGTGGGTTTTGCAGGCCGCCGCGCAGGAACTGGCGTTGGCCAACCCGTTTGTTGACGAACAGTCTCACCTCCGGCCTACGCTCGTCACCGGGTTGCTGGAGTCGCTGCGGCTGAACCAGTCCCGGGGGGTGGCGGCCACGCGGTTGTTCGAGGTCGGACGGGTGTTCATCGAACAAAACGGCCAGAACCTCGAATGTGCAGCGGTGGCGTTTCTTGCCGCGGAGCCGGTCGGCGAGCGAGTCTGGCTCGCACGCGAGCCGGTCGATTTCTACACCGTCAAGCATCACGTCGAGGCGCTGGCCCTGGCGGCGAGTGTTGATTTGGCGCGGCAGCCGCTCGCTGCCACTGAGGGAGCCTGTTTCGGCTGGCAGGAGGGCCATAGTGCCGTCTTGGGCGACGTGGCCCGCGGCTGTACGGCCCGCTTCGGTCTGTTGAACCTCGCGATGGTCAAATCGCTCGGCGTCGAAGGTAAAGTCTACGCCGGGATCTTCACGATCCTGCCGGAAAGACTTTCCCGCGAGACCGCCCGCCGGCGTTATTCCGACTTCAGCCTCTTTCCCGCGGCCTTGCGCGATCTCGCGCTAGTCGTCGACCTCGCGACCCCGGCGTCCGAGGTGCAGAAGACCCTCCTGAAACTCGCCCGCACCGCGGCCGGCAGCGCTTTTGCCGTCGAGCACGTCTCCGTTTTCGACGTCTATCAGGGCAAAGGTCTGCCGGAGGGGAAGAAGAGCCTCGCCTTCAGTCTCGTGTTCCGTTCGGCGGACCGGACGCTCACCGACGACGAGGTGAATGGGGCGTTCACAAAAATTCAGGAGCAGGTCATGCAAGCTAACAGCTGGCAGATTCGTAAATAATTATGGCTACTCCGCTGACCGTCAAAACCGGCGACTTGGATATTGGTAAAGTATCCACCCTCGCACGCCTTCAGCTTACGCCGATCGAAGCAGTTGAGTATGCCAAACAGCTGACCGTCGTGTTGGGGCACTTTGAGAGATTGAAGGCAGTCGATGTGAGCGGGATCGAGCCGACGGCACATGCCTTTGCCGTCACGAATGTCTGGGCGGAGGACGTGGCGCGTCCCGGGCTGCCGGTCGAACTGGCGCTGAAGAACGCGCCGGCCCAGCGCGATCACATGATCGTGGTTCCCAAGGTCGTCGAATAGGAGAGCTGCGTCCTCCTGCCCCCGTCCGACTCCCCCATGTCATCCGATTTATTCTTTCAGCCGATCACCGCCCTTGCCGCGGCGCTCGAAGCCAAAACGCTTTCCGCCATTGAGCTCACCCGGGCGGTTATCGCCCGCACCAAGGCGGTCGAACCGCGGGTGCACGCCTTCAACTCGAGCGATGAGGCTGACGCACTGGCGCAAGCTGCCGCGTCCGACGCCCGCCGCGCCGCCGGGCAGTCGCGCGGACTGCTCGAGGGCATTCCGATCGGCTTGAAAGACGTGATCGCGGTCACAGGCCAGCCGCTTACCGCGTCGAGCAAGATTCTCGCGAATTTCGTTTCACCCTACGACGCGACGGTCACCACGAAGCTCCGGCAGGCGGGCGCCGTGCTCTGGGGCCGGTTGAACTGCGACGAGTTTGCGATGGGCTCTTCGACCGAGAATTCCGCCAACGGTCCCACGGGCAATCCGTGGGACCTTACGCGCGTTCCGGGCGGCTCCTCCGGCGGCAGCTCGGCGGCGCTCGCAGCGGGCGAGGCGATTGCCACACTGGGCTCGGATACCGGGGGCTCGATTCGGCAACCGGCGGCGCTTTGCGGGGTCGTCGGCCTCAAGCCCACCTATGGCCTGGTGTCGCGCTACGGACTCATCGCCTACGCCTCGTCCCTCGATCAGATCGGTCCTTTCGCCCGCACGGTGGAGGATGCTGCGATCGTGCTCGGTGCCATCGCTGGTCACGACGAACGCGATTCGACCTCCTACCAGGCCGAGATCCCCGACTATCGCGCGGCGCTCGGCGGGCACCGGCGACCGTGGCGCCTCGGAATTCCGAAGGAGTATTTTGGGGCGGGTCTCGATCCTGAAATCGGCGAGGCGGTGGAGCAGGCGATCGCGTTCTACCGAAAGCAGGGATGTGAAATTCGTGAAGTCTCGCTGCCGCATACCCAATACTGCCTCGACACCTACTACATTATCGCGACCGCGGAGGCGTCTTCGAATCTCGCGCGCTACGATGGCATTCGCTACGGCCATCGCTCCAAGAATGCGAAGGATGTCGTGGATCTCTATTTCCAGTCGCGCGCCGAGGGTTTCGGGGCCGAGGTGAAGCGCCGGATCATTCTCGGCACCTACGTGCTCTCAAGCGGCTACTACGACGCCTACTACCTGCGCGCCCAGAAAGTCCGCACGTTGATCCGACAGGATTTCCTCAACGCCTACCGCGACGTGGACGCGCTCATCACGCCGACGTCGCCGATCCCGGCATTCAAGATCGGCGAGAAGTCCGATCCACTTGCGATGTACCTTTGCGACATCTACACGATCGGCGTGAATCTGGCCGGCTTGCCCGGCATCAGCGTGCCGTGTGGTTTCACGGCGAGTGGCCTGCCGATCGGGCTGCAGCTCATCGGGCAACCGTTCCAGGAAGCCAGTCTTCTCGCCATTGCCCACGCCTACGAACGCGCGCACGAGTGGTCCAAGCGCCGGCCGGCGCTTTGAAGTAGCGTAATTCGTAGCCGGCTCGCTACCCGTTGCTCAATACCCACTACTTTTCATGAATTACGAAGCCGTCATCGGGCTTGAGGTCCACGTCCAGATCAAGACTCGTTCCAAGGTCTTTACGCGGGTGGCCGCCGGCTATGGCCACGAACCTAATACCCTGACCGATCCCGTGGTGCTCGCGCTGCCCGGCGCACTGCCGGTGATGAACAAGGCTGCGCTCGATGCGATCATCAAGGCGGGGCTGTTGCTGGGTTGCCAGATCGCGCCGGTCTGCAAATGGGACCGCAAAAACTACTTCTATCCCGACTCGCCGAAAAACTATCAGATCTCGCAGTATGACCAGCCGATCTGCCTCGGCGGCTCCGTCGAGATCGAGCTGCCCGGCGCGGCCCGCAACGTGATGGGTGAGCATAAGAAAATTCCCCTCACCCGCATCCACCTCGAGGAGGACGTCGGCAAATTGAACCACGGGGCCACCGATTCACTGGTGGACTACAACCGCGCCGGCACGCCGCTGATGGAGATCGTTTCCGACCCCGCGATGCACACGGCGGACGAGGCGTACGCTTATCTCACGTCGCTGCGGGCCACGATGATCTATGGCGGCATCTCCGATTGCGACATGGAGAAGGGCCAGCTCCGCTGCGACGCGAACATCTCGATCCGTCCGGTGGGCCAGGCCGCGCTCGGCACGAAGGTGGAGTTGAAAAATCTCAACTCGATCTCATTTGTCCGGGACGGCATCGCGCACGAGATCAAGCGGCAGGTCGCCGTCCTCGAACGCGGGGACACCATCGGGCAGGAAACGCGGGATTACGACGGCATGACCGGGACGTCGCGGTCGTTGCGCACCAAGGAGGACGCACACGACTACCGTTATTTCCCGGACCCCGATCTCCTGCCCGTGACGGTCGATGAGCCGTGGAAGTCTCGTCTGCAGGCCGAGTGTCCCGAACTGCACTTCCAAAAACAGCGCCGGTTCATCGAGCAATACCAGCTGCCTTATACACTCACGTCGGTACTGGTTTGGGATCGGGCGTTGGCCGACTACTTCGAAGCGGCCGCCAAGCTTGCCGGTTCCGGCAAAGCCCAGGCGGTCGGAAACTGGATTTCCAACGATCTTCTCCGCGAGCTGGGTAATGCGAACCTGGCCCTCGCCGATTCGAAGGTGCGGCCCGCGCACGTTGCCGCACTCGTGCAACTGGTCGACGTCGGCACCGTGCTTACGCACGCGGCGAAGGAGATCTTCATCGAGATGTTCGCCACCGGCGACCAGCCGGAGACGATTGCCGAACGGCGGGGGCTCAAGGCCGCTCCGACCGACAGCAACGAACTCGAACAATGGTGCCGGGACTCCATCGCGACGAACGCGAAGGCGTTGGCCGAGTTCAAGGCCGGCAAGGACAGTGCGATCAATGCCTTCAAGGGTCCGGTGATGAAGGCCGGGAAGGGCAAGGCGAATCCGAAGCTCGTCGACGAGACGCTGCGGCGGCTGCTGGCGGCGATGTAGGCTTGGCGGTCGCGGCGTTGTGATCGGCACGGCGGCCCCGCCGTCGCTATCAGGCGGGGAGTGTAAATGCCTTTGCGCGAGGCCCGTGAATCCCGCCATAACCATGTTATGAAGCCCCCTCTTCTCGTGTTCGCGGCCCTTGCGTTGACCGCTCTCGGCCCCGCCCAGACTCCCCCGATGACGCCGGACATTCCGGCCTCATTCAAGCGGCCGACGGCGAATGACAACTATGAGCGCCGCGTGGTGATGATCGCGATGCGCGATGGCGTGAAGCTCAACACCGTCATTGTCGTGCCGAAGGGCGCCAAGCGCGCGCCGATGTTGTTCACCCGGACGCCCTATAATGCCTCCAAGCAGACAGCGCGCAACGTGAGCCCGAATATCGACGCCATCCTGCCCATCCCCGATGAGGTGCCCGTCGCCCACGGCTACATTCGTGTCTATCAGGATGTCCGCGGAAAATACAAATCCCAGGGCGACTATGTGATGACCCGTCCGGTGCGCGGTCCGCTCAACGACACCGCGGTGGATCATTCCACCGACGCCTTCGATACGATCGACTGGCTCGTGAAGAACGTCCCGGAAAGCAACGGCCGCGTTGGGATGACAGGCTCCTCGTATCCCGGTTTCACCACACTCATGGGGCTGATCGATCCGCACCCGGCGTTGAAGGCCGCGGTGCCGATGAGCCCGATGGTCGACGGCTGGATGGGGGACGACTGGTTTCACAACGGGGCCTTCCGGTTTTTCTCCCTCTTGTTCATCGCGCGCCAGAACACGGTCAAAGGCGAGGGCGAAGGCCTCGCCTACGGGGGCTATGACGATTACGAGACGCTGCTCCGGGCTGGATCGGCCGCCGATTTCGCGAAGCTACATGGTCTGGATGTCCTGCCATTCACGAAAAAGCTATTCGAGCACCCGAGCTACGACGCCTACTGGCAGGGTCAGGCGGTCGACAAACTGCTGGCCGCGCGGAAGCTGACCGTGCCCACGATGTTGGTGACCGGGCAATGGGACCAGGAGGACAGCTACGGCGCCTATGCGGTCTATGCGGCGGTCGAGCCGCAGGATACGGTCAACAACCGCGTATCGCTGGTGATCGGACCGTGGCGGCACAGTGGCGTCAATGCGGAGGGCTCCACCCTCGGTCCGCTCAAGTTGACGGGAGACACCGCGCTCGAATTTCGGCGCGACGTGATGCAACCGTTCCTCGACCAGTATTTGAAAGACGGCGCACCGGTTGTTGCGACGCCGCCCGTGTGGAGCTATGAGACGGGAACCAACGTCTGGCGCACCTACGACCGCTGGCCGCTGGCGGGTGGCAAGGGGAGCAAGACGGGCCTGACGCCGATCTATTTGCAGGCTGGTCTTGGCCTCGGGTTCGCGCAACCCGCCGGGGAAGGAGACGACAGCTACGTGTCCGATCCGGCCAAGCCGGTGCCCTTTGTGCCTCGTCCGGTTCGGCTTAATGACCCGAATGTCTGGCGCCCTTGGTTGGTCAGCGATCAGCGCAGTTTTTCCGACCGGCCCGATGTGCTCACTTACATCACCGAGCCGCTCAAGGAGTCGGTCCACATCGCGGGCCAGCCCATGGTCAATCTCTACGCGGCGACCAGTGGCACCGACAGCGATTGGGTGGTGAAGCTGATCGACGTGTACCCCGAGGAAGTTTCGTCCCAACCCGAGTTGGGCGGCTACCAACTTGGCATCGGCATGGAGATTTTTCGCGGCCGCTATCGCGAGAGTTTCGAGAAACCGAGTGCAATTCCGGCGGGCAGGGTACAGCGCTACCGTTTCGGACTGCCCAACGCCAACCACCGCTTTCTGCCCGGTCACCGGATCATGGTGCAGATCCAGTCGACGTGGTTCCCGCTCTACGATCGCAACCCGCAGACTTTCGTCCCGAATATTTTCCACGCGAAGGCGGGCGATTACCAGAAGGCGACGCAACGGATATTCCGCGGCGGCAGCCACGCGAGTGCGATCGAATTGCCGGTGGTGAAGGACTGATCTTCCCCGGCCGAGCCCGGGCCCCAGCCGGACCGGCCCCGGCCTCTGGCCGGCGCTCACGCCTTCAGGTGGCGGTCGAAGAACGCAAAGGCGTCCTCCTGCATGGCGAGGCTGAATTGGTGCGGCGCGTCGTACATCCGGCCCACATACTTGTCGGCAACCCCGGCTTTGGCGTAGGCGGCGCCGATCTGGCGGAGCGATTCCTCCATGCCGTCGAGGGTGAACAAGCCGTCCTTCCGGCACTGTTGCACCATCAGCGCGTGAGGTGCATGCAGCGCGGCGACGTCGGTCAAATCCAGCCAAGGGTGTAGTCCGGGCAGGAAGTGCACGAAGGAATGCGTGTCGATCTTCGCGCGGATCATTGGCCGGACGGTCGACATGAAGCCCACGATGCAGGCCGCCTTGATGCGCTCGTCGAGCGCCGCGAGGTAGAGCGTGCGATAGCCGCCCATCGAGACGCCGCAACAGCCGATGCGACTGGCATCGACCTCGGGTCGCGTGATGAGGTAGTCGACCGTGCGAATGTCGTCCCAGCCCACAATGCCGGGCCACGACTGGCCGGCGAAGATCAGCGATTTGACCACGGTGGACTCCTTCTGGCGGCACTTGCCGTTGAGGTAGGTGGCGTCCTCCACGGTGTACTTATAGCGGTCCCAGCCGTACTTGAGGTCGGCATCCATCAGGACCCGCCGTTCGCCAAACATGAACGCGTCGATCGCGATCACCACGTAACCGCGGCGGACGAGTTCGGTCGCGGTGGGCCGGCCCTCGTAGTTTTTTTCGTGATAGGGCCCCATCACCGGATGGTTCGCGCCAAGATCGACGATCTTCTCCTTGCCGAACAGGAACATGCCGCCATGGGAGTGGAGGTCCACGATTGCGGGGGCGGGTTGCTTGAGGCCTTTGGGGATGAGGACGTAGGCCGGGACGCGGAAGTGCGGCGACGTCGAAAAGACCACCTTTTCCCGGATGTAGGTGCCCATGTCGCGCCGGTCTACGACCTCCGGCTGCGGGTCGACCTTGGCGGGCCGGTAGGTAAACGCCTCGAGGACCTTGGCGCGTCCGGCGGTCTTGAACTCCTCCAGCGTCTTGAAGCGGTCGCCGAGGAACGAGTACTGGTAGCGATTCTGGGCCGCGAGTTTCTCCACGTCGCGGAACACGCTGCCCAGATCGCCCCCGGTCGGTTCGGTGGAGCGCGGCAAGTCGGCGGGTGGGGGAACAACCGCAGCGCCCTGGGCCAGCGCCGGGGAACTGGGCAACGTCATCCCGGCCACAGTGGCGGTCGAAGCCGTGGCCAAGTGCTGGATAAATTCACGTCGGGAGGGGGTGGGGTTGGGATCGGCCTTCATCGGGGGAAGGTTTGCCGGGCGCTAAACCCGAGGCGATTCAATCTTTCGGCCGGACCGTCGGCCGCGGGACGTCGCGTTTCCGGTTGGCGCCCGGTGTTTCCGTTGCTCTCGTTTCCGGGCATGAATGCGTCACCGCTCGTCTCCACCCTCGCCAGCCTGGTCGGCATTAACAGCGTGAATTCGTTTTACGAGGGCGGTCCCGGCGAACGGGAAATCGCCACGTGGGTGCGGACATTTTTCGAACAGCGCGGGATTGAGGTCTGGGAGCAGGAAGTTTTCCCCGGCCGGCCCAACGTGATCGCACGGCTGCCGGGCCGAGATCGTTCCCGCCGGGTTATCCTCGAGGCGCACATGGACACCGTGAGCATCAAGGGCATGACGATTCCCCCGTTCGAGCCGCGGGTGGAGGGCGGGAAACTTTATGGTCGGGGCAGTTGCGACACGAAGGCCGGCCTGGCCGCCATGATGCATGCGGTCGCGTCGGTCGCCGAAGCGGGGCTCCAGCCGCCATGCGATGTGTGGCTCGCGGCCGTGGTCGACGAGGAGTATTCGTTTCGCGGAGTGGTGAAACTTTGTGAAGGCCTCACCGGCCAGGCGGCCTTGATCGCGGAGCCGACGAGCCTGCGCGCGGTCATCGCGAGCAAGGGCGTGTTGCGGTGGCGCATCGTGGTGCGGGGCCGGGCGGCCCACAGCGGCAAGCCGCATCTTGGTGTCAACGCCATCACGCACATGGCGCGGGTCATCCTTGCACTCGAGGCGGATCACCGGCAGCTCGCGGCGCGGGAGCATCCGTTGCTCGGCCCGGCGACGGTGAACGTAGGCGTGATCAAGGGCGGGGTGCAGGTGAATTTCGTTCCCGATACCTGCTCCATCGAAGTCGACCGGCGTCTGTTGCCCGGCGAGACGGTGAACGCCGTGCTCGCGCACTATCAGGGGCTGCTCGACGGATTGCGGGCGCAGCACCCGACTTTTGATGCGTTCATGGAGCCACCGATGCTCACCGACGAGGCGCTGGAAACGGCGGCGGATGCGGCCCCCGCTCGGCTGGCCAGCGCGCTGCTCACAGAGATGGGCCTCGACGGTACGCTCTGCGGCGTGCCCTTTGGCAGCGACGCGAGCAAGCTCTCCCGCCAGGGCATTCCCAGCCTCGTGTTCGGCCCCGGCAGCATCGATCACGCGCATGCCGCGGTTGAATTTGTCGACTTGGGCGAAGTCGAGCGCGCTTTCGAGTTTTACCGCAACTTCATCCTGCGTTTCGCGTAGCTGCCGGTCAGGCGAAGAACACCTTTTCCGCCGTCTTGCGCAGGATCCAGTCGCGTTCCTCAGCGGTGAGAAAGTCGAGCCGATCGCGGATCAGGGCGATGGAGGCCGCATAGGTGTGGACGCCCTGCACTTGATACGGGCAGTCGCTGGCCCACATGAGACGGGACGCGCCATAGGCGTCGCGCAGCCGTCGGATCATGGGCGCCAGTTCCGTGTGGGGCGCCTGCTTCGCTCCAAGCGCGTAAAACGCCGACGTTTTCACGTGAGTGTGTTTGAATCCGGCCAAGCGGCAGAGGTTGTCGAGATCGGCGGGCGGGATCGTCCCGCTCACCCCGATGCGGGCGCAGTGGTCGATGACGACCGGCGTTCGTGGATAGGCCGCGCACATGCGCTGCACGGCCGGCAGAGCGTCGGCGTTGGCGAGCAGGCACATGGAAAGTCCGGCCTCGGCGGCGTAGGACCACATCTTCTTCATCCCCTCCGACTGGCTCCACGCCTCGGCTTTTTCACGAGAGGTGTAGAGGCGGAATCCACGCACTCCCTGGGTCGCGAGTGTCTTCATCGTTTCGCGCACGTTGGATTGCGCTTCATCCACGATCCCGATGCCACTGAACGTGCCCGGGTGCTCCTTGATCACGTCGAGCATGTAGCGGTTGTCGAACTGGTAGAAACTCATCTGCACGAGCACGACGCGATCCACGCCCTCCGGACGGCAGTGCGCGAAAAGTTCCGCGGGCGTGAAACTCGGCGGTTTCATGTCCTTCTCCTTCGTGAATCCATCGGCGAGCGGATAGCGTACGGTGTCCGGCGTCCAGACATGCACGTGGGCGTCGATGGCTCTGCGGCGTGCAGGGGCGGCGGCGAAGGCGCCGGCCGGTGCGAGCGCGGCGAGGGCGGTGGTTTGGAGAAAGGCGCGGCGGGACAGGGTGGGGTGGGGAGACATGGGGAAGCGGGGGGCTGACGCTGGCGTGGAGAAACGATTGCTTTATCGGTCAGACTTTTTGTAACAGCGAACCGAGCACGCCGAGTACCCGGTGGATGTCCTCCCGGGTATTATAGCCATGGACCGCGAGGCGGATGCGTCCGGCGTTGTGCATGACATGGATGTTTTCCCGCTCCAGTGCGGCGTGCAGCTCCGTGCTGCGCGGATGTTGAAACGCGAGGATGCCGGTGTGATTCCAGCGGCACATCGGCTTCACGCCCAGTTCGCGCAAGCCGGTCTCGGCCGCCGCCACGAGAGGGTCGGCATGGGCGGCGATCCCGGCCACGCCGATGCTTTCCAGGTAGCGCAGCGAGGCATTGAGCGCGTAGAGGGCGACAAAGTTGGGCATGCCCACGGAAAAACTCGCCGCGCCCGTCTTGGTCACCGCGCGTTCGAAGCGGTCGGCCCCGAAGGCGTTGTGCAGGTGCAGCCAGCCGCCCGCATGCGTGGTGAGACGCTCCGCGCTCGCGGACGGCACCCCGATGATGCAGCCGCCGTGGATCCCGAGCGTCCACTTGTGCGTGCTGGAGATGAGGATGTCCGCGCCGGTGCAATCGAACACCACGCGCCCCAACGCCTGGGTGATGTCCACGGCGATGACCGCCTTCGGCGCCAGGCGCCGGACGGCGTCGCGAAAGGGCTGCCAGGCGAGGCGATGGCCGTTGTAGAAGCTCACGAGTGACACCTGCACCAGCCGCGTGCGCTCGTTCAGCAAGGGCTCAAGTCGTTCCGGAACGAGTGCGCCCTCTTCAGCCTCCCAGACGCGCAGCACGGGTGCCTGCGCGGCGCGCAACCACGGCGTGACTCCGGCGGGGAAGTCGAGATTGCTGACCACAACTTCATCCGTCGCGCCAAGCTGCAGGGCGGAAGCGAGCAGGTTGTAGGCTTCCGAGCTGCACGAGCAGAAGGACACCTCGGCCGTCGACAGGCCGAGCAGGCGGGCGCTGACCTCGCGGCACGCCTCCACCGCGGCAAAATGCCCGTCGCGTCCCTTCATTCCGCGGAGCTTGTCCTGCCAGTAGGTTTCGATGGCCGCGCCGACGCAGCGGGGCGGGATGCTTTCCGCGGCCGTGTTGAGGTAGGTGATGCCGGACAGCGAGGGAAAGTCCTGCCGGCGGGTGGAATCGGTCAGCATGAGAAATTCAGTTTGGCGAGTGCTTCAGGGCCGGGCGGGAGATGCGGTCTTTCGCCACAGGAGCTTCATGGAGATGACGCCCAGCCATGGAGCCAGGCCCGCAAGCACCAGGCCGAGATCGTAGCTCTTCGTCCGGTCGGTCAGCATGCCAAAAAAACTGTGCATCGGTGACGTGACGGCCCAGACCCACAGTCCCAGCAATCCCGTGACCCGACCGACGTGCGTGGCGGAGATTTCCTGCGCAAAACTGTAGAAGCACGGGAACAGTGCGAGGGCTCCTGCTCCGATCAGCAGCAAGACCGCGAGCAGCGGCCAGCCTTTGTCGAGCCAGGGAATTAAAATGCTGAGCGATGTAAGCGCGCAGGCGCCCGCGAAGACCGTGCGGCGGGCATCGTGCGGCGAGGAAGCCCGCCGGCGGATCAACCAGAGCGAAACCGCGCCGGCGGTGAGGCAGCCGACGTCCGTGGCGATGAAGTAAAACGAGTTGAAATTCAACGCGACCGTCTCGTCGTAGCCGCGGCCGGTTTGCAGGAACTTCATCAGCCAGACCCGGTAGATGTGCCACACGGTCTGCGCGCCCACGATGAGGAGCGCGACGGCCCAAAAGCGTCCGCTGCGCAGGATTTCGCCGAGGCCGCCCGTCGCCCCGGCGGTCGAGGGCGCGGCCGCTTGATCGAGGTCGCGCGGCCGGAGGCTGACAAACCACAGGGCGACCCACACGAAGCCCACGCCCCCCACCACGATGAACGAGGTGCGCCAGGAACCCGGTTCGTCCGTCATCAGCAGCTTCATGATCTGCGGCGTGATGACCGCCCCGAGCGACGCGCCGCTTTGCAGCACGCTGTTCCCGAGCGTCCGGTCCTTCTCGCTGAGCAGCGCAAAGGTGGTTTTCAAGGCGCACGGCCAGTGGGCCGCCTCGAAGAAACCGAGCAGCGTCCGGCAGACAATCAGCTCCGAAAAACCGTGGCTCCAGCCCGCCGCCATGCCCATCAGTGACCACGCGGCCAGCACCGCCGGATACAGCAGGTAGGTGCGCACCCGGTCGGCGACAAAACCGAAGACCAGCGAGCCGGCGGCAAACGCCCAGCCAAACGCCAGCTCCAGGTTGCCATACTGCACATCGCTCAATCCCAGTTCGTGCGTCACCCGCACCGACGCGTTGCCGAGAGTCACGCGATCCATGTAGTTGATCATCGTGGCCAGCAGGAGCAGGCCGGTGATCCACCATTTCCAAGAGGCGGCGCGGACGGGTTGGGGCAAGCTGCTCATGGATCAGTAGGTGGCGCGCCCGCCGGAAAGGTCGAAGACGCCCCCGGTGGTGAAGGAGCATTCCTCGGAGCAGAGCCACGCCACGAGTGCGGCCGCCTCCTCCGTCTTGCCGAAACGCCCCATGGGAATCTTGGATAGCATGTAATCGATATGGGCTTGGGACATCTGTTTTAAAATATCCGTGGCGATCACCGCGGGGGTCACGCAGTTGACGATGACATTGCTGGTGGCGAGTTCCTTGCCGAGCGACTTGGTGAGCGCGATGACGCCGGCTTTCGAGGCGCTGTAGTGCGCGGCGTTCGGATTGCCCTCCTTGCCGGCGATGGAGGCGATGTTGACGATACGGCCGTAGCGGTTGTGCAGCAGATGCGGGATCACGGCGTGGCAGCAGTGGAAAGGTCCGGTGAGATTGATGTCCAGCACGCGCCGCCACTCGGCGGGATCGGTTTCCCAAGCGCGCGCGTTGTGGCCGGCGACGCCGGCGTTATTGACCAGGATGTCGAGCTTGCCGAACGCCTGGGCGGTCGCGGTCGCCGCCGCGGCGGCGGACGCGGCACTGGTGACGTCAACCACCGTGGTGTGCACCTGACCGAGCGACTTTAATCCGTTCGCGGCCTCGGCCAGTGCGGCCGCGTCGACGTCCCAGAGGGAAACGCGGGCGCCCGACTGCAGCAGGCGGGTGGCGATGGCGTGGCCGATGCCGCGCGCGCCGCCGGTGACGATGGCATTACGATGAGTGAGATCGATCTGGTTCATGGTTTGAGGAAGAGAGGTCGGCTGCGTTTTCCGGTTTTACGGTTGGTGCGGAGATGCGTCGTTTTCGTCGCGACGACGCGGAGGGCGTCCGGCTGGGGTAAAAAGAAGCACCGGTCGAGCGTTGGGACTCTCACTGCCGGGTGCGAAGAGATTTTTTGCGACGGTTCTCATCGGGCGGAAGATCGGGTGTCGCCGGGATTGAACTCTGTCGCAGGCCTTTCTTAATGGGGGGAGCTTTCCCTCTTTCATGACATCCGACCCCTTTCTGAAGGACCGCGTGGCGGTCGTCACCGGCGGCGCGAGTGGTATCGGCCTGGCGATTGCCGATAAATTTGCGGCCCTCGGGGCGCGGGTCGTCATCGGCGACGTGCAGGCCGACGCGGGCAACGCCGCCGCTGCCCGGTTGGGCGGGCTGTTTGTGGAGGGCGACCTGAGCCGTCGGGCTGACTGCAAGGCGCTCATTGAAAAGGCCGGCGCCCAATTCGGCACGGTGCACGTCCTCGTTAACTGCGCGGGGTTTCAGTACATCGCTCCGCTGGATGAATTCGACGAGGACAAGTGGGACCGGATGCACGCATTGATGCTGACCGCGCCGTTTCTCCTCACGCGCTATGCCTGGCCGGCCATGAAGGCCCAGCGTTGGGGGCGTATCATCAATCTCGGCTCGGTGCTGTCGGTGCGCGGCGTCGCCTTCAAGGCGGGCTACGTCTCCGTCAAACATGGCCTATTGGGCCTGACGCGCACGACGGCGTTGGAGGGCGGCCCCTTCAACATCACCGCCCACGCCATCTGCCCGGCCTACGTGCGCACGCCGCTCATGCAGAATCAGATCGCCGCCCAGGCCCGGACCCGCGGGATCAGCGAGGCGGAGGTCATTGACAAGGTGATGCTGTCGGGCACCGCGGTGAAGCGGCTGATCGAGCCGGCCGAGGTCGCCAGCATGGCGGCGTTCCTCTGCCGCGAGGAAGCGGCGGCTACCACCGGATCTCCCATCATGATGGACATGGGGACAACCGCGGGACACTGAGCCGACGGTCGATGCCAACGGTCATTCGCAGGATGTTCGCATGAACTCGGTGCCTCTCGTTGGTGGGTTGCCGCCCGTGGCCATTGCCGTCGCCCCGAACGGCGGCCGACGGACCAGGCTGAATCACCCCGGACTGCCGGTCACCCTGCCGGAACTGGTTCGCACCGCCGCCGAGTGCTGCGAAGCCGGTGCCGCGATGATTCATGTGCACATTCGCGATGCGCAGGAACGGCATCTCCTCGATGCGGACATCTACCGGGACGTCATTCATGCGATTCGTGGAGTGGTGGGCGACCGGTTGGTTGTCCAGATCACGAGCGAGTCCGTCGGTCTCTATGCCCCGGAGGCCCAAATGGCCGTCGTGCAGGCGGTGCGGCCCGAGGCGGTGTCGCTGGCATTGCGGGAACTCGTGCCGGACCCGGCGCACGAAAAGGATTTCGCCGCGTTCCTGCAGTGGCTGCGCCAGGAACGCGTCGTTCCCCAGGTGATTCTTTATTCGCCGGAAGAGGTGCTTCGATTCGCGGGCCTGCGGCAACGGGGTTTGATCCCGTGGGATTCCATCCCGGTGCTTTTTGTGCTCGGCAGCTACGCCGGGGAACACGCCTCCATGCCGGCGGATCTGCTGCCCTTCCTCGGATCGGGAATGCCCCGGTTCGACCACTGGATGGTCTGCGCGTTCGGCCGCCATGAAGGGGCGTGTGTCACGGCCGCGGCCCTGCTCGGCGGACATGTCCGCGTCGGATTCGAGAACAATCTTCATCAACCTGACAGCCGCCTGGCGCCCGACAATGCAACCCAGGTCCAGGCGGTGGCCCGGGTGCTGCAGGGCTCGGGTGCGTCATTGGCCGACGCGGCCCGGCTCCGGGCGACGTGGGCAAATTCCTAGCCCGCGGTCGTCTCCCGCCTCGAAGTTCTCCAAGTTCTCCGTTGCGGAGCAAATTTTCGTTCGCACGCGGGAGCTTCGCCCGTTAGCTCGCTCTCTTATGTTTGCCGCGTTGCGTGCCCACCTCCGTACCCTCGGGCCCGGGCTCGTGCTCGCGGCCGCGGGCATTGGCGCCGGGGACATCGTGGTGGCTTCATTCGCGGGCATGAAGTTTGGCGCGGCCCTGCTCTGGGCCGTGGTGTTTACGGCGGCGCTGAAATTTGTGCTCACCGAGGCGATCGCGCGCTGGCAACTGGCCACGGGCGAGACGCTCGTGCGGGCCTGGGTCACGCGCTTGCCGCGGTGGGTGACGGTCTATTTTGCCGGTTACCTGCTGCTGTGGACATTTCTCGTCGGGGCCTCGCTGAGCAGCGCGTGCGGTCTCGCGGGTGCGAGTGTGTTTCCGGCACTCTCCGTGCCGGTCTGGGGCGCGATCCACGCGGCGGTAGCGGCTGCGTTGGTGGCGTTGAACCGCTACGAGCAGTTTCAACGCGTGACGAAGGCGCTGGTGGCGGTCATGGCCGTATCCGTCCTGATGTGTGCGATTCTCGCGGCGCCACCGCTGGAATCCATCATCAAGGGATTGCTGGTTCCACGGGTGCCGCAGCCGGGAGGCGGCGCGGCGGTCATGGCGGTTTTTGGCGGGATCGGCGGCAGCGTTACGATGCTTTGCTATGGCTTCTGGATTCGGGCGACCGGCTGGCGGGAGGCGGAAAAGCTCCGCACGGTGCGGAGCGATCTGGGGCTGGCTTATGCGTTCACCGGCCTGTTCGGCGTGGCCCTCGTGCTGATCGCCGTCGGGGTTCACGCGCAGGGCGCGGCGGGCGCCCGCATCGCCCTCGAACTTGCGGCGCGGTTGGAACTCGTGGGGGGGCCGGCGTTGCGCTGGATTTTCTTGATGGGCTTTTGGGCCACCGTTTTCACCGCCATGCTGGGCGTCTGGCAGGGCGTGCCGCAGATCTATGTCGAACTGATCGGAGCCTGGCGGCGCACGCGGCCCGAGGCGGCCGGCGCCGGCGAGCGTCGCACCTATCTGCTCGCCCTAGCCTATTTGGCCGGCCCGCCGGTGATCATGCTCTGGTTCAAGCAACCCGTGGTCCTGGTGGTCACGTTCTCCATCGCGGGCGCGTTCTTCATGCCCTTCCTCGCTGCGACTCTCCTCTACCTCAACAATCGCCGCGACTGGATGCGCAACCTCGCGAGCGGACGACTGGGCAACGCTGCGCTCCTCATCTGCCTCGTCGTGTTCGCGGCGGTTTGCGTGCAGGAGATCGTAGGGGCGTTGCGACCGTGACGCGGCCCGCTCCGGTGCGTGCGGTTCCCTTCTTACTTGGCCGAGGATGGACGTGGGCGGGGGGCGGCCTTCGGATCGAGATTCGCCAGCAGATCGTTCGGCGTGACGGTGGAGGCGACGCCCTTGGCGGGCACTTCCATCTTCGCGAGCCAGAGCACCGCGTTGAGGGCGAGCTTTCGGAAATTGTCGTTGCCCCAGTTGGCGTGAAAATGGGCGCCGGTAAAACCGAAGCCGCGTCCGCCGTTCGGCCGCTCGTAAGCCCACGCCACGGTCTGGGCGTCGCCGCGGGCCACGGCCGCCCGCGCCGCCGGATTGCCGGCATGGGGATCGTCCGGCCGCGTCATGGTTCTGGCATCCGGAGTCGCGACGAGCAGGGGAGTGACACCCTTCATGCCGTCGACGAACCGCATGTTGAAATACCATTCGTCGCGAATGGTAAAGGGCTGCACCCCGCGGGTGACGGGATGCTTCGGGATCTGTTTGAAACTGGCGTCCCAGTGCGGATTGACCGACCAGTCGATTTCGAAGCAACCGCCAATCCAACCGAGAAACTCCGTCTGGCCGTTCTCCTTGGTGGGCTCCACCGCGTAGTGCAGCAGACCGAGCCCGACGCCCTTGCCCATCACCTTGGACAGGATGCCCAGGTGGTCGTCGGTCAGCGCGACGTGCCTCGGTCCGCCGTCACAGAATAGGATGACGGCGTCGACGTTGTTGAATGCGACCGAATCCTTCGGCCAGCCGTTGAGTGCGACGCGGGTCGTTAATCCGGGGACACCGGCCAGGCATTTTTGGAGGAGGAGTACCCCGGCGTTATGCTCGTGCTGGCCGGGGCCGTGGCTTGGCGTCCCGGCGATCAGGAGAATATTTTTTTCAGCGGCATACAGTCCGGCGCTCGTGGCCAGGCAAACCAACAACAGGGAAAGCAGGGGAAAACGAATCGGGCGCATGGGAGGAGGGATGGAGGCATTCATCCCGGCGGAGGGAAGATTGGCAATGGCGAACCCACATTCGGCCGCACCGGGCCGGTGGGCGCCGGCACTAGGAGCCGTCGTCGGCAACCACCCGGCCAGCGTGGCGTTGCGTCTATCAAGTGGGTATCGCCGAAACTAAATCCGGACAGCCGCGTCAGGCTGCCCTGCAACCCAATACCTATGAAATTACTCCCTCGCTCGATCGCGGCTTTGGCCGCTGTTTGTATCATGTCCGTCTCCGCCTTCGCGGCCGACGCCTCCGGCACCTGGAAATGGATGCAGGCGGGACGCGGTGGAAACGCTCCCCGGGAAGCCGCCATCACCCTGGCCGTGAAAGACGGAAAACTCGCGGGGAAAATCACATTGCCAGGTCGGGGCGGTCAGGCCGGCGAGCCCATCGAAATCAAGAATGGCGCGGTCAAGGGCGACACCATTTCATTTTCCGTCGAACGGGAAATGGGTGGCAACACCGTCGTGACGAAGTACACGGGCAAGCTCGATGGCGACACGATCACCGGCACGTCCGAAGGTCCGGGTCGTGACGGTCAGGCGCAGTCCCGCGAGTGGGTGGCGAAGCGCGCCAAGTAAGCTCAGCGTCCGCCAACGTCGGGGTCCGGAGCTGGAGAAGCGATTCTCCAGCTTCTTTTTTTGGACGAATGCGCGCGCGGTTGGTCGCGCCGCCGCTCTCGTGGCGGGAAGCGGTCCGACCGTGACGGGCCCGGTCGCGTGGACGGTTACCGCCCGCGCACGCGATTGGGATCGAACGCGCTGCGGATGTAGGCGAGGACGTCCTGGATCTGCTGCTCGTTGAGGATCGCACCCCAGGGCGGCATCCCGGTTTCGAGTTTACCCAGCCGGATCGAGCGCAACAGCTCGGCGTCGCTCTTGGCCAGCCGCGCGCGATCGCCGGCAAAGTTGGCGGCCGCCGTGCCGCCGCCCCGGCCGTCTTCCTGGTGACAGGCCACACAGTAGGTCTTGTAGACGACCTTGCCCGCCTCGAGATCGATGCCCATGACCTTGGCCGCGTCCGCTGGGGCGATCAGGGGTTTGGTAAACGGTCCCGTGAACCGTTCGCCGTTGAGCAGCCGGTTCGCGGTGTAGTAGCCGGTGGGGTTTTTCAATAACGCGCCGGAGGCCGCCGCCAGCTCCTCCATCTGAAACTCGTAAACGTACCCAGGCTTCAATTCCTGCAGGGTCAGCTCGACCTTCCGGGCATCGCTTGAGACGGTGACGGCGGTGACGGGCACCGGCACCTCGTCGATCCGGGGCGAACCATACTTTTCGTGATACAGATAGCGGAAGCGCTTGATCCGGTATTTTTGCGGTTTGGCCGCGTCCGCCGCATTCATCGGCACCGTAAATTCCACGCCGAATCCTTTTTCGCGAAGCTGGATGGTGCGAATTTCGACCGGATCCTTCCCGTCCCACACGACGCGTTGCAGGCCGTCGCCCACGCCCCAGCCGCGGGATGTCTGGCCAACGTAGAGCACGCCATCCGGGCTGAAGGCCAGCCGCATGTTGCCCTGACGCAGGGCCGGTTCCCGCACGAAGGGAAACGCGACGCCCTGATATTCGCCGTCCACCTTTTCCATCGCCACCCGGCTGAGGAGTTTCGAGAAATCGCCGATGAAAATCTGCCCGCCGAACGGGCCGAATTTTCCACCGGTCTGGTCCCACACCGGCTCACCGGGCGAGCCGCCGAGCAGGCCATGGGGCATGATGACGGCGGGGGAGATGCGCGCCTGGCCCATTTCCTCGGCGGACGCGTACGGCGTCGGGCCGCCGGGCAGCCATTTCATCGAGGAGGGATGACCGTGGAAGCTTCCCTTCCGATGGTGATACAAGCCGGAGGACGCGACCCAGTCGCCCTGGTTGTCGCTGGAAAAAATATCGCCTTCGGGATTCACGCCGATGCCCGAGGGCTGGCGGAAACCATAGGACCACGGGATGAACTCGCCGGCCGGCGTCACCTTGAACGACCAGCCGCGATAGGGCACGAGCGACCATTGGAGTTCGCTGCGCACGGGATTCTTGACCACGGGGCCACGGGTGAGGCCGACGTACTTGAATTCCTCCTCGCCGCCCGAATCGGATCCGAGGCTGCCCACAAAATTGCCCTCTTTGTCCCGGCGGAGGCCGTAGGCGAATTCATGATAATTACCCGTGATGCCCCATGCGTCGGTGATCGTGGTGAACGTGTCGATGACGCCGTCGCCGTTGGTGTCCTCCAGCCGCGCGAGTTCCGGGCGATGGACGACGTAGGCGAGGCGGGGCGAGTCGACGATCAGGCCGAGCGGCTCGTGCAGGCCGGAGGCGAACCGGGTCCAGTTGCGGCCGAAGCGGTCCGCCTTCCAGATTTCGCCGGCCCGGTTGGCCACGTAGAGATCGCCCTGCGGCGAAAAAGTGACGGCGGAAATCTCGGGCGACATCGCCGCGGGCAGAGTGACGGTTTCCAGCCGGTAGTCGGCGGAGACGTTGAGCAGCGGGAGCAGGAGGCAGCCGCCGAACAGAATTTTTTTGGCAAACGCGCTCATGAGATTTCAGCGGGGTAGGAAGACGTTGAATTCGATGACCGAGCGGGCGGGCAGCTGAAGCTGCCCCTCGACCCATTTCGCCGGACCTTGCTGGAGGGTGACACGCTCCACGTCGTCAGGCTTGTAGCGAAACGGCTGGCCGGAGGTTTCCACGCGGAAGTGGCGATTGAGCCCAGTCCCATCCTCCTTCGGCGTGACCGTTTCGGTGACCGCGAGGCCGTCCACTTCGTAGCGAAATTGGGGCGCGTTGTTTTCCACATGATAGCCCTTGAAGGCGATCTTGGCGGGGCCGGTATTGCCAGAGCGGAACGGATTTAGCTCCGGCGCCCGATAGAAGACTTTGCCGGGCACGTTTGCGTCGCGGGGAAACTTTCCGGCGATGGTCGGCCATCGGTCGATGTAGTCGCCGTCCCACGCGTAGGCGATGGCGCCACGGGTTGGGTCGAAGCAATAATTCAGTCCGGAAGGAAAACCCACCGCGACGGAACTGGGGTAGGAGTTGGGCATCCAGGTGCGGTTGATGCGCGCCACGGCCCCCGGGACTTCGCGCCGCGCGGCCCAGAAGATACTGTTGGCGACGATGCGAAGGTAGGACGACTGGTTGAAGCTCTCCTTTTGGGCCGGCCCCATGTAGAAAATCCGAGTGCCATTTCGCTCCCGGGTCCAGGCGATCGGGGTCAACTGCGTGCCATGGCCGCCTTCCATCAGCACTCGCACGTCCTTGGCCAGTCCCGTGTACTTGTAGACATATTTGTCGGTGGTGAAATCCTCGCCGCCGGTGAAGATTGGGCTGGGGCGCAGGCGGATGTCGGTGATCCCCTTGCCCTCGGCGTAGGGGCCGCCGTACTTGGCGCCGAGCACGTCGACGTCGAAGGTCGGCCAGTTTTCGAATCCATGGCTGGTTGGTCCGAGGGCCACGAGGCCCTTGCCGGAGTCCACGAATTTCCGGATCGCCGCGAGTGCCTCCGGCGGCGGAGTTTTTCGGCGGATCAGGAAGACGGCCACATCGGCCTCGGCGAGCGCATCGATATGGTCGAAGCCTTCCCCCGTGGGGTTCGCCAGAATCAGGGTGCAATTGATCGGATAAAGCGTCTCCAGATTGCGCTTCGCCTTCTCCATGATCTCGTCCGAACCGTAGGTCGGAGCGCCGGAGACGAGGGCGACCCGCAGCCGGTCCGGCGCGGCCCGGACTTCAATCAGCGGGCCACAGACGAGGGCCAGGGAGAAGAGCAGGAATGTTCGGCGCAGAGTTTCGCGGCGGGGAAGGAGAGGGGCGCGGTCGCAACGGATGGGAGCCATGGTTCGCTTGAGGTTGAGGCAACAGCCCGGCGCGAGAATCGAAATATCCCCGCGGACGGATCGCTTCAGCAAGCGGTCGGTATTTTCCATGGCAACGAATTTTTTCCCTCCGGCCATAACGCGCTGCGACCTGGGCCTCGCCTGGCGGGGCCGCGGTTGGCGGATGTTTTTTCGCTGGCGCCCGCGGCGTAAACCCGTCCCTCATTGCCCGGTGTCGCTGCGGCCGTTGACCGGCCTTTTTTTCGACCTCGCGAAATAACTCCTCCCGTTTCGTATTCCCATGAAGCCCCGAATCCTGCCCTTCCTTGCCTTGGCTGCGGCCTGTTGCACGCGTTCGATCCCGTTGCCTGCCGCGGTTCCGCTCACGCCCTACCCGGCAGAGCGGGAAGCTCTCATCCTAAGGTCGGCGGCCACGGTGGGCGCACCGCTCGTGCTCATCCCGCGCGTGCCGGCGGGTGCGACGCCGGCCATGCCGGCGATGAACGGGCGGCGTACGGCGGCGGGTTCCGCCGCACCGCATTGGCGGAAGGATGCGAAAAGCCTGGTTGCCGTGGTGAACGGGCACGAACTTTTCGGTTTCAACTTCGGGGTCATCCAGCCGCCGCGCCCGGGCATCGATCCCAAGATCGCACGATCCGGCTACATCGACCCGATCCGCACGCGCGCCGGGGCGGTCGTGAGCGAGTCGTTTCCGCGCCTCGTCGCCAATCACGAGCATCAGTATGCCCTCTGGTCGGCCTGGACCGCGACGAACTTCGAGGGCCGCACGGTCAATTTTTGGGATCCCAAGGGCGGCACCTCCCAGGTGCGTTGCGAGGGAGTCTCCAATTCCTGGGAGGGCCCGGCTGCGGCGGGATTCACGGCGGTGAATGTCTTTTACGATCGCACGGTTTCTCCCGAAAAACCCGCGCTGCGGGAGACGTGGAGCGTGGTCGCCTATGGGATGCCTGACGAACTGGACTATAATCTGTTCGATATCTCGCTGAATCAGGTCTGCGCCTCGAGTTCCCCGGTGACCGTCAAGAAGAACGCGTACGGCGGCTTTGCGATGCGGGGCCCCGACGCGTTTTTCGGCGCAGCGACTCGGTTCATGGTGGCGACGGGTGAGACGGACCGGCTGAAGTCCAACCACACCGGCCAGCGCTGGGTTTACATGGGATCGGTCGTCAACGGGAAGCCGGCGGGGCTCGCGATTCTTTCCCATCCCACCAATTTTCGCGCCCCGGAAAAAGTGCGGATTCACAATGAAATGCCCTATTTCGTCTTTAGCCCGGCGATCGATGGCGACTGGCGGATCACGCCGACGGAGCCCTTCAACGCTCACTATCGCGTTGTGGTTCTGGACGGCGAACCGGACCGGGCGCGGCTCGACCGGCTCTGGAATGCCTTCGCCTCGACCGCTCCGGTGGCGGTGTCCGCCGGTCGGTGAATTCCGGCTCGTCGCCGTCGAGGCAGAAGCGTGCGGCTACCAGACCGCCGTGTTGCTGGATCCGGCTTAAGGGGTGACGGGTCCCGGTGTGAGTAACGTGGGATTGGCGGCCAGGGTCCAAATCCGCTCACCCTATGACGGCTGATTCGTAGTGGATGAAGTAGAACTGCGCCGTGCTCCGCACGAAATGAGGGTCGGAGCAGGGCTGGAACGCCGTGTCCCTCCGCAGGCCGGCCACCCACTCACCGCCAACGCCCCGGTCGTTCCCCGGCATCCGCGCACAATCGGATTGGCCGCGACCGTCTGGAGGGCCTAACGTAACGGGATGTCTTCTGACGCGCACCGCTTCGCGAATCGCATGCAGCAACTGCGGCCCTCGACCATCCGGGAAATCCTGAAGGTCACGGCTCAGCCTGAAATCATTTCCTTTGCCGGTGGCTTGCCGGCGCCCGAGCTCTTCCCGGTCGAGGCCATCAGCCGCGCCGCGCAGCAGGTGTTGGCGGGCGATGGCCCGTCCGCCCTCCAATACGGCCCGAGCGAGGGCTACCAGCCGCTCCGGGAGTGGATCGCGGCCGACATGCACCGGCGGGGTGCACCTGCGAAGGCCGACGAGATCCTGATCACCAGCGGTTCCCAGCAAGTCCTCGATCTCGCCGGAAAACTGTTCCTCAACCGCGGCGATGTCGTGCTCACGGAAAATCCGACGTACCTCGCCGCCATCCAGGCGTTCCAGACGATGGAGGCGCGGTTCGTGCCCGTGCCGACCGATGCCGGCGGGCTCGTTCCCGAGGCCCTGCCCGAACTCATCCGGCAGCACCGGCCGAAGTTTCTCTACACGATCCCTAATTTTCAGAACCCGACCGGCGTGACGCTCCTCGCGGAGCGGCGGCAGCAGCTCGCGCAGATCGCGGCCGAGCATGGTCTCACCATCCTCGAGGACGATCCTTACGGGCAGCTGCGCTACCGCGGCACGGACATCCCGCCCGTGAAGCACTGGGACACCGCCGGCCGGGTGCTCTACGCCAGCACTTTTTCGAAAGTGATCGCGCCTGGCCTGCGCACCGGCTGGGTCGTCGCGCCGCCGGAAATTTTTTCGCAACTCCTGATGCTCAAGCAGGCCTCGGACCTGCACACCTCAAGCCTCGACCAGCGGATCGCGCACACCTTTCTCACGACGAACGACGTCGGTGCGCACCTCGATCGGATCCGGCACGCGTATGGCGAGCGTTTTGGAGTGATGGACGCGGCGCTCCGCGCGGAGATGCCGGCGGGCTACGAGTGGACGCACCCCGACGGCGGGATGTTCCTGTGGATCACCGGGCCGACCCACCTCGACGGCATGGCCCTGCTTCAGCGGGCGATCGCGAAGCAGGTCGCGTTCGTGCCCGGCCGGGACTTTTTCCCCGGCGACGCCGGCCGGAACTACCTGCGGTTGAATTTTTCGAATTCGACTCCCGAGCGGATCCGCGAAGGTGTCCACCGGCTCGCGGTGCTATGTCGGGAGGGCTGAGTAAAAGGCCAGCAGGTGGCTTGGGCCGCCGCGAGTTTTGGGGCGGAGCGGCGGGAGCGGGGCGCCACGGCAGGCGCGAGGAAGGACGGTCGCGCAGGCTTTGAATTTGACTCGGCGGATTAAACGTCTTTCCCAGAGTCTGTTCCCTGATCCGCACCGGTGCGCTCCCTGAGTTTGAGCGTGCTCCTTCACCCCTGACCCCGTCCGCCGATGAAACGAAGCAATCTCATTGTTTTGATCGCAGCCGCGTTGGCCCTGGCCCTCGCCCCCGCCCGCGTGCTGCACGCCGCCGATACGAATCCCGCCGCCGGCCAGTCGGCCGGCACGATCACCGGATCGATCAGCAACAGCGCCACCCGCAATCTGCTCGAAGGCGCGAAGGTCGAGGTGCCCGCCCTCGGGCTCGCGGCCCTCACCGACAACACCGGCCGCTACGTGCTCGCCGGCGTGCCCGCCGGCACTCACGAGGTGGTGATCTCCTACATCGGCCTCGACCCGACCAAGGGCCAGGTGGTGGTCGGCGCCGGCCAGCGCGCGACGCGCGATTTCGAACTCACGTCGAGCGTCTACAAGCTCGAGGCGTTCAAGGTGACGGGCGAGCGCGAGGGCGATGCGCTCGCCATCACCGCGCAGCGCAACGCCAGCAACGTGAAGAACATCGTGGCGATGGATTCGTTCGGCAACCTGCCCAACATGAGCGCGGGCGAGGTCGTGATGCGCCTGCCGGGGATCGCCGGCAGTCCGTCGGAGGAGGGGCTGGCCTACGCCTTCAACGTGCGCGGCATGTCGGCCGCGTTGAACACCGTGACGGTGGACGGCGGCCTGATGGCGAGCATCGGCACGAACCGCGCCTTCGAATTGCAGAGCATCACCGGCTCGATGTTCGAGCAGCTCGAGCTGATCAAGGGCCACACGCCCGACAAGGGCGCGGATTCGCTGGGCGGCACGATCAACATGAAGACCCGCTCGCCCCTGAACATGAAGGAGGACCGCCGGGTTTCGTACAGTGCGACGGTGCGCACCGCCCCGTCGTTCACCGAGCAGATCCCGGAGCGCGAGAAGCGCCGCTCCCATCCGCTGATCACGCTCGCCTACCAGGAGGTCTTCAGCGTGCTCGGGGGCGAGCGCAACCTGGGCATCGCCGCCAATGTGTTCTACAGCGAAAACGCCGTGGGCGGGTTTCGCGTGACGAACCAGTACCAGACGAACCTCACGAACATCTCCGATCCTGCGTATCAGTGGAGTTATCAGACGCGCGAAAACTACAACAACCGCAAGCAGCGCAGCGTGAACGTCAAGACGGACTACCGCCACTCGTTCAACTCCAAGTATTCGCTCAACGTGACGGTGAACGACAACCTCGAGCGGTTCCGCCGGTCGAATAACGCCACCGCGTTCACCGGCAACGCCACGACGGTGCCGAACGCCACGACCTCCGGCGTCATCCCGGGCTACACGGACAAGATCACCCAGGTGCGGCAGATCGGGGGCGCGCAGATCGATATTCTGAACAACGGGCCGAATGCCTACGCCGTCAGTACCTA
The DNA here is from genome assembly GCA_947474935.1 of Opitutia bacterium. Taxonomy (GTDB): domain Bacteria; phylum Verrucomicrobiota; class Verrucomicrobiia; order Opitutales; family Opitutaceae; genus ER46. Next base: position 35,462 of record CANJKL010000009.1, read on the forward strand.
CATGCTCGATTTCGGCGCCGAGCACGAATACGGCCCGTTCCAGATCGACTACAACCTTGGCTTCAGCCGCAACAATCAGGAATCCGGCAACATCCCGCAGGGCGGGCAGACCGGGTTGACCAACCGCATCAGCAACATCGGCTGGACCATCGACCGCACCAATTCGGATGTTTTTCCGCGCTTCGTCCAGACGGCCGGCGCCGACATCACGAATGCGGCCAACTACCGGCCGACCGCCAACGGCCTGTCCAAGAGCACCACCGGCAATCCGCAGGAAATTCCCCAGGCCCGTTTCAACGTGCGTTACACGCTGCCTACGGCCGTGACCGCCCATTTGAAGGCGGGTTTTGCCTGGCGCGAGCAGTCGGTCGAGCTGTGGAACGACAGCCGCCGCTGGAGCTACATCGGTACCGCGGGGCTGCCCGCCGATCCCGTGGCGCTGGTCTACAACAATATGAAGACGGGGGTGAATCTGCCGCGCTGGAAGACGTCGGATTTCATGGGCGGCGGCTCGTCGGGTTGGTATCCGGCCAACACTTCGCTGTGGCAGGAGGACTTGTATTTCCGCGCCGCGAACAAGTACAGCGGCACCCGGAGCGCCTCCGAAGCGGTGACCGCCGGCTATTTCATGGCCCAGGGCAACTTTGGCCGCGACGGCTGGCTGGGGCGCACCGGCTACCTCACGGGCGTGCGCACGGAAAAAACCGATACGGAGAGTGTGGGCTGGGTGTTGGCCCGCGCCAACGCGCGCAGCACGGCCGCCCAGCAGCTCGCCGATCCGGCGGGCTCGGCCAAGAAGGATTATGAGGGCACCTATCGCAAGACCAGCGGCAGCTACACGAAATCGTTTCCGAGCGTTCACCTCACCCACGAGTTCACGCGCAACCTCAAGGCGCGGGTGAGCTGGTCGACGAGTTTCGGCCGGCCGGCGTTTTCGAATCTCCTGCCGGCAGAGTCGGCGAATGAGACGGCGCAGACCGTGACGATCAACAACCCGAGCCTGCTGCCGCAGACGGCGAAGAACTGGGACTTCAGCCTCGACTACTATTTCGAGCCGGTGGGAACGCTCTCGGTCGGCTGGTTCAAGAAGACGATCAAGGACTACATCCTGTCCGGCACCAATTCCGGCGTCGTGCCCACCGGTGCCGACAACGGCTACAACGGCGAATACGCCGGGTTTACCCGCCTGACCTCGACCAACGCTGGTACCGCGACGGTCGATGGATGGGAATTCAACTACCAGCAGCAGTTCACCTTCCTGCCCGGGCTCCTCAAGGGTCTCAGCGGCTCGGCCAATTACACCGCCATCACGACCTCGGGGGATTTTGGCGGCACGACGACCCGGTCGACGACTCAGGTGCCCGGCTTCATCCCGAAGGCCGGCAACCTGATGCTCGCCTGGCGCTATCGGGGCTTCAGTGCCCGGGTGCTCTACAACTACACGAGCGACTACATTTCGAGTTATTCGGCGACGAGCCCGGCCGCGAACATCTACCGCGAGGTGTTCAAGACCACCAATGTGGGCGTGGCCTATCAGGTGCGTCCCTCCGTCACGCTCACCTGCGATGTGGCGAACATCTTCAACGAGCCCCAGCGGCTCTACATGGCGGTGCCCGGACGGACCCAGGACATCATCTTTAACTTCATCACGGTCACGGCGGGCGTCAGCGGACGCTTCTGATCGCCGGCCCGGTCCGGTGCTGTTTCCGGTCCGGCTGTGAGCGGCGCCTCACTCCTCTCGTTCCCGGGGAGTGAGGTTTTCAAGCGAACGGGCTTTGCCGGCACACGCGTTCGCGATTCCCGTCCGCCAAGTGGTGGGCCTGCGCTCCCCAAGGCGGGGTGGAGCGGGGTAACGGTCGCGTCTCCAACCGGGGGCGGGCGGCGCAAACCGCGTTGTCAACCATTGGTTGACTAAGGCGGTTTGGAATGGGGCCGGTGTCGGGTCCGAATATGGCGGGACCGGGGGAGGGATGACCTTCGCCGTTGTCGGTCTCCGGTTGGCCGGGCGAGGCCCGCTAGATCCGGAGAAAAATCTTGCGGCGGTACATCCACCAGCAGGCTAGCCAGAAGACGAGGCCGACGAGCATGGCCTGCACGAACGGCGCATTGGCCGCGCCCAGCACCTTGAAGAGGTCCTCGCCGAAGTGAACCTGCAGGGTCTTCGCCGTCCACGAGCGCAGCAGCATGCCCATGGAATAAATCGCGATCGAGTTCATCCCGACCACCAGCAGCGGGAAGCTCCACGCCCGCCACTGGCGTACGTCGAGGATGGCGTAGAGCGTGGCGAGGATCAGGCAGCACCAGCCGGTGGAATACAGCGCCCAGGAGGGCGTCCAGATGCGCTTCACGAGCGGGCAGCCGAGCCAGCTCCAGATCAGGCCGGCCGCCAGTCCGCCGAGTCCGGCGGCGATCAGGATGACGAGCTTGCGCTGCGGGGTGCGGCCCGAGCGGAGGAGTTCGCCGCACATCAGGCCGAAGAGCATGGTGGCGAGCGACGGGATGAAGTTGATGGTCTGGTAGCCGCCGGAATTGAAAACCCAGGGCGTGCGCTGCGGCAGCAGGTTCAACAGCCACCCATCGATCGCGTGCCCGACGTTGGCGCTCTTGTGCCAGGCCGGGGCGATGCCGGCGAGGTGTTGCTGGGCCCACGTCGCTGTGACGCCGACCTCGGACGCGCCCTTCACCGGATCGATTCCCGTCGTGGGATAGAGCGTGTACAGGGCCCAGGTGCCGAGCAGCAGGGCCGCGGCGGCGATCGCGTGGAACCGGAGGGAACGACCCCACAGCAGAAAGAGAAACGGATAACCCAGCCCGATTTGGGTGAGCACGTTCATCAGGCTCCAATTGGTGGAACGGCCGGAGTTCGAAATCAGGAAAATCCCCAGGACCATCAACGCGACTCCCCGCCAGACCGCGTGGCCCAACATGCGCCCCCACGATTCGCCGGCCCGCTGGCGGTTGAGGTAGGAATACGCCATCGAGACGCCGACCATGAACATGAACGACGGCTGGATGAGATCCCAGAAGCCGCAGCCCACCCACTCAGCGTGTTCGAACTGATGGAACACCGCCTGCCAGAAACCCGAGGTGGGATCCGTCGCGAGGTGATTTTTCGCCGTGCCCGCCAGCCCAAACCCGGTGAACGCGAGCGCGGTCATGATGAGTCCGCGGTAGGCATCGAGCGATTGCAGCCGGATGGGGGCGGTGGACGGTTTGTCCGCGACGCCGGAATTCCTCGGCGGCGTGGCGGGCAACGAGTCGGGGGCGAGATGGGGGGAAACGGCGGGAGCAGGGGTATTCATGAGGGGAGGAACGCTCAGGGCCTTGGGAGGTAGGCTGCGATGGGGAGGCCGGACCCAGTGTTCAAGCCGGGAAATCGGGTGCAATCCTGGAAACACCCAATCGGGTGGATTGCCAGAGGCGTTGGCCCGCATTAGTGCTGCGTTCCGTGATGAACGCTCCCCTCCCTTTGCTGGCGCCAAGCGCGACGGTGACTGACCGCTGGACTGCTGTGGAGCGGCTAGTCCGAATCAAATTCACCATGAAGATTGCAATCGGGTTTCTGATGGTGAGCGCCTCGGCGCTTTCCGGATTTGCGGCGGAGCGGGCGACGCCGTCGGGCGCTCCGTCTGCCGCGGTTTCCGCCGGCGGGGTGCAATGGCTGGCCTTTCCACATCCGCAACTGGAGCTCCGAGGCCTGCCGTGGTTCGAACAGAATGCGCCGGAGCTGTGGCGCCTGCCGAAAACGTCCCGCGCGCAAATTCCCGTCGGGGCCTGGAACCGGGCCGTCGCGCCCGACGGGGGGCGCATCCGCTTTTCGTCGACGACGTCGCGGCTGGCGATCCGCGCGCAGGTGATCAAGGCGGGCAACAAGCCCGCGTTTTTCGATGCCTACGTCGACGGCGCCTACGCGGGCTCGGCCCGGGCCGTGGGGCTCGAGCCGGTGGAACTCACGCTCTTCGCAGGCCGGGATCGCGCCGCGAAAGCGATCACGATCTACCTGCCCAACAACACCGAGGTCCGCGTATTGGCCGTCGGCGTCGACGCGGGGGTGGCGTTGCAACCGCCGCCGGCGTTCGCGGTGAAGGCGCCGCTCGTCTGCTACGGCTCGTCCGTGCTGCAGGGCACCGGCGCCGACCACCCGGCAAAGACCTATCCCGCGGTCCTGGCCCGGCGGTTGAATCTCGATTTCGTTAACCTGGGCTTCGGCGGGGCGGGCAAGGCGGAGCCGGACGTCGTCGCGCTCGTGAATCAACTGGACGCGAGCTGCTACCTCTTCGACCTCGGAAAATCCTATGGCAACCAGACGGCGGAGCCGTTTGCGCGCATGCTGGCGGCGATTCGCGCGGCGCACCCGACCGTGCCGATCGTCTGCGTGACGCCGATCTACTCGACGAAGGAAATCGACGAGAAGGAGTATCGCGAAAAATCCATCAGCCTGCGGGAGATGATGCGCGAGGCGGCGCTGGCGCGGCGTCGCGCCGGCGACCGGCACACCCATGTCGTGGAAGGGCTCGACCTCTTCGGGGCCGCCGACAAAGCGCTCTTTCGCGATCCCCAGCATCCGAACGACGAGGGCAACGCACTCATGGCGGAGCGACTCGTCGCGACGATCGAGCAGCTGGTGTTGCGAAAAAACTAGGGAAGAGGTTTCGGAATTCGGCTTGCGGCGCGCCGGGTTCAGGGCGTTGGCTGGGCGGCGCTCCCTGTCGGGGCGTCCCCTGCGGCGGACCGTTCGGCCGCGTCACCCCAGATCGGAAAGCTTTCAACCCCCACCGGGCATGATCCAAAGATTCAAATATTACCTACTCGGGCTGTGTCTGCCCGTGGTCGCTTCACTCGCCGCGGGCGCCGAAACCTGGAAGGCGGGCGCCGCCTCGATTTCCATCACGCCGGAGCTGCCGATGTGGATGTCGGGCTACGGCGGTCGGACGAAGCCGGCGGACACGGTGGCGCTGCCGATGCAGGCCAAGGCGCTGGCGATCGACGACGCCGGCGGGCGGACCATGGTGATCGTGACGACTGATTTGCTCGGCATCCCGCGCGTCATGCGGGACGCGATCGAGGCCGACGTGCGCACCCGGTTTGGCCTGGCGAGCGAGCAACTCCTCATCAACGCCTCGCATACCCACAGCGGCCCGGAACTGCGCGGGGTGAAAACTTATCTCAACGACCTCGACCCGGCGCGCACCGAGCGGGTGGCGGCGTATCAGGCCAGGCTCAAGGACAACCTCGTCACCGTGATCGGTCAGGCCCTGGAGCGGCGCGTGCCGGCGACGGTTTATTACGGTCAGGCGCGGGCGGGCTTCGCGATGAATCGCCGCAAGAACTACAACTTGAAGCCGGGGGAGTTTGGCGCCGACAAGGTGCCCAATCCCCTCGGCGTCGTCGACCACGACGTCCCGGTGCTGCAGGTCAAGGATGCGGCCGGGAAGATGCTCGCGGTCCTGTTTGGTTACGCGTGTCACAACACCACGAGCGGCGACTACGCGTTTCACGGCGATTACGCGGGCTTCGCGCAGGCCACGCTGGAGGAGTCCTACCCGGGAACGGTGGCGCTCTTCATCCTCGGCTGCGCCGGGGACCAGAATCCCTATCCGCGCGGCGCGGTGAGCCCGGGCAAGACGGCCATCGACCTCGCCAAGCGTCACGGCCAGGGCCTCGCGTCCGCGGTCGAAGCGGCGATCAATGCTTTCCCGCGGCCGCTTAGCGGCCGGATTACCAGCGTCATCGATACCGTCGCGCTGCCCTACCTGCCGGTGCCGACTCGCGAACAACTGGAGGAACGGGCGAAGTCGAAAAAACAAGCCGACCAGGATTACGCCAAGGTGCTGCTCGAAATTCTGAAACGCGACGGGAAGCTGCCGGCGAGTTACCCGTATCTGGTTCAGGTGGTCCACCTCGGGCCGAGCCTGACCCTGATCGGCCTCGCGAGTGAGACGGTCGTGGATTTTTCGCTGCGCTTGAAGCGGGAGATTGGCACGCGCTCGGTCTGGGTCGCGGGGTATAGCAACGACTTCATGGGCTACATCCCGAGTCGCCGGATTTGGGAGGAGGGCGGTTACGAGGGCGGAGGCTCGCTGACGTATTCGCGCGAGACCATGTACCGCATCGTGCATCCGAACATCTGGGATCCCTCGGTCGAGGAACTCATCGTCGGCAAGGTGCATCAGCTCCACGAGAAGCTCAGCCAGCCGTCCCGATGATCGTAAGCGGCCTCTGCTCGTGGCTGGGGCGGGCCAGCCTTGCCGGGATCGTGACGCTGTGGGCGTGGACGGGCGGGCCCCGCCTGCGCGCGGCGGAGAGCACGCCGGTGTTTCGCGCCGGGGCGGATCGGGCGGACATCACGCCGGACCTCGGCACCCCGATTCCCGGTGGTTTCGCGCCGCCGCCGGCGACCTTCATTCACGACCCCCTGTTCGTGAAGGCGCTGGTGCTCGACGACGGCACGACGCGGATCGCGATCGTGGTGTGTGACATCGCCGCCCTGCCACTCGCGGTGTGCGACGAGGCGAAGCGGCTCGTGCAGGCGCAGACCGGCGTGCCGGTTTCCCATGTCTTGATTTCCGCCACGCATACGCACAGCGCGGGCTCCCCCTTCCGCATGGAGAACGGGGACATGACCAACATGATCGATCGCGACGGTGGCACGCCTGTGTCCGCGCGAGCCTTGTCACCCTACCAGGCCTTTATTGCGAAACGCGTGGCGGACAGCGTGCAGAACGCGATCAAGCGGCTGGAGCCCGCCCGCCTCGGCTGGGGCGCGGGCAAGGTGCCGGACCAGGTGTTCAACCGCCGCTGGTTCGTGCAGGCCGAGAAAAACCGGCGCAATCCCTTTGGCGGCGTCGACCAGGTGCGCATGAATCCGGCGCCGGCAACGCCCGACCTGATCAAACCCGCGGGTCCGACCGATCCCGAGGTCGCGTTTCTCGCGGTGCAGGCCCGGGATGGCCGGCCGCTCGCGCTGCTCGCCAACTACTCGCTGCACTACGTCGGCCGCGGCGGGCCCACCGATTTCTCCGCAGATTATTTCGGGATGTTCTCCGAGCGGATCGGAGAGCTCCTCGGCGGGAACCGGCCGGGGACGCCCTTCGTGGGCATCATGTCGAACGGCACCAGCGCGGACGTGACGGGCAACGATTACAGCAAGCCGACCAAGGTGGAGCCGCCCTACGTCAAGATGCGCCGGGTGGCCAACATCGTCGCGGCGGAGGTTTATCGCGCGTATCAGAGCGTGGCGTTCCAGGACTGGGTGAAGCTCGACGCACGCTACGAGGAACTGCCGTTGCAGCCGCGGCGGCCGACGCCGGAGATGCTGACCTATGCCAAGGCCCTGCTGGCGCGGCCGGCGGGCGGCCAGCCTTGGCATGCGCAGGAGCGCCTGCTGGCGCACTGGATGGTGCAGAGCCTGGAGGTGCCGGGCCGGCTGCGGGTACCGGTGCAGGCGTTCCGCATCGGGGATCTGGGCATCGGCTCCGCGCCGGTCGAGATCTTCGCCGAGATGGGACTCGAGCTGAAAGCCCGGACCCCCTTTGCGAAGACGTTTACCATTTCGCTGGCGAACGGCTGGTTCGGCTACATGCCCACGCCGGCGCAGCATGAGGTCGGTGGCTACGAAACGTGGTGCGGCATCAACCGGCTGGAAAAGGAAGCGGCCCCCAAAATCGTCACCGCCCTGCTCGGCATGTTCGGGTCGATGCGACCGGAAGCGCCCCGACCATAGTGAAAACTTCGCGCGCCAGCGCGCCTTCCCGCAGCGCCCGGCGTCCCGGAAACAACCGTCCCCGAATATAGACCCTTGCTAATATGATTACGACGATCCGTTGGAAGACGAACGCGCTGCTGCTTGCGCTGCTGTTCACCGTGGCGGCCGCGATTCCCGTGCACGCGGCGGCGGCCGGCTGGCGGGCCGGGGCCGCCTCCGTCAGTATCACGCCGGAACATCCGATGCGCATGGGCGGGTATGGCGGCCGATTGGAGTCCTTCACCGGCGTAGCTCTTGATCTGCGCGCGAAAGCGCTGGCGCTGGAGGATCCGTCGGGCGCGCGGTTTGTTTTGGTCACGCTCGATCTGGTCGGAGTGCTGCGGGGGCTCCGGGAGGATGTCGAGCGGCAGGTCCGGGAGCGTTTCGCCCTGGCGCCGGAATTTCTGATGTTGAACGCCTCGCACACACATTGCGGTCCCGAGTATCGCGAGCGCCTGGGCAATCCGCTGGAGGAAGTGCGCCGTTACAACCTTTTGGTGCGCGAGCGCATTGTCGACGCGATCGGCCGGGCGCTGGCCGACCTCGGGCCGGCCACCGTGGCTTATTCGCATGCCCGTGCCAGCTTCGCGATGAATCGGCGCAAGGATTATACCCTGCCGGCCGGCGATCCGCGCGCGAAGGCTCCGAATCCGCGCGGCCCCGTCGATCACGATGTGCCGGTGCTGAAGGTCGAGCGTCCAGGCGGAAAATTACACGCGATCGCCTTCGGTTACGCGTGCCACAACACGACGCTGGCCGGGCTCCAACTCAACGGCGACTACGCGGGCTTCGCCCAAACCACGCTCGAGGCGGCGCACCCGGGTGTCACCACGCTGTTCGTCCAGGGTTGCGGCGCCGACCAGAATCCGCATCCCCGCCGCACGATGGTGCCGGGCAAGGAGCCGCTCGATCTGGCGAAGCTGCACGGCCAGAGCCTGGCGCTCGCGGTCGAGGCCGCGTTGAACGTCGTCCCCACGATGGTCAGCGGTCCGCTGCGCGCGGCCTACGAAAAAGTGGATCTGGATTTCACGCTGCCGACGCGGGACGAGTTGCAGCGGCGCACGACCGCGGGCACCGCGGCGGAGAAAGCCCGCGCGCGCGAGCTCCTCGCGCAATTGGAGCAAGGCACGATCGTGCGGAGCTACGACTATCCGGTACAGGTGATCCGTTTCGGCGACGCCGTGACGCTCGTGGCCCTCGGCAGCGAAGTGGTCGTGGATTACTCGCTGCGACTGAAGAAGGAGATCCCGGGCGCGGGCACCTGGGTGGCCGGCTACTCGAACGACTATTTTGGCTACATGGCCAACCGGCGAGTGCTGCAGGAGGGCGACTATGAGGGTGGCGAGGCCAACCGCGCGATTCATCCCGGTTACTGGGCACCCTCGGTCGAGGAGCGCATCGTCGGCAAGGTGCACGAACTGCGCCGGCGCACGGACGCAAAGCGGTAGCCTGACGCGATCAAAGGTCCGTTGCCGTCTTTGCGAACCCAAATTGGTCGTGCCTCTCCCCATGCGCTTTTCTTTCGCCCTGCTCGCGGGCTTGGTTGCCGGATTCGCTGTGCCGCTGCGAGCGGTCGATATAGGGCCGGAAATCCGGCTCTGGGAGCACGAGGCTCCCGGTGCGCTCGGCACGAGGCCGATCGATATTCCGACCCTGATCGTGTACCGGCCGGAAGGATCGAAGCGCAACGGGGCGTCGATGGTGGTCGTGCCCGGCGGCGGCTACTCGTATCTCGCCGAACCGGGCAATGGCCAAACCTACGCCGAGTGGCTCGCAGCGAACGGCATCACGACCTACGTCCTGCATTACCGGATGGGTCCGATTTATCATCATCCCGTCCAGCTCAACGACGCGGCGCGCGCCGTCCGATTGGTGCGGTCCTTCGCCCGGCGTGACGGGCTGGATCCGGCGCGTGTCGGCGTCATGGGTTCCTCGGCGGGCGGACACCTGGCGGCGACCGTGGCGACGCAGTTCAACGCCGCCGCGACCGGCGCTTCCGATCCGATCGATCGCGAGAGTGCGCGGCCCGATCTCGCGGTGCTGTGTTATCCGGTGATCAGTTTTGGCGAGTTCGCCCACGTCGGTTCGCGCACGATGCTCCTCGGCCACGAGCCGCCGGCGGACCTGGTGCGCAGCCTTTCCACCGAACTCCAGGTCACGAAGGACACGCCGCCGTGCTTCCTTTGGCATACGGTCGAGGACAAGTCCGTCCCGGTGGAGAACAGCCTGCTGTTTGCGGCGGCGCTGCGCCGGGCCGGCGTGCCGTTCTCATTGCATATCTACGAATCCGGGCCGCACGGTCTCGGGATGGGTCGTCCCGGGCGTCCGGCGCCACCGTGGCAGGATCAGCTCCTTTATTGGTTCAAGGAGCGGAAATTCGTTCCCTGACGGGCTGAAGTCGGCGCGGAAAGGCGGGTGCCGTTTCCGCGCAGGTGTTGCTCCCGGGAATTTCCCGGTTGCCCTTAACCTTCCGGCAGGGCCTTGCCCTTGGTTTCCGGCGCCCAGATCAGCGCGACGATGCCGAGGAGGAAGATGAAGGAAAGGATGGTGGCCGCCGTGCGGAACGGTTCGGCGGCGCCCTGTTCGATGAGGTGGCGGTTGAGGTACATCAGCAGGGGAGGGAACGCCGCGGCCAGGTAACGCACGGTGTTGTAGCAAAAGCCCACCCCGGTACCGCGCAGCCGCGTCGGGAACAATTCCGGGAAGTAGATGGCGTAGCCGCCAAACACCGAGAGTTGCGCGAAGCCCATCAGCGGCAGCATCCAGTAGGCGTCGGCCCCGCTGCGCAGATTGTTGAACACAAAAATCGTGGTCACCAAACACAGGATGAACGCGAGCAGGAACGCCAGGCGCCGGCCAAAGATCGTGGCGACGGCGGTAAAGGCCAGGACGCCGAGGAACGCGCCCACGTCCTGGAGGGCGGTGCCGTAGCCACGAACCACGTCGATGACCTTTTGGGGTTCGCCCTTGAGCGCGGTCGAAATGAGTTCCGGTGAGAAGAAACCGATGCCCCACAAACCAGCCATCCCGGCGAGGCCGAGCGCGACGCCGACCAGGAGATTGCGCCGCCATTCTTGGTGGCGGAACAACTCGGGAATCGAACCGGCCTTCTCGGTGCCGGCCTTGGCGCGGGCCCGGGACGCCTTCCACTGCTCGGGTTCGCGCAGCACGAAAATCATGGGCACGACGAGGATGGCCGGGAGCACGCCGACGAAGAACATGATCCGCCAGCCGCTCATGCCGAACATATAGTCCGCCTGGCCGGGTTGGATGACGGTGCTCATCAGTGATCCGATGATATTGCCGCAGGCGGAAAGCGCCTGCAGCGAACCGAGTGCCACGGCGCGCACGCGGGTCGGCACGCTTTCGGCGACGAGCGTGGTGGCGGCGCCGAACATGCCGCCGACCCCCAGGCCCACGAGGAACCGGTAGATCATGAACGCCGGCAGCGAATGGGCGATGCCGGAGAGTCCCGTGAAACCGGAGTAGATCAGCAGGGTTGCAACCATCGTCTTCACGCGGCCCAGGCGATCGCTCATCATGCCGAAGATGATCCCGCCGGTGGCCCAGCCGATCATCATCGCCGTGGTCGCCCAGCCGCCCCATTCGCGGATGATCGCGTTATCCGTGCCGGGGCCGAGGATCTCGCGCAACGCGGGCTCGCGCGAGAGATTGAAAATCCGCTGGTCCATGCAGTCGAAAAGCCAGCCCGCCGAGGCGATGGCGATGACCAGCCAGTGATAGAGGGTCACGGGTTCGGGGGCGGAAGCCTTGTCTGGGCGGAGGGAGTCCGAGGGCGCGGGAATCATGGGAGTGGGTTGGGACTCAGGCGGGGTTTCGACGCTGCGACGTTAATCAATCCCGGTCGTTGCCTGGAGCGGCCGGGAGGTCGAGGGTGGGATTCGGGTGGGAAGAAACACCCAAAGGATTACGATTGGCCAAAGCAAGGGGGAATGTCGTCGGGCGGGGATTTCAGCGGGCGCGGTGGCTTGGGCACATGAATTTCATGAAGGCGGCCATCGAAGCCTGCCTTCGTGGGCCGGTGCCGGGCCAGCCCGACATCAAGACCGAGATCGCCGACCTCCTGGCCCGGAAAGATGCCGGGGCGTTCTATCAATATAGCAAGGACCGCTACCAGGCGTACACGCAAAACTTCCTCACCATCACCGCCGGACTTTCCGGTCGGTTCTAATCGGACAGGAAAGTTAGGTTCCGGGAGGGCGTAATTCCGCCACCGCTATCAACGAAGGCCCGCAAAATGTTTTGCGGGCCTTCTGCTTTCACGGCGTGCACCGTGGTCGAATCGAGTCGCGGCTCCATTTCCAGCTGTGGAAACGTTATTCCTTGAATACGATTTCCGACGCGGTAATTTCAGCGCCAGCTTCTCCAGCCTTTGATGCACTAAAACCAACCGCCGAATAAAACGACGGAGAATAACGGAAAATGAACATGCGAATTTTAATGGTGGTGGCGATGGCGGCACTGGGGTTGGTAAGTCGGGCGGCCGAGGAACCGTGGGTCTTGTTTCCGAAGCAAGGGGAGACCACGCGGGAGCAATTGAAGGCGTCGACCAACCAGGAGGGAAAAAAATTCCTCCGCGCGCGCCAGCAAACTTTGGCTGCGGTTCAGTCCACCGCGGCGGCGACCGAGCGGCAAAAGGCGGTGCGCGAGAAAATCCTGCGGCTGTTGGGCGGGCTCCCCGCGGAAAAAACACCGCTGCGCACGCGGCACATTGGCACCGAGGAGCACACCGACTACCGCTACGACAAGATCATCTACGAAAGCATGCCGGGCTTTTACGTCCCGGCCAACGTCTACCGCCCAGCCACCGGCCAGGGTCCGTTTCCCGCCATCCTGATGCCCGTGGGCCACAGTCCGGAAGGTAAGGAAGGCGAGCGGACGACGGCCATCAGTCTGGCGCGAAAAGGTTTTGTCGTGCTGAAGTACGATCCCATCGGCCAGGGGGAGCGGCTCCAGTATTTCGATGCCGACTTGCGGACGTCCAAGGTCGGATCGACGACCGAGGAGCACAGTCACGCCAACGGCCACACGGTGCTCATCGGCGACAGCGTCGCGCGCTATCGCGTCTGGGACGGCATCCGCGGGATCGATTATCTGGTCACGCGTCCCGACGTGGATCCCACGCGCATCGGCATCACCGGTTGCTCCGGCGGCGGCACGCTCTCGACGTATATCGCCGCGCTCGACTCCCGGGTGCAGGCGGCGGCCCCGTCATGCTACATCAACGCGTGGGAGCATCTGCTCGACAAACTCGGGCCGCAGGACGGCGAGCAATCGCTCGCCAATTTTCTCTCCGAGGGTCTGGACATTCCCGACTACATCGAGGCGTTCGCGCCGAAGCCCTACCTGATCCTGTCCACGGTCGGCGACTTCTTCCCGGTCGATGGAGCGAAACAGGCCTTCGAGGAGGCGCGCGGGTTCTACCGTTTGCTCAAGGCGGAGGATCGCATCAGCTGGTTCGTCGGTCCCGGCGGACACGGCACGCCGAAGGAATCGCGGGAGGCGGCGTACGCTTTCTTCATCAAGTATCTCAACAACGGGCAGGGTGATCCGCGGGAAGATCCGGTGGTGCTCGATCCGCTGGAGAAAATCCTCTGCACGCCGACAGGGCAGGTGTCGGATTCCCTCGGCGGCGAGACGGTTTTCACGCTGAACCGGAAACGGGCCGAAGCGCTGCGTCGCAACCTCACGGTGTCGGATTTGCCCGGCGAGGTGCGCAAACTGGCCGGCATCACGGCCCGCCCGGGTGGCACGCTGCCCGCGGTCAAGGTGCATAGCACCATGAAACGGACGGGCTACCGGGTCGATTTGATTTCGCTGGCCATGGAGGGGAATACGATGGCCACAGGTGCGCTCCTCGTGCCCGAGGCGGCGGGTCCGCGACCGACGGCGATCGTCGTGGATGCGCGGCCGAAAAACGTCACCGCGGCGCCGGGCGGCGATGCCGATGCCCTCGCGCGTGCCGGGTTCCTCGTGCTGGTGCTCCAGGCGAGAGGCATGCCGGAAAAGCCGATCCCGCCGCGGACGGACATTTCGCCGCCCCTCGCACCGCAGAATCTGGTGGGAGACTTCGATCTCGCGTATCAGGTTTTTCTTGTCGGCAAGTCGCTGACCGGCCTGCGGGCCGAGGATGTGATTCGCTCGGTCGATTACCTGCTCTCTCTGCCCAACGCGAAAAAGGAAGGTCTGACCGCGATCGGCAACGGTGCGGCGGGGGTCTACGTGCTGCACGCCGCGGCGCTCGACAACCGGATCGCGCGCGTCGTCACCCAGCAGTCGCCCCCCGTGCTCCGGTTGGGCGTCGAGCGGCCCATTCATCGCCACATCTTCGAGGTCGCCGTGCCCGCCATGCTGACCAAGTACGACCTGGACGACCTCATGCGCGTGATCGCTCCGCGTCCGGTGACGCTCATCAATCCGGTCGATCTGCTGGACCGCCCCTTGCTGACGGCCAACGTCCGCAAGATGGTTCCCGCTTCGGCGGAGGTGGTGCTGCGCGGCCGGCGTGACGGGCTGCCGGCGGCCATGCTCGCGGCGTCGAGCCGGCCGTAGCCGGGTTGCCTTCACTGGATTCTGATTGCAAGTCCGCGAGGCAGTTACCGCCTCGCGGACTTACGCCTCGGCCATCCAGCGAGGGAGGCGAGGCCGGGCCTGATACCAACAGCTATAGATAAATAGACGATAACGGCAGGCCGATTTCTGTGCGGGATGAGGGATGGCAAGAACCCTACCTAAATAGCCCCACCGTCAGCTTTCCGGTCCCCAACCACACCCCGAAAATGGAATCTGCGGCATGTTTGTCACAGTGGCTGATGCCTCCGGCGGAGGAGGTCATGCCGGGCGCGGGCCTTTTGCCGCGACGCGGAGGAGTGTGACGGCTGATCGTCCGGTACTCGCCAATGGCAGCCAACGGCGCGCGGCGTCTTATTTCACTGCAACCAGCAAACGAACAAAAAACGGCGGAGAATAACGAAGAATGAACATGCGAATCTTAATCGTGGTGGCGATGGCGGCACTGGGACTGGCGGGCCGCGCAGCCGAAGAACCGTGGATCTTGTTTCCCAAACAAGGGGAGACCACGCGGGAGCAATTGAAGGCGTCGACCAACCAGGAGGGGAAAAAATTCCTCCGCGCGCGCCAGCAAACTGTCACCGCGCTGCCGAACGCCGCGGCGGCGACCGAGCGGCAAAAGGCGGTGCGCGAGAAGATCCTGCGGCTGTTGGGCGGGCTCCCCGCGGAAAAAACACCGCTGCGGACGCGGCACATCGGCACCGAGGAGCACACCGACTACCGCTACGACAAGATCATCTACGAAAGCATGCCGGGCTTCTACGTCCCGGCCAACGTCTACCGGCCGGCCAGCGGCCAGGGGCCGTTTCCCGCGATCCTGATGCCGGTGGGGCACAGCCCGGAGGGCAAGGAGGGGGAGCGGGACTCGGCCATCAGTCTGGCTAGAAAAGGATTTGTCGTGCTGAAGTACGACCCCATTGGCCAGGGGGAGCGGCTCCAATATTATGATCCCGACTTGGGGATGTCGAAGGTCGGAGTGTCGACCGAGGAGCACAGCCACGCCAATGGGCATACGGTGCTGATTGGCGACAGCGTCGCGCGCTACCGGGTCTGGGACGGCATCCGCGGAATCGATTACTTGGTCACCCGTCCGGATGTGGATTCCACACGCATCGGGATCACCGGCTGCTCCGGCGGTGGCACGCTTTCCACCTATATTGCGGCGCTCGACTCCCGGGTACAGGCGGCGGCGCCATCGTGTTATATCACTACCTGGGAGCACCTCCTGGACACAGTCGGGCCGCAGGACGGTGAACAATCGCTCGCGAATTTTCTCTCCGAGGGTCTCGATATTCCTGATTATATCGAGGCGTTTGCGCCGAAGCCCTTCCTGATCCTGTCCACGTCCGGCGACGTTTTCCCCGTGGCGGGAGCGAAACAGGCCTACGAGGAGGCGCGCGGGTTCTACCGTTTGTTCAAGGCCGAGGATCGCATCAGCTGGTTTGTCGGTCCCGGCCCACACGGCATGCCGAAGGAATCCCGGGAGGCAGCGTATGCCTTTTTCATCAAGTATCTCAAAAACGGGCAGGGTGATCCGCGGGAAGACCCGGTGGTGCTGGATCCGCTGGAAAAGATCCTCTGCACCCCGACGGGGCAGGTGTCGAATTCTCTCGGCGGCGAGACGGTTTTCACGCTCAACCGAAAGCGGGCCGAGGCGCTGCGCCGCGGCGGTAAGGCGGCAGATCTGGCCGGTGAGGTGCGCAAGCTGGCGGGGATCACCGTCCGCCCGGGCGGCACGCCGCCGGCGGTCAAGGTGCATCGCACCTTCGACCGGACGGGCTATCGGGTCGATCTGGTTTCGCTGGCGATGGAGGGGAACACGATGGTCACGGGTGCGCTCCTGGTCCCGACCGCGGCAGGGCCACGGCCGACGGCAGTCGTCGTGGACGCTCGCCCAAAAAACATTACCGCGGCGCCGGGCAGCGATGCCGAGGCCCTGGCCCGCGCCGGGTTCCTCGTGCTGGTGATCCAGGCGAGAGGCACGCGGGAAGTGCCGGTGCCGCGGAGTGATTTCTCGCCACCTTTCACTGGGCAGAATCTGGTGGGGGACGCCGGCCTCGCGTATCAGCTTTATCTGCTGGGCAAGTCGCTGACCGGCCTGCGGGCCGAGGATGTGATTCGTTCGGTCGATTACCTCCTCTCGCTGCCGAACGCGAAAAAGGAAGGCCTGACTGCGCTGGGCACCGGCGCGGCGGGGGTCTACGTGCTGCATGCTGCGGCGCTCGACAACCGAATCGCGCGCGTCGTCACCCAGCAGTCTCCTCCCGTGCTCCGCTTGGGCGTGGAGCGGCCCATTCATCATCACATCTTCGAGGTCGCCGTGCCCGGCATGCTGACCAAGTACGACCTCGACGATCTCATGCGCGCGATCGCGCCGCGTCTGGTGATGTTGATTAATCCAGTCGATCTGCTGCAACGCCCGTTAATGACGAGCGAGGTGCGCAAGATGGTTCCGGCCTCGGTGGAGGTGGTGCAGCGCGGCCGGCGTGAGGATCTGCCGGCTTCCGTGCTGGCCGTGTCGGGCCGGCCGTAGCGGCTGATTTCACTGGATTCGGATTGCAGGTCCGCGAGGCAGTTGCCGCCTCGCGGACTTACGCTTCAGCCAACCCGAGAGGGCTGCGAAGCCGGGACCTTACAGGGCCTTGGTCGTCCCGCCGCGGGTGAGGTTGATGTCCATGCCAGGCGGGTTGGTCTTCCAGGCGCCGGAGGTGAAGTCGGGGAAGTCGATGGAATTGGAGCGATGGGCCACAGACCATTCACTGAGCGGGGCGACGGCACAATACGTGGCGGCATCGTAGACACTCAGATCCAGCGGCAGGCCATTGCGCAGGCAATCGATCAGCCGCCAGTTCATCATGAAATCGATGCCACCGTGGCCGCCGGCCTTCTTCGCCATTTCGCCGACCCGGCGGACGATCTCGGGGGTGTGCTTTTCCTCCAGGGCCTTGAACTCGGCCGCGGTGAGAAAATCCTTGTGTCCCAGGGCGATTCGGGCCGGCTCGGGATACTTCAACGCCATGGCTTTCGTGCCGACGAGCTTGTGGATGCGGGAGTAGGGCTGCGTCGAAGTGATGTCATGCTGCATCATCATGGTGCGGCCGTTGACCGTCCGGATCGCGCACGTGTTGATGTTGCCACGGTGCGTCATATTGGCCTGCGCGGAAGTCGCCTTCCAGTAGTCGTCGTTTGCCGCCGCCCCGCCCAGCGCGGCGCGCATCGAGAAATCGTTGCTGGCGACGGAGACCAGAAAATCCAGCCGGTCGCCGCAGTTGATGTTCATGGCCTGGCAGACGGGCCCGATGCCGTGGGTGGGATAGAGATTGCCGTTGCGCTCGGCATTCTCGATCACGCGCCACACGCGGTGGTCCTTTTGTTTCCCGCTAAAAGTGAACGTGTGCAGATAGGCGCCCTCGCCATGGATGATGTCGCCGAAAAATCCCTGCCGCGCCATATTGAGCGTCAGCATCTCGAAGAAATCGTAGCAGGTGTTCTGGGCCATCATGAGGTGACGGCGGTTCTTCTCCGAGGCCTCGACCAACTGCCAGCATTCGTCGACGGTGCGCGCGGCGGGGACCTCGACCACGACGTGCTTGCCGTGGTTCATGGCATACACGGCGATCGGAGTGTGCAGTTTCCACGGCGTGGAGATGTAGACCAAGTCGATGTCGTCGCGCTCGCAGACTTTCTTCCACGCATCCTCGGATCCCGTGTACAAAGTCGGGGCAAGCGTGACGCCGGCCTTCTTGATGCGGGCGGCGGCGGCCTCGGACCGTTCTGGCACCAGGTCGCACAGCGCCCGGATTTCCACGCCCTCGATCTTGATGAGCTGGTTCACCACGCCGCCGCCGCGGTCGCCCTGACCGATGTGCGCAACCCGTACGGTCGCTAATTTCGGCGCCGCATACCCGGCCATGTTGAAGCGCTGATCGGGGCGGAGGTTGGACCGGTCCGACATACCGTGGCTGGCGTTTCGCTCCGGGGAAGCCGCCCGGCCGGTGAGCCCGGCGCTGGAAAGGCCGACCCCCGCTAGGCCGGCAATTTTGAGGAACTCTCTGCGATTGTTTTTCATAAAATTCGACAGCGGTTGTTGTGGACGATGACGTGAATCTAAAGTCGATCACGCGGCGTGAGGGCAGGGGAAAAGCGGATCCGCGCGAGGCTCTCCGTTCACCGTAAAAGCGGCGCCAAAGTCCGCGCAAGGTTGTATTCCCTCGGCGTGGCGGCAGGGACGCAGTCGGTGCCAAGATGCGCGCGCGATTTGGTCACGCGACGCGGCGTGGTTTTTCCCGTGCCACCGGCGGCGCCGGGAAAACCAGCGGGGGACGATCGCGAGCCGACGTGACGCGTGAACGTTCACGTCGGCTGAGAAGGCCACGCGGGCAGGGCACGAGCCCGCGGAAAATCCCCAGCGTTATTCGCGATCGGGCGACGACTAGACGATTTTCGTGGTCCCGCCGCGGGTGAGGTTGATGTCCATGCCGGGCTTGTTGGTCTTCCAGGCGCCGGAGGTGAAGTCCGGGAAGTCGATGGAATTGGAGCGATGGGCGACGGACCATTCGGTGAGCGGGGCGACGACGCTGTAGGTGGCGGCGTCGTAGACATTCATGTCGAGCGGCAGGCCGTTGCGCAGGCAGTCGATGAGCCGCCAGTTCATCATGAAGTCCATGCCGCCGTGGCCGCCGACCTTCTTTGCCATTTCGCCGATCCGGCGAACGATCTGTGGCGTGTACTTTTCCTCCAGGGCCTTGAACTCGGCCGCGGTGATGAAATCCTTGTGCCCCAGGGCGATTCGGGCCGGCTCGGGATACTTCAACGCCATGGCTTTCGTGCCGACGAGCTTGTGGATGCGGGAGTAGGGCTGCGTCGAAGTGATGTCATGCTGCATCATCATGGTGCGGCCGTTGACCGTGCGGATCGCACACGTGTTGATGTTGCCGCGATGGGTCGCGTTGGCCTGCGAGGCGATCGGCTTCCAGAAACCATCTTTTGCGGCAGCCTGGTTAAACTCCTCCTTCATCCGGAAATCGTTGCTGGCGACGGAGACCAGGAAATCCAGCCGGTCGCCGCAGTTGATGTTCATCGCCTGGCAGACGGGTCCGATGCCGTGGGTGGGATAGAGATTGCCGTTGCGCTCGGCATTTTCCTCGATGCGCCACGTCCTGAGTTTTCGTGCCGGATCGAACGGGAACGTGTGCAGATAGGCGCCCTCGCCATGGATGATGTCGCCGAAAAATCCCTGCCGCGCCATATTGAGCGTGAGCATTTCGAAGAAATCGTAGCAGGTGTTCTGCGCCATCATGAGGTGGCGGCGGTTCTTCTCCGAGGCTTCCACCAACTGCCAGCATTCGTCGACGGTGCGCGCGGCGGGGACTTCGACCACGACGTGCTTGCCGTGGTTCATTGCATACACGGCGATCGGAGTGTGCAGCCGCCAGGGCGTGGAGACGTAGATCAAATCGATGTCGTCGCGCTCGCAGACTTTTTTCCAAGCGTCCTCGCTCCCGGTGTACAAGGTCGGTTCAACGGTGACGCCGGCTTTCTTGAGCCGCGCGGCGGCAGCTTCGGACCGCTCCGGCACGAGGTCGCACAGCGCCCGCACTTCCACGCCCTCGATTTTCGGCAGCTGGTTCACGACGCCAGATCCGCGACCGCCCTGCCCGATATGGCCGACGCGTACGGTTGCCAGCTTGGCCGCCGCGTAGCCGGCCATGTTGAAACGCTGATCGGGGCGCAGATTGGAGCGGTCCGACATGCCGGCGCCCGCGTTTTGCTCCGAGGCAGCGGCACGACTGGAAAGGGCCGCGCCGGAAAGTCCGACGCTCGCAAGTCCGGCCAATTTGAGGAAATCTCGACGATTATTTGTCATAGGGGATGTCTAGGCGACGCTTTAGGATAATGGTACGGGGGCGGAGAAAATGGAGGAGGTGGCGGGGCGATTCGCCCCGGCGTTCGTCCCGGGGGAAAACTCATCCCGGCATCCGGGCGCCTTTGAAATCCCGTGGCCGTCCACGGACGTTTGCCAAAGCGGGGTTCAAATTCATCCAGCGGGGTAAAGCTTTTGTCGGGGGCCGACGGTCGCTGAAGTCAGACGGTTCGCGACGTGCCGTCAATCGCGAGTTGCACGGACCTCGCGGCGGGCCAAACGCAAGATCGCGGGAACCGATACGGTGTCCCGCGATCTTGTATTCCGAAAGCCGGCGCCAGGGCGCCAGCCGGCGACTAGCTGCTCGCGATCATCGCATCGGCGAGCTTCGGCACCTCGAAGCCCGGACGATAGTTGCGGGTCAGATAGTGATTCAGGCTGCTGTCCTTGAACCGTTCTGTCTTCGGATCGAACTCCAGTGAGCGGCCGGCGCGAAACGCAATGTTGCCGAGATGGCAGTGCGCACACGACACGTGCGCGTCGGCGACTGACATCGGTACATCTTCGAGCTTGCGCGACTGCAGGGCCCTGAAGAAACGTTGGAAACGGCTCTCGTTCTTCGGTAGTACGGCATCCTGCGGCACCGGGATCGCCTCGCGCTCGCTCATCCGCCCCTGCTTGTAGGTGAAGAAGCCCTTACCCGCGACGTAGAATCCCTTGGTGCCGAGGAAATTGTTGCCCGAATCGCCGCCATCGAATTCCTGATACGATCCGAGATTGCGCACCTGGAAGGTGAGGATGGATCCGTCGGGGTAGGTGAAGGTGGTCGCCTGCGTGTTCGGGGTCTGCCCGGCATCGTCCAATCCGAAACGGCCGCCGGCGCTGTAGACGCTGGTGGGCATCCCGCGATTGTGGCCCCAGCAGGCGATGTCCATCTGATGGACACCCTGGTTGCCGATCTCGCCGTTGCCGTATTCCCAGAAATAGTGCCAGTCGTAGTGCACGTAGAGTCCGGGCTTCTTGTGTGTGGTGTTGATGTAGTAGGGCTGCTCGCGGGCCGGGCCCTGCCAGAGACCCCAGTCGAGATAACCCGGCACCGCTCCGGGCTGGCCCTGGCCGATCGATCCGCGGTTGCCGTTCTTGTAAACGTAGCCCCGCGATTCGATGATCTTTCCGATGAAGCCGGAGTGGATGAGCTTCATGTCGCGGATCAACGTGGCATTGCAACGGCTCTGCGTGCCGTGCTGCACGATGCGACCGTATTTCTTCGCGGCCGCGATCATCTGCCGGCCCTCGAAAATATTATGGGCCATGGGCTTTTCCACGTAGACATGCTTCCCGGCCTGCAGCGCCCAGGTGGCGGCGAGGGTGTGCCAGTGATTCGGCGTCGCGATCGAGACGGCGTCGATGTCGCTCTGCTGGAGCGCCTCGCGCATGTCCTTGTACAACTTCGGCGCCTTGCCTTGCGCCTTGGTCACCGTTTGGGCGCCTTTGGCGAGGACGTTGGCGTCGACATCGCAGAGTGCGACGTACTCGGCCTGATCCTTGAGCTCGAGGACTTCCTTGATGTGACTGCTGCCCTGGCCGTTGAAACCGATCGTGCACATACGAATCCGGTTGTTGGCCCCGAACACTTTGCCCTGGGCTTTCATGCCTCCGACGATGACGGCCGAGGCCGACGAGCCGATGAACTGTCTGCGGGTGAATTTCATGGGATGACTTGTTTTGTGGCGCGGGGCTTCAGCCCACGTTGGGTTTCTTGAGGGTTGGCGAAACGCGGGCTGAAGCACCGCAATTTCGCCGGGAGGCAAGGGGGCGATTGAGGGTAAAACGGGGCCGGAGCCCCGAGACGATCCCTGTTCCCTAGCAGAAGTCCCGGGCAAAGGTCCAGCCGCACCGCAGGATTTTGCTCCGAATACATGCTGTGATCCGATGCGCTGGCTGTGGGACGGTGCGAGGGTTCGCCTTTCTTCGCCCACGTGCCTGCGGCCGGTACGGGGAGGCGGTTTTGTCTTTTCCGTGATTGGCGGGCACCGGTAACCCCGGCTTTTCGGGAGGCGTGTAGTGAGACCCGAAGCGGGTAAGGCCCCATGGCGACGGCGGCGGCGGGCGTTTAGCTCAGTTGGTTAGAGCATTCTGCGGGCCGGCAGAATGAATCTTGGGGTCGCGGGTTCGATGCCAGTCCGACAGCCGCGCTTCCAATCGGGCCTCCGAACTAAAAGTTGACAGTGCGAACCCCGCTCCCGATTTTCTCCGACCCTTACGGCGGTCATAGCTCAGTTGGTTAGAGCACAAGATTGTGAATCTTGGGGTCGCGGGTTCGAGTCCCGTTGGCCGCCCCATTTAAAAGAGACGGGACGAGTTCCGAGGCCGCAGGCCGACATCGGACACTCGCGAGCGGGTTTGACGGAGCGCGAAGCGCGGAGAAGGGGCGCGCAGCAGCGCTAGTGCAAGGCACTTGGCCGCAGGCCAACCAATCCCGCTGGCCGCCCCATTTTTAATCTCCTTATTCAGCAATGAATAACGGGGTTATTTAGAGCAGAAAATTGGGGCTAAAAAAGAGCGGCTGCGGTTTGGGGTCCCCTTTGTGTCCCCCTTTTTCGTTCCACCTCGGGGTGTTTTCGCCCTCTACGGCATAGAGCGGCCAACGCCATTCGCGGTGCAAGCAGAGGACATGGGGCGGGGGGGCGCATTCAACCCATAACAACATCCCGGACTAACACTCGGGGTGGCTCAAAAAGTTGAGGCCGCTCACCCGGCGTGGATCAAATCGAGAACTTTGGGCGCGAATAAAACTCTGGAATCTGGAAACCTGCGCGGGGCCGCAGCCAGGATTGTTTATGCAGCAGACCGTGACCAGCGCTGACCTTGGAATATTTCCACGGCTTGCCTTGGTCGGTCCTGGCGTGGGCGCGCGCTTGCTTGCACCACTTCACCGCCGCGGCGCGCTTCGCAATGACATCATCGGCCGCTAGCCGGCGGGCGTCCCCGCGTTTGCGGTTGCTGCTGCGGTTCGGCGTTTTAGGATCATGGCAGCCATGCAGCGCCTGAGACTCGTCACGTTCAATATCGCCCACGGGCGGGGACTGACGCCCATCCAGGGTCTGACGACTCAGCGAAAGTTACGGGTCAACCTGCGGAAGATCGCCGGGTTGCTGGACCGCCTCGCGCCCGACATCGTGGCGCTTCAGGAGATCGACGAACGCTCCCGCTGGGCCGGCAATTTCGACCACCTCGACTACCTGCGCGTCCACACGCGGTTTCCGCACACGGTGTTCGGCATCAACAACCGCCGCACCGGCCTGCTCAATCTCAGCTACGGCAACGCGCTGCTGTCCCGGTATCCGATCCGCGCCGCGGAAACCGTCGCCTTCGGCCAGCGCCGGCTCGGCGAAAAGGGGTTTCTCTACGTCGAGTTGGAGATCGGCGACGCGTGCATCCCGATCGTCAACCTCCACCTCCCTTTCAGCTCGCGCGCCGCCCGGTTGAAACAGCTCGAACGCCTGCTGACCTGGCTTCGCGAAAAGCACCGCCTGCACGCCGGCACCTGGCGGATCCCGCCGATCATCTGCGGGGACTTCAACAACCCCGGCACGCGCGACGATGCCACCGCGTCGCTGCTCAGCCATCTCTCGGACTATTGCGACTACGTGCTGCACCCCGTCGCGGGGATGACGTTTCCGTCGCCGCTGCCGCGGCGGGCGCTCGATTTTATTTTTCTGCCCGCGGGTTGCGTGAACGTGAAGTGCGAGGTGGTGCGTTCGATTCTTTCCGATCACCGCCCGGTGGTGGTCGATTTCGAGCTGAAGTAGGCCGGTCCGGCGGCGCGGGGCGGTGGCCAGAATCTCTTTGCACCGCCGCCCCGTTTTGGCTGATGTCCGCCTTTGGCCGCGAACCACGCGCCCTTCCGAACTTCCATGTCACGCATCGCCCAAACCTTTGCCCGCGCCCGGGCGCAAAATCGCGCCGTCTTCGTGGCGTATGTCTGCGCCGGCGATCCCGATTTCGAAACGTCGGTGGAAATCTGCCGCGCCCTGCTGGCCAACGGCGTCGACCTGCTGGAACTGGGCGTGCCGTTCTCGGATCCGCTGGCCGACGGCCTGACGAACCAACTCGCGGCGCAGCGCGCCCTCGAAAGCGGCATGACGGCCGCGCGGGTGTTCGAGCTGGTGCGCCGCATCCGCGAGTTCAGTGACGCGCCGATCGTGTTCTACACCTACTACAATCTCGTGTTCTCGAATGGCGTCGACGCCTACGTGGGCGCGGCCCGGGCCGCCGGCGCGGACGGGATCCTGACGCTCGACCTGCCGCCGCAGGAGGCGGGCGAGCTGGCCGCGGCCTGTCGCAAGCACGGGCTTGAGACGGTCTTCATCATCGCGCCGACGACGCCCGACGCGCGGATCGCGAGCATCGCCGCCGTCACGACGGGATTCATTTACTACGTTTCGCGCGAAGGGGTGACCGGCGTGCGCGACGAGGTGGCGGGCAACATCCCCGAGGCCGTTGCGCGCATCCGGGCGAAGACGTCCCTGCCCATGGTGGTGGGGTTCGGCCTCGGCACGCGGGCGCAGGTGGCGCAGGTGGCGGCGCAGGCGGACGGGGTGGTGGTGGGCAGCGCGCTCGTGAACTGCATTCGCGAACACCTGGCCGACCGGGCGAAGATCGTGCCGGCGATCGCAGCCCGGGCCGCGGACCTCGCGGCCGGCGTCGTCCGGGGAGGACCGGCGGTGCGATGAGCGAGCATCCCACCGGCATGGCGCGCGCACGTCTTGCGCAGGAATTTCGCCTTGCGGGCCGCCGGACCACGGGCCTGTTTGAAGCGCCATGACACGGAAAATCCTGCTGATCGACGACGACCGGCTGCAGTTCCGGTTGACGCAGGCGCATTTCAATAATTTCGAGGGCGAGCGCTACCAACTCGAGTGGGCCGCGACGTACGAGGACGGCATCGCGAAGCTCATGACCGGCGCCTATGCGGCCTGCCTGCTGGACTACCAGCTCGGCGAGCGCGACGGCCTGCAGTTGATTCAGGAGGCAACGGCGCGCGGCAACCGCGCGCCCATTGTGTTCCTCACCGCGGAGACGGCCCAGCGCGTAGACATCGCCGCGATGAACGCCGGCGCGCTGGACTACCTGGTCAAGGGCGAGATCACCCCGCGGATGCTCGAGCGCTCGCTGCGTTACGCGCTGAAACTGGGCGAGACGCTGGAGGCGCTGCACCGGCTGGCCACGCGCGACCAGCTCACCGGCCTGCTCAACCGGCGCGAGTTTGAGCGCATCATCTTCGAGGAAGAAGAACGCGCCGAACGGTTCGGACATTCGCTCGCGCTCGTCATGCTGGACATCGATCACTTCAAACGCGTCAACGATACCCACGGCCATGCCGCCGGGGATGTGGTGCTGAAGGAAGTGGCGCGCCGGATTTCCGACGAGGTGCGCACGGTCGATCGCGTGGTGCGTTTTGGCGGCGAAGAGCTGGCGATCATCCTGGTGCAGACGGACCGGGCCGGGGCCCTCGAGACGGCCAATCGCCTGTGCACGGCGGTCGAGCTGGAACCGATCGTCGTCGCGGAAAAGGTGCCGCTGAACATCACGATCAGCGCGGGGGCGGCGGCGATGCCGGAGGATGCGAAATCGGGTCTCGCACTGCTGAACGCGGCGGACAAGGCGCTTTACGCGGCCAAGGCCGCCGGCCGGAATCGCGCCGTGGCTTTCAACGAGGTGTAGCCCTTTCGCCGGGAAGGCGGGCGCGTCGGAGCAGAAGAAGGATTGTCCGCGGCCGGCAATGGTGCTCCAACGGACGCCTGCCATGACCCCCTCCCAACTCCGTCGTGCCCGGGCCGCCTTGGAAACGTTTGTGGTCGAGACGCCCTCGTGGGGCTTCGCTGACACGGGCACGCGCTTCGGCAAGTTTTTCCAGGACGCCGCGGCCATCGACATCGGCGACAAGCTCGCGGACGCGGGCCATGTGCATGCGCTGACCGGCTGCTGCCCGACCGTGGCGGTGCACGTGCTGTGGGATTTCAAACCGGGCGAGGATCCGAAGGCGGTGGCGCGGCTCGCGCGGAAGCACGGGGTGAAGATCGGCGCGATCAATCCGAATCTTTTTCAGGACCAGTGCTACAAGTGGGGTTCGTTCGGGCACAACGATCCGGCGGTGCGGGCGCGCGCTTTGCAGCATTGCGTCGACTCCGTCGCGATCGGGCGCGCGGTCGGCAGCGAATGCATTTCCCTGTGGTTTGCCGACGGCACGAACTATCCGGGGCAGGGCAGCATCCGCGGTCGCAAGCGGGCGTTCGAGGAATCGCTGCGTGCGCTGCACCGGCGGCTCGGGCCGAAGCAGACCATGCTCGTCGAATACAAGCCGTTTGAGCCGGCGTTCTACGCGACCGACATCGCCGACTGGGGCATGGCCTGCCTGCTCGCGCGCAAGGCGGGCCCGCGGGCGAAGGTGCTGGTCGACACCGGCCACCATTACGCGGCGCAAAACATCGAGCAGATCGTGGCCTGGCTGCTCGACGAGGACATGCTTGGGGGCTTCCATTTCAACGACCGCCGTTACGCGGACGACGACCTCACACTCGGTTCGATCGATCCGTATCAGGTCTTCCGCATTTTCCACGAGATCCACTTCTTCGCTGCGGATCGCGGGCGCAGGCCGAAGATCGCCTACATGATCGACCAGTGCCACAACGAGAAGCCGAAGATCGAGGCGACGATCCAGACGGTGGTGATGGCGCAGGAACTTTACGCGAAGGCCGCGCTCGTCGACCACGACGCGCTGCGCCGGGCGCAGGCGGCGAACAACGTCGTCGACGCCGAACTGCTGCTGAAGCGGGCGTTCTTCACCGATGTGGCGCCGGCGCTCGCCGCGTGGCGCAAGGCGAACCGTCTCCCCGCCGATCCGCTCGCGGAACACCGGCGCAGCGGCTACGCGCGGCACGCGGCGGCGGACCGCCGGCGCCGCCGCAAGGCGCTCGGGATCGTGCCCGGCGGCAGCTTCGCGTAAGCGGCCGGGGAGCTGCCCGCGACCGGCCGGCGGGCGGTCAGACGCTGAATTTCAACCGCCGCACGATGCGCGAAAACAGCCACGGGGCGAGGCGCATGAGGTAGATCGCGGCGACTTCCGGGCCGCCGACGAAAATCTCCTCCTGCCCGCGCGCGATGCCGCGCACGATTTTCGCGGCGCAGCGGTCCGCCGGAATGCCGCGCCGGTGCGTCTCGTCCGCCTGCCCGCGTTTTTCGCCGCGCGGGTCGAGCGCATGGGCGGACACCGCGGTCTGCACGTAGCCCGGACACACGAGCGTCACGGCGACGTTCTCGCGCCAGACCTCCGCGCGCAGCGAGTCGAAGTAACCGTGGAGCGCGTGCTTGGCCGCGGCATAAGTGGAACGCCCGGGCGTGCCGACGTAGCCCATCACGCTGCTGACGACGACGATGTGCCCGGCGCGCCGTGCCAGCATCGAGGGCAGCACCGCTTTCGTGAGCGCCACCGGTCCGAAATAATCCACCTCCATCAGCGCCCGCTCCACGTCCAGCGTCGCATCGGCGGCCCGCGCGCGCTGGCTCACGCCGCCGTTGTTCACCAGCACGTCGATGTGGCCGTGGCGGGCGAGGACGGCGGCGACGATGCCGGGGAAGGTTTCGCCGTGAGTCAGGTCGAGCGGCACGACGGCGTGGTCGTCAGGGCGCTCGCAGGTGCGGCGCACCCGTTCGAGTTCTTCGGGGCGCCGGCTAGACAGGATAAGCTGGGCGCCTTCCCGGGCGAAGCGCCGCGCCAGCGCCTCGCCGATGCCCGACGACGCGCCGGTGATCCAGACGACCTGGCCGGAAAAATTCATGCCGCACCCGCGCGATCAGGCGCCGAGCACGCCGCCGTTGATGTCGAGGGTGGCGCCGGTGATGAAGCCGTCGAACTCGCTCGCGAAAAAGACCGTCGCGCGGGCGACATCATCCAGGTTGCCCGCGCGGCCCAGCGGAATGCCGGCGATGATGCCGCGCTGCGCGTCGGGTGGCGTATGCGTGGCGTGGAACGTCGAGCCGAGGATCAGGCCTGGCGCCAGCGCGTTCACCCGCACGCCCTGCGGACCGAGCTCGCGGGCGAGTCCGCGGGTAAACGTCAGCATCGCGCCCTTCGCGGTCGCATAGGCGATGGCCCCCGGCCCGCCGCCGTTGCGCCCGGCGAGGGAGGAGAGATTGACGATGCTGGCCCCGCCGCCGGTCTTGGCCGCGGCGATCAGGTCCGGGGTGGCGGCGCGCGAGACGCGCCGCGTGCTGCCGAGGTTGAGCGACATCGTCTCGGCCCAGAAATCGTCCTCGGATTCCGCCAGCGTTTTGCGGGCGACCATCGAACCGGCGTTGTTGATGAGCACGTCGAGTCCGCCGAGGAAGGAGACCGCGGCGGCGACGAGGGGATTGCAGCCTTCCGTGGACGTGAGATCGGCGCTCGCGCTGGCGCAACGGCGTCCGAGCGTCTTCGCCTCGGCCTCGAGCGCCTTCGCGCCGTCGGCGCTCGTGTGGTAATGCACGAAGACATCGCAGCCCGCGTGGAGGAGCTGGCGGCTGATCGCGAGGCCGATGCCCTGGGCGCCGGCGGTGACCAGGGCGCGTTTTCCGGAAAGTTTAGTCATGGGAGGTTGGGGTGGTGGCACGGTTGAGGACGAAGGAGTGGGTGGTCAAATCCCGGAGACGGAGTTCGCTGTCGGGGCGGGCGAGCGAGTGCGGCCCGGCCAGCTCAGGGGGCGCGTCCAAAAGGCGTCGCCGCGCCCGCCGTAGTAATTCTCAAGGATCGCGTCCATGACGGCGGAGGTGCGGCGCGCTGACTCGCCCGTGCTTGGGCAGGTGCCCCGGCCGAGGAGATCGTCGACGACGGTTTGGATGAGCGGTTGGGCCACGTGGGGTGGATTGGGCAAGTCGAACGACTCCACGCCTTGCGCCGTTTCGAAACGGACGGGTTCGTTGCCGAAGACCGAGAGCGCGATGCGCCCTTTTGTGCCGGAGAATTCGAGCAGGTCCTGGTGCGCGTGGCTGGAGAAATTCCACGTGGCGGAGCCGGGGACGCCGGCGGCGGTGAGAAAGGTGATGGCGACGGCATCCTCGACGTTGGCGCGGGTGGCCAGTTGCGCGGCATGGCCGGCGATCTGTTCGAGCGGATCGCAGAAGAAATCGAAGAGATCGAGCACGTGGGAACCGACATCGAGCAACAACCCGCCGCCGGAGTGAGTCGCATCGAGCCGCCAGGCACGGCGGGCGGTCTCGGGGTCGGCCGGCAGCGGCATCGCCATGCGGTAAGCGACGGCGGTCAGCGTCCCGACGGCGCCGCCCGCGAGCAGTTCCTTCACTTTCAGGAAACGCGGCAGCGCGCGGCGGTAATACGCGACGAATAATTTCTGTCGGGCGGCGTCCATGGCCGCGATCATCGCGTCGCATTCCGGCGTGTGGCGCGCCATGGGCTTTTCGACGTAGGCGGGCTTGCCGGCCGCGGCCACCAGCGCGATGCCCTCGAGATGCGCGCCCGGCGGTGTCGCGATGCAGACGGCGTCGACCTCCGGGTCGTTCACCAGGGCGGCGGCGTTGTCGTACCACCGAGGCACGCCGTGGCGCCGGGCGTAGTCGGCGGCGAGGGGGCCCTGGCGCCGCATCACGGCGACGAGTTGGGAGCCGCGCGCTTTTTGAAAGCCGGGCCCGCTTTTGATTTCCGTGACGTCGCCGCAACCGAGGAGGCCCCAGCGAACGACGCCGCGGGCTGCAAGGGGAGAGGAAGGCATGCGCGTTTACCCAACCGCAGCGCGTGGCCGGGTGCAAGCAGCGGCCGGCAGGGGAGAGCGGGCGGCCGGATTCCAGGCTGGTTTCGCCGGCCCGATGTTCCTAGACGTCTGGGCCACCCATGAAGCAGCCCCTCTCGTTTCTGGCCCTCTGGCTCGGCAGTCTCTCGGTCCTTGCCGCGGCGGCGGACCGAAATTGGTCCGACTACCTCGGCGACGCCGGGCGAACGCATTACTCCCAATTGCGCGGGATCGACACGCGCAACGTGGCAAAACTGCAACGTGCGTGGGAATTTCGCACGGGCGACGCGTCGGCCAGCGACCGGTCGCAGATCCAGTGCAACCCGCTCGTCATCGATGGCGTGCTCTATGGCACCACCCCGCAGCTGGAGGTCTTCGCGCTCGATGCGGCGACGGGCCGCCAGCGCTGGCGCTTCGATCCCTTCGGCCGGGGGAACGAGGCGGCGGGCCGCGGCGTGAGCCGCGGACTGGGCTGGTGGCACGAAGGCAAGGAACGCCGGCTCCTGATGACGGCGGGCCGTTACGTTTACGCGATCGATCCGGATTCCGGCACGGTGATCAAGGGCTTTGGCGACCAAGGGCGGATCGACCTGATGGGCGGGCTCGATCGCGACGTGACCGGATTGAGCGTCACGGGCACGACGCCCGTGGCCGTGTTCCGCGATCTCCTCATCGTGCCGATGCGGTTGGGGGAAGGCCCGGCCCCGGCGGCTCCGGGTCACATTTGCGCCTACGACGTGCGCACCGGTCAACGCCGTTGGATTTTTCACACCATTCCTTCCCCGGGCGAATTTGGGTACGACACGTGGCCGGCGGATGCCTGGAAAACCGCGGGTGGCGCAAATTGCTGGGCCGGCCTTGCGATCGACCACGAGCGGGGCCTCGCCTTCGTGCCCACTGGTTCGGCGACCTTCGATTTCTGGGGCGGCGACCGGGTGGGGGACAATCTGTTCGCGAACTGCCTGATCGCGCTCGATGCCACGACCGGCAAACGCAAATGGCATTTTCAATTTGTCCATCACGACATGTGGGACCGCGACCTGCCCGCGGCGCCGGTGCTGTGTAACGTGGTGCGCGACGGACGCACGATCGCGGCCGTCGCGCAGGTCACGAAGTCGGGGCATGTCTGGGTCTTCAATCGGGAGACGGGCGAATCGCTTTTCCCGTGGCGCGAGGAACCGGTGCCGCCTTCCCTGCTCAAGGGCGAGGTGGCCGCGGCGACGCAGCCCTTGCCGCTGAAGCCGGCACCGTTTGCGCGACAGCTCTTTACCGAGGCCGAAGTGACCAACCGCACGCCGGCGGCCCGGAGCTCGGTGCTCGACCGGCTGCGCGCGGCCAGCCCGCACCGGCCCTTCGATCCGCCCAGCGAACGCGGCACGATCGTGCTGCCGGGCTTCGACGGCGGGGCGGAGTGGGGTGGTCCGGCGGTCGATCCGCACGGCGTACTCTACGTCAACAGCAACGAGATGGCGTGGATCCTTACCATGGTGCCGACGTCGCTCTTTGAGGGCGGCGCGCGGTCGCTCTACGCGCAGCTCTGCATGTCGTGCCACGGCGTGAACTACGAGGGCAACGCGGCGCAGAACATCCCGAGCCTCGTGAATGTCGGATCGCGGCTGAAGCCCGCGGACATCGCGGCCCTGTTGCGCACGGGCCGCGGGGTGATGCCCTCGTTCGGATTTCTGCCCGAGCGTTCCCGGCAGGCGCTGGCGCGGCACCTGGCGACTCCGGGCGCCGACGATCCCGCGCCGGCGCGCGACGAACGGGCCCCGCGCGTGGCGGGGAAGAGTCCGTATGTGACGACGGGCTACAACCGGTTTCTCGATCCGGACGGTTACCCGGCGCTGCGGCCGCCATGGGGGCAGCTCAGCGCGATCGACCTCAACACCGGCGAGTATCTCTGGCGCCGGCCGCTCGGGGAACTGCCGGAACTCACGGCGCAGGGCGTGCCGCCGACCGGGACGGAAAACTACGGCGGGCCGGTCGTGACGGCGGGGGGGGTTCTGTTCATCGCCGCCACCAAGGACGAAAAATTCCGCGCGTTTTCCACGGCGACCGGCGAGCAGCTCTGGGAAACCACGCTGCCCGCGGGCGGCTACGCGACGCCATCCACTTATGAGGTCGACGGCCGGCAATACGTCGTCATCGCGTGTGGCGGTGGCAAGATCGGCACGAAATCCGGCGACGCGTATGTGGCGTTCGCCCTGCCGCCCGTCGAAGGCGGACGGGCGGCCGCGCCCTGATCGGATGGGCTTCGGGGGCGGGGACCCCGGGGCGGAAAAATCCCGAAACGATTTCACCCTGTTTATCGGATATTTTGGAGCAGGCCTGGCGCTGAAGAAGGCGGCGCCGCGGGTGTCGTTGGGCACGTTGTTTCTGGCGGCGCAACTCATTGATCTGGTCTGGCCGACGCTGTTGCTCGTCGGCGTGGAGCGCGTCGAACTCGCGCCGGGCGCCAAGGGGCCGCCGCTCGGGTTCACGCATTATCCCGTCACGCGCAGCCTGGCGATGGTGCTGGTCTGGGCGCTGCTCTTCGGCGCCGTCTACCAGTTCGCGCGGAAATATCGAGCGGGGGCCGTCGTGTGCGCGGTGGCGTGGGCGTGCTGGATCGACCGGCATCGCCGGCCGGCGGGCGCCGGCGAACCTCAGAACACCTGGGCGATCATTTCGAGGAAGCCGTTCACGATGGCGTTCTCGGCGCAGCCCCGTTTCACGCGCGTCGTCGTGATCTCGTAGCTCACCTGATCGTAGGCGGCATCGTCCGGGATGTAGCCGCTCGAGCCGTTGCAGTGGGTGACCATGAACGTCTTGGTGAGCGGTGATTCCAGTTTCAGCCGCGAGGCGATGTTGGTGAGAACCTCGGCGGACACCCCGGCAATCGCGATATCGTTGATCACGAGCAGGGACAGCCGGATCGAAACGGGATCGGCATCCTCGAATTTATATTCCCGGTTTTTGCCCGGGGGTTGCACGGTGCGTTTGCCGGGGCAGCTGACGGTCTTTTGCAGCGCGCGGATTTTGCCCCGGGGCGACGTCTTGATCGCGTCCGCCACGCGGATCACCTCGCTGCCGAGGACCTGGCCGAGCGCCGCGAGATTTGGGAAACTTGTTCCCGTGCGGTAAATCGGATCCTGGTCGCCGGCGGCGGCGCTGGTCCAGGGCGAGACGACCTTGTCGCCGTAATGTTGCTCGACAACGCGGGCGGTGGCGCCCGGGAGATCGGCACTGATCTGCAGGTTGCCCTGGCCCATGACGGTGCCGTGCACGGAGTAATTGCTGAAGATGGCGAAGGGTTCGCCGGCGAGGGTTTCGAATTTGATCACGACGACGGTCTTGTCGGAAACGCCGTCGGGATTGTTGCCGAGCATCCACCCGCCTTCGCCGTTGGGCGCGCGGCGGTTCATGTTCACCTTGGCCTGGCCGGTGCCGTAGCCCATGCGCGCGGGCTGGAGATTCGTCTTCGCCTGGCGAACCGAGGCGACGATGGCATCTTCGACTTTTTGCACGTAAGCCGTGCGTTTGGCGCGGGCGGCTTCGCCTTCCACGCGTTCGTTGTAGGTGCCGATGGCGGGCGCGGCGTGGGTGTGGGTGCCCGCCAGCAGGATGTTTTCGGTCGGGATGCCCGTCTCCTGGGTCACGCGCCGGGAGGCTTTTTCCCAGAAGGCGTGGGACATGCCGACCACTTCCACGCCGATGAGCGCGGCCGATTGGGAGCCGTCGTCGACGACGATCGCACGGACGTGGAGGTTGTCGTGGATCGATTTGAAGCCCTCGATGCGGCCGGCGTAGCCGCTCATGGGGAGCGCGGCGTCGGGGGCGGGCGTGATATCGATGCGGGCGGCGCCGGCCCGGAGGGATCCGGACGCTGAGGAATCGGCGGCGAAGGCGGCCGCCGATGCGAGCACGAGGCAGCCGGCGAGGGGGCGGAGAAGAAAGCGAATCATCGTTTTGTTCTATGATTTCCCCGGGCGATAGAAAGCCGGATTTCAACGGCAGAGCGGGCGAAACTTTCCCGTTCAACCGTGATGCCGTCGCCTGGGTCTTGCGTGGTCCGGGCCGCTCGGCCGGGCCGGCGGCGCGCCGGCCTTATTCGGAATTTCCGGCGGCGAGGTTGGGCTTCGCCCAGTCGAGATCGACGGCGACGCCGGTATTGTTGAGGATCGACGATCCGGTGGTGCCCTTCCGGTAGACCCACCCCTCGTCCTCGCCGTTTTTCCCGGAGCGGGCGACGACTTGCGAGGGTTTGCCCAGAGCCATCTCGACCTGTTCGGGTGTCATGCCTTTTTTCGCCTGACCATTCAGCACGGCCTCCTGGACCTCGATGGGCCACGATTCATAGGCCGACCGGTTCGAATCGATCCGGGAGATCGGCGAAGTGGAACAGCCGGGCGAGCAGGCCGGCGGTCAACAACAGGCTCCGAACAATGCGCCGGGCGGAGATGTTCATGGGAGTGAGAGGGAGAAAGGACAAACGGTGATGACGGTGGCGTGCGACCTGAGGTCGCACGGAAGGCTTCACGTTCGGCCGGTGGGCGTCCCGGCGTACAAACTCAACGTAACGCTCCGGTCCGCACTCGCCGGGGCCGGCCCGCGCCGTTCCCGGCTAGTAGGGCCGGTTGTCGGGCCCCTTGGGTTGGGCCGCCGCAACCTTTTCTTCCTTGCGCCGGAAATCCTCGACCAGCTCGCCGACCGCGCCGCACATCTTTTCGATTTCGCTGTCGCCGTGCTGGAGCGGGATGACAGTCAACACGTCGCCGTGGCGGATCCGGCGGGCGGCGGTGGCGACGGCGGTGAGACGTCGCGCCAGTTTCCCGGCCGACCACCACGCTGCGGCGGTGAACACGCCGGCGACGAGGAAGCCCCAGATGGCCATCGAGCGCTGCAGCGTACGCACTCCGGCGAACGCATCGGCCACCGGTTGCCGCACGGTGACCAGCCAGCCCAGCCCCCGGAAGTCGCGAAAGCCGCGGCCGCGCGCGTAGCCGGTGAGATAGGGCGGCCCCGACGTCTGGGCTTCCGTCATCGAACCGCGAAAACGCTTTGCGTCCGGCACCGCGGGCGGAGCGGGCGGGGCGGTCCAGCCCGTTCCGCCCGAGTCGAGCCAGACGTCGCCGCTGAGCGCGTAGATCGTGACCCCGAGGCGCTCGCGGGTGGCGGCTTCGGGCACAACCGAAAGCTGGATGGCGCGGGCGGTCGACCAGCGGACCAACGCCGCGAGCACCCCGATCTGCCGGCCTTCGGGGTTGGTGACAGGGACGGCGATTTCGACGAAGCGTGAGGCGGTCTCGTCACCCGAGTCCTGCAGGCGGCGGGCGAAGTCGGGCATTTCGTGGACGCTACCGGCAGAGGGCTTTTCCCGGGCGCCGCGAAACCAGGCGGTTTCGGCGACACTGGTGTTTTCCAGCAGGCCCTGGGTGGCGGAAACAATTTTGCCGTTGAGGTCGACAAAACCCACCCACGCCAAGTCCGGCGAGGCATCGAGCACGGAGTCGAGCAGCCGCCGGCGTTCGGCGGGAGCGGTCCCGGCTGTCCGCAAGGGCGGGAGCCCGGCGGAAAACTGGAGCTCGCGCACGCGTTCGTAGAAGGAACGATCGAGCTTGTCGCTGATCTGAAAGGCCAGCGTTTCGAAGGTCGGGCCGAGCTGGTTTTCGAGGTGACGGCGCAGGAGCGTGCTCGCAGCCCAGCCCAGCAGCAGGGTGAAGAGGAGCGCGCCCCCACCGATCGTGAGCGCCGCCCACGCGCGCAGGCTGAGGCTGGGATCGAAGATCCACCACCAGTCCTGCCGACTGGAAGTGCGTTCGGTGGCGGGGCGCTGCATCAGCACGTATGACGCACCACGCGGGTGAGGGATGCAACTGCGCGGAAGTAATCCGGGGCGGCGGATTGCGGTTCGCGGCCCCCCGTCGTTCCATCCCCGACTCAGGGCCGGGGGAAGGGGACCGTGCGCTGGCAAAGTTGCAGCGGCACGTTCCAGGGATCGCGCAGCATGATCAGCATGGTCCCGTCGGGCTGCGGCTCCTCGAGAAAAAGTTTGGCGCCGGCCTTTTGCAGTCGGGCACTTTCCGCCGCGGCATCGGTGGCGACGACCGCGAGGTGAAAGCTGAGAGGGTGGGCCGCGGCGTAGTCAGGGATCGCCACCTTGGTGTTGGCGTAGAGCTCGAAGATCGTCCGGCCGGTTTCGTCGGCGAGGAAGTGCGTGAACGGTGCGTCCTCGCGGCGGCGGACGATTTTGAAGCCGAGATGCTGCACGTACCACTGGGCGTGGGCGGCGGGTTGCGGGACGTTGAGGGCGAAATGTTCGAAGATCATGGTGGGGCCGCCGAGTGTTCGGGTCGCGACGGCGAAGGCAAGAACGGGTGCGCCGCCATCGCGACGCCGCGCAGTCACGGGGCAGCCGGCACCGCCTGGCGGTGGGCGCTACGGCCTGCCCGGCGGCGTGAGCACGCTCGCCTTGCGATTGTTTCCCGGCACGCGGTCGGTGAATCCCGCCGGGTTGGCGAGCTGCGTGGTGAAGCGCAGCGTTCCGGCGGCTTTCAATGCCGTGTCGTCCACGGGAACCTTCACGACGTAGCTTTCGCCGGCGGCGAGGCTCGGGATCGGGTAGTCGGTCGCATCCGCTCCGGCGGTAACGTTGAGGTTCAATCCGGCGACGGCCTGGCTGCTGCGGTTCTGCACCACGAACTGCATTTGGTTGGTGGCGGCGTCGAAGGAGTGACTGGACACCGCCGTGTCGATGTAGCCGGGAGTGCTGCTGTTCATGGCCCAGCCCAGGTTGAGAATGCCCGCGCCGAAAGCGGCGTCGGCGCCCGGGGCCCCGGCATCGCTGGCCGTACGCATGAGCAGTTGCGCGGCATCCTGCGGGGAAAGGCCCGGGCTTTGCGAAATCAGCGCGGCGATCGCGCCGGCCACGAGCGGGGCGCTGGCGGAGGTGCCGTCGACGTAGGCGCGGGTGCCGTCGAGCCAGGCGGTTTGCACGCCGTAGCCGGGGGCGCTGAGTTTCAGCTGCGGACCCGAGTTGGAGAACGCGACCTGCTGCTCCGCCCGGTCGACCGCACCCACGGAAATCACCGACGGGTTTGCCGCCGGCCACGCGAGCTGTGCCGCCTGATCGTTGCCCGCGGCGGCGACGATCACCGCTCCGCGGTCGCCCGCGTAGGCGATCGCGGCGTCGAGCGTGGCGTTGGTGCCATAGCCGCCGAGGCTGATGTTGACGATGCGGGCGCCGGCATCCACCGCGGCGACGATCGCCTGGGCGATCGTGAAGAGATCGCTGGTGCCGCTGGCATCGGTCACGCGGATGCTCAGCAGATTGGCGGCTGGCGCCACTCCCGGTGCATCGGTGGCCGCGCCGCCGGCGAGGGCCGCGACGGCGGTGCCGTGCCCGTCCTCGGATCCCCGGCCGGGAACGGAGCCCAGCCCGACGTCGAGATATTGAATCCGGTTGGTGCCGAACGTGGAGTCGGGGGCGAGCCCCGTGTCGAGAATCGCGATCGTGGTGCCGCGGCCCCAGTTGCTCCGGTCGCCGGCGGCGCCGAGAAAGGCGAGGGTTTCGTTGCCGAACGGCACCTGGTCGACTGCCGCGCGATCCTCCTGCGCGGGAGCGCGGGGGAGGTTGACCAGTGGGTTGGCGCCGACGGCGGCATAGTCGGCGGCGTTCTGCCGCAGCTCGTTTTGCAGCGCGGCGAGCCGGTCGTAGCGCACCCGGACGCTGCGGAGCCCGTCGAGCCGGCCCAGCACGGTGAGGCCGGAGGAGCCGGCGCGCTCGAGAAAACGGCGGAACGCGGCTTCGTCCTTGAACGAGAGGAGGGCTTCCCGCGCCCGGACATCGGCACGGGTCAGCATACGCGTCAGGGTCGCGATCAACGCCTCCGCGTCGGACGCGGACGCCGCCTTGCCGGCGGCGGATCCGTTTGACGAAGAGTCCAGCCCACGCGCGGCGCCCGCAGATCGTGCCGCCGTTTTGTCGCGCGGTCCCGGACGCTGGAGCCAGATCCAGCCCAGCACGCCGGCACACGCGAGGGCCAACCCGAGAAGGAGCGCGTTGAGGACCGGTTTATTCATCGTGGGATTCGACGCGTTGGGTGGGGGAAAGTGGCGGGGATTCCGCCGTCGCGGTTCGGAGGCATGCTTCATCCGTCCCACGCGGAACGGCAGGAGCGGTTTCCGGGGTCAATCGCGCGCCACGTCGACGATCACATACGGCGTTTCCTGTGCGAGGTCGGGCCAAAGCGCGCCGTTGCCGGCGCGGTCGATGACTTCGAGGAAGTACATGAAGTCGCGCGTGGCGGCGATCGCGGCGCCGGGGACGGTGACGGCGTATTCGCCGGGCTCACCGGTCGGCTGCAGATCGGCGATCGTGTAGTCCTCGAATTGGGTGACCGGGCGGTAGTGGACGCGTACCGTCTGCACGCCCGAGGGATCGGTGACGCGGGCGACGAGGCGCAGCGGCTGCCCGGCGCGCGCGACGCGGATGCGTTCGTGTTGCACGCGGGGTGGTGCGCGGTCGCCGCCGGTGGCGGGTTGCCAGACTTTTTCCTTCATCACCGCCTCGTCGGGCGAGCAGCACTGGGCCTCGAGCTCGGCGAGTCCCGCTTCGAGATCCTTCAATTCATCGCGCCAGTGACCGGCGAGCCGGTGGTTGCGCGCGCCCATCGCGAGGTCGAACGAATAGCGGTCGCCCGCCGCGGCCACGAGCGCGCGCCAGGCCGCGACGGCGTCTTTTTCCGCAAAGGTGGCGGCGACCAGCTCCGCGAGGCGCAGCGAGCGTTTGAAAAGATTGTAGTGCACCGCCGCAATGGAGCGGCGCGCGTGAAAGCGGGCGAGGTGCGCGAGAATGCGCAGGTCGGTAACCGTGGTTTCGAATTCCCGGCCGGGGTTCGGCCCGGCGTTCGCCACGGCCGCCTGCACCGAGGCGAGGACGGCGTCCGCCGTTTCGTCGAACCAGCGGCTGGTCGCGTCCGGCGTGCGCTTTGCCGTGGTGCCTCCGGCCACGATGCGCTTCGCGGCCTCCACGAAATTTTCGAACTGTTCGGGATCCGAGCCCTCGTTGTTGGCGTAATCGGCCAGCGCCGCCCCGAGGCTCTGGCGTTCGGCCCAGCCGCGGGTGGTGGGGAAAAGACGGTAAGGATAAACCGCCGCGACGATCATCGGCAGCACCTGCGAGGCGCGGTGCAGGCCGGCCTCGACGTGCGGGGCGGCGGCGCCGAAGCGACGTTGGAACTCGTGCTGCCACACCTCGGGCGGCGTGGCGGGATTGTAGCCGACGCGGCCCCACGTCTGGAAAAAATGCCAGTAACGCTCGAACTCGTACTCATAGGATCGGTAGCGCGGCGGCATCAGGTCGAAGACCGGCCGGTCGGGAGGCTGGGCCTCCATTTTCGTGGCGAGCGGTTCCTGCACGTCCCAGTTCGGGCTGGCATGGAGCAGCGTTGAGGCGGAGTAGCGCCGCACGTAATCGGGATCACCCCAGAGCAGCACGCGCGTGGTGCCGCCGTTCCAGAGACGCCAGGTGATCGGGTAGCGCGGCGGATTGCGCAGCAGGTCGGCGTAACTGTGGCGGCGGTTGCGCTGGTCGGGCGGATTGATGTGCGTCGGATGGAAGGGCAGGCCCATTTGCTCCATCCAGTATTTGGTCTCGATGCGCAGGTTCACGCCGAGGGCGAGCGCCTCGTCGATGAGGCGATCGGGCAATCCCTTGGCCCGTGCCTCCACCAGCATCCCGGGCCGGGCTGTCTGCACTTCGCGGAAGACCGCGGGCCAGAAGGCGTCCATTTCCGCGCCGGTGAGGCCGGATTCCTCGTGCATGCGGAACTGCAGCGCGTCGAGGGCCGGCACGCGCGCGAGCAATTCCTTCAACGCGGCCAGCGTGTAAGCGGCGAGATTGGCCGGGGTGACGCCGGCAACCGTGTGGGGGATCGGTTTGCCTTCATACTCCTTGAGCCACTCGGCACCGCCGGTTTGCACGCCGGCGCGATAGATGTGATCCCAAATCCCGAGGCTGACGGTGATGCCCCGGTCGTGCGCGAGCTCGATCAGGCGGTTGAGCGCGGCGAGGTTACGCTGCTGTTGGGCGGCGGTGAGGCCGATCATCCGAATGTCGGAAAATCCCGGTGTGGCGAAAAAATACGGATAGGGTGGGGCGAGAAACCCGCCGTTCTCGTAGCCGAAGACGATGAGGAAGCGATTGAAGCGATTGGCGGCGAGCGTGTCGAAATAGCGCGCCCAGTAGCGCTCATCGTAAAACCGGCTTTCCCAGTGCGCGCGGTTCATCGTGTAGACCGAGAGCGAGCGATCGAGGACGAAGGGCTTTTCCTCGACCGCGCGGATCTCGCTGAACGGCTGGGCGGCGTCCGCCGCCCAGCTGACGCGATCCGCCGCATCGAGCGCGGCGTACATCAGCCCGCGATCGTCGGCGCCGGCGAGGACGAGGGCGGGTTTTCCCCGGAGCGTGAGTTTTTTTACGGTGAGCGCTTCGGCCGCGGCGGGCGGGGTGAACCCGGCGGCGACGAGCGCCGCAGCGGCGGTGCCTCCGGGCTGCATCGTGCCGGCGAGCAACACCTGCTGGCCGCGGGCGGTCTCGAGCGAACCGGCGACCTCCACGGTCCAGCCCCGGGCGCGCAAGGCCGCGGTGAGTTTTTCCAGACCGTGGCGGGCGGCCCGGCCGGGCGCGGCATCGTTCACCACCGAAATCGTCCGTTCCTCCGCGCCGAGGGCGACGGTGGCCGCGAGAAACAGGGTGGAAACCAAGAGGGACGACAGGCGCATCGCGGTTGGGTCACCATCGCGGGGCGAGAGGGAATGATCGAGTGTGAAACGGTTGCTGCCCGGCAAAGCCGCCGCCGCCGGGTCGACAACCGCGCGCTCGAATCCAGCGGTGGACCAAAAATCCGGATTTTTTTGCACAAGTCCGTGGTTGCGCGGTCCGGAAAGGCCGGGGATATCCTTGTGATTTCCCTCCAAACTCCGGCTTCGATTTTCCGCCTCTCGATGAAAACGCTTCTGCCAACCTGCATCCGTAGCGCCCATGAAGTCCCCACCCGTGACGCGATGGCCGGGATCGCCTGACGGATGCGCGGCTACAATAAGTTGATCGGGGTGGCCCTGCTGCTGCTGGGGCCGCTGGAGGTGCTGGCCTTTTTGCATGCGCCGGATGGACGCGAGCGAGCGGACTGGCTGCAGTTCATCGGCCGGTTTCACAGCGTCATCGTCCATCTGCCGATCTGCCTCGTGGTCTTGGCGCCGGTGCTGGAGTTCATGGGCCGCTGCAAGCGGTGGCACTCCCTGCTCCCTGCCGGGGGTTTCGTTCTCGGCTGGGCGGCACTGTCGACCGTCGGAGCGATGGTTTCCGGCGGCATCCTCGCCTACAGCGGGGGATACGCCGGCGAACTCGTACGCGAGCACATGTGGGGCGGCGTCTATCTTTCGCTCGTTTGCGGCCTGGCGCTGGCGCTGCGCTCGTGGGTGACGCGAAAGCCGACGCCGTTGGGGCAGTGGTTGTATGGCAGTGCACTTGTTTTCGGCGTGGTGGTCATGACCTGGACGGGGCATCAGGGCGGCTCGCTGACCCATGGTGACGGCTATCTGACGCAGCGAATGCCGGCCCGGATGAAATCCGTTTTCGGGATCAAGGAAGTGCGGAGCAAAGCGTCGCCCGGCCAGCCGGCCGATGCGTTT
Organism: Opitutia bacterium; assembly: GCA_947474935.1. GTDB lineage: Bacteria > Verrucomicrobiota > Verrucomicrobiia > Opitutales > Opitutaceae > ER46. The sequence goes on from CANJKL010000009.1 coordinate 77,118, forward strand.
TATTTGACGCACATTCAGCCGATCTTCGACGACAACTGCGTTGTCTGTCATGGCTCCCGCAAGAGAAAGGGCGGGCTGCAGATGGAATCCTATGCGGACCTGATGAAGGGCGGAGAAGACGGCCCGGTTGTGACGGCGTCGAATCCCGAAAAGAGCGACTTGTACCGGCGGATCACCCTGCCGGGCGATCACAAGGAATTCATGCCGTCCGACGGCAAGAAGCCGCTGACGAAGGCGCAGGTTCTTTTGATCAAGCAATGGATCGACGCGGGCGCGTCGCCGAACAAGACGCTCAAGGACCTGAAGGCCGCGGGCATCGAGGTCGCCGCGCCGGTCGCCCCGCTGCCGCCGGCGGCACCCGACTATCGTCCTTTCGCCGCGCAGATCGCGGCTTTGGAAGCGAAACTGCATGTGCGGCTCGTGCCGGTGTCGCAGGTGGCGACCGATGGACTGACCCTGCGTACGGTCAGCGAACCGCAACGGGTCGACGATGCGGTGCTGGTGCAACTGGCGCCGGTCGCGACGCTGATCGTGGACGTGGAGTTGTCGCGCACCAAGGTGACCGACAAGGGCCTCCCCGCCGTGGCCAAGTTTGTGAATCTGCGCCAACTCGATCTGGCGGGCACGGCCGTGACCTCGGCCGGACTCACGGCGCTGACCCCGCTGACGAAACTCCGGCGGATCAACCTGGTGGGCACCGCGGTCGACGACACCGCGGTGGCAACGTTGCGCCGCTTCCCGGCCTTGCGGGAAGTTCACGCTTTCGGTTCGAAAATTTCGGAGTCGACGCTCAGGTCGCTCACCACAGCGCTCGAGCAGGTCGGAAAAAAGGCGCCGCCCGCCAAGGCTGCGCCGGTCAAGGCACCCGCCAAACCAGCGGCGGTGGAAAAGAAGGCGGAGTCATCCGTCACCCCGAAAGCCGCCCCGGCCGCCGTGGAAGCGAAAAAGTCGCTCTAACGATTGCCGCCGGGGGCCGGCCGAGCGGATCTGCACCCCGTTGCCAGCGCGTCGGGCTTTTCCGCTTACAATTTCTGCCGCACGCGTTCGAGCCAGGTCTCGTGGATCATGTGCGACTTTTCCCGCTCCCACTCCTCGGGGCGGAAAACCGAAATCGCCTCCCGGCTCAACCCGGGGACGTCTTTGCCGATCGCCCGCGTGCCTCCTTCGCTGTGTTCCGTCGCGTAGGATTTGTCCATCGCCACGCCCTGCGCTTTTGCCCACGTCGCGATGTGGGTTTCCGGCAGGTTCCGGATGTCCTGTTCGGACCAAGCCGGGAAATTGAGCTGGCGTTCGAGCCACAATGCGACGGGCCGCGTCACGAAAAATGGCCGGTGACCGACGCCCTTTTCGTAGCCCAGTTCGAAGACCCGGTCGGGAGTCCGGCTCAAGTCCGCCGCCCGCCGTTGCAGATCCTCCAGATGGCGGAAGGGATCGCCGTTCGGCCGGCGGGCAGGTTGCAGGATGTTGTCCTCGGTGCCGTTGAAGACGAAGGTGGGGCCGCGTGAGGCGTGCAGCGCGTAGATGATCGCGGCCCGGTCGCCGAGAACGGCCAGGGCTTTGTAGGGCAGGCCCTGACACATCGGCTTGGACGTGTCCCAGTATTCGCCGGGTCCGTCGAGGTTGCCGCCGCCGGCCAGCACGCAGGTCTTCAGGCGGGGCTCGACCGCGCCGGCGAGGGAGAGGATGAATGACCCCATCGAATAACCCATCGCACCGATCCGGGTGGCGTCCACCTCGGGCCGCTGGGCGAGGTAGGAGACGGCCTGCATCACATCGGTGATCATCGCACCGCCGAGCCGGCGGCCGATTTCGTCGGGCGGATAGACCACATCGTGAGCGCGGGTCCCCGACTTGCGGTTAATGTTGCGTTCACCTTCGCCCATGGGGTCGTAGGTCAGAACGGCGGCTCCGCCCCGCGCATACGCGATGCCGGCGTAAAGGGCATACCAGCTGAACTTGTCGCCGCCGTGGCCGTTTACGACGATCAGCGCCGGGATTTTTCCGGTGGGCGACTTCGGCCGATAAAGAATCGCCGGCACCCGCAGGCCGAACTGGGTCCCGTAGGTGACGCGTTCCACGATGATGCCGGGTTCCGCTTCGAAGCTCCCATGGGTCTTGGGTTCGAGCGCGGGCAGCGGGGTCGGGATTTTCAGCGCGGCCTTGATTTGCTCCCGCCACGCCTCGGCTTGACGGGGATTGGCCACGGCAGTGGCCGCCAAAAGGAGAAAGATGATCAGGCGCATGGGTGGGGTGGGTTTCAGCTGGGCAACAGGAATGACGACTACCGCGAGCTTCGTTCAAGGCAAACCGTGCGCCCGGCAGTTCCCGCGAGGAGAATGTCGGACGGGAGGCGGGAGTCGGGTGAGTATTTCACGGGCCGGCTTCACACGATCTTCTGCCCCCAGCGCGGACCCCAGACCGTGCGGAAGCCGATGGCGAACGGGCAGCCCGCCCGATTGCCCCAGCGCGCGGCCTCGGCCAGGCGGACCATTGCATGCGCGCTGAGGGGCATCGTCTTTCCCGCGCTCCCGAGGGTGCGGAATTCGTACCGTATTTCCTGCTGGAGGGGACGTCCGGTGCGGACCGCTTCCACGCGGGAGATGAGATCCATGTACTCCGGCATCACGTCGGTCACATCATAATAAACATCGGGCTCGAAATGGTAGGTCTGGACGGGCGTGACGCCGTAGCCGTAGATCAACGGGGTGCGCTGCGAGCGCAGGTCGTGCGAAAGCCCGTGGGAGAACATGATGGCATCCTTGGCGGCCAGTCCGCTGTTGGAATGATCGGGCCAGTGGTCCTCGTGATGGGAGATCAGCGCCACGTCCGGCTTCAGCTCGACGTAGATGTCGGCCAGCTGGCGCTTGAGCTCCAGGCTGCTCGCGTTGGTCTGGTGATAGTTGCCGTTGAGGAAGCGTTTTTCGAAACCGAAGCTCTGCGCCAGTTCCACGGCCTCGCGCTTGGTGCGTTCCTCCCGGCCGACCGTGGGCGCCCAGCTCGAGTAGTTGCCCGCGACCGTGATGATGACCACGCGGTGCCCGGCCCGAGCGGCTTGTATCAAGACGCCGCCGGCGCCGATCTCGGCGTCGTCGATGTGGCCCTCGATGACGAGAAAGGTTTTCCGGGGCGCGGGCGCGGTGGCGGCCGGCTTGGTGTCGGCGGCGGGGGAAGTCGCGGCGGAAAGGGCGGTGCCGGCCGCGGCGGCGGCCAGCGCGGAGGCCTTGAGGAAATCGCGGCGGGGAACGGCCTGCGGATCGGGCCTGCCGGCTGGATTTTCCGCTGGGCCATCGATTTTTCCTGACGATTCGCCGGTTTTCATAAAAGGAAGGGGTTTGGGCGTGAGGCTGGGCTCGTGGGAGGGAGGGGTGGGGGGCGACAGAAAATTCGCGGCGCGATGGGGTGGCACGTGCGGGGCGGGGAAGGAGTTACACGGACGCTGGCCGGCGGGGCAAGCCAAGGCCGTCGAAAGGGAAGGCTCGGTGGGGCGGTCAAAGGACCGATCCGCCGCGGTGGTGAAGGCCCGCCGTCGCGTTTGCCATTTGGCTCTCGTCAAACGTGAACCGGCCACTTGTTTTGACCCATCCCCTTTCCCGCCCGGCCCGCCCGGGCGACCTCGCCGGCGGGAGCCGGCCTATTCCGGAAACGGATCGCGAGACCTTCTTACCCATGAAAAAATACAACGTTGCAGTCATCGGTTACGGCTGGGTGGCCACCGCGCACATCCCGGCGATCAACGCCACGGCCGACGCCCAGGTCACCGCCATTTATTCGTCGCGGCCGCAGGACGACGCGGCGCTGAGCGCCCGCCATGGCAGCCCGATCAAGAGCTACACCAGCGTCGACGAACTCCTGCGGCAGCCCGACATTCATGCCGTTTCGATTTGCAGCTATCCCAGCGAGCACGCAGCGCACGCCATCGCGGCGGCGAAGGCCGGCAAGCACATCATCCTGGAGAAACCCATTTCGCTCACGCGTGCGGACGCGGCCGCGATTGCCGCGGCGGTGGAAAAGGCCGGCGTGAAAACCTGCGTATGCTTCGAAGGCCGTTTCTCCAGCCAGTTTCAGGTCACGAAATCCATCATCGACGCGGGTCTCCTCGGGACGATCCATTACGGGGAGATCGACTACTATCATGGCATCGGCCCGTGGTACGGGCAGTTCCGCTGGAACACCACGAAGCAGAACGGTGGCAGCAGCCTGCTCTCGGCGGGCTGCCATGCGATGGACGCGCTGATGCTTTGCATGGGCAGCGACGTGGAGGCGGTGACCAGCTATGCGGTCCACTCGCAGAATGCGGTCTTCGCCCAATACGAATACCCGACCACGTCGGTCACGATCGTGAAGTTCCGCGGCGGCCGCATCGGCAAGGTCGCCTCGGTCATCGACTGCATCCAGCCGTATTATCTGCACACCCACCTCGTCGGCAGCGAGGGTTCATTGCTCGATAACAAATTCCATTCGAACAAAGTCGCCGGGTTGAACAAGCACGCGTGGAGCAACCTTTCGATGAAGATGCTCGATTCGGGCGACGTGTCGGATCACCCCTACCAGTCGCAGTTCGAGGCGTTCTTCGGCGCGCTGGCGGGCGGCCGCGAGATGCCCCTGACGAGCCTGCGCGAAAGCCTGCGTTCGCACCGGGTGGTGCTGGCGGCGGACCAGTCCGCGGCCGAGGGACGGGAAATCCGCCTGACTGCGGACCTCGAACCGCGAGCCTGAGCAACCGCCACCAGCAACCTTTCACCCCCAAGAAGAAATGAAGACCATTCCTTGTTTCAGGAGACTGCTTTTGAGTGTGGCCCTGCTGTTAAGCGCCGTCCGGTCGGAGGCAGCCCAGGCGCCCCTGACGTGGAAGGCCGGCGCGGCGGCCGTGGACCTCACGCCGGACGGCCCGATCTGGATGTCGGGTTATGGCGGGCGGAACCGGCCGAGCGAGGCGGTGGCACAACGCATCTCCGCCAAGGCGCTCGCCATCGAGGATTCCCTGAACACGCGGATGGTCCTCGTGACCCTGGATTTGTCGACCGTGCCGCGGCTGCTGCGCCAGGCCGTGGAGCGGCGGGTGGGGGAGAAGTACGGGCTCCCGCCACAATCCCTGCTGCTGAACGCCTCTCACACCCACTCCGGACCGGTCCTGTCCGGTGCGACCGTGGCCAGAATGGGTGGAGCCAACGCGGCCCCGGAGATTCTCAAGACGGCGGATGCCTATGGGAAAACAGTGGAGGAAAAGATCGTCCAGGTCGTCGGCGAGGCGCTGTCCCGCAGCGCTCCGGTCACGTTGCACTACACCCATGCGCGGGCGGGTTTCGCCATGAACCGGCGGCTGCTAAATGGAACTGTCTATCAAAACAGTCCGAATCCCGACGGGCCGGTCGATCACGATGTGCCGGTGCTGCGCGTGACGGCACCGGACGGAAGCCTGAAGGCCATCCTCTTCGGGTATGCGTGTCACAACACCGTCTCGGGTACGTATTCGATCAACGGCGACTACGCCGGCCACGCCCAGGCTTATCTGGAGGAGGCTCACCCCGGCGCGGTGGCGCTTTTCGTCACCGGGGCCGGGGGCGACCAGAATCCTTATCCGCGGGGCACACTGGAACAGGCGGCCCAGCACGGTCGGGCGATGGCCAACGCCGTCGAGGCCGCGCTCAGCGTCGTGGTGCAACGCCCGGTGTCGGGGCCGTTGCGGAGTGCGATCGGGTATGTCGATCTTGACTACATTGTGCCGGGCCGCGCGGAACTGGATGCCTTGGTCCGCTCGCGTAACAACGCGGAAAAGACCCGGGGGCAGGCCCTGCTGAAAAAACTGGAGACCGACGGCAAGCTCCCCACGAGTTATCCGTGCCCGGTGCAGGTGGTGCGGTTCGGCGTCGACCTGACGTTGATCGCGATCGGCGGCGAGGTGACGGTGGACTATTCGCTCCGGCTCAAGCGGGAACTCGCCGGCGGCCCCGCGGCGGTCTGGGTGGCCGGTTATTCCAATGACGTCTTCGGCTATCTGGGCAGCAAGCGGGTCCTGGTGGAGGGCGGCTACGAGGGCTTTTCCGCCAACACCGGCGGCGACCGGCACTCCGGGCCCTTCGCGCCGACGGCGGAGGATCGGGTCATCGGCAAGGCCTACGAGCTGCTGCAGGCCGTGAACCACTAACCGGGCGCAGCGAAATCTTGCGACAGGGGGCGTCGCGCGCGAGCATGGCGCCTTTCCCCATGACTATTTCCTCCCGGACCTGGAATCTCGCGCGCGGTTTGGCCGCGGCTCTTTTGTTGACTGGCAGCCTGTGGGCGGCGGCGCCCGCGGACGCGTTTCTCGGCCGCTGGGCGTTGACGATCCCGAACGGTGCGGCGGGCTGGCTCGAGGTGAAACAGGAAGCCGGCTGGCTCGACGGCTCGATCCTCTGGGGCGGCGGCAGCGTGCTGCCGGTGGCCAACGTGGTGATCGCCGACGGTGTCCTCACGGTGACGCGGGTGAGCGACGTGGAGCGGAAGGACGCGGCGGGCAAGGTCGTGCGCAAACAGCAGATCACCGAGACGATCACCGGGCAGGTGGACGGGGACATGCTTAAGCTCGTGCGCGTGGCGCCGCGCGGCAATGGCAGCGGTTTCGACCGCGCGGAATTTTCCGGCAAGCGCATCCCGGCCCTGCCGCCGCGCCCGAATCTGGCCCAGGTGAAACTCGGCCCGCCGATCCAGCTCCTCAATGGGCGCGATCTCACCGGGTGGCGCTTGATCGATCCGAAGTCGGAGAACGGCTGGTCGATCGAGGGCGGGGTGCTGGTCAACCGGCCGCCGGCGCATGTCGCCGGTCAGCCGCGCCGCCGTTTCGGCAATCTGCGGACCGACCGTGAGTTCGAGGACTTCAATTTAAAGTGCGAGGTTAGCGTGCCGGCGGGCAGCAACAGCGGCATTTACCTGCGCGGCATCTACGAGGTGCAGGTGGCCGACTCCTACGGCAAGGCGCTCGATTCCCACAACATGGGGGCGATCTACAGCCGCCTCACGCCGACGGCCGCGGCCGAGAAGCCGGCCGGCGAATGGCAGAGCCTCGAGGTCACGCTGGTCGACCGGCACGCGACCGTGGTGCTCAATGGCGTGAAGATCATCGACAACCAGCCGCTGCAAGGCTGCACGGGTGGGGCGATGTGGTCCGATCAATTCCGGCCGGGACCGATTTATCTGCAGGGCGATCACGGTGCGGTGTCGTATCGCGCCATGACCCTGCGACCGGTGGTGAAGTGACGGCGGAGGCGGGGAGCCGGCGCGGAGGCACCCGGGGCCGGCCCGGCTAATCCAGCGCAGCGAAGAACCGGATGAGATGGTCGACGTGATCGTCGATCCCGACGCCGAGGTGCTCGCAGCCGGTCGTGATCGTCTTGCGATCCACCTTGGCGGCGAAGCCCGGATCCTTGATTTTCTTTTTGATCGAGCTGGCTTTCATCTCCCCGTAGCGGACGGGGTTTAGTTTCCGGTAGGCATAAAAAATGCCGCTGATCTCGTCGCAGGCGAGCAGGGCCGCGGCGAGTTTCGTTTGGGGCAGCGTGGTGTAGCCGTGATAGCCATAGGCGTGCGCCTCGACGGCGTGGATCAGGGCCTCGGGGTAATTCCAGGTCTTGAACCACTGCAGCGATTCGCGCGGATGCGATTCCGGATGCTGCTCGAAATCGATGTCGTGCAGCCGGCCGGTGACATACCAGAGGTTGGGATCCTCTTGAAAGAGGTTCGCGTAGCCCTCCATCGCGGTCGCGACCATCAGGGCATGATGGCGCTGGTAGGTGTCCTGAACGTGCTGTTCGAGGAGTTGCTGCGCTTCGGCTTTGGTGGGCAGGTTCATGGTGCGCGGATAAAGCCGGCCCATGATGAGGCGCGCCGCGCCGGGGTCACGGGGGGGCTTGTTGTGGGCGGCGACGGACTAGATCTGCGAATACGACGTTGGCACCACGAAGCGCGTGGTGTTCTTCGACGTGTTCTCCGCGTACTGCGGCATGTCCTTGAGCTTCATCCAGCGCGGGTCGGGACCGAATTTCTTCCAATTGTTGAGGTGGGTCGCGAGGTCGGAGGCGCAGGTGATGTAGCGCAGATGCGGGAGATTCGGGCCGGAGAGGGCCTGGCCGAAAAACACGGGCGACATGCCAAGGTCCTTCATGACCTCGATTTCACCGGCGTTGAACATCGCCATCTTGCTGAGGGCCTTCAGCTCGCTGTGGCTCTCGTAGTCGCGCATCTCGAAGATGCGGGTGGGGGTTTTGTTCTTCGAGAAGGCGGGCACCGCGAGGTGCGGCATGCCGGCGAAGCCGCGCAGCAACCACGTGTCGACGCGTTCGAACGCGGGCGTCGCCTTCTTGACTTGCAGATAGTCGGCACCGGCTTTTTGCACCGCGGGGTCGTCGTTCAAGTCGGCGCTGACGCTGACGAACGATTCGAACGACCGGTGCGTGATGAGCACCCAGACGGGGCTGTCGGCCTTGGGCGTTTGGGTGACGGCTTTCTTGTCGACGTCCACCTCGGTGAAAACGCCGACATTCGCGATGCCGCGCTTGTTGAGCGCCGGGATGAAGGCGTTTTCGAGATAGCCGGCGAGCAACGTAGCGGGTGCACCCGCCTTCAGGCGATAGGATCGGAGTTCATAGTAGTCCGGGCCGGAACCGGTGGCACCTGCGGCCCTGGCGGTGGGGGCGGCGAGACCGGCGACGGTGGTCGCGGCGCTGGCGGCAAGGGAGGTTTTCAAGAAATCGCGGCGGGTGGAGTGGTTCATTGGGAACTACGATAAGAACACGGCGGGATTGCGGCGCACAATGCCGATTTTCCGACGGCCCGCGGGGCGGGAGCGCTTCAGCGCTTACTGCCGCGCGCCGATGCCGAATCGCATCGGCGGGGCGCCGCGGGGATGAGCGCCGATGTCCGGGGAAGTGCCCCGCGGGCCCGGGCTGAAATTTGGCAGCCACTCACCGACGGCGACGCCGGGGCTGTTGGGAGCAAGTTGGAATACGCCCGTGTTCGTCGCGGGATCGAATCCGGCTCCGGCCGCGTAGGTGGGTTCGCCGCGCACGCCATGGGCTTCCTGTCCGGGCGGGCATTGTCCGTTGTACAGATCGTGGTCGTAGCTGTTGTCGATGTTCGCCGGGTTCGAACTCAGGCTGTGATTGCGGGGCTCCCGCACGTGGAGGATGTTGTTGCGCGAGGTCGTGTGCTTCACGATTCGCGAGCCGCCGAGGCCTCCGGTCGGCAGCCAGCCTTCGTCGCGAAACACGGTGTTGTGGAAAATATACATGTGGCCGGTCATCCATTGCTCGCCGCCCGCAAAACCCATCTTGATGAAGTTGCCGCCCCCGGCGTCCGGTCGCGCCTGGCTGCGCCCGACGACATTGCGCCAGAGGTAAAGCGGGCCGATCGAGGTGGCGGCGTTGCCGATCCCCATCATCGTTTGCTCGATGTAGTTGTCCCACACGCGCGTGTTGCGATTGCCGCCCTCCACCTCTAGGCCGTCGTCCCAGCAGTGGCTCACCACGTTGCCGTAGATGTCGGAATCGGGCCCGGGCGCGCCCTTGAAGCTGCCGTTGCTCCCGCCACCGATGCCGTCGTTGAACATGTGCGTGAGATCCGACCGGCATTCGTTGTAGCGGATCACGTGGTTGCCCGCCGTGTTGAACAAACTGATCGCCTGCGGTCCCATCGAATGAGTCGGATAAACGGGCTCGGACCAGTTGCTGCCGTCGAAGGTGGGGTCATGCAGCCGGCAGCGCTGGACCACCAGGCGCTGCAAGGTCGGACTCCGCGAACTGATCGCCGACTCCATGTCGAAGCCGAAGCCCGTCTTGGGATTCAGCCGTCCCCAGTCCGCGATGTCGCAATCCTCGATGACGATGTTCCCGCCGCCGGCGATGACGATGGCGTTGGCCCGGCCGTTGCCGGGTTTGTCGGCCGCGCCGGCACCCCGCAGCTTGAAGCCGCGCACGATTACGTAGGAAGCATCGATCGTGATGCAGACATCGTGCTGGTGGCGCACGTCGATCGTCGTGCCGCGGCCGTCGTAGACGCGGTAGGCACTCGGGGTGCCCGACTGGGTGATCGCCAGCGGTTCGGTCCGGTTTGCGATGCGCACGGTTTCGCCGACGGGAAATTCCTCGCTCCACGTGGTCGCTTTCAAGCGGGCCTGCGTCCGCGTCCCGGAGAGCGTGAGCTCGATCTCGTAGGTGGTGGCCGGCGAAAGTTGAACGATGCTGCCGCGATAATCGGTGAGATCCTCCTCGGTGCCGGCGATGGGGTTGTAGCGCAGCGGCAATCCCTCCTGCCATTCCGCGGCACCTTGCGGACGGAAGCGCACGAGCACCGGTTGATCGAGCGACCCGCCCGGCGGCGACCAGTAGAGTCCCAGGCAATGAAACGTCGGGATGGCGAACGGCTCGCCGGGAGCGCGGGCGGTTTCAGCCGGGGTGGCGGAGTGGGCGAGCGGCAGCCGGCACGCCAGAAAAAATAAAATTGCGAGTGCGGCGAGGCGAGGGAGCTGGGGCGCCCTTGCGGCGGTTTGTCTCACCGAACGTGCGACCCTCGGGCTCATGGCGTGGAAGCATTCTTCGCCGGAGCGGAGAGAGGCGCCTCGTGCCCGGCGGCGCGGTGAAGTTGCCAGGAATTCCATAGATTGTGCCAGATCACGTAACAGGTCGGGCCCAGCGCGATCAGCGGGCTGGCGTAGGTCAGCGCCAGATAGATGGTGAAGGTCGTGTTTTTCTGCCCGAGCGACTGGCTGCCTTCGCGGGAAAATTCGCGTCCGCCGATCACCCGCCCCAAAGCGAAATTGGCCGCGCATACCAGCAGGGTGGTGCCCGCGATCTGCGCGAGGACGACCTGCGGCGTGTCGGCGTGCCGGCGCAGGAAATCGGAGCCGTTGGCCGTGATGAGAAACATCGCCGTCACCCACATGCCAAACGAGACGTTGCGCAATTTTCCCGGCCAGGCTTCGGCCGCGGCGTGGACGGCCCGGACCAGCCACGCGACACCCATCGGCACGAATACAACCAAGCCCACGCTGCCGAGAACCTGCGCGAAGAGCTGGGGTGTGGCGCGACCGAGAACCACGGGCAGGATCACCGGCAGGAGCGCGGCGATCACGATGTTGGTCAGGAGGAAGGCCCCGATGACATATTCAACCCGACCGCGGAGGAAGCTGATGATGACGGGGGCCGCCGTCGCGGTGGGGGTGATGCCGCAAAAAAAACCCGCGAGCGCGATATCGCGGCCGCCGATGACCCAGCCCACGCCCCAGCCGACGGCGCCCATTGCGAGATTGGCGATGAGCAGGAGGCCATGGCTCCGGTGCCACACGTGGTGTGACAGCCGGGTCTGCAGAAAGACCAAGAACAGCATCGCCATCACGAGCCACGGAATCGCGCCGGACAACGCGTGCGCCGCGGGGATGAAGGCCCCCAGGAGGATGGCGATGAGGATGGCGGCGGTGCGCGAAAAGCCGGGTTTCACGATGAGTTGAACGGGCAACGTAAACTTGCCGCGCGGGTCAATGCAACGGTCCAACTCCGGGCCGAAACCGCGGGGTGCTCCCCGCGCTCACGGACCTGGCCGGCTCAGGGTCGCCCGATCGCCGCTCCACGGACACTCGTCAAACCGGAGCTTTCATTGGCGGCCCGGCTGCCTTAGCTCATGCCCGTTGCTCATGCCTCACTCTCAGGACCACGCTTGGAAATGGCGCGAATGGATTTTCGCCCTGGGGTTGATCGCGACCGTGTTCCTCGCCTACGCGCCGGCCTGGCACGGCGGGTTTCTGTGGGACGACGACGGGCATATCACGCGGGCGGACTTGCGATCGATCGAGGGGCTGGGGCGCATCTGGACCGAGCCGGGCGCCACGCAACAGTATTATCCGGTGCTGCACACGGCGTTTTGGCTGGAGCACCGGGTGTTCGGCGACCGGCCGACGGGCTATCATTTCGTCAACCTCGTGCTGCACGGTCTCAATGTTCTCCTGCTGTTTGCCGTGCTACGGCGCCTGCGGCTCCGCGGGGCGTGGCTCGCCGCCGGCATCTTCGCGCTCCACCCGGTGATGGTGGAATCGGTGGCCTGGATCACCGAATTGAAGAACACGCTGTCAGGGGCGTTCTATTTCGGCGCGGCGCTGGCCTATTTGCGTTTCGATGCCGAACGCCGCGGCCGGTGGTATGCCCTTGCGCTGGGACTGTTCATACTGGCGCTGGGGAGCAAGACCGTGACGGCCACGCTGCCCGGCGCCCTGCTCGTGATTTTTTGGTGGCAGCGCGGGGCGCTTGCGTGGCGGCGCGACGCCTGGCCGCTGGTGCCGTTCTTCGCGCTGGGCGCGGTCAGCGGACTTTTTACGGGCTGGGTGGAATTGAAATTGATCGGGGCGAGCGGTGCGGAATTCGGGCAAACGCTCGTGGAACGCGGGTTGATCGCGGGCCGCGTGATCTGGTTCTATCTCGGCAAACTCGTCTGGCCGGCCGACCTCGTTTTCATCTACGAACGCTGGCCCATCAGCCAGCGCGAGGCGTGGCAGTATCTGTATCCGCTGGCGGCGCTCGTCACGCTGGCTGCGCTCTGGTGGCTGCGGCGGCGGTCACGTGGTCCACTGGCGGGTGCGCTGATTTTCACCGGCACGCTTTTTCCGGTGCTCGGGTTCTTCAACGTCTACCCGTTTCAATTTTCCTTCGTGGCCGACCATTTTCAGTACCTCGCGAGCCTCGGGGTGATCGTGCCGGTCGCGGCGGGCCTGGCGGCGTTCGGCGATCGGGTGGGGCCACGACCCGTGGCGTTCGCTGGAGCCGCGTTGCTGCTCGGGCTGGGGATCCTGACGTACCGGCAGAGCCGGATCTATCGGGATGCGGAAACGCTTTACCGTGCGACGATCGCCCGCAATCCCGCCTGCTGGCTGGCGTACAGCAATCTCGGCATGGTGGTCCAGCAGCGCCGGGCCTACGACGAGGCGATCACGCTCTACGAGACAACGCTGAAACTGCGGCCGCAGGACGTGACCACGTATTACAACCTCGGCAGCGCGCTGGCCATCCAGCGCCGGCTGCCCGCGGCGGTCGAGGCCCTGAAGACTGCGGTGCGTTTGCGGCCCAGCTACGCCAAGGCGCATCACAACCTGGGCAACGCGCTGGCGGAACTCGGGCGGCTGGCCGAGGCGGAAATTCATTTTGCCACCGCGGTGCGGCTGCGCCCCGATTTCACGGCCGCGCGGCGGAGCCTCGGTTTCGTTCAACTCGACAGCGGCCGTCCGGCGGAGGCGGCCCGGCAACTGGCGGAAGTGTTGAAGGTAAATCCCCGGGATGCGGAGGTGCAGGCGGCGCTCGAGGCCCTGGCGAAGGCCGGCTACCGCGCGGCGCCGTAACCGGATGCCGCCTTTGTCAGCGGCGCACGCCTGCGGTGGAGGGTGTCAGGCCCGCCAGCGTTTCAGGTTGGCGGCGACAAACCCGTCGTCGACGAGCCACGGATACGCCCCCGCGACACGGGTGATCTCGGCGCTCTGGCCGGAGGAAAGTTTTTCGTGCGGATCGAGGCACGCCGTCGTGGCGAGCAGGCCCTGCCGCCGGAGGACCTCGTGAATTCCGGGCAGACAACCGGCGAAATCGTGCGCCGCGTCGAAGATCGCGGCGTTCATGTCAGTGAGCGCGGCGTTACGCTCGAGCCAGGCGGTCTCGAGGAGCGGTTTGCCGCGCGCCTGCTTGATCTGCTCCAGCAGACGGACGGCGGCCTGCGTCCAGACGCCCCACTGGCCAAGCAGCCCGCCTTCGATGTAGCGGGTGCGGCCGGCAAACGTGAACGGGGTGAGCAGGTCGGCGATGATGTTGTCGTCGTTGCCGGTGTAGAGCGCGACGTCGTCGCGGCCGGCTTCGAGCACCGCGCGTACGACATCAAGGGTCCGATAGCGGTTGAAGGGTGCGATCTTGACCGCGACGAGCTGCGGGATCTCGGCAAACGCCCGCCAGAAGCGATACGAGAAGACGCGGCCGCCGACTGCGGGTTGCAGATAGAAACCGATGAGGGGAATCTCCTGCGCGACGGCTTTGCAGTGGGCGAGCACCGCCCGTTCCTCGTCGCCGGCCCATGCGCCCAGACTGAGCAAACCTGCCTGATAGCCGAGCCCGCAGGCGGTGCGCGCTTCCCGCAGGGCTTGGGGCGTGCGGCCGCAGAGCCCGGCGATCAGCGCGAACGGCCGGGGTTTCGGGGCGAGCCACGCCGCCGCCGTTTCGGCGGCCAGTTTCAGCACGGGCGCATAAAGCCCGACCTTCGGATCGCGAATCGCGAACTGGGTGGAATGCACGCCGACCGCGAGCCCGCCGCTGCCGGCGTCGAGGTAGTAGCGGATGACGGCGCGCTGGTGGGCTTCGTCCCAACGACGGTTGCGTCGCAGGGCGAGCGGCAGCGCCGGGATCACCTGGCCTTCACGCAGATGGGAGCGGAGATCGAACGACATCGGTAAGGGCGATTGCGGGTTAGAATTTGCCGTCACGGCGCTCGAATCCGGTGGGTTTGCCCCACGTCTCGCCGCCAAGGCGCAGCCAAGCGGCGACCCATGCGATCATCTGGTCGACGGAGGTGGCGGGTGGGCCGAAGAGCCGGTGCGACCGGGCGGCGTTGTTGAGCAATGCGGTGGGCGCTTCAGTGCCGGTGATGGTTACGGGGCGGTCGAGCGCCGCGCCAAACCGGTGGGCGAGCTCGCGCACCGAAAGGGTTTCCGCCCCGGTGATGTTGAGCGGTACGGCCGGCGAGGCGGCCACCTCCACCGCCCGGATGCAATGGGCGACGGCATCGTTCTGCCAGATGACATTCACGTAGCCGGTCGTCACATCGACGGGCTGGCCCGCGAAGACGCGCTGCCCGATGTCACCCAGCAGGCCGTAGCGGAATTCCACGGAGTAGTTGAGCCGGATGAGCGCGATGGGGTTGGCATGCTCCGCCGAGGCCCTGGCGAAGGTTTGCTCGCGCGCGAGGCACGACGCGGCGTAGTCGCCTACGGGTCCGGGCACGGTGCTTTCGGTGGCGCCGCCGGACTTCGGATCGACGAAGGGGTAAATATTTCCCGAGGACAGTGCGACGATGCGCGAACGCGGGAATCGGGCGGCGACGGTCGCGGGCAGCACCACGTTGGTCGCGTGCAACAATGCCGATGAGTTAGCCGTGCCGAATTTCACCCCCGCGAGGAAGAAAATGGTCCCGGCTTCCGGCAGGGCGGCGAGTTCGGCGGCGTTCGCCAGATCGCAGGGCAGGACTTCGACTCCCAGCCGGGTGAAATCCGCGGCGTCGCGCAACGTGCGAAACCGGGAAACGGCGATCACGCGATCGTTGCGGCCGAGTTGGTCGAGCGCGCGGCGCAGCATGACGGTGAGGTGCAGCCCCATCTTGCCACCGGCGCCCAACACCAGAAACGGCCCCGTGGCGGTCGCCAGCGACGCGGCGACGGCAGTCGGCGGCTGACTGAGAAAATCGTCAATCGCCTCGGGCGGGCAGGGCAGTCCGGACGGGATCGAGGATGGCGGGGAGACGGGCATGGGGAGGAACCAAACGGCGACGGGGGATTGCAGGGCAGGCAAGGCGAAATGTTTCAGGAGGGATTTTTGGGCGGTAAAACGGATGGCCGGATTCGGACGGTGAGCGTTCTCCCGATTGGGGGGGAGGGACTGCACGGGTCCGGGAGGAGCGGACAAAGTTTCCCCGTGCCAATGAGGGCCGTTTCCGTTTCGCTTTGGCGCCTCGTGAAGATCGTCGGATAACGGTGTTCGGACTTACCCCTCATTCATGAAATCCCCCCTTTCTCTCCCGCGCCTCGGGCGGCCGACGGCCCTTTCGATTCTCGCGCTGATCCCGGTGGTGGCCGGGGCCGCCCAACTCGCGGGAGCGACCGACATCGGGTCGCGCCGGGAATTGTTTGTCGACGAGGCCTTGGTGGAGCGCGTGACGGGAAAGGCGGAATTGCGACTGCATCAACCTGTGCCGCAGGAGATCGTCATCGTGCACGATGCGCCGTGGGAGGGGAGCGGCAGCGGCTATCACAGTATCTTCCAGGACGGCGACCGCTACCGCATGTATTACAAGGCGTGGCAACTCACGGTCACTCCGGGCAAACTCAACACCAGCGAGCATCCGACCTTTTGCTGCTACGCCGAGAGCAATGACGGCATCCACTGGCGCAAACCCGAGTTGGGACTGCATGAATTCAAGGGATCGAAGGCCAATAACATTGTCTTCGTCGGCGAGTCGATCGGGCGGGGCAAGACGCAGCCGGGCGAACCAGCGGTTTTCAAAGACGAGAATCCGAATGCGCCGGCGGACGCGCGTTACAAGGCGCTGCTGCCGGTCGGGTATGGGTCCGCCGACAAACGCCGGGCCTTGCAGGCCTTCAAATCGCCGGATGGGTTGCACTGGTCGCCGTTGGGTGAAACGCCGATCCTCACGGACGGCGCTTTCGATTCGCAGAATCTCGCTTTCTGGGACGGCACGCGGGGCGAGTACCGGGCGTATTGGCGTTACTTCACCGCCGGGGTGATCGACGAGAAAGCTTGGAAGCCCGAGGGGCACCGCGCCATCCGCACGGCCACGTCGAAGGATTTTCTTCACTGGGAAAACCAAGCCGACCTCGCCTACGTGGATTCGCCGAGCGAGCAACTCTACACCAACCAGATCAAGCCCTACCACCGCGCCCCGCACGTGCTGATCGGCTTTCCCGCGCGCTATATCGAGCGCGGGTGGTCGGACTCGATGCGCGCCCTGCCGGAGCGCGAGCATCGGGAGTGGCGGGCGCAAGCCTCGTTGCGCTACGGCGTCGCCCTCACTGAGGGTTTGTTCATGGCCAGCCGTGATGGCGTGAATTTCAAGCGCTGGAACGAGGCTTTCCTGCCTCCGGGCATCGAACGCCCGGGCACGTGGGCCTATGGCCACCAGTACATCGGCTGGCACATCGTGGAAACCAAGTCCGCGCTCGAAGGCGCGCCGAACGAACTTTCGCTCTACGCCGCCGAGAGCTACTGGACAGGCAACAGCAGCGCCCTGCGCCGCTACACGTTGCGGCTGGATGGATTCGTTTCCGCCCATGCGCCGATGAGCGGAGGCGAACTCGTTACGAAGCCGCTGATCTTCAAGGGCGGCCGGCTGGCGCTGAATTTCGCGACGTCCGCCGCGGGTGACGTCCGGATCGAATTGCAGGACGCCGCCGGCCGGCCGCTGCCCGGCTTCACGCTGGAGGACTGCCCGCCCATTTTCGGCGATACGATCGAGCGCGGCGTTGCATGGAAAGGTGGCGGGGATGTGAGTGCCCTCGCCGGAAAGCCGGTGCGCCTGCGCTTCGTGTTGCGGGACGCCGACGTGTATGCGTTCCGGTTTTCGGATTAGGAGATCGATGCCGAATCCAAGCCCCGCGCCGTTCCTGCGCTGCGCTCCGTCTGCGCGTGCGCTCGGCGACGGGCGACCATTTCCTTTGCCACGGCGTTGTTCCGGCCGGCATAAGAGCGCTCAAAATCATCCATGACGAAAACAGCGATCCCAGGCGGCATCTGGTCGGCGACACCCACGCCTTTCACGCCGGAATTTCAGGTGGACGTGCCTTCCGTTCGCCGGCTCGTCGACCATCACGTGAAAATGGGCGTCGCGGGAGTCATGCTCGCCGGCACCTGTGGGGAGGGGCCCTGGCTGCGGGAGTGTGACCGGGAGGCCCTCGTGCGCGGGACGGTGGAGGCCAGCGGAGGACGCTTGCGCGTCGCGATGCAGGTCACGGATAACTCGGCGGCCCGGGTGCTCGACAACGCCGAAGCGGCGGCCCGCTGGGGTGCGGAGATCGCGGTCGTGGCCCAGCCGTTTTTCTTTTTCAACGCGACGCCGGACCGCCAGCTCGCGTTCTATCGGGAAATTGTACGGTGCAGTCCGCTGCCCGTGGGCTTTTACGACCGCGGCGCGGCCAGTCCCTACGTGCTGCCCGAATCTCACCTCGAGGAATTGCTCGCTGAACCCCGCTTGATCGTGGTGAAGGACAGTTCCGTGAACGTCGCGCGGCGCGACCGCTACCTGGCCGCGCGACGTCGCCGGCCGGAGCTGGCTGTGTTCACTGGCGATGAGTTCACCTGCGCCCAGTACCTGCAGGCGGGCTACGACGGCGCTCTCTTGGGCGGGGGGATTTTCAATGGCAGGCTGGCGGTACGCATCCTCGCGGCGGTCCGAACCGGGGATTTCGCGACCGCGGAAAAATTGCAGGCGCGCATGAACGACCTGATGTATCGGGTTTACGGCGGGAAAAAAATCGAATGCTGGATGACCGGGTTGAAGGAGCTGCTCGTGCAGATGAAAGTCTTCTCGCACCAGGAGAACTTGCTCGGCTATCCGCTGACCGAAACCTGCCGCACGGAAATCACCGCGGCGGTTTCCGGTGCGGACGGACTGGGATTCCGGGAGGATTTGTTTGGAGTGGCGGCGGTGGGAGCGGCGGGTTAACGCTCGCGACCATGCCGCCTCCGTCCGACTTCCCGCTGCCCTACACGGACACGAAGCCGCAGGGCTCGGCTGATTTCTACTACGGCATCAACGCGACCTTTCGTTTCCTGCTGCGCCGGCTGGGGATGGACGGCTGGCAACGCTACCTTGAGGAAATGGGCCGCGGCTATTTTGCGCCGGTCAATCGCAGCTGGCGCGAGGGCGGCCTGCCGGCGATCGCGCGTTACTGGCGGGCGTTCTTCGCCGCCGAACCGGGTGCCCGGGTCGACGTCAACGAGCAGCCCGACCGGGTCGAGGTGGTGGTGCACGAATGTCCGGCGATCAAGCACCTGCGCGCCGGCGGGCGGGAAATTGTCCGGGAGTATTGCCAACATTGTTTCATCCTCGGCAACGCCCGGGCGGAGGCCGCGGGTTTCACGATGCGGCTGGCCGGGGGCAACGGCTCCTGCCGGCACACCTTTGCGACTCCGGCGGCGGCTTTGCCGGCGCAGCTGCCCAACCAGATCGAGGAGGCACGCTGATGCTCGGCACCTACGATTTTTGCGGCCACTACGAGTGGACGTTTGCCTGGATGGAGCGGATGGGCGGCCATGAACTCCTCCGCGACTATTGGAACGAGGCGATCAACCACGACAGCCAGCGTCATGCGCGCGAGTTGATTCAGGCCGGGGGTTTTGCGGGCATGGCCAAGTACTGGGGCCACACGCTCACGGAGGAGTCGCCCGAGCTGGCCTTTTCGATCACGCAAAAGCCGGACGTGTTTCGCATCGACATGCATTCCTGCCCGTCGAAGGGATTTTTGCTGCGCAACGGCCTCCAGCAACACCGCGACTATTGCGACCACTGCATGGGCTGGATCGGCCCGATGATGGCGGAGTCGGGTTTCGTCATCGATCACGAGCACAACCATTGCGGCCAGTGTTGGTGGGAACTCCGCGCCGCCGGAGCGACGGGCGGGCTGTCAGCGCCGGGCGAGGTCGCGGGACCCAAGGATGTCCGCTTGCAGGCCAATTGGCGGCCGCCCGGCTCGACACTCGATCGCTACGACAAGGCGACGGATCCGGACGACAAGGTGACGGTGACGTAGCGGCGAACAGTCCCGAGGCATTTGCGCCAGACTGGAGGAGCGGCTTTTTGCCGCGATTCCGATCTCGCCGCAGAGATCTTCATTTCGCCGTGTAGCCGCCGTCGACGACGAGGTTCGTGCCGGTGACGTAGGTGGCGGCGTCGCTGAGCAGGAACACGACGGCGCCGCTGATCTCGGGCGCGTCGGCCATCCGGCCGAGCATGGTGGCTTTCGCGTAGCGTTCGAGGAAGGCGGGCGGCGGCGGCTTCTCCGGATTGTAGATACCGCCGGGCGAGACGACGTTGACGCGCACCTTTTGCGGGCCGTAGTGCGACGCGAGGTAGCGCGTGAGATTGATCATGCCGCCCTTATGGAAAAAATAATCCGGCGGCGCGGTCATCGTGGTGCCCTCGTACAGCGCCGGGTTCATGCCGATCATGCCCTGCATCGAGGCGATGTTGACGATGCTGCCGCCGCCGCTCCGGGCCATCGCGTCGCCGAGGGCGCGCACGACGGCGAAGAACCCGGTGGCGTTCACCGCCATCGACTCCTTCCACGCGGAAAGGTCATCGGCCATCGTGCGCATCGGGCGGGTGACGGCGTTGAACACGACTCCGTCGATCCGTCCGTGGGCCGCGAGCACCCGGTCGCGCAGCGCGTGGATCGACGCCTCGTCGCCGAGGTCGACCTGCTCGGGGTGGACGGCCTGACCGGCGGCGCGTGGGGCCGCGAGCTGCGCTTCGACTTTGGTCCGGTCGCGCGAAGCGACGATCAGCGTGGCGCCGCTGGCGGCGATGCCGGTGGCGAGCGCGCGACCGAGGAGACCGGTGCCGCCGCACTGGACGATCACCTTGCCGGCGAGGGAGAACGACGGGGCCTCAGCTTGCATACGGGGAGATTGCCGCCGGTTTCAGCGGGGCGGGCAGGGTGCCAATTTCGCTCCGAAACAGCTCAAGGCGCTGTTTTGCATAGGTCGCCAAGCCGATGACGTCGGCGCCGAGGTTGAAAACCTGATGTCCCTCGCTGACCAAGTCGGCAAAGGGAGCGAACAAGCCGGCGGTCATGGAAAACTTGCCGTGCTGCCGGGCCGCGGCGGCCACGCGTTTCCGCGCCGCGACGACTTCCGGGGCGTTGAGCTGGCCGCCCTTGCCGATGCGGTGGCTGAAATCGCCGGGGCCGAAAAGCAGGCCGTTGAATCCGGGTACGGCGGCGATTTTCTCCACGTTCTCGAGCGCCTCGGGCGACTCGATTTGAAGAATGATGACCCGCTCTTCGTTGCTGTGCCGGAGGTATTCTTCCACGGGAATCTGGCAGAACAATCCGTCGACGTTGCCCCCGTCGAGGGCGCGCTTGCCGACCGGGTGAAATCGCACCCATTCAACGATCTGGTGGGCCTCTTTTTCGTCGGCGACATGAGGCACGATGATGCCGGTGGCCCCGGCCTCCAGCGGGCGGACGTAGTCGCTGTAGCTGCCGCGGGCCACGCGGACGAGCGTGTCGAGATTGTGGATGCGGGCGGCGCGAATCTGATTTTCGAGCCCGAGCCAGTCGTTCGGCACGTGTTCGTTGCAGAGCCACACGGCGTCGACGCCGGAAAGGCCGGTGATCTCGATCACACGGGGATCCGAAAGATTCAGCTTCAAGACGGTTGGGAGCTGGCCTTGACGGAGCAGCGCCAACACGCGACTGGGACGGGTTTTCATGTTAGATTTCAGAGATAATTTCGGCGATTTCGACGCGGCGCGAGCCTTCGGCGCGGCTGCGCATTCCGGCGATGAGAATGCTCATCAGCTCGATGGTTTCGGAAAAAGGATAGGGCGGCTGTCCGTTGCGCACGAAATCGATGAAGCTCCCGATCTGCCCGCGAAACGCGGTGTAGGTGTCCGCGAGTTTGACGGTGACGATTCCCCCCGTGCCGCAGAGCTGCAGCGTGCCGAAAGTGGCGCCACCGTCGTAAATCACGGGCACCGTAATCTGCACGCCGGTGCGATGAGTGAGGTGGGCGACTTCGACGCCGGGTGCGGACTCGAGGCGCACCGATAAGAAACCCGGCCCAAGAATCCGCAGGAGGGGTTCGAGCACGTGGATGCCGTAGCGTTCCCACGTTTTGCAGGTCAGGGCCGAGATCCAGCGAAGTTCGCCGACGGCGGGATGGATGGTGCCCGGGAGAAACGGGGCGAGCTCGGGTGCATAGCGGAGGCCGCTGGAGGAGAGGAGCCGGGCGCCGGCTTTTTCCCAGGCGATGAATGTACGCAGGTCTTCGAGCGTGAGCGCGAGCGGCTTGTCGACGAAGACCGGCAGGCCAGCCTCGATGAACGGACGGGCGCGCCGCACATGGTCGAAGCCGTCGTCGGTGGCGATTAGCACCGCGTCGACGTGACCGATCACGTCTTCGGGGCGGGTGACGAGGTGCGGGATGAGCGCGGCGGCGGCCACCGCGGGCGCTTCGGACGGAGTGTCGGTCCACAGATGGGTGACGCGCGTCCCGGGCACACGCACCGAGTCGGCGGGTTGGGCGTCGAGATAACGCGGAATCACCGGATACGGGCAGGCCGCCATGGCCGATCGATCGTAGCCGTTGACGATGGCGGACCAGGAATACGGATGCCCGTTGCCGGGGATCATCCCCAGCATCGCGAGGCGAAGCTCGCGGGTGGAATTGCGGTCGGAATCAGGCATCGCGGGATAGCTCGGCACAGGAGACGCGTGCTCCGCGCTTGGCGGAGGCGAGGGCGGCGAGATTGAAACGCAGCGTCTGAGCCGCCGCTTCCAATGAACACAGGCGCGAGGGCCGGCCTTCGATTTGGTCGAGAAAGGCGTTGGCCTGGGCGACGAAATGCGTGTCGCGCTCGACCGGCGGCACCTCGTGCCACGTCCAGTCGTTCGCGCCCGCCGCGAACGTGGCCCAGCGCTGCCGGTGAAACTCGACCTTCACGCTGCCCCCCGCCGCGTTGAACTGAAGGGTGATTTCGTTCGGGGCCTGGAATTGGTTGAGCGTGTAGTTGACGAGCACGCGGCCGCCGCCGTGGCGCGCGCTGACGTGGACGGTGTCCTCGACGTTGACGTCAGGCAGGCCGAGGTGCGCGCAGTCGCAGAGCACGCTTGCCGTGGGTCCGAGCACGCCTTCCATCCAGTTGGCGATGTGGGTGAGCGCATCCTGGATGGCGCCGCCGCCCGTCGCATGGTCGCGATAGTAGGTTTGGGCGTAGGCGGGGCGGAAGACATGAAACGGCTGGCCGCAATTTGCGGTGGCCTGAAGCACCGGCCCAAAATCGCCGCGGGCGAGAAATTCCCTGGCGGCGATGAGAAACGGATAGACGTGCAACACATAGGCCACGGCGACCTGCCGGCCGGAGGTGGCGCGGGCGGCAAACAGTTCGTCGAGCCCGGCGAGCGAATGGGAGAGCGGCTTTTCGATGAGTACGTGTTTGCCGGCCGCGAGTGCTTCCAGCGCAAACGGAATATGCAGGGGTGCGGGGGTGCAGATGACCACGGTATCGAACTCGGCGTCCGCCAGGGCGGACGCTGCACCGGTCCTGGTCGGCACGCGGTAAGTGCTGGCGATGCGCTCCAGTAGGGTCGGATTGGTGTCGCAGGCGGTGACCCGGGCCCGGCCCGTCTGCAAAAAGCAGCGGAGGTGGCGTTCGCCGATGCTGCCGCAGCCGATGATGAGAGCGGAGTGGGGCAACATGAAGTGCGCCGTTTTGTGGCGGTCTTTGCCCCCGGTCAACTCCCTGCGAGCGGCCCGGGCATGACGGAGGTGGACGTCCCTTCAGAAAAAAGCTGTGAACGGGACCGGGATTTTATGAAGGTGAAAACGTTCTCCAACCCCGGTCCCCCATGAATACTTCCCGTTCGCTGCTGCTCTCCATGCTCGTCGTGCTTTGCTCGTCCGTGCTGCCGCTCTCCGCCGCGGACGCGCCGGCGTGGGTGGTGGGGGTCGCCCGGGTCGATATCACGCCCGGCTACCCGGTGCGGCTCAGCGGCTACGGGGGCCGGCGCACCGAAAGCGAGGGCGTGAAGCAGCACATTTTTGCCAAGGCGATCGCGTTCGGCAGCGATGGTGACGGGCCGGCCGTGCTGGTGACGATCGATAATCTGGGGGTGCCCGCCAGTATGCGTGTCGAACTGATCCGGCGTCTCGCGGCCCGGACGAAGGTCGTGGGCGAGCGCGTCGCCCTCGGCTCCAGTCACACGCACAGCGCTCCGATGCTGGCGGGCGTGGGCGTCGATCAATTCGGCTCGACGCTCTTCGGCACGAGCATTCCCGCCGATCACTGGGCAAACATCCAGCGCTATACCCGCGAGCTGAACGACAAGCTCGAGCAGGTCGTGCTCGCCGCGCTGGCGGACCGCCAGCCCGCCGCCCTCGCGTGGGGCGCGGGTCATGTCAGTTTCGCCCACAATCGTCGCGTCTACGCGTTCCGGCCGGAAGACCACTCGCTGCCCGTGCTCCGCGTGACGGGAGCCGACGGCAAGGTGCGCGCCGTGCTGACGAGTTATGCGTGTCACTGCACGACGGTGGGCTTCAATTTCATCCACGGCGACTGGGCCGGGTGCGCGCAGGAGTACTTGGAGAAGGAATTTCCCGGCGCCATTGCCCTCACCGCGATCGGGTGCGGGGCGGATCAGAACCCAAATCCGCGCGGCACGTACGAGCATGCCGAAACCTACGGCACCGCCCTCGGGACCGAGGCAAAACGACTGCTGGCGACAAAGCTCAAGCCGCTGTCCGGTCCGCTGGAATGTCGCACGCGCGAGATTGCGCTGCCCTTCGACCGGCTGCCGACGCGCGCCGAATGGGAGGCGAAGGCGAAGGACAAGGCCGCGGCCGTCGCCTACCATGCCAAGACACAGCTGGCGAAGCTCGACCGCGGCGAAACGCTTCCGACCGCCCTGCCTTATCTGGTGCAGGTGTGGAATTTCGGTCCCGATCTCGCGATGGTTTTCCTGCCTGGCGAGGTCGTCGTGGACTACTCTTTGCGACTGAAGCGCGAGTTGGATTCCGAGCGGCTTTGGGTCAACGGCTACTCCAACGACGTGCCGTGCTACATCCCCTCGGAGCGTGTCCTCGAGGAGGGCGGTTACGAAGGGGGCGGCGCCATGTTGTATTACAACCGGCCCAACCGTTTCGCGCCCGGCGTTGAGAACCGGATCGTCGAGGCGGTGCACGCCTTGATGCCCACCGCATTCCGGCGGCCGCATTGAGTCGCTTGGGCTGGAGATGGGATCGCCGCGCCCTTCCTGGCCAAAGCCGACCGGCTTTACTTTTTTGCTGTAAGTCGGCGCTGACCGTGGCGCAAAGTAAGCGTCCGTCCCTTCACCCCTGTTGACCGGCTTGATGCCTTTCAATCACCCCCTTTCCCGATGAACGTTCGTTTTCTCGCGTGCTGTTTCCTTGCCGGTGTGCTGTCCAGTCGGGCGGCCACGCCCCCGGCCCTTTCGCCCAACCCGGGCGAGCACATCGCGCTCGTCGGCAATACGCTGGCCGACCGCATGCAGCATCACGGCTGGCTGGAGACGATGATCCACGCGCGCTATCCGTCGCACCGGTTGGTGATGCGCAATCTTGGCTTCGCCGGCGACGAAGTGGCGATGCGGGCCCGCTCGCAGAATTTCGGTACGCCCGAGGAATGGCTGACGCGGGTCCAGGCCAGTACGATCCTCGCCTTCTTCGGCTTCAACGAGTCGTTCCGCGGCGCCGAGGGCCTGCCGGCCTTTACGGAACAACTTGATAAATACCTGCGCGAGACCCGGGCGAAAAATTTCAGCGGCACCGGGGCGCCGCGCATCGTACTCTTTTCGCCGATCGCCAACGAGAAACACCCCGATCCGAATTTCGCGGTGCCACCGGAAAACAACGCGAACCTCGCGCTCTACACGGCGGCGATGGCGGACGTCGCCCGCGACCGCGAAGGCGTGGTGTTCATCGACTTGTTCTCGATGTCGCAGGAGCTCTTTGCCGAGGCGGCGAAAAAAGGGGCGGAGCCGCTGACGTTCAACGGCATTCACCTGAACGAGGCGGGCGAGGCAAAGCTCGCGGCAAAAATCTTCTCGGCGCTCTTCGGCGGGGCGCCGCCGCCGCCGGTCGACCCGAAACTGCGGGCCGCGGTCAACGCCAAGAACGAGATGTGGCACGACCGCTACCGCACGCTCGACGGCTACAATGTTTACGGTGGCCGCTCGCAAGGCGCCTATTTTGCCGGGGAGGGCCGGCCGAAGGTTTCCAATTTTCAAGTGATCGCCGAGGAGCTGAGCCAGCGCGACGTCATGACGGCCAATCGCGAACTCCAGGTCTGGGGCGTGGCGCAGGGCCGGGATCTCTCCGGCGAGGCAGCACCGCTGCCCTCGGTGACGCCGGTGCCGACGAGCAAGCCGGGGACCAATCCCGACGGTTCGCACCCTTTTGTGAAGCCCGAGGAGGCGATTGCGAAAATGAAGCTGCACGAGGGGCTCAAGGTGAACCTGTTCGCGAGCGAGGAGCAGTTCCCCGAGCTCTCCAAGCCGGTGCAGATGGCGTGGGACACGCGCGGCCGGCTCTGGGTCGCGGCCTGGCCAAACTATCCCTTCCGCGCGCCGGAATCGAAACAAGGGGACCGCCTCCTGATCTTGGAGGACACCGACGGCGACGGAAAGGCCGACCGCTGCACGACGTTTCTCGACGACCTGAACTGCCCGACCGGCTTCCAGTTTTACAAGGATGGCGTCCTAATCTTTCAGGCGCCGGATCTCTGGTTCGTGCGCGACACCGACGGCGACGGCCGGGCCGACTGGAAGGAGCGGGTGCTGATGGGACTCGATTCCGCGGATACGCACCACCAGGCCAACTCGCTCGCCTACGAGCCGGGTGGAGCGATTTACCTGAGCGACGGCGTCTTTCACCGCACCCAGGTGGAAACCGCCAGCGGTCCGGTCCGGAACCTCGACGCGGCGATCTATCGCTTCGAGCCGTCCACGGGCAAATTCGAAACCTACGTGTCTTACGGATTCGCCAATCCGCATGGCCGCTCGTTCGATCGCTGGGGCAACGATCTCATCACGGATGCGACGGGCAATCGCACCTATTTCGGCGCGGCTTTCAGCGGCCGCATCGACTACCCGGCGAAGCATCCGAATTTGAAGGAATTCTGGCCCCGGCCGTCCCGTCCGTCCGCGGCGAGCACGATCCTCACGAGCCGCCACTTTCCCGAGGACTTTCAGGGAAATTTCCTGAACGGTAATGTCATTCAGTTTCAGGGCATCTACCGGGTGAAAGTGGAGGACGAGGGTTCCGGCCTCCTCGGCAAGCAGCTGCCGGATTTTCTGTCGTCCTCCGATCCCAACTTCCGGCCCACCGGAATCAATGTGGGGCCGGACGGAGCGGTTTACCTGCTCGACTGGCAGAGCCCGATCATCGCCCACACCAACCTGAACCATCTGCGCGATCCGAATCGCGGCCACAGCTACGGCCGGGTTTATCGCGTGACGTATGAGGGTCGCCCGCTGCTGACGCCGCCGAAGATCCATGGCCAGCCGATCCACGCGCTGCTCGAACTGCTGAAGGAGCCGGAGAACCACGTCCGCGAGCTGGCGAAAATCGAACTCGGCCGGCACAAGGCGAACGAAGTGGTGGCGGCGGTGAAGGACTGGGTCGGCCGCCTCGATTCGCGCGATCCCGAGTATCAGCATCATCTGACCGAGGCGCTCTGGGTCCACCAGTGGCAGAACGTCGTCGATCCGGCGCTGCTTGGGCGGATGCTTCGTTCGCCCGACGCCAACGCGCGGGCGGCGGCGACACGCGTCCTGTGCTATTGGCGGGATCGCGTGCCCGATGCGCTGGGGCTGCTCAAGATTCAGGCGGACGACGAGAATCCGCGCGTCCGGCTGCATGCGGTGCGCGCGGCGAGTTTCTTCCGGTCGGAGGCGGCGGTCGAGGTGGCGCTCACGGCGATCCGGCATCCGCTCGACTACTATCTCGATTACACGCTGGACGAGACGATCAAGCAGTTGAAACCGCACTGGCGCGACCGGCTGGACGACGGCAGCCCGCTGCTGGCGGCCGATTCGAACCGGATTCGTTACCTGCTGCGCACGGTCACCACGGTGGATTTGTTGAAGCTGCCTCGCCGGCGGGAAGTGCTGGAGCGGATGCTGACGCTCGTGGCGGTGCCGGATGCGGCCCGGGCCGACGCGCTGGCGGATCTCGTGCGAATCCGGCGGACCACCGGCGCGGAGATCATTCTGGGCGCGCTGGAAGCCGGCGGCGAAATCGACCGGCCGGGGCTGGGCCGGTTGCTGCTGGCGCAACCGCGCGCCGAACTGCAGTCCGTCCGGGTGCGATTGGAGAATCTGGCGGCCAAGGGGACCGGGCCCGCCCGCAACTACGGCTGGGCGGCCGGCGTGGTGGCGGACGGCTCGTTTGACGCGGTTTGGGCTCAAGCGGAGGGCCAGCCGGAGAAACTCGCGGACTTGCTCGGCGGCGTGCCGCTGGTGCCCGAGATCGCGCTCCGCGCCTCGGCCTACCCGCGGCTGGTGCCGCTGCTCGAGCGCGGACTGGATCCGGCGGCGCCCAAGGGCGTGGCTTCCACGCAGCTCAAGGCCGCGATTCGCGCGGCGGTGAGCACCCGTCGGGAAACGCCGGGCCAGTTTCGTCTTTTCAGCGCGTTGATTTTGCGGGGCGAGGAAATCGTCACGGCCGCGGATGCCTTGCGCAGCCTGCCGCGCGCGAGCTGGTCGCCGGACCAGGCGGACAAGCTGGCGGCGGCGCTGATCGCGTGGGGCAAGAAGACCCCGGAGAGCGGCCGGCGGGATCACGGTTACGTCGGGGCGGTGCAGGTGGCGGACGAACTGGTGGGACGGTTGCCGGCGGCGGAAGCCGCCCCGCTGCGGAAGGAATTGCAGACGCTGCGCACGACCGTGCTGCTGGTGCGCGCGGTGCCCGAGGAGATGCGCTTCGATCCGCCGCAGCTGGTGATCGAGGCCGGCAAGTGGTTTTCGATCGTTTTCGAGAACGCCGATGCGATGCCCCACAATCTCGTGGTCGTGAAGCCCGGCGCGCGCGAACGCGTTGGCCAGGCGGCGCTCCTGTTGGCCGCCGACTATCGCGATGCGCAGGGCCGGGCTTACGTGCCCGATTCACCCGATGTGCTGGGAGCCACGAAATTGGTGGAGTCCGGGCAAAAGGAATCGCTCTCGTTCATCGTGCCGTTTGCGGAAGGCGTCTATGAATACGCCTGCACTTTCCCGGGGCATTGGGTGACCATGTGGGGCCGCTTGATCGTGACCAGAGATCCGAATGCGGTCGCGTCCGCTGCGGCACCGGCACCACCCGCGGCTGCGGCCACGGGGGCCGCGCACGCGCATCCGGCGAAGTGAGGCGGTGGGTTCATCGCCGTCCCGGCGCCGCTTGAGGCATGACAAATGCGTTGAGCTGCGGGCGCTTCGCTGTGAGCAATAGCCGAAACCCCACGCCCATGAATTTATCCTCCGGTGTTCCCCGCCTGTCTTGGAAACGCGCATGGTCCATGGTGAGCCTGCTACTGGCCGGTGGAGCGGGAGCTGGGATGGTGCCCGTTCACGGGGGCGAGGTGAAAGACGGCCAGTTCCTCGCGGCTTCGAACCTGCGGGCCGGGGTCGCGAAGATCGACATCACGCCGACGGACGTGGCGGGCATCACCGTGATCGGTCACCGGCGAACGGTGACGGGCGTGCGGGATCCGCTGCGGGCGGGTGTGCTGGTGCTCGATGACGGCGAGACGAAAGCGGCGATCGTGACGCTCGATACGATCGGCGCGTGGGACGACATGGTGAAGCTGGCGCGGGAACGCCTGGAAAAGGAAACCGGCGTGCCCGCGGCCAACATCATGGTGGCCGCGGCCCACAACCACTCCGGGCCCGGGTATGCGGAGAACCCGAAGTGGGCGGGGGAATTGATCGAAAAACTGGGAGCGGCCGGAAAGCAGGCTGCTGCCAGCCTGCGCACGGTGACGATCGGTTACGGCGAGGACCGCATCGGGTTTGGGATCAACCGGCGCAAGGTGATCGACGGTCGCGCGGTGGTACGGCTGAACCCCGACGGGCCCAATGACCCGCGGGTGAAGGTGCTGCGGTTCGACGATGGCAAATCGCTCACGCCGATGGCGGTCATGATGCACGCGGTTTGTCACCCCTGCTTTTTCACGTGGGGCGACAAGGGCTCGCCGCCGTATCCGAACGGTTACCCGAAGATGAGCGCCGATTTTCCGGGTGAGGCGCAGACGTTTGTGGAGCTGATCTACGGGCAGAAAACATCGGTGATGTTTTTGCAGGGTTGCGCCGGGGACATCCGGCCGAACCTGCCGGGTTACCCTTATCGTTGCGCCGATGAGGCGGACATCCAGTGGGCGGGCCGGGATCTGGGTGGTGCGGTGACTCGTGCGCTGGCCCTCAGTGTCACGCGCGAGAAGCTGCAACAACGGGCCTCGTTCTACCAGATCCGCACCGCCCGCGGAGTGGTCGATTTACCGGGTAAGGAAAAGCCGGTGCGGGCGGAAATGCAGGCGCTGAAAATCGGGCCGTATTTGTTTCTCTCGATGCCGGGCGAACCGATGGTCGAGTATGGTTTCAAGTTGGAGAAGGCGATCGCGGATCGCGCGATTCCCATCATCGTCGGCTACGCGAATGGTTACCTCGGTTACATCCCCACGGCGGACGCGTATGCGGTCGGCGGCTATGAGCCGAACCGGTCGCCGCTGACGGCGGAGGCCGAGGCCGTGATTCTCAAGGAACTCGGCCGCCTCGCCGACCTCGTGATGGGGGATGTCTTTGAGTCCTTCTCCAAACATCCGCAGGACGTGCGCAAGCGCGAGGAGACCGGGAAAGCGCAGTCCGTGGAAACGAAGGCCGGTAAGCGCTAGTGCGTTTCGGACGAGGGCCTGGATGTCCGGGCCTCTCATCGAATCGACTCCACGCAACGACATCCAGTTTCTCCCACACATTTCATGATTTCCGTTCCTTCCGTCCTGCGGTTGAGCTTCAGCGGCTTGGTCGGCCTTGGGGCCGCGTTGATGGCGGCGGGCGCAATTCCGCCGGCGCCTCCCTTTGAATGTCGTTGGACGGCCACGCCGCCGGTGATCGACGGATTCCTCGACGAGGCGGCCTGGCGGCAGGCCCAGGTCATCGAGAGCTTTCAATTTTCCTGGTTGCCCGAGGGCCAGCGCAAGCCGCTGACGGCCACCAAGGCGCGGCTGCTTTGGGACCGGGAGTATCTCTACTTCTCCGCCGAGATGGAGGATACCGACGTGTTTGCCAACGTCACCGAACAAGACGCGGCCATCTGGACGTGCGATGTCTTCGAGCTGTTCTTCAAGCCGGCGGCGGACAAGCCCGGCTATTACGAATTCGAGGTCAACGCCGCGAATGGCAAACTCGACATGTTCCTCCCGTCGCGCGGGGCGGGCGGCTACAACCGTCACAAGGCCGAGCGCCCCTTCCACCTCGACTCCGCGGTGCAGGTGCGCGGCACGCTCAATCACTGGGCGGACAAGGATCGGGGTTGGACGGTGGAGGGGCGCATCCCGTGGCGCGATTTCCTGTCGACCGGCGGCCGGCCGGCGCCGGGCGAAATCTGGCAGCACGCCTTGTGTCGCTACGACTATTCGACCGGATTCGACGCACCGGCACTCTCCACCACCGCCAATCTGAGCGCGCCGAACTTCCACCTCCATGAAGATTACGTGCCGCTGCGCTTCATCGGGCCGGCCGGCGATGGCCCGGTGGCGCGGGCGACATGGGACGTTTCGCGGCTCGTGGGCTCACCCGAGCCCCCGCTGCCGTATCGGACCCTGCCGGCGTTTGCCGGTTTGGAGACGAAGCAGCCCATCATGCTCGCCGTCGAACCCGGGCGGGAAACTTTTTTGCTCTTGGAAACCAATGGTTATGCGCCGGGCCAAAAGGGCTGGATCAGCCGGGTCTCCAACGCTCCCGGCGCGACCGCGCCCGCGCGGTTGCTGGAACTGGACGAGGCCGTCTACGACGTTTGTTTTCACCCGAAGTTTGCCGAAAACGGTTTTCTCTATTTCGGCACCAACAGCCGGTTCGCCGACGGAAAGGATGATTTCAACAGCCGCGTGGTGCGCTACACGATGGATCGGAAGTCCGGCCGCATCGATCCGGCTTCGCGCCACGTGATCATCGAGTGGAAATCGCACGGTCACAACGGTGGGGCGCTGACCTTTGGCAAGGACGGCATGCTCTACGCCACGAGTGGCGACGGCACGAGCGACTCGGATGAGGGCGGGGCAGGGCAGGATCTCACGCGGCTGCTGGCGAAAGTGCTGCGGATCGACGTCGACCACCCGGCACCGGGCAAGGCCTACAGTGTACCGGCGGACAATCCGTTTTTGACGACGCCCGGCGCCCGGCCGGAAACCTGGGCCTACGGGTTTCGCAATCCGTGGCGCATGACGCTGGATCGCGAGACGGGCGATCTCTGGGTGGGTGAAAACGGGCAGGACCAATGGGAATATGCCCGGATCGCACGGCGAGGGGAGAATTACGGCTGGCCCGTGGTCGAGGGCAGCCATCCGTTTCATTCGCAGCGGCCGCGGGGTCCGACGCCGTTCACGCCACCGCTGGTCGAGCATCCGCACAGCGAATTTCGCTCCCTTACGGGTGGCATCGTCTATCGCGGCACCAAGTTCCCCGATCTGGTCGGATGCTATGTCTACGGCGATCACAGCACCGGCCAGATTTGGTCGGCGAAGCAGCAGGACGGAAAACTGATTCGCAAGGTGTGCCTGGCCGACACGACGCTCGGCATCACCGGTTTTTGCGAAACGCCGCAGGGCGACATTCTCGTGGTCGATTACTTGGGCAATGCGATCCACCGGCTCGATCCGGCGCCGCCCGCCGCGCCTGCCAATCCCTTTCCCACGAAACTCAGCGATACGGGCCTCTTCAGCGACGCCCGGGCACTGAAACCGCACGCGGCCCTCATTCGTTACGAAGTGAATGCCCCGGCCTGGCACGATGGAGCGGAGATCGAACGGTTCATCGCGCTCCCGGGTCGTGAGCTCATGGATGTGACCGAACAAGGCGGTTGGAATCTGCCGAACGGCACGGCGCTGGTGCAGACTCTCCGGCTGAAAGACGTGCGCATCGAAACCCGCGTGCTGCTCCGGCAGCAAAACGAATGGATGGGTTACACCTACGCCTGGAACGAGGCTCAAACTGAGGCGGTGCTGGAGCCGGCGGAGGGCAAAACCCGGCAGCTTGCTTCCGGGCAGCCGTGGCGGATCCCGGGCCGGCAGGAGTGCATGTCGTGTCACAGTCGGGCGGTGAATTTCGTCCTCGGTGTCAGCACCGTGCAGCTCAATCGCGGCGATCAGATCGCCGCGTGGGAACGGGCCGGGCTGTTGACGGCCAGTCCCACGGCGCTGGCGGAGGGCCAATGGCGCCGCGAATTTGCCGCGCAGAAACTCGATGACAAGGCGCTGGCGGCGTTGCTCGCTCTCGTCACGCCTAACGCCCAGCAGCGCCCGCCGCCCAAGGACAGCCCGCTCCTGGCACAGGCAGCGGGGACCCTGCCGCGGATCGTGAATCCGCGGGACACGAATGCGCCGCTGACGGATCGGGCGCGCGCCTATCTGCACGCCAACTGTTCGCACTGTCACTCCCGCGCCGGCGGGGGTAATTCCATGATGCAGCTGGCGAGCAACATCGCGGACCAGGATATGAGCATCTTCGACGCCACGCCCCAGCACACGACGTTTGGGATCGCTAACGCGAAGATCGTGGCGCCCGGAGATCCCGCGCGATCGCTGCTCGTGCACCGTCCCGTCATCCGCGGACCCGGCCAGATGCCGCCTTTGGGCACGATGACGCCCGATGGCGAGGGTTCCACGCTGCTGGCGCAGTGGATTGCCAGTCTGTCCAGTCAACCGCCCGCCGCGAAACCCGTTCAGCCATGAAACAAATCACTCACGTCCTGAAACTGGTTTCGCTCCTGACCGCTGGATCGGTTCTGGCCGCCACCGATCCCGAGGCGCTTTTCACGGCCACGCCGTTGACCGCCGCCGGTAGTTTCACGAAGGGCATCGAGGGCCCCGCCTGTGACGCGAGTGGTGCGATCTACGCGGTGAATTTCGCCACGCAGCAAACGATCGGGCGGGTGCGCCCGGATGGAAAAGCGGAAGTCTTCGTGACCCTGCCCGGCACGAGCGTCGGCAACGGCATCCGCTTCAATCGCGCCGGGCAGATGTATGTGGCCGATTACGTCGGGCATAATGTGCTGCGGATCGATCCCCGGACCCGGACGATCGCGGTGCATGCCCACGAGGCGGCGATGAACCAGCCCAACGACCTCGCCCTCGCTCCCGACGGCACGCTGTATGCGAGCGATCCCGACTGGCCGAATCAGCGCGGGCAAATCTGGCGCATCTCGACCGGCGGCAAGGTCACCCGGGTGGCGGGGGACATGGGGACGACCAATGGCATCGAGGTCAGTCCCGACGGAAAGACGCTGTATGTGAACGAGAGCGTGCAGCGCAACGTGTGGGCTTTTGCCATCGCCGCCGACGGATCGCTTTCGGGCAAGCGGCTGATCAAGCAGTTTCCCGACTTCGGCTTCGACGGCATGCGCTGCGACGTGGACGGCAATCTCTACATCACGCGCCACGGCAAGGGCACCGTCGTGAAGATGACGCCGCAGGGAGACGTGCTGAAGGAGATCGGCGTGCTGGGCCCGAATCCCACGAACATTTGTTTCGGCGGTCCCGATGGCCGCACGGCGTACGTGACGGAAGCCGCGCAAGGGCGGCTCGTGCAATTCCGCGTCGATCGCCCTGGACTCGAATGGCGGGCGTTGCAGCAACGGTAGGCGGCGTTCCCGCCAGCGAGCGAAAAGCAAATTCTCCCGCCATCGCTTTACCCTTATGACCACCCCTACCGACGATGACGCCCGCCGCGCCTACTGGGCCGACCAGATGCAGCAGGGCTATGAACTGGTGCAGAAATCGCTGACCTTCGAAGTGCGCGAGTGCGGCGAGGGCTTTGCCTCGTTGCGCGACGCGGCGTCGGCTGCCGGGATCGAGATGTTGTTCTCCACCTCCAAGATCGCCGGAGAACTCGAGCGCGTATTCTTCATGCGCGAGAGTCTGGTCCGGCTCGTGATGGCCGCGGGCCGCGCGATGAACGAGCGCGGCTGGATCCTGAAGATCGAGGATGGGTTTCGCTCGCTGGAAATGCAGGGCCAGTTGGTGCGCAAACCGGAACTTTTCGATGCGATTTTGCGCAAATGCATCTGGGAAAATGGCGGGACCATCCCGCCGGTCGAAATGGTTTTCCGCCGGGCAATCGTGCTGATCGCCAACATTCCCAAGATTGGCACGCACATGTCGGGATCGGCCATCGATATTTCCGTGTTTCGCCGGGCCGACGGCAGCGAGGTGTGGCGCGGCTATCCCTACCTCGAAATGAGCGAGCACACGCCGATGCGGTCACCCTTTGTTTCCGCGGACGCGCTGCGCAACCGGCTCGAGATCACAGCCATGATGGAGGCGCATGGGTTCATTCACTTTCCGTTCGAATTCTGGCACTTCAATCAAGGCGACGCGCTGGGGCATCTGCTCGCCGGCCAGCCGGCGCCCGCGCGGTACGGCCCGGTCGATTGGGACCCGGCGACCAATCGCGTCACGCCCTGTGCCGATCCGCTCCGTCCGCTCAATCCGATGGACGTGATCGAACAGGAGATCGCCGCGGCCACCCGCCGGGCGCGAGAAAAGCTGGCGACCTGATCGTCCCCGGCGCCGGGTGGGAAAACGCCGGCCGGGGTCACTTCACCTGCGAAAACAATTCCTGCACGCGGGCGACGATCTTGCGGGAAGCTTCCTTTTCGACGCGATTGGTGCCGAGCCAGGTTTCGTAGCCGCCGAGTTCGTGCTGCTCCGGCGTCGGCAGGTAACCGTAGCCGCCGTTGGCGAGTTCGATGGTGAAGGTGTCCTTGAACGGGCTCTTCGCTTTGATCTCCAGTCCGGTTTCGGTGAACGTTTCGAACGGAACGGCCGCGATACCGAGATCGCCGATGCGGAACGTCTGAAGGAGGATATTGACCGTCTCCGGCCAGTCCTTCGCGTTCAGGGTGCGTTGCGCGTAGGCGAGTTCGTTGCGATGGACGGGTGAAACGTTGGCGGGCCGCGCAATGATTTGCTGCGCGCGGGCGACGAGTTCCGCGGCAGGATGGCGCATCTGGAGGGTGAGCTCCGACTGTGCGGCCTTCAATTCCACCCAGTCGCGGTGTTGCAGGGTCCGGCGCACGCGCAGCACTTCCTGCGCGACGTCGTTCGCCACGAGGCGGATCTTTTCGTAAGGCGCATATTTCCTCGCGCGTTCATCCGGCGTGGCGGCGAAGTTGACGTTGTTCACGTCGCCACACGGACCGTTGGCGAGAATGCCGACGAACGGCGGATCCTGCCGGTCGGCCCCGAGCAGCTCCTGCAGGCGGTCGCAAAACGCGCCGAAATAGTCGGCGGAAATTTGGGTGCCGCCGACGCCGCCGACGTAGTGCAGCCAGTAGTTGGCCAGAAGCGCGATCGGCCGGCCTTTCACGGATTCGACGGAAATGAAATAGACCTCGGGATTGGTGGGGCCGGCGGGCTTGAGCAGGTCGGAGCGCGCGCCGGGATTCATCACCGCGCGATCCTGGGTGCCGAACGGATTCACCGCGGTGTGGCCATCCTTGAGCAGCCAGCGGCGGTTGAACAGGTGCTGCGGCACCTGGCCGGACGCCCAACCGATTCGCGCCGGTTCGAGGTTGTTGATCGCGCGGCGGATGCCGTCGGCGATGCGGCGGGCGAGGAAGGTCTGATACTCGTCCAGAGTCTTGCGGAACACGAGGGGGTTGTCCCCGCGCGCACTGGTGGCGGAATGCGTGTGCGTGGCTGACATCATCATGTTTGCCACGGGCAGGCCGGTCGCTTCATGGACGAGGCGCTTGGCCTCGTCGAAGACCTCGCGGTTGACCGACACGCTGTCCACCACGGCGAAGGCCAGCCGGCTGGTGCCATCGTCCAAGACGAGGCAGCGGGCGTGGAGTTCATCGTGCACGTGGGTCGAGGCGGGGATGACGAACCCGCCGACGATGCCCGCGCCGATCGGCGGGGTGATATTACTGGTGGCAGCGCCCGCCTTGAAGATTTTGCCCGGGGTTTGGGCGGCCACATGCAGGGCCAGCACGGCCAGGCTGATGACCAGGAGACCGGCGTTTCGCAGCCGGCGGGCGAGGGGAGTACTCATAGGCTCCCTTGATTAACGGCCGCGTCTCGATCGTCGACGCGGAAGTTATGCCGCGACGACTTTACGGCCGGCCGAGCAGGTGCTTCACGGTGTAGAGCTCCAGCGCCTCGTAGTCGCGCTTGTCCTGCAGCCCCTGCACCCGGTGACGGTCGTAAGTGCGAACCTTGGCCAGAAGATCGAGGAACAGTTCCCGGCTCGCCTTCAAATGATCGACCACCGGAACGCCGCGCTGGGTGCGCATCGTCTTCACGTCGAGCCCGACGAACTCGCCGTTTTTCCCGTAGCCATTTTCCTCGAGCACCCGGACCTGATTAAAGGCGGCGCGGAGGTTCACGCTGCCGAAATTTTTGTCCTGATCGTATTTCAGGCCGTTCTGATCGTTAAGGTGAACGCTGCCGAGTTTCTGGTGGGCGAGGCAAAACGCCATCTCGTCGCTCGGATCCAGGCCGGCGAGGATCGCGTGGGCGCTTTCGATCACGGTCTTCACGCGCCGTTGATCGCGCGAGGCGTAGGCGAGCGCGACGGCATGGCCGGCGGTCGGCACATACGCGAGGTCGGTCGGCTCATTCGGTTTCGGCTCGATCCAAATTTCGATGTCGCGGTCGTACTCCAGCGTGCGGTTCAGCAGTTCGAGCAGGCGGTCGTAGGCGACGCGGGCGTCCTTGGCCTCGCGAATGTAGGTGCCCTCCCGTGCCAGCCAGAGGACGATCGCCTTCGAGCCGAGGGCCTTCGCGAGATCGACGCAGCGTTGGGTCCGCTCCCAGGCATACTGGCGGTCGGCCGCGCTGTTGGAGGTGTAACCGCCGTCGATCGTCTGTTCGGCGAACCACAGCCGGGGCGCGACGAATTCCGGGATGAGGCCCTGGTTGGCCAGCATCGTTGCGACCTTGCCGGCTTCTGCCGTGATTTGGGCGGGAGTGCGCCGATCGATTTCGGGCACGACATCGTCGTCGTGGAACTGCACGCCGTCGAAACCAAGCGGCTTGTAGAGCGCAAACTTGGCTTCGTGCGGAAAGGCCGCGCGCACGTTGGGCCCGAACGGATCGGCGCCCTCGCTGATGTTCCAGGGGCCGAAGGAAAAGCGGTAAACGGTGGGGGTGGACATGGGAAAGGACGTGGTTGAGCCGGCGGTTCGCTCGAATGCACTCGGCGCGATTGCGCCGAATTGACGGGGCCCGGGCCTCAGACCTTGTCGACGATCCGGTCGGCGAGGCCGTACTCGATCGCTTCCTTCGCGTTCAGGTAGAAGTCGCGGTCGGTGTCGCGATTAATGCGCTCAAGCGGCTGGCCGGAGGCGGTGGCGAGAATCTGGTTCAACTCGGCGCGGAGTTTTTCCATTTCCTGCGCCTGGATGTTGATGTCGCTCGCCGGGCCGATCATACGGCCGGAAATGAGCGGCTGGTGGATCAGGACCCGGGAGTGCGGATAGAGGAGGCGCCGGCCCTTGGCCGCGCCGCACAAAAGGATCGAGCCCATCGACGCGGCCATGCCGGTGACGACGACCGTGATCGGCGAGGTCACGAGCTGCATCGTGTCGTAGATCGCCATGCCGGCCGTGATCGAGCCGCCCGGGGAGTTGATGTAGAAAATGATCTCCTTCCCCGGGTTGATCCCTTCGAGATAAAGGAGTCTTTCCGTGATGTCCTTGGCCGTCGCGTCCGTCACCGCGCCCCAGAGGAAAATCTTCCGCTGTTCGAGGAACTTTTTCTGGATGAGCAACGCCACCGGGGCGTTCTTCTTCATCGCGGATTCGTCCTCCTTCTCGTCGTCATCGTCCTCGTCGTCGAGACGGGGGAGGGGGGCGGAGAGTGCGGGTTGAAGATGGTCAAAATGCATGGGGGGGCGAACGTTGAGCGGCTACGGCCGATTGGCAAGTGCCGGCTGCCGGATGGCGGGTGGTATGCCGCTGGGTGGATTTGGCTGCGCCCCGCCGCCTGGACCGGCCAATCCTCAATAGGCAATCTTGTCGGACTTGGCCTGCCACGCCTGAAACGACGCCTGCGCCTCGTCGCGCATCAGCGGCTGCATGGCGATCGCGCGGCGCTCGGGCGCCAGCGGGATCTGCCGGTAAATAAACTCGTCGTCGAAGCCGATGGCCGCCGCGTCGGCGCGCGTGTTGCCATAGAATACCCGCGGAATGCGGGCCCAGTAGATCGCGGCGAGGCACATCGGGCAGGGCTCGCAGCTCGTGTAGAGCTCGCACTCCTCGAGGGTAAATTTTCCAAGTTTGCGGCAGGCCTCCCGGATGGCGGTGATCTCGGCGTGGGCGGTGGGGTCGTTGGTCGACGTCACCCCGTTGCTGCCACGGGCGATGATCTCGCCGCGGCGCACGATCACGCAGCCGAAGGGGCCGCCCCGGTTCTGGCGCAGGCCGGCCTCCGCGAGCGCGATCGCTTCACGCATGAAAATTTGTTCCGGGGTCATCGAGGGCGTTCCGGGCACGGTGAATATCGTGGTGACACCTGACAACGCGATAACCACGCTGCGCGTCCATGGATTCCCTTCACCTTGCCGGGCTCGAAATTGTCGGGCCGATGAAGCCGCAGTATGCGGAAATATTCACGCCGGAGGCCTGCCGTTTCGTGGCGGATCTCTGCTCGAAATTTGGCGCGCGCCGCGAGGAGCTCCTCGCGCGGCGGGGCGCGCGGCAACGCGAGATCGATGCCGGCCGCATGCCCGACTTTCTCGCTGAAACCGCGGCGGTGCGCGGCGGCGACTGGCGGGTCCCGCCGCCACCGGCCGACCTGCTCGACCGCCGCACGGAAATCACGGGGCCGGTCGATCGCAAGATGGCCATCAACGCGTTGAACTCCGGCGCGCAGTGCTGGATGGCGGACTTCGAGGACGCGACGTCGCCGACCTGGGAAAACGTGGTCGAGGGCCAGATCAACATGCGCGACGCGATCCGTCGCACGATCACCTTCACCTCGCCTGAGGGGAAAAATTACGCGTTGAAGGAAAAGACCGCGACCATCGTCACGCGGCCGCGCGGCTGGCATCTCGAGGAGAAGCACGTGCTGCTCAACGGCCGCCGGATTTCCGCGTCGCTGTTCGACTGGGGATTCTATTTTTTCCACAACGCGAAGGAGCTCCTCGCGCGCGGCAGCGGGCCGTACTTCTACCTGCCGAAGCTGGAAAGTCATCTCGAGGCCCGGTTGTGGAACGACGTTTTCATCCACGCGCAGGCCGCCCTCGGCGTCCCGCGGGGCAGTGTGCGGGTCACCGTCCTGATCGAGACGATTCTCGGTGCCATTGAGGCCGAGGAGATTCTCTACGAATTGCGCGAACACGCCTCCGGGCTGAATTGCGGCCGCTGGGATTACATTTTCAGCGTGGTGAAAAAATTCCGCAACCGGCCGGAGTACGTGTTCCCCGACCGTGCGCTGATCACGATGACGGTGCCGTTCATGCGGAACTACTGCCTGCACGTGATCAATGTCTGTCACCGCCACGGCGCTTACGCGATGGGCGGGATGGCCGCGCAGATTCCGATCAAGAACAATCCCGCTGCCAATGACACGGCGATGGCCAACGTGCGCGCGGACAAGGAGCGCGAGGCGACGGACGGCCATGATGGCACCTGGGTTGCCCACCCGGGCCTCGTGCCGGTCGCCTTGGAGGCGTTTGCCAAGCACATGAAGGGGTCGAACCAGCTGCACCGCACCCACGATGTGACAACAACCGCGGCGATGCTGCTGGTCCCCCAGCGCGGGCCCATCACGGAAGCCGGGGTGAAGCGGAATCTCAGCGTCGGCATCCAGTATTTCGAGGCGTGGCTGGGCGGTTCCGGCTGTGAACCGATCTACAATCTCCTGGAAGATCTGGCTACCGCCGAGATCTCGCGCGCCCAGCTCTGGCAGTGGCTGCGCTACGGCGCGACGCTTGAGGACGGCCGCAAGATCACGCCGGAGCTCTACGATCAGTTCCTCGTCGAGGTATTGAAACAGGTTCGCGAGGAAAAAGGCGCGGCGCGCTACGACAGCGGGCATTTCAAGACGGCGGTCGAGGGGTTCATGCGCATGTCGAAGAGCAGCCAGTTCGACGAGTTCCTGTCGCTACCGGCCTACGAACTCCTGCCGTGATGGCCGGACGAGCACGCACTCTCGCGGCGTCCGATTCCACTGCGCCGGGAGATCGCGTTTGGGAAGCCGGACGGGTTCGGGCGCTGTTGAAATCGCGCTCTTCGCGGCGCTCGCCTTGGTTTGAAGCTGCCGCAGTATGAAACCGGACCTCGATTTGATCGTGCGCGGTGGAACGATCGTGACGCCCGCCGGCCTGCAGGTGGCGGATCTGGCGGTCGCGCACGGCCGCATTGTGAAGATTGCGCCGGAGATCGCGGATGCCGCCGCGACCACGCTTGAAGCCGGGGGGCGGTACGTCTTCCCCGGCAGCATCGATGCCCACGTGCATTTCAGCGAACCCGGCCACACCGATTGGGAAGGTATCGCCGCGGGATCCGCGGCGCTCGCGGCGGGCGGCGGGACATGCTTTTTCGACATGCCGCACGGTTCCGAACCGCCCGTGCTCGACGCCGCGCGGTTGCGCGAGAAGCGGGCGCTCGCCGAGGAAAAATCCTGTGTCGATTTCGCGCTCTGGGGCGGACTCACGCCGCGCAACCTCGACCAATTGGCCGCCTTGCGCGACGCGGGCGCGATCGGCTTGAAGGCGTTTCTGGGTACGAGCGGGGTCGATGGTTTCCCCGGGGTCGATGCCGGCGTGTTGCGCGAAGGCATGAAGCGGGCGGCGCGGCTTGGCCTGTTGGTCGCGGTGCAGGCCGAGGATGCCGTGCTCGCGGCGAAATTCACCGCGGGGCAAAAGGCGAAGGGACGCACCACCGCCAAGGCGTGGCTCGATGCCCGGCCGGTCGAAGTCGAGCTGGCGGCGATCCGGGTCGCGCTCGAACTGGCCGGCGAGACGGAATGTGCCCTGCATCTCTTGCAGGTGAGCAGCCCGGAAGGGCTGGCGCTCGTCGACGAGGCGCGGGCACAGCGCGTGGACGTCACCGCGGAAACCTGTCCGCATTATCTCTTGCTGAACGACCGGGACGTGGCGCGGATCGGCGCGCCCGCCCGGTGTGTGCCGCCGATCCGCGACGAAAAGCGACGGATCGAGCTCTGGGCGGACCTGCGCGGCGGCCGGATTCACACGCTCGCTTCGGGTCATTCACCGGTTCCCCCCGACCGAAACACGCCGGATAACTTTTTCGATCTCCCGGGCGGGATCGCCGGCGTGCAACACGGCTTTCAGTTGATGCTGTCCGCAGCTGCGGCCTCGATCGAAAAAGACCTGCCCGTGCTCGCCGCGGTGCTGGCCCGCAATGTCGCGCGGCGATTCCGACTGGAGGGGCGCAAGGGATTGCTGGCCGCGGGCCGCGAGGCGGACTTCACGATCGTCGAGTTTGGTCCGGCGCGGACGATTGCGGCCGACGAGTTGTGGACGTGGCATCGCGTCAGCGCCTATGTCGGCCGCCGGAGCAAGGCGCGCGTGACGGACACCTATGTCCGCGGCAATGCGATCTATGCCGCCGGGCGGCTTGTGAATCTGCCGCCGCGGGGACGCTTCCTCACGCCGGAGAAGGCGTAGCCGGTCCCGCCAGCCAGGGTTTTTTGTTTTGGCTCAAAGTGGAGCTGCGCCGCCCTCGGCGCGGACGTCCTCTGGTGCGCTAATGCACCTTCGCGTAGTCCCGGTTGAACCACGCCTTCGTGCCGATGAGCATGAGGACGCCGGTGCCGGCGCAAATGAGACCGGCCACCGTCATCAGGTGGGCGATGCCCAGGCTCTGCTTCCACATCCCGCCGAGCAGCGGGCCGAGGCCGGCGCCGACCGCGGAGAAAAGGTTCAGGAATCCCACCGAGGAGGCGCGCGTGTCGACCGGCACGATCTCGAAGCCCGCGGCGAAGACATTCGCCATGACGAGGCCGGTGCCGAGCCCCACCGCGATCGAGATGAGTTTCGTGTAAAGCAGGGAGTCAAAACTGCCGAGCAAGTGGTAGCACGGAGCGCAGAACAACAGGCCGAGTCCGATCGCGTAGAACCGGGCGGCGTGCCAGCGCCGATACAGGCGGTCGGCCAGCCAGCCGCCGCCCGTCATGCCCACAAGCGTGGCGCCCTGCAGGTAGATCGTGGCGGCGAGCGACGCGTCGGCCAGGCCGAGGGAGAATTTCTCGCGGAAGAAGGTGGGCAGCCACGCATACAGGAGCCAGAGGCCGAAGCTGTGCAGCGCGAAGACGGCACCGAGGAGGAGATAGCTCGGGATTTTCAGCAGCGGTACGATGGCCAGCATGCTGCCCGATTTCTTGGTTTCGGCGTGGATCGATCCGGCGGAGCGCTTGAGGGCCAGATGGTAGGGGATGGCATAGAGCAGGCCCATGATTCCGAGAATGAAGAAGGCTGCCCGCCACTGGCCGCGGTCCGCCATGGTGCCGCTGAACCAGCCGCCGAAAACGACCCCGAAAATCTGGGCGGTTTTCAAGATGCCCACGGCCCGGGAGCGCGCGCCCGGCGGATAGGCGCTCCCCGTCAGCGAAATCGCGGCGGGCATGTAAAGCGATTCGCTGATGCCGAGCAGCGCCCGGCAGACGAGAAACAGCACGACGGACGTCGCCAGTCCGGTGAGCATCGTGCAAAGGCTCCACAAAATGAGGCTGAGCACGACCAACCGGCTCTGCGAAAACTTGTCGCCGATCTGGCCCGCGATGGGCGATCCCACGCCGTAGATGAAACTGAACACCGTTCCGATCAGGCCGAGCTGTACGTCCGTGAAACCGAGTTCGGTCTTCAGGATCGGATAAATGGAAAACACCGCTTGCCGGTCGCAGTAATTGAGCAGGTAGGCGATCCACATGGAGCCGACCAAAACCCCCGGACCCAGCGTGGCGTTCGTCGATGGGCGGGCTTCGGATTGATTGGCTAGCGCGGGGGGGGCGCCCATGGGGTATTGCGATTAGGCTGGTGCCCGTCGGTGAGAGACAAGCGCAATATCTCCAGCCGGCGGCGTGCAGCCCCGGGGACGTTCGTTTTGGCTCGAAGTGGAGCTGCGCCGCCCTCGGCGCGGGCTCGTAACGCTTGCGCGCCGAGGGCGACATGTCCCCAGGAGGCGGATTTCAAAACAAAAGTCTCTGACGTGAAGCCCGGCCAACCAACCCTCTTCCTGCAGCCGCGTTGACCCTGCTAAGATGGCAACCAATAGTTGACGTATAACGATTCGGCCCGGGTTGCGGGCTGGCGTGGTTGGGCTT
This sequence comes from Opitutia bacterium, assembly GCA_947474935.1. GTDB lineage: Bacteria > Verrucomicrobiota > Verrucomicrobiia > Opitutales > Opitutaceae > ER46. The sequence goes on from CANJKL010000009.1 coordinate 121,113, forward strand.
CGGCAACGGGGCGCCGGCCGGCGCGGGGGGGATCCGAATTGACAGCGCCCGTGGCGGACGGAACCCTGCGCCTTCGCTGCATGAAAATCACTGACGTCGAGGGAATCATGCTCCGCCTGCCGAACGTGAAACCGATCGGCGACGGCTGCCAGTCAGTCCTGATCATTCGCGTCCACACCGACGCCGGGATCACCGGCATTGGCGAGGCGCACACGAATCCGCTGGTGAGCAAGGCGATCCTCGACGCGCCGTTGTGCTCGGTGTCCGCCGAGGGCCTGCGCAGCCTGCTGATCGGCGAGGACCCGCGCGATATCGGCCGGCTGTGGGACAAGATGTACCGCCACACCCAGACCTACGGGCGGCGCGGCATCGCGATGCACACGATCAGCGGCATCGACATCGCGCTGTGGGATATTCTCGGCAAGGTCGCGGGTCTGCCGTTGCACCGGCTGCTGGGTGGCGCGCGCCGGGCCGCGATGCCGCTTTATGCGAGCGACCTGTCGCAGTCGTCGCTGGCGGCAACGCTGGCGCTGGCGGGCAAGCACAAGGCTGCCGGCTACCGCGCGATGAAATTCGGCTGGGGTGGACTGGGTAACGACGTGCGCAAGGACATTGCCGTCGCCGCGGCGATCCGCCGCGAGGTCGGCGACGACACCGACATCATGATCGACATGGGCTTCGCCGTGCCGTTCGACGATGCGGTGCGGCTGAGCCGCGGTCTGGCCGAATCGCGGATCTACTTTCTCGAAGAGCCGCTTTCGCCGGACGACGTCACGGGTTTTGCCAAGCTGGTGGCGGTGTCGCCGACGCCGATCGCGACCGGCGAAAAGGAAAGCACCCAGCATCCCTACCTTGACCTCATGGACCGGGGCGGCCTGCGGATCATCCAGCCCGACGTGGCGCGGGTCGGCGGGATTTCCGAGGCCATGCGCATCGCGGCGCATGCCGAGGCCCGCAATGTGCGGGTGATCCCGCATTGCTGGTCCACGGACATCCTGGTGGCCGCCACGCTCCACTTTACCGCGACGTTGCGCGACTGTCCGTATCTGGAGTTCAACGCCACCGACAATCCGTTGCGCACCGATCTCCTGATGAATCCCTTCCGGCCGGTGAACGGCGAGTTGCGGGTGCCGGACAAGCCCGGCCTGGGCATCGAACTGAACGAGGAGACTCTCGCCCGGTATCGTTGGGCAGGGGTCTGAAGCGGACTCCGGGAGACTTCCCCGGGTTGGTGATGCCGGCGAAGCGAGCGACGGCAGACTTGCGGTGAGCCGGCGGACTCATTGAGTCACGCCCATGGCCAGACCCGACGACGCTCCGAAGATTATTTTCTCCATGCTCGGCGTTTCGAAGAAAATCGAGCGCAAGGAGATCCTCCGCGACATCTCGCTCTCGTTTTTCTACGGGGCGAAGATCGGGGTGCTCGGCCTCAACGGCTCCGGCAAATCGTCGCTCCTCCGCATTCTCGCGGGCCGCGACACGGAAATCGACGGGCGCCTGCATTTCGAGCCCGGCTACAAAATCGGCATGCTCGAACAGGAGCCGCACCTCACGCCGGGTGCCACCGTGCGCGCCTGCGTCGAGGAAGGCGTGAAACACCTGACCGATCTAACGGCGGCCTATGATGCGACCTGGGACGAGTTGAGCGCCGCCGAAACCGACAAGGAAAAGGACGTCGTCGCGGAGAAGCAGTCCAAGCTGCAGGAAAAAATTGACGCGCTCGGCGCCTGGGATGTCGCGCCGCAAGTCGAGATGGCGATGGACGCGCTGCGCTGTCCGCCCGGCGAAGCGATCGTCGACCAGCTCTCCGGCGGTGAACGCCGCCGCGTCGCGCTCGCGCGGTTGCTCCTGCAGAAGCCGGCGATCCTGCTCCTCGACGAGCCGACGAACCATCTCGATGCCGAGAGTGTGAACTGGCTCGAGCAGCATCTCGCCCGCTACGAGGGCACGGTCATCGCCGTCACGCACGATCGCTATTTCCTGGACAACGTCGCGCAGTGGATTCTGGAGCTGTCGCACGGGCATGGGATTCCGTGGCAGGGAAATTATTCCTCATGGCTCGAGCAGAAGCAGGCCCGCGCGGGGGTCGAGCAGCGCACCGAGGACAAGCGGCAAAAGGCGATGGCGCGCGAACTCGCGTGGATTCGCCAGTCGTCGCGGGCGCGCGTCACGAAATCGCAGGCGCGCATCAGCTCCTACGAAAACATGCTCAAGCAAAACGTAGCCGAGAAGGAGAAGGAGTTTGAAATCATGATCCCGCCGGGGCCGCGGCTCGGCGCGCTCGTGGTCGAGGCGAAAAATCTCTCGAAAAGTTACGGCGACAACGTGCTGTTCGAAGACGTGAACTTTTCACTGCCGCCCGGTGGCATTGTGGGGGTCATCGGGCCGAATGGCGCGGGCAAGACGACGATGTTCCGCCTCATCATCGGGGCCGAGAAACCCGATGGCGGTACCCTCCGCGTCGGCGACACGGTGAAGATCGCCCATGTCGACCAGTCGCGCGATTCCCTGCCCGATGGCGAAACGATCTGGCAGGCGATCAGCGGCGGGGAGGAGATCATGAAGCTCGCCAATCGCGAGGTGAACAGCCGCGCGTATTGTGCGCAGTTCGGTTTCACGGGCGCGGACCAGTCGAAGAAAGTCGGTGTTCTCTCTGGCGGCGAGCGCAACCGCGTGCACCTCGCCCGCCTCCTCAAGAGCGGAGCCAACCTCATCCTGCTCGACGAGCCGACGAACGATCTCGATGTGAATTCGATCCGCGCGCTCGAGGAAGGCCTGGAAAATTTTGCCGGCTGCGCCGTGGTCGTCTCGCACGATCGCTGGTTTCTTGACCGCGTGGCGACCCACATCCTCGCGTTCGAGGGCGACAGCTACGTCCACTGGTTCAATGGGAATTTCACGAGCTACCAGGAGGATCTCCGCCGCCGGAAGGGCAAGGAGGCCGACCAGCCCCACCGGATCAAGTACCGGAAGCTGACGCGGTAGGATTTATCGCTCCATCGATTTTCTCCGCGGATGACGCAGATCCTCGCGGATGGCCGACATCAAAATCCATCCGTGGTTATCCGTATTCTCCGCGGTTAAGGTTTGGCGCTTTTTGACTTGGGATTTGTTTCCGGAATAGAGTGGCGGTTCAAACCCTCTCATCGCGATGACCCGACTCCCGTTGCTTCTTGGCGCCTTTGCGCTTCTTTCTCCGCTCATGAATGCCGCTGACAACCAAACGGAATCCCTCGTCCTGGGCGGCGGTTGCTTCTGGTGCACCGAGGCCGCCTATGAGCTCCTGCCCGGCGTGAAGGGCGCCGTGAGCGGCTATGCCGGTGGCAAGGAGCCGAACCCGACCTACGAGCAGGTCTGCGCGCACGCGACCGGCCACGTCGAGGTGATCCGGATCGACTACGATCCGGCCCAGGTGACGCTGGAACGGCTGCTCGATTATTTCTGGCACGTGCACAACCCGACGCAGGTGGGCGGGCAGGGGAACGACCACGGGCCGCAGTATCGCTCGATCATCCTCTACGCGAACGCGGAGCAGAAGGCGGCCGCGGAAAAGTCGCGGGCCGCGGCGGCCAAGGTTTTTCGCGATCCGATCACGACGGAGATCGTGCCGTTGGAGAAATTCTGGCCGGCGGAAAAGTACCATCAGGACTATTTCCGCAACAACCCGAACGCGGGTTACTGCGCCTACGTGATCGCACCGAAGCTCAAGAAGCTGGAACACAAGCTGGCGGAGGAGCAGAAGTAGGCGAAAGAATCAGAATCAGGGACAAGCAGAGGCGGACTGCCGGAGCAAGGGAACCGCTCATGGGATTTCGCCAACGGGCGAAATCTAATCAGTGCTCTTCGCCTCATCGGCTCCGTTTCACTCATTGGCGCTCGCTTATCGCGAGCGGGAAATCGGGCGGCGGTTAAGCAGTTCTTCGTCCCGCATGCTCATTGCACTTATATCGCCGCCGCTCCGGATTTCCGACATTAAATCCAGCGGCGCCGCCCCGATATTCAATCCACCCCTTGGCAAACGCGCGGCCTTCTGCATGGTGGGCTCATGTTTGTCGACGAGTGCAGAGTAAAACTAACGGCCGGTGACGGCGGGCGCGGCTGCATCAGCTTCCGCCGGGAAAAATACGAGCCGTGGGGGGGGCCCAACGGCGGCGACGGTGGCCGCGGGGGCGATGTGATCCTGCTCGGCGACGTGAACACCAACAATCTGGTCGACTACAAGTTCCAGCCGCACTGGCGCGCCGAACGGGGCGAGCACGGGCAGGGGGCGGACTGTCACGGGCGCGACGGCAAGCCGTACCTCATGAAGCTGCCGCTCGGCACGGTCGTGATCGACCTGGCCACGGACAAGCCCGTCGCGGAACTCATCGAGGACGGCCAGCAGATCGTCCTCTGCAAGGGCGGCAACGGCGGGTGGGGGAATACGCATTTCAAGACCTCGACCAATCGGGCGCCCAAGCGCGCGAATCCCGGGCATCCCGGCGAGCACGGGCACTATCAGCTGGTGTTGAAGAGCATCGCCGACGTGGGGCTGGTGGGCTTTCCGAATGCCGGCAAGTCCTCGCTGATGACGCGCATCACCAAGGCGCGGCCGAAGACGGCGGCCTATCCGTTCACGACCCTGCATCCGCAGATCGGGGTCATCGACTATTCCGACGAAGTGAAGGGGACCAAGCGGCTGCTCCTTGCGGATGTCCCCGGCCTGATCGAGGGCGCCCACGAAAACCGCGGGCTGGGCCATCGCTTCCTCCGGCACATCGAGCGCTGCGCGCTATTGATTTTTCTCGTCGACATGGCGGGCACCGATGCCCGGAAACCGGTCGACGACTACAAGCACCTCCTGAACGAGCTGAAGCTTTACGACCCGAAAATGCTCGATAAGCCGCGGCTGGTCGTGGCCAACAAGATGGACAAGCCGGAGGCGGCGGCGCTGCTGGCGAAATTTAAAACCAAGTACAAGACCGTGGACCTGCTGAAGATCTCCTGCCTGACGGGCGACGGACTCGACCGGTTGAAGAAAGAATTATTAAAGCGAGTAGGTAAGTTTCGCGCCAAAGAAAAAGCGTCGCTTGCCGCGGTCGGTTGAGCCAATTTTCCGTTCGCATGTCCAAGGAACATCGTCCCCTCATGATGCGCGCCAACCGCCTGCTCGGGGCGTCGTTGGTGGAGCACAATCTGGTGAAGATCGAGGACCTCGAGACGGCGAACGAGAAGCTGATCGAACTGGTGGCGATGGACCAGCCGCGGCAGAGCACCATCCTGGGCATTCTCGCCTACGATATGAAGGTGTTGAAGGAGGACGATGTGCTGCACCACATCGTGGAAGCGGAGGGCGTCGGCTTGGTCGATTTGCGCGACTACGAGGTGCCCGACGATGTGAAGAAGCTCCTCGACCCGGGAGCGTGCTGGGCCACGTGGTCGATCCCTTTCGACAAGGAGGAGGAGTTTTCGTTCGTCGCGACGGCCTATTACCTGAGCCCGGCGGTGAAGCTTTTTTGGGAAAAACAGCTGGGTGGGCCCATCCTCTGGTTTGGCACGACCTTGGAATCGATTGCCGACTATCTGGAAAAACACGCCAACAGCGCCCCGGCCGGAGCGCCCGCGGCCAACCAGGCCGCGCCGGTCCCGGCGGTCGCCGGCGCCAAGTAAGGTATGCCGCTCGGTAAAATTCAGCTCCAGATCGTCTCGCGCCTCGTCGAAATGGGCCGGCTCGACGCCGAGCAACGTGCGGCGCTGGCTGGCCGGCAGGATGACCTGAGTGGCGATGCGCTCGACAAGTTGCTGCAGGAGGAATTCAAGGTCACCGCGTTTCAGTGTCTCGTGGCCAAGGCGCGGGCCTTGAACCTTTCGCCGTTCAACGTCGCCCATTATCGCGTTTCGCCGCAGACCTTCGAGCGCATCCCCCAGGAGTTCTGTCAGGAGAATCTCGTGCTGCCCGTCGGCCAGGTGGGCGACATGCTGCTCGTCGCGTTCGCGAATCCCTTCGAAGTCACGCTCCCGACGAAGATCCAGGAGATGACCGGGAGGACGGTGGTCCGCCTGCTGGCGCGGGAGAAGGACATCAAGGACAAGTTCACCAAGGGGCAGGACCGCTCGTCGGGCTTCGACGACGTGGTCATGCAGATCGGCGCCGAGTATGGCGGCGAGGGTGAGGGCGAGCTGAAGGACGACGATGTCAGCGAGGAATCCGGCCCGATCATCCAGCTGGCCAACCGCATCATCGAGGATGCGTATTTTTCCGGCACGAGCGACATTCACGTGGAGCCGCAGGAAAAGGAGGTCATCGTCCGCAACCGGATCGACGGTGTCTGCCACGAGAAGCTCCGGCTGCCGAAGAAGGTCGGGCCGGCGCTCGTCGCCCGCCTGAAGATCATGTGCAACCTCGACATCTCGGAACGCCGGTTGCCGCAGGACGGACGCATCGTTTTCAAGCAGTACACCAAGAAGAACCTCGACCTCGATTTGCGCGTGTCGACGGCGCCGCTCAACCATGGCGAAGGCGTGGTGATGCGTATCCTCGACAAGCAAAAATCGACGCTGCCCCTGCCGGCGCTGGGTTTTTCGGAGGAAAATCTTTCGCGCTATCGCGACTGCATCCGCCAGCCCTACGGCATGATCTTGCATTGCGGGCCGACGGGCTCCGGCAAGTCGATGACGCTTTACTCCGCGCTGAACGAAATCAACACGCCGGACATCGTCATCCGGACGGCCGAGGATCCGATCGAGTACACGCTGCCGGGCCTGAACCAGATGCAGATGCACCGCCAGATCGGGCTGACGTTTGCCTCGGCGCTGCGCGCCTTTCTCCGGCAGGACCCCGACATCATTCTGGTCGGCGAAATTCGCGACAAGGAAACCGCCGGCATCGCAGTCGAGGCCGCGCTTACGGGTCACTTGCTGATCTCGACGCTGCACACCAACGACGCGCCCGGTACAGTGGCCCGGCTCGTGGACATGGGCGTGGAGCCCTTCATGATCTCGTCCTCGCTGCTCTGCGTCTGCGCGCAACGCCTGATGCGCCGGGTCTGCAAGCAGTGCCGGGTACCCTACACGCCGGAGGGCCGGGAAAAGGAGATCATGGAGAAGGCGATCGGCTGGAGCGGCCAGATCTTCAAACACAACCCGAAAGGGTGTCCGAAGTGCGGCGGCAGCGGCTACAAAGGCCGCGTGGGCATTCACGAGTTGATGGTGACGAACGAGGAACTCGCCGAGGCGATCAACAAGGAGATGGAGTCTTCCGAATTGAAAAAAATCGCGATGCGCGCGGGCATGAAGACGCTCCACCAGGACAGTTTGCTGAAAGTAAAGGAAGGCCTGGCCACGATTGAGGAAGCGATTTCCACGGTGCCGCCGGATATGACCTGAGTCCGGTCGCCGGGGCGGTTTTTTGGCTTGTCCGGGGACGATCCCGCCGGGTCGAAATGGATTTTCGCGTTGCGGATGCGGTTGCCACGCGGCGGTGGCCCCCTGTGAATGGCGCACCTTTCCCGTTCATGAAATCCCTTCCGATCTCGATCGCGGTCGCTGTCCTGCTCCTTCTGGAAGCGGGCTGCGGGAAGAAACGTGAAATCACCTCCCTGCAGCGCAAGGAGGCGGCCAGCCTGTTGAGCGAGGCGCAGTTTGCCCTGACGCTGCGGGATCTGGCGCGAGCGGATGGCCTGCTGGCCAAGGCCACCGCCCTTTGTCCCGACGCGGGCGACTCCTGGGTGAGTCTTGGTTCGGTCCGGATGAAGCTTGGGCAGCGGGATGCGGCCCGGACGGCTTACAAGCAGGCCCTCACGGCCTACGAAGACGCAGCCGCGAAAAACAAGACCGATGCCGAGCCGGTGCTGCAACAGGTGACGGTGCTCGCCCTGCTTGGCCGGGTGAAGGAGGCCCGGGAGCTGGCCGATAAACTGCCGGCGCGTTTCCCGGCCAATCGCAGCGTGCGGATGTTCGCCGAGGGCAGGAAGCTCGAGCGCCTGCTGGCGGATCCGAAATTCAAGGACGTGGCGTTCTAGCGCCGGAGCCGATGCACGATTATTGGGGAGAGCTTTCCCAGGTCGCGTTGGCCCATCTGCTGGCGGTGGCGAGTCCCGGGCCGGATTTTGCGCTCGTGCTCCGGCAGAGCCTGGTGCACGGACGGCGCACGGCCCTTTGGACGAGCGTCGGGATTGGCGCGGGCATCGTGCTGCAAGTGACCTATTCGCTGCTGGGTCTCGGCCTGCTGATCCGCGGTTCCGAGCTTTGGTTCAACGGGGTGAAATATGCCGGTGCGGCCTACATCGCGTGGCTCGGCGTGCAGGCGTTGCGGGCGAAGCCCCGGGTGGCGGCGACGCTGACGACCGAAGGAGGGGCCGAAGTGCCGAGCACGCACGGTGCGTTTGTGACGGGGTTCCTCACGAATGCGCTCAACCCCAAGGCCACGCTGTTTTTCATCTCGCTGTTCGCACTCGTGGTGAGTTCGCAGACACCGAAACTGATCCAGGCCGGCTACGGCCTGTGGATGTCGCTGGCGACGATGGGGTGGTTCTCGCTTGTGTCGGTGTTTTTCACCCGCGACGACGTGCGCCGCGGATACTTACGCCACGGCCACTGGCGCGATCGGGCGCTGGGCGTGGTTTTTCTGGCGTTTGCCGGGAGCCTCGTGCTCGCGTCGGTGAAATAACTTTTCGCTCAGGCGGCGGCGGGCGCGTCGGCATTGCGCGCGGGCGCGGACTCCAGCGTGACGAGCAGCATCGCGCTCAACTCCGTCGCCGCGCGCATGAGTTGGTCAAAAACCCAGTGGTCGCGCTGCGCCGTTTCACTGGTCGCGCCGGCCGGCGGCCTGCGCAAGACCGGCTTGCTCTGCCTTCGGGTCTCCGCTCATGCGTTGGAGCGAGGAGAAAAAAGTGCTGTTGCTGGCCTCGGCGTGCCGTTTGGCGGCGACCGGCTCCGGCGTCGTAACTGCCGCCCTGCGCCAGCCGGCCGGCAAGTTCGCGCAGGTAGTCGCGGAAAAGAGACGAAATGCGGCCAGCCGGTTATTCGAGCCGGTTTGCGCTCACAGGTAAACACCGCCGCCGAGCAGGCGTTCGCCGTCGTAGAACGCGAGAATCTGCCCGCTCGCGAGGCCGCGTTGCGGCCCGCGGAACACGATGCGGGCGGTCGCGCCCGCTTCGGGAAAAAACTCGATGGGCACGCGCGGATCGCGATAGCGCACGCGACCCTCGAGCGCGCACGCGGTAGAGATTGGTTCGCCGATCCAGCTCAGCGAGTGGACGCGTACTTCGCGTTGAAAAAGACCGGGTGCGTCGGGGTGGTCGAAGGCGACGAGGAGGGCGCGGTCCGCGGCGCGTTTGCCGACGACGACATAGGCTGCGTGATCGGTGTTCGACGGGACGCCGATGCCCTTGCGCTGGCCCAGCGTGTAGAAATGCAGCCCGCGATGGGTTCCCAGTTCCCGGCCATCCGTGGCCCGAACGATCGGGCCGGGCGCGTCGGGGACGTAGGCACGGAGAAAATCCTGCATCTTCACCTCGCCGATGAAGCAGATGCCCTGGCTGTCTTTTTTGTCGGCGGTCGGGAGCCCGGCCTGGCGGGCGAGGGACCGCAGGTCCGGTTTCGGCAGATGGCCGATGGGAAACCGGGCGTCACGCACCTGGGCCTGGTTCAGCAGCGCGAGGAAGTAGGACTGGTCCTTGTTTTTGTCGGCGCCCTCGAGGATCTGATATTCGGGCGACCCGTCGCGGGCGGCGATGCGCCGGGTATAGTGCCCCGTGGCAACCGCGTCGAAGCCATGATCCCGGGCCCAGGCGCGAAAGACGCCGAACTTGATCTCCCGATTGCACATGATGTCGGGATTTGGCGTCAGACCGCGGGCGTAGCCGTCCAGTAGGTAACCAACGATTTTTTCGCGATATTCCTGCATCAGGTTAACCACGCGAAACTCGATCCCGAGCTTTTCGCACACGGTCCGGGCGTCGTCGATGTCCTGCATCCAGGGGCAGTGGCCGACGAGGTTGTCCTCGTTGATCCAGTTCTTCATGTAGGCGCCAACCAGTGGGTAGCCCTGGTCCTTGAGCAGCAGCGCGGCGACGGAGCTGTCGACTCCGCCGGACATGGCGACGAGGATCTTTTCTTTCGCGGACACGGGATGACAACCCACGCTCCCGTGCCCCACCTTGTCAAACGAACCGTGTCCCGGCGCAATCCGAACGCGAGTTCCCGCTTGTCGCCGGCGCCGCCTCGGAAATGCTGCTTCCTCCCATGGGTGAAACGCCGCATCGCATCGTCCGGGCCTGGCTCGAATCCCCGGCGACGGGGATCATCGAGCTTGACCGTGACTGGACGGCACCGACCCCACCACGGTTTTCCCTCGGTCAGCAGTGTCCGATTCCCCGCAGCCTCGGTCCGGCGCCCGGTCTGCCGGCGGGGCGCAGCATGGGGTATTTTTTCAATGCCGAGGGTGGGGGCGTGTCCTTCGTGCTCCCGCTGGAACATGGTTGCGATGTCGATCCGGCGCGGGACACGGTCTTTCTCGCCGGGGACTTCAATCGCTGGCAGCAGGCGGTCGGGATCGAGGAATGGCGCCTGCGGCCGGCGGAGCTGGAGGGGATGCCGGTGCTGCTTTGGACGGGTGACGCCGCGCGTTTTCTTGGTCATCCCGGTTTGCGCTTCAAGTTTGTCACGGGTGAAAACCGCTGGCTGACGCCACCGAGCGATGCGGCGAATGCGGTGCGCGATCCGGAGGGTAGCCTCAACCGCGTGATCGACCCGACGCGAACCGGCTGGCACCTGTGGCGGTTTACCCTGGCGGCCCCGCTGAGCCTGGCCGAGGCGAGCGAAGTCACGTGGGCGGCCGGGCCGGCGGCCGCCGGCCGGAGCGTGCCGCTGACATTCGGGAGTTTTTTCTTCGCGCTGAAGTCGGATCTGCCGCTGGGCGCCCAGGTGCAGGGAGACGAGACCGTTTTCCGGCTCTTTGCGCCGCGTGCGGGCAGCGTGACGCTAAGCCTGGCGCGAACGCTCGAATCAGGGGCCGAGGGGCAGATCTTTCCGCTCGCGCAGCCCGCCAACGCTGACGGGGCCGCAGGGGTGTGGGAGGTGGTACTCGATCTGAACCTGCACGGCTGGTTTTATTGGTATTCGGTCGATGGCCCGCGCGCAGCGCAGGCCGGAGGTGGATTCGACCCCGCGGTGCGCATCCTCGATCCGTATGCAGTGGCGGCCGTCGGCCGGGAGGGCCCGGGCATCGTCATCGATCCGGCGTGGCTCGGACAGGGCGATCGCGCGTTTCAAGCCCCGGCCTGGCAGGATCTCGTGATCGTCGAGGCCCACGTGCGGGATCTCGCCGCGAACGCGCCCGTGAAGGCGAACCCCGCCGAGCGCCTCGGTTTCACGGGATTGCGGAAGTGGGTCGAGAGCGATGATTTCTACCTCCATCACCTCGGGGTGAACTGCGTGGAGCTGCAGCCCCTGCAGGAGTTCGATAACGTCTCGCGGCAGGAGTATCACTGGGGCTACATGACGAATAATTTCTTCGCGCCGGAGAGCAGCTATGCGCTTGAGCCGGAAAAAGCCTCGGGCTTGCGCGAGTTTCAGGAACTGGTGGCGGCGTTTCACCGGCGGGGGATGGCGGTGGTGCTCGACGTGGTGTTCAATCACGTCGGGGTGCCCGCGCACCTGATGGCCATCGACCGGCTCTACTATTTCGAGCAGGAGCGCGACGGTACGCTGACCAACTGGAGCGGGTGCGGCAACGACCTGCGGGCCCGCTCGGCAATGGCGCGCCGGCTGATCATCGACAGCTGCCTCCACCTGATGGAGGCCTACGGGGTGAACGGGTTTCGCTTCGACCTGGCGGAGCTCCTCGGCGTCGACGTGCTGCGCGACATCGAGGTGGCGCTGAAGCGGGCCAACCCCAACGTCATTCTCATCGCGGAGCCGTGGAGTTTCCGGGGGCACATCGCCGGGGCGCTCCGCGACACCGGCTGGGCCTCGTGGAACGACGGGTTTCGTATTTTCCTGCGCGACTACGTCCGGGGCAGCGGGCCGGCGGCGCGGATGGAGTATTTCCTGCGCGGCTCGCCGTGGTATTTCGCCAAGTGGCCGGCGCAGACGATCAACTACACGGAATCCCACGACGATCGTACCTGGATCGACGACATCACGGAGAATGCGCAGGGGGATGGATTCAAACCCACGCTGAACGACCGGCATCGCACGCACCTGATGGCGGCGCTGCTTTTTATGTCGCTCGGGGTCCCCATGCTTGCTGCCGGGCAGGACTTTCTGCGGTCCAAGCGCGGCGTGAACAACACCTACCAGCGGGGCGATCTCAACGCGCTCGATTACCGGCGCCTCCAACGGCACCTTGGTACGCACACGTATTTTGCGGATTGGATCGCGTTTCGGCGCAGCGAGGGCGGGCGGCTGTTGCGCCAGTGGTCCCGGCCGAGCGAGGGCTTTTTCGAATTCGTCCATGCCCCCGATTCCCCAGCGCTCGCGGTGGTCTACAACGCCGACGGCTCGCAGGGAACCCGGCGGTTGCTGTTCGCGGTCAATCCGACGCCGAACGATGTCTGGTTGCCCGCCGGCGAGTGTGTCTCGCGTCTGCCGCATGCGAGCGCGTGGCGCCAAGTCGCCAACCACGAACGATTTTTGTCGCCGGATGGACACGGCGCCGGGATTCCGGTTGAGCCCGAATTGTTCGTTCCGGCCCTTGGCTGCGGATTGTGGACCACGGGTTGAGGGGGCGGTTGGCCCCGGCTGGAAATAGGACGGAAATCCGTCCGCCAAAACCCTTGCATCTCTCGGGCGCGCCCTCTTCATTCGGCAGTCCGCGTTCGCGCGGGTTCGTCTTCCATCAGCAATCCAACACTGAACCTTCGGAGAGTCACACCATGGCAGTAAAAGTCGCAATCAATGGTTTCGGCCGCATCGGCCGCCTCGTATTTCGCGCGCTGGTCGAGCAGGGTCTGCTCGGCAGCGAGCTCGATGTCGTCGCGGTCGGCGATATCGTGCCGGCCGACAACCTGGCCTATCTGCTCAAATACGACTCCACTCAGGGCCGTTTCAACGGCACCGTCGGTTCGAAGAAATCGGCCGCCGACAAGGTCGAGGACGACGTTCTGATCGTCAACGGTCGCGAGATCCTCGTGGTCAGCGCCAAGAGCCCCGCGGAGCTGCCGTGGGCCAAGCTCGGCGTACAACTCGTCATTGAGTCGACCGGGTTGTTCACCGACGCTGAGAAGGCCAAGGGCCACCTCGCCGCCGGCGCCAAGAAGGTCATCATCTCCGCCCCGGCGAAGGGGGAGGACATCACCGTCGTCATGGGCGTGAACGACGAGAAGCTCGACCTCGCGAAGCACAGCATCATTTCCAACGCCTCCTGCACGACGAACTGTCTCGCGCCGCTCGTCCACGTGCTGCTTAAGGAAGGCTTCGGTATCGAGGAAGGCCTGATGACCACGATCCACTCCTACACGGCCACGCAGAAGACCGTGGACGGCCCGTCGAAGAAGGACTGGAAGGGCGGCCGCTCCGCCGCGATCAACATCATCCCGGCTGCGACCGGTGCCGCGAAGGCCACCGCGCTCGTGTGCCCCGAAGTGAAGGGCAAGCTCACCGGCATGTCGTTCCGCGTGCCGACTCCGACGGTTTCGGTCGTCGACCTCACGGTCCGGACCACGAAGGAAACGTCCTACAAGGAAATCTGCGAGGCGATGAAGCGCGCCAGCGAGACCTACCTCAAGGGCATCCTCGCCTACACGGGTGACGAAGTCGTCTCCTCGGATTTCATCCACGACAAGAGCTCGTCGATCTTCGACGCCGGCTCGGGCATCGAGCTCAACTCGAAGTTCTTCAAGCTCGTCTCGTGGTATGACAACGAGTGGGGTTACTCCAACCGCGTGGTCGATCTGACGAAGAAGATCGCGGCCAAGCTCTAAGTCCTCCCTCCCTGAACCTTGCCGCGGATCGCGCGGATGACCGTGGATATTTTTCATCCGCGTCCATTCGCGTAATCCGCGGCCGTTTTTTCCCTCCATGGCCAAGTTCAAAAGCATCCGAGACCTCGATTTGACCGGCAAACGCGTGCTGATGCGCGTGGATTTCAATGTCCCCCAGGACAAGATCACGGGCGCCATCACCAACACCCAGCGCATCGCCGCCGCGCTGCCCTCGATCAAGTTCGCGCTCGAAAAGGGCGCGTCGGTCGTGCTGATGTCGCACCTCGGCCGGCCCGACGGGCAGAACACGGCGAAATTTTCGCTGCGGCCGGTCGCGGTCGAACTCGAAAAAATTCTTGGCCGGAAAGTCATCTTTCTCGACGACTGCGCCGGCCCGGCGGTCGAGGCCGCCTGTGCGCCCGGCCAGCTGAAAGCGGGCGATGTCGTACTGCTCGAAAATCTCCGCTTCCACATCGAGGAAGAGGGCAAGGTGAAGATCAAGAACGCCGACGGTTCGGAAACCAAGCTCAAGGCCGATCCCGCCAAGGAAGCCGCCTTCCGCGCCTCGCTGTCGAAGCTCGGCGATGTTTACGTGAACGACGCCTTCGGCACCGCCCACCGTCCGCACTCGTCGATCGTCGGCGTCAATCTCCCGCAGAAGGCCGCCGGTTTCCTGATGGAGGCCGAACTCAAGGCGTTCGCCAAGGTGCTGGAGACGCCGGACCGCCCGCTGCTGGCCATTCTCGGCGGGGCCAAGATCGCGGACAAGATCCCGCTGATCAAAAATCTCATCGAGAAGGCCGACAAGATCATCATCGGCGGCGGCATGGCCTACACGTTTCACAAGCAGCTTCGCGGCATGAAAATCGGCGGCAGCCTGTTTGACGCCGAGGGCGCCAAGATCGTCGGCGAACTCGAGGCGAAGGCGAAGGCGCGCGGCGTCGAGCTGATTTTCCCGATCGATTTCATTGCGGCGGACAAGTTCGCGCCCGATGCGAACACGCAGCCGGCGACGATGGAGAGCGGCATTCCCGACGGTTGGGAAGGCCTCGATGCCGGTCCCAAGTCCATCGAACTCTACCGCCAGGCCATCCTCGCCTCGAAGACCATCGTCTGGAACGGTCCGGCCGGCGTCTTCGAATTCGAAAAGTTCGCCGGGGCGACCAAGGCGATGGCCGAGGCGATCGCCGAAGCGACCGCGCAGGGCGCCACGACGGTCGTCGGCGGCGGCGACACGGCCACGGCGGCGAAAAAATTCAAGGTGGCCGACAAGGTCACCCACTGCTCGACCGGCGGCGGCGCCAGCCTCGAATTCCTCGAGGGCAAGGTGCTCCCCGGCGTGGCCTTCCTCGAAAGCTGATCCGTTCCGCGCCAGCGCCGGTGGCGTGTCCCAGGCACGACCCGGCGCGCACTTCATCCCTCACTGTTTCCCATCCCATGAGCACTCGAAAAAAACTGATCGCCGGCAACTGGAAGATGAACAAGACGCCCGCCGATGGCGCGGCGCTGGTCACGGAAATCGTCGCCGCGGTCGGCAAGGTCGCGGACGTCGACATCGTGGTGTGCCCGCCCTTCACGGGTCTTGAGGCCGCCGGCAGGGCGCTGGAGGGTTCGAACGTGAAGCTCGGTGCGCAAAACATGCATCACGAGGCGAGCGGCGCGTTCACCGGGGAGATTTCCGCGGCGATGCTGCGCGCGCTCTTTGCGACGCATGTCATCCTCGGCCACAGCGAACGGCGGAGCTACTTCGGCGAAAAGGACGAGGCGATCAACAAGAAGGTCCTCGCCGCGTTGAAAAACCAGTTGCGGCCGATCCTGTGCGTGGGTGAAACCCTCGCCGAACGGGAGTCGGGTGCCACGCTCAAGGTGGTGCAGACGCAGCTCGAGGCGGGGCTGGAGGGCGTGAGTCGGGAACTCGCGCCGAGCGTGGTGATCGCCTACGAGCCCGTTTGGGCGATCGGTACCGGCAAGGTCGCGACGACCGAGCAGGCGCAGGAAGTGCACGCGTTCATTCGCGGCCTGCTCACCAAGCTGTTCACCGAGCCGGTGGCGCAAAAGCTTCGCATCCTTTACGGCGGCTCGATGAAGCCCTCCAACGCGGCTGAGCTGCTCGCGCAAAAAGACATCGACGGCGGCCTGATCGGCGGCGCCAGCCTGGAGGCCCGCAGCTTCGTCGAATTGGTCAACGCCGCGGTGGCGATCAAGTAGGCGACAGGTTCAGGAAGGAAGTGTGGCTGCGGGCGGGGGAGTGTGAAAAAAACCTTGCCGTTGGCGGCCCGAGTCGTGACTTTTCGCCCTCTATTGTCTGGTAGGATACTCAAGTGGCCAACGAGGGCAGACTGTAAATCTGCTGGCTTACGCCTTCCCTGGTTCGAATCCAGGTCCTACCACCAAATTCCGGCCTAGCGGGCTGGATTTCGAGCTCCGCTCCACCCGTCACGGTTCAAACTGAAACCCATGTCCGGGTTCGTAGGACAGGACGGTCAACCGGCGGAGCCGGGCTTCGACCTTCCCGGACCACGTTCGGGTGGTGGTGGTATCGACGCTCGTGGCGATGCTGACGGTGAGGTGATGTGAACCCGAAGTCAGCGGCACCCGCAATTCGCCGACCGAAGAGCCGTCGGACTTGAATCCCTTGGGCCGGAAGACGTGTTCCTGGGCGCGACCATCCACCAGCAGCCGTACGGTGACCGGGGCGCGGGTGCGTTGGGCCGGCAGGGCGGTGCGCATGTGCACCGCCCGCTTGTCGTTGGCGGGATCGGGCAGGGCGAGCGCGGCACCGGACAGCCAGTCGCCGTTCGCGCGGAAAGTGAAAATAAATTCAGCCTCCGGGGCCGCGGGGTTGCGGAAGGGTGCATCGCTGACGAACAACAACCCCGCGAGGGTGACGGCGGTCAGCAGCAACCCGGCGAGGCAGGTGGCAGCGCGGTGGCTGCGTGGGACGGCGGCGGCCGGTCGCTGGGATCGCAGTTGCGCGGCGGCCTCGGTGAGAAGCTTGGGGCGAAGTGGATCGAAGTTGACGTGAGCGAGCTTACGCGGGTCGGCCCGGTTGGGGCGGAACGCCGGTTCCCGCGCGCCGCTGAGCCGCGCCGGCAGCCAGCGGTTGCCCTCCTTGCAAAACGCTTCGCTCGAACCGCAACCGACGATGAGCACCGCCGTCGCGCCCTTGCTAATGATGCGTTCGACCAGCTTGGGTTCGATCCAGCCTGCGCACGGAATGGGCCGCACCGTATACCCAGGGAGCCGCCGGGCCCAACCGACGGCGTCGAACAATTCCCAGCCACCGTCGGATTGAACACAGACGAAGGCCAGGGCGGGCGGGGCACCGCGGGCCGTTTCGGCGAGAACAAAGGCCTCCAGTTCGCGCGTGACCTGCTGGGCATCGAACCACGCGAGGCCGACGCCCTGCGTGTCGCAGGCGCCGGCGCAGACGCCACAGCCGATGCAGCGGTCGGGGTCGATCTGTGCTTGGGAGGGAAACGGCTTTCCGTCGGTGCGCGGCACCATCGTGATCGCGCCGAACGGGCAATCCTGCGAGCAGAGCGTGCACGAGAAGCAGCGCGAGATGTTGACGGTGGCTTGAAACGTGGGCCGGGCCCGGCGTCGCGCCAGCCACCAGGGCACCGTCATCAGTCCCGCGGTGGAGAGCACCGTGGCGAGCCAGATGCCGCCCCCGGAAAGCCGGGCGGTGATTTCCAGCGGCCAGAGAAACCACCAGTCCATGGTGAAGGTGTCGGGTTTCACCGCCATGTGCGCCACGCCGGCGTTGGTGGCGGGGTAAACGAGCGCGGCCAAAAGGACGGCGCCGGCCAGCCACCCCGAAAGCCGCCAGTCGGGCAGCAGTTGGGTGCGGCTCTGCCGGGCCAGATGCAGGCAAAGACCGCCGGCGATGCCCAGCGGCAGCACCATGTGCAGGAAGAAGACGACGAAGAACAGGAGCGATGGCACCGTGCGGTCCGAAGTGAACAGCCGCAGCATCGGCTCGCCGAACACCGGCAGCACGTCCACGGCCCGGATGGTGTCGAGCGCGAGCAGCTGGGCGCGCACGTCCCAGACGAGCCAGTAACCGCTCCAGCCGATGAACCACACGAGCCCGAGCAGGCCGATGCCACTCATCCACGCGAGCCAGCGGGCATCGGCAAACTTGCGGGCGAGGAACGTGCGCAGGGCATGGGCCAGCACCAGCAGCATGAGGAGATCCGAAGAATAGCGGTGGATGCTGCGCACCAGGCCGCCGGGCGAACGCGGACCGAGGTCCGCCAGCGAGTGCCACGCAAACTGCACGCTGGGCGAGTACCAGACGAGCATCAGCACGCCCGAGAGCGTGGCCAGCACCAGCATGGCGTTGGCGGCGGCACCCAGATGGGCGAGGGGATTCAGTTCACGCGGCACCCACCTTTCAAATAACGTGTCGAGCCCCGAGCCGAGCCGGTCGCCGGCGGCCAGGAGCCGGGCGACGCGGGTTGGCGGCGCCGGCGGCCGGGAGCCAGGCGCGTCGGGCGACGGTCCCATCGTATCGGCCAGCACCTCGCAATCGACGTCAGGGTGCTGGTGAGACGTTGGGAGCATGGGGTTCGCGAAGGAGATCCCGGAGGCCTGTGCGCAACCAGGCGCGGTGGCGCGGGTCGAGCGTGAAGCGGTAGGCGATGTGGTTGGTGCGATCGACGAGCAGGAAGAGATTGGCGTGGTCGATGACGCCGGTCTGCGGATTGCGTGTCGCCGAAAATTGCAGGTGCGTCAACAGGTCGTGCATCTCCGCCGGGCGTTGGCCGTTGACGTAGCGGAATTCGGGATGACGGAGTCCGCGGGCCTCCGCCACGGCGTCCATCAACGCGGCCGTCTCGTATTCGGGATTGAGCGACAGGGCGACCACGCTGAGGCCGGCGCGTTCGGTGGCGGGGAGTTCGCCGAGGAGTTGCTTGAGCTCGAGGAAGATCTCGGGGCAGGTCGTGGTGCAGGCGGCGTAGACTCCCGTGATAAGCACCACGCGTCCCCGCAGATCGGCGAAATGAAATGTGGCGCCTTTTTGGTCCGTCAACGGGGTATCGGGCAGGGCGAGTTGCACGCGGATGCGTTCGCCGGGGAAGGGTGGCAACACCTGCGCCCGCACGGCATCCGTCCGCGCATAGTAGACGAGCCCGCCCGCGCCGACGACGGTTAGGGCGAATGCGCCCAAGGCCGCCCGCGCGTGCGCTAGCCAGACGGCGGGGGCGAGCAGGTGGATGAAGGCCTGCCGCCACAGCAACGCGGCGATGCCGACGACGAAGATGGGTTCGGCCATCATGACCGAGACGGCCAGCCACGAGATCCCGCCGGTTCTCGGGTCGCCGCGGTAACACCAGAGCTGGAAGTCACGGACGAAGTCGCCGAGCCAGCCGCCATCGGTCGGTCCGAAGATGGTCACGAGCAGAAAGGCCTCGTAGCCCACCAGCGCCGTCAGCAGGAACACGAGCAGCCCCGGGCCGGTGAGAAAACGCGCGGCGCCGGTGGAGCCGCCGCTGCCCACGTCACGGGTTGGCAGGGTGAGGATGCCCGGGGCTGCCATGGTGTTCGGCTGCGGTCACTCAGCGCACGGGCCAGACATCAGCGAGCGCCTTCCAGTTGGCGAAGTAGTACACCGCGAAGCACGCGAGGAAGACGAGGGTGAGTACGATCGTGCCCTTCGTGGCGTAGTGGTCGTCGGCGAGCGAACCCGGCTGGCTGCCGGCGAGCGCGGTCGGCGTACCCCAGTCGGCCATCGAGCGGCCCTCGATCTTCGCCCCGAAGAAGAGCGTGCCGACGCAGAGCAGCGCGAAGACGAGGAGCCCGATGAAGGCCAGTACGCCGCCGATGCCGAGCACGCCGAGCCAGAGATGCGCGGCGGGACCGTAAACGCCCTGTGCGTCGATATCCCAGCTGCGCCGGGACACGCCCATCGAACCGGCGAACGACATCCCGACGGAGAGCAGCACGATCCCGATGCCGAACAGCCAGGGCTGCACCCGGGCCACGCTGCGGAAGATGAAGTCGCGCTGGAAAATCAGCGGGATCACATAGTAGGCGAGAGCCATGAAGGCCAGGGTCGTGCCGCCGACCACGGTGACGTGGAAGTGGCCGGGGATGCGGAGCGTGTTATGGGCGATGATGTTGATCTGCTGCGTGCCGAGCGTGACGCCGGTGATGCCGCCGAGAAAGCCGAAGATGACGACCGACAAGGCGGTGCCGGAGAACGCGGGGTTCCGCCACGGCAGCGCGGTGACCCAGCCGAAGATGCCGCTGGTATAGCCCTTCTCGCGCATGGCGATCTCCACGCCCGCGGGGACGGTGAAGCCGTGGACCATCGAGGCCAGAACCGCCAGATACATGGCGTAGGAGGTGTTCCAGATCTTCCACGTGGCGCCTACGCCCGGGTCGACGAGGAGATGGTGCGCCGAGGCCAGGTTGATGAAGAGGATGTAGAGGACGAACGCGGTGCGGCACACCGCCTCGTTGATCGGGCGCGAACCCAGCACGATGTGCGTGAGGAGATACCAGACGCTGACCATCGCGCAGACGTTGACTTGCTGCGACTGGTGGCCGAGGCCCCACCAGATGAGGCGATACCACGCCGGGTCGGGCTGCGGAGTCCAGCCCATGGAGTAGGTGAAGGTCGGGATCATCACGACCGCGCCGTGCAGCAGGGTGACGACGGCGATGATGGCCGCGGCCGTAGCACCGAAGGTGACGATCGGCACCGAGCCGGTGTAGGCCCCGTCGCGCTTTGCGACGTAAAGCGTGGCGAAGAAATTGAACACGCCGATGAGCGTGCCAACGGCCACGAGAATGATGCCGAGGTAAAAGACCGGATGGGCGAGCAGCGGCAGGTAGGACGTCATCATCACGTCGGCCTTGCCCACGAGGATGATGTAATCGACCATCACGGCGCCGGCGAGCATCAGGCCGAAGGAGAGCCAGGCGACCTTGCGGGAGAAGAGCCGGGCGTTGAGCGGCGTCGTGCACGCGAAGTAGAGAATCGCGACCTCAAAGAAGAGGATCCACAGAATCAGCATGTTGATGCCGTGGAAGGTGATGATGCGGTAGAACCAGTCGACCGGCAGCAGATGCACGGTCTGCCAGCGCGTGAGCGCGAGGAGCAGCGCCGCGATGCCGCCGAGCAGGAGGAAGACAATGCCGCAGACGGCGTTGAGCTTGATGAAGCGCTGGGCGTCGAGGCAGACGCCAAGGCCGGTGGTGCCGCACACGCGCCCGGGCGTGCCCGGCGCGGCAAGGGAATGGGATGAAGAGGACATGGCAGGTGCGGTTATTCGACGAAGATTTTTCCGGACATGGCGTGGTGGCCGGCGCCGCAAAACTCGTTGCAGACGATGGTGAATTCCCCCTTCGAGGTCGGCGTGATGGTGAGCACGTGGTCGTAGCCGGGCAGCACCTGAAAGTTCATGTTCAGCGGCTGGAGCGAAAAGCCGTGCTGGAGATCGAGCGACGACAGGTGGAGACGGTAGGTCTCACCCATGCGCAGCCGCAGGGCGGGATACCACTGCCACATGCGTCCGATCAGGTAGGCGTCGCCGCCCGCGCGGGGCTCGGCGATCGGCAACTCCGGCAGCAGGGCGTTGGCGACGGGATTTTTGAACGTGCCGACCTTGTTGGCGGCCACGAATTTTTCCGTGCGCTCCAGAAAAGCGGCGGGCTTGACCGTGTAGGCCTCGCCGGTGCTGTTTTGTTTTCCGCGGAAGTGCCAGTAGGGCATCATCAGCGACATCACGAAGCACCAGAGGATGGCACAACCGAGCCAGATTTTCTCGTGGCCGGCGGGAGCGTGAAACCAAGGGGTGGTGAGGGGACGCAAGCTCATGGCGGGGGACGGGTTCAGGGCAGCAGCGCCGGTTTGGTGAGCACGAGTTCAACCCAACCCCACGCGGTGTAGGAGAGCACGGGGATGAGGACGCCGAGGACGAGGAGCAGCCAGGGATTATCGAGCACCTTCTGCCACGGATGTTTTTTGGATTCGTTGTTCATGAGGATTACGGGACCGAGTGAGAGTGACGGCGCCACGCGCCGATGTGGCGGACCATCACCGCCAGGAAAAAGATGCCGCCGGCCACGGCCACGAGGCCGCCCAGGCCCATCACGCTCAGGCCGAGGTACTCGCCGAGGGAGCGCACGTGTTGCTCGGTGCCGTATTGCTTGCGGCCGAGGCCGTAGGCTCCGGCCAGCGCGAATCCGAGACCGAAGACCGCCTGCCCGCCGCCGAAGAGCAGGAGTTGCAAGCGCGCGCGGCGGGGCGGCGTCGGCGCCGGGCCGGCCGGTGCAACCGTGGCGCAAAAGTCGTAGGCCGCGGCCATCAACGCGATCGTCACCGCACCGATGGCGCAGTGGTAGTGGCCGGGCACCAGCGTGCTGGAACTGCGGATCATCGCGCCGAGGACGAAGCCCAGCACGGTCAGGGTCGCGCTGCCCGCGAGCCCGACGAAACGATAGTCGCGCCAGTTCAAGCCGGCGCGGTGCCGCCACACGTGGACGACCGCGGCGCCTAGCACGACCAGCACCACAGGGAAAAGGGTCCAGCGCATCAGGTGCGTGGCCATGGAGAAATAGGCCGTTTCGGTCGTGCCGCCGAAGGCCAGCGGCGGTATGACGATTTGCGGCAGCACGAGCGCCACCAATAAAGCCGTGGCGGTGGCAGGGCCCAGAGCGGCGCGGCCCGTCCAGCGGTGCAGCAGGTGCAGCCACAGCGCTAGCATGGCCGCGACATTGGCGGCCTGCAGCACGTGGCCGCCGCCCCAGAAGACGAGTTCGTAGTACACCGCGGGGGCTGCGGCCGGCGTGGTTTGCGCGGCCCCGAGGAAAGTCACGATCGCGATGACATTGGCTGCGGCTGCCGCACGCAGTGCGATCACGGTGCCCGGGTTCAAAGCCTTCGCGTCGGTGCGCGCCGGGGTGGCCAGTGCCAGCGCACAGAAAAGTCCCGCGCCGGCGAACCAGCACGTCAATCCGCCGAAGAACACCGGGTGGTCGATGACCGGCACGTAGTTTGAGAGCACGGGTTGCGCCCCGGGCATGACCGCGCCGACCAGCAGACCGGCGACGCCCGTGACGGCCAGCGCAAGGGCGACGGCAGTCGCGCCCCGATGCAGTCGGGGACCAAGGGCGAGCCCAAGGAAGGCGAGCATCCCCGCCTGAAACCAGACGACGATCGCCAGGTCGACGTGCACCACGAGGGCGCGCTTGAAAAACAGGGGATCGGTGAACAGCCAGCCGAGGAACGGCAGCCGGCCGATGACGAGCATCAGGGAGAGCAGGCCGGCCAGCACCAGGCTGCCGATCGCGAGGAGGAACCAGCCTTGCGCCGGGGCCGTGTCGCTGCCCACGACCGACGGCGCTTTCAGTCCGGTGGACGCGAGTCCAGGGTGGTGGGGCAGTGAGACCACGGACGGAGTCATGGCTTCTTTGTAGCCGAAGCGGGTCGGGGCAGCCTTGACGCAGGTCAACGTTTTCTCGGGCGCGCGGTTCCTTGATGCCGGTCAAGGCGCGCGGCGGGCGAGTTCGGCTAGCATGCGCCACCCCGATGACTAGTCTCCCCATCGCACCTTCGCTGCCGGGCACACGGGTGCGTCCTGCTTTCTCGGTTACGTTGAGTGCGCTCGTGACGATGACCAAACCGCAACTGGCCTTCATGACCGTGCTCACGGCGATGGTGGCCTTCGGCACCGCCCGGCCCGCGGCGGGCTTCGCCCTGGCCACGTTGGCCGGAACCGCATTCGCGGCCGCCGGGGCGCTCGCGCTGAATCAGTGGTGGGAGCGAAAAGCGGACACGCTGATGCGGCGCACCCGTGGGCGGCCCCTGCCGCAGGCGCTGGTGACTCCTCGCGGCGCGCTGGTCTGGAGCGTGAGCCTTGCCACGGCAGGAGTCGGCGTGCTGGCGGTTTGGGTCAATGTGCCGGCGGCGGCGATCGCCGCGCTGACAATTTTGGTTTACGGCTTGATCTACACGCCGCTGAAACGCCGCACGCGGTGGGCGACGGAGATCGGGGCCGTTTCCGGGGCGCTGCCCCCGCTGCTCGGCAATGCCGCCGCGGGGGACGTTTGGGCGCCGGCGGGTGTGGTGCTTGCGGCGGTACTGTTCTGCTGGCAGATGCCGCATTTTTTCGCGATCGGCTGGCGGCATCGCGTCGATTATCGTGCCGCGGGGTTCCGGTTGCTGCCGGCGGTCGACCCCACCGGAAGACGAACCGCCGAGTGGGCGCTGTTCTACGCCGCGCTGCTGGTGCCGGTTTCAGTGGTGCCGTGGGCGCTGGGTTACCTCGGTGCGCTCTATGCCTGGCCGGCGCTGCTGGCCGGCCTGGCGTTTCTTTGGCTGGCCTGGCGGTTTGCCGCCGCCGGCGGGACACGTGATTGCGAAGCGCGTCGTCTCTTTCTCGCCTCGATTCTCTATCTGCCGGTCGTGCTCGGAGCGCTGCTCTTGGAGAGCCTGTTCACGGGATGACGACCGGACTGCGCTGCGTCGGTGTTCCGCCGCGGCCCGCTCAGAGTATGCCGGCGTCGCGGAAACTGAACCAGCCGCGGCCGAGGGGATCGGCCCCGCTGCGCCCGACGATCACGTGGTCGAGCAATTCGATGTCGACGGCCCGGGCCGCCTCGCGCAACTGGCGGGTTACTTGGAGATCCGCGGCACTGGGAGCGGGATCTCCGGAGGGATGATTATGGACGCAAACGACCGCGGTGGCCGATTCGCGGATGGCGGCGCGAAACACCTCGCGGGGATGGGCGAGGGCGGCAGTCGCCGTGCCCGAGGTGATCTCGACCCGTTTGATAAGCCGGTTCTTCCGGTTGAGACAGAGTACCCAGAATTTTTCGACTTCGAGCCCGAAAACGACGGGTTGGAAATAAGCGGTGACGAGTTCGGCGCGATTAAGGAGCGGGGATTCGCCGGTCTGCTGGCCCACCACGCGTCGGGCGACTTCCATGACGGTGACCAGCTGGAGCGCCTTGACCCGGCCGATCCCTTTCAATTTCTCGAAATCGTCGGCCCGCCAGACGATGAGGCCGGCGAGCGAGCCGGCTTCTCCGATCAGTCGCGTCGCGAGAGTGAGGACATCGTGGCCGCGCGTGCCGCTACGCAGCAGCATCGCCAGCAACTCCGTATCGCTGAGGGCACCGGCGCCGAATTTTTCCAGCCGCTCCTGCGGCCGTTCCGCCACGGCCGTTTCACGGAGGCGGTTGGCAAGGGGGTATTCCGGAGCCTCGGGCACGCCAGTGCTTAAGAAGAGGATCGGCCGAGGTCAACGCACCGGGTGCATGCCCTGTAGCCTCCGGGGGGAGGTTGCGGCAGCTCATGGCTCGCCGCGAGGTGCCGCCATCCGCCCGGCTCAGTAGTGTTTGACGTAGCCGTTGCGTCGCAGGCGCTCGAGCCAGCGCTCCTGGCTGCTCCGGGTCATCTGCGTGATCAGCACGCGCTCGATTTGTTCGCGGACCTCGTCGAGCGGTTGAATGCCGGCATAGTGCCGGTCCTCAGCGTAGAGAATGTAGCATCCCTCGGGCAGGAGGATCGGAGTGGAAGCCTCGCCCGTCTTGAGTTTAAACGCCGCTTCGCTGAACTCGGGTTTGAAGCTCGAACGTTGCATCCAGCCCCAGTCGCCGCCTTTGGAGCGATTGGTGCCCCGGCTGAATTCCTTGGCGAGGTCTTCGAATTTTTCCCCGGCCTTGAACCGGGTAATGATCTGGCCCGCCTGCTGCTTGAGGCCGTCATCCGTGTCGGTGTCCGTGCGGGTGAGCTGGATCATGCGGAGGTGCACTTCGTCCTCCCGATAAAACCGATCCTTGTTTTCGTTGTAGTAGGTTTCGATCCGGACCGGGCTGACCACGCTCTGCGACTTCCTCTGCTGGCCCTGCATGTAGTGGTAAATGATCTCTTCTTCCTTGTCCCGGCGGTACTCGCGGATCGTTTTGCCCCGCACGCGAAGGAAAGCCAGGAACTTGGAGCGATCGCCCTCGAACCGCTCGGCGAGCTCGTCCGCAATGGCATTGTCGACGTAGCTGATGGGAATGTGGCGCTTCTCGTCCTTACGAAATTCCTTGATGATCAGAACGCGATCAATGAGGTCCTGAATGGCGCCATCCTGCAGTCGCTCCAATTGCTCGTAGTATTCCTTGTCATTGCGGGCGTCGGCCTTGAGCTGCGGGAGCAGCGGGGCGATTTCCTGCATGACGTCGGCGACGGTGATGATTTTATCCTCGGCCACGGCCACAATGCCATTGGCGTACTGCAGCTGCAGATTCTCGGCGGCGGACGGGGCCTTGGGCTGAGGCTGGGCCGGAGGAGTCTGTGCCAGAGCCACGCTCGTCAGGGCGGCGATCAAAACAGAGGCAAGGCAGCGGCGGAGCATCATGGGTTCGGCAAATTGTTCAGAAACGAGATGATTTCCCTCAAACGTAGGAGGGGCTTGGGGGCGGTCAACCTTGGAAACCGGGTGCCAATCTGCACCCAGTCGTCGCGGCGACCGCTGTTGCGGAGGCACTTCAGGCGGTTCGACTCGGTTTCGACGGAAACAATTCCCTTTTGTTCCGCTCGGATACGAATCTCGGTGACGAGCAGCAAGGCACGGACGTCGTCGCCGAATTTACCGAACCGATCGCGCAGGTCCGTTTCCGCCTGCTTCAATACCGCGGTGGAATCCGCCAGGGCGAGCTTGCGATAAAAATCGATGCGCAAACGAGTTTCGGCAAGGTAGGTCGGCGGTATCCGGGCCTGAATTCGCGGGACTTCAATGGCCTGCTGATCTTCCGCCTCCTTGAGGGCCGTGTAACCGTCGCGATGCCGGCCCCGGGCCGCCTCGGTCTCGCGCCGGCTCCCGCCCGATCCGGTCTCCCCGACAAATACGAAGTCCAGTTTGACGCTGGCGCGAATGGTGGCGGCGGTCTTTTCGCCTTTCAACCGCGCCACCGATTGCCGCAGCAACTGGCAATAGAGTTCGAACCCGACGCCCACGATGTGGCCGCTTTGTTCGGAGCCGAGCAGGTTGCCGGCGCCCCGCAATTCGAGGTCGCGCATCGCGATCCGGAATCCGGCGCCCAGCTGGGTGTGCTGGCGCATGGCGGTGAGCCGCGCCCGCGCCACCTCGAGGAGGCGGGTGTGGCGATGGAGCAGGAGGTAGGCGTAGGCCTGGTGTTTGAACCGCCCGACCCGGCCACGGAGCTGGTAAAGTTGGGAGAGGCCGAAACGATCGGCGCCTTCGATGATGATCGTGTTGCAGTTCGGGATATCGAGGCCGCTCTCGATGATCGTGGTGCACACCATCAGTTGGTAACGGCCGGCGACAAATTCGGTCATGACCTCCTCGAGTTCCTCCGAACCCATCTGGCCATGACCGACGCCGATATGCAGCTCGGGCAGAAGCTGGCGCAGCCGGGCGGCGACGAGCTCGATCGTTTGCACGCGGTTGTGCAGATAAAACACCTGACCGCCGCGCCGGACCTCGTACCGGACGGCTTCCACGACGATCTTTTCGTCGTAGGTTTTCACGATCGTCTGGATGGGATGACGGTTGGTCGGCGCGGTTTCGATCACGCTCAGATCGCGCGCCCCCGTCATTGCCATATAGAGGGTGCGGGGGATGGGCGTCGCGCTCATCGAGAGCACGTCGACGGTCTCGCGCATCTTCTTGAACACCTCCTTGTGCTTCACGCCGAAGCGCTGTTCCTCGTCGATCACGACGAGGCCGATGTCCTTGAAAACGATGTCGCGCTGCAAGAGGCGGTGCGTGCCGATGAGAATGTCGACCTGGCCGGCGGCGGTGGCCTCCGCGATTTTCCGCTGCTCGGAGCGCGACTTGAAGCGGCTGATCATTTCGACTGCGACCGGGTAACCGGCCATGCGTTCGCGGAAGGTGTTTAAATGCTGCTGGGCGAGAACGGTCGTGGGAACGAGCACGGCAACCTGTTTGCCGCCCTGGACGGCCTTGAAGGCGGCGCGGATCGCCACCTCTGTCTTGCCGAAGCCGACGTCGCCGCAGACCAGCCGGTCCATCGGCCGTGTGCGCTCCATGTCGACCTTGGTTTCCTCGATGCAACGAAGCTGGTCGCGCGTTTCGGTGAAGGGAAACGACGCCTCGAATTCCTTTTGCCAGGTGTTGTCCGGCGGAAACTGAAACCCCGGCTGGGCCTCCCGCGCGGCGTGGATGCGCAGTAATTCCGCGGCGAGATCGATGGTCGCGCGTTCCGCCGCCTGGCGCGCTTTTTCCCAGCGTCCCGAACCGATGCGGCCGAGTTGCGGCTTGGCCTTGCTGAGGCCCAGGTAGCGGCTGATCAGGTGCGATTCCTGCAGTGGCACGTGCAGGGTGACGTGATCGTCGAATTCGAGCGAGATGACCTCGCGCAACCCTTGCGCGGTATCGAGCTTGGTGAGCCCGCGGTAGAGGGCGATGCCGTGTTGCAGGTGAACGACGAAGTCGCCTTCCACCAATTCCGAAAAGTCCAGCAACTGATCGACGGCCGCCCGCTGGGCCACGGCCCGGGCGTTGAGGGCCGGCCGTCGCTGGCGCTGGCGTCCGAAGATTTCCGTCTCGGTGACGACGACCATTCCCGCGGTGCGCGCCAGTCCTCCGCTGAAACGCGCCGAATCACGGAAGGTGATGCGGAATCCCTCGTTCAATCCCCCGCGCAGCCACTTAGGCTTGATGCCCTTGAGCGCGGCGTCGGCGGCAAAGATTTCCTGTGAGCGTTGTTCCTCCCCCTCCTTCGAGGTGACGACCACGACGTCGTAGCCTCCTTTGCGCCACATCGCGACGCGACGCAGAAAGTGATGGCGCGCGTCTTCTTCAACCTGCAGGCGCTCCTGGGCCACCAGGGCTTCGTCCGGATAATTCCGGTGATGGGCGAGACTCTCGGTGTCCCAGGTTGTTTCCTGCGTGCCGTCGTCGAACAGAGCACTGGCTTCGTCGAGGTCGCTCAGGCCAAACACCGCGCCGCATTTTTCGAGCAGGGGGGGTAAACCGTCTGCTCCCGCCCGCGCCAGGGAGCTGAATTCCGCATCGAGGGTGGCCGGCTCGATCAAGATCAGTTGCGCCGTCGCCGGCAGATAATCGGCGATCCCGGCCTTGGCCGGATCCAGTTTCACGCGCGGTGAGGCGACGAGTGAGATGCTTTCCACGGTCGCACCGGAGCGCTGGGTGACGGGATCGAATTCCCGGATGGATTCGAGTTCATCGCCGAAAAAATCGAGCCGGTAGGGCGCGTTCGCGGTGACCGGATAGACGTCGATGATCCCGCCGCGGATGGCGTAGTGCCCCGGGGCCTCGCAGACGGCCTCGGAGTCGTAATCGAGCTGCTGCAACTGCTCGAGCAGGCCTTGAAACGATTGGGCGGTTCCGCGGGTGAGGATAAGTTCGCGCCGGGAGAATTCCTCGAGCGCGGGCACCGGCTGGAGCAGGGCGGCGGGCGTGGTCACCACGACCAGAGTGTCGGGCGTCGAACTCAGGCTGCGGATGGCGCGAAGGCAGGAAAGGACCGTCAGGCGGTCGCTGGACGCGGCGAAGGCCTCCCTCATGTCGCGGCTGTCCTGGATCGATTCGGGAAAGACGAGGGCCCGCTGGGCCCGGGGCAGTCCCAGCGCAGCATGAAAAAATGCGACGTCGTCGGTCAGGTGTTCGGCCGCCTTGAGGTTTTCCGTGACGATGAGCCAGACAGGAGCCGGATGCGCACGGCAGAGTTCGGCGACCACGGCGCCGCGGGCCGGGGGGCAGACCCCCGTGAGCTTGTGGCGCGATGGTGCGATTACGTCGGACATGAAGGCAAAAGTTCGTCGAGAAGTTCCGTGCCCCGCAAGAGGGGACCAGTCGATCGGCCAAGGCAACGCCGTGGGAAATAAATGAGGGGAACGTGCAAGCCCGGGAAAGGTGCAATGGCCGGACCTTCACGCCCTTTCAGGGCGGTTGGTTGATGAGCCCGAAGGGCGGCTGCAAACGACCGCAGGGGATTTTCCGCTGCCACCCGAAATCGGGACGATAGTTTCCTCGCCGTTCCATCCGGGTTTTCTTCGTAACCATTCTGTCCTATGCACATCTCTACCAAACTCGCCCGATTGCCGCGGCCGGCGTCGCGTTTCCCGCCGGCGGCATCCGCCGTGGTTTCCTGCGGTTTTTCTCGCTGCTGCGCTGATGCTGCCGGCCGCGGTTTTTAGGCAAACTCTCAAGCAAGCGGCCGATGCCGCTGTCAGGAAGGCCGAGCAGACGGGCACCGCCGCCGACAAACTCGCGGCCGCCACGGCGTGCGCCGCCTACGCGGAAGCGGCCTCGGACACTGGCCTGATTTTCGGTCAACAACTGTCTACGGTTCGACAACAATTTGACGCAGTGCTGGTGGCCGCGCGCAGTGCTCAAGTCGAAGACCAGTTCGGGTCACTTATCACCACAATGATGGCCCTGACTAACGATGTGAATACCCCACCGGCCCAATTGAATACGCAGCTTAACCTGCTAGCGGGCCTTACACGGGCTTCGAGTTCGACGATCGGCCCCGTTATTCCCAGTGGCAGGATCACGGTTCCCCGGCGAGAATCCTCCAACAGTGATACCTCCAGCTACGCCGCCAAGGCCGCCGGCCTCGTCGCCGACAAGAGCGTCGTCAACTCCGATCCCGCGGCCGCCGTCGATCCGGTGAGAGCCGCCATCGTCGCCACGCAGGCGACGTATGTCGTGAATCTACCGAGCGTCGCGACCAACAGTGCGGCGGCGTCGTCGGTGGCGGCGACCGATTCGGACGTGACCGTCGTCGGCAATCTACCTGTCGTGAAAAATGCTCCCGCCAACGCGAACTTCATGGCGGACATCGCGAGGGCCAAGACCATCGGTCAGGCCAACCAGAACGTGGCGGGCACTCAGGTCACCACGCCCCTGATTGGCGACAACACCCAGGGGGTGAAGGTGGACGTGATCGTGGTCAGCGCCGCGGGCTGAGACGCCCGGGTGATTTTTCAATTCAACGCGCCGGCCACAAACGCCGGCGCGTTTTTTTGCGCGACCACGAGAGTGCATGAGGGGAGCGGTCCAGAAATTCTCCCGCCCAAAAAATCCCTTGTCGCCTTTGGCCCCGCTAGAGGGGCGGAAACTTCCTGCCTAAAATTCCGACGGACTGGGGGTGGGACCGGAATCGGGTTATGGCCAAGCAAAAGCCTGCCCCCGTCGGATCGCTCGCGCGCCGTCAATTGTCACGACGTGGACCCGCACTGCCACCCGCGGCCATCAGCGTGACGAGGAACTGCCTCTCGATCGTCGTGTCGTCGAGCACGGCGCAGGTGACGCTCGTCCGCCGCGGGTTGCTGCTGCCGCTGGCGGGGAAAGCGGCGCTGATTCAGCGCGGCGCGCCGGGGAAGCCGCCGGGCATGCCGCCCCGCATCATGGCGCTCATGTCCATCTGCTGGTAGCCGGCGGGCACGGTGAAGAGGGAATCGGGCAGGCTCTTCTTCTCGATCGCGGTGACGTCCATGCGTGATGTCTCCCTGCCGGCCTTGTCGTAGCTCACAACGCGGAGGGGGAAAAGTTCCTTGCCGGCGAGCGCGCGCTCCCAGCCCTTGGGCGCCGGCGCGCCGCCACGGCCGCCCATCATGGGGCCACCGGGGTTGAAGGCCACAAACGCGCCGAGGCCCTCGGCCAGCCATAGGTCGGACTTCGTGCCCTGGTGGGTGACGATGTATTTCTCGGCCGTCTGCCCGAGGATTTTTTCCTTCTCGCCGGTTTTCTCCAGCTTCGGCGCCTCGCTCGCCGCTTCACCTGGAGCGGCGGTGGCGGGATCGGGCAGTGTCATGATCATCGCCATTTTCTGAGTGTCCATGAGCATCACCGCCTGGCGCTTGGCCGGCTCGATGATAATCGCGGCGGCGATGCCCTCGTGGGCGGGCATTTCCATGCGGACTTTGTCGCCCTTGACGAGATACTGCATTTCCTGGGCGGCGGAACCGCCGGCGGACAGTTTCAGGCCGAGCTTGCCTTCGAACGACGCGGCGCAGAGCGCCACGGGAACCAACGCCGCGCCGATCAGCGCCAGACGGAGTAGGCTTTTCATGGTGGGGAGGAACGGAAGCAGCATCGAACGTGGTGGGCAACGTCGGTTTCGCGGCTTGGTTGTGGTGCCAGGGGCGTTCCGAGTGAAGTCCGGGGCATCCCGGAACCGCCGGCGGGGCCGCGGAAGTTTTCCTGCCTGAGCGACGCAATGCATTCGCCCTTGGGTCAACGCGGTGGCGAGCGTTGTTAACCCGCGCCCGCCAGCGGGCGGCCTGCGCCGGACGGGTTGTCCGCGGATTCGCGGATTGGCCGAAATCAGGGGCGGAGAGTTTCCAGCGCCTCCCGGGCCGCGGCCTCCTCGGCGAGCTTCTTGGAAGGGCCGCGCCCTGTCCCGACCGGGCGATCAAGCAGGTAAACCACGACGTCGAATTCCCGGGCATGGTCTTCGCCGGCGGTCGCGACCACCTCGTAGCGCAAGGCGCTGTTGCCGTGATCCGGTTGGACGAGTTCCTGCAGGCGCCCTTTCGGGTTGTCGTCGTTTTCCATGGGCGCAAGCCGGGATGGCAGGTCCCCATAGATGCCGCGTACCATCTCGCGCGTGCGCTCGAAACCGCCGTCGAGATAAACCGCGCCCACGACGGCTTCGAAGGCATCGCCGAGGGACGAGGTGCGGTTTCGGCCGCCGGTCGATTCCTCGCTGGCGCCTAGGCGCAGGCAAAGATCGAGGCCGGTCTCGCGCGCAAGGGTTGCCAGCATGGTGCCGTTGACGAGGAGGGCGCGCCGTTTGCTGAGCAGGCCCTCGCGGTCGTCCGGGAACAGCCGGTACAGTTCCTCGGCGAGGAGAATCTGCAGCACGGCATCGCCGAGAAACTCCAGACGCTGGTTGCTCTCCCGGGTGCCGGGGTGATCCTGCAGGTAGGAAAGGTGCGTGACGGCACGTTCGAGCAGTCTCCGGTCATGGAAGACGTGGCCGAGACGGCTCTGAAACTGCGCGAGTTGGTCGCTCATGAGCTCGCGCTGGCATAGCGCCGCAGCCCCCGGTAAAAAACCAGGACCGCGAGGCCAAACCAAAGGACGGCAAGGACGAATACCCACAGGGCCCATTGCCACTCGAAACCGTGCAGAAGGGTGCGGGCGGGGGCGTTGCTGATGACGACGACGGGCAGCAGCCAGACGAAGAGGAGATCGGCAACCCCCTTGAACGCCTCGCGGGGCAGGCGCGAGAATTCCGTCAGGGTGAAGTAGGCGCCCTCGACGCCCTGCGCGCTGGTCAGCCAGAAGACCATCGAGATCGACATAACCAGAATGCTGTAGTGGATCGCGAGCCCGCACAGCACCATGCCGAGATACAAAACGACGTCGAGGAAACCGGGGTGGAGGCCGAGCTGGTGCACGGCGTAGAGCACCACGCCACCGGCGACCACGGAATTAACCAGCCCGTCGGGATCCAGCTTGCGGGTCGTCGCCATGAACATGACGTTGCCCGGCTGCGCGAGGAAGAAGTCGAAGTTGCCGCTGCGGACGTTGCGGCCGAGCTCGAAAATACTGCTCCAGAAAAATCCCATGAGGAAGCGCTGGATCAGCATGGAGGTGCCGACGAGCAGCAGCA
The DNA here is from genome assembly GCA_947474935.1 of Opitutia bacterium. Taxonomy (GTDB): domain Bacteria; phylum Verrucomicrobiota; class Verrucomicrobiia; order Opitutales; family Opitutaceae; genus ER46. Next base: position 154,598 of record CANJKL010000009.1, read on the forward strand.
TCTGGTATTTATTCCAGCCGGCGATGGTGTCGGTGTGCCGGTAAATCACCGAGATGAGCAGCAGGTTCACGCCCATCCAGAAAAGCTCGACCAGCGCCCAGACGAAAAAATCGCCCCGGAACATCAGCGTCCGGATGATGGAATAGCGCGCCGAGGCGAACCAGATTCGCAGGTAGTGGAGCATGGGGTTCAGCCGCCGACGGCGGTATGACGGCGCAGACCGCGCCGCCACAGAAACTCACCGAGGACGAGCAGGGCCAGCACCCAGAACAGCTGGATTAACAATCCCTGCCATACGAGTGGCTGTTCGAGGCGGCCGGTGAGTATCGCTCCGGGAAAATACATCTGGTAGTAGAAGGGCAGAAACTGCGCGATGCGGAAGAGCCACGCCGGCAGCAGGTCGAGGGGAAAAAGCTGCCCGCCCAAGACCGACTCGATCGCCATCGAAAGAATCACGAAGCCCTGGATATCGAGAAACCAGAACGTCAGCAGGCCGAAACAATAGGCGATGCTGAACTGGATCAGCGCGGACAGCACCATAGCCGGCAAACCGAGCGCCAGGCGCCACGGCTCGGACGGAAAGGAAAGGTGATCGATCAGGAAGGGCAGGGCGACGAGCAGCGGCAGGATAACGAGCGCCCCGGAAACCAGCCGGGCCGCGGCGAAAATACTGAAGCGATAGAGGAAGTAGTTGATGGGCTTCAGCAGAAACTGATTGATCAGCCCGTTGCGGATTTCCTCGCTGATCTGATAGTCCTCGTTGAAGGCACTGATGAAGAACTGGAGGACCAGCAGCGTGACAAAATAAGTCAGCGTCTGGTTCAGGTTGAATCCGCCGATCTGATTCGAGCCGGCGAACGCCGCCCCCCAGAGGATGAAGACGCCGGCGAGGTGGAAAAACGAAAAAAAGCCGCGGACCAGAAAGTTCCAGCGGTAGACGAGGTTGCTTTGCAGCCCGATGAGAAAGGCGTGCCGGTATTTGTTGAAGGCGGCGAGCACGAGGCAGGAAGTAGTGAGTAGCGGGTAGCGCGTAGTGCAAGCGCACAGCTCACGCGCGGCGCCATGATGCTCGCCACCCCGCCTGGAACTCGCTTCAGGTTTTCAGGCCGAAACGCTCGATGACTTCCCGCGCGAGATTGCGGTAGGCGGTGGCACCCGGATTCGACGGATCGTAGGCGAAGATCGTCTTGCCGAAACTCGGCGCCTCGCTGAGCCGCACCGTGCGGGGAATGACGGAGGCGAAGATCTTGTCGGGCAAGTGCTGCTTCACCTCGTCGACCACTTGGCGGGAGAGATTGGTGCGCAGATCGAACATCGTCATCACGATGCCGCCGAGTTCGAGGTTGTCGTTGACGTGGGCGTTCTTCAATCGCTCCACGGTGCGGAGAATCTGGCCGAGTCCCTCGAGGGCCAGGTATTCGCACTGCAGGGCGATCAGCAGGAAATCGGCGGCGGCAAGGCTGTTCATCGACAGCATGCCCAGCGCGGGCGGGCAGTCGATGATGATGGCGCGAAAGCCGTTCGAGGCGCGCAGCGTTGCGAGCACGGCCCGGAGTTTGCCGAGATAGTTTTCCATCTGGGCCAGCTCGATTTCGGCGGCGGCGAGGTCCTCCTCGCTGGGGATGAGGGCGAGATGCTCGTAGGCCGTGGGCGTGATCATCTCGATCGCCGTGCCCTCCCCGCGCAGGGGACCATACAAGCTCCGGCCGGCCTGCTTTTCGACCCCAAGGGCGCTGGTGGCATTCGCCTGGGGATCGAGATCGATGAGCAGGGTGCGGATTTTTTTCTCCGCCAGGGCCGCGGCGAGGTTTACGGCGGTGGTGGTTTTGCCGACGCCACCTTTTTGATTCGCAATGGTAAAGACCGTAGTGGGCATGAAGTGGGGGCCATGCCTAGGGTGGGTGGGGAGCGGCGGCAAGCGCGGCGTCGTTGCGGGCGGTGGATTCGCGTTTTTTCCGGCGAATCCGGCGGACGGATCAAAGGACGGAGAGCGCGGCGAGTCGCCGGAACCCGTGGATCCGCGAGGCGAAAACTCCCGACATCACGTGTTCGCGACGGGCGATTCCGCGTGCCGGCCGGCCTCAGACGTCGATCTTGAGGCCCTTTTTCCGGAAGATGGCTGCGGCATATTTCCGGAAATTCCCGCCGAAAATCTTCATGCGGTCGGCGCGGGAGATATCGGTGTCCAAAACCTTGCCGATTTCGGTCGCATAACTGCGGCTCGGGCCGTGCCCGCCCCAGACCAGCCGATCGACGCCCAGCTGACGGATCGCGTATTCCACCATGCCGGAGTGCGGATCCGAGCCGGCGAATTCGAGCGAGACATTCTTGTAGGGTCGGATGGCGCGTGTGCCCAATTCCCAATCTCCACCCGAGTGGCCGCAGATCATCTGCACGTTCGGAAAGCGCTGGGCGAGGATCGCCACGTGCATCGGCGTGTTTTCGCCCGGCCCGTTGTTTCGCCCCGGCAGATTGGGCGTGCCACCGGCCTTCAACCAAGTGTGGATGTAAATAGTGGCATTCAGGTCGGCGGCCAGACGGATGATCGGGTCGTTGTTGGGATGATCGCACGTTGTGCCCGTCGAGTTGCCACCGACGTATTTGATGCCAATGCACGGGCCGTTGCGGATCAATTTTTCCATTTTGGCACAGCTTTCGTCGGGAAAGCCGGGATGGATGGGAGTGATACCGGAAAGGTGCGCCTTGTCCCGTTCGACGATCGCGAGGATCTCCGCCTCGTGCGGCGAGGGAGTCAGCGGCGTGTCCAGCGTGCCGCCGATTTCGAGGGAAACCGAGCGTTCGATTCCCATCCGCCGCACGTAGAACATATTTTCTTCGTACTGCTGGATCGGGCTCGGCGAACCATAGAATCCATGAAAATGGCTGTCCCAGATCCGGTAGGCCACGAGCTCGTCGCGCGTGGGAAGTCCATAGTCATTGCCGTTGATGAAGAATTCCCGCGGGGGCATAAGTCTTTCGGAGTTTTCGGAGCGAGGCGGTGATGGCGTGGATATCCAGGCTGGATACAATCCCTCTTCACGCTCGCTCGTTGAGCGTTCGAAGGCCCTCCGGTGAAGGCAAGGCTCTTCTCCGGGGCACGGTTGAAGGACAAACTGCCCGGAGGCCCGCGGCTTTCCCGGCCCGGCAATTTAAGGCGAATCCGCCGGCGGCACGGCGGGCGGGGAGAGTCGTTTTTCCAGTTCGATTCCCGGCGGAATTCAATAACCCTTCGACCAGTCGATCACGTTTTGCAGCGGCTGGCCGCTGCGATAGCGGGCGAGGTTTTCGCCGAAGTGCTTGATCGCATCGATGAACTCCAATTCCGAACCGGCCGAGGTATGCTGCGTGAGAAGCGTACGGGGGCAGGACCAGAGCGGATCGTCGGGTGGCAGCGGTTCGTTGCGGGTGACGTCGAGCATGGCCCCCCGCAGCTGGCCGGAGCGCAGAACCTCGATCAGGGCCGCCTCGTCCACCAGGGATCCGCGTCCGACATTCGCAAAAAGTGCGCCGGGTTTGAATCGGGCGATCCGGTCGGCGCTCATGAGGCCCCGGGTTTCGGGCGTATCGGGCAGGGCGGCACAAACGATGTCCGCCTTCGGGAGCGCCGCGTCGAGCTCGGCCCCCGAACGGATGTCGCCCGAAGTCCGGGCGTAGACGGTGAAGGTGCAGCCGAACTGGGCGAGCAGTTCCCGGACCCGGGTCGTCACGGATCCGTTGCCCAGCAACAACACGTGGGCTCCCTGCAGGATGTGTAGGCGAGGATGGTAATAGTCTTTTTGCCAGTCGCGCCGTTCCTGCAGGCGGACAAACTGATCGAGGCCCCGGTTGAAGCTCAGGATGGCGCCTAGCACCGTCTGCGCCATGCATTCGGCAAAGGCGCCGCGCAGATTGGTGCAGACGACACGCCCGGCCACTTTGCCCCATTCGGCATTGCGATGGAAATCGATGCCGACAGAGGAAAACTGGACCCAGCGCAGGCGCGTGGCGGCGACCAGCAGGTCGGTGGGAAAGGCGCCGAAGACGATCTCGGCCTCGAGAAACGCCGCGCGATCCGCCGCCGTGGCTCCAGCGGGATTGGCGACCCAGACGTCATCGGCGGCAGTGAGCCGTCTGAACGCCTCCGCTTCCTGTGCCCGCACCTCAAATCCAACGTATATTTTCATGCAATAAAGCGATCAGGAATACAGGCGGAGGAGTCCGCGGGGCGAGCGTTTTTGAGCGGCCTTCCGATCAACCTGAAAATCCGGCTGGGCGAAGGCCTCTCGAGCCGGGGAATCCGTGCCTTCCAGCCGCAATCACCGGCAATGGCCACGAAAAAGCCCTCCTGAAAAGGAGGGCTTTGATCGACCGTGCGAAATGATCGTCCGAGATCGATTACATGCGGCCGTTGATGCCAAAGAAGAACTGCGGGTACATGGTGGAGAGTCCGGCGACCCGGCCGTAGCCCACTTCCGTCCGGCGGTCCGGTGTCGTCGTCACGTTTACGACGTCGAGGTAGACATCGTAATGCTTCGAGACATGGAACAGCGTCTTGATGTCGATCACGGGCCGGGCCGAGAGGTACGTGGCGCGCGATTCGTTCGCATTGTAACCGGTCAGGTAGCGACCGCGGTAGTTGTAGGACGCACGCAAGCTGACGCGATTCTTGATGTAGGAGATGCCGAGGTTGCCCACAAACGGATTGAACCCGGCAACCTTGGGGTTGGGCGCAAGCGCGATTGCGCTCCCGGAGCCGTAATTGCCCTCCGCCTGCATCCTCGTGAAATTGGCGTAGGCGCCGAATCCGTTCCAGAAGCCGGGTAGAAACGTGAATTGCTGGCTGTAGCTTACTTCGATTCCCTTAACCTTCGCGAAGCCGCCGTTCTGCTGGGTCGTGTAGGAATATCCGGCGTAGTCGCCGTCGAAGCCATTATCCGGGCCGCTCGTGATCGTCTGGCCGGCGACGGTATAAATGAAGTTTTTGATCTCCTTGAGAAAGACTCCGACGGCGAATTGACCGGCCGGTTCGAAATAGTACTCGGCGCTGAGATCGAAGTTGTTCGCGGTTTGCGGTCGCAGGCTCGGATTGCTCGATGAGACCGATTGATTGTCGAAGTTAACGGTGGTGCGGGGAATGAGCTGTCCGATCCCGGGCCGGCCGATGTTGGTCGCATAACTGAGGCGCGTGACTAGGGAAGGCACGGGGGTGTACTTGAAATGCAACCCGGGAAGAACCGTGCGGTAGTCACCGGTACGGGTCTGACGCCGGCCATACTCCTCGACATTACGACGGCGGGTTTCGTCGTCGGTGACGACTCCGACCCAGGCGGCCCGGCGGGCCTTTTCCGCCGGCGTGATAAGTTGGAGGGCTCCTTCCCCTTCCGTCTCGGTGGTTTCCACGCGAACGCCACCCGTGACCGAAAACTTCCCCAACTCGACATTGCCCATCACATAGTAGGCCTTGATTTTCTCGTCGAAATTTTGATTGCCGGTGAGTTCGCCCTGCACGTCGGCTGGGATGTTCTCCCGGAAGAGCTTGGGATCCCGGGTCAGGATATCGTAGTCGGTCCCCGCCGCCTGTTTCATCGGGAAGGGAAAATTGGGGTACTTCTTCAGCTTGGTGTCGGGGAAAGGACGGTTGTAGAGGCCAAATTGCTTGAGGTCGTCGTCGTTGATGCCGGTGGCGGGATTCGGCCCCATCACGCCGTCCGGACCGACGTAGACCGTCCGAATGGTGGTGTTGCGCAGGTTGCGGATTTGGTCGCGATAGCGATAGCCCGCTTTGATATAGGTGGGGACGACGGTCTCAAATTGCTTCTTCGAATTGATCTGGGCACCGGCATATTCGTCCCATCCAGCCATGCGCGAGCTCGTATAACTGTTGTCCGTATAATTGGCGAAGTTCAGCCAGTCGGGGCCGGCAGTCTGGGTGATGGTGGGATATTCCGGATCGGCCTTGTCGATCCGGAAGCCGATATTTTTGAGCGTGTAAATCAGCGAGTTGTTGCCCGCGTAGTTGGCCTTGGACTTCGAAGTATATACGTCGTAATCGATGTTAAGGTTCTTGTAGCGATGAACGCCACCCACCGTGATCGTGGAGGTTTCTCCCTCTTTGAAGGCGTTGCCGCCCTGAATCGTGATTTGGCTGCTGGCCACCGCCCGCACGTCCGTGATCTGCTCGGTGTATCCGGGAATAATTCCACCGGTCCCGGTGAAGTTGCCGGCCGCGTCACGGGTCGCAACGGCTTGTCCCGTGGAAACGACGGCGGTGGTGTCGTTTTGGTGTTCGATATGCTTGTTGTACTGCCAGTTCGCGAAAAAGCGGATGCGGTCATCGAGCTTGTAGTCGAGTTTCACGCCGGCACCGGACCGAGTGCGTACATTGCGGAAGTCCTGAACTTGGGCGGAGTAAGTGTACGCAGGACCCGTTTGATCGGTCAGGGGCTTTTGCTCGTGGGCAAAGGCCATGTTGCCGTCGAGGATCGAACCGTGGGGGCGGTAGGCCAGATTGATCGCGACCCCCAGCTTGCCGCCGAAAACTTCCGAGTAGGACAGGGAGTAATTGGGCCGCGCTTTGTCGCGCGGTTCAGTGACGCGCCAGATGGCTCCGATCGAGCCGCGGATCCGGCGTTCCGGGGAACTGTCAAACGCGCTCTTGGAGACGAGGTTGACGGCACCACCGATGGAGTCGCCGTCCATGTCGGGAGTGGGCGACTTGACGACCTCCATCCGCTCGATGGAATCGGCCCCAACGGTTTGAAATTGGAATTCCCGGGTGGCCCCAGCCGAACCGGCATCGGCAATCCGATTTCCATCCTGCGTGATGGTGCTCAGGTTTTGACTCATGCCGCGGATGCGGAGGTAGCGATAGTCACCGCCGACGGATTCGCCTTCGACGCCGGGCAGGCGCATCGCCAGATCGGCGGGATTGCCCGCCAGACCGCCAAACGCGTCGGCTGAGACGATGCTCTTAATTCCGGTCGAGTTGCGCTGAAGCGTGATCGCCTGGGCGTTTCCCTCCCGTTCGCCGGATACCACGAATTTGCTGAGAGTATAGATGTCGGAAGTCATGCCGACGTCCTTGTGGGTTGGGCCCGCGGTAATTTGAACCGGGACTTCGATGGTGTTCAGCCCGGTGTAGGACACGGACAGCGTGACACTGCCGGGGGCGACGTTGTCGAAGCGGTAAACGCCCTGGCGGTCGGTGGTTGTTTCGCGGCCGGTGCCCTGCATTACGATCCGCGCGCCTTCCAAGTTGAGCCCGGTCGCCGTATTCGTCACCGTGCCGGTGAGGGCTTCTTGGGCAAAACTGGTTTGAGCGAAAAGGCACAAAAATAGCAGCAGAACCGGCAGGGCTGCCGAATGAGAGATTAGCGTGCGGGCGCGGGTAAGACTAGCGGGGCTTTGCAGTTTCATTGATTGGAGAGGCTGGGGGAGAGGACGCATAATCGACGCAGTGGATTGGGGACGAAAACGGTTTGGCGGCAAATGCTAAACATATAGGGATATGCCGATTTTTGCCGCCGACCAGGCAACGCAAATGCTGACGCGATGGCTGTTGGGTCGAAGAGTCCTCGAAGACGGTTTGAACGTTTCGAGTCAAACGACGTCATCACCCGAAAGTGCGGGCGCTTTTTCCTTGCTCAGGGCAGTCCGCAGTGAAGTTTACGGCGGTTCGTCGGTGCCGGCTGCATTCGTCCGGCGTAACTGTCCTGACTGAGTTGCCTCCCCGATCCTTCACGTTGAACCCATGAATCCCCGTACGTTACCGTCCGCCTTCGCCCTGTCGACCGGCCTCTTCTTAAGCTGCATTTCCGCAGGTTTTTCGCAGATAGCCGAACATCCGCGATTCACGCCCGAGATCGAGGGCTTCGTGGAAAACTTCAAGCCGGGCGGTCAGGATCTGGCGAAGGAGATTACACCGCTCGCGCCGATGGAAAGTTTGAAACGGCTGCACCCGGCCGAGGGTTATGCAGTCGAGCTGGCGGCCAACGAACCGGTTATCCGGCAGCCCATCGACATGAAGTTCGATGCGCGGGGGCGACTTTGGGTGGTGCAGTATCTGCAGTATCCCTTTCCAGCCGGACTCACCGTCACCGCCTACGATCAATACCTGCGGGCGGAATTTGACCGTATTTCTCCGCCGCCACCCAATCATTTTCGGGGCGCCGACAAGATCACGATTCTCGAAGACAAGGATGGCGACGGCAAATACGAGACGCACAAGACCTTTGTCGAGGGGTTGAACATGGCGACCAGTGTTGAATTTGGCGATGGTGGCGTCTGGGTGCTGCAACCGCCCTATTTGCTTTTTTACCGCGACCGGAACGGCGACGACATCCCTGACGGTGACCCGGAAGTGCATCTCGTGGGATTTGGCCTGGAAGATACGCACTCGCTCGCAAGCAGCCTGCACATGGGCCCCGACGGGTGGCTGTACGGCGCGAAAGGCAGCACCACTAATCTGGAGATCCAAGGGGTCCGGCTGCTCGGTCAGGGGATCTGGCGATACCATCCCGGGACCAAAGTATTTGAGGTTTTTGCCGAGGGCGGAGGCAACACGGTCAGCTTCGAGTTCGACAAATACGGCCGGGCTTACTCCGGCACCAACGGCGGTGCCACGCGCGGCCTGCACTACGTTCAGGGGGCCACCTACATCAAGGGTTGGACCAAGCATGGCCCGGCGATGAACCCGTTCATTTTTGGATTCTTCGAACACATGGGGCATCAGGGGTACTCGCAGCGATTCCCGCAGAACTTCATTTTTTACGAGGGCGGCCTCATGCCCAAGCTCGAAGGTCAAATTGTCGTCGGCATGGCGCTGACGAACCGCGTTCAGGCCAGCGAGGTTTTCAAGGACACCTCGACGTTCCGCACCGTCGATCGCGAGGCGTTGATCACGGCGGATGACCGGGCGTTCCGTCCGGTGGACATCGAATCGGGCCCGGACGGCTGCATCTATATTGCCGACTGGTACGACGTGCGCCTGAGCCATCTCAATCCCCGGGACACGTGGGACAAGTCGACGGGCCGTATCTTCCGCATCACGCCGAAGGATTATGTGCGGCCCGCAGCGATCGACCTGCGGAAGGCCTCGACGCCGGCCCTGATCGCGATGCTGACGCATCGCAATCGGTGGTATCGTGAGACCGCCCGCCAGTTGCTGGCCCACCGGCCCGAACCGATCGCCCCGACGCTCAATGCGATGCTGGCGAAGAACGACGAGGGATCGCTGGAGGCGCTGTGGGTTTTGAACCTGCGGGGCGAATTGGATAACAAGCAACTGCTCCAGACGCTCCGGCATCCGAACGAGCAGGTGCGCCGCTGGTCGGTCCGCCTTTTGGGCGATCAGAACAACGTAAATGCCGAGGGCCAGGTGGCCCTGGTCGCGCTGGCGAAATCGGAACCCGCCGTGGAGGTCCGCAGCCAGCTGGCCAGCAGCGCCAAACGGTTGCCCGCCGGCCAGGCGTTTCCGATCATCCGGGAGCTGCTGAATCATGACGAGGACGTGGCCGACCGGCACATTCCGCTGCTGCTCTGGTGGGCGATCGAAAACAAACTCGATACCGGCCGCGAGGAGCTCATGACGCTCGTGCGCGATCCGGCCGTTTGGAAGACGAAGATTTTCTCCAAGTATATCGCCGAACGCATTGGCATGCGCTACACGGCCGATCAGGGCCCGAACAAGTATTATACGCTGAATCAAGGCGTGTACTCGGGCTGGCTGATCGATCGCTGGGCGCCTCATCTGCGCCGGAACCTGGAGACCTGTGCCCGGGTGCTGCTCGCGGCGCCGTCGGATGCGGATAGCAATCTCGTCGTCGCGGGCATGGCGGCGGGCCTCGCCGGCGGCACGGTCGATCTCATTCCCCAGAACTTGAAGGAGATCGTCGCCCAGTACTGGTCGAGCCGTCCGCACACGGCTCCGTTGGTGACCCTGGCCGCGCGGCTCGGCAACTCCGCCGCGATGGCGGAAGCCGTGGCGATGGTGAAGAGCGGGACGTTGAACGCCGCGGGCCAGCAGGAGCTCCTCGATCTCTTTGCCTCCACCGGGTCGGCGGAGGCGCTGCCCGTGGTCTCCGAGCTCTTGCGGACCGATAAAAACGAGCAACGCCGGAGGAAATTGCTGGATACGATCAATGGCTTCAACACGCCGGCCGCCGCCGACGTGCTCATTGAAGTCTACCCGAACCTGGGGCCGCGCCTGCAGATCGTCGCCCAGCGCATGCTGAGCGAGAAGCCGGCTTGGGCGCTGGTCATGCTGCAGCGCGTAAACCAAGGAAGCTTCAATCCGGGCGTCCTGAGTTCGTCCAATATGACGGCGATACGCGCTCACAAGAATCAGCAAATCGATTCCCTGATGGCCAAATATCAGCAAGGTAAGTCGGACGATCCGACCGAGCGCCTGGCGCAGCAGCTGTTCGAGCAGGGTAAGACGGCCTACGCCTTGAACTGCTCGGCCTGCCATCAGGAGAGCGGACAGGGATTGATCGCGCTTGCGCCGTCGCTCATCGCCTCGCCTTGGGTACAGGAGGGAGAGGTGCCGATGGTGCGCATCGTTTTGAACGGTAAGGAAAACCCGGGCAGCCGCCTGGTCATGCCCTCGCTGAAGCATCTCGACGACAATCAGATTGCCGCGGCGATCACCTATGTTCGGCGCGAGTTCGGCAACAAGTCCGGCATGGTGACGCCGGCCAAGGTGGCGGAGATTCGGGCGGTAACGGGTGCCCGGCAGAAATCGTGGTCGGATGCCGAGCTGGCCGCTTTGAAGAAGTAAGCGGTGTTGACCCGCGTTTTGATCGCCACGGGAGAGGGTCCGGCTGATTTGCGGTCGGAGCCCTCCGCCATTGTCAGGCTTTGCGTTTACTTTCACGCCATCGTCATGGGGACGAGCCCTTTCCACTGAGATGGTTTGATCCGGCGGTCGCGCTTGACCATCAAATTTGCATGCTCAGCGATAGACTGCGAATTCGTTGCGACCAGTATCATTTCATTTCAGAAACTCCGGGGTTGGCATCGAGGCTTGCAGTTGCCCGTATCCGAGCCGGCAGGCCGGTGGAACGATAGATAATAACTCACTCACGTTGATACTTATGACTGCTTTTGCCGGATTGCCGACCACGCTCCGCTCGGAAAGCATCGAGGTGCTTTCAGATTCTCAAATTCCATGAATGAACTAACGAACGAGCGCCGCACGGGCCGGCGTCGAGGGTGTTTTTGGTTTCAGTTTCGGTGGTTTGCGTTGATCGCAGGCTTGGGCTTGGGCCCTGCCTCGGGTGGGGCGGCCGAAAGCAAACCGCTGCGGGTGGCGTTAATCGCGGGTGCCGAACCGGCCGCGGTGGAGGCGGGAAAGAGCCTCATGGCGTTGAAACTCGCCTTGGAGAAAAACGCCGGCGTATCCGTCGTCCTGGTGGCTCCTCCCGCTGGCGGGGCGACCATGCCGGCGCTCGCCGAGTTGCGGACCGCCAATGCGGCCGTGTTGTACGGCGGCAGTGGCGACCTGAGCCGCGGGGACGCGGCCATCCTGCGGGAGTTTCTCGGCGCGGGCAAGGGACTGGTCGTCATCCGCGCGGCGACGGAGCGCTGGAGTGCATGGCCCACCTTCACGCCCGACGTCTTGGGAGCGAAGCGTCAGGGCACCTTTGCCAGCGGCGCGCCGATGCGGGTCATCAATTTTTTTCCCCACGCGATTTTCACCGGTTTGACCAAACTCGAAACCTCCCAGGAGATGCCGCTGTATGCAGATCTGGCCAGCGACGCCTTGATGACGATCGAAGGCACCGTGGGTGAGTCGACGGCCCCCTTGGGCTGGCTGCGACGGTGGCAAAACGCCCGCATCGTCCACATTGTGCCGGCGGGCCCCGAGCTGTTCCGGCAGGAAGGTTACGTCCGGATGCTGGCCAACAGTGTGCTATGGACCGTGCAGCGGCCGATACCCGACGCGCGGGCCTATGTGCAACGCACGTATCTGCCCGAGTCTTATCCTGGCACCCTTGCCGTGACGATGCCGGGTGGCCCCACCTTTGCTTTCGATCCGGTCCGCGGTGGCATCAGCCACATGAGCGACGGCGACTTCGTCGATTTGCGCCCGCGCTGGATCACCAAGCGGGGCGAACCGGCCCGCATGAGCGGGGAGATTTTCTACCGCGACACGTCGCGCGGTTTATTTTGGATGACGGCGGACGGTCGCGAGCCGGCCTTCCATTTCAAGGGATACAGTGTGGTGGGCCGGTATCCGGAACTTTTTTACCGGGTCGGCGACCGCGAAATTCGCGAAGAGACGCTGCCTTTGGCATCGGGCATGGGAATTATTCGAAAATTTCACGTCGGTCCCGGGACACAACCGCTGTGGTACAAGTCCGACCCGCAACCGGGAGCGGAGATTACGGCAAAGGGACTGGAGCAGGATGGGTCCCGGATGGGCTATACGGGAACCGGGGCCGGTGAGTTTACCATCGAAATTCGGCAGAAATAACAGCGCGCACCATGAGACACGCATCACTTGTTTTTTTTCGTTTCGTCGGCTGCGCTCGTCTGGCGGGGATCGGCCTCGCGCTGGCGGCAGTTTTTTTAACGGCACCTGAAGGCTACTCCCAGGCGCCGAAGCGCGGGGCGGGAGCGGGACCGCAAGGGCGGATTTCAGGGATGCTTCGTGCCGCCGGGAACGGTCAGCCGGTGGCCAACGCCCAGTTGAAATTGGAGGGCCCCGGCCTCGCGGCGGTCGAGAACAGCCAGATGCAGAAGAAATCCGGGGCCGACGGAGCCTTTCAGTTCGATGCTCCTCCCGGACCCTACGATCTTTGGGTGATCGCTTCGGGGTTTGAAGACCTCAAACTGAACGTTGAGCTCACGGTGGATCGGCCCGTGGTGCGGGATATCGAGTTGCGGTCGGCGGCAAAGCCCTATGCGTATCGGGTGGAGACGGTCGATTTGCCCCAGCAGATGATCCCGGAGGTTTCCGCCGTCGCCTTTTCGCCGGGCGGCAACTTGGTGATGACCAACCGGCGGGGCGAAGTCTGGATCCGCGCCGCCGTCTCCGGGCAGTGGCGGCGATTTGCATCAGGCCTCTACGAAGGATTCGGCGTCGTCGCGCCCAGTGATTCCGAAGTGCTCGTGCTGCAGCGGCCGGAAATCACCCGGCTCGTCGACACGAACGGAGGCGGCGTGGCGGACCGTTACGAGACGGTGGCGGACGGGTGGGGCATTACGGGGAACTACCATGAATTTTCTTATGGTCTCGCCCGCGATCGCGCCGGAAACCTCTACGGTGGATTCGGAATGGCTTCGGCCGGGGATTTTCCCTGGGTGCGTGGTCCGTTGAAGGAGGCCCTCGTGGTGCCGCTGCCAAACGGCAAGATCCCCGCGGATCCGCATCGCTCGGTGGCCCAATATCAAGGTTGGGCATTTCGCGTAAACCGCGATGGCGCCTTCGTGCCGCTGGCGACCGGCTTGCGGCAACCGCTGGGCGTGGGCGTGAGCCCGCAGGATGAGCTTTTCGTTACGGATGTTTCCGGGGCCTGGGTGCCGACTTCACTGCTCCACCACATTGAGGCGGGTTCCTTCTACGGGCACCCCGACGGGTTGAAATGGCATCCGGATTTCCGGGACAAGCCGGTGCCCTATGACATGCTCGTCAAGATGCGCCGGCCGCCCACGGTTTACCTTCCGCGCGGCTTGATGGGTGGCTCGCCGGGGCAACCGGTTTGGGACACCACGGGCGGAAAATTCGGGCCTTATGCCGGTCAGATGTTTATTGGTGACGTGACGAATCTCGTGATGCGCGTCGACTTGGAGAAGGTCGAGGGAGTCTATCAGGGCGCAGCGTTCCCCTTCGTGCGCGGGCAGGGTTTGGGCATCGGCGGAATGCACAGTGCCTTCGGACCTGACGGCGCGCTTTATATTGCCGAGACGGTACGGGGATGGATGTCCACCGAGGGCGGCGAAGGAATCCAGCGGATCGTTTGGACCGGCGAAAACCCGGTCGATATTCTGCACATGCGTCTGACCACCCACGGGTTCGCCCTGACCTTCACCGAGCCGATGGCGGCCACCACGGGCAAGGGTGACAACTATCGTGTCCGGCGCTTCCGCTACAACTACCACATCCAGGATGGCTCGTTGCGGCGGGACGAAGTCGATGTTCCCATCAAATCATCGAGACTGCGCGAGGATCAGCGGACGGTGGAATTGGAACTGCAGGAAATGCAGCCGGACTTCATTTACGAATTTGAAGTGATCGCTCCGCTCGCCAGCACGAAGGGGCGCCCGCTGTTGAATCCGGTGGCTTACTACACGGCCAACCGCCTGCTCCCGGGTACAGTTGTTGCTCCGACGACGCTGATCGCCAAGGCCGTCAAACTTCAGCCGGCGGATCCGCGCCGTGGCGAACAGATTTATAAGTTGAATTGCATGGTCTGCCACCAGCCCGATGGCAAAGGATCGAAGCAGGTCGGCACGCCCGATTACACGCTTCCCACTGGCCCGCTCAGCCGGCCCGACTCGGACCTGCTGGCGGTGATCATGGCGGGTAAAAACCAAATGCCGGCATTCGGAAACGTTTTGCCGCCGCAGGCCTTGCACGACGTGCTCGCCTACGTGCGCAAAACGTTTGGCCCTCAAACCGCCCGACCGTAATCGTCGGGCGCCGGCATGCCGGCGCCCTGCTTTTGGACTCGTGCGGGCGTCAGGCCGCAGGAGCACGGCTTGACGGCCAATCGCGGAATCAGGCCCGGGGCAGCAACCGCCGGGCGTTGCCCTGCATGATGGCGTGCAGTTGTTTCTCGTCGAGCGGGGACTCGATCAGTTTCAACAGGGCCGTCTCGACGGGAAAATAGGGCGCGTGCGAACCGAAAACGATTCGCTCGACCGGTGCGCGAGCGGCGTTCGATCCGGAGCCGGTCGCCAGCGTGGTTGAGGTCATCCCCGGGGCGGCCCCGATCATTCTGCCGACCGCGCCGTTACCTTCGAACCGCGAGATGTCCATCACGGCGCTGGTCTGCGTCATGAACTGGTGGAGGTCCTCGCCCCGAATCGAACCGCTGAAATGGACCAACTGGACTTTCGCGTTGGGCGCACCCTTCAGCACCTTCAACAGCGGTCCGGCACTGACGTTGCCGACGCGAATGATCGGGTGGTAAACGCGGGGATCCTCCATGCCGAAAACCACCTGCAGGATCAAACCTCGTTCCGACGTCATTTTCACCAACGTCTCCATTCCGGGATGACTGAGATCGAAAGGTTGATAACCGGGATAGATCCGGATTCCCGGCATCTTGTGAACCTCGTGACAGCGCCGGACATCCTCCTCCCAGTCCGGCCAGGCGAGATTGGTGCTGCCAAATGGAACCAGCAGTCCTTCGCCATGTTCCCGGCATTCCGTGGCGAGGCGAGAGTTGACGCCGTCCATATCCTTGTGGAGCAGCGCTTCGAAATTGCCGGCCCACGCCTCGATGATGTTATGCTTTCTGAGCTTTTGGACCAGGGCCTTGGTGTCGCTGTACTTCAGTTTGCGGAATGCCCAGCTGAAAAGATTGACGTTGGTATCCACGATCCCGGTTGCCTTCGACGGGGAAGCCTTCGCCGCGCTGGTGGCGCCTTGAGCGGCTTGTTGTTCGGCCGAAAGTGAAAGGGCGGCGGCGGTGAGTACGGAGGCTTTAAGAAAGCTGCGACGGTCGATGGGATTCATGGAGGTAGCGAGGAGGCTAAGGCACCGTTGCGGACGTGATCAAACTTCGATTTTAATGCCCTTCTGGCGAAAGATCGGGGCGGCGTATCGGCGGAAATTGCCGCCGAATATCTTCACGCGGTCGCTCGGCGAAAGATCGGCGTCCAGCACCTTCCCAAGCTCGGTCGCGTAGCTGCGACTGGGGCCGTGCCCGCCCCAGACGATCCGATCGACACCCAATTCCGCCACGGCGTGGTCGACGCTGCCGGAGTGGGAATCCGTGCCGGCAAACTCCAGGAGAACATTCTTAAAGGGCCGGATCGCGCGAATGCCCAGTTCCCAATCGCCACCAGAATGGCCGCAGATCATCTGTACATCGGGAAACCGCCGGGCTAGTTTGGCCACGTGCATCGGCGTACATTCGCCTGGATCGTTGCCGCCGCCGGGCAGGTGGGGCGTCCCGCCGACCTTGAGCCACGTGTGGATGTAAATCGTCGCGTTAAGTTCCGCGGCGAACCGGATAATCGGGTCGCTGTTGGGGTGGTCGCACGTGATTCCCTGGGGATTGCCCGCTTCGTATTTGATGCCGATGCAGGGGCCGTGCTTGATCCATTTTTCCATCCTGGCGCAGCTGCCCTCTGGGAAGCGGGCGTCGATTCGCGCCAGGGCGGAAAGGCGATCCCTGTCCCGCTCCAGGACCCGGCGCAGCTCAACTTCATAAGGCACCAGGGCGGTGGTGCTTTTCCGGTCCAATCGCGCCAACTCTTCCTGTCCGGCTCCGGCCCGAATCACGGGCCACGACGTGTTCCGCCCGATATCCACCGCGATGGAGCGCTCGATTCCCGTGCGCTCGACGTAGAACTGGTTTTGTTCGTAGAACGGAATTGGATTTTCATCCACCCCGTTGAGAAAGCCGTGAAAGTGAGTGTCCCAGATCCGGTAGGCCACGAGTTCGTCCCGCGTGGGTAGGCCGTAGTTGGATGCGTTGATGAAAAACTCACGCGGATTCATGGTGGCGGGGCGGAGGACATGGAAAATTCCAAGCGGCGCAGGCACCTCTGATTCCGTTGGCCAATCGCAGCGTCACGACCGGTAAATTCGAAGACAAGGTTTCTTTCCCGGATGCCAGTCGCGGCGCCGGGCCGCGCGTTGAACGAGAATGGATCAGGTGGGATGAGTTTGATTTCCCTGGCGCGGCGCGGCGCGCCAAGGAGGTTGAATCACCGGTGTGTCGGCCTTGAAAGCTCCCTGCCGTGGGCTTGAGTTCGACGGTGTCAGGCTCTTGTATCGTTAATTCAACTCCCAACCCATTATGCCAGCTCTTCCGTTTTTTCCCCTGCTTCGGCGGATTGCCTTCCTCGGCGTTGCCGTCTCATTCGCCGCTTCCTCCCGTGCCGCCGCTCCCGCGGGCGCAGCGCCGTGGCGGCCGCCCGAATATACGATCTATCGGGCGGGAACGCCGATCAAGGTCGACGGTAAACTCGATGAGGCGGCGTGGTTCGCCGCGCCTCATTTCAGTGATTTCACGTTCACCTGGTGGAAGGAGGGAAAAAAAGAGCAGACCCGCGCAAAGATGTTGTGGGACGACGAAAATCTGTACGTGGCGGTCGTCTGTCAGGACGCCCATATTACGGCCCGGCACACGGAGCGGGACGGCAAGATTCCCGAGGATGATTGCGTCGAGGTGATGATCGCGCCAAACGCGGATACTCCGAACATCTATTTCAACGTGGAATTCAACCTGCTCGGAGGAATCCTCGATAATTTTCGCCCCAATGGTCCGGACAAGCCCAGGGCGCCGAAGTGGGACGCCGAGGGGGTGCAGATCGCCGGCTCCTGCGTGGGCACGTTGAATGACGACAGTGACACCGACCAATACTGGATCGTCGAATTGGCGATTCCGTTGAAAAACTTTTCCAAAGTGGCGAAGGAGATTCCGCCGCGCCCCGGCACCGTCATGAATTTGAATCTGAACCGCCACGGTGGGAAAACGAATTTTCAGTACAGCCAGTGGTCGCGAGCCGACACCGACGTTCCCGCCTTTCATACGCCGCATCGGTTTGGGAAAGTGATTTTCTCCGCGAAGAGCAGTCCGTTTGAAGCCGGCGAGAGCGCCAGGTAACCGCCCTCCCGGCAAACGCTCTCCGCCGGGGCTTCGCTTTCGGGGGTCGCCCAAATTTATCCCCGCGGGTGGGTGCCGCGGGGATCGGGCGGGGTCGAATCGGCCCGGGGATCGGCAGGCCGGAGGGGCCCGCGATTCCGACAGAGCATGGTGTCCGGCCGACGGGACGAGCGTTTTCACACGCATCGGTTCGCAGTGTGGCCTTGCTCCAAAATCAGCTTTTTTGTATAACAACGGCCGATGATCAATACGCGGGCGCGCGGACTGGCCCATCTCCACGCCGGAGCGACGACCCTGTTTGTCGGGGCCTTTTTCTGGGCCTATGCCAACATCATCGATCACGTTCCCTTCGTCCGCCTGAGTCGGGAGGTGAATTTGCTGCCGTATTTTCTCTGCATGGTCGCTGGCATGGCGCTGTCGGCGCACGATTTGTCCCGCTTTGCGGCGCGGTTTCATTTGTTGAAATTTGGCGACGCCGCCCGGTTGGCGGGCCGGCAGGTGGCACTGATGGCATTGCTCACGTTCTCCATGATGTTCGCCACGCTCGATCGAAGCATCAGCCGCCTTTTCCTCGGAAGTTTTCTGGTCTGGTGCTGGCTGGGTCTTGCCTTTCTCAACGCCTGGCTGCCGGGCGCGCTGGCGCGTCTCGTTTTTCGCCGAGGGCACCAATTGCCGACGGTTTTCATCGGCCGGGTGGCCTCGTTCGGCCGGTTGACGGAGTGGATAGCAGACAAGGCCCCGTTGGGAATCCATCCGGTGGGTTTGCTTTCAGACGATGCCATGCCGGCCGATACTGCAGCGCTGCCGGCGCCCTGGCTGGGTCGGATTGCCGACCTGCCGAAAATTTTGGCCGAGCGGACCGTGGGCCAGGTAATTTTGCTCGAGCTGCCGGCCACCGATGCCGAAGCGCGGTCGATTATCGGAATCTGCCATGAGTTGGGCTGCCGCCTCCTGATTCATAACAATCTCGCGGAGCGCTATACCCACCCGTTGGTTCCGATGATCGAGGAGGGGCGCCATTATTATACGCTGCAGGAAGAGCCATTGGAGGATCCGTTAAACCGATTGTTCAAGCGCGGCTACGACCTCGCGGTCGCCCTGCCGGTCGTGCTGTTTCTTCTGCCACCCCTCTGTTTCGTGGTGTGGGTGATGCAGCGCGGGCAGGCCCCCGGACCGCTGTTTCACGTGCGCGAACGTCGCGGACTGCAGAGCGGCGTGTTTCGCATGCTTAAATTCCGCTCCATGCGGATCGGTCCGGCCGACGCCGCGGCGGAGTCACGGCAGGCCGGTGCCGGGGACGAACGGGTGTTTCCCTTTGGCCGGTTTCTGCGTCGACGAAGTCTCGATGAGTTTCCCCAATTCTGGAACGTGCTTTGCGGGGATATGAGCGTGGTCGGGCCGCGACCCTACATGCCGCTGCTCGACGAGGAATTTCGTCAGCATTCCCGTGGTTATCGGACGCGGGACCTCGTCAAGCCCGGCATCACCGGGCTCGCCCAGAGCCTTGGCTATCGCGGCGAAATCCTCGAAGAGGAGATGCTGCGCCGGCGGGTTTATTGGGACGTGTTCTACATCACCCACTGGTCGGGCTGGCTGGATCTCCAGATCACTGCGCGGACGCTCTGGCAGATCTTCCGGCCGCCACCGACGGCTTATTGAACCGGAGGTGGTCGCCGGGTTTGTGTGATCGGCGCGCGCGCGTACCCCGGCCCTTCGCCTCAGAAGAATTTCACGTAAGTCACACTGTTGGCGTCGGAGAACGTGAGGCTGTTGGTCTCCACCTTGATTAACCTGACGCCCAGGGAGCGTTCCACGATGTCGTTCAACCGGTAGACCCGGTCATTCATGAGGACCCGACTTTCCGCGCCGCCGGCTTTGACTCCCGCGATTCGAAGCGCGTCCACAAAGACGTGAATTCGCGGGTCCGGAATTGAATTCGTTTGAACGGGAACCGGCGAAGGAGCCGGTGTGCTCGGTCCAACCGGCGGCGGTGGCTGAGCGGGCGCCAGGGCGGGTCGGTCGGCGATTGATGCCGCGGCGACTGGCGTCGGGTTTGCCTCGACGGACGTGGGCGTAGCAAGCGGTGCCGGGCGGCGTCCTTCGTCCTTCGGTGGGCGAGTCGCGGCCGGGGACGGAGTGATTGCGGAGGCTGAATTAACCGCCGGGGCGGGGGCCACGTTGCCGGCTGCGACGGGTGGCACCACGATGGGCTTCGGCGACGGCCCGGTTTTCGGCGCGGGCGGCTTTATGTTCGTAACTTTTAGCGGCGGCGGAGCCGCGCGGTTGACGAGGTAAACGGTAAAAACCACCGAAAGCACGACGAGGACGACCGCTCCGGCTGAAATCAGGACCAGCGATTTCGCACTGCGCGGCTGCCCCCGCCGGGTGATCGTCCCGCCGCCGGGAACGGGCGGAACGGGGGCGGTGGGATCGTCGTGCCGCTGCCGCTGCGCTTTCTTGAGGGCTTCGTTGATCAGACTCATGCGGCCATGGATTTGGTCGGTCGGGTGGTGACTGGAAGAGCGTTCTGCATCCCTGAAATATTTTCCGTGGGCGAGTCGGGTATCGTTTAGCCGGTGAGATTCGCCATCTCCCGGACCGCCCTCCGGGCATCCCAGTAGTTGACCTCATCGGACCCGCGGATGAAGGCGGAGAGCATCGCCTTGTCGCAAAGATTGTTGACGATGCGCGGGATCCCGGTGCTGCCACGATGGATGGCGCGGAGGGCCCAGCGGGTGAATCCCGGCCGGCCCTGGCCGCCCGCGAGGGCGAGGCGGTGTTGGATGTAATGCGCCATGTCCGTGGCCGAAAGGGGGTGAAGTTCGTAGTGGACCAGGATGCGCTGCCGGAGCTGGCGCAGTTCGTTACGGGCCAGCACGTCTTTCAGTTCCGGCTGGCCCATTAACACGATTTGCAGGAGCTTTTGCTTGTCGGTCTCGAGGTTGGAGAGCAGACGGATCTGCTCGAGCACTTCGAATTTCAAATTCTGCGCCTCGTCGATGATCAGGACGATATCGCGGCCCTGCGCAATGCGATCGAGCAACACCCGGTTCATTTGCGCAACGAGGTCGTTTTGGCTGCGCGCCAGTTTTGTTTCACCAAGCTCGGTGAGGATCGCCTTGAGCATCTGCGTTTCGGTGACCCGTGGGTTGAGAATCAGGGCGGTGTCGTAGTGAGTCGGATCCAAATCATTCAGGAACTTTCGGCAGAGCGTCGTCTTCCCGCATCCCACTTCCCCGATCAAAACGATAAAACCCTTCTTTTCGCGAACGCCGTATTTCAGATGTTGGAGGGCCTCCTGGTGAGTCGGGCTGAGATAAAGAAATCGCGGGTCCGGCGTAATGTTGAACGGCATCTCGCGAAACCCGTAAAAGCTCTGATACATGTGGGTGGATACGCTGGCAACAGGGGGGGGGAACGCACGCCAAATTGACGGTGCCCGCGGCGGGCGGGTTCGTTTGAAATCTCCTTTACTCCCGCGAGGGCGGGCGCGTTGATCAATCACGCAACGCTCACGGTTCGGAGCGCCCGGGGATGGAAAGGATTTTCGCCCGGGCGCCGAAGCGGGCGCGGCATCGTTGACCTCCTGATTCCTCACTCGTGAACCGGCACCGCCTGATTATTAAACTTTATTCCGTGGTCCTGATCGGGCTGAGCGGGTGGGCGGGGGTCTTCTTCCTCGAAATGCGGGCGGAATACAACCTGCTGAAGCAAACCGAGGCGAACCTCCGGCGGCAGCTGGCGGATGAACGAATCCGGCTCGCCGAGCAGGAAAATATTTTGTACCGATTGAAAAACGATCGGAATTACGTGGAGAAGGCGCTACGCAAGCTCAATTACGCGAAGCCCGGTGAGACCATCTTTTGGTTCAAAGATTGATGAGCGCCGGACCGTGGTGCGTTGCGGGCCGCCCGTTGTCGCCGCGTGATTCTACCTTCTGGTTCCAGACTCGCAGTCAGGAGCAGGGGCGTGCTCCTGATCGCGAGTTGCCCGGCTCGATTCGCGAAAAGAGTGGTGACTTTCGGTCAGCGTTGGCGAAATTTTTCGGACATTGCTGCTCGCCGCATGCCGAACCGCATTTCCATGTCTTTTTCCCACCGTGACGCATCCTCTGATTGAATCGTTTCGCCGCACCGGCCAGGCGCAGGTTTTTGCATTTTACGATCAGCTCGCGCCCGAGGGTCAGCGGCGCCTTCTGGAGGAGGCGGCCGAGATCGATCTGGTGGAAATCGACCGGTTGACGCGAACGTTGCTCACCCAAGGCGCTGCGCCGGCCGTCAACTTGGAGGGGCTTGCCCCCGCACCGTACGTGAAGCGTCCGGAGCACGGTGGTGACGCCGCGGCCTGGGCGAGGGCCAAGACGGCGGGAGAGGCGGCGTTACGCGCCGGTCGGGTGGCGGCGTTCACCGTGGCGGGCGGGCAGGGCACCCGGCTCGGCTATGACGGGCCCAAGGGGACGTTTCCGGTCACGCCGCTCAAGGCCCGTCCGTTGTTCCAGGTGTTCGCAGAAAAAATCTGCGCGGCGGGCCGCCGCTATGGCCGTCCGCTGCATTGGTTCATCATGACCAGCCATGCGAATCATGCCGAAACCGAGGCGTTTTTTGCGGAACATGGTTATTTCGGGCTCGACCGGACGCAGGTGCATTTTTTCCGGCAGGGCCGGATGCCGGCGGTGGACTTCTCGGGCAGAATCCTGCTGGAGACCAAAGGGTCCATTGCGCTGTCGCCGGACGGACACGGCGGCTCGCTGCGAGCCTTGGCGCGCAGCGGCGCGCTCGATTTCATGGCCCGCGAAGGCATCGACACGCTCAGTTATTTTCAGGTCGACAATCCGTTGGTGCGGGCGGTCGACCCGGCGTTCATTGGCTGGCATGCGCTCGGCCGGTCGGAAATGACGAGCAAGATGGTGCCCAAAGCTTATCCCGAGGAGAAGGTCGGGGTTTTTTGCGCCCAAAACGGAAATACGATCGTGGTGGAGTATTCCGATCTGCCGATGGAACGGCAGCGCGAAATCGATGCGCAAGGGCGGTTGCGCTACCTGGCGGGCAGCATCGCAATTCATGTTCTTGACCGCGATTTCGTCCGCCGGGTGGCGGCGGGTGGTCCCGGAGTGGCGCTACCGTTTCACCGTGCGGACAAAAAGATTCCGACGCTCGACGCCGCGGGCCAGCCGGTGAAGCCGGAAAAGCCGAACGGGGTTAAGTTTGAGATGTTCGTGTTCGATGCCCTGCCTTTTGCCCGCAATCCGCTGGTGATCGAAACGTTGCGAGCCGACGATTTCTCTCCGGTGAAAAATGCCTCGGGCGTCGATTCCCCCCAGACTTGCCGCGATGATCAGCTACGGCAGTTTGCCCGCTGGCTGCGCGCCAATGGGGCGGCGATCGCCGCCGATGCGACGGGTCTGCCGGCGGCGACGGTCGAAGTTTCCCCGCTCTTTGGCTACGACGAGGATTCCTTTGCGGAGGCTTGGAACCGCCGGGCGTCGAAACCGGTGGTGAGCGACGGGCTTTACCTTGAGTAACCTCCACGCTTTCCGCTCCGGAGCTTGGATTCTTCCCTTCGCTCGGAAAGGGAGTTCTGTTTTTCTGCCCCACCATGACTTTAGCTGAGCGCATTTTCTCTGCGGCCCAAGCGGGCCATCTGCTTCCGTCGTCCGCCGAGAATATCGGGGCTTTTCTGGCCGCAAAACTTCCGGCGTGGGCCGAGACCAGCATCGCTGAACTTGTCGCACAGCAGGCATGGGCCGAACTCAACGACCGGTTTTATCGTTACCTTGAGTTTGGCACGGGTGGAATGCGCGGTCGCACCATCGGAGTAGTCGCGGCCGCCGCCGAAACAGGAGTGCTGGATGCCAGGGGCGCGCCCGAACATGCCGCGGTTGGCAGCAACATGCTGAACGATTTCACGCTGGTGCGGGCCACGATCGGGTTGTTTCGTCATACCGCGAACGACCTCGCGCAGCGGGGTGGTGGCGGAAAGCCTCGTTTGGTTATCGCTTACGACGTGCGGCATTTCTCGCGCCACTTTGGGCAACTCGCGGCATCCACGTGGGGCCGGCTCGGGGGCGAGGCCTGGCTCTTCGATGGACCGCGGCCCACGCCGCAGCTGAGTTTTTCCGTTCGCTGGCTCAAGGCGCACGCCGGCATCGTGATCACCGCCAGCCACAATCCGCCGCATGACAATGGCTTCAAAGCCTATTTCGACGACGGGGCGCAGGTGGTTCCGCCACACGACCGGGCGATCGTGGCCGAGGTCAATGCGGTGCCGCTGGCGGAGCTGGGGAAATTTCTGCAGCCGGCGCCGGCCGCCGTGACTCTCCTCGGCCGGGAGGCGGACGAAGCTTATCTGGCCGTGGCCGCGAAGGCGGCGATCGATCCCGCGGTCTTCCGAGCCGCGAACCTGAAAGTCGTCTTCACGAACATCCACGGGACCGGCGCGGTGCATTCGCTCCCGTTGCTGGCGCAGGCTGGTTGTGACGTGAGCGCCGTGCCGGAGCAGCTCGATTTCGACGCGCGGTTTCCAACCGTAAAATCGCCCAATCCCGAAAATGCAGAGGCGCTTTCGCGCGCCATCGCGCTGGCCGACCGGGAAGGGGCGGATCTCGTGCTGGCCACCGATCCCGACGCCGACCGCATGGCGTGTGCCGTGCGCAATCGCGCCGGCCGGATGGAACTGCTGACGGGCAACCAAATCGGCGCGCTTCTGGCGGATTATCGCCTCACGAAATTCAAGGAACTGGGCTGGATCCCCCGGGAGGGCTCGGAGCACGTCTGCATCATCAAGACGTTTGTCACCACGCAGCTGCAGGACGCGATTGGGCGCGGGCACGGCATAAAAGTTGTCAACACGCTGACGGGGTTCAAATGGATCGCGGCCAAGATCCGTCGCTACGAGGAAAAGCTGTGTGCGGCGATGGGCCCGGGATTCGACTACGCGGCGACGCCGTTCGAGGAGCGGGCTCGGTTGCTGCAGCGGCACAGTACTTTCTATGCCTTCGGGACGGAGGAGAGTTACGGCTATCTGCCCAACGATTTTGTGCGCGACAAGGATGGAAATGCCGCGTGCCTCATGTTTGCCGAGGTTGCGGCGTGGATAAAATTGAGGGGGCTGACCGTGCCCGAATATCTGGACGAGGTTTTCCTGCGTTACGGCTTCTACCTCGAAGGTGTGATCAATCTCTATTACGAAGGCGCCAGCGGCAACGCGAAGATCAAACGCATCCTTGAAACCTATCGCACCCGGCCGCCCGAGGCTTTTGGCGATGTGCGGGTCACGCGATTTCAGGACTTTGGCCGCGAGAAAATTTTTGACGCAGATGGCGACCTGATCCCCGCGCAGGATCTTTACATCGTCACCCTCGCGAATGGCTGTTCGTTCGCCGCCCGGGGCAGCGGCACCGAGCCGAAGATGAAGTTCTACCTGTTCGCGAGCGAGCAGGTGGCGGATGCCGCCGGCCTGCCCGCCGTGAAAGCGCGGGTGCGCGCGACGCTCGATACGTTGAGCCGGGCGATCGAGGCGGACGCGAAAGCGCGGGCGGAGGGTTGAGGGGCACCGCGCCGGCCGTCGGGCTGGTTGGCGGACCGAGACGTGGCTACCAGAAAACAACAGAGGGATTGCGGCGGCACGGAAGTGGTCCCAGCCTCCCCGGCCCATGCTCGCCACCCTTGTCATGACTGTCATCGGCGCCGACCGGCCCGGACTCGTGCAACTCGTCGCCACCCGCGTCGCCGATCACGGCGGCAACTGGCTCGAAAGCCGGATGTGCCGGCTGGGCGGTCAGTTTGCCGGCATCCTGCGCGTCGAGGTGGCGGTGGAGCGACGCGAGGAGTTGATCGCGTACCTGCAGACCTTGGAGGTCGACGGCCTGCGCGTGATCATTCACGCCGATGCCAGCGGTGCGGGCGCGGTGGCACCGGGGTCGTTTGCGGTGATTGATCTCGTCGGGCAGGACCGTCCGGGAATCCTGCGCAGCATCTCGGCCGTGTTTGCGGCCCACGGCGCCAACGTCGAGGAACTGGCCTCGGAGCGGGTCAGCGCGCCGATGGGCGGCGGGACGCTTTTCCAGGCCCGGGTCACGGTCTTTTTGCCGGCCAGCGTGACGGTGGCCGCCGTGCGCGCGGATCTGGAGCGAATCGCCGCGGACTTGATGGTGGACTTGAAACTTGAGCCGGCGGTGCGCTGACGCTTTATCCCGGGCCCCGGCCGGATGAGCTTTCACCGCGATCAGCCGGCGGTTCGGCGCGGGCAAATTTTTGGCGGGCAACCACGAGCAGCACGCAACCGGCCACCACGTCGCCGAGGCCCGCGACGATCCGCAACGGCAGGGGCACGCGCTTGAGCACGAATAACAGGAGCAGACCCGCGGCGATGAGAAACGAGGCCAGTGCCATCACGGTGAACCGCTGGCGCGAGCGCTGGCCGGCGAGTCGTTCAACTTCGTTCATGACCTTCAGCGGTAGTCCTCGCGAATCGGCGTGAACGTGTCCAGCACCCGGCACGGCGTGATCGCCCGGCAGCCGTGCACGGTGCCGCCGGGGATGATCGTGCAACTGCCCGGCTCGAGGAGGTGGGTTTCGGTCCCGACGGTGAACTCCAGCCGGCCCGAAATCACATAAGAAAGCTGGTCGTGGGGATGCTGGTGCAACGGGACGACGGCGCCGGCGGCGAGGTCGATTTCTC
Organism: Opitutia bacterium; assembly: GCA_947474935.1. Classification (GTDB taxonomy): domain Bacteria; phylum Verrucomicrobiota; class Verrucomicrobiia; order Opitutales; family Opitutaceae; genus ER46. The sequence continues at coordinate 181,042 of CANJKL010000009.1, forward strand.
CCGTGGTCATGCGCGCGGCATGCGTGTAACGGCCGGTGACTCCCGGAAAAAGCGAGCGAACGGGAGCGGCGGCGAGGTTGGCGAAGGGCATGATGAATTTTCGATTGGGGAGTTTCCGGCTGCGACGGGGAAAAGCTCCGGGATCAGGGTGCGAGCGGAAGCGTCACGCGCATCGTGGTTCCGGCCGGACCGCTGGCCAGGAGCGCGATGTCGCCGTGATGACTGAGGAGAATCCGTTTTGCGATCGCGAGCCCGAGGCCCGTGCCGTCCGGCCGGCCGGACAGGAAGGAGTCAAAAATGCGCTCCCGGATCGGTTCCGGAATACCGGTGCCGGTATCGGCGATGTCCAGCCGCACCTGGTGGGCCGGACGATCGGCGACGGTGGCGGCGATCGTGATGGTGCCGCCCTCCGGCATCGCCTGCGTGGCGTTGAGCAGGAGATTGAGGAGCACCTGCTGGATCTGGCCCTTGTGGGCCTCGATGAACACGGGCCGGTCCGGCGGCTGAAAACGAAGGGTGACCTTGCTCTGGGCGAGCTTGAGCCGCACGAGGACCAGCGTGTCTTCGACGACATCGGCGAGCGACCAGCGCGAGTGCAGGTTCGACGGCGCTTTGGCGAAACCCAGGACGCGCGTGACGATCGCTTCGAGCTGGTCGAGTTTTTCGCTGATCACCCGCAGGTCGGTCCGGCGGGGATCGTCCGCCGGAAAATCGTTGCCCAGCCCGCCGTGCAGGAGCTTGAGGACGGTGAGGGGATTGCGAATCTCGTGCGCGATCTCGGCGGCGAGCAGGCCCAGGGTGGTGAGCCGCTCGTTCTTCCGCAAAATATCCTCGCTCTGAAACACGCGCGCGTAGAGCCGCGCATTTTGCAGCGCCACGGCGCCGAGGCTGGCGAGCGCGGCACACAACCGTTTTTCGTCGTTGTCGAAGCGGTGGATCCGGTCGGTGAACACCGTGAGGACGGCGAGAACCTCGCCTTCGATCATCATGGGGTTGGCCAGGACGGAGGTCAGTGTGGCGTCGGCGGGCAGGTCGGCCAGCTCGCGAAATTCGGGCGACTGGATGTCGGCGAACGCGACCTGCCGGCGGGTGTGGATCGCGGAGGCAACAAGGCACGAATCGAGCGGCAGCACGGTGGGAGGCGGACGGGCCTCGGAATCCGCGCTGCTGATCGAAACGCAACGAACGCCGCGGACATCGTGCAAGTAGAGAGCGCAGGCCCGCGCCTGCAGCATGTGGCGGGTTTCTCTCGTCAGGTTGTCGAAGAGCTCCTGCTGTTCGAACTGGGTCACGAGCGACTGGCCGGCAGTGATCAGGGATTCGAGCTGGCGGGCCTTGCCGTGGAGATGTTGCAACAGCCAGAGGCGCTGCATGACGCGGGCAGCTTCGGCGGCGAGCTGCTCGAGCATCCCGAGGTCCGCCGGGGTGAAGCCGTTGATCCGGTCACTCTCAAGGTCGATGACCCCAACGACGATATCCCCATCCTCCATCGGCGCGGCCATTTCGCTCCGCGCCGATCGGCGAACGGCAATGTAGCGGGGCTCCTGGGTAACGTCGGGGACGAGCAACGAGCGGCGGTTCAACACGCACCAGCCAGTGATACCATAACCGGGCTTCAGCCCGTCGTGGTACGGTTCGACGGCGGTGCCGATCTGCGTGGCGATTTCGAGCCGGCCGGTATCGCGGCTGAGCAGGGCGATCGAACCGGCGTCGGCGGAAAAGGTCGCGACAAGGAGCTGCAGTATTTCGCGCAGGGCGGGTTCTGGATCGCGGGCGCTGGCCGCGAGGCTTGCGATCCGATACCGGGCGGCGTTCAGACGGGAGTCGGGCGCCGTCGATTCACCTGAAGAAGGAACCGGATTTTCGGAAGACTCAGCCGTGTTCTTTGCCACACGGGAAATTTTGCCGGGTTGATGGCGGATGGCCAGAAATTCCCCCAAGGCTCTTTTGCGGGCGGAAAACGCCGGTCCACCCGAGACCGGAAAGCTACTTCGCCGCTACGACGGCGGTGGGCGCGATGATTTCGTTCAAACCGTCGCGCAGGGCGTGCAACCGCTCGGGCGATTGAATCGACTCGTGATTGGCCCCCTCAATGTAGAAGGTGTCGATCGCCACGCCGCGCTCCGTGCCGATGCGGGCGAAGGTGATGTCGAAACCATGGTCGGAAATCGTTTTGGCCAGGCGATAGAGCAGACCAATCTGATCGCGTGCCTGGATTTCCACGATCGTGCGCTCCATTGACAGCTCGTGGTACACTTCGACCGTCGGGGGAAAAGAGCTTTGCAGGGTCTCGCTCCCGTTGGCCGAAAGGTAGCGGGTCGCCGCAATCCGTTTCGCCTGCGCCACGATGTCGGGCAGCAGGTCCCGGTGGTTGACCAGACTTTCCTCAATCGTCTTCGCAAATTTTTCCTGCGCGCTCGCGCTTTGAACGGGGCCGCGACCGGGTTCGACGACGTAAAACGTGTCGATCGCGATGTGATCGGTGCGCGAGATGACCTTGGATCCGAGAATGCTCAGGCCGGCGACGCTGAAGGCGCCGGCGAGTTTGTAGAACAGCCCGGCGCGATCCCAAGTAACCACGTTCACGATCGTCAACGAGCGGTTCAAATCGTCCTGCCACTCGATGACCGGCCGGAGCGAGCCCACGGAATCGGCGGTCGAGATCGATTGCAGCAGACGGTTGACCATCTGGATGTGAAGTGCGATTTCGCCGGAATCGGTGTGGACGAAGTAGCGGTCGGGCAGCAGGCCGAAGTGGGCGTTGATCTCGTCAGCGCTGATCCCGGGGATGGATTTCGCAATCAGTTCCTGTTGAGTCATTTTCTTTATTTCCTGCAGGGAGGCATCGAAGGCCTCGCCGTGTTTGAGGCGCTCGAAAGTCGCCCGAAATAGAGTGGTGTGCAACGTGTCCTTGTAACTGTTCCAGAGGTCGGCCGCGGTGGCACGCGCGTCGCAAAACGTATGGACGTAGAGGTAGCGCAGGCGTTCTGCCGTGCCCACAAGTTCGGCAAAGGCGGTGGCGGTGGCGGGATCATCGACATCTCGCTTCTGCCAGAATCGTGCCATCGCGAGATGATTTTTTATCACGAAGGCCACGAGTTCGCGTCCCTCCAGCGAAACACCGAATCGTTCCAGGAGCGGCGCGGCCAGCCGCACGCCGCTTTCGGCGTGCCCCTTGATCCCTTCCGCCTTGCCGATGTCGTGCAGCAGGAGAGTGAGATAGAGGAGCGACGGGTCGATCGTTTCGTGCAGCGCCGCCCGGTATTTCAGGGTGATCGGTTCGGCTTCGGTGTAGATGCGGTCCAGTTCGCGAATTGCACCGAGCGTGTGCACATCCGCGGTGTAACGATGGTAGTATTCGTGCTGGACGAGGCAGGTCAGGGCGTCGAATTCGGGGATAAACCGGCCGAGCACGCCGAGTTCGTGCATCTTGGCAAGGACGGGATAGACGGCCCCCGCCTCCGAAAGGATGGTGCGAAAACAGACACTCGCGTCGTTCGACTGGGCGATCGCGGGCGTCAGCAGCTCCAGCGAGGTGCGAACCAGCTCGGTCAGATGAAAATCAAGCGTGGCCTCAAGCTGCTGTTGGTGACGAAAGACCCGAATCAGGCGAACCGGGTCGCTACGGAAAACCTCCGGCTTTTCCGCGGCGAGTTCGCGGCCGCGCAGGATGAAACCGTCGATGCGTTTGGTGCGCTGAAACCGGGAGGCGAGCAACGATTCGCGGAACGAACGGGCCCCCCCCGAGCTGTTGCGCCCGATGCTCAGCGCCAGCCGGTCCTCGACGAGTTTCGAAACCCGGAAAATGGTCTGCGCCGCCCGGTAGTAGTCCTGCATGAAGTGCTCCACGCGCGGCAGCATTTCCGGCTCGGAATAGCCCAGGGCCTCCGCGATGCGCGGCTGCAAGTCCAGGTTCATGACGTCGGTGGCGCGGGCACTGATAAAATGCAGCTCGTTGCGGACCCGCAGCACGAAGTCGTAGGCGCGCTGAAACGCCGCCAGATCGTCCGCCCGAAGGTAGTTTTGGGCGGCGAGTTCGGTGATCGATGTGACGTCGAGCTTCACCCGGGCCATCCAGACCGCGTTTTGGTAGTCGCGCAGGCCGCCGACGCCGTTCTTGAGGTCCGGTTCCTGGTTGAAAACGGTGTTCGTGAATTTGGCGCGCCGGTTCGCCTGATCGTCAAGGCGTGCGGCGATATAGCCCTTGGGGTCTTCGCTGATGTAGTAGCTCCGGTAGGCTTGCGCGAAGGTATCGTAGAGCTTGGGCGAACCGGCGACGAGTCGGGCCTCCAGGAGTGCCGTTTTGGTCTGGATATCCTTTCGCGCCTCGTTGAAAGCGTCGTCGATGGTGCGCGTCGAATGCCCGACTTTGAGGCCACAATCCCACAGGATGTAGAGAATCTCGTTGGTCAGATGCTCCTGCAGCGGCTTGGCGTCGCTGGGCTTCGTCTTGGTCGGAAAAAGGAACATGACGTCGACATCGCTCCACGGCGACAATTCGCCCCGCCCGTAGCCGCCCAGCGCGACGAGCGCGACGGGGGCCGGCAGCGGGCCGCGGTTGCGCGCATAGGAATCGAGCGCGCAGTCGAAAAGGTGGATGAGCAATTCATCGATGGTTTCTGCGCGATCATGGGCGACTTGCAGGCCGGATTCGCCAGCGGCGTGCCGCGCGCGCAGTGCGGCCGTTTCCCGTTCGAGAAACTCCTTGCACGCGGTCAGTCGGTCGGCGACGGGGACTTCGCCCACAAAGCGGAGGCCGTCACTGGCGTGTTGATGGATGTCGGCGGGCATGGAGCAATCGAGGAGCGTTTAACATCGGACCGCCGGGGCTGAACATTCAATATTCAAGTTGCGGTCGGGTCGGGGTTACGAGGCCCCGTGGCTTTTGCGGGCTTCTGGAGAATAACCACTTGCATCGTGGCGATGCGGAGCGTTTTCTCCCCGGTTCACATCCAGAACCGACCGATGGCCGAGATCACCAAGAGCTACGAATCGCGCGAAGTTGAAAAAAAGTGGTATGCCGCTTGGCAGGGCGCGCGCGCTTTCGCGGGCCGGCCGGACACCGGCAAGGAGCCTTACGCCATCGTCATTCCGCCGCCCAATGTGACGGGTATCCTGACGATGGGGCATGTGTTGAACAACACGCTGCAGGATATTCTTGTGCGCCGCGCCCGGCTTGAGGGCCATGCGGCGTTGTGGCTGCCCGGCACCGATCATGCGGGGATAGCGACGCAGACCGTGGTGGAGCGGGAACTGCGCAAGCAGAAGAAGACGCGGCGCGATTTGGGCCGGGAAAAATTCCTCGAGAAAGTTTGGGAATGGCGCCACGAAAAAGGGGGGATCATCCTCGAACAGCTGCGGCGGCTCGGCGCCTCGTGCGATTGGGACCGTACGCAGTTTACGATGGATCCGCATTACTCGCGGGCCGTGCTGACGGTGTTCACCGATCTCTTCCGCAAAGGTCATATTTACCGGGGCAAGCGGATGGTGAACTGGTGTCCGGTTTCCCAGACGGCGCTGAGCGACGAGGAAGTGATCATGAAGCCGGTCAACGGGACTATCTACCGTGTCCGCTACGAGCTCGTCGAGCAGCCGGGGCACTATGTCGAGGTGAAGACCACGCGGCCCGAGACGATTCCCGGCGATGTCGCGATCGCCGTGCATCCCGACGATCCCCGGTATTTGGGGTTGATCGGCAAGAAAGTGCGGCGGCCGCTCGGGCCACCGGCGGAAATTCCCCTGATTCCGGACGCCGCCGTGGACCGGGAGTTTGGCACGGGCGCGTTGAAAATCACGCCGGCTCACGACAAGGCGGATTTCGAGATCGGGGGCCGGCACAAGCTGCCGGCGATTGACGTCCTGAAGGCCGATGGCACCCTCAATGAATTGGCCGGCGCCGAACTCGCCGGCCTCGACCGTTTTGCCGGTCGCAAGAAGGCCGCGGAGCTGTTGCGAGCGAGTGGAGCGTTGGTGGCGGAGGAGGCCTACGCGAACAACGTCGGCTATTCCGAACGGGCGGATGTGCCCATCGAGCCCCGGCTGACCTGGCAATGGTGGCTGCGTTACCCGCGCGTGGAAGAGGCGAAGAGCGCGGTGCGAGATGGTTATATCCGTTTTTATCCCCAGCGGTGGAGCAAAGTTTACCTGCACTGGCTCGAAAACATTCAGGACTGGTGCATCAGCCGCCAGCTCTGGTGGGGGCACCGTATTCCAGTCTGGTATCGCAAGGGCCTCGACAAGGAAGCGCTCAACGAGACCGATCTGCGTGACCCGACGAAGGTCCACGTATCGCTGGAGGGGCCGTTAGATCCGGAAAACTGGATTCAGGAGGATGACGTTCTCGATACCTGGGCGTCGTCGTGGTTGTGGCCGTTTGCCACCATGGGCTGGCCGGACGAAGCGGCGATGCAGAAGGCCGGCTACGATTACTTTTATCCGACGTCGACCCTCGTCACGGGTCCGGACATTATTTTCTTCTGGGTGGCGCGCATGATCATGGCGGGGCTCGAATTCACGCGCCCGGGCGAGCCGATCGAGCGGCGGATTCCCTTCCGCAACGTCTACTTCACCGGCATCATTCGCGACCAGCAGGGGCGCAAGATGTCGAAGTCGCTGGGCAATTCACCAGATCCGCTCGACTTGATCGACAAGTATGGGGCGGACGGCCTGCGCTTCGGCATCGTTTCGATTGCGCCACAGGGCCAGGACATCCGCTTTCAGGAAGACCGCATCGAGAGCGGAAAAAATTTCTGCAACAAGCTGTGGAACGCTTCCCGTTTCCGGCAGATGAGCGGCGAGGCCGGGGACAACTCCTCCCTGAGCGGGATTCTCGCACGGCTGGAATCGGGAAAATTCGATGCCGACGACCATGCCATCCTCGACCGGATGCTGGCCACGACGCGCGAGGTCGATCGCTGCTTTGGCGAATTCGAATTCAGCGCGGCGGTCCAGTCGCTCTACGGTTTTTTCTGGAACGATTTTTGCGACTGGTATGTCGAGGTATCGAAATCGAAGCTGCAGAATCCCGAGACCAAGGCGAACTGCCTCGCGATCCAGGATCTGGTGCTCCGGCAAACGCTGCTCCTGTTGCATCCGTTCATTCCGTTCATCACCGAGGAACTGTGGAGTCTCCTGGGTTATGGCACGCCGGGGAAATTTATCGCCGACGCCCGGCTCGAAAACGCCTCGCAGATCGCCACCGCATCGCACGCCCGCGGCGTGGCGCTGGATCGGGACGCCGTGGCAGCGGTCGAGAAGCTGAAGGCGTTTATCTCGCAGGCCCGGGCGCTGAAAGCCGACCACAACCTCGCCAGCCGGCGCGACGTGCGATTTTTCGTCACGACGGGCGAGGCGGAATGGCGGGTCCTTGCCGCCAACCTGGCTAAACTCACCCGCATGGCGGGAGCGGTCGAAATCTCGCGCCGGGATAAAGTGGAGGGTGCGCCCGCGGCGGTAACCCCGTTGGGCACCTTGTATCTCGATCTCGCGAGCACGGTGGACGCCGGAGCGGAGCGGGCCCGGCTTTCCAAGGAGCTCGAGCAATTGACCAAGCATATCGCCAGCACGGAGGCGCGCCTCTCCAATGAGGCTTTCGTCAGCAAAGCTCCGCCCGCCGTGCTTGAAGGCGCGCGCAAGCAGCTGGCCGATCAAAAGGCCAAGCACGCGGAACTGGAGCGGCTCTTGAAGGCACTGGGCTGAAGTAGGGCGGGGCGGCTTGCAGGGCGGGCAGAGTTCGATTTTCTCACCGGACACGCCTGCTTTGCCTCGCCTCCTCGCATTTTCCGGCAGCGCGCGCCGGGACTCGCTGAACAAGAAACTGCTCGCCAACGTGGTCGAGGCGACGCGAGCCGCCGGGGCCGACGTCACCGTGGTCGATTTTCGGGAGCTGCCGCTTCCGCTTTACGATGGCGACCTCGAAGCCGCCGGAGGTCTGCCGGATAACGCGAAGAAGTTGATCGAGCTCATCACGCCGCATCACGGTGTGCTCGTCGCTTCGCCGGAGTACAATTCGATGCTCACTCCGCTACCGAAAAACGCGTTCGATTGGTGCACGCGGGCCGACGGGAATCCGCTGATCGGAAAGACCGCAGCGGTGGTTTCGGCCACGCCCGGAATGTTGGCGGCCTTCGGTCGATGACGCTCGCGCGCCAGTTGCTCCTGCATCTGGGCTGCCACCTTGTTCCTGTCCAGTGCATCCTGCCGCAGGCCGACAAGGCATTCGATGCCGAGGGAAAATTAACCGGAGCGCGGGCACAGGAATCGGTCCGGAATGTCGCCGCCGCTTTGGTCGAGGTGACCCGCAAATTGCATGGGTTGTGAGCCGAGGCTTGCCGGTGCGGCAGGAGCGCCTCAGGGTCCTCTTCCCGCATGAAGAAAGCGCTCATCACCGGCATCACCGGCCAGGACGGATCCTATCTGGCCGAATTATTGATTAATAAAGGTTACGAGGTACACGGCGTTATCCGCCGGGCCTCGACGTTCAACACCAGCCGCATCGATCACCTTTACCGTGACCCCCACGTGAATGGCGTTCGCCTCTTCCTCCACTATGGTGATCTCGCGGATTCGGTGCAGATGGTGAAGCTGCTCTATGAACTGCAGCCCGACGAAGTCTACAATTTGGGGGCGCAATCGCATGTCCGCGTGTCCTTCGATATTCCCGAATACACCGGCGACGTGGATGGCCTCGGAGCGCAGCGCATTCTCGAAGCCGTACGCGAAGCCGGGCTGGTGAAAAAATGCCGGTATTATCAGGCCTCGTCATCGGAGATGTTCGGCAAGGTCCAACAAGTACCGCAGACGGAAACCACGCCTTTTTGGCCGCGATCACCCTACGGTTGCGCGAAAGTCTACGCCTACTGGCTTACCGTGAATTACCGGGAGAGCTACGCGTTGCATGCGTCGAACGGCATCCTGTTCAACCACGAGAGTCCGCGGCGCGGAGAGACTTTCGTCACGCGCAAGATCACCCGGGCCGCCACCCGCATCAAGCTGGGCCTGCAGGATTCGCTTTACCTCGGCAACGTCGACGCCCGCCGCGACTGGGGCTACGCGAAGGAGTATGTTGAGATGATGTGGCTCATGCTCCAGCAGGACAACCCCGACGACTACGTGGTGGCGACCAACGAGACGCATAGCGTGAAGGAATTCTGCGAAGAAACCTTCGGCCTGCTCGGGCTCGACTGGGCCAAATACGTGAAGTACGACACGCGTTACGAGCGGCCCGCCGAGGTGGATCTGCTGATCGGCGATCCGGCGAAAGCGCGCAAGCAGCTCGGGTGGGAGCCGAAGGTTAAATTCAAGGAGCTCGTGAAGATCATGGTCGACCACGACCTGGAGTTGGCGAGGCGCGAGGCGCAAATCGCGTTACTTCCGCCGGTTCAGCAGGTGTGAAACGCGCGGAAACATTCTCTCCGGAGGTTCGGGGCAGGGTGGGGGCGTTCCCACGCTCGCCCGGTCCCTGCCACCTTCAACCCTTTCTCCATATCACGTGAAGCTCTTCATCGCCGGGCACCAAGGTATGGTCGGAGGCGCGCTGGTGCGGCGTTTCGGCCAGGAAAGGGAGGTCGTGGTGGTAAAGCGCACCCGCGCGGAGCTCGATTTGGTCAATCAGGCGGCGGTCGAGGCGTTTTTTGCGCAGGAAAAACCGGACATGGCGATCATTGCTGCGGCTAAGGTTGGCGGCATACACGCCAACAGCACCTATCCGGCGGAATATCTTTTCGATAATCTCGCGATTGCCGCGAACACGATCCACTCCGCCTACCGCCACGGGGTCAAGCGCCTGCTTTTCCTCGGCAGTTCCTGCATCTACCCCAAGCACGCGCCCCAGCCGATGCCCGAGGACTGTCTCCTGACCGGCCCGCTGGAGCCCACCAACGAGGCCTACGCCGTCGCAAAAATCACGGGGCTCAAACTCTGCCAGTACTATCGCCGTCAGTTCGGCGTGCTGTTTCATTCGGCGATGCCGACGAATCTCTACGGGCCGGGTGACAACTACCATCCGCAGAACTCGCATGTGTTGCCGGCGCTCATCCGGCGCTTTGACGAGGCGCGAGCCGCCGGCCTGTCCGAGGTTGGAGCTTGGGGCAGTGGGTCGCCGCGGCGGGAATTTCTTCACGTCGACGACCTTGCCGACGCGTGTGCCTTTTTGCTTCGTTTGGAAAATCCACCGGACTGGATTAACGTCGGCACCGGCTCTGAAGTTACGATTCGCGGATTGACGGAAACAGTGGCCGCGGTGACCGGTTTCAAGGGCCGAGTTACTTGGGATCCTGCAAAACCCGATGGTATGCCCCGGAAGCTGATGGACGTTTCCCGGCTTACGGCCCTTGGCTGGCGAGCCCGGATCAATTTGCGCGAGGGTCTTGAGCAGACCTATTCGAGTTATCTGGCCGAGAAATCCGCCGGGAAACTGCGCTCGTGAGGTGGAGTGCCCTGGGGCTTCGGTGGTTCCCCGGTCCGGTGTCACATATCGCGCTTTCGGATCGATTCGAGTGATGGATGTATAATCATCTCGCAGAAAGTGGTTTGTAGTGGTGGGGGCTATGCTCCCGTGACGCATAAACCGGATGCGCATCCCGTTTCCAAATGTCGGCAAATTCGGGCTTGCCGCGACCGGGGGAGCAGGGAACGCTGATCGTTCGCGGCTGTTAGTTGGTCAGGTTGGCGTTACGCCGCGAGCTCCCGCCGACCTCCCCCGTTAGCACAACCATCAACCAATCCGGCTTCGTTTAACCGCGTGGCCGACTCGTCGGATGGGCGTTCCCTGGAGCAGGACGCACGCCCGACGTATTCCGCATATGAGTTCCGTAATGCAAGAACTGCTCGAGCAGTCGTCCTTCGACAAACTGAAGGAAGGCGCCATCGTCCCGGGCATCATCACCGAAATTCGCCAGAACGACGTCGTAGTCGATATTGGCGGCAAATCCGAAGGCGTCATCCCCGCCAACGAGTTTCTCGACATCGGCGAGCTCCAGATCGGCTCCACCATCGAGGTCTTGGTCGAAAAGTTGGAGGACAAGAGCGGCGCCCCCGTGCTTTCCTTCGACAAGGCCGAGCAGAAAAAGAACTGGGATAACATTCTCACGAAATTCCCCGAGGGCTCCGTCGCCACCGGTCGGGTCAAGGCGAAGGTCAAAGGCGGCCTCATCATCTCGATCGGCGTCGATGCCTTCATGCCGGCGTCGCACATCGACATCCAGCCCCCCAAGAACCTCGACCAATACGTGGGCCAGACCTACGACTTCAAGGTTCTCAAAATCAATCTCGAGCGGAAGAACATCGTTCTTTCCCGACGCGAGCTCATCGAACAGCAGCGCACCGAAAAGC
>CANJKL010000010.1:0-187458 GCA_947474935.1 Opitutia bacterium
TTGACGTCGAGTTGGCCGAACTGCCGTTTCCAACGGTGGAATGTCACCTCGGAGATGTTATGCTCCTTGCTCACTTCCACGATGCTCTTGCCGCCATCGGCTTCCCGCAAAATACGGATCTTCTGTTCCGTCGTGTGTCTCTTGCCTTTCATGGTCTGGGCTCTTTTTAGGGCCGCAGACTAACATTACAAGTCGCCCGGATTTCGGGGCATCACCGCAGCCAGCCATTGGTATGAGTCCATCCGCTCGTCGCTTTTGAGGGCGGCTTGGGTTTCGATCTCGATGATGAGATTTTGCAGCGCGGTCAGACTAAACGGCTTCATCAAAATCGACACGTTGTGCAGTTGGCCGAGTTTGGCGGTGTCGTATTTCTCGGTGTGGCCGGTCACGAGGATGATTTTTAACGTGCTGCCACGCGTCAGCAGGCGGCGACAGAGCTGTACGCCGTCCATGCCGGGCATGCGGATGTCGATGACCGCGAGTTTGATCGTGGCTTGGGCGGTGGGGGTGTAGTCTTCGAGAAATTTTTCGGCGCTGGCATACGCGGCGACTTGATAACCGAGGTCGTGCAGGATGTTGGCGCTGGTGGCCAACACGATGGGGTCGTCGTCGATGACGGCGGCATGACCGGATTGTTTGGCGGACGGGTACGGAATCGGGAAGGGCGATGGGCTGAGGGTGGGCGCCCCGGCAAATATGGGGAGGGTGAGTTCAAAAATAGCGCCGCTGGAGAGAACGGATTTGGCTTCGATGTTGCCGCCGTGGGCGGTGGCAATGGCTTTGGCGGTGGTGAGACCCAGGCCGGAGCCTTTACCAAGGCGTTTGGTGGTGAAGAACGGCTCGAAAATATGTGGGATGACTTCCTCGGGGATGCCGGGGCCGGTGTCGGAGATCTGGACAACGACATGCGGGGTGGGCTCAAGGCTGACGGCGGGTTGGACGATCTGGGCGTAGTCGATGCGCAGGGAGATGGTGCCACGGTTTTCCATGGCGTCACAGGCGTTGATCATCAGGTTGAGCAAAAGGGTGGCGAGTTCGTTGCGGTTGCCGACGACGACGATGTGGGCACTGGAGTTGACGGATTCGAGCAGCTCGAGGTTAACGCCACGGGAGTGGCGCACGAGGCGCGAGGTCTCGTGGATGATTTCACGCAGATCGAGGGGTTCGTTTTGGCTCGGGGTGCTGCGAGAGATGGCGAGGAGCTTGCCGCTGAGGTCGGTGCAGCGTTTGGCGGCTTGGACTACGATCTCGAGGTGGGAGCGTTGGGCGTCGGTGACGGCTTCGCGCAGAGCCAGCTCGCTCATGGCGATGACGCCGGTGAGGATGTTGTTGTATTCGTGCGCGACGCCGCTGGCGAGGAGGCCGATGGCTTGGAGGTGTTTGGCCTCGATGAGTTGCTGGCGGGAGTCGAGGGCCTCGGTGATGTCGGTGAGGCAGACCATGACGTGATTGGATTCGGCCACGGAGGGCCTGAAGGGAATGAAACGGGCTTTGTAGGTGATCGTCTCGCCGTCATTGGCGGTCCAGTCGAGGATCCTGGCGTGTATTGAACCTTCGAGGGCTGAGGCTAGACCGTACCAAAAATTTTCTGCGGTGTCGACGGGCGTGCGGCTGCGGTCGTAGTTCCTGAAATTGTAGTTGCGCAAAAGCGGAGTGATGCGTTCTTGGTAGGCGAGGTTTTGACTGACGAGATCGCCGTTGGCGTCGAATTCGGCGCAGGCGAAGGCGCCGTGCCGCACCAAGGCATCGAGCATGGCGGTTTGCGCGAGGTTTTGGTCGCCTAGGCGTTTATTTTCGCGGACGATGAACTCCACGTTCACGCGGTCGATGCTCATAACAAAGATGATCCCGAAGATATAATGGCCTTGCCGGCGGCAACGTGGGCGACGGTGCCGCGCTGCTTGTCGACCTCGGCGATTTTGTCGCCCAAGCGCAGCTTCGCGACCGAAAACACATCCGTGTCGAGGGAGAACCATTTCTGCTTGCCGTGCGAAGTGACCCGCGGGTAATACCTTCCAGTCTGTTGATTGCGAAGCAGGCACTGCACGCTCGTTCTTTCCCACAACCTTTTCCCCGGTAAGACCGCCGATTTCATGGTCCTACTGTAGAAAAGCACTGTAGAAAAGAATCAAGCCTAAGTGTCTAAGTTAGCGGTTAGCAAAGAAAAGCCAGAGTAGCTCAGTGGTAGAGCAGAGGACTCATAAGCCTTTGGTCGCGAGTTCAATCCTCGCCTCTGGCACCAAATCCGTCGGCCCTTTTACTGCCCCGATAAGCGGGCGCCGAGCAAGCATTGGCGTTCCGACAGAACGTCCTAGGGCGTGTTTGGTAAATAATTTTTGCAATAGTATCTAATATTGGGATACTATGTGCTTGCCATGGGCCGGATCGCTGCTTTTCATCGTGCTGTGAACCAACAGTTAAGGTTCGTTCTGGGCGATCAGCACTGGGACGAGCTAAAAAAATTAAGGGCCACCGGGACAAGCTGAGTGGCGCGAAGCGGCGTGGTCGGAAATGTGCCGACCTGCGATTGCGAGTGGAGGGCATCCTGTGGATCTTGCGGACGGGCTCGGCGTGGCGGGATCTGCCGAGCGACTTCGGTCCCTGGTCGACCGTCTACAGCCGCTTCCGCGAATGGAGCCGCAGCGGCCTGTGGCAGGCCGTGCTGGGCAGCTTGAGCGCGGCGGGGCGGGACGACGAGTACCTGATGATCGACAGTACGGCGATGCGTGTGCATGCACACGGCGCCAATCCGGCGGGCGGCCAACTCGCCCAAGCGATGGGGCGCTCCAAGGCGAGCCTCTCGACCAAGATTCATCTGGCCTGCGACGCCCTCGGCTATCCCTTGGGCTTTATCCTCACCGGGGCGAACGTCTCTGACTTCGACCAGTGCAAACCCCTGCTGCGCGCTCAGCTGCGGCCTGGCACCCACGTCCTGATGGATAAGGGCTACGACAGCGACGCCATCCGCGCTTATGTGAACCAACTCGGCGGCGTCGTCATAGCCGTGAACTCCAGCAGGTCGCAAAAACCGCCCTTTGACGAGCATCTCTATCGCGAGCGCCACCGCATCGAGAACCTCTTCGCTCGCCTCAAGTCCTTCCATCGCATCGCCACTCGCTACGAAAAACTTCACCCCTCCTTTGCTGCTATGGTCACCCTCGCTTGTATTCTCGTCTGGCTCAAATACTGAAACCTCGTTTTTTACCAAACACGCCCTAGCGCTCCAAGCTTGGCTAAAGATCTGCAAGTAGCGCCCGGAGTTCCCGCTCCGGATCTTCGTGATGCTGCTCCACGGCCAGCTTGAGCGCGGCTAAGAACAAATCGCGCGCTTCCTTTCGTCGTCCGAGTTCAACGAACAACTTTCCAAGCAGGATGTTCGGCATCATCCAATCGGATTTTTTCGCGATACAGATCTCGTAGTGAGCGACTGCCTCGGGACCGCGAAGGCCAGACACGAGCGACTGCGCCAGACTGAACCGAAAGAGTTCGTTGTCCGGTTGCTGTTGGACCAACACCGCAAACTGCTCGATGCGGGAAGAAACCATTAGGTTGCGTCAATACGCAGGGCGACGCCCGTGGCGTTGTCCGGTCCACCGCGACGGACCGCGAGGCCGACGATTTCCCGCAACATCTCACTCGGTTCATCAAACTTAGAAATTAAAGCGCTCAATTCAGAATCGGGGAGCATCCTCGTGACTCCATCCGTACAGAAAAGATAGCGATCTCCCGGATGGAGCGGGCATTCGATAAGATCCACCTCAGGCAGAGTGGGCTGTCCAATGCAACGGGTGAGCGCGTTGCTATTTGCCTCGTGATAGTAAACGACTTCACCTCGGGCACGCCGCAGACGCGCTTCATTTTCGACTGAATGGTCTTCGGTCAGCCGACGAAGGTCCCCCTGGCGCACAAGGTAGCAGCGTGAATCACCAACATGGGCGATTTTTAGCGTTCCTTCACGTACACAGCCAAAGGTTAATGTTGAGCCTATCCCCATGGCGGGGCTCATTTTTTTGCCCAAAGCCGCGACAACCTCGTTGGTGTGGTGAACAATCTTTGTTAAGTCCGGCTCGCGGTCCCTTGGCAGCGAATGCAAGGCCCCGGCAACGTCTTCCACCGCAAGCTGGGCGGCTTCGCCTCCCCCGGGCAAGCCCCCGACTCCGTCCGCAACGCCAAACAGCAATATCTGTTCGTCGATCAGGAACCGGTCTTCGTTTTCTCGACGAACATGGCCAATATCGGTAAGCGCGGCAGAGCGTACTGAAAGCATGATGGTGAACAACAGGCTAGCTGCGCGCCTCCTCAGGCGAAAGGATGAAATTTTTCTTTACGCGTTAAGCGCGTGAACGTTTCGAATTCCGGCTGCGGCAGGCAATCGAGGAAGCGCCGTCCGTAAGTTTTGGCCAGCACGCGGGAATCCAGCACCGTGACGACTCCCCGGTCTCGAGCAGTGCGAATCAGACGGCCGACGCCCTGACGAAACTTGATCAAGGCGTCCGGGAGCGTGAGTTCATTGAACGGATTGCCACCTCGATCCCGGATATGGTCGCAACGCGCTTCGGTAATCGGATGCGACGGGGGATCGAACGGAAGGCGTGTGATAACGACCTGAGCAAGCGCATCACCGGGCACGTCGACGCCAGTCCAAAAACTATCCGTGCCAAAAAGCACCGCGTTGCCCAATTTGCGCATTTTTCGCGTCAACTCGGTGCGGGACATGTCCGCGCCCTGCATCAAAAAGGGCCGGCCCGCCGCGCGATAAACGGGTTCCAGAGCGGTCGCGATTGCTCTCATGTCGCTGTAGCTGGTGAACAAGACCAGCGAACCACCAAAGACCCTCTGCGTGCACCAGCCAATGTGGTCGCCCAAGACGTCAAGCGAAAGCTTTGCCTCGCGTGGCGAGGGCAGGGGAACATCGGCGGCGACGTAGACCCGCATATTTCGATCGAAATCGAATGGAGATTTCACCACCACGGCGTGGGTATTCCCAGCGCCGATCCGGTCCGCAAACGGCTCGATCTGTCCGCCCATTGCGAGAGTGGCACTGGTACAAACGACGCTCGTACCCCGACCGAAGAGATGTTGACGAAGCGCCGGCGCCACATCGATCGGCGCACTGCGCAGCGAAATAATCGTCTGTTTGCGTCCGCTGCGTTCACCCCAGTAAACGTGCCCGGGATCGCCCAACGTGAGCCACTCGGTGATACCGGTTTGCAGCGCCTTGATCCGTTGCTTCTGCTCGAGGATTTCGTCTCGCTCGCGTCCGTCCTCAAGTTTGTCGCCCATTTTTCCCAGCATTCGGTGCAGGGCCCCGAGCGGGCCGTCGAGAGTCGCCTCTGCCACTCCAGACTCTCTTATCCGCACAATCGGGCGCTGGGCGAGGAGAGTGGTCGAAATAAAATCAAAGAAGAGCCGTGAGGCGTCGAGGGCGTCGATCACGAGCTGTTGTGCTTCCGCCTCCCCAAGCTTGCGGAACACGCCCCGCTTGCTACGGGGATTGAAAAGAAACTTGAGCGCTCGATCGACGCTATAACTGGAAAGCGAAAGTCCGAAGTTTTCCGTGGCGACGTCCGGAACCGTATGCGCTTCATCCAAAACCAAGAAATCGTCAGGAAAGAGCACTCCACGCGTATCCACCTTGGCGTCATTGGCCTGCGCACCACCGGCGTTGATCAGTGCGAAAAGCAGAGCATGATTTACAATAATAACATTTGCGGCACGCAGTCGCGTTCTCGCTCGCTGGTAAAAGCATTTCTCGCAGTCGCAGTGCTTGCGGGAGCAGGACGAAGAATCGGCACTGACGACGTCCCAGACCTCCGGATTCGGCGCAGGCTTTAGTTCGTGCCGGATACCCGTTTCGCTCGTTGCGGCCCACTCTGCGATTCGCTTCAATTCGTCGTAGTCGGCATCGGCCAGCAACGTCGCACGGTCGGCGAGCGCATGACCGAGCCTCGTCGTGCAGAGGTAATTCGCCTTGCCGACGAGCACGGCCGATTTGAAGTCAGCATAGCCGGCCAGCGCGGGCTGCAACTTGAAGAATCTCCGGCAAATCGGGAGGTCGCTGGTCTCAATCTGCTCCTGAAGCGAAATGGTATGGGTCGAGACAATCAGAGGTCGCGTCTGATCGACGGACTGAATGATGCCCGGAATCAGGTAGGCGAGAGATTTACCGACACCGGTGCCGGCTTCGAATAGCAGCGGCTCATCCCTCGTGAGTGCCGCGGCGACGGCACAGGCCATTTCTTCCTGTTGGGGCCGATGTTCGAGTTGCAATGTGTGATGCAACCAGCCGCCATCGGCGAAAATTTTCGCTGTGAGGGGAACAGCGTGGCTGATGCGCGGTGGCGCCGAACCGGTGTCATCGCGAAGGCCGATCATGTAGAAAGGAGAGCCGTGACTGGATTTGAGACTGATTTCAACCGGCAAGCATCGGGGAGCCCGCGAAACCCAGCAGTTTTGCTGCCGGCTGTGGCCGCCGTATGTCCTCGCGTCGTATCCGGTGCCGCACCCTGGCGACGTAGCTTCTGGAAATGCATTTGCGATATGGGATCAGCTGCGCATTTTCGAATCGCATGGAGAACAACGCGACACCCGGCCCACCTTGGGTCGATGAATTCGTGGAGTTTCTCCGAACGCATCCGTCGCTTAGCGCGGTGCGAATCGATCCCGACGCACACCGGGTCGCCGTGGCGACCATTGGCAAAATTGCGCTCGAAGGTTTGGCGGAAAAACTGGCCGCTACGGTGGCGGCAGTCGAAGCGCAGCTGGCGGCGAAAGAGGCCCGACCGCTGCCCGCAGGTTATTCCATTCGCCAGGAAGGCGGGGTAACGGTGGTGGGCCGCGATACCTGCGTCACCGCGGAAAAATTGTGGCTGTGGCGAGAGATGGAGTGGCCGGCAATCAAAGCCGAACAGACGCCCGAGGATCAAGCGTGGCGAACGCTGGCCGTGCTCGCCGCGGTGTGCGGCGCAGCCGGGATCGGCGGAGTGATCGCCGGCCACTTCTTCCCCGGAATACCCTGGCTGGCAAAAATTCTGTTTCTCGCCGGGCTGATTACCGGGGGTTGGGATGCGGCGATTGACACCTGGGCCAATCTGCGAAAACGCGAGATCGACATCCACTTTCTGATGCTGGCAGTGGCGGTCGGGGCGATGTTCATCAACGCGTGGGGGGAAGCGGTAATGCTGCTGTTTTTGTTCTCGGCCTCCGGCGCAATGGAGGAATACGCGCTGGACCGCACGCAACGCGAGGTGAGCGCCCTGCTCAAAACGTCACCGAAGCGCGCGACGCTGATCCTGGCGGATGGAAGCGAAAATGAAATTCCGGTTGAAGAGTTGCAATTGAACCACCGCGTTCGCGTGAAGCCGGGAGGAGCGTTCGCTGCCGATGGCGTGGTCCTGCATGGCCGAAGCGCCAGTGACGAATCGGCGCTGACCGGCGAAGCGAACCCGGTGGAGAAAAATGTCGGTGATCAAGTTTTCAGCGGCACCCTCAACCTCTGGGGAGTGGTCGAGTTCAGCGTCGCCCGGCTGCCGGCCGAGAGCACACTGCAGAAAATCATCCGGCTTATCCAGACTGCGCAAAAACTGAAGGCGCCCAGCGAGCGTTTCACGGACAAGTTCGGCACGGGGTACACCTACACTGTCATCGGCGGATCGACTGCTATGTTTTTGGTCTGGTGGCTGGGGTTTCAGCTGCCGCCGTTTGAGAATACCCCCGATGTCCGCTCGGCTTTTTATCGCGCGATGACTTTGATGGTGGTGGCGAGTCCATGCGCGCTGGTGCTCTCGATTCCGTCGGCCATTCTGGCGGCAATCGCTTGGGGGGCGAGGCATGGAGTGTTGTTTCGCGGCGGCGCGGCGATCGAAAAACTCGCCGACATCACGGCGGTCGCGCTCGATAAAACCGGCACGTTGACGACTGGTGAACTGGCCGTGGTCGGTTGCGAAAGCTATCCGCACGGCCGTGAGCGGGAGGTGTTGCAACTGGCGCTTACCCTTGAGGCGAAATCCCAGCACCCGATCGCCCGCGCGATTGTGCGCCACGCAAAGGCCGAGGGCCTGGGCGAGCTAGCGCTCGACGATTTTCAGTCGCTTACCGGACAAGGGGTCCGCGGAAAAGTTGGCGGAGCGAATTTGCTCCTTGGCCGGCGGGAATTGTTGGAAAGCGGTCCGCTCGCCGAGTGGGCGAAGCAACTCCCCCCGGCGGCCGCGGAGTTGAGCGAAGTTTGGGTGATTGGAAAAGACCTGGTGGGTCGCGTGCTACTCAAGGATCAGATTCGCGCCGAGTCACGCGGCGTACTGGCCGAATTGAAAAAAATCGGAATTAAGACGGTCATGTTGACCGGAGATCGCCGGCATACCGCTGAGGCAGTCGCCAAGGAACTCGGACTCGACGAGGTACGCGCCGGGCTCTCACCGGAAGACAAGGTCGCCGCGATTCAAGAACTGCGCGCCGGAGGCCGAAAGGTCGCGATGGTCGGCGACGGCGTAAACGATGCGCCCTGCCTCGCCGCGGCCGATGTGAGCGTGGCCATGGGAGCCCGCGGTAGCGACGCCGCCCTGGAGCAGGCCGAGGTGATCTTGATGCACGATCGGATCGAAAACTTTCTCTCGGCCCAGCGGCTGAGCCGCCGGGCGCGCGCGGTCATCCGGCAAAATCTGACCATCTCGCTCGGCGTGGTGATCGTCATGGTCGTGGCGACCGCTTTCGGAGCGATCCCTTTGGCCATCGGTGTCGCCGCCCACGAAGGGAGCACCCTGGTGGTTTGCCTGAATTCACTGCGCCTGCTTTTCGGCCGTAACGCCTGAGGGATTGGCAATAATTGAGCCGTAACCGGGTCCCACCGTGACGACGTCTTTACTTCCATGAAAACGAAGCTCCCTTGGTTCCTCTCGATCATCGGCATTCTCGGGCTTTCGGTGGGCTGCAACTTGCCTTCGTCGCGGCGGACAATTCGGGCATCTCAAGCCAACACGGGGCAACATGTGGAAATCGGGACTGTTACCGGAGTCCGTGAAGTGAACATTGAGGGACAAAGGTCCAATCTAGGAGTGTTTGGCGGCGGACTCGTTGGCCGTGCGACGGCAAGTGGAGGACGCGGAGTCACTGGCGCCGTTGTTCAGGCCGGCGGGAGCGCCGTCGGGGCGGTGGCGGGCCAGGCAATCGAAGAAGTTGTGACACGCAAGCGAGCGCAGGAAATTACCATTCGGCTGGATGATGGACGCACCGTTGTCGTGACACAGGAGGTCTCCGGTGGACTGTTTCGCGACGGTGATCGCGTCAGACTTTTGGACGGTGGTGGTGGTGCGCGAGTCGCGATGGACGCCGGAAATTAGCGTAACGATCACGGCTAGTCTGCGATCCACACGTGATCGCCGCTGCGCACCGACTCGTAGAGTTCAACGATGTCGAGGTTCCGCAGTAAGATGCACCCGGCGCTCAGCGGCTTTCCGATTCGGTCCTCGTGATTGGTGCCGTGGAGATAAATGTATCTTTCGTAGGTATCCACGTCACCGCCGCGGTTGACGCCCGGTTCCAAGCCGCGCAGCCACAGGATCCGGCTCGTGATTAAATTTTCGTTCGCCTCGGCGTCAGTCAACTCGGAGAAGTGCCGGCCGGTCGGAATACGCGCCTTAAACGTCATCCCCGGTGGCTGGCCGCCGCCGATGCGCTCGGCGATCTCGTGCAATCCACGTGGTGTTCCGAGCGAGTGTTTCACATTCGAAGGCGACCGTTTGGAGGTGGAAATAACGTAGCTCTTCATCAACTCCCCCTTACGAAACATTTGCAGTGTCGCAGTGCCGATCCGCACGACCAGAATCCGCTCTCCGGGCTTGATGCCAAGCCGGTCGCACGTTTTGTTGACCTGCTCCATGGGAGACTCACTCGTGAACAAAGCATCCATCAATGTCGGTATCGTCGGCGCGACAGGCGTAGTCGGTCAAGAGTTGCTGCGACTCCTGCATGAGCGCAACTTCCCTGTGGCTGCGCTGAGGCTTTTCGCCTCGGCCCGGTCGGCGGGCAAGGCCGTGGAATGCGCGGGGAAGAAATACA
The DNA here is from genome assembly GCA_947474935.1 of Opitutia bacterium. Lineage (GTDB taxonomy): Bacteria > Verrucomicrobiota > Verrucomicrobiia > Opitutales > Opitutaceae > ER46. Next base: position 10,054 of record CANJKL010000010.1, read on the forward strand.
CCGTGGAAGAGGCCAAGCCCGGTGTTTTTACGGACGTCGATGTCGCATTTTTTGCCGTCGACGGCTCAACCACCCGCGCACTGGCACCCGATGCGGTGAAAGCCGGCTGCCTGGTGATCGACAAGAGTTCCGCCTATCGGATGGATGCTGACGTACCGCTGGTGATTCCGGAAATCAATCCGGGGCAGCTCCGCACGCACAAAGGAATCATCGCAAACCCGAACTGCTCGACCGCGGTTACCTTGATGGCCCTCTGGCCTTTGCATCAGGCGTTTGGCTTGAAGCGCTATTTCGCGGCGACCTACCAATCCGTTTCTGGAACCGGCGCCGACGCGGTGGAGGAACTCGACCAGCAAGTGCATGCCTACGCCAAGGGCGAGCCGATCACCAGGAAGGTTTATCCATATCAAATCGCATTCAACGTGATCCCCCAGGTCGATTCATTCGGTGACAACGGGTACACGGGCGAGGAGACCAAGATGATGCAGGAGAGCCGCAAGATCATGGGCCTGCCGAATCTGAAAGTTTCGGCTACGACCGTGCGCGTGCCCGTCGTTCGCGCCCACTCCGTGGCGGTAAATGCCGAGTTCGAACGACCGGTGAGTGTCGAGGCTGCCCGCGCCGCGATCGCGGCCTTTGAGGGCGCTCAATTGGTCGACGACCCAGCGAGGCAATTGTATCCGACACCGCTTGATTTCAGCCGGAAGGTGAAGTGCGGCGTGGGTCGCATCCGCATCGATACCGCGCTGGACAACGGCCTCGCCCTCTGGGTAAGCGGCGACAACCTCTGGAAGGGCGCGGCGCTGAACGCGCTGCAAAATGCCGAACTGATGGTGCGCCAGGGGCTGCTCAAACCGAAAGCGGCATTGGCCAGCGTCTAACCGTGCGTAGGCTCGTGCGCGCGGTTGCATCCCGATCATCCCGGCACGGGCGCCGCGGGGAAAACACGCCTCCTTAATTCTCATGGCTTACGACTGGCTGAAAGGTGTCGCAGACGAATACGACGTCATCGTCATTGGCAGTGGCTTGGGCGGCCTGACAGGCGCCAATGTCCTCGCGAAGGCCGGCCATCGCGTACTGCTGCTGGAGCACCACTACCAATTTGGCGGTCTCGCGACCTGGTTTACCCGCAAGGGCGGGCACATTTTCGACATCTCGCTGCACGGTTTTCCCGTCGGCATGATCAAGTCCTGCCGCAAATATTGGACGAAGGAGATCGCGGACGCGATCGTGCCGCTCAAGGACATTCGCTTCGTGAATCCCCAGATGGACGTCTGGACGACTTTCACGCGCGAAGATTACACCCGTGTGCTGGTCGAAAAATTCGGCCTTGATCGGGCGCAGGTGGAGGGATTCTACGATTACCTGCGTGGGATGAATTTCTACGACAACAACCCCGAAACCACGGGGCAGATGTTGGAGCGTTTCTTCCCGGGCCGCGATGACGTGAAGCGCCTGCTGCTGGAGCCGATCGCCTACGCCAATGGCTCGACGCTCGACGACCCGGCGATCACCTACGGCATCGTCTTCTCGAATTTCATGGGAGCCGGCGTCTACACCTTCCGGGGCGGATCGGATCTGCTCATCGAGAAGATGATTGCGGAGTTGAAGCGAAACGGAGTCGAAGTTCGCAAGAAAGTGCTGGTCGAAAAAGTGCTGGTGGAGGAGCGGGGCGGCCAAAAGGTCGCTTGTGGAATCGTGGCCGGCAACGGTCGGGTCATCCGAGCGAAAGCCGTGCTGTCGAACGCCAACATCATGAACACTGTCTTCCGGCTGGGGAAGGAAGAGAATTTTCCTGCGGAATACGTCGCGGCCGCCCGGGCCGTCCGGATTAACTCCAGTTCGTGCCAAGTTTATCTGGGTATCCGGAAAGGCGAAAGTATTCCGCATATCGGCGATCTCGTCTTCACGTCGGAGAATCCCAAATTCAGCAGCGCCGAGTTGACGGATTTCCACACCACCAGTCGCACGTTTTCCGTCTACTATCCGGAGACCAGACCGGGCTCGGACCGCTACACGGTCGTGGTTTCGCTCAACGGACTCTACGGCGACTGGAAAAAACTTTCCGACGAGGACTACGAGCGGGAGAAGCAGCGGTTGATCGAAGAGTCGCTTCATGCCCTCGAGCGATTCATTCCCGGAGTGCGCGCCAAGATCGACTGGATGGAGGCCGCCACGCCCCGGACGATCGAACGCTACACCACGCATATGGCCGGAACTTCCTTCGGCACCAAATTTGAAGGGCTAAAAGTTTCGATGGATCTGTCGGAAAAACTACCCGGCCTCTATCACGCGGGCTCCGTGGGCATCATCATGTCGGGTTGGCTGGGGACGATCAATTACGGGGTGATCGTGGCCAACAAAATCGATAAGGCGCTTTTTGTGCAAAAGCAGTCCGCTCCGGCAGCCCGTGCCGCGTCCTGAACGAAGAGGCGGCGCGACGCCGGTTTTTCTCCTCGCTACCCATTATCCTGTCCTCGCACCTTTTCCCATGGCCGCCGTCACCGACCTGATTCCGCATCGCCCTCCGTTCCTTTTTGTCGATGAAATCGTGAGCCACGACGCGGATGGTTTGATCGCACGCCGGACGTGGCGCGCCGAGGAGGACTTCTATCAGGGGCACTACCCCGGGGCGCCGATCACGCCCGGCGTACTGCTCTGTGAGGCTGTCTTCCAAACGGCCGCGTGCTTCATGGCGCTCAAAGCGCAAGCCGCCGGCGCGAAGCTGGGTGACGGAGTCCCGTTGATTGCCAAAATCAGCGATGTCCGGTTTCGCAATCCCGTTTACCCGGGCGAAACGATCCTCCTCGAGGTTAAGCAGAAGGATGCGATGGGCGGTTTCACCCTGCTTAGCGGAACGGTTAAAAAGGCGGACGGGACGCGCGTTCTCAGCGTGGATTTCGCGGTGGCGTGGAAAGTCCCGGAGGGTTTGCGCTAGTATCTCCTCGATCCACTCCGCACTGTCCAGATTTCCGCCGTCTTCTCCGATGCCAGATTTTCTCCAGATCACGGGCCGAACCTTCCTCGTTTTCGGCGTGGCCAACCGCAAGAGTGTCGCGTGGTTCGTGGCCAAATCCTTGGAGGAGCAGGGCGCGAAGGTGCTTTACAGCGTTCGCTCGGAAGCCCGGAAGAAATCGCTCGAGACGTTGCTGGCGGGCAAACCTGTGTTCCTGTGCGATGTAGAGCAGGAGGGAGCAGTGGGGCGTCTCGCAGCCGAGATCGCGCAAGCCGGATATTCGACATTGCACGGCATCGTTCACTCGATCGCGTTTGCAAATTACAGCGAAGGATTCCGGCCGTTCCACGAAACCAAACGGGCTGATTTTTTGCAGGCCATCGCGGTATCCGCCTTTTCTTTGATCGAAATCGCCCGCGCTTTTAAGTCGATCCTGGCGACGGATGCATCCGTCGTGTCGATTGGAATCTCATCGTTGCTGGTTACGCCCGACAACTACGGCTACATGGGTCCGATCAAAGCCGCGCTCGAGTCAGCGGTTCGTTTTCTGGCAAAGTCGTTCAGCGCCGACACCGCAGTTCGCTTCAATGCCGTTGGCGCCGGCCCGCTGAAGACCAGTGCCTCCGCGGGCATCCCCGGCTACCTTGAGAGTTATCTTTACGCCGAGAAGTTGACGTTTCGAAAGAAAAACCTCGAAACCCAGGAAGTTGCGAATGCCGTGACTTTTCTGCTCAGCTCCCGCAGTAGCGGAATCAACGGATCGACCGTCATCGTCGACGCCGGATTGGGTTCGAATTACTTCGATCAGGAGATCATCCGGCTGGCGATGCGTTCGGTGAAATAATCCGCGCCGCATGAAGTTCGAACATGTCTGTATCGAGTCCCTGGCGGTCGCGTTTCCCGACGAGATCTGGACCTCGACCGACCTCGAAGCGCGGCTCCGCCCGCTCTACGAGCGATTGAATCTTCCGATGGGGCGACTGGAGTTGATGACCGGAATTCGCGAACGGCGGATGTGGCCGGCAGGAACGAAACCGTCGGATGCGAGTGCCACGGCGGGGCGAGCGGTCCTGGCGAAATCGGCGCTCCGTCCGGAAGCCGTCGAACTTTTTATTCATGCCGCGGTTTCCCGCGACATGCTGGAGCCGGCGACCGCATCGTTCGCCCACCGCAAGATTGGGCTGCCAGGAACGGCTCAAATTCTTGACGTTTCCAATGCCTGCCTCGGTTTCTTGAATTCACTCACGCTGGCCGCCGGCCTGATTGAGTCCGGACAGATCCGCTGTGCGTTGGTGGTGGCGGGAGAGAACGGCCGGCCGCTGGTGGAACAAACCCTCCAGACCCTTCTGGAGCGAGCGTTGACGCGCAACGAAATCAAACCGTTCTTCGCCAATCTCACAATCGGGTCGGGCGCGGTCGCAGCGGTGGTGTGTCATCGTTCGCTGATTCGTGGTCACGCCCACCGTTTGCTCGGAGGCATTGCACGCGCCGCCACCCAGCACAGCGACCTCTGCCAAGGCGATACCCATGGGGCGGAGGCGCTCGCGATGCAGACCGATTCCGAGCAGTTACTCCTGGCGGGAGTTGAGCTCGCACGCGAAACCTGGCGCGATTTCAGCTCCGAACAGGGCGGGGAATTCGATCGCTACATCTGTCATCAAGTGGGCCGGACCCATCAACGAAAACTCTACGAAACCCTGGGGCTCGACGTGTCCAAAGACTTCTCGACGTTCGAGTGCTTCGGTAACACCGGGTCGGTGGCCGTGCCGGCGACTCTCGCGGCAGCCGTGGCGGCAGGCTCAGTCGCACCGGGTGACCGGGTCGGACTGCTCGGCATCGGCAGCGGATTGAACTGTCTCATGCTTGCGCTCGAATGGTAGCTGCCACTCCGATTCCCGTTTGGTTGGCGCATCTCTATCCGTTTGTGCCGAAGTCGTTCCTTACTCCACAAGGCGCCCAGCTGAGCTACGTGGATGAGGGGCCGCGGTCCGACCATGCGATCCTCATGCTCCACGGCAACCCGACGTGGTCCTTCTACTATCGCGATCTGGTCAAGCGCCTGGCTCCAACCCAACGTTGCATCGTTCCGGATCACGTGGGAATGGGGCTCTCCGCCAAGCCGGAAGATTACGACTATTCCCTTTCTGGCCGGATCGCGGACCTCGAGGCGTTGGTGCATGCCCTGCAGCTGCGCAGCGTCGATCTCGTGGTGCATGACTGGGGTGGAGCCATCGGATTCGGCTTTGCAGCCAAAAAGCCGGATTGGATCCGTCGAATTGTCATTCTCAATACCGCGGCCTTTGCCATAAATCGGATTCCCGCGCGCATTGCGATTTGCAAGGCACCGGTGATCGGGCCGTGGCTGGTGCGGGGGGCAAACGGATTTGCCGGACCGGCGACGTGGATGGCGATGCATCGTCGGGCACTCACGGCCGAGGAGCGACGAGGTTACCTTTTCCCGTATGATTCGTGGGCGAATCGCGTGGCGGTGAGCGCGTTTGTGCGCGATATCCCAATGCTGCCATCGCATCCAAGCTGGGCCGCGTTGGCCGAGACGGAGAAGGGGCTGGCGCACTTCCGCGATCGCCGGGTTTTGATCATCTGGGGTGGCCGAGACTTCTGCTTCGACGATCGGTTTCTCGCTCGTTGGCGCGAATTTCTTCCCGCAGCGGTGGTGCATCGCATAGCAGATGCGGGGCACTACGTGCTTGAGGATGCGCGCGACGAAGCGGTGCCGCTGATCACGACTTTTCTGCGGTAACGAACACGTCGCCTGGAGTCAGGCGACCGAGCCGCCGCGGCCATAAAGCGCGGCGAGGTCGCGCAAATGAGAACCGGCGTGGTCGCGGAGTAGTTCCAGTTCTCCCGGACGATAGCGCCAAGTCCAATTTCCCTGGGATTTCCCAGGAGTGTTGAAACGCGCCGCCGATCCCAAGCTCATCAAGTCCTGCAAAGTGACAACGGAGAGATTGGCCACGGACTCGTAAGAAGCGCGGATAAAATCCCAGCCGACTTCCTGCCCGCTGATCCGCAGATAACGCCGGACGTGGTCGCGAGTTTTCTCATCGGCAGTCGCATACCAACCGAGGGTGGTGTCGTTGTCGTGCGTCCCGGCATAAACTACGCTGTTTGCCTGATGATTGTGGGGTAGGTAAAGATTGTCGGCGTCGCCGCCGAAGGCGAATTGCAGCACGGCCATGCCCGGAAGTCCTGTACTCTCGCGCAAGGCAATCGTGTCCGGTGTGAGCAGACCAAGATCCTCGGCAATCAGTTTCACCCGGGGCATCGCCGCCTGGACCGCGCGAAAAAAGCCAAGACCGGGGCCGCCAATCCATTTCCCGGGTCGCGCCGTAGGCGAACCGGCCGGAATGGACCAATACGCCTCGAATCCACGGAAATGGTCGAGCCGCACCACGTCGCCGAATTCGAATGCGGCACCAAGACGGGCCAGCCACCAAGCATAGCCGTCAGCCCGATGAGCCTCCCAGTCATAGAGAGGGTTACCCCAAAGCTGGCCATCGGCGGAAAAATAGTCCGGTGGCACGCCCGCGACTGCCGTTGGCCCCAGGGTATTGGGATCGAGTTGAAAAAGGTGAGGGTTCGCCCAGACGTCGGCACTGTCCAAAGCGCTGAAGATGGGCGTATCACCGATGATTTGGACGCCGCGGCGCATGGCGTGCGCCCGGATTTCACGCCACTGGCCAAAGAAAAGATACTGCACGAACTCGTAAGCCTCAGCCCGTTCCGCCACTTTGTTTCGCAACGACGACTTGTTGGCTGCAGCGAGTGAGCGGACCTCGGCCGGCCAAACCCACCAAGGCTGTCCGCCAAAATAGTCCTTGAGCGCGGAGAACAACGCGTAAGCGGGCAGCCAGTCACCATGCTTTTGGCAAAATTGGCCAAAATCTCCGTAGGGCAATGAGTGTCTTGGATTTCTCCGCCAGCGCGCATGGGCGGAGAAAAGGAGTGGGAGCTTGAGTTGATAGAGCGCCCCAAAATCAACGTTCTCGGCACTCAGCCGACTCAGCGGGACAATGGCGGAAGCATCGAGAAGACGGTTTGCAACGAGCTGGGCGGGATCGATCAGGTAAGGATTCCCGGCAAACGATGAGAAACATTGATAGGGCGAGTCGCCGTAGCCCGTGGGACCCAAAGGACAGAGTTGCCAATATTTGATTTTCGCGTCCGCGAGAAAATCGACGAAGGCGATCGCGGCGGCATCGAATGTACCGACCCCCAGGGGACTCGGCAGAGAGGTCGGATGCAGCAACACACCGGTCGCGCGGTGATCGAGCCAGTTAAACAGCGGAGAAACGAGGGGAGGCAGGGACATTCCGGAAACGCTCATCTAATCGGCAAAACAGAATTCTAAACAACACATTCGGTTAAGTGATTGCATCCATATGGACCAATCCGGTAGTCGGCGAATGGATATTCGCCCCTTGATCGCGCGGGTAAAGCGTCTCCGCTTGCGGGTTCGGACTCGTAGCAACTCCGTTTACCTCGGTCTCGGCCCGATGATGTCCATAGTGGGCTCAAGGTGGACACGAGCACCTCACGGAATGAGCTCCAGGACGGGGGCGACCAATCGACACTCAATAACTTAACATAATATCCATTGTGCGTCGTCCACCTGTCGGCGTTCGCTGTCAGCGCGCCGGACCCCAATGCCTCGTAAACGGGTAATAAACGAACAACGGCCGGCCAACGACATCCTTGGCGGGAACGAAACCCCAATACCGCCCATCCTGACTGTTGTTTGAATTGTCCCCCAAGGCGAAATACTTGTCCTTGGGAACGGTGACTGCTTCCCCTCGATTCAAATACGTGAGCGGCACGGGACTATTGAAATATCCACCATACTTTCCGGCCCGCTGCGCATTCCCGTCAAACGCCGTGGAACCGGTGATCGGCCGACCATTCCGATAGAGCACGGGCTCCTTGATCTCAAGTTTGTCACCCGGAACGCCCACCAACCGCTTGATGTAATACTGTTCGACCTGCCTGCCTTCCCGGTCACGCATATAGTCGCTCTTGATGTGGTCGGTGCGAAAGACAAATCCCTGACCGGGATTCGGCGCCAAAAAGTGATACGTCATGCGATCGACGAAGAGCTGGTCGCCGGTGATGATGTCGAACGAGAGAAACGGCTTCCCTTGGATTGCAGGTCTTGGCAGCTGCACTCGAACGCCGCCGGCACCCCGGCTGGAACGTTCGGCGAGACTGGCGAGTTGCTGGGCTGTCAGTCCGCAGGCGTCCCGAAATGCCCAGTCAAAATCGAAATCTTCCGGCACCTGCAACCGCACCGGCGTTTCATTGACGTAGAACGTGTATTCGCGGTTCACCGCCGGGAAGATCAACCAGCTTTTCGCCGGTTTCAGCTCATACGGTATTCGCCCGCCATATATCCCAACAGTTACCGGGCCCGATTCGGGCGCCACCAACTCTTTACGTTGTGCTCCGAATAACACGAAGCGGGCCGCTTTCTGGAAAGCATTCGGCGCATCCTCGGGGTTCTTCCAAACCTCCGGGGTCATGCCGCTGTAGGTCGGCCACATGGAGTTGGTGGGAATTTTGAACGGCTGAACGAAATACGTGCGGATCCCGAGAATCACGATCGCGGCCACGAGGAAGAATTCCACATTCTCCACCAGCGCCGTTTTCGGATAAATCGCCCCGCCCGTCCGGCGCAACACCTCCTCCAAGCGCTCGATCCCCACCTTGAGCTTCTCGGCGCCGGCCCGCTCGTGCAGGAGCGCCTTGAGTTCCGCCGTCCGCGACTGCAATTCGGCCAATGGCGCCGCGGGAATGACATCACGGCGGAAATGATAAACCTTGCTCGCGAGCTCGAGCCAGTTGGCCGCGTTGTCGCACATTTTCTTTTGCTGGGAGGCGAAGAAGCCGAACATGGTTTTAGCGGATAGGGGCGCTGGCGGCTGCCTGCCTCACGGCGAACGCAGTGAAATCGGTCGGGACGAATCGTTCATCGGACCAGGCGCACTGGCGTCAATTGCTCTGCAGAACCTTGATGAAGGCATCCGGCGGAATGGAAACCTTACCGATCTGCTTCATCTTCTTTTTTCCCTCTTTTTGTTTGTCGAGCAACTTGCGCTTCCGGCTGATGTCGCCGCCATAGCATTTAGCTGTAACGTCCTTGCGCATCTCCTTCACGTTGTCGCGGGCGATGATCTTACCGCCGATGGCTGCCTGGATCGCGACCTTGAACATTTGCGGCGGAATGATTTCGGCCAGCTTTTCGCAGAGTTGCCGGCCCTTGCCCTCGGCCTTCGCGCGATGAACGATGCAAGCAAAGGCATCCACGGGATCGGCGTTAATCATGATGTCCATTTTTACGAGATCGGAGGCGATGTAGTCCCCCAACTCGTAATCCATCGAGCCGTAACCGTGTGTGACGCTTTTCAGCCGGTCGTTGAAATCGACCAGGATTTCGTTCAGCGGCAGCACGCAATGCAACATCACGCGGGTGGCGTCGAGCGTATCGGTGTGGTCGCACATCCCCCGCTTTTCCATGATCAGCGCGAGAATATCTCCCATGGAATCGTTCGGGATAATGATGGAGGCCCGGATCGTAGGCTCCTTGATTTCCAAGATCGTGCCCGGGTCCGGCATATTGACCGGATTATCCACGTCGATCTCCTCTCCGCCATGTTTGACGATGTGATAAATGACGCTCGGATAAGTTGAGATAATCTCGACGTCGTGCTCCCGCCGAATGCGCTCCTGGATAATCTCCATGTGCAGCAATCCCAGAAACCCGCACCGGAAGCCGAAACCCAGCGCGAGCGAGCTTTCCGAGGCATAGACAAATGCGGCATCATTGAGTCGCAGCCGGCCCAGGGCCGCCTTGAGCTTTTCGTAGTCGTCGCTTTCGAGGGGATAGAGACCGCAAAAAACCAGCGGCCTCACTTCCTTGTAACCCGGGAGCATTTCGGTCGCCGGTTTGTTCCCGAGCGTAATCGTGTCGCCGGTTTTGACGTCCGCCGTGTTCTTGATGCTGGAAACGATATACCCGACATCGCCGGCGCCCAACGCCCCGATCTTTTCCATCTTCGGCATGAAGACACCGACTTCCTTGACCTCCGCTTTTTGGCCCGTGCTCATCAACATCATCGTGTCACCGGCCTTGATCGTGCCGGAGAATACGCGCACGTAGGCGATGCAGCCGCGGTAAGCGTCGTAGAGCGAGTCGAACACCAGTGCGCGCATTTGGGGATAGGTCGCCCAGCGCGGTGGTGGTACGCGAAGCACCACGGCCTCGAGGATGTCGACGATTCCAATGCCCGACTTGCCGCTGGCCAGAATGGCCTCTTCCGCGGGAATGGTGAGAATATCCTCCAGCTGCCGGGTGCAGAGTTCGAGGTTCGCGCTCGGCAGGTCGATCTTGTTGATAACCGGGATGATCTTCAACTGCTGGCCGACGGCGAGATGGGCATTCGCTACCGTCTGCGCCTCAACGCCCTGCCCTGCGTCGATCAAAAGCACCGCGCCCTCACACGCGGCGAGGCTCCGTGAGACTTCGTAGGAAAAGTCCACGTGGCCCGGCGTATCCATCAGGTTGAGTTTATAGTTGTGCCCATCCTTCGCCCGATAGGTCATCGTGACAGGATGCGATTTGATCGTGATGCCGCGCTCCCGCTCAAGGTCCATCGAGTCGAGATGCTGATCCGTCATCGCACGCTGCGTGACGGTGTTGGTGTGTTCGAGCAGGCGATCGGACAGCGTAGTCTTGCCGTGGTCGACGTGTGCGATAATGCAGAAATTGCGGGTGTATTTAACGGGCATCGTTCAGGCGGCGAGATCGCCGAATTCGGAAAAACTTTTAATGACCCACGATTTCTCGGTGCGTCGTGCCAAACCGCTGAGTACGCCCCCCGGCCCGAATTCCCAGAATTCAGTCGCGCCAGCGATTGCGGCGCTGCGCATGCAATCCTCCCATAGAACCGAGGATACAACCTGCTTCACCAGTGCCGCTTGAATGGCGGCGGGATCGTGGATGGCCTGACCGGTGGTGTTACTGAACACCCGGAACCGGGGTGCCGAGAACGGCATCGTTTCCAAGAAAGTCGCGAAATTCGTGCGGGCCGGTTCCATCAGTCGCGAATGATAGGCGCCGGCGACATTCAGCGGGATGATTTTTTTAATCCCACGATCCTTGGCCGCGGCGACAGCTGAAAGAACCCGGGATTTTTCGCCCGATACGATGATCTGTCCGGGCGCGTTGAAATTTGCCGCCTCGATGTCAAATTCCCGGCAAAGCTCGTAAACTTTCGCACGCTCTTCGCCCATGATCGCAGCCATGCCCCCCGTCGTCTGTTCGCAGGCCTGCTGCATCAAACGGCCACGCTCGGCGACAACTCGCAGCCCGGTTGAAAAATCAAATACTCCCGCCGCGCAATAGGCGGTAATCTCTCCCAAGCTGAGGCCGAGCGCAAACTGCGGTTCGCCGGCCGGTAATCTACCGAGTTCGCGCGCTGCGGCCACCAGTGCAAGTCCATGCACAAATAACGCCGGCTGGCAGACTTGGGTTTGGGTCAGATCCGCTTCCGGACCCTCGAAACTGATCTTTGTCAAATCCCAGCCCAGCACTTGGTTCGCTTCCGCATAAAGCGCCCTTGCCGCAGCCGATTGCTCGAATAACGACTTCCCCATGCCCACTTTTTGGGCGCCCTGACCTGCAAATAAAAATGCCAATGCCATAATGGAACCGGCAAGAGAATCGCCCGGCGCCAATGAATCCAAGCCCTAAAAACGCTTTAACGGCTTGAAATATTTATCATCCGTGAGCGGTTTCGCGAAATCCGGGCGATTCGGCCGTGTTGGGACTTCTAGCGCGGGTGCCGGGCCCGGCATGATTCGCGCAGTGCTGATCGTGGCACTGGGCGCGACGATCTGGGGCTGGGCAAGCAGAGCTGGTGCCGGTTCCGGCAGGGCAAGCTGTAGATAGGGGTTCTCCCGCGGGTTACCGGATACCGGCCGTTTGCTTCCGCCGGCCGGAGCGAGCGTAGCTCCGTCGATGGCCGCCATCCCTGAGGACTCGACGGAAAGGAACCCACTCGCGGCGGGCAATCCGTCAGCTGGAGACGTTCGGGAAGCGTTGGTCGCGGCGGCACCGTCTCCCTTGGTCTGCAAGAGGGCGTAATCCTTCGAAGTCATCCACCCCGCCATGAATCCGGCCAGCGGATTGGGAGCGGGGGGCACGGGCTCGCGTTCAGTATTTTTGCCGTGTCTTTCGTCCGCTGACACTTCGCCCTTGGCGGCCATGGTTAGTGCCGCCTCAGTGGTGCTCTCCGCTCTGTTTACAAACAGCGTTTGATCATCGTCAGTCTTGTTTCGATCTCTGGAGTGTTTGTTGCCTTGGCCGGAATCGGCAGGCTTTTCCATTGCCTCAATGAGCCAGTTCTTTGTCTTTCGATCTTCAATCATTCCTTTCTTGGATTGTTTGTCCGTTGGCCAAAGCGTCGCCTCACGCTCAGAGGGAGGAAGTTCCGGCAACGTAATGCGCGGGAGCTCGCCCTTCGGCTGTCCGCCCGGCTGGCGCAACGCCTTGATCGCATCAAAGTCCTGTCTGACAGCGTCGATCGAGGTTTTCGCGGCGGGTGCAGGGGGGGATTTCTCTTGTTCCGCCACGGCCATGCCCATCGACAAAACCAACAGCGAAATTTGGAGCCGGAAGCACATACCGGACGGTGTCTTTCCGGTCAGGACTTGATGAAAATCCCCTTGAGATTCATCTCCAGCTGCTGGGGATTCGGGGAGAACTTGAGACCATCCTGTTTGCTGATGCGACCGGCTTTGATCAGGCGGTAAATATCCTTGTTGAAGGAGAAGCTCAGCGAATCGCCGCTGCCTTCTAGGATGCTTTGGATTTTTTCGAACTGACCCTCGAGGATCAGGTTCTTAACCGTGGCATCGGCGGTCAGAATTTCATTCACCGGCTGGCGGCTGTTACCGTCGATCGTCGGAATGAGCTTCTGACAGACAAAGCCGCGCAAAGAACCCGAAATCGCCCGCCGGGCCTGCAGTTGTTCTTCGGCCGGAAAAAATTCGAAAAGGCGCGTCAGTGACTGGGCGACCGTCGACGCGTGCATCGTGGAGAACACCAAGTGACCGGTTTCCGCCGCGCCGATCGCCGTTTCAAACGTTTCGCGGTCCCGCATTTCCCCGATGAGGATGATATCAGGATTCTGGCGCAGTACGGCTTTGATCGCCAATTCGAAGTTCGGTACGTCGAGACCGATCTCTCGCTGTTGGAAAAGGGATTTGTCGTCCTGAAAGGTGTATTCGATGGGGTCCTCGATGGTGACGACATGTTTGTCCATGTTCATGTTCACCCAGTTCATCATCGCCGCCATGGTGGAACTCTTGCCCGAACCCGTCGCTCCGCAGACCAGCAAAATACCGTCTTTGGCCTGGACGAGCTTGATGAGCGCATCGGCGGTCTCGCCCAACCCCAACTGTTCGAACGTGGGGACGGTGCTTTTGATGTGGCGCATCACGATGCTCACGAGTCCCCGCTGGTGAAAGGCGTTAACGCGAAACCGCCCGATGCCCTCATAGGCGTAGGCGAAGTCCACCTGGCCCTCGTCAGCCCATCTCGCCTTGAAAACCCGGGGCACGTGTTCATCGACAAATGCCTGAGCCTCCGGGCACGTGATCGGGTCCATGTCGACGGGCTTGAGTTTGCCGGCCAGCCGCACATAACCCGGCTTGTTCGATTTGATGATCACGTCGCTAACGCCGCTGTCGACAGCGAGCTTGAGCAGATCGTTGATCATTTCGGTATGCGGTGTGACGTTGGGCATGGGGGAGTGGGTAAAAAAGCGTTGCGGATTCGGTAATTCGCCCTGCTCTCTTCAGCAAGGCTGCATTGCCTGATTTCCATGAAACTCCGTCCGCTTACCGGCACGATCACTGCGCTCGTAACGCCTTTTCGCCAAGGCCAGGTCGCCTATGACGACCTCAAAAAGCTGATCACCCACCAGATCAAGGGGGGAATTAACGGCTTGGTTCCCGTCGGGACCACGGGCGAATCGCCCACGTTGAGCTACGACGAACACATGGACGTAATCCGGTTTGTCATTGCCGAAACCCGCGGGCGCGTGCCCGTGATCGCCGGCACCGGTTCCAATTCCACTCACGAAGCCATCGAACTGACCCGGCTTTCCCACGAGTCGGGGGCCGATGCGATGCTGGTGGTTGCGCCCTACTACAACAAGCCGAGTCAGGAAGGTCTTTTTCACCACTATTCCGCGATCGCGGACGCAACCGACAAGCCGATCATTCTCTACTCGATCCCCGGTCGCTGTGGCGTTGAGATCAGCGTCGGAGTCGTCGAGCGACTGCGGGCAAAATTCAAGCACGTTGCATGGATCAAGGAAGCCGGCGGGAGCGTCGATCGTGTTGACCAGTTCAAGCAAGCTTTGGGCGACAGCCTCGTGGTCTTGAGTGGTGACGATTCCCTCACCCTGCCCTTCATGGCGGTCGGTGCGGAAGGGGTGATCAGCGTCGCGTCCAACCTCTACGTTCGAGAAATCAGCCAAATGGTGAAACTGGCGCTGGCCAATGATTTCACCAGGGCCGCGCGAGTTCATCGCAAGCTCTATCCAGCGTTCAAGACGCTCTTCATCGAGCCGAATCCCGTGCCGATCAAACGGGCCCTCGTTCGCGCGGGCATCATCGGATCGGCGGAGGTGCGCCTCCCGCTGTGCGATATGAACGCCGCGAATGCCAAGGCGCTTGAACAGGTTTTGGCTAAACTCGACTGACAAAGAACACTCATTTCCCGGCATATCGGCCGGCCGCTGGGCGCCGGAAATTCCCGTAGCGTACATTTTCATAGCCTTGATGGCTGCGCGTGCAATGTGACGCCCTGCCAGCAAACCATCCTGATCCCAATTTCTTCATGCCACTCAGTATTCTCATCAATGGCTCCCGCGGTCGCATGGGCCACGCGGTCGCCGACGCAGCCAAGGAAATGGCTATCACCGTAGGTGGTGCGGTTGACGTCGGTGACGATATCACGGCTGCACTCGCGCGATGCGACGTCGTTGTCGATTTCAGCTCTCACGCCGCGACCCGATCGGTTCTTGAGACAGCCGTCGCGCAGGCCAAGCCCATCGTGCTCGGAACGACGGGGCATTCGCCCGAGGAAAAGCGCCAGTTGCTGGCCCTCGCCGCCAAAGTGCCTTGTGTGTGGGCCGGGAATTTTTCCGTGGGTGTGAACCTGCTCTTCGCCCTTACGCGGCGAGCGGCCGGCATTTTGGGTTCGGATTACGATACGGAGGTGATCGAAATGCACCATCGATTTAAAAAGGACGCCCCCAGTGGTACGGCCGCGCGCCTCCTCGAAATCATTCTGGAAGAACGCAAGCTGACCTCGGAAGCCCTTCGCCACGGCCGCGAGGGGATTACCGGTGAGCGGAGTCCCTCCGAGGTTGGCATTCACGCTTTACGCGGCGGCGATGTGGTAGGTGATCACACGGTCATGTTCGCCGCGCTCGGCGAGCGGCTCGAACTTACGCACCGGGCGAGTGATCGCGGCATCTTCGCGCGAGGGGCACTACGCGCCGCACAATGGGTGGTTGGTCAGAAACCCGGGGTCTACGACATGCAGGACGTGCTGGGCCTGAAGTAGGCATCTAGGGACGTTCACACCCGCGATCCGTATTATGATCATCTCGATTCAAGGCCTGCTGACGTCGGCAACCCCACTGCAAGCCATCATCGAGTTGAACGGTATTGGCTACGAGGTTCATATTCCCGTGACGACCGCGGAAAAGCTCCCGGCCCCCGGAGCGATCGTCAAACTTCACACCCAGGTCATCTATCGCGAGGATGCACAGACGCTTTACGGATTCGCGACGGCTGCGGAACGCGATTTCTTCCGGCTGATGATTGAAAACGTGACTGGCGTGGGTCCGAAGATGGCACTGACGATCATGAGCCGGCTTTCGCTCCCGTCGCTGGAAAACGCCATTCGGATGGGCGATATTCCAACGCTCGCGAAGTGCCAGGGCATCGGTAAAAAAACGGCTGAGCGGCTCGTGGTGGAACTCAAGTCGAAGGTTCGCGCGGGCGACGCCTCGACTCCGATAACGGGCGAAAGCGAAACCGCGGCGCCAACCGGCGGAACGATGCAGCGCGACGCCGTGGCGGCGCTCATTGCTTTGGGTTATCGAGCGGTGGACGCGGATCAAGCGGTGCGCAACGCGTCGCTGGCACTTGGTCCAAAGGCCACGACCGAAGCGTTGATAAAGAAGGCGCTGAGCTAAGCCGTTGAATCAACCTCGTGGCCGATGAATCCGCTGCCCTCCCGTAATGTCCTCGGTGGTCCCTTGCGATCGTGTTCGAACGATCCGCTCACGGGTTTTTTCCGCAACGGCCACTGCGACACGTGCGCGGAAGATCACGGCTATCACACCGTTTGCGTCGAGGTAACCGCCGAATTTCTGGCGGACAGCCGCGCGGTCGGCAACGACCTGTCGACACCGCAACCGCAATTCGAGTTTCCCGGTTTGAAACCCGGCGATCGGTGGTGTGTGTGCGCAGCACGCTGGCTTCAACTGCTCGAGCGTGGCGTTTCGGCACCAATTTCACTGACCGCGACTCACGAGCGCACGCTCGAAATTATTCCGCTGGAGCTACTCCAGTTGCATGCCACTGCCTGAGACGAAGTGGCCGGCGCACAACACGCCGCCTACGATGCGCCGCCGCTGACGAGCCGCAATGCGGTCGCGAAGGCCTTCAGCTTGGCGTGGTCTTTCACTCCGGGAGCACTTTCCACTCCGCTGTTTACGTCGACAAAACGCGCCCCGCTCTGCCGCACCGCCTCACCGATGTTGGCTGGATTCAGACCGCCCGCCAGGATCCAGGAGTTTTTAGCATGGGCCAGCTGATGGCGCGCAAATTTCGCCCAATCGCCGATCTTCCCTGAACCGCCAAAATCGCCGGCGTGGAATGTGTCGAGCAGGATGAACCGCGCGAGTGCAAGCACCTCCGGAGCCACGTCGGATTCCGGCGGGAGCTTGGGTGCGAGCCAGAGACGTTTTTCACCGACGATTTCGCTCCAAGCTACGAGATCGGCTGCGGCTGTTTCGTGGGGAAAGTGAAACTGGAAATAGTCAAAACCAGCCGCGAGCAATTCGCGCACTTCCCGCCGCGAAGGCGATACGGTCACCGCGACTCGCTTGCGCGCCGGCAACCGGGGTGCCATGGCGCGGAATTGAGCCAGGCTGATATGCCGGGGCGATTTCGGATGGAAAATAAAACCAAGGTAATCCGCCCCGCATTGATCGGCGAACTCCGCATCGACTAGTGAAGTCAGTCCGCAAACCTTGAATCGGATGCCATCGATCATGGTGCCGCCAGTGTTTCAATTCGCTCGGGAATAAATTTGGACGAGGCGGGCAAGATCGCTGATTGCGGAAGCATCTTCAAAATCGGTTGAGCGAAGCGATGACGTGGTCGATCTGACCCTCGGTGAGTTCCGGAAAAATCGGCAGGCTCATGCAGGTATCAGCCACCTCTTCCACGACCGAGAAGGCCCCGCGCCCATAGCCCAAAAACGCGTAGCATTTCTGCAGGTGCAGCGGAACGGGATAGATGAGATCGGTGCCGACTTCGTGGCGGGCAAGATGCTCGCGCAGGGCATCGCGTCGCGGATGGCGCAGCGTGAACTGATGGAAGACCGATTGCGCGTAAGCTGGTTGATCCGGCAACCGCACGTCCGCGAGTTTGATCTCCGCGAGATAGCGCGCGGCGATTGCCTGCCGGCGCGCTGTCCAGCCGGCAAGATACGGTAGCTTGAGGTTGAGAAGTGCGCCCTGAAAGCCGTCCATTCGGAAATTCCCTCCGATGATGTCGTGATAGTAGCGGCGATCCGAACCATGCACGCGGATGTGGCGCGCCTTCGTATGCACGTCCTCGTGGCGGGAAGTAAATGCGCCGCCCTCGCCGCAACCGCCGAGATTTTTCGTCGGATAAAAGCTGAACGTGCCCATGTCGCCGATCAGTCCGACGGGCGTTCCCTGATACTGCGCGCCGACCGCTTGGGCGCAGTCTTCGATCACGAAGAGGTTGTGGCGGCGGGCCACCGCCATGATTTCGTCCATGCGTGCCGGTTGACCGAAAAGATGGACGACGACGATCGCCTTGGTTCGGGGTGTAATCGCCTCGGCCATACGAGTGGGATCGAGATTCAACGTTCCTTCCTCGATATCGGCGAACACTGGCGTGGCGCCGACGTAGCTAATACCCCAAGCCGACGAGATAAACGTAAACGGCGATGTGATCACTTCGTCGTCCGGCCC
Organism: Opitutia bacterium; assembly: GCA_947474935.1. Classification (GTDB taxonomy): domain Bacteria; phylum Verrucomicrobiota; class Verrucomicrobiia; order Opitutales; family Opitutaceae; genus ER46. The sequence continues at coordinate 28,339 of CANJKL010000010.1, forward strand.
CAGTCCGGCGATCATGCAGGCGACATGCAGTGGCGAGGTGCCGCTGTTCATTCCGAGGACCCGGGGATAGCCTAGGGTCCCGCCGAAGCTTTTTTCGAAATCTTCGACATCCTTTCCAAGGCAAAACCGCGTGGCGTCGTAGGTCGCAGCCAGGGCGGCAATCGCCGGCTCCCGCAAGGCACGATGCTGCAAGGTCAAATCGAGAAACGGAACCTTCATGGAATTGCCCGTCACTCACGCGAATTTAACCGAAAAAACCAAACAAACATTTCAATCCTCTCGCCGATCAAGCCGATCCGCCCGGCGCTTCGCGCGGCCTGCCTGCCCTGCAATCACTACGTTCCGATTGATAACGGCAGGAGGCAAACCAGCGCCGTCTCTACCGGGAAACTTTTTTAACCAACGCTTCCACCAGCGCATCCAAGCTCGGTGTCTTGGCTTCAAAATCGATCGGCATACCCACTTTCTTCATCGTCTCACTGGTCTGGGGACCGATACTGCCGGCGAGCGGTCGCTGCGCGTCCATCGCAAGCTTGAGGGCACCGGCCTGATCGACGAACGACTGGACCGCGGAAGAACTCGCAAAGAGGATCGCTTCCGCGCCACTTGCCCGGAAATCGATTGCGGCGGGTTCGGCGGCGAGATCGGTCTTGTCCGTCTGATACATCTGGAGGCGGTCCACGATCGCGCGCGCGTCTTCGAGCTTTTTCCAAAGCGTATCACGGTTGAGGCTGCCTGTGATCACCAATAGCTTCGCACTGTCGAGGGTGCCCGTGGCGATGAGTTGATCCGCCAGCGCATCCGCCGTGGCGATCGCGGGCTGGCATTCGACCCGGATGTGTTGCTCGACGATCGCTTTTGCCGTCGCATCCCCGACGCTGGCAAACCGGAGCATGCCAAGCGCGCGAACGTCCTCGAAGGCACGGTAAAACTCTTCAAAGAAGAACCGGACCCCGTTGGCGCTGGTGAATACAATCCAGTCGTAGCTGCCGAGTTCCGCGAATACGTCCGACAGCGTAGGTAAATCCACCTTTTTCGTCACTTGAATCAGCGGCAACTCGACCACCACCGCGCCGAGCGCCTGAAGTTTGCCAGCGAGTTCGGAAGCCTGTTCCCGTGCACGGGTCACCGCGATCCGGCGACCGGCGAGAGGTTGGCCGGCGCTCATGGCAACAGGCCCAACTCCTTAAGCCGTCGTACCGCGGTGGCGCCGGGCGCGGCGAAATCGGCGGCGGTCACCGGCTCGCGCCGGAGCCCGGTGTTGTCGTGAAACAAGTAGAGCGTCATGGCGGTGGCGTGCGCGGCAAACGCCGTGTGGCATCCGCCGCCCAGCGCGGTTTGAAACGCACGCTCGAGTGTCACCGCACGGGCCGTAGCCGCATCGAACACCGCGGCGAACTTGGCGGCATCATCCTCGCGGCACTGGATCGCAATCGCCCCCTGCCCCACCGCCGGCACCATCTGGTCGAAATTAAGCGGGAGAAAGTCCACCCCGGACCATGAGTCGATCCCGAGCCGGGCCAGCCCGGCGGCAGCCAGGATGGTGCCGTCGGCCACGTGCAATTCACCGATCTTCCTCAGTCGAGTGTCCACGTTGCCGCGGATTTCGGTGAACACGACATCCGGGAAAAGCAGCTTTATCTGCAACCGCCGCCGTGGGCTGCTCGTGGCAAGGGTCATGGGGGTTTCGATTCCCGCGCGAAGGATCAAAACGTCGCGCGTGTCGGCCCGCGGGAGATAGCCGCCGATGGCCAGACCGGGTGGCATGTCGCCGGGCAGGTCCTTGGTGCTGTGCACCGCGACATCCGCCTCACCACGCTGAAGCGCCGCCTCGAGTTCGCTGGTGAACAGCCCTTTGCCGCCCCGCTGTTCCAGCGACCATTCGGTCTGCCGGTCGCCGGTCGTGACGATTTTCAATAACTCAGTTTCGACTCCGAGCTGATTACGGAGATGCGCGGCCACCATCTCCGTTTGGGCCAAAGCGAGCGGACTTTTGCGGGTGGCGAGAACCAGCTTCGACATGGTGGGCGCAGGCTTCAGAAAATAGCGAGCAGCCCGCAGGTTGGTCCCTGCCGGCTACCCGCCATTCGCAACCGCTACGTTCGTTCAGGAATAGGAGGCTTGGACACCCTTGAGATTTTTCTTCGTCATCCAAGGCATCATGCTCCGCAGGTAGGTGCCGGTTTTTTCGATCGGGTGTTTTTCGCCGGCTTTGAGCAGGGCGTTGTATTTCTTCAGACCGCCCTTGTATTCCTTAACCCACTCCTTCGTGAACTGACCGGACTGAATTTCCTTCAGGATCTTCTTCATTTCGGCCTTCGTCTTCTTGTTCACGACGCGCGGACCGCGGGTGATGTCGCCGAATTTGGCCGTCTCGGAAATCGAGAAGCGCATGCCGGCGATACCCGACTCATACATGAGGTCGCAAATGAGCTTCAGCTCGTGGAGGCACTCGAAGTAGGCCATCTCGGGCTGGTAGCCAGCTTCGACGAGCGTCTCGAAACCCGCCTGCACCAGCGCGCTGGCGCCACCGCAGAGCACCGCCTGTTCGCCAAAGAGATCGGTCTCGGTCTCTTCCTTGAACGAGGTCTGGAGCACCCCGGCGCGGGTTGACCCGATGCCTTTGGCCCAGGCCAGAGCCGTCTTCTTCGCGGTCTTCGATTTGTCCTGCGCGATAGCAATCAGCGCCGGCATGCCTTTGCCCTCGGCGTAGAGCCGGCGGACCATGTGGCCGGGACCCTTCGGAGCGACCATGATGCAGTCGATATCCTTGTGGAGCTTGATCAGGCCGAAATGAACGGCGAGGCCATGCGAGAAGAGAATCGTCTTCCCCTTCGCGAGGTTCGGGAGGATGTCGTTCGTATAAACATCCGCCTGCTTCATGTCGGGCAATCCGACCATGATGACATCGGCACGACGGACGGCCTCAGCGGTGTCGACGACTTCGAAGCCATGTTGTTCGGCGACCGCACGGGACTTGGATCCCGGGTAGAGGCCGACGATGACCTTGCAGCCGCTGTCCTTCAGGTTGAGCGCGTGGGCGTGGCCCTGCGAACCGTAGCCGAGGATGGCGAGCGTTTTGTTTTTGAACACGCCGAGATCGGCGTCTTTGTCGGTGTAGACTTTGGCGGGCATAGGAGGAAGTTGCGGGTTGATTCTTGCGTTGGGAAGGTGGAAGCAGTGGAGCCGGCGTCAGCGCTTAAGTGCGAGCCGGCCGGTGCGGGCAAGCTCAAGGACGCCGAAGGGCTCGAGGAGCCCGAGCAACGCGCTCACCTTCTCGTCATCGCCGGTCGCTTCGATGATGAGCGAGTTGGCGGCAAGGTGCACGATCTTGGCCCGAAAGATATCCGAAATCTGGAGGACCTCCGGCCGCGTTTTCGCATCGGCACGCACCTTGACGAGGATGAGCTCGCGGGTGACCGCCTGGCCTTCCTTGAAATCGATGACTTCGACGACATTCACGAGCTTCCTCAGCTGCTTGATGCAGATATCGAGTGACACGTCGTCGCCCTTCAGCACCGCGGTGATTCGCGAAAGGGAGGCGTCATGCGTGGGTGCGACGTTGAGGGAGTCGATATTGAAGCCGCGTCCGGAAAACATTCCGGAAACGCGGGCCAAAACGCCGAACTTGTTCTCAACGAGGACGGAGATCGTATGTCGCATGGAAGTTTAGGTTGAAAGTTGAAGAGTCTGCCAGTGCCTGCCCTCCTCCGCTCACCGGGGTGAACGAAGGCTGGTGGACGCCGAGGGACTCGAACCCCCGACCCTCTCGGTGTAAACGAGATGCTCTAACCAACTGAGCTAGGCGTCCGAGCCGAAGGTGGATCAAAGCGTGCGGGCCCTGTCTATGACAAGGAATTATTCGAAGATCGTCCTCGTCGGTCGCCCTTCGCCGATTTTGCGATATCCAACGGATCGGCGGCGCCTCGATACACCGGCCAATTCGATCCATGGCACCAAAGTCGAACGGCAGCCGGCATCGGGCCGCGCCGCTGCGAAACTCAAAGCTTCAGGCCGCGCAAAAACTTCAAGCTATCAGGGATGCATTGTAATGGTGTGGGAGTTTCGTCCTCGATGAAGTAGTGTTCGACACCAATTTTCTGCGCCGCTTTCAGCACCTCGGGCCAGTTAATTTGTCCCGTGCCCACCGTAACATTGTCAGTCGGTGCCGCGCTGCCGGTGGCGAGGCCGGTCACGGCCCCCTTGCGAATGTCCTTCACGTGCAGTAGTGCCCAGCGGTTCGGATACTTGGTCAGGAGCTTCGCGGGGTCCTGGCCGGCATGGAACACCCAAAATACGTCCATTTCGAAGCAAACCAGGTCGGACTTGGTTTCACGAACCAGCACATCGAAAACCAGCTCCCCACCCCCTGCACCCGTGGGATTGAATTCGAATCCGTGGGGATGATATCCAAAGCGCAACCCCGCCGCTTTGCACGCGGCACCGAAAGTATTGAAGTCCGCAGCGATCCGCCGTGCGTCGTCCGCTTTGAAACCACCGCGGTGGGGCAGCGACGGAACGATGAGGTATTTCACTCCAAGCGTCTTCGCATCGCGAATCACACTTGCGCTGTCCTTGAGCATCGCCTCGTGGCTCGTGTGAGCGGCGACCGCGTTGAGTCCCCGCGAACGCAGTTCCTGGGCAAACTGTGCCATCGTGAGGTTGCCGGGGCCGGCGCTTTCGATCTCGGTCACGCCATAACTCTTCGCGAGGTCGAGCGCCGCGGTGACGCTCTCCTTTGCCTGAACCCGCAGGCTGTAGAGTTGCAGGCCAATCCGAGAATGAAAGTCGGGGCCCGACGCAGCGCGCAGGGCCGTCGCGACCAGAAACAAGCAGCTGAGTCGGAAGAGGGGATTCATCGCCGACATATTCCCGGCCTTCTCAGCCCTTTTGCAAGATGTGATAGTTTGCCATCGAGATCCCGCTCAACATGGCACCGACGATGCCGAGAAACCCCTGATCCGTTCCGCACAGGTAAAGATTCGCCAAGGGCGTTCGGCCGTCGCGGACTTTGAGCGGAGCACCGTAAATCGCACCATTCAGGTGGCCGGTGAACTTCGCGATCGTCCGCGGCGTAAACATGTCCGTCGTGACCACGGCGGCCTCCAGTTCGGTTTCGGCCACGGCCGGCAGAAATCGACGCGCGCTCGCTTGCATTTCGGCAAACCAGCGCTGCTTGGCCGCTGCATAGCTGGCCTCATCCACGCCGAACCATGACACCGGGTTGGCCAGACAGGTCACTCGAAAGATTCCCTCGGGCAGTGCGCGACCCGGACCGTAATCGAAATTGTTCGGGAGGCAGATTACGCCGCTGCGCGGATCAACCGCATTTTGCGGACAGGCGTAGTCAAACCGGGTCGTGTCGTTAAAGAAGATGATGGTGTCGCTTCCCCAGCCGAACTCGGCCGGTTGGCGGTTGAGGATGGTGATCGTCTCAGCGAACGAGTGTCGCCCAAAGGCTGGAGCGGTTACCAAGCCCGGGGGGAATCCCGTTGAGTCGATCAAACGGGCGGTCTCGGGTGCACCGATCGACGAGATGATGTGATCGGCACTAACCTCCTCGCCACTATCGAGCACGAGGGCCGCCGCCCGGCTATGGCGCGTGACGATGGTGCGTACGCCGCATTTCATCCGCCGCTCGCCGCCGGCGGCCCGATATTTTTCCAAAAGCACCCGGAGGACAACTCGCACTCCTTCCAGCGGCCGGGCAAAACCCTCGAGAAAGAGCGCCTTGAACATGATGACGAACTGACCGAACTCCATGTCATGCTCGGTGGCGCTGCCGTAATACATCAAAGGACAAAAAAGCATGTCCTCGAGCAGGGGATCCGTGATGTGTTGCCGCACGATGGCGCGGGCCGATTCCGGCCGGGCCGAGAGCGACACGTCATCGTAGGCCCTGACGGCGGCAACGAGCACCCGGAAACCATCCGCCTGCCGGGGAAATTTCACCGCCACTTCGCTCTCGAATACCGCGAAATCGTTCGTGAAACGGAGGGATGCTTCGCCGCCCGGGCCAAACGCGATCCTCGATTGCCTCTGTTCGCAGAGGCCGAACTCATCACGATCGATCCGTAACTGCCGGAGCAATTTCGTGAGCGGCGTGCCCTTGATGCCCGGCCGCACGAAATTAGTCATGGCGTGAAGGCCGACGTCGAACTTGCGACCAGCGAAGCTGTAAAACCCGTTCAGCCCCCCCGGGGCATTGTGACGTTCGAAAATGCACACCCGTTTGCCGAAGTGGGCCAGCCGGATCCCGGCCGCAAGCCCCGACATGCCGGCGCCGATGATGGCGACGTCGTAATGCGTGCGGGTATTCATGAGCCGTTCAATCTGAAACTCGGAGAATCAGGCACAGCCTTCGTTCGATGCCTGATCTTCCGATTGCCAAATTAAAAAAGCCGGGGTCGAGCCCGGCTTTTGTTGTCTGACGCGCGTGCCGGCGGATCAAAGTTTCGCGGCAAGCGCGAGGAACTTGGGCATCAGGTATTCCGCGGAGCTGTCCAAGGAAGCGAGCTGGATGTAATCGGCTTCAGGCACCTCGATGCCATGCCGTTTTCTCAACTCCATGACGATATCAAGGAAGTCCATGCTATCGAGCTGGAGCTGATCGCGAAGGCGGACGTCGGATTTGACGTTGCTCAGGTCTTCGTCCGGCGCGATGTCCGCGATGATATCGAGCACCACCTTCTTGCATTCGTCTTTGGTCATAGGTCAGTTGCCGCGGAATTAGGGGACAAAACGCTTAACAATCAACGTGGAATTTATCCCAAGCATGCCGAACGAGTTATTCAGGATCGTGTCCACTTTCGCAACCGCTTTGGGCTGATTCAGCACGAGCCCGGGCAGTGCACAAAGGGGATCGAGATCGTCCACGTTGATCGACGGATGCACGGTAAGGTCGTCGAACGACGGAAGATTGCCCGCCAATTCGAGCGCCCCGGCTGCTCCCATCGCGTGGCCGATAAAACCCTTGGTGTTGTTGATATGGGTCTCCGGGCAGTTTTCGCCAAACACGGCGCGAATCGCCTCACACTCCTGGATATCGCCCAGCGGCGTCGCAGTCGCATGGGTGTTAACAATATGAATGTCTCGGGGCGCGTAACCGGCCCGGGCCAGCGATGCGCGGATGCATTCGGCCTGCCGGATCGGATTCGGCAGCACGTAATCGCTGGCATCGCTGTTCACGTGATAGCCGGCGATCTCGGCGTAGATTTTCGCCCCACGGGCCACGGCATCGTCGAGCCGCTCCAGGGTATACAGGCAGCCGCCTTCCGAAATCACGATGCCATTGCGCGCCTTGTCGAACGGCCGTGAGGCCTTTTTCGGATCTTCGTGAGTTGCGAGGGCGTTTTGTGATTTGAAGCCGGCAAAGATTCCAAACGTGTGAATGCTTTCGCTGACCCCACCGCACAACGCAAAATCCACCTCCCCGAGTCGCAGCATCTGAGTGGCGTGAATCAGCCCCATGTTGCCCGCGGCACAGGCGGCGCCGATCGTGTATGCGGGCCCCGTCACTCCGAGGTTGAGCGAAGTCTCACCCGCGGGGTTGTTGGCGACCGTTCGGGGGTTGTGGTAGTGCGACCAAAACTTCGTGTCGTAGTTAAATTTCGAAATATTGTAGATTTCGTTCTCGGTCTCGACGTTGCCGTGCTCCGTGCAGCCGATGTAGATGCCGATGCGCTCCTTCGCCATGTGGTCGAACGGCGCACCGCTATCCGCCAGGGCTTCCCGCGCGCAGTAAATGGAGATGCTCCCGGCACGGGTGCCCACCCGCACCTCCTTTTTTTTCTGATACTTGAGCGGATCGAAGTGGCACACCCCGGCCAGCTGCGATCCCATGTACCGAATCTCCATCCGCTCGATTCCGGCCACGCCGCCGAGCAAATTGCGGCGGAATTCCGAAAGCGAGTTGCCGTTGGGAGCGGTCAATCCGACCCCGGTGATGACGATGCGCGCGGGCTTCATTCGTGTGAAAAGGAAAACCGCTAACCTAGAACCCCGCGAAAGCAATCCCGCGATCTTTTCCCCGCGTTGCGTCCCACTATTCTCGTTGCGGCGAGTCGCCCTAACACGCAATTCCTCAGCGTCCTAAACCTATCTTCATGAACGTCCTCGTCGTTGGAGGTGCCGGTTATATCGGCAGCCATTGCGTCCGCCAGTTGATCGCCGCCGGCCACCGGCCGGTCGTACTGGATAATTTCGTCTACGGGCATCGCGCGGCGATTCCGGTGGGCGTGGCGATTCATGAAGCGGATCTCGGTGACGAAGCCGCGGTCGGTCGAATCCTACGGGAGGAAAAAATCGCCGTGGTCATGCACTTCGCCGCCTACTGCTACGTCGGCGAGTCGGTGACCGATCCCCTGAAGTACTATTTCAACAACTCGGTGGCCACGCTGCATCTGTTGCGCGCCATGCTGGCCGCGGGTGTGAAGAAATTCGTGTTTTCATCGACGTGCGCAACGTTCGGGATTCCGGACGTCCTTCCGATCCACGAAAATCTGCCGCAAGCGCCGATCAACCCCTATGGTCAGACCAAGCTCGACGTGGAGCTCGCCCTCAAGGCACTGGCCCGCGCCCACGGACTGAGCTTCGCGGCCTTTCGTTATTTCAATGCCGCGGGTGCGGCGGAGGACGGTATGATCGGCGAGGATCACAATCCGGAAACCCATTTGATTCCCCTGGCGATCGACGTTGCCACGGGAAAGCGGGAGCATTTGGAGCTTTTCGGCACGGACTACCCGACTCCGGACGGCACCTGCCTTCGCGATTACGTGCACGTCGACGATCTGTCGCGGGCCCACATTGCCGTGTTCGATCGACTGGCCGCACCCGGCGCCCAGTTGTTCTACAATCTTGGCACGGGCACTCCCACCTCAAACCGCGCGGTCATTCGGGCGGTCGAAAAAATCTCGGGCAGGACGGTCAGAGTAATCGAAAGTCCCCGGCGGCCCGGCGATCCCCCTGCGCTCTACGCAGATTCCACCAAGGCGCGACAGGAACTCGGTTGGAGCGTGAAGTTTTCACACATCGAATCCATCGTGGCCACCGCGTGGAAATGGCATTCCATTCACCCGGCCGGCTACGACGATCGGAAATCGTAACACCCCAAACTTCCGCCGGTCGGTCGCAGACGGGCGGACGAAACGGCGTGAAGGCCCAAACCGTTAGTGGGTCCGTCAGTTCAAATCACGGATGCTTCCGAATTCGGGGTCGAACAGCCGCTGGTAGGTCCGCACAATCATACCGTCGGTAAGGCCAGCCAGCCAGTCGCAGATCTGTCGCGCTTTGCCTGCCGGACTGCTCGCCGCATCGACCAGGCGCCCCACTCGCGGCGGCAGGATCTTGATGACTCGCGATTCTTGTTCGACGTAGTTGCGCCAGCATGATTCCCACAGCTGGAAGAGCACCCGGCGGGCCTTATGCTCCATCTGCTGAAGTTGCTGGCTCTCGAAGATGATGTCGTTGGCCATCTTTTTGTAGAAAGCCGCCTCCCGTTCCGCCACTCCGCCCACGACGAGTTCGAAACGATACCGGTTGGTTTGCGCCGACATAAAATTCTCCCTTTCGCGCAACCGGCAGGCGGTGATGAAGGACCCGATTTTCTGCGCGAATGCATTTTCCAGGCGATCGGCGCGGATCGCGAGAAAAAGCTGGTCGAGCCAGCGCTGGCGCTCGGCATCGATCACCTCGCCGCCCGCCCACGATTCGATGCGTTCGAGCGTGAGAAACCCCGCTTTCACTCCGTCGACGACGTCATTCAAGGAGTAAGCGGCGTCGTCGGCCCAATCCATGATCTGGCACTCGACACTCTTGAAGGCATTCAGTTTCTCTCCCCCATGAAGTCCGGCGGGAATTTCGCTGCCAGCGAATACAAAGGTGCGGTGCGATTCCTGCGGATCGTAGAGAAAATGATTGGTCGGCGGATGTGGAAACTCTCGGAAGAGTTTCTTGTACTTCAGCACGCCGTCGAGCAGTGCCCGAGTGGGTGCCATGCCGCGCACGCCGGCTTCGTTTTGATAAATCGTTTCGGTGAGCAGGTGCAGCGTCTGGGCATTGCCTTCGAAACCGCCCCACTTGCGCATCAGCTCCTGCAACGTTCGCTCGCCGGAGTGACCAAACGGTGGATGCCCTAAATCGTGCGCCAGACACACCGCCTCAACCAGGTCATGGTCGATGTAGAAATCGTTCCGCAGGGGTGAGCCGCGGGATTGCAAGTACCCGCAAATCGAGCGGCCGATCTGCGCCACTTCCATCGAATGCGTCAGCCGGGTGCGGCAGAAATCGTATTCTCCTGACAGGAACACCTGGGTTTTTGACTGCAATTTCCGAAAAGCCTGCGCGTGGATGATCCGGTCCCGGTCCATCTGGAACAGGGTCCGGTAGTCGCGCTTGCGCCCCCCTCCGAGCGTTTCGCTGTCGAACGCGTTATAGAAGCGGTTGGTCATGTGGAAAGGTCGCGACACGAACGACTCGACGCCGTTGACGCAATCTTGCAATGTCCGTCGGGCGTGCGCCCGGGCGCGTCCACAAGCAATCCGGTCGGCGAGATGGATTGCTTCCCTGCTTCGATCGGGTCACTACACGGTGAATCTCGGAAGTCCGGCCATGCCCCACGCCACTTTTACGACCCAACTCGGCACCTGTGCGATCGCGTGGAACGACGCCGGTCTTACGCGATTCCTGCTGCCGGATCCCGACCGCCGAGCCGGTGGAGACACGGAAGCGGAACCTCCGCCCTGGGTTGGCGCAGTCGTCGCCCGCGTGCAACGTCACCTCGTGGGTAACCTGCAGGATTTTGCCGACGTGCGTTACGATTTTTCTCGCACCTCGCGGTTCAATCAGGCCGTTCTGCTCGCAACGCTTACCGTCAAGTCTGGCCATACCGCGACGTACGGAGAAATTGCGGCCGCGATTGGCCAGCCAACCGCGGCAAGCCGTGCCGTCGGTGCGGCGCTCGGCGAAAACGCCTGGCCATTGTTGATTCCCTGTCACCGTATCGTCGCCGCTGGCGACAAGATGACGGGCTTTTCCGGCCCCGGCGGTATCGCCACGAAAATCAAGCTGCTGGCGCTGGAAGGCGCGCAGCTTCTCGCGGAGTGAGGTTGCGGACCGCTCGACAGCACGAAATCAGTTCGTAGGTTCGGCGCATGCGAAAGATGCGGGCAATCGCGAAGCTACGGGCCGGGCCAGGATTGGAACTCACGGAAGTTCCCGTTCCCGTGCCAGGCATTAACGACGTCCTGATCAAGGTAAAGAAGACGTCCATCTGCGGAACCGACGTGCATATTTTCAACTGGGATGCGTGGGCGGAAAAGACGATCAAGCCGCCAATGGTCGTCGGACATGAGTTCGTCGGCGTGATTGCCGCCGTGGGATCCAACGTCCAGGGCTTCGCTGCGGGCGATCTTGTCGATGGCGAAGGTCACATCGTATGCGGGGAGTGCCGCAACTGCCTCGCGGGACGCCGGCATCTTTGTAAGAACACCCAGGGGCTCGGGGTGAACCGCGACGGTGCTTTTGCAGAATATTTGTGTCTTCCGGCCAGCAACGCCGTGCATGTCGATCCGGCGATCCCTCTTGATGTGCTGTCGTGTTTCGACCCGTTGGGAAACGCCGTTCATACCGCGCTCCAATACGACTTGGTCGGTGAGGACGTGCTGATCACCGGGGCCGGCCCCATCGGCTGCATGGCGGTGGCGATTGCGCGGCAAGCCGGCGCGCGCAAGGTGGTCGTTACGGATGTGAACCCCGACCGTCTCGCGCTGGCCCGTCGCATGGGCGCCACCCGCGTCGTCGATGTCTCCCGGGAGAACTTGGCGGACGTGCAGCGTGAACTGGGCATGAAGGAAGGATTCGATGTTGGTCTGGAAATGTCGGGCAATTCGCACGCGCTGAGCGACATGATCGACAACATGTTTCACGGCGGGCGCATCGCGCTGCTCGGCATCATGCCGGACAAAGCGGCGATCGATTGGAACAAGGTCGTCTTCAACATGCTCACGATCCGCGGTGTTTACGGCCGGGAGATGTTTGAGACGTGGTACAAGATGACGGCGCTGATTCAGAGCGGACTCGATATCACCCCGGTGATTACCCACCGGCTGCCTTACACGGAATTTCAGCAGGGCTTCGAACTCATGCGCTCCGGCAAGAGCGGCAAGATCGTCCTCAACTGGGACTGAGCCATGAATCCCGGCTACCGCGCTTACCTCGAAAAAACGCTCGCTGACATCGAAGGCGGCGGGCTCTTCAAGCGCGAACGCGTCCTCACATCGCCCCAGCGTGCCCGGGTCGCCATCGCACCCGGTCGCGAAGTCCTGAACTTTTGCGCCAACAATTACCTCGGGCTCGCCGACCACCCGGAAATTATCCGCGCCGCCCATGTCGCGCTCGACCGGTGGGGCTATGGCCTCTCCTCGGTACGCTTCATCTGCGGCACCCAGGAGATCCACCGGGAACTGGAAGCGAAGCTCAGCGCGTTTCTCGGCACTGACGAAACCATCCTCTATTCGTCGTGCTTCGACGCCAATGGCGGCGTGTTCGAAACGCTGCTCGGGCCCGAAGACGCGGTCATCAGCGACGAGCTCAACCACGCCTCGATCATTGACGGTATCCGCCTTTGCAAGGCGCAGCGGTTCCGCTACCGGAACTGCGACCTCGCCGACTTGGAAGCCCGCCTCCGTGAGGCCGATGCGGCGCACGCACGATTCAAGCTCATCGTTACCGATGGCGTTTTTTCCATGGATGGCTTCATCGCTCCCTTGGGTGGCATTTGCGACCTCGCCGACAGATATGGCGCCCTCGTCATGATCGACGACAGCCACGCCGTTGGCTTCATGGGCAAGACTGGTCGCGGAACCCATGAGCATTGCGACGTCCTCGGCCGCATCGACCTGATCAGCGGCACACTCGGCAAGGCACTCGGCGGCGCCAGCGGCGGCTATGTCAGCGGCCGAAAGCCGATCGTCGACCTCCTACGCCAGCGTTCGCGGCCCTACTTGTTCTCCAATACACTGGCGCCCGTCATCACCGCTGCGTCCCTTGCGGCGCTCGATCTCATCACGCGCTCGACCGCACTGCGTGATAAACTCGAGGACAACACGCGTTTCTTCCGCACCGGCCTGGCGTCCGCCGGCCTCACGATCCGGCCGGGTACGCATCCGATCGTTCCAGTAATGCTCGGCGACGCCGCGCTGTCGCAGAAGTTTGCCGCGCGCATGCTCGACAAAAGTGTCTACGTAGTCGGTTTTTTCCATCCCATCGTGCCTCAAGGTGCGGCTCGAATCCGTACGCAAGTCAGTGCAGGGCACAGCCGGCAGGATCTGGAGTTCGCCATCCAGGCGTTTGCCGAGGTCAAACGGGATCTCGCCCTTTAACTATGCCCGCTCCACTCCCCGCCGCCACCCTTCGCCGACTCGAAAAGGCCGCCCGCGCCGCCGCCCTCCTCTCCTATTCGCCATATTCGAAGTTCCCGGTTGGCGCCGCGATTCTCGCCGGCTCGGGCAAGGTCTACACCGGCAGCAATGTCGAAAACGCCTCCTACGGCCTGGGCAATTGCGCCGAGCGTACGGCGATCTTTACCGCCGCGGCCGCCGGCGAGCGTCAACTCAGAGCGGTCGTCGTCTACACGCCCACCCCGACCGCCACCGCCCCCTGCGGGGCCTGCCGGCAGGTGATCAACGAATTCGGACCCGCCGCGGTGTTCGTCGGTATCTGCGATTCCACCTGCCGACTTGAAATCACGCTAGCCGCGTTGCTGCCCCACCCTTTCGGCCCGAATAATCTTAACGCGGTTTCACGCCTGCGTCGGCACCGAACTCGTTGAATTTGCGCTCGGGTTACGTTCGCCGTTGCTCACGGCGAAAAATAATCGCGCACCGTCGCAAGGACTTCATGGCGGAGCACATCACGTTCTGTCCGCTGAACGAGATCGCGAACCTTCACCACGCCTTTCGCCAGCTCGTCGCCGCCATAAATCAGCGCGAGACGCGCACCCGACTCGGCCGCCGCCTTGAACTGTTTGCCGAAGGCCAGCTCCTTCATCGGATACTCGACCCGGAAACCCGCCGCCCGCACAGAATGGATGTCGCCAAAGGCGGCCAGTCGTTCGGCTTCGCCACCGATCACGCAGTAGACATCCGGTGCCTGGACGAACGCCGGCATCAGCCCACGTTGTTCCAGCAAGAGCGCAAAAGTCATATCGCCGATCGCGAAGCCGACTGCCGGCAACGCCGGGCCGCCCAGCTTCTCAACCAAGTCGTCGTAACGTCCACCACCCGCCAGCGCGCGCAACTCGCCCTTGCGATCGAACGCTTCGAAGACGAATCCCGTGTAGTAAGCCAGCCCTCGCACGACACCGAGATCGACCTCGACGAAACGGTCCAGACCCATGGCACTGATCGAAGTCAGCAGTTTTTTCCAGTCCGCTAGCCGCGCCGCAAGATTGGGACCGCCGAGTTGAGCCAGGGTCTGCTCAAGCGCCGGAAGCGATTTGATCTGCAGAAACGCAAGAATCTTCGTTTTCAGCTCAGGTCCGATTGGGCCGAATTTTTCCGTGTAGCCGCTGAACGCTTCGTCGCCGAGTTTCTCGTATTTGTCGATGGCGCCGAGGATTGCGCGTGCTTTCTCCGCATCCAGTCCCAAGGCTTCGAGGTAGTAGAACCAAAGGTTGCGATCACTGAGCCGCACATAGAAATCCTGCTCGGTCAGTCCGAAGGCGCACAGGCACTGGACGAGCAACGCGATCAACTCGATTTCCGCCTCCGGACCAGGTTCGCCGAAGATATCAGCGTTGAATTGATGGAAACAACGGCCGCGGCCTTTTTGCATCCGCTCGTACCGATAGAACTCAGCGATACTGAACCATTTGATCGGCCGCTTGAGCGCGCTGGCCTTCGCCCCCACCAGCCGGCAAACGGTTGGCGTCATCTCCGGGCGCAACGCCACCTCGCGCCCGCCCTTGTCGGTGAAGCTAAAAAGCTGGGCTTCAATCTCGTCTCCCGACTTGCGCTTATAAAGATCGAGCGGCTCCAAGACCGGAGCATCGTATTCGGCAAAGCCAAATGTGCCGGCCGTCTGCCGCCAGAGCCGAAAGACGTGATTTCGACGCGCTAAATCTTCAGGATAGAATTCCCTGAATCCGGGCAAAGTTTGGAACGTAGCCATGGAAACCGGTTACGCTGAAAGGCACCGCATGGTAGTGCCATTCAAAAACGCGCCAGATCTGCACGTCAGGCGCGCCACGACCGGCGTGGCGTGGTGGCACCGCTCAATCTCCCGGGACTTCTAATTCCCCGCTTGGAGCTTGGCCAAATCGAGCTTCTTCAACTGCTGCTTGAGAATCTTGCCCGATTTAAACTTCACGACCGCACGCTGCGGAATCACGACTTCGGCTTCGGGCTTGTTGGGATTCCGTCCGATGCGCTGTTTGCGCACCTGCACTTCGAGTACGCCAAAATTGCGCAACTCAACATTCCTACCGTCAGCCAGGGCCTTTTGAATGATGTCCAGCGTCTGCTGGACCGTCTCGACGATCTGTTTTTGGGGGAAACCGGATTTTCGGTAGATCTCCAGAACAATTTCGCGTTTGGTGAGATTCGGCATGAGAATTCCTTTTGCTGATACATCAACTGAAGCACCTTAAATTATTTGCATGCTTCGAATTGCGTCAACTCTTATGACCACTTTACGTACGGAGCGTTCCGCCCTAAATTGAGAGCAATCCATGCCTGACTCAACTGCGGTCAATTCCATGTTTGCGCGCATTGCGCACCGCTACGATTTTGCCAATCGGCTGTTGAGCGGCGGCATGGACGTTTGGTGGCGCCGTCGACTCGTTGCCGCAGTCCGCCAGTTTCACCCAAAGATCGTGCTCGACGTCGCCACCGGCAGTGGTGACGTCGCTTTCGCCTTGAGCCGAAAGCTTCCCCCGTCAACCGAGATTACCGGGATGGATTTTTGCCAGCCAATGCTCGACGAGGCAGAGGCCAAAAAAATGCAGGGCGGGAAGGATGTTTTTGCGAACGTGCGCTTTGCGCCTGGTGATAGTCTCGCCCTGCCCCTCGCTGATGCCAGCGTCGACGCGATCACAATCTCCTTTGGTCTGCGCAATCTCGCGGATCGCGCGCGGGGCTTACGAGAAATGCGTCGCGTGCTGCGCCCTGCCGGGCACCTTTTTGTTCTCGAATTCTCCCAACCCAAAGCTTGGTTTCGTCCGGTATACTTTTTTTACCTCCGGAAAATTCTGCCATGGCTGGCTGGTTTAGTCACAGGTGACCGGGCGGCTTATCGCTATCTAAACGAAACCATCGAAGAATTTCCCGATCGTGCGGCACTGGGTAACGAAATTTATGCCGCTGGATTTACCTCCGTCACCGCCCGGTCGATGACCTTTGGGATTGTCGCCTTACACCAAGCGACGCGGTAGCCCTGTTTTAGCGAAGCTGCCAGCGGGTCAGACCGATCGATCTCCGGGGCAGTTGCATCAACGTCAGGCGCGTTGCGCGAAGAACGGTTTCAGTTAAACGACTTCCCGCAACCGCACGTGCTCTGCGCATTCGGATTCTTGATCTCGAAACCTTTGCCATGCAAGCCGTCGTCGAAGTCGATGGCTGATCCTGCCATATAGGCGAGGCTGGCGGGATCCATCAGAATGGCGACCCCTTCACTTTCGAATTGGGCATCGTCGGGCTTCGGATCATCGAAGGACATGCCGTACTGAAAGCCCGAACAGCCGCCCGACTCCACGAGGATCCGGAGACGTTTTGCGGGCGCATTGAGTTCACCATGCAGGGAGCGCACCTGTTTTGCTGCCCGTGGTGTGAGAGTGATCATCCGCCGGAAAACTAGAACCACACCGGGAGGTGTCAAATGGGTGTGAAGCAAATTCTGCGCCATTTTCGCATTGCTTCTTGCCAGCTGTTACCGCTCCGCCTTTTCTCGAAAAGGTGGCCGCGTTAAAACACATCTTCAACGAACTCCACTATGAGATGACGCGCAAGGTGGCGGAGGGCGGCATGGGGCTGGTTTATGAGGCCCATCAGCTCGGGGCGGGAAACTTTCGCAAGGTCGTGGCCGTGAAATTGATCAGGGAAGAGTATTCCGCCATCGAAGAATTCCAAAAGAACTTCATCGGCGAAGCACGTCTCGTCGCGGATTTGATCCACACCAATATCGTACAGACCTACCATCTGGGCCAGGTCGGCGGACAGTATTTCATGGTGATGGAATTTGTGCGCGGCGTTAATCTGGAGCAGTTCCTTGACGAACATCGTAAACTGAATCGCCCCATCCCGGTCGACCTGGCGGCTTTCATCGTTTCGCGTATTGCCCGCGGGCTCACGTATGCCCATGTTAAGTGCGATCGCGACGGCCGGCACCTCAACATCGTCCACCGCGATATCGGCCCGAAGAACATTTTGATCGCCTTCGAAGGCGATGTAAAACTGACCGACTTCGGAATCGCGAAGGCGCTCGACTTGATGTACAATGAGGAAGGCAAGGTGATCGCGGGCAAGGATGAATACCTGTCCCCCGAGCAGGCCAGCTACGCGATCACGGATGCGCGGGCCGACCTCTTCCCACTGGGCATCGTCCTCACCGAATTGTTGCTCGGGCGGAATATTTTCCGCTCCGACGATCGGGCGCAGTCGCGCCGTAACATTCTCACTATGCCCATCCCGCAGTTCGCGAAACTGCGTCCGGATATTGAGCCCCGGCTCGAAGCGATCATCCAGCGTGCGCTCCAGCGCGATCGCGAAAAACGGTACCAATCGGCCTACGATATGCTGACCGATCTCGAAATGTTTCTTTACAGTGATCGTTACGGCCCGACCAACGAGAAGCTGGGCGTTTATCTCAAAGACATTTTTGGTGTTAAAGACCCCGTGATCCCGTCGCTTTCTTCACGCCCTCCCATCTGAGATGATTCGCAGACCTCTTCATCCCAATGAGCGGGCCCGGCTTTAGCCACGAGTTACGCCAGCGGCAAACCCAGTCGCTGGTCCTTGCGCCCCAACTCAGGCACTCGCTGAAGATTCTTCAAGTAGCCGCGCTTGATCTGAGGTCTGTCATCCAGGAGGAGCTGCAGAGCAATCCGACGCTTGAGGAACTGCCGATGGAGGGCGTGAGCCTCGATAAGCCCGCGGAATCGGAAAATTCTCCAGACCGGGATTCTGACGTCGGCGATTCGAGCACGGCGGCGCCGACGGCGTCAGGCGATGGCCCGGAGGGCGAGAACCCTCGGGAGGAAATGGATTTCTCGAAGGAGAAGGAATTCGAGATCCTGGGCAAGGTGGACGAGGATTGGCGCGACCATCTGTCGAGCGTGGGTGGAACCCAGCCTTTCACCTCCGAGGACGCCGATCGCCGCCAACACTTCTTCGACTCTCTTGTGACCGAGACGTCGCTCCAGGAGCATCTGATGCAACAGGCGGAAATGGCGGACGTTTCGTCTCCCATGGTGGACGCGATGCGACATCTGGTGGGCAGCCTCGATGATCGTGGATTTCTCACTCAAACGGCATCGGACGTGGCACTGCAGACCGGCTTGCCACTTGCGGTGGTCCAAGACGCCCTGCGGGTGTTGAAGACTTTCGATCCGCCCGGCATTGGCGCCTTGAGCCTCGCTGATTGCCTCCTGGGGCAGCTCGCCGGCGCCGGACGGGGGCATGGGTTGGCGGCGCGAATGATCCGCGATCATTTCCAGTTGCTGACGCGCCGTCGTATTCCGGAACTCGCCCGCAAGCTTGGCGCCAGCGCGGATGACATTCAATCAGCCATCGAGGAGATCGGAAAACTTGACCCCGCCCCGGGACGTCGCTTTGCGGAAGATAACAATCGGGTCGTTGTACCTGATGTGACGGTTGAAAAGGACGGCGCCGAGTGGAAGGTCGATCTCAACAGCGACTACATTCCCCGGCTGCGAATCTCGAGCACCTACCGGGACCTGATCGCGAAAGGCACCCTGTCCAAGGAAGAGCGCGATTATCTCCGGGAGCGGATGCGTTCGGGTAAATTCCTCATCGACTCCATCGATCAGCGGCAGCGTACCATCGAGCGCATCACGCGGGAAATCATCACCGCCCAACGGGATTTCTTCGAGCACGGCCTGTCGCATCTGAAGCCGCTTACGATGACCCGGATTGCCGATGTTGTCGGCGTCCATGAAACGACCGTCAGCCGGGCACTGGCCAATAAATACATCAAAACGCCTCACGGCGTATTCGATTTCAAATATTTTTTTACGCCGGGCTATCAGGCCGAAAGCGGCACCGCTGTCTCGAATACGAGCGTCAAAGAAATGATCGCCGACCTCATCGCGATCGAAAACAAAGCCAGTCCGGCGAGCGATCAGGATCTCGTCGCCAAACTACAGGAAAAAGGAATCACCATCGCCCGGCGCACGATCGCAAAATACCGGGAGGAACTTGGCATTCTGCCGAGTAATTTGCGGCGCGACTACAAATAGCTCGAGAGAAATTCAGCTCCGCTCTGACTCGGAGATGAGGCGGAGAGCAGACCTTGACCGAATGGGTTAATCTTTTTCTCCATTCACTGCACTGTCAGTCGCGCTCCATCTTTCCAAGCAGGACGGCAATTCCTCCTGACGCACCGGTTTGGCCAAAAAATCATCCATGCCGGCCAGGACACAGGCGGCTCGGTCGGCGTTCATCGCATTGGCCGTGAGCGCGACGATCGGTAGCGGCCGCCCCTGGAGCTTGGTCCGGATTAAGCGAGTGGCTTCAAGCCCGTCCAGCCCGGGCAGCTGGCAATCCATGAGCACCGCGTCCCAGCGTTCCAAGGTGGCCACTTCGACGGCGGATTCGCCGTCCGCGACGACCACGGCTTGACATCCCAGTTTTTCGAGGAGGAGTTCGATCACCCGCTGGTTCACTCGATCATGGTCCGAATCAGACTGGTGCATGGACGATCGCCGCTAAGGCTCAAACGCACTCAACTAGGGTAAACAAAAAAGCCCGCGGTTGGAAACCGCGGGCGAAGGAACCAGGGTGAAACGGACCTTAAACTTTTTCCACCAAGCCAGCCTTAATCGCTTTGACGGACACCCATACGCGCTTCGTCCCCCCATTGGCGGTCTTGATGCGAATACGCTGCAGGTTGGGTCGGAATTTGCGCTTCGTGATGCTCGTCACGTGCGTGCCGATGCCGCCGCTCTTCTTGGACTGACCCTTCCGGTTGATGATCGAGCCCTTGACGGGACGTCGACCGGTGATTGCACAGATTCTGGCCATGATGGTTTCGAGTTGGTTAAAGGGTCGGGAGTAAAGGCTGCGATCGGGGCGACGCAAGGGCAATTTTGACTCCGCCTACAATCGCCCCCTCCGGAGGTCGGAGAGCAGCCGGGTTCATCGCCGAATCAGCGGCGGACGGCGTGGAGGAGTTGGAACTTTTGACCCAAATGCGACGGATGCAGGAGCTGAAGCAAAGCGAGCTTGCGCTGACTGAATTGAGCCGCCTCGGCGGCGATCGTGCGTGCGATGAAGCTTTCCGCATGCCGGACGAAAAAAGCTTCCTGCGATTCGACCTTGGGCGAACCAAAACCGCTTCGCTCCACCACGTCGACCAGCCAGTCCCAACAAATATGACAGGTGAGATCCTGTTCGCCGGGCCGCGCCAACAGGTCGTTTGACTGGGTGTGTCGAAAATACGCCCGAGCTGTTCCGGCAGGGGTCGCTTCAATCAGCTCGCGCCATCCTTTCCCGTAATCGGCGGCAATGAGCACGCCGGTCCAAGGCTCCGCTGCAATCGTCGCCATCAGAGCCGTGGCGGCGAGAGGAGCGTCGATTATATAACCCTCCGGAGCCGCCGCGGGCAGCAACGAAACCGCTTTTCCGAGAGGAATTTCAATCTCAGCCAGCTCGTCGGCTCGCAGTACGACTGCGATCTCATGCCAGGCTTGGCGTCGAAAAACAAACCGGCGAAATGGCTGGGCGTCGAAAAGTTCGTTCGAAAACACCACGCAGCGTCCGCACAGTTCGAGCGGCTCACCCACTTGCACGACGCGGCTACTCAGAAACGGATGGCTGACCGCGGCAAGCACCCCGGCGCCGGGTTCGGCGCCGATCTCGACAAACGTAAAATCGCGCGGGTCGTCGTCGCCCAGCAGCGCGCAACTGGCGGCGGCGATGAGTTCGCCAAAAATCGCTCCGCTGGTACTCGCCGTGAAAAAATCGGTGTCCGGCGCATACCCTACTCTCTGGCGCGCGCGGCGGTAGTAACCGACTTCGGGATGATAGAGGGCCAGCGCCATGAAGTCGGCAAATGTCATTGTCCCGTCGCGATCGGCCTGGCGGCGAAACGCGGCGATAAATTCCGGCGAAGCGGCTGCGGCGACTGGAGTCGATGAACCCATTTACAAACCGAAATCCGATGCCACACTCGGGGTATGTTCAAACGGATTCTCATCCTTGCGTCGGGCATTGCGCTCGGCGTAGCGCTGTCCGTCGCGGGGTTCAGGGTGGCGGCAGCGTGGAATCTCTTTCCATCACGCGAACTCTCCCGGTCCGCTGGATATGTGAAGGATGTCATGCGGTTGGTAAACGAAAGCTACGTCGATGGAAAGTCAGCGGCCTACGACCAGCTCGCACGCAATGCGCTGCATGGCATGATCGAGTCACTGGATCCTCATTCCGAGTTTCTTGAGGCCAAGGACAACGCGGAATTCGAAGAGGAGCTGATCGGCGAATTCGGCGGCATCGGCATCCAAGTCGAAACCCGCGACAATCGCATTGTCGTTATCGCCCCGCTGGCGGACACGCCCGGCGCGCGGGCTGGGATCCGACGGGGTGACGAAATCGTGAGCATCAATGGCAAGACACTCGATCCGAACGGGGTCGTGGACGGGATTGTGGATCGGTTGCGCGGCAAACCTGGCACCACCGTCGCGCTTCGGACCATTCGTCCGTCCACGCAGGAAACCTTTAACCTCAGTCTCGTGCGCGAGGTGATCAAGGTCGAGAGCGTCCGGGGAGTGCGCGTGATCGATGGCAACGCCGGCTACATCCAGCTCACCGAGTTTTCCGATCATACCGCAGTGCAATTTACCCAGGCGCTCGAACGGCTGGTCCGTGAAGGCGTCAACAGCCTCGTGATCGACCTGCGCGACAACCCCGGCGGCTTGCTCGACGCCGCCGTGCAAGTGGCCGAGCCCTTTTTCAAGAAAGGGGAACTGATTGTTTACACCCAGGGAAGGAACGCCAGCGACCGGGACGATTACCGCGCCGAAGCCGATGGCGAACCCGTCAAGCTGCCGATTGCGATCATCATCAACGCCGGCAGTGCGAGCGCGGCGGAAGTGTTCACCGGCGCGCTGAAGGATACCGGCCGGGCCGTGGTCGTCGGCGAGCGCTCATTCGGCAAAGGATCGGTTCAATCCGTTTTCAAGCTGAGCCACGGCGAAGGGCTGCGCTTGACCACCGCGCGCTACTACACCCCGGGAGGGGTGAGCATCCACGAAAAGGGCATCGCGCCGCATGTGGAGGTCGTCATGACACCGGAAGAGGATGCCATGCTGTCGCGCCAGCGGTCCCGATCGGATATAAAGGACCCCACGGAATTCAAGAGCCGGTTCGGGTTCGGGCCCGTGGCCGATCGTCAGTTGCAAGTGGCCCTCGATGTGCTGAAGGGCGTGAGGCTCATCGGTGAACCGAACGCGTTTCGGATGACATCCGCCAAGTAAAATGATTCTGGCCCTCGAAAGCTCGTGCGACGAAACGGCTGTGGCGATTTTTGATCCCGCACGCGGACTACTCGGCGAATGGATCTACAGTCAGATCAAACTGCACGAAAAATATGGCGGCGTGGTCCCCGATCTCGCCACGCGCGAGCATCTGAGAAATTTTTCTCCCCTGCTGGAACGAGCCCGAATCGAGGTCGGTTTCGACCGCGTTGAAACGATCGCAGTCACCCACGGTCCGGGACTGGCAGCGTGCCTGGCCATCGGCGTCGCCGCGGCCAAGGCACTGGGTTTTGCCCTCCGCCGGCCGGTGGTCGGAGCGAATCACCTACGGGCTCACGCTTGGTCGCCTTTCATCGAAGTCCACCAGGCGAGTCCCGCTGACTTCGGCCGTCGGCTGGATGATTTGCTGCCGCACTTGGGGTTGATTGTTTCCGGCGGCAATACGCTGCTCTTCATGTTGTCGGCAGACCGAAGCATCCGGCCGATCTCCGCGACGCGCGATGATGCGGCGGGCGAAGCCCTCGACAAAGGAGCAAAATTATTGGGCCTCGGTTACCCGGGAGGTCCCGAGATCGAAAAACGGGCGCACGGTGGAAGGAGCGATGCGTTTGCTTTCCCGCGGGGAATTGAACGGCGCGACGAGCTAGATTTCAGTTTCTCCGGGCTCAAAACGAGCCTGCGCTATCGGCTGGAAAAGATGCCCGCTGCGGAAGTGCAAGGGAAACTGTCCGATCTGTGCGCCAGCTATCAGCAAGCCGTGATCGACGCCCTTGTCAGAAAAACATTCGCCGCGTTGCGAGCGGCTGAAGCGCCCTTTCGAAGTATCGGGCTGTCGGGCGGCGTTGCCAACAATCTGGCGCTCCGGACTGCTTTGGAAAGCGGGGCACGCCGCGCCGGTCTGCCTTTTTTCGCCGCACAGTCCAAACACACGGGCGACAATGCCGGGATGATCGCGTTCGCGGCCTGGGCTGATGCGAATGGAACCGACCGGGTATCCGGCGTGAATCTGTCCGTTGAGCCGAGTGCGGCGTTGGCTTGACCGCTTCTTCGCGCTGTTTGGGAAAAAGCAAGCCCGCCCCTGAGAGAGGGCGGGCCTCACCGGACGGATGACGGAACTATGCCGTGGGAGCGGGCGCGAGGAGGTCGTCGAGCGAATCGCTTTCGACGCCAATATCGGCGAACAGCCAAGACGAGAGGTAACGCTCGCTGCTGGAAGGGATGATCACTACGATTTGCTTGCCCTTGTTTTCGGGCCGCTTCGCCACTTGGATAGCCGCCCAGATTGCCGCACCGGACGATATTCCGACTGGAATTCCATCCAGCTGATTCACCTGCTTGCTGACCGGGCCGGATTCCGCCTCTTTGACCCGGATCACTTCGTCGTAAATTTTCGTGTTCAGAATCGCGGGGATGAATCCTGCACCGAGTCCCTGCAGCTTGTGCGGGCCAGGCTGGCCGCCGGAAAGCACCGGTGAGCCGTCCGGCTCGATCGCCACCATCTTGAGGGAAGGCTTGCGCGCTTTGAGCACCTCACCCACGCCCGTGATGGTTCCGCCGGTGCCGATGCCGCAGACGACGATGTCCACCTTGCCGTCCGTATCGCGCCAGATTTCCTCAGCGGTAGTCTTGCGGTGGATCGCGGGATTGGCGGGATTGGCGAACTGTTGCAAAATTACACTGTTGGGGATCTTCGCGGCAAGTTCCTCGGCCTTGGCAATGGCGCCCTTCATCCCCTTCGGACCTTCCGTGAGGACGAGCCGGGCTCCGAGAATCTTCAGGATCTTGCGCCGCTCCATGGTCATCGTTTCGGGCATCGTCAGGATCAGTTTCAGACCCTTGGCGGCGGCCACGAAAGCAAGCGCAATGCCGGTATTGCCGCTCGTCGGTTCGATCAGCACGGTCTTGGCGGTGATTTTCCCGCTCTTCAGCGCGTCGTCGATCATCGAGAAACCGATGCGGTCCTTTACGCTCGAAAGCGGGTTGAAAAATTCGAGCTTCAACAGAATTTCTGCCTGGGCCCCGTGTGCCGCGGCCGTGCGATTGAGGCGAACAAGGGGGGTATTGCCGATGGTTTCGGTGATGTCGTTGTATATTTTGGCCATAGTAATCGTTGTTTGATTGGGGAGACGGAAAATGATTTTGAGAGCCGTCAGGCAGGATTGAATGCGATGCTCTTAACGGGATGAAAGTAACCAAGCTTCAGAAACAGGCCGGTGGTGCCACCGCCGGGGATTGCAGACCGTGAATGCATAACGAGCTCCACTAGACGACTCCCGGAGCGAAAAGTCCAAACTGCCGTTCGTCATATGCAGCCACCCATTCCGCCCCACGGGCTGGTTCAGAGATGCAGCCGCAAGCTGTCAAACGCCGGCGCTACCCCGACGGGCAGCGTTGCCGCCAGCTGGGCATGATCGCTAAGATGCGTCAGGTGGGTGATCCACGTTGCCGCCGCCCCCAGATCGCGGGCCACCAGCAAGGCCTCATCGATGGACATATGCGAAGGATGGGGCTGAGGGCGGAGGCCATCGAGCACGAGTGCATCCGCGTCACGAGCGAGTTCCATGGCGGCGGGCGGCACGCTTTTGCAGTCGGTATAGTAAACAAACTTTCGGCCGCTGCTGCGCTCGCGAAAGATGAGACCAAGCGTGGTTACCCCTCCGTGGGGCAGCAGCGTCGACTGGATTGTGCCCTGCGGTAGATCGATCATACTTGGCATGGGAGCGAGTTTGAAGGCGGCGTAACCCTTCGCGATGGGGCGATCGGCGATCGCATACGGATACATGGCGCGCACGCGTCCCATGCCTTCTTCCGTCGAGTAGACCGTCAATGCCTCGCCTCCGATCAAGTCGCAAAATCGCCGCAGGTCGTCCATGCCCGCAATGTGGTCGGCGTGGCCGTGGGTGAGAACGAAAAGGTCGAGGCGCGCCAATTTTTCCCGGATGCACTGCAGCCGAAATTCGGGGGCGGCATCGATTTGCACGTGGAGTCCATCCATGATCACATGAATCGAAGCTCGCGTTCGCTGATTGCGCGGGTCGGTGGAACGGCACACGGCGCAGTTGCAGCCGATCATCGGCACGCCCTGTGAGGTGCCGGTGCCGAGAAAGATCACTTCCATGGAGCCAAAATACCCCGGGAGGGATGCGGCATGGCGAGCGCAAAGACAGCGCACCGCGCCACTCGAATCCGCGTGCGCCCGTCCGGATTTTCCTCCTAGGATCCGTTTGCATGCGCCTCATTCCTCTGGACGTCCTGGGCATTAACCTCGACATCCCCTTTCTTCCGCCCCTCACCAAAAATGCCGCGGAACTCGACTCGTTTGCGACCTGGCTTTGCGATGCCGAAAATGGCCTGAGCCTGCGGCCGGATCAAGTGCGGCTCAAAACGTGGGATGACTTGTTTGGCTACGAGCTCGTGGCCTATTTCTTTGGCGACAACGGCCTCATCACCCGCACCGGAGAACGCATCAAACTTTCGATTCGCAATGCGCGCACGGCAGGTGACTGGGAAATTGTCCGGCGCGTCCTGCTTCGCTTTTACACCCACATGGCGTTTCCACCGCAGTCGCTCACCACTTTTTCGGCTCATGCCCATTCGCGGTTTTCCTCCGCGGAACAGCTCGATTTGTATTTTCGGCAGTTCGCCCAGCCTCAGATATCGTCGCGGCCCGCCGTTTTCAGCTACGTAAAGATCGCGGACTGGGAGTCGGATATCCGGGTATTGATCGAAAAATCCAATGCATATCCCGATGCATTGTTCATCGCTTGGGACACGCAGTTCAAACACGCCCAGGATTGGGAGTCCTTCATCGGCTCCCTGCCGACCATGATGGAAAATTCCGCTCACCTCTTCGATCTCGCGATAACGCCGATGCGTTGAATTCACGCAAAAAAAGCGCGCCGCGAAAGCGGCGCGCTTTTAAAAACGAGCGGATAAATCCGCGCGGAATTAGTAGTCCATGCCGCCGCCCGGAGAATGCCCGTGGCCACCAGCGGCCGCTTCCTTCTTCTCGGGGATCTCGGTGATCATGCACTCGGTGGTCAGGAGGAGACCGGCGATCGACGCCGCGTTCTGCAACGCCGTGCGGGTGACCTTCGTCGGATCGACGACGCCTGCCTTGACGAGATCCTCATACTTGTCGGTCGCAACATTGTAGCCGAAATTGCCCTTGCCGGAGAGAACCTCGCCGACGACAACCGCGCCCTCAACGCCCGCATTCGAGCAGAGCATGCGAATCGGATGCTCGATCGCCCGACGGACGATCTGGGAGCCGATTTTCTCGTCGCCTTCGAGCTGGAGGGCATCGATGGCCTTCGCGGTGCGGAGCAACGCGACACCGCCGCCGGCCACAATTCCCTCTTCCACCGCTGCGCGGGTGGCATGAAGGGCATCTTCGACGCGGGCCTTCTTTTCCTTCATCTCGACCTCGGTGGAAGCACCGACGTTGATGACGGCCACGCCACCGGCGAGCTTCGCGAGGCGCTCCTGGAGCTTTTCGCGATCGTAGTCGGAGGTGGTCTCGTCGATCTGGCGACGAATCTGCTTCACGCGGCCCTGGATCTCCGACGATTTGCCGGAGCCCTCGACGATCGTCGTGTTTTCCTTGTCGACGACGATGCGCTTCGCGCGGCCGAGATCAGCCGTGGTGAGATTCTCGAGTTTGATCCCGAGGTCTTCAGTGATGCATCGGCCGCCCGTGAGGATGGCGATGTCTTCGAGCATGGCCTTGCGGCGGTCGCCGAAGCCGGGGGCTTTGACGGCGCACACGTTGATGGTGCCACGAATCTTGTTCACGACGAGGGCCGCGAGGGCTTCGCCTTCGACTTCCTCGGCGATGACGAGGAGCGGCTTGCCGCTCTTGGCCACGGTCTGAAGCAGCGGGAGGAACTCCTGGAGGTTGGAGATCTTCTTCTCGTGAATGAGTACGTAGGCGTCCTCCAGCACGGCTTCCTGCGCCTCCATGTTGGTGGCGAAATACGGGGACAGATAGCCCTTGTCGAACTGCATGCCTTCGACGACATCGAGCGTCGTCTCAATGGACTTGGCTTCTTCGACGGTGATCGTGCCGTCCTTGCCCACCTTGTCCATCGCATCGGCAATGATGTTGCCAATGGTGTCGTCCCAGTTTGCGGATACCGTTGCGACTTGGCGGATTTCCTCGCGGTCCGAGACCTTCTTGGAAACGCGGGCCAGTTCGGCGACCGCGGCGGCGACCGCCTTATCAATGCCCCGCTTCAGGAAGATCGGGTTCGATCCGGCGGTGACGTTCTTCAAACCTTCACGATAAATGCCTTCAGCGAGCACGGTCGCCGTGGTGGTGCCATCGCCCGCCGCGTCGGAGGTCTTGGAAGCAACTTCCTTTACCATCTGCGCGCCCATGTTCTCATACGGGTCGGGCAGTTCGACTTCCTTCGCCACCGTCACGCCGTCCTTGGTGACGGTCGGAGAGCCGAATTTCTTGTCGATAACGACGTTGCGGCCCTTGGGCCCGAGGGTGACCTTCACCGCGCGCGAGAGGAGCTCGACGCCACGAAGGATTTTTTGACGAGCGGATTCGTCGAACAGCAGTTGTTTAGCAGCCATGTGGATTAAATTAGTGGATTAAATGTTATGAATTGAGACCAACGCGCTTAGGCGATGACGCCAAGAATGTCGTCTTCGCGCACCAGCGTATATTTCTTTTCTTCGAGTTTTACCTCGGTCCCGCCGTATTTGCTGATCAACACGCGGTCGCCGACTTTAACTTCGAAAGGCGTGACTTTGCCGTCATCACCCTTCTTGCCGGTGCCGAGGGCAATCACCTTGGCCTCCTGCGGCTTTTCTTTGGCGCTGTCCGGGATGATAATACCTCCGCGGACCTGCTCTTTTTCTTCGATGTGTTCGACGAGAACACGATCACCGATGGGCTTGATTTTAACGTTAGCCATAATGGTTGGATTTGGGTTGAAGGGTGGAATCTGGTTTTAATTACTGAACAAAGCGCGCCCCCTGCGCGGAGCGCAGGGGGCGCACAAAAGGGATTTAGGACTACTTTTTCTTTTCTTCGTCTACAACCTCGAAATCGGCATCGACAACGTCGGCCTTCTTCTCGGTTTTCTTGGGAGCGGGTTCGCCTTGGGCGCCTCCGGCAGCCGCGGCATCATCGGGCCCGGGCGCAGCCTTTTGTGCCGCAGCGTAGAGCTCGCCGCCGACCGCGCTGAGTTTCTCCATCGCGGCCTTCATGCGTGCCGTGTCATTCGACTCCAGCTCTTTCTTGGCTTCGACGAGCGCGGAATCCGCCTTCGATTTGATCTCTGCGGAGATCTTATCTCCCGCGTCCTTCAGGGTCTTTTCGAGCTGGTAGATCGTCGAGTCGAGTTGGTTCTTGGTTTCGACCGCTTCCTTGCGCTTGCGGTCCTCCTCGGCGTGCAATTCCGCCTCCTTGGTCATTTTTTCGACCTCTTCCTTGGAAAGTCCGGACGACCCCTGGATCGTGATCTTCTGATCCTTGCCCGTGCCAAGGTCCTTCGCGGATACGTGGAGAATGCCGTTCGCATCGATATCGAAAGTGACTTCGACTTGCGGCGCGCCGCGCTGGGCCGGCGGAATGCCGTCGAGCCGGAAGGTGCCGAGAATTTTGTTGTCGCGCGACATCGGGCGCTCTCCCTGCAGCACGACAATTTCCACCGAGGGCTGATTGTCGCTATAGGTCGAAAACACCTGGGTCTTCTTGGACGGAATTGTCGTGTTGCGCGGGATCATGGCCGTGGCCACCTGCCCGGCGGTTTCAATGCCCAGCGTCAGCGGTGTAACGTCGAGCAGGAGCACATCGCGCACGTCGCCTTTCAATACCCCGCCTTGAATGGCCGCGCCGATGGCGACCACTTCATCGGGGTTGACGCCTTGGTGCGGCGGTTTGCCGCCGAGGCTGTTGGCGATCTCAACCACCTTGGGCATGCGGGTCATGCCACCGACCAACACGAGTTCGTCGATCTGCGCCGAGCTGAACTCCGCGTCCTTCAAGCAATTCTTAAACGGCTGCACACAACGCTCGAAGAGCTGATCGCAGATCTGCTCCATCTTGGCCCGCGTGAGCTGGAGGTTGAGATGCTTCGGTCCGGAGGCATCCGCCGTGATGAAAGGCAGGTTGATGTCGACCGACTGCGTGGACGAAAGCGCGATCTTGGCCTTCTCGGCCTCTTCTTTGAGCCGCTGGAGCGCCATCGGGTCTTTGCGAAGATCGATGCCGTTTTCTTTTTTGAAAGTCTCAACCAGCCACGTGATCAATGCGTCGTCCCAATTGTCACCGCCGAGGTGAGTGTCTCCGTTGGTCGCCTTCACTTCAAAGACGCCGTCGCCAATTTCGAGGACGGATACGTCGAAAGTGCCGCCGCCCAAATCGAATACCGCGATTTTCTCGTCCTTCTTCTTATCCAAGCCGTAGGCGAGCGATGCTGCCGTGGGCTCGTTAATAATACGCAGGACTTCCAAGCCGGCGATTTTCCCGGCATCCTTGGTCGCCTGACGTTGCGAATCGTTAAAATAAGCCGGAACCGTGATCACGGCTTGGGTGACCTTCTCGCCAAGGTAAGCCTCGGCATCGGCTTTGAGTTTACCCAATACAAAAGCGGCAATTTGCTGCGGCGCGAACTGCTCCGTTTTGTCTCCCGCCTGCACCTCGATGTAGGCGTCACCATTTTTGCCTTCAACGGTCTTGAAAGGCATGTTTTTGGACTCTTCGCGCACCTCGGTGAACTTGCGACCGATGAAACGCTTGGCCGAGAAAACGGTGTTGCGAGGATTCGTGACAGCCTGCCGCTTGGCGGCCTGGCCGACCAAACGTTCGCCCGATTTTGTAAAAGCGACCACGGAGGGAGTGGTGCGGGCTCCCTCGGCGTTAGGAATAACGACGGGTTCTCCGCCTTCCATGATGGCCATGCACGAATTGGTAGTGCCTAAATCGATTCCGAGAATGCGGCTCATGTCGTGCACTTAGCAGTAGATATGCCCCAACGGACCAAATTTACTTTAATAATTGGTGATCAATGTCTAAAAAATTGTTAGAGGCAAAAATATAACTTTTGTTCTTACACCCGAAAGCAAAAGCATGCCAAACTGGCGCACCCATGACACGGTTCGCCCCTTCTCGCGGAGCTTACTGGCTCAGTTGAATTTCCGGATTTCTGACATAGTGTCGACAAGTGGAAATGGAAATAACCCTGCCCGACGAGGTACCCGTGATGATGCTGCCAAATACCGCGTTTTTCCCGCAAGCGCTCATGCCTCTCCATATTTTTGAGCCGCGCTACCGTCACATGCTCCGGGACGTTTTATCCACCAACCGTCTGATGGCCGTGGCAGGAATCGATTTTAAGCGGGCAAATGATCCGGCCCAATTCGAACCACCTCATCGCGTGGCGAGCGTCGGAATTATTAGGGCCTGCCAGAATAACGACAACGGCACTTCGGATTTACTCTTGCAGGGTATTTGTCGCGTCGAGGTCGTCTCGATCGTTCGCGAGGCACCTTATCGTCGGATTGGAATACGTGCACTCGTCAGCCAGGCCGGGGCCAGCGACGATGAAAACCAGAGTCTTCGCCACGAATTGTCGCGACTTTTAAGCCTCAAATCGCGGCTCGCCGCAACCGCGGTGGGCGAAATGGCGGCGTTTCTCAAGACGGTCAAAGATCCGGAGGCCTTCGTCGACATTGCGGCTTTCAGCCTCTGCGAAGATTCGAGGCTCAAGCAAAAGCTGCTGGAGACACTCAACGTTCGCCACCGCCTCGAGCTTTTTGGCCATCGGCTTCGGGCGGAGATTGAACGCATAAAATTACGCCGGCGGCTGCAAGGCTCCCTGCCGGACGACCGGGTCTCGCACAATTGATTCGACGCGCCACTCTCCCGCCCGGCGCGGCGTTGATGGCGGAATAGGAAAATGGAGCTTGCGCTCGGAGTAACGACCGGTTTTTTCCGCACTTCGCGCACGTGCCAACATAGCTCAGTCGGTAGAGCAACGCTTTCGTAAAGCGTGGGTCGTCGGTTCGATTCCGACTGTTGGCTCCATTTCAGCGCACCCTTCTCGCTACCTCGCCAGGGAACGGCCCCGAGTTTGGCGGATGGGTTTGGTGGGCGGGATGTGAAGTTCCTTAACTTCCCTCTTGCTCCGCTCGTAAATCTCTTGAGATTCGTCCGTTTCCCAGCGCTCAACGCGCGATTTCGCCACCAGCAAACCAACGCATGCACAGTTTTTCCGAGCAATGTCTCGACATGGCCCGCTCAATGTTGGGCCACAATCTCGACTCGATTCAGCCAGACGGCACGGTTTTGCCGGCCAACGGCGAACAATCCCGTCCCGACGAGCCCGGCCATGTGGCCTTTGCTTTGGGCGAATTTTATCGGGCGACCGGTGAGACCACGCTCAAGGGTTACGATTTGATCGATCTCGCGGCGCGCTGCATCACGGCGCAAATGTTTACCGAGCCGGCGGCGGAAAACGGCCTCGCCTATGCCGCTTTGGGCTTGCTCGCTTTCGGCCCTTCGAAGGAACGCAATCCGGTTTGGGAAAGACTCGTCGACGAAACCCAACAGCGAATCGACAAATCGCTGCTCCACCGGAGCGACTACGACAACCACTGGCAGGCTTTCAATATCGCGAAGGCCGTCGCCCGTTTCAGCCTTGGTTTGTCCAAGAAGGACGAAACGTCGCGGCTCATCGAACGCATGTGCGAGCGAGTCAATCAGACGAGTTCGGCCGGCTTCTTCGACGACGCCACGGAAGGTCTAGGCGGAAATTACAATCTCTACGGAGTCATGACGTTTGTGTTCGTCCGCTCCGCGCTGCAGTTGCACGCCAACAGCGGAGTGCGTGACCGCAAGCTGCCGACGCTGCGGACCTACGCCGAAAAATACATCAAGATGATGCCCGATTTGGTGCGAGCCGACGGACTGGGCTGGGCCTTTGGTCGCGCGGCGGGCGCGTATGGCCAGATGCATTGCGTGAGTCTCATCTTGCAGGGCCTGCGCGACGGCTGGGTGGCGGACGAGCAAAAGGTCAAATATTACGACATCCTGCGCCGTCTCTTCATGTTCTTCTACGAGACTTATCTCGACCAGGAACATGGTTTTCTCGATCTGCGGGATGAAGAACGCACTGCCTATTCGCACCACACGACGCGGATGGCTAATTTCGACGCCGCGCGTTACCTGTGCCAATGGTCGCGTCTCGCCAAAACGGTGCAAATGCCCTCCGGTGCGCCGAAAATCGAGGCCCCGAAGACTTCCGGCCGTTTCGTCATTTTCGACAAATCGAATCGCAAGGAACAGGGACTCTTCCTCTACCGCGACGCTGAAACCGGCATTCACCTACAGGTGCCGCTCATCAGTTCGGGTAGCCGGCTCACCAGCGATTCCCTCGCGTTCCCGCATTGCCCGGGAATCTTCGACTGGCCAAACAACGTCTACGCGCCGATCATGCTGCCCGAACTGACGTTCGGCGAACAAGTGACGCTGCCGGCTTTCTACGGTAAAAACAGCGTCACCGGTCTCGGCCTTCGTAACAGCTTTTACTTCCGTTACGAGCAACCGGAACTGATCAATCTCAAGGAGGAATTCGTCAAAGGCCTCGGCAGCGTGAAGGTGCAATGGACGTTTTCTGGAAATAAAATTGGCTGTGAATTCGCCTACACCGTCAAACAGCAGGTGACGCTCGACAAGTTTCGCTATTGTCTCGCGATCGCGGCGCCCCATTCGAAATACCATGTCAGCGGGGCATTGGCGCTCGGCCCGCAAGGTCACCGCTGCAGTGTGGCGAAAGACGATTTTCAGGCCACTTGGCGCGAAACCGAAGTGGTCAGCGCGGATCCCACTTTCCGCACGAATTACGGCAAGATTCACTATCTGCAGTATCTTGTCCGCGACCACCCGCTGATCATGCGCCCTGGCCATGTCTACCGACTCGCGGTCAATTTCGAGCCGGATGTGACCCACCTCGATACCTGAGCCGCCTGCACGGCTTCATCGCGGGCGACGGCGGGCCCCGGCCCGCCCTTGGATTTTTCCCGCTCGCGACCCACCCAATCCTCGTTTCCCGCCGTTCGTGCTCAGCCGACGCATCATCCCCTGTCTCGACGTCAAGGGCGGACGAGTTGTCAAAGGGATCAAATTCCAGGAACTCCGCGATGCGGGGGATCCCGTCGAATGCGCAAAGGCCTACGACGCCCAGGGGGCCGACGAGCTCGTCTTCCTCGATATCACCGCGTCGAGCGACAACCGTGGAATCATGCACGAGGTCGTGGCGGCCACGGCCGAACAATGCTTCATGCCGCTTACCGTCGGAGGCGGATTGCGCTCGGTGCACGATATTGAGGCCATGCTTCGCAGCGGGGCGGACAAGGTCTCCCTCAACACCGCCGCGATTCAAAATCCGGAGCTGATTCGATTGGCGGCAGATCGTTTTGGCGCCCAGTGCATTGTTCTGGCGATCGATGCCAAGCGGGAACCCAACGGCACGTCCTGGCGCGTCTACACTCACGGAGGCCGGAATCCCACCAGCCTGGATGCCGTGGAGTGGGCGAAGCATGCCGTCGCCCTGGGAGCGGGCGAGATCTTGCTGACGAGCATGGATGCCGACGGCACTCAGGCCGGCTACGATTGCGTTTTAACCCGGGCGGTAAGCGATGCGATCGAAGTGCCGGTGGTTGCGAGCGGCGGGGCCGGCCAATTGGAACATTTTGCCGATGTCCTGAATGCAGGCCATGCGAACGCCGCGCTGGCCGCGAGTTTGTTTCACTTCGGCACGCTCACGATCCCTCAGGTAAAAACCTATCTGGCGGGACACGGCGTGCCCGTGCGCCGATCCTAGTTCATGGCTGGTATATCGGGCTGGAGAGTGTGGGCCTGAGCCGTGGCTACTTCACGCAAGCGCGGGTGGCGGCCCAACCCGCCTTGCAGTTCGACGCGACGCTGGCCGAACCGCACGCCACGCTCGCGGTTGTCAACCTACAGCGAAGATCGGTGCGAAGAGGCGGAGCGGGGATTTCAGGCCGCACTGCGGTTGAACCCGAACTATTCCTACGCTCATCCCTGGCGGTCGCACTTGCTGGCGGTGCAGGGCCATCTGGACGAGGCGGTCGCCGAGATGGATCGGGCGCTGCAGATCGATCCCTATTCTTTGTCCACCTTGGTAATCGGGTCTATGATGCTTTCGCACGCCGATCGCCACAAGGAAGCGCTGGTCCTCGGTGACCGGGCCGGGGCGGTGCGACAGCAGAATTACGGTTGGCCGTGAGTTGCGTCTGAACCTGCAGCGATGAGTGTGAAACACACTGAAATCCGACCGAGCATCGCGTCAATAGGGGCCGAAAAACAGCCTATCACTCATACCGGGTTCACGGCAGGCTCGAACCTTCTCCGGCCCAGATAGGGTCACCAGCTATTCGACCGCAACGAGCCCGTGCGACCGAAGGAGTCGACCGAGGTGATCCCCGGTCGCACCCGGTCGGTGACCACAAGGGAAACGCCTCAACTCCCCTGCCCAAACATCTGCTTGAACTGCGCGGCGGTTTCGCGCGGATCTTCCTTCACCCGCATCCACCAGCGTCCGTCTTTCTTTACCAACCGGTCCACCTCTATCTGCGTCTCACCGCGGATTGAAATCTGGTAGTGAATCTCCGCGTTGTCGGCGTCCGGCGTGCGGACGAAAACCACGGCGATTTTCGCTTCCTTGAGTACTTCAAAAAAGTCCGGATTGGCTGCAATCGTCACTCGATGGAGCGCGGCAAAAACTTCCTGCGGGCTGAGCGACTCCCGGGCCTTGCCCACGGTCCGCCCGAAAAACGCCGTTACGACGGTCAGAGCGTCCTTCTCCTTGCTGGTCTGGGCCGCCAGAAAAACCGGCAGGAGGGCCGCCTTGGTGTCCTCCAAGTCGCTCGGAAGAATATCCGCGGTCACCCGCGGAAAATCCTTCCGGACATAGGCGCTCCAGTAGCGTTCGAACGTTTCTTCGATCGGCTTGGGTTCGGCCGCGAACGCC
This sequence comes from Opitutia bacterium, assembly GCA_947474935.1. Classification (GTDB taxonomy): domain Bacteria; phylum Verrucomicrobiota; class Verrucomicrobiia; order Opitutales; family Opitutaceae; genus ER46. Next base: position 64,051 of record CANJKL010000010.1, read on the forward strand.
ACCGCGGCGACGCTGAAGCCAATGAAAAAGCGGAGAAAATTCTTCATAGGAAAAGATGGGGAATGGCCGAGTCGCAGGCAGCGCACAAGCCGTATTCCTCCATCACGTCCCAAAAACGTCCTAGCTTATTTTTCCTGACGATTTGCGCCGTCAGCAGAAAGACAACCCGCGCCCAGTTCGCATGCGACCCAAACAAACTGGCCCGGGCTCCGCTCCCGCCTTGCCAGATAGTAACGCTTTGGGCTGTTGGATTCCGCTTCTTACGCACAGGCTCGCACCCGAATGTCAGCGTCACTTCGTTGATGAAGCCGGAGCCCACCCCTCCCCCGCCCGTCCGCCCGGTCCCCGTGCTGGTGGGTTTCATGTGGTTCGCCTACTTCCTGAACTACTGCGACCGGCAGGTGGTCTTCGCGCTTTTTCCGGTGCTGAAATCCGAACTGGGATTGACCGACACGCAGCTCGGACTCACCGGGTCGATCTTCCTTTGGGTCTATGGCGTGGGCTGCCCGATTGCCGGATTGCTCGGCGATACGTTTTCCAAACGCACCCTCGTCGTGCTCAGCCTCGCCAGCTGGAGCCTCGTGACGGTCGCCACGGGTTTCTCGACCTCGGCCGTCATGCTGCTTGGGCTGCGCGCGGCGCTGGCGGTGGCGGAGGCGCTGTTCATGCCGGCCGCGATCGCTCTCACCGCCAACGCCCACGCGCCCGCTCACCGCTCGCGGGCCGTCGCAGCGCTTACAACCGCGCAGATCGCCGGCACCGTCGGGGGGACGTGGTTCGGCGGCTGGATGGGAGATCTCGGATCCTGGCAGGGCGCGTTATGGATCCTGGGGGGAGCCGGCCTGCTTTACACGATCCCCTATTTTCTCTTTCTCCGCACCGTGGTCGAGGCCCCTCCCGAGACCAAGAAATCCGGCGGCGGATTTGCGCCCGGCGTGCTGCTGCGGGTGCCCACCTATGCGCTGTTGTGCGTGGTGTTTCCGTCCTTCGTCTTCGGCCTCTGGCTGCTCTACGGCTGGCTGCCGACGTTCTTCCGCGAGAAGTTCACCCTCAACCTCGCCGACGCCGCCTTCAACGCCACCGTCTTCCTCCAGGGCTCCACGTTGGTGGGAATCCTCAGTGGCGGCTTTCTGGCGGACGCGCTGTTTCGGCATACCAAGGCCGCGCGCTTCTGGCTCCTCGTCGCCAGCCTGCTCCTGTGCGCGCCGGGCCTCTACGCGCTCGGGCACTGCGACTCGCTCGGGGCCACGCGCGTCGCCGCGGGCGCATTCGGGCTCTGCAGCGGATTTTTCATGGGGAACATTTTTCCCGCCGCCTTCGAAGTCGTCCCCTTCCACACCCGCGCCTCGGCCGTCGGCGTGCTAAACTTCTTCGGCGCCGTCATCTCCGGCTTCGCCCTGCTTTTCGGCGGCATGTGGAAGCAGACCCTCGGCATCGAGGGCCTCCTTGGCTGGACCGCCCTCGGCTATGTCGTCGCCGGCCTGGCCCTGATCGCCGGCATCAAATTCCTCTTTCCCCGCGACTACGCGCAGGCGCACTAAAACCTCCACCGCCGCGCCACCCGTTCCCGGCTAACCGCGTCCGACGTAGGGCATCCCGGTCGCCATGACCGTCAGCGTCAGCACGTTCGCTTCGAGGGGCAGACTCGCCATGTAGAGGATGGCGTCGACGACGTGCTTCACGTCGATCGTCGGCTCGATGGCAACGGTGCCATTCGCCTGCGGCACGCCTTTCTTCATCTTCGCCGCCAGCGGCGTATCCGCATTGCCGATGTCGATCTGTCCGCACGCGATGTCGAACGTCCGTCCATCGAGCGCCGTGGATTTCGTCAGGCCGGTGATCGCGTGTTTGGTCGCCGTGTAGGGCGCCGAGTTCGGCCGCGGTACGTGCGCCGAGATCGAACCGTTGTTGATGATGCGCCCCCCGCGCGGCTGCTGGCTCTTCATCATCCGCATCGCCTCCTGCGTGCACAAAAACGCCCCGGTCAGGTTGGTATCGACGACTTCCTTCCAACGCTCAAAGGGTAGCTCATCGAGCGGCACGGCCGGAGCACCCACTCCCGCGTTGTTGAACAGCAGGTCGATCCGGCCAAAGGCCTCGCGGGTGACGGCGAAAAGATTTCTCACCGAAGCCGGGTCCGCCACATCGGTCGGAACCGCCCGATAGTGCGCCGCGGCTACGCCCGATTCGCGCACGGTCACGTCGAGCGCATCCACCCGCCGTCCGGCGACGACCACATGATAGCCCTTCGCAAGCAGGGCCTTCGCCGTTTCGCGGCCAATGCCGGAACCGGCTCCCGTGACGACGGCAACTTTCTTCGGGGTATCCATGCCCGGCAGTGTGCAACCGCCGGCTCGGCGAAGCCCAGCCCATTCTCATGTCCCGGCAAAATCCAAGCCCCGCCGCGGCTGGCGCAGTCAGGAAGATGCCAATTTCCGCTGAGCCGCGAAGACCGCGCGCAGGCTGAGGCTCAACTTATCCTGGAGCGCCTGAAGTTCGCGATACCGCGCCGCGTTGGCCGGCTGCGGCACGCAGCGCGTTTCCGCCCTCACCGCCACGGTGCCCTCGGTGAAATCCGTGATCTTCGCGCGTCGGCCCTCGCGACGGGCCACGCACCAGGCGGCCTGCAACGCGCCGCCGAGCGCCGCGCCTTCTTCCTCGACCATGCCGACCACGGGCACGCCGAAGATGTCCGCCATCACCTGGCGCCACACCGGTGATTTCGCACCGCCACCGGTCACGCGTATTTCCTTCGCTTTGACACCGAGTGCCGCAAGTCGGCGCAGGCCGTAGTTCATCCCCAGAGTGACACCCTCCATCGTCGCCCGCGCGATGGCGCCGGCGTGGAAATTGCCTTGATTGAGTCCGAGCAAAACCCCCGAACCGTCCGGCACATTCGGCGTCCGCTCCCCTGCCAGATACGGCAGCAGAACCAACCCACCCGCCCCAGCCGGCGCCGCCGCGACCGCCGCATCGAGGGCGGCATGATCGTAACCGAAGAGTGCCCTCGCCTGCTCCGTGGCCGTGGTGACGTTCATGGTGCAGAGCAGCGGCAGCCAGCCGTCCGTCGACGAACAGAAAGCCGCGATCTCCCCCTGCGGATCGATCACCGGTTGCTTCGCATACGCGTAGATCGTTCCGCTCGTCCCAAAACTCGCCGAGATCACCCCGGGCGTCACGTTACCCGTGCCGATTGCCCCCATCATGTTGTCGCCCCCACCCGCACTCACGACAACGTCAGCGGAAAAACCAAACTTCCGCGCGAGCTCCGGCCGGAGCGTGCCCGCGGCCTCGTGCGAGGCGCTCAGGGGCGGCAGCCAGTCGGCGAGATTCCGATCGATCGCGTTCATCGCCTCCGCCGACCACCGGCGCCGGCGCACATCCATGAGGGCCGTGCCCGAGGCATCGCCGAACTCCATGAAATAATTCCCGGTCAGGTGGAAATTCAGGTAATCGTGCGGCAAAAGCACGTGGCGTAAGCGCCGGTAGTTCGCCGGCTCGTGCCGTTTCAACCAGAGTATCTTCGGCGCGGTGAACCCCGGCAGGATGAGGTTGCCCGTCTTCCGCAGCGCGGCCTTCGGCCCGCCGAGTTTCCGCGTGAGGAGGGCGCATTCGGCCGTCGTGCTCGTGTCGCACCACAGCTTGGCCGGTCGGATGACTTCACCCCGCTCGTCCAACGGCACGAAGCCGTGTTGCTGCCCTGAAACTCCGATGCCCCGCACGCGTGTCCGGTCGATCCGACCCGCCACCTCGTGCAACACGCGATCGAGCGCGGCCGCCCAGTCCTGCGGATGCTGTTCGCTGTGGCCGACGGGCAGGCCCTCGATCAGGCGATGGGGGGCACGCGCCTCGGCCACCACGGAACGGGTGTCGAGGTCGAGGACGACGGCCTTGACGCTCTGCGTGCCGGAATCGATGCCGATGAAAAGCGACATGGGCGTTACGCAAACGCCCCGCGAGAATCTCCGCCAGCTCTATTCATCGCGTTCGACTGGAACCCTACCGCGCGACCAAATGGTCCCGCCCTCCCTCCCCCTCAGCGTTCCTTCGTGTTATTGGTCTTGGCGGCGTCGAGAAACTCGACCGGAGAAAAATCATCCGTGAGCACCCGGGTCGAACGCACCGACGCGGTCGGCAGGTCGGCGCGCTCGCGCCGCACCTGCTCCAGGTCCAGCCGGCCCTCGAAAGCCGGCTTCATCAGCGACGCCACCGCCGGCCAGTTCTTCGGATCGGTGATCACCGGGCTGCGGTATTTAACCGCGCACGCGACGACGTTGCCGCGACCCGTCGTTTCGAAAAGCACCACTTGCGGAAACACCGCCTGGATCGTCTTGATGTCCGAATAGTAAAGTTCACTCGTGGCGTGCAGGTTGCTCATGAAAACGCCCTTGTCCGAGAGCCGGGCCGCACACTCCCGGTAAAATTCCTCCGTCTTCAAATGGGGCGGCACGTAGCCGCCGCGAAAAGCGTCGAGAATGATCCAGTCCCAAGTCTGCCGGTCCCGCTTCACGAACATGCGGCCGTCGATCAAGGCCACCGGCGTGCGTTCCGTCGGCTTGAAGGCCAGCCGGGTCCGGCAAAGTTCGAAGACCTTGGGATCGAGTTCGACGGTTTGCAGGAGCGCCTCGGGATAGGCCGCGGCAAACAACCGGTGAAACCCCGCGCCGCCCAGTCCGATCATCATCACCCGATTGGGCTGCGGCTGAAAAAACAATCCAGCGTACAAGGTGCGCGTGTAGGCCACCACCAGCCGCAGGGGATCGTCGAGGTCGACGGCCGACTCGAGCGCCTCACCCCGCCGCGATCTCGCCCGCAGCTCGACCAGCGAGCCGCGCTTCTCGACCGTCAGGCTGTTATAGATGGTATCGAAGCTCTCGACGTAATCGGGGCCGTTGGCGGCCAGGGCGGAAAACGGCAGCAGGGCAAGGCACCAGGCGCGAAGAATTTTCATGGGGAGGAGGGGTCGCGCAGCAACCGCAGCAGGATGGCCAGGCTCACGATCGCCACGACCAGCCAGCCATACAATAACGTCGAGACGGGGAAATGGGGAATCAGGACAAACGCCGTCAGCATCACACCGGCGATATTACCGAGCGTGCTCACCCCATAAACGATGCCCGACGCCTTGCCGGGCGCGGTGCCGCGCGACGCGAGAAACTGCACGCACTGCGGGCCGAAGGTCGAAAGCGCCGTCACCGGCAAAAAAAACAATCCAAAGCAGGATACCAGCAGCGCCGTGCTCATCTCGGGGAACGCCACTTCGATGCGGTCGAGCAGGCCCCGCGCGAACCCGGCCGTGACCGCCAGCGAAATCACGGCCACCACGGCTCCGATCCGCTGTCCGCGGCGACGGGGCGCCGGCGCCAGGTTGCTGTTCCATCCGCCCACCATCGAGCCGACGCTGAACGCCGCGAGAAACGTGGAGATCAACCAGGCCCACACGATGATCGAGGAGCCGAAATGGGGATTCAACAGCCGCGAGGCGAGGAGTTGAAACCCCATGCTGAGAATGCCGAGGGTGATGACGGCGAGGTAGAAAGCGAAAAGGGCCACAGAACTGCGAAACGTGCGGAGTCACCCGACCGATGTCAGCTCGAAAGTCGGCGCGGCCGTTCTCGTGCGGCTGCGTGCCTAACTCGTCGTGCCGGGAGCCGCGGAAAAAGACGCGCACCGAACCCCGGCCTGCTTGAGCGCGGCCTTCAACCGCCGCGCAAAGGTCACGGCATGGGCGCCGTCGCCGTGAACACAAATCGTGTCGGCCCTCACCGGCACCTCCGTGCCGCCCGTCGCCCGCACCCGACCTTCATGCACCATTCGCAACACCTGCGCCACCGCAACTTCGGGATCGGTGATCATCGCGCCGGGCTGCGACCGGGGCGTCAGCGCTCCATCGCTTCGATACGTTCGATCGGCGAACACTTCCCCCGCGACGCGCAAGCCCTGTGCGCGGGCGACGGCCGCGAGCACACTTCCCGCGAGGGCAAACACGACGAGGCGCGGCCACGTCCGGGCCAGTTCCTGCGCGAGCGGCCCGGCCAGACTGGCATCGCGCGCGACCTGATTGTAGAGGGCGCCGTGCAATTTGAGATGGCCCAACGCCGGACCGGCGATTTCGGCCAAGGCCTCGATTTGCGTGAGCACGATGCGAGTCACCTCGGCCGGAGTGGTGACGCGCTCGACGCGGCCGAAATTCTCGCGGTCGGGAAATCCCGGGTGGGCGCCGACCGCCACGCGACTGGCGGTCGCGAGGGCGACGGCCGCAATCATCGTCTCCCGATTTCCCGCGTGCGCCCCGCAGGCGATGTTCGCGGAGGTGATCAACGACATCAGTTCGGTGTCGTGGCCGGCCCCCTCCCCCAGATCGCAATTGAGATCGATGGTTCGCACGTCAGGTAAATTTCGCCGCCAGCCCCTCCCGGAGCGTCGCGAGTGAGCGTTCGCGGGCCATCCAGCACTCGTGCGCCTCCCCCAGCGTCACCTCGCGAAAGCGCACACTCGCGCCCGGCCGCAGCTGCGCCACGAGATGGAGATCGACCGAAATCACGTGGGCAATTTGCGGGTATCCCCCGATGGTCTGCGCGTCCGCCATCAGGATGATCGGCTGTCCGTCGGGAGGAACCTGCACCGTCCCGGGCACGGCCGGCACGGAGAGCAGATCGACCGCCGTGCGGCGCGCGAGGGCGGGACCGGCCAACCGCACCCCCATGCGGTCGGACCGGGGAGTGACACGATAGCTCTCGGAGAAGAGCGATTCGGAAAACTCATCCGCCTGCGCCCCGCGAATTACGCGCAAGGTCGGCGACGGCGTGCAGGCGGGCGCGATCCGCTCGTCGATATGCCAGCGGCCCGCCGGCCGGCGCTCCACCGCCGTGATCCGCAGCGTGTCGCCCTCGCGCAGGGCGCGTCCCTCCAACCCGCCGAAGCCGGCCCGCAAATACGTGCTGCGGCTGCCCAGGATCGGCGGCACGTCGATCCCTCCCGCAACGGCCAGGTAGCCGCGGCAGCCCCGACGCGCGGCACCAAGGGTGAGTGTCGTGCCCGCGGCGACGCGCACCGGTTGATCGTGCGGCCAGTCGCCAAACTGGGCTCCGCACAGCGCGACCAGCGTGTCGTGCGAAAAGCGCAGATGCGGTCCGATCAGGGTGAATTCGAGTGCCGCCAGATTCTCGGGATTGCCGACCACCAGATTTGCGCGGCGCAGCGCAAACGCATCCGCCGCACCACTCACAGGCAGCCCCTGCGCCCGGTGCCCCCGCCAACCCAGGTCCTGCACCGTGGTCAGCATTCCCGCCTTCACCACGGTCAAGGTCGGGGCGTCAGCCATTGACTGAAGGCTCGACTCAGACGGCGCGCATGCCTCCGGGGTGGAGCCCGGAGTCAGCCGCGAAAAATCCTCCATCGAAACCGCGCGAAACGTTACGTGGTCTCCGGCGTGCAGCATCGCTGGATCGCGCGCGGCCGGATCGAACAGCCGCAACGGCGTGCGGCCGATCAGATTCCAACCGCCGGGAGTCGCGAGCGGATAAACGCCCGTCTGGCTGCCGCCGATGCCGAGCGTGCCAGCGGCCACTTGAGCGCGAGGGGTACCGCGGCGGGGCGTCGCCAACACGTTCGGCAACCCACCCAGATAAGCGAAGCCGGGCATGAAGCCGATCGCGTGCACCCGATAGTCCGCCCCGCTATGCAGCCGGATCACCTCTTCGGCCGAAACGCCCGCTTGCGCGGCCACCCCATCGAGATCAGGACCGAACTCCCCACCGTAACAGATCGGGATCTCCACCCAGCGGGATTCTCCGGTCGCTGCCCTGCTCTTGCCAAGGGTCGCGGCAATTTTCTGCAACGCGGCGCACAGCGACGCATAATCCCCCGCTTGCGCGATATCGTAATACACCGCCACGCTGCCAAACGCGGGCAGCACGTCGATCACCCCCGGCGGTGGAGGGCGCGTAATCGCCTCGGCGAGCGCGCGCATGCGGGCAAGAAGCGCATCGTCCAGCTCGTCATCGGATGCGAGCACAACCGCCGAGTCACCCAGCGGAGAAAGCCTCATCCCGCGTTTATCCGAACCGTCTGCGGCCACCGCAAAACAAAAAGGCCCGGCGCCGCTCCACGCCGGGCCGCGCCATCGAGCCTCCCCTTACGGCCGGATCATGGCAAAAGTAAGCGGCACGCCCACGCAAAGTTCAGGTGCGGCCTTCGCCACTCGCGGGGCAGTCATCCGCGTCCGGATCACTGCCAGCGACCGCTCCAGTGGCGCCTCCGCGGTCGTGCGAATGCCCCCGTTGCGCAGGTCGGTCACTTCCAGCAACGCGATCCCCGTGCCGCCGTTGCCGGACACGATCGCCGTGTAGTTGCCCGGCGGCAAAACAACCGTCAGCGCCGACTCGACCGCGTTCGTGGGCACGCCCGGAATCGTCGCAAGATCCGAAGTCGCCGCGACGGTGCCAACGTCGTCGTTGAAGGCGATTTGCCGGCCGGCCGTATCGTACAGCGCCACGCGGGGATTCGCCAGCACGCCCACGATGCCGTATGCCGTGAGCGAAGGTCCCTTCGCTGTAACCAGCACGCGCAGGGGATCCGAACCGGTGACCGTAAGGCCCTGGATCAACACTTGTTCGCCAGCCCCCACCGTTCCGCGCACCGAGAGATTCGAAAAGCGCGTGCTGGGGACGTCATTCGAAACCCGGATCTGGCCACGCACCTCGCCACCCGCAAACGTCGTGCTGTGAAAATTGAGGTAAGCCCCGCCGGTCAGCAAAACGAGCGGATCGCCGGGCGCGTAGGAAATGTCGAAGGTGCCGGCGATATGGCCGTTCGCCGTCGTATAGCCGCCGGCATTGGCGTTGTTGCCCAGGTTGACGCGGACCGGCCCGCTGACGGCGGGGGCACCCTCGTGGACATGCGAATTGCTCAGCACATTCGCAAAGTTGAAAACGGAGAGCCGCAGACTGACGCGGTTCGCCACCGGGTCGTAGAGCATCACCGCGCCGCCGAAATCGTTGAGATTCGCCCCCGCGAGATTGACCGCGGGAAAGGCCGCCTGCTCTTGGGCCACGGTTAAATTTGCGACCAATTTGACCGGTTGCGGGATGAGCTGCCCGCGCACTTCGCCGCCCGGAAACGCCTCCGAATGGATGTTATAGTAGGCCCCGCCCTGAATCAGCGTGAGCTTGGAACCACCGTGAGGGACGTCGCGAAACGCCGCGGTCAGCGTATTGCCACTGCGCGTGTAGACGGCCTCTCCGCCCAAGCTCGTCACCGCGCTACCCGCCACACCCGGCGCCGCTTCGTGAATATGGGAGAGCGTCGCAACGTTGGCAAAATTGTTGATCGTGACGAAGAGGTCGAATTTGTTGGCCGCGATGTCGTAGAGCATGATGGCCGAGCCGGTTGCCACCGAGGTGCCCACCGGCGATTCTTGGGCGGCATTGAGGGTGGCGCGCAGCTCGATGACCTGGGCCCGACTTGTCACCGCGAGGGCGACCGCGCCCGCAAAAACGATGCGACGGATCAGTGTGAGGGTATTCATGGGGATGGATGCAACGGAACGCCCGGCGCACCAGGCCGCACTTCGAAAACCGTAACAGCTTTGACAGAATTCGCACCGCCGCCCGTGGAAACATCACACCCGTGTTCCACGGGATATTCGGCGGAATGATTTGATGTTTTTCGGGAGAGCGGCGAACTAAACGCTTTCCATGACTACCCGGCATCTCCCCCACCTTCTCGTCGCGATTGCCCTGACCCTCGGCGCCTGCCGCAAAGGCGAAGTCACGGCCTATCGCGTGCCGAAGGAAAAGGATCCGGAGCTGCCGGGCATCGCCTCGCCCGCCGCCCCCGGTGCGACCTCCGAGGCGGCCGCACCCGCTGCGGGCGGTGCCATGGCCTCGACTCCCGTCGCCACCGCCCAAGGCAACGGACTCGCCTGGACCGCCCCGGCGCATTGGAAGGCGAAGGCGGCGGGTTCGATGCGCAAGGGCAGCTATGCCGTCGCCGGCGACGGCGGCGAAGCGGACGTCTCGGTCACCGCCTTTCCCAACAACGTCGGTGGCGAACTGGCCAACATCAACCGGTGGCGCGGGCAGGTCGCCCTGCCGCCGATCACCGAGGGCCAGCTCGAGGCCTCGGTCACCCGCACCGAGCATGACGGCCTGAAATTCGGCGCGGTCGACCTCGCCGGCGGCGGCACTCCGCCGCAGCGGATTTTCGGCGCGTGGGTGGCGTTCGGCGGTGCGACTTGGTTCTTCAAGGTTTCCGGACCCGACGCACTCGTCGCGAAGGAAAAAGCCGCTTTCACCGCGTTCCTCGCCACGGTCAAGCCCGCCACGCCATGAACGGTGTTATCCGGCAGTTTCGGGATTTCTTCGTCTCGATGCGGCTCACCGTCGTGCTGCTCGTGTTCGGCATGCTGCTCGTGTTCGGCGCCACGCTGGACCAGACGAACCTCGGCATCTGGGGCATCCAGCACAAATGGTTCAAGAGCTTCTTTGTCCTGCAGGATATTGCCGGCTTTCCCGTCCCGATCTTTCCCGGCGGCTACTTCATCGGCGGGCTGTTGCTGATCAATCTCGTCTCGGCGCACATCTATCGGTTCAAACTCGCGTGGCGTAAAACCGGCATCTTGCTGACCCACATCGGGCTGATTGTGCTCCTGATCGGCGAACTACTCACAGGCCTGTGGCAGGAGGAGTACGCGATGCGACTCGTCGCGGGCGAAAAGAAAAGTTACTCGGAAAGCTATCGCGACAATGAGCTCGTGATCATCGACGCGACGGATCCGCAAACCGACGAGGTCGTGGCGATTCCCGAAAAGCTGCTCGATCGGGGGGATCCCCTCCAGCACCCCAAGCTGCCGTTCCGCGTCGTGCCGAAGGTCTACTATCCCAACTCGGCGCTCAGCATGCGCACTCCCTCTGGCGCCCCCAATGCCGCCGCGGAGCCATCGTCGCCCGCCACGACCGGGATCGGTCTGCGCGTCGCGGTTCAACCCCTGGCCATCACCTACAAGCAGGATGAGCGCAATGTCCCCAGCGCCTTCGTCGAGATTGTGGGACCGGAGGGATCGATCGGCACCTGGATGGTTTCGGCCCAGCCCCAGATGGTGCCGCAGCGCTTCGACTACGGCGGACGCACGTGGAAAATCGCGCTCCGCTTCACCCGTTCCTACAAGCCGTTCGCGCTCACGCTGCTCAAGTTCAGCCATGATCGCTATGCGGGCACCGACATTCCAAAAAATTTCTCCAGCCAGGTCCGCCTGCAAACTCCCGACGGTCGCGACGACCGCGAGGTGCTGATCTATATGAACAACCCGTTGCGCTATGCCGGCCTCACGTTCTACCAGGCCAGCTTTGAACCGGGTAACGACAAGGTCACCATCCTCCAGGTCGTGCGCAATCCCAGCTGGCTGCTGCCCTACATCGCCTGCAGCTTGATGACGTTCGGTCTGCTCCTCCAGTTCGGCATCCACCTGGTCGGCTTCGTGCAGAAACGGCGCGGCCCAGCCGCGCCCACGCCGCGCCGCCCCGCGAAACAGCCCGCCGCTTGAACGTTCTCCCGCCCGACCGAAAATGAAAAAACTTCTTCCTCTCGTTGTTCTCCTCATCGCGATCGGGGCCGTCGTGAAGTCGCTCCTGCCGCCGCGCAACTCCGCCGCGTTCGACGTGGTGCGCTTCGGCCAGCTGCCGGTCCTCGCGAACGGTCGCATCAAGCCGCTCGACACGCTCGCCCGCAGCTCCCTCCTCCAATTGCAGGGCCGCCAGGAAGTCTACGGCAAGGACGGCCAGCGCCTCGTCGCCTCGCCGACCGAATGGTTGCTGGACCTCGCGTTTCGCGCGGAAAAGGCCGACACGTATCCGACCTTCGTCGTCGACAACCCCGACCTGCTGGCCCTGCTCGGCCAGGCCCCCGGCGCCAACCGCCGCTACGCCTTCGAGGAAATCTGGCCGCATCGCGAGGCGATCCAGAAGCAGGCCCAGCTCGCCGGCCCCGTCGAAAGCGCCATCCGCACGCCATTTCAGCGCGGCGTCCTCCAGCTCTACGGCAACCTCGTGCAGTATCAGGGGCTGAAACACATGTTCGTCATGCCGGCGCACGACAATTTTCTGGATGAGCTGCTGCATCTGCAGGACAAGCTGAAGGAGTCCGTCGCCGCCATCGAAGCCAAGAAGGCTGGCCAGCCGCACGACGAGGCGTTGGTCAATTCCTTGATGGAAGTCGTGAACCACTTCGGCCTGATGGAAAGCGTTTCCACCTTCCTCGTGATTCCGCCCGACAACGCCGAGTCTGATCCGACCGGCTGGAAAAACACCGGGGCCGCCCTTCTCGCCACGTTTCAAAGCGGTCGCGTCAATTCGAGCGCCCTCGCCTACGCCGGCCTCGCCCATTCCTGGCGAAAGCAGGAACCGGAGAAGTTTAACAAACTGCTCGAACTCTTCCGCGCGGGATTGGAGAAACGGTTCGGCGTTCAACTGAAGAAGTCCGCCGTCGAGAACCGGTTCAACCACGCCGCGCCGTTTTATCTCAGCATGGAGATCTACGCCTTCGCGTTTTTCTTCGGCATTTTCTCCTGGCTGGTCTGGCCCGACAGCCTCGGCAAGGCGGCCTTCTGGCTGGTCGCGCTGGCGTGGGTCGTGGGGACCGCCGGCATCGCGACGCGCATGTGGCTCGAAGGCCGGCCGCCGGTGACGAACCTCTACTCGTCCGCCCTGTTCGTCGGCTGGGGCTCCGTGGGACTCTGCCTCGTGCTGGAGTATTTTTATCGCAACGCCATCGGCAGCGTCGCCGCGGGCACGATCGGTTTCGCGACGCTCCTCATCGCCCACCACCTTTCCCTCTCCGGCGACACGCTCGAGATGATGCGCGCCGTGCTCGATTCCAACTTCTGGCTGGCCACTCACGTGGTCGTGGTCACCGCCGGCTACTCGGCGACGTTCCTCGCCGGTTTCCTCGCCCTGATCTACATCGTGCGCGGCGTCTTCACGCCCTCCCTCGACAAAGCCACCGCCGAGTCGCTCGCGCGGATGGTCTACGGTATCGTGTGTTTTGCCACGCTCTTCAGCTTCACCGGCACCGTCCTCGGCGGCATCTGGGCGGATCAATCGTGGGGGCGCTTCTGGGGCTGGGATCCCAAGGAAAACGGCGCTCTCATCATCGTGATCTGGAACGCCATCATCCTCCATGCCCGCTGGGGTGGCATGGTCCGGCAACGCGGCCTGATGTGCCTCGCGGTCGGCGGCAACATCGTCACGAGCTGGAGCTGGTTCGGCACCAACATGCTCGGCGTCGGCCTGCACAGCTACGGTTTCACCGACTCCGCCTTCTGGGCCTTGTCCCTCTTCGTCCTTTCGCAACTCGCGATGATCGGGCTGGCGAACGTGCCCCTCGACAAATGGCGCAGTTTTCGCACCAACGCCCGGGACGGCGCGCCGCAATTCGAACCCGTCGGCTCGAAATAGCCGGCGCCGCGCCCCACGGCCGCGGTGTCTACTTGATTTCTTCGACCCGGCCTTCGAGGGGTGCGCGCAGTTCCTTCGAAAGCATCGCGTGCCCGTAAAGAGCCACCGTGAAGGGCGTGTCGGTGTGCCGGTAGATCAGCTTTTTGTATCGGCCGGCGAGCCGCATCGTTTCGCGCTCCACGACCTGCCCTTCGAGCACGACCGAGTAAATGCGTCCCGGCTCGAGGCTGCTGGAAACGATGCGCTGGCCCGGAGGCCGGCGCCGGTCGAAGGCGTACTTCGCTCCCGAAACCTGCACCAACGCATTCGCCGCCAGACTCCCGTTCAAGGGCTGTACGGGAATATTGGCATCCAGGATCTCGATCAAATCCCGCCCGCTCAGTTCAAGCACCACGAGGTCCTGATCGCCCGGGAGGCTGCACTGGAGCAGATCGACCACGTCCACGGTGCCGGCGGAAATCGGCCGGTCGATCGGCGCGAGTCGGTGGTTGTAGAAAGCCACGTCTGCCCCGGTCGCCGCTCGCAGAGCGTCCGCGATCCAGTTGCCAAGCCGCGCCTCCGTGCCGCTCAGATCGAGTAGCTCCGGGGCAACACCCACCGGATGATTGCGGTAGGCGGTGAGGGAAATCTCGCGCCGCTCCCGCAGCGCCGCCTTCCACCCGCCACCCGAGTGGCTCAGCGCAACTTCCTGCGCCGGCGTCACCCGGCCGGAATAAATCCGGGCGCCATCGATCCACACCTCCATGGGCTGGCCCGCCGCGAAGATTTCCGGATCCGGCCAGACCGAAATGCCGTCGACGTTGTCCACCTCAAGCCGGGCCTCGCGAGCGGAAGGCGCACTGGCCTTGACCACCGCGACTTTGCCCGGCCGCGCGAGGGCATCCACGGTCACCCAATACGCCCGGGGATGCAGCGCGGTATCCACCTCGAAGGTGAAACTTTTCGGGTGAGCCACTCGACGGTGTTGTCCCATCCAGCCGAGCACGCGGTGAAAATTCCTCGCCGTGCCATAATGCCCCTCGCCCGGCAGTTCGGTGAATTGAACGGGGCAGCCGAGGCGCTTCATGCGATCGATGCCCACCGCCACGCCGATCTTGTAAATCTCCTGATCCTTTTCGCCGCCGATCCACCAAAACGGCGTGTGCCCGGCATTGGCCGCGACCCAGCGGATGCTCCGGGCCGCCGCAATCGGAACCACCGCGGCAAAGAGGCCCGGATGGTGAAACGCGAGGTCGGCCGACCCGGTTCCGCCCATCGAATGCCCCGTGAGATAGATGCGGTCGTCGTCGACCCGGAAGCGCTTGCGCACGTCGTCGAGCACGCTCAGCACGGAATTTTCCCCCGGCCCCCGGTAACTGGTATTGCCCCGCGCCGTGGGACACACCGCCAGCATGCCGGCTTTCTCCGCGGCGTTCTTCAATCCCTCCTTCGCCGGGTAGTGCTCCTCATTGTCGAAAAAACTGGTTTCGTTTCCGCCCGACCCGTGCAGCGCGATGACCAGCGGCATCGCCGTGTCCTCCCGATAACTGCTCGGGACGTAGAGACGGTAAGCCTGTTCCGAGCCGTCCACCGGGGAACGATAGGTCAAACGCAGATCCCGGCCGGCCGCCGCAGCCAGCGCGGAAACCATGGGACACAGCAGGACCAGCAGCGCCGACGATTTCTTGAAATCAGTCGGGCGCAGCGAGCGAAACGGGGATCGGGCAAGCCACGCGAGGGGACGCGAAAGAGTCATGATGCGCAGGGCTTACCGGCGAAGCCTCCCCAGGTCAAAAAAAACGCGCCGCAAGTCGCGGCGCGTTTGAATTTCAGGGGGGGATTTCGCGTCAGCCCGCGAACAGCTCGTCGGACTTGAAGAAGCGCGCGAGCTCCGCTTTGCCGTTTTCGACGCTGTCGGAGGCGTGAACGACGTTCTTCATCATCTCCGTGCCAAAATCGCCGCGGATGGTGCCCTTGGCGGCCTTGCGCGAATCGGTCGGCCCGAGGAGGTCGCGGACGCGTTGCACGACGTCCTTGCCCTGCAGGGCGATCATGATCACCGGGCGCGAGCTCATGAAGGTCTCGATATCGGGATAGAACGGCTTGTCGGCGACATGGGCGTAGTGCTCGCGGAGCAAGGCGGGCGAAAGGCGCGCCATCTTGCATCCGATCACATCGAAGCCCGCGGCCTCGAATCGACTGAGCACCGTTCCGACGAGGTGCTTCTCCATGCAATCCGGCTTAAAGATAACGAACGTTTTCTGCATATGAAGGGACCAACGTAGCCCTCCGCCCCGGTTTGAAAAGCTTGGAATTCGACAGGCACGGACCGCTCCGCCAATCCATGGCGGTTATCCGGCTCAGGCACCTTGACGCGCGGACGTCGGTGGGAAATCTGCTATCCCCAAGGCGCCTCCACTCGGAGGCGGCAGTTGCCTCCATCAACCCCAACGCCCTCATCCCCATGCCCCAGCCCCAACGCAGCCGTCGAACCCACTCAAGCCACGCCCTGTCCCGACGGGACATAATCGCGCTCGGCGCGCTCGCCGCCTGCGGACTCGGGCCCGCCGCCCTGCTCGCGGCAGAATCCGCGCCCACCGCCAGGGGCCTGGAGCAGGAACTGGCCGGATTGGAGGAGAAGTGGAATGGCACCTTCTCGCTGGAGGTGCACCGCCTTGATGCCCCCGGCCACTTCGCACTGCGACCCACCGACGTGCGCCCCACCGCGAGCACCTGCAAGCTGTTTATCCTCTGCGAACTGTTCCGGCAGGCCGAAGCGGGCATGATCGACCTGAACACGCCGTTGACCTGGAAACCGGAACACCATCGCACCGGCGACGGCATTCTGCGCGCGATGATTCCCGGCCAGCAGTTGTCGGCCCACAACCTGGCGGTCCTGATGATCACCCTCAGCGACAACATCGCCACGGCGGTGCTGGCGGACTTCGTGGGCGCGGAAAAAATCAATCGCAGCCTGAAAACCTGGAATCTGGCCGACAGCAATTTTTACGAGGGACTCCCCGCCGGGCCCCGGGCCCAGCAGATGAAGCAGCCGGTGAGCTCGGCCCGCGATCTCTGTTCGCTCGTCACGCGGATCTACCGCCAGGAAATCCTGACGCCGAAGTCCTGCGAGGAGATCATCCGCATCATGCGGGCCCAGCGGTGCAACGACATGCTCGCGCGCTATCTCCCCGTCGGCGAAGACTGGGGTCAGGCCCCGAACTGGATCGCGAACAAAACTGGCTACGGCCAGTGTCGCGTCGACGTGGGCATCGTGAAAAGCGCCGCGGTCACGCTTTCGCTCGCGATGTTTTTCAAGCCGACCGCGCCGCCGCGCCACCGCGCCAAGAGCATGTCCGACTATCCGCCCGTGCTCGCCATGGCCCACGCTTGCGAGGCCGTCTACCGGCATTTCGCCAACGCCTAGCCGTCGCCTCCTGCGGACGCGGCACTGCGGCCTTGCCGTTTCGAGCCTTCCCAGTGGTCGACTCAGACCAACGACACCGGGCTGTGTTTTGGCTCCAAGTAGCGATGGATTCCGGCGGAAGCGCGACGGGCATCCCGCACGGCGTGGACCACCAGGCTCGGGCCGCGCACCGAGTCGCCGCCGGCGAAGACTCCGGGCAAGCTGGTCATCTGGTTGCGGTCGACGACGATGCCGCCCCAGTCGGTGAGCTTGATCTCGGCAAACTCGCTGTCCTCGGGAAAGGCCACCGGATCGAAGCCGTAGGCCACGAGTACGACATCCACCGCCACGTCGAATTCGGAGCCGGGCACGGTACGCGGCTTGCAGCGACCGGAGGCATCGGGTGCGCCCAGTTCCATCCGCACGCAGCGCACGCCGGCCACGCCGCCCTGATCGTCGGCCAGGATTTGGGTCGGGTTCGTCAGAAACTGAAATTCGGCCCCCTCTTCCAGGGCGTTGTAATATTCCTTGCGGCTCCCGGGCATGTTCAGGAAATCGCGACGATAAAGGCAGACCGCAGATTGGGCGCCCGCGCGCAGGGCGGTGCGCAGGCAATCCATCGCGGTGTCGCCACCGCCGAGGACGACCACGCGTTTGCCGGCGACGTCGATCAGGGGAAGCCCGATGAGAGCGGAGTCGACGTTCTTCTGGATCAGAAACGGCAGCGCCGATTCGACGCCGCGTAAATTTTCGCCGGGCACCCCGGCGGTTTTGGATTTCTGGGCGCCGTGGCCGAGGAAGACCGCGTCGTGCGTGCGACGCAGTTCCGCGAGGGAAACCTCCCGACCGACCGCGACGCCCAGTTTGAATTCGACCCCGCGCCGCGCGAGGAGATCGATGCGGCGGGCGACGATGGACTTTTCGAGTTTGAAGGCCGGGATGCCGTTGACGAGCAGACCACCGGGCAGATGGAGCGACTCGAACACCGTCACCGCGTAGCCGAGTCGGGCCAGTTCGTCGGCACAGGCGATACCGGCGGGACCGGAACCGATGATGGCGGCGCGACACCCGTTCGACATGGCAGGAGTGGCGTCCACCGCATCGTGCGCAAAAGCATACTCGTTGATGAACCGCTCCACCGAGCCGATGGCGACCGGGTCGCTCTTGCAGTTCAGAATGCAGGCGCCCTCACAAAGGCGCTCCTGCGGGCAAACCCGCGAGCAGATCTCGGGCATGTTGCTCGTCGACTGGGAAACCGCCGCCGCCTCCAGGAACTGCCCCTGCGCGGCCAGCGCGAGCCACTCTGGAATGCGATTGGAAAGCGGGCAGGCCTGGGCGCAAAGGGCGTGGGGGCACTGGATGCAACGGCTCGCCTGTTCACGGACCGTGGCCTCGTCGTAGTTGGAATAGATCTCGCGAAAATCCCCCACCCGCTCGGCCGCCGCCCGCTTGGGTGGCGCGGTGCGGGCGATGAGCGACCAGGCGTATTTCGACGTGGACGGATTTGGAGCCGGGGACGGCATGGGCGTGGGTGTTGCCCCATAGTACGGCACAATCCGCCCACTGGCTGGGCGTTTCTTGCACAACGCTCCGCAGCGTTTGCTGCGGGCTTCGCTCCGGGCTGAGGGTGGGCAAAATAGACCGGCAAGCGAACTGCCCGGCCAGCCCGGGCCCGAGCTACCCTCGGGAAAATGCGCAGCCGGCGCGTTAACGCCGCTCCACCTGAAACCGGATCGTCTGCGGCCCGCGCAATGCGGTAAGGTCGACCGTGCCCTGCCCGTCCGCCGCGAGTTTCGTCGCGCCGGCTGTCGCCGAAACTACGCGCCAGCCTTCCGGCACGCGGGCGCGCAGCAGCGTCTGCTGCGGTGGGTTGCGGCCCGGCAGCGAGACCTCGGCCACGACTTCACCGGCGGCGAGGTGCGACTCGATCCGAACCGAAACCTCGCCGAACGCCGTGGGAGCGCGTTCAACGGTGATCGTTTTGCCGTCCTCCAGCCAGCGGCGCGACGTGCCGAAGAGCAGGCGGAGCGTCTCGGGCCGGCCGTCATCGTCGGCATCGAGATCCTGCAGCAGCATGGAGCGGAGCATCGAGAGCACATGCGCGTTGGCGGCGCTGTTCGGCGGGCAGTAGAAAAAGCGTCCGCCGTCGTCGACGGGATCGAGCGTGCTGCCCTCGCCGCCCACGAAGGTGTTGCGCGTCAGGCCCTGCGCGAGCGTGCCGTAAAAGCTGACCAGCGCGCGCTCCGGATCGTCGCGGCGCAGCGTGTCGAGCGTGTACCGCGTGCCATAGAGCGGATTCACCCGATCCTCGCCCGTCCAGAAATTGAACTGCGCCCCGCCCGACCGGACCATGCCGAGAAAAATGCCGCCGTTCTGTTCCTGGTAACGCGGAATCCAGTTCTCCTGCTCGCTGCCGACCGGAAAAATACCGCTGCCGATGGCGTAGCCGATGATGATGTTCCAGTAACTGCCGATGCGGGTGTGGAGGATCGGATCGTGGGCGGGCTCGCCCCCGTCCAGCGCCATGGGGATAAACGGAGGCGTGGTGGTGCGCACAGTGTTCTGCTCGATGGCGCGCAGCACAACCGGGCGAAACGCCGCCGCCTCCGCCGTGTAGTGCCGGGCCGCGGCCGTCTCGCCGACCTCGGCGAGCACCGCCCCCAGATCGCGGAGCGCGCGCCACGCCTTCGCATTGGCATTCAGGCTCTGCACCAGCGTGTGAATGTCGCCGCAATACTGCTCGGGCGGAAACAGGCCGTTGGCCCCCGTGCGTCCGAGATCGAGGCGCCGGGCCTCGATCTCCCAGCGGGCACGGAAATCCTGAACCACCGACGCATCGCGGGTCTGCCAGTAGTAGCGGAAGACATTGATGAGTTTGAAGGCCGCCTGGTGCTGCTCGAGGCCGGGGCGCGTGAAATCGAACAGCGGCCCCATCAGCCGCCGCATGTCGCGCTCGTAGCCCCACACCAGCAGCGCGAGGGCGGCATCGCTGCCCTCGGCGGAGTAGATCCGGTCGTACTGGTTGCCGAAACTGTAGCGGATGCTGTCGCCGTTGATGAGCTGGAATTCCTGGCAAAGGGAGTTCCGCCAGACGGCGTTCACCCGGGCCTCGGGAATCTCCACCTGCATGCCGCGCCCCACGATTTTCCGCCACGTGTCGACACAGCCCGCGCGCTGCTGCGCGTAGACGGCCGCGCTCACAGTCGGCGCCGCACCCGCGGCCAACGGCTCGGTGGGAATGGCAAAAACCGCGGCGGTGCCCGGCCGCAGCCGGGCGTACATCCGGTTCCGTTCGCGCTTCCAGCCCGCGTCAAAAATCCCCAGCACCCGACCGGCCGCATCCGTCAGACGGCCATCGGCGAACGTGAGCGCGGTGGCGTCGACATCCACGGCCACGAATCCGTTGGTGCCCTGGGCGAGATCGAATTTCACAAACACCACGCCGTTTTCGGCCAGCGCCGGATCGGTGCTGGCGAAGGCCTCCAGCCGGTAGATTTCGGGCGGCAGGTCGGTCTTCACCATGTCGAGCGGCACCTGCCCCTCCGACTGCACCGGGGTCCGGTGCGAATAGTGGATTTCCGGAATGGGCAGCCAGCCTTCGGCCAGCGTCGGATCGCTCAGCCGCTCCCGCAGGCTGCCAAAAAGAAATTCGTCGGGGCCCACTCGAAACGTGAACGGCACGCCATTCTCGTTCCAACTCCGGGTTCCGCCGCGCAGGTTGATGCCGCTGCCGTTGGCGATGAGCCGCGCCTTGGCCCGGGCGTTGGGCGCGCCCAATACGATGGGGTAATAGCGGAAGTCGGCGTTGACGTAACGGGGCGGCGGCAGGAGCGGCGCGAAGAACTCGTAGCTCGCGCCGTTGGGCCGGGCCATCGCCGCCTCACCCCAGACGTCGCGCCGGGCGGCCAGCGCTTCCTTGAACGACGGGAGGGCGGCGGCCGCCAGCGCGTGGCCCCCCAGCAGGCCCGAAACAAGGAGACACGCGAGGTGACGGCGGACGAAAAGGGGAGACAGCATGAGAGAATAATTCCCGCGGAAACGACGGCGGGCGGCGGATCCGATCACGGTTCGGGCCAGCCGAGATGCTTGTGCAGGAAGCGGAAGGTGCCCTGCTTGTTCATCTGATGGCCACCGGGAAAGAATTCAAATTCCGCGCGTTCCCCGATGCCGAGGTGCTGGTAAAGCCAGCGGGTACGGGCAAATTCGAAGGCCACCCACTCATCCGGCGACACCGGATCGTAATGTCCCCGCTCCACCATAAATGGCCGGGGCGCGATCAACCCGGAAATCTCGGCGTAGTTGAAGGTCTCGGCGAAGTTGAATTCGATCTGTGGAAACGCTCCGCCCCAGGTAAAGATGAAATCGGAGCGAAGGTTCGAGTTCTTCCACACCCGTTCGGTCCAGTCACCGGAACAAATGGACAGCGTGTATTCCTCGATCACCGCGGGAAGAAAAACGGCCGATTTCCCGCCGTAGGACAGCCCGTAAAAACCGATCCGCCCGGGCGCGACCATCGGCAGGCCCTGCAGCCACCGGACCAGCTGTTGATGCTGCGCGATCATGACCGACCACATCGACTGCTTGAGCGGAGCGCCCATCCGCTGAATCAACGGAAACTTCTCGGGAAGCACGTAAAGATTTTGCGGCGCGTAGACGATGAACCCCCGGTCGGCGAGGTCGGCTCCGGCCACCTGATAAATCGTCGGTCCGGGGAAGTGCGGGTCGGTGACTTTTTTCGGGAAGTCCTGATAACCGTGCTGCACCACGACCACCGGCCGCCGCTCGCCCGGGCGGAGTCCCTTCGGCACGAGCAGGACGCCGTAGTTGATCACCTCCGGCCAGACGTCCATCACGACCTCGTAACCGTTGAAACGCGGCTCATCCAGAAACTGCCTGGTGCGGGCGTTCGGCGGCAAACTCGGCGGGGAGGCACGGCCCAGCACTTCTTCCCAAAAATACCGGCGGTAGTCGCGCGTCAGCTCCACCCACTTGTCGACGGAATAGGGTTTGTCGGGGACAAACGCCCGTTGCTGCTGGTAGGTGTTGCGCGCCAGCGGAGCGAGCGGGTCTTTCTTGGCCCAGAATTCGGAGCGGCGCAGCGGGCTCGACAACATCACTTCCTGCGTGTGCGCCACCAGTTGATCGAACTGCCGGTGCAGCCGGGTGGACGGATCGAAGCCGCGGCGTCGGTCGGTCAGAACCGCGTCCGCTACCGCGGCCGGGACGCCGCCACCAAGCGCGCCTAAAAACGCGCTGATGCCCGCGTCCGTAAAGGGTTCGCCCTGCCCGTCGCCGCTGACCGTCAGGGCCAGCTTCGACGACGCGCCCAGCCTTCGGTAGAAGCCGGCCGCGAGTTCAAACTCCGCGCGCACCGAGTCAACCGGTGGCGAGGTCAGCCGGCCCGCCGTAACGTCCACCGGGACATTCGTGACCGGCCGCCCGGGACAGGCGGGACCCCGCGACGCCTCCACCACCAATCCGCGCGGAACAATCAAGCGGGCCACCCCCGCATCGCCGAACTCGTGCAGCAGTCCCCAGACATTCCGATAATTGGGTTCCTGCCACAGGCCCTCCCGTTGCTGGAAGTAGCCGCTCACGAGGGTCGCATCGATCCGCGTGTCCGCCGCGGCACTGTACATTCCGATCAGGGCGCCTTCGCCGTAACCGAGCACCCCGACGGGAAGCGAGGCGTCGCGCAACTTGAAGTAGTCGACCGCCGCCAGGGTGCGCTGCACTTCGTAACCGATGACGTGGCGGCTCAGCGTATACCCCGCGAGATAGATGAACTCGCGATGGGAGAGATGCGGCGCTTTGCGCCCGCCGGGTTGCCCGGACCATTTCCCCGACCGGTCGATCAACGTCGGGATCAGGACGCGACAGCCGCTTTCCGCCAGCCGGCGGGCCACCTGCCGGCGCCCCGGCACGCCTGGTTCGAGCCCCGCGACGGACTCCGGCGACCAATCCGCATCCGGCAAAACCACGACCTGGGCCCGCGCCGGACTCTTCGGCTCCAGCAACAATCCTTCCGCATCGACGCCCGCCAGCACCGGCCAGCGCACGGCGTAAACCGAAAATGATCCTGTTTCCGCCGCCAGCGCCGATTGCTCCACGGTCGCGACCAGTTCCAAACGGTCCACCGCCACCCGCGAATCCTTCAAACCGATATACGCGTGGAATCGCTTCCGGTTCGCTTCGACCGACTGCTCGTAGGCCGGGCGCGAGGCATAGTCCGGCTTCCACAACGTCTCCCGCGCCGCCGCGACCCGCTTGGTCTCATTCCGCATGTAGGCGTTGGCCCCATCGATCACGCGCTCGGTTAGGTTTCCCTCCTCGCGCAGCGGAGCCGTTCCCGGCAGGGGAATCACGTCGGCCGCGAAGAACGCGGGCGGCGACGCGCTGAGGGCGCAAACCAACAGAATGAACTGCGAACGGGTCGGGGATTTCATGGGGCGAGGGGTTGCTTGCGACCGATGGCGGGTCTGGCGTTCCTCACGCACCCCTTCAATCACAAATCCGGAGGAGACCTTCCTCCCGGCAACGTCCCGCAAAAACGGAAGTTTCCGGGATGAGCCGTGAGGTGCGACGCGGCCCTACCGGAATTCCGGTAGCGCCCCGCGCTTGCCTCGGCCCGCGCTTTCCCGCGGACTTCATGTTTCAGCTCACGCCTGACGAGAAGGCCGAGGTGGTTGCAAATTGTGAGCACCTCCGCGCCCTCAAGTTTTCTCCGGTCCTCCCTTACGCCTTCACCGAACACGGAGCCCTGCAAGCCGCCAATATCCTGAACAGCTCCCGCGCCGTGCAAATGAGCCTGATCATCGTCCGCGCCTTCGTCCGTCTCCGCCAGTTGCTCGTCAATCACAAGGCCCTGGCCGCCAAACTTAGCGAACTCGATGCCCGCGTAGGCGCCCAACCGCGGCACGCCCGGGCTGCACCTCATCGTGGAAAAGAGCATCGGGCTCTCGGTCGATCTCGGTTTCCGGCACTACTGGCCCCTCTCGCCGGAGCCCTTCGACGCCGCTCAGGGCAGGCAGGCGAAGCGGTTCGCCAAGGGCGACATCGTCCGGATCGCGAAGGCGAACCCTTCGACATCGCTCAGGGCGAGTCGCATCACTCTCGCAGAGGATGCAACTCGGGCCGATCTCTTCACCTACGCCGCCCGGCCCGTCCGCGTGGTCGATGGCGACACGCTGGTCATCGCCCTCGAGGTCTCGCCCGGGGTTTTCATCGAGCAGAAGCTCCGTCTGCGCGGCCTGGATTGTCCGGAGATGAGCACGCCCGAGGGCAGGGTCGCCAAACGGTTTGTCGAGGCGTTGCTCGGGGACTCCGCTGGCGATCTCGTGATCCACACCACGAAGCCGGACAAATACGATCGCTATCTGGCCGAAGTCTTCGTGCCGACGAAATCGGGCGGAGAGGTCTTCTTGAACAACGCGCTGCTGGAGAACGGCCACGCCGTACGGAAAGACGAGTGGGAGTTCGGCGACTGGGGCCTGGAAGGGTGACGTCGGGCGGGTCCCCGGGATAGCTACCCCACTCCCCGCAGGGCGGACTCCAGCGTCGGGTGCTGAAAGACGTAGCCGGTGTCCTGCAACCGTTGCGGGCTCACGCGCGTGCTCGCGAGCAGCGTTTCCACCGCCATCCGGCCGAATCCCAGCCGCAGCGCAAAGGCCGGGACGGTGAAGATCGCCGGCCGGTGCACCGCCCGGCCCAGCGCCGTGGTGAACGCCGCGTTCGTGACCGCCTCCGGGGCGACGACATTGACCGGACCGACGCAACGCTCGTCGCACAGCACATGGCTCACGGCCCCGATCGCATCCTCCCGGCTCACCCAGCTCATCCATTGCCGGCCTGATCCGAGTTTTCCCCCGAGGCAAAGCCGGAAAACCGGCAGCAGCCGGGCCAGCGCGCCGCCGTCCGGCGCCAGCACCACCCCAAAGCGCAGCAACACGGTGCGCACGCCGAGGCGCGTCGCACCCTCCGCATGAGTCTCCCACGCGAGGCACACTTCCGGCAGGAACCCCTGCCCCATCGCGCTCTCCTCGGTCAGCACCTCGTCGCCCCGGTCACCATAGATGCCGACCGCCGACGCGTTCACGAACACCCGCGGTTTGCGTTCCATGCGCGCCACCGCGAGCACCAGCGTGCGGGTGGCCTCGACGCGGCTGCGCAGGATCCGCTCCCGGCGGGCGACGGACCAGCGTCCCGCCGCGATATTTTCTCCGGCCAGGTTCACGACGGCATCCACCTCGCCGAGCGCCGCGGTATCGAGAACACCCGCGGCGGGATCCCAGCTCACCTCGCCCTTCGCGCGGGCGGCGCGGCGGACGAGCGACTGCACCTCGTGCCCCGCGGCGCCCAGCGCTTGCACCAAGGCGCGACCGACGAAGCCCGACGCACCGGCGACCACGATTTTCATGCGCTCCCTTTCCGGGCTGGTTTCATTTCTGACGGGAATGGTGCATTCGCGGCGGGCGCGAAGCCACGCAATTGCTTGAGCGCGGCCAGGGCTTCGGCCCGCGCCTGCGCGTGGTCGACGATCGGATGGGGATAGTTTTCCCCAAGCGTCACTCCCGCGGCCGCCAGCACGTGGAGCGGGGCCTCCCAAGGCGCCTGAATATGGTCCGCCGGCATTTTCGCCAACTCCGGCACCCAATGGCGGACGTAGTCCCCCGCGGGATCGAACTTCACGCCCTGCAGCACCGGCGCGAAAATCCGGAAATACGGCGCGGCATCGGCGCCGCAACCCGCGCTCCACTGCCAGCCGAGGGTGTTGTTCGCGAGATCCGCATCGACCAGCGTGTCCCAAAACCACGCGGCGCCATGGGTCCAGGAGAGGCGTAGGTGCTTCACGAGAAACGAAGCGACCACCATCCGGACGCGATTGTGCATCCAGCCCGTGTGCCAAAGTTGCCGCATGCCCGCATCGACCAGCGGATAACCGGTGCGACCCTGTTGCCACGCGCGCAGTTTTTTTCCGCCCGGATCTGCCGCCCAAGGAAAGCGGGCGAACTCCTCCCGCAAGGGTTGCGCGGGGGTCTGCGGAAAATGAAACAGCAGGTGGTGCGCAAACTCACGCCAGCCGATCTCAGCCAGAAACACGCCGGCGCCCTTGCTTGGCGGAAACACCCCCGTGTCCCGCGAGCGGGCCTGGATTGCCGCCCAGATCTGCCGCGGCCCAATTTCCCCGAAGTGCAGATGCGACGAAAGCATCGAGGTGCCGTCGTCGGCCGGCGTGTTGCGGCGCTCATCATACCCGTCGAGCGCCCGCGTCAGAAATCGCCGCAGCCTTTTCTGCGCGCCCGCCTCGCCGGGTTCCCACGTGGCGTGCATGCCGGCGGTCCAATCTATGCGGGGCAGCAAACCCAGTTCCGCCAGTTCGACTGACTTGGGCCACGCCGCCGGCGGCCGGAACTTCCCCTCGGGGGTTTTCACGGGCGCCGCCACCGGCAGCGTCAGGCAATGCCGCCAATACGGGGTGAACACCTGAAAAGGGCGGCCCTGCTTGTTGGCGATGGCATGCGGCTCGTTGAGCAGCGCGCCGTTGAAGCTCTTCGCCTCGAACCCGGCCGCGGCGAATTCCTGTTTCAATTTCGCGTCGCGCGCGACCGCCGACGGCTCATACCGCCGGTTCCAATAGATCGCATCGGCTCCCGTCGCGCGAGCCGCCGCCCGCAGCACGGCGGCGGATTCGCCCCGTGCCAGAATCAGCCGCGACCCGCGTTCGCGCAACGCAGCGTCCAGCGCGGCGAGCGAATGATGCAGCCACCAGCGCGAAGCCCCGGCCGGCGCCCACGGTTTCTCCGCCGTATCGTCGAGCACGTAGATCGGCACGACAGGTCCGCCGCGGGCCACTGCCGCCTCCAATGCCGGATTGTCCTGCAACCGCAGGTCCTGCCTGAACCAAAGCAGTGTGGGCGTCATGATGCGTGCGGCGGGGCATTCCCCGCCAGCCCGGTCAGAGCGAATCCTGATAGAGACGCTCGTAACCGGCGGCCGCGGATTTCCAGCTGAAATCGCGCGCCATGCCCCGATGCTGTACCGCGGCGTGGCGTTTGCCGTCGCCGAAAAGACGCAACGCCCGCTGCAGCGCATCGCGTAAGCCCGCCGCATTCGGGTCGCACATCAGGCCGGTGCCTGCGGCTGGATCCGTGTCGGCATCGATCACGGTATCGGCCAGCCCCCCGACCCGGCTGACGATCGGCACGGTGCCATAGGCCTGCGAGTACATCTGGTTGAGGCCGCACGGCTCGAAAATCGAGGGCATCACAAAAAAATCCGACCCCGCCTCGATGAGATGGCTCATCGCCTCGTCGAGGCGTACGCTGAGGGAAATTTTTTGCGGCGCCTCGGCCGCCAGCGCGCGCAGCTCGCTTTCGAGCCGGGGGTCGCCCGATCCGAGCACGACCAGCCGGCAGTCCTGGGCGAGGAAGAAGTCGCGGTTGGCCAGCACGAGGTCGACGCCCTTCTGCTCCGTCAGCCGGCAGATCATGCCGAAAACAGGCCCCTTGTAGCCGGCGGCAAAACCACAGCCCTCAAGCAGGGCGGCGCGGCAGACCGCCCGGCCCGTCATGTTCACCGCCGAATAGCGCGCGGGCAGCAGCGCATCCACGGCGGGATTCCAGATCGAGGTGTCGATGCCGTTGAGCAAGCCCACCAAGTCGTCGGCCCGCGTTTGCACCACTCCGTCGAGCCCGCAGCCGAACTCGGGCGTCTGGATCTCCTGCGCATAGCGGGGGCTGACCGTCGTGACGCGGTCGGCGAACAGCATGCCGCCCTTCAGCAAGTTGATCTGCGAATAGTATTCGAGCCCGTCGATGTGAAAAAGTTCGTCCGGAAGATTCGTCCGCGCGAAGGTGGCCGCCGGAAACACGCCCTGGTATGCGATATTGTGAATCGTGAACATCGTCTTGAGCGCCAGCGTCACGCCATGGCGGCGTTCGGCCTGCCGCAGCAGCAACGGCAGCAACGCGGACTGCCAGTCGTGACTGTGCACGATGTCAGCCTGGAGGTCCTCCAGGCGCAGCGTCTCGACCACGGCCTTGCAGAAAAAGATGAAGCGGTCGGCGTTGTCCTCGAAGTCCCGCTCGCCGTTGCCGTAGGGGGCGCGCCGGTCAAAGAATTCCTCGCGGCAGACCAGATACACCCGGAGGTTCCGGCGGGGCGAAAAAACCCGGACGTCGCCCGAAAGAAACTGGTCCCCCATCTCGATCTTCAACCGCCACTTTCGCTCCGCCCCGGCCGCGTCCCGATGCTCCAGGGCGGCGCGGTATCCCGGCAAAAAAACGGCGACTTCGTGGCCGTTGTCCGCCAGCGCCCCCGTGAGCGCACCGACGGCATCCGCCAGTCCGCCAGTCTTGATGTAGGGGAATAGCTCGCTCGCCGCGTGGACGATTTTCATCGCCCGCAACTAAGCCGGACTGTTTCGTCCAGTCCAATCTCAAAGCGCGAATCATGCGCTGCGGCAGAAAATTTCCATGTCACTTCGCGATCGTTTACTGGGCTTGCTGAAGGCCTCCGATTATTCGCCCGCCAACGAATTTGAACTCGCCCACCGGCTCGGCCTGAAAAAAAAGGAGCGCGCCAAGCTCGCGCATGAGGTGCGCCTGCTCCTGAAAGCGGGCGAATTTGTCCGCAAGGGCAACGGCCGCATCGCGCCCCGCGACGCCGCGGGCGAGCGCCGGCCGGCCGCCGAAACCCGGGCGATCTTCACTCCCACCCGGCGTGGCGCCCCGCCCGCCGCCACCGGCGACCGGCCGCTGCCGGCGCCCGCCCGCGAGAAAGCGCCCGCGGCCGCCCTGCGAAAAAAGGACGCGCCCGCGACCCTCAAGCTGCGGGCGGGCGAATTGATCGGGCGCATTCAGTTCCGCGGCGGCGGGTCCGCGTTTGTCGTGCGCGAGGGCGTGGCCGGAGCCGCGGCGGAGCCAGCGCTGCAGGTTTTCCCCGAGGACACGGGCGTCGCCCTGCCGGGCGACCGCGTGCTGGCCCGCGAGTTTCCCGGGCGCAAGGGCCGGCGCGCCGGCGAGAAGATCGGCGGCGTCATCCGGGTGCTCGAACGCGGCCGGGAGGCGATCGTGGGCGAACTCCGGCGCGGCCGGCGCGATTTCGTTGTCCAGCCCGACGATCCACGCTTCAGCTACGAAATCACCATCGGAAATCCCGCGAAGAGCGGGCTCACGCCGGTGCCGAAGGAGGGCGACAAAGTCGTCGTCCAGCTCGACGAGTGGAACAACCGCCACGATCCGCTCACGGGGACACTCACCGCGCGGCTCGGAAAAACGCACGAACCCCGCGCCGAACTCCTCGGCATCTTCCTCAAATACAATCTCGCCACCGAGTTTCCCCCCGCCGTGGAAAAGGAGGCGGCCGCGCTGCCCGACCAGGTGCACCCCCGCGAAGCCGCGGACCGGCTGGACTACCGGGAGAAGCCGGTGTTCACGATCGACCCGGACGACGCGAAGGATTTCGACGACGCGCTCTCGTATGAATTACTGGACGGCGGCGAGGTGCGCGTCGGCATCCACATCGCAGATGTCTCGACCTACGTCCGCCCGGGGACCGCGCTGGATCTCGAAGCGCAACGACGGGGCAATTCCACCTATCTCGTCGGCGTCGTCGTCCCGATGCTGCCGGAAAAGCTTTCGAACGGTCTGTGTTCGCTCGTGGAAGCCCAGGATCGCCTGTGCAAGGCCGTGTTCCTGACTTTCGCCAAAAACGGCCGGCCCAAGGAGACGACCTACGCGAACACCGTCATTCGCAGCCGCAAGCGGCTGACCTACAAGCAGGCCTACGCCTTCCTGTTCGAAAACGATCTCGAACGCATCCGCGCCCTGCCCCTCCCGCCAAAACACCAAACCGGCTCGACCGGCCGGGCGCTGCGCGACCTGAGCGACGCGGAACTCACCGACCTGCAGACGTGGATCCGCGCCCTGTGGAAAATCGCCGCGAAACTGCGCAAGGACCGGATGGCGCACGGCAGCCTGGACCTCGACATGCCCGAGACAAAAATCTTCGTCGACCCGCAGGGCTACGCCGACCGGCTCGAAAAAATCGAGCACGATGAAAGTCATCAGCTCATCGAGGAATTCATGCTCGCCGCGAACGAAGCCGTCGCCCGGGTGACCCGTTCCCGGTCGCTGGCCTCCCTCTATCGTGTGCACGACGACCCGGATGTCGAAAAACTCGAGGAGTATCGCACCCTGCTGGCCACCTTCAACGTCGAGGCGGGCGATCTCACCGTCCGGGCGGAACTCCTCCGTCTGCTGGAAAAGCTGCGCACCCACCCGCAGGGCTACACCCTGCGCACGCAATTGCTCCGCAGCCTGAAAAAGGCCGCCTACCGCGCGACGCCCGACGGCCATTTCGGATTGCACAAGAAGGATTACACCCACTTCACGTCGCCGATCCGCCGCTACGCCGATCTCGTGGTCCACCGGGTGTTCGAACACTATCTGGAAAAGCACGGCGGCAAACGGCCCGGCGGCCACGGCCAGGGCTACGATCGCAATCGCGTCGAACGGCTCGGCGAGCACCTCAGCCTGACGGAAATCAGCAGTGCCGAGGCCGAGCGGGAGAGCGTGAAGATCAAGCTGCTCGAGTTCTTCGAGCGCGAGGCGGCCAAGAAACCGCGGGCGAAATTTGCCGCGGTGATCACCGACGTGCGCCCCAACGGATTCTTCATCGAGCTCGTCGAGTCGATGACGTTCGGCTTCGTCGCCGCGAGCACCCTCGGCGACGACCAGTACAACCCCAGTAACGACGGCACCGCGCTCGTGGGCCGCCGCCGCAAGCGCCGCTTCGAGCTCAACGGCCGGCTCGATGTGGTGGTCGACAAAGTCGACCGCTACAAGCGCCTCATCGATTTCCGCCCGGCGGATTGACCCCGGAGCCCGGCCAAAAAAATCCGCGCGCCGATTTGCATCCCGGCGGCGGATCGGCTCGTTATCGACCTGCCATGAAACACTTCGATTTTCCCCGGAAATTCCGCGCCATCTACGATCAGGCGGTCGCCCTCCACGCCCAGGGCGTGCGCAGCGCGGACCAGATCTGCAGCGCCGACGACCGCGCCTATCTTGCCGCCAACGGCATCTCGGCGCAGAACCTCTTCGACTACGCGGAGGATCACAACGGCTACAACGGCGAACCCGGACCGGAGCTGGCGCTGGCGATCGAACTGGTGCGCCGCGACTATTTCCTCAACGCCCAGCAGGGTCGCACGTCGACGGTGGTGCTGGATGACACGAATTTGCCGGGCAAGACCGACGCCGTGCGCGGCATCGCGTGGCTCCCCCGGCTGCTGCCCAAGGCCCGCGCCAAGCTCCGCGGCGAGCTGCCTCCGTCGCTGATGTACTCCTGCGGCGGCGACCGGCGCTTTTTCAAGGAACACGACATTCTACCCGCCGAGTTCCTCAACCTCGTCTGGCGGCTCGAATCCGACGACGCGATTGTCGATTGGGTCTTGCGCCGCAGCGCGGCGCCGTAACCGCCCGTCGCACGCCGGGCCGGGTGGCAGCGCGCGGAGGGCTTTTTGAACAAAAAGCCTGCCGCGTGCTGTTGACCGCGGCACCGGGAACCCTACGCTCCCGCTGTCGGTTTTTCCCTTGGCCCATGGTCCCCGTTACCTCCCCATGAAATACACGCTCAATGTCAATGGCCAGTCCCGCACCGTGGACCTGGCGCCGGATACTCCGATGCTTTGGGTACTCCGCGATCACCTCGATCTGGCTGGCACCAAGTTCGGTTGCGGCGTCGGTCAATGCGGCGCCTGCACCATCCACGTCAACGGCGTGCCCACCCGGGCGTGCATGACCCCGGTCTCCACCGTCGGTCGCATGGCGGTGACCACCATCGAGGGACTGGATCCTGCCGGCGCGCACCCACTCCAACAGGCGTGGTGCGAGCTCGACGTGCCGCAGTGCGGCTACTGTCAGGCCGGCCAGATCATGACGGCGGCGGCGTTGCTCAAGAGCAACCCGAAGCCCAGCGACGAAGAAATCGACGGCACCATGGCCGGCAACCTCTGCCGTTGCGGTACGTATCTGCGCATCCGCGCCGGGATCAAGCGCGCGGCCGACATCGCCGCCGGCAGCACCAGCACCGCCCCGGGCCGGGCCAAGGTCGCCACCAGCCAAGGAGGTGCGAGATGAACACCCCCACTCTCGATCAACCCCTCGATCGCCGCGGCTTCCTCAGGCTTTCCGCCCTCGCCGGCGGTGGCCTCGTGCTCGGCGTCTACGCCAATTCCGCGAATCGTGCACTCGGCGCCAGCGTGACCAAGGGCACGGGTGGCGCGGCGACGGAGTTCGCCCCCAACGTGTTTGTCCGCATCTCGGCCAGCGGCGCTGTCACCATCGTGTCGAAGCAGCCGGAGATGGGCCAGGGCGTGAAAACCTCGCTCCCGATGATCATCGCCGAGGAGCTTGAGGTGAATTGGAAGGACATCACCATCGAGCAGGGCGACCTCGACCAGAAATACGGCGGCCAGAGCGCCGGCGGCAGCACGTCGACGCCGACCAACTACGACAATTTCCACCAGCTCGGCGCGACTGCCCGCGCAATGCTCGTCGCAGCTGCCGCGCAAACTTGGAACGTGCCGGTCAGCGAGTGCTACGCGAAGAACGCCGCCGTCCACCACCGTCCGTCCGGCAAATCGCTCAATTACGGCCAGCTCGTGGCCAAAGCCGCGACCCTGCCCGTTCCGACCGGCGATGCCGCGAAGCCGAAAGACCCGAAGGACTTTACGCTGCTCGGCACGCGCGTCACGGGCGTCGACAATCCCAAGGTCGTCACCGGGCAGCGCCTCTTCGGCATCGACGTGAAGGTGCCCGGCATGCTTTACGCCGTCTACGAAAAGTCGCCGGCGTTCGGCGGCAAAGTCGTCAGCGCCAACCTTGAGCAAATCAAGACGCTGCCCGGCGTGAAGGATGCCTTCGTCCTCGAAGGCACCAATGTCCTCAGCGGCCTCATGCCCGGCGTCGCCATCATCGCCGACTCGACATGGGCGGCTTTTTCGGCGCGGCGGCAACTCAAGGTCGTCTGGGATGAAGGCAAGGTCGCCGACACGGGCTGGGACAAGTTCGTCGCGCAGGCGAAGGACCTTTCGACCAAGCCCGGCGAAAAAGTCCTGCGCAAGGATGGCGATGTCGCGGCAGCCTTCACCGGCGCGGCGAAGGTCGTCGAGGCGGAATACCTCTACCCGTTCATTTCGCACGCCAATCTGGAGCCGCAGAATTGCACTGCTCATTTCAAGGACGGCGCGATGGAGATCTGGGCGCCCTCGCAGAATCCCGGCAGCGGCGCGCAGATCATCACCCGCACCCTCGGCATCCCGGCCGAGAAAATCACCTTCCACATCACCCGTAGCGGCGGTGGCTTCGGCCGCCGGCTCAGCGCGGATTTTGTCATCGAGGCTGCGGCGATCGCCCAAAAAGTTAACGGCCCGGTCAAGCTGACCTGGAACCGCGAAGACGACCTGCGCCACGACCAGATGCGCCCGGGCGGTATCCATTTCCTCAAGGGCGCCGTCGATGCCAGCGGCAAGCTCGTCGCGTGGAAAAATAACTTTTTCACCTTCGGCAACGGTGGTACCCCCGGCAGCGGGGGCAACCTCAGCGGCGACGAATTTCCCGGCCGCTGGGTGCCGAACTACCTCGCGGAGCAGACCATCTTCGAATGCGGCTGGCCGATGGGCCCCTGGCGCGCGCCGGGCAGCTGCGTCTTCGCGTGGGTGATTCACAGTTTCATCGACGAGCTCGCGACCGCCGCCGGCCGCGACCCGTTTGAATTCCGCATGGAATTGCTCGGCGAAAAGGCCGAGATGCCCGCTTCCGCCGGTGGTGGCGGAGGCCGCGGGCCCGCGCCCGGCTACAACGTCGCCCGCATGAAGGGCGTGCTCAAACTCGCGGCGGAAAAAGCCGGCTGGGGCAAAGCGAAATTCGAAAAAGGACGCGGGGCCGGCATCGCGTTTCACTTCAGCCACCGCGGTTACTTTGCCCAGGTCGCCGAGGTCACGGTGTCGAAGGACGGCCAGCTCAAGGTGGATCGCGTCGTCGTCACGTGCGACATCGGCCAGCAGGTGGTCAATCTCAGCGGCGCGGAAAACCAGGTCGAGGGCTCCGTGGTCGACGGGCTCGGCACGATGATGTTCCAGGAACTCAACATCGAGCGCGGCCGGGTGGTGCAGGCAAACTTCAACGACTACGCGATGATCCGGATGCCGGACGCGCCGACGAAGGTTGAAACCCACTTCCTCAAGACCAATTACCCCACCACCGGTATCGGCGAGCCCGCCCTGCCTCCGGTCGCACCCGCCGTGTGCAACGCGATCTTCGCCGCCACCGGCAAGCGGGTCCGCCAATTCCCGCTCTCCCGGACCGATCTCCGCTGGAGTTAGCCGGCGGGATTTTCCCCCGCCGGGGGCGATGCACCTCGCTCCCGGTGCGCAGCGATGAATTGAAACGCGCCCCCGTCCCCGACGGGGGCGCGTTTTTATTTCAGGCCTTCGCGTCACTTCGTTCACGCCGTTGGTCGCACAGAGATCGGACGAAAACATTTTCCGCCGGCTGTTGACCACCATCCCGCCGGCTCTACGCTCCGCCTCCAGCTTTTCCCGTCCGTCGACGGGCTTTGTTCCCCATGAAATACACGCTGAATGTCAATGGCCAGTCCCGCACCGTGGACGCTGCACCGGACACCCCGATGCTCTGGGTGCTCCGTGATACCCTCGATCTGCCCGGCACCAAGTTTGGCTGCGGCGTCGGTCAGTGCGGCGCCTGCACCATCCATCTGAACGGGGTGCCCACCCGCGCCTGCATGACACCTGTTTCCACGGTTGGTCGCATGGCGGTCACCACCATCGAGGGACTCACTCAGAACGGTTCGCATCCCCTGCAACAAGCGTGGTGCGAACTGGACGTTCCCCAATGCGGCTACTGTCAGGCCGGCCAGATCATGACGGCGGCGGCGTTGCTGAAGAGCAACCCGAAGCCCACCGACGAGGACATCGACGGCGCGATGGCGGGCAATCTCTGTCGCTGCGGCACCTACCTGCGGATCAAAGCCGGCATCAAGCGCGCCGCTGAAATGGCCGTGGCCACCAGCGCTTCTGCCAAAGAGCCGCTCGCGGTGAACAAGGAGGGCGCACGATGAACCCCTCGGCCCTTTCCAGTTCGATGAATCGCCGCGGCTTCCTCAAGTCGTCCGCGCTCGGTGGCAGCGGCCTGCTGCTCGCCTTCTATTTCAAGTCCGCCGGCGAAGCCACCGCCGCCCACGCCACCGCGGGAACCGGCGATGTTTTTTCGCCCAACGCGCTCATCCGCATTTCCCCGCAGGGCGTAGTCACCCTGATCTCGAAGCGCCCGGAAATGGGCCAGGGCGTGAAAACTGCGCTGCCCATGGTCATCGCCGAGCAACTCGAGGTGAGTTGGAAGGACATCGTCATTGAGCAGGGCGATCTCAATCCCGCCTACGGCGACAGCCAGGGGGCCGGCGGCAGCGCCTCCACGCCGACGGACTATGAACCGTTCCACCTGATCGGGGCCACGGCCCGCACGATGCTCGTGACGGCCGCCGCGCAAACCTGGAACGTCCCGGCAGCCGAGTGCTACGCCAAGGATGGCGCCGCACACCATCGGCCGTCCGGCAAGACGCTGAAATACGGCGCGCTCGTCGCGACCGCCGCGAAGCTGCCCGTGCCCGAAGCGGCTGCGGTCAAACTCAAACAGCCGGGTGAGTACACCCTGCTCGGCACCCGCGTCGGCGGAGTCGACAATCCCAAGGTTGTCACCGGCCAGCCGCTGTTCGGCATCGACGTCAAAGTGCCCGGCATGCTTTACGCCGTCTACGAACGGTGCCCGGCCTTCGGCGGCAAAGTTGTCAGCGCCAATCTCGACCAGATCAAATCCATGCCCGGCGTGCGCGATGCCTTCATCATCGAAGGCAAGGGTAACGTACGGGAACTCGTGCCCGGTGTCGCGATCGTGGCGGATTCGACCTGGAATGCCCTGAGCGCGCGCAAGCAACTCAAGGTGGTCTGGGACGAGGGCAAGGTCGCCGGTGAAAGCTGGGATGCTTTCGTCACGCAGGCCCGCCAGCGGGCCGCGCAACCGGGCGCGAAGCAGGTGCGCAAAGACGGTGACATCGCCGCCGGGCTCACCGGTGCCGCCAAAGTGGTCGAAGGGGAATACCTGTACCCGTTCGTCTCTCACGCCACCCTCGAGCCACAGAACACCACGGCGCATTTCAAAGACGGCGCGATGGAAGTCTGGTCTCCCACTCAAATGCCCATCTGGGGCCAGCAGGCGATCACGCGGCTGTTTGGGATCCCGACCGAAAAAATCACCCTTCACATCACCCGCAATGGCGGTGCGTTCGGCCGGCGAACCAGTGTGGATTTCGTCGTCGAAGCCGCGGCCATCGCCCTGAAGGTCAATGCCCCGGTGAAGCTCACCTGGACCCGGGAAGACGATCTGAAACACGATCACTACCGGCCGGGCGGGATTCATTTCCTCAAGGGCGGCGTCGACGGCAACGGCAAGATCGTCGCGTGGAAGAACCATTTCTTCACGTTTGGTTACGTCCCCGGGCAGGCATCCAGCGGTCTCGGCGCGGAAGAATTCCCCAGCCGGCGCATCCCCAATTACCTCGCGGAGCAGACCCTCTTCGACACGGGTTGGCCGATGGGACCGTGGCGCGCTCCGAACGGCTGCGTGTTCGCGTGGGTATTCCAAAGCTTCCTTGATGAACTCGCCCACGCCGGCGGACGCGATCCGGTCGAACTGCGTCTCGAATTGCTCGATGCCAGCTCCGAGATTCCGGCGAAGGCTGGCGGCAGCGGACGACCCAATCCCAACGCCTTCAATGCCGTGCGCATGCGCAATCTCGTGAAATTCACGGCCGAGAAAGCCGATTGGGGCAAAAATAAATTCGCGAAGGGCCAGGGCGCCGGCATCGCATTCCACTTCAGCCATCGTGGCTATTTTGTGCAGGTCGCCGAAGTCACGGTCGCCAAGGATGGCCAGCTCAAGGTCGACCGCGTCGTCTGCGGGTGCGACATCGGGGCGCAGATCATCAATCTGAGCGGAGCCGAGAACCAGGTCGAAGGATCGGTAGTTGACGGCCTCAGCACGCTGATGTTCCAGGAGCTCAACATCGAGCGCGGGCGGATCGTGCAGAGCAACTTCAACGACTACCCGCTGCTGCGCATGCCCGACGCGCCCACGAAGATCGAGACGCACTTCCTGCGGACCAACTATCCGACGACGGGCCTGGGTGAGCCGGCGCTGCCGCCGCTCGCTCCCGCCGTGTGCAATGCGATCTTCGCGGCCACCGGCAAGCGCATCCGCGAGATGCCGCTGTCGCGGACAAATCTGCGCTGGAGCTGACCGGTATTTTTTCGCGCGCGGGCGGATGCTCAATCCCCGCGCGTTTCTGTTCGCAACGAAAGCTCCCGGGCTTCCCCCGCTCAAGTCGCGCCAGCGGATCCTCTCCAACCATCGCTGGCGGACAAGCCCGCCACGATAAAACCGAGGCGGATGCGTCGCCTGATTTGCCTGCACGCCAAAAGCCGCCATCATCAGTGGCGACAGAGAAGCCCCCTTCATTCACCTAAAATCCCATGAGCAATAAAATCATTGCAGTTGTCGGTGCCACGGGCGCCCAAGGCGGCGGCTTGGTCCGCGCCATCCTCGACGATCCCAGCGGCGGGTTCACCGCCCGCGCCATCACCCGGGACGTAAACTCGGAAAAAGCCCGCGCCCTCGCCGCACTCGGGGCCGAGGTGGTCGCAGGCGACGTTGACGACGAGGCCAGTCTCCAGCGGGCGTTTGCCGGTGCGCACGGGGCCTACTGCGTCACGTTTTTCTGGGCGCATTTTTCACCCGCCAAGGAAAGGGCGGAGGCCGCGGCGATGGCGAACGCCGCCAAGGTCGCCGGGGTGAAGCACGTCATCTGGTCCACCCTCGAGGATACCCGGAAATCGATTCCGCTTTCCGACAACCGCATGCCGACGCTGCAGGGTGACTACAAGGTCCCGCATTTCGACGCCAAGGGGGAGAGCAACGCGCTGTTCACCACCGCGGGGGTGCCCACCACTTTTTTCAACACCTCCTTCTACTGGGAGAACCTGATCTACTTCGGCATGGGCCCGCGCAAGGGCGCCGACGGCAAGCTCGTGTTCGCGCTGCCCATGGGCGACCGCAAACTCCCCGGAATCGCGGCCGAGGACATCGGTCGTTGCGCCTACGGGATCTTCAAGCGGGGATCCGAGTTCATCGGCCGTACGGTGGGCGTCGCCGGCGATCACCTGACGGGCGCCCAAATGGCCGAGGCCCTCGGTGCCGCGCTCGGGCAACCCGTCACCTACTATCCCATGCCTTTTGACGACTATCGGAAGCTGGGCTTTCCGGGCGCGGACGACCTCGGGAACATGTTTCAGTTCAACCACGATTTCTCCGACGATTTCTGCCGCGCCCGGAGCCTTGATTTTTCGCGCTCGCTCAATCCCGCGCTGCAAAACTTCACGAGCTGGCTCGCCGCCAACAAGGCGCGCATCCCCATCCAGTAAGCCGCCGGGTCAGAAGCCAAGCTCCCCCTGCGCGCCCGTTTCGGCGGCGGGCAGCGGGGGAAGGTTTAGAAATGCGCCGTAGCGCTCGATCCAATCGTCGAGCTTCTCCGTGTAATACCCTCCGTCGTAAGGCATGGCCGCCGCGTCGTAGAGTTCGAGGGGGCGGGCCCGCTGCCAGTCGCTGGTCCGGCCTTTGAGGCGCGGAGTGATGTAATAGCTCACGCGGTCACCCATCCGGGGGCGGGGCGTCAGCTGCAAGGCAACCTCCGCCGCCGCCCGGCGGGGTTTCCCGCCTTCCGCGATGAACCGTTCGTAGGTATCGGGACTCTGGCTCAGCGTTTCACTCTTCGCGAGTTCCGCCACCGGCACGGTCCGCCCCGCCAGGTTTTTCCGATATGCCTCCAGCAACCCGAGCGGCGACTCCGCCACCGTCCCGACCAGAAACGCGATCAGCCGGTCGGTCAGTTTCTTCAAGTAGGGTTCGATCCCGCGCGAACGGAGGGCGCTGCCGCGCAGGACGATCTTCGAGCCGTCGAGCAGTGCATAATTCTTCGACTTGTAACAGAACATCGCGGCGTAGCGGCCGTCGAATTCGAGCTCAATGCCGGCCGGCAGGATCGGTGTGACCAGCCGCAGCAGATCGTCGGCGCGGTCGAAAAATTGCTCGGACGACAGGTAGATCCCGTCCGTGTCCGCCTCAAGAATCGTGCAGCCATGCTTCGCGAATTCGTCGATCAGCGCCTGCAGGAGTTCGCGGCCGCGCCGCGTCACCTCGGCGGCCAGCTCGCCATCGCCGAACCGCGCGCCCGAAAAGCCCAGGTAGCCGTAAAAGGAATTGATCAGGATCTTGAAGCTCGTCTGCCGCGCCTGCGCTTCGCCGCGCTCCTCCGCCGTGGGCGCAGTTCGGGCGAGCTGTTTATACTTCAGCCGATACTCGCGCAGGCGGCGGAGCAGCGGAATGAAGACGCCCAGCGTGTCGTTGCGGGGACTGCGACCGATACTGAGCAACAGGCTCGGGTAGAGCGACGCCACGTCGAAGTGCAGCACGTGGCGAAACACCCCTTCCTGAAAACTGCGCGTGTAGCCCCCTTCGAAGGGCTTCACCTCCGGCGGCGACGGGCAGGTCTGGCGCGCGTGGTAATACTCCTCGAGAAAGAGCAGGTCGATTTTCGACGTCGCGCCCCGGAGCGTCGCCTCTTGCAGCTGGATGGGAAAGGTCCGCGCCTGCTCGAAGTAAGTCGGCAGCAGCTGGTCCGCCAGCCCCTGGGTTTCCCGCAGGTCATCCTCGAGGTAAGCGCAAAATCGCGCCCGGTCCTCGGCGAAAGCCTCCTGAATCCGGTTGCCGGCGATGTAGGTGCGCTGGGTGCTCTCCTCTTCGGTGATGCCAAAATAGACCGCGGTCTCCTTGAGCCCGTACGAAGTGATCTCGCGCGCCGTGATGTCGTAGAGCTGCACCAGCAGGTAGGTGTCGATCACGGCGCGGCCCGGCAGGTCGCACCGCGGAAAGTCGATCCACCGTTCGGCCACCTTCAGGCGGCTGCTGCGAAACGCCGCCGGTTGCCCGTAACGGCCCCAGGCACAGGGCACCTTATGGCGCCGGCTGCGCTGGCGCAGGTAGTCCAAATCGAACTTGAAGAGATTGTGCCCCTCGATCGTGTCCGGATCGATCTCCCGCAGCGCCGCGCCGAACTCCTCCAGCAATTTCTTTTCCGCCACGTCGGTCATCTCGGCGAGGAGCAGCAGCTGGTTTTTCCCCGCGCACCGCAGCCCGATCGCGAGCACCCGGTCCGCCGGCCGCGCGGCATCGGGAAATCCCCCGTCGGGCGACGCCACCTCGATGTCGAACTGGCACCGCCGCAGCTGGCCGAACGCCAGCTCTCGATACAGCCGTTCCCGGTTCTGCAGCAGGAACTGGCTCTCCATCGGGCGGATCGCGTCGACGCTCGCTGTCGCCCTGGCCTCCCGCAGGAAAGCCTCGAAAGTCTCGCGGTCGTCCGCATGTGCCAACCAGGAGAAAGGGCCTTCGCCGCGCAGGGCCTCGACGCCCAGGCCCGGCCGGGCTTCACCCGCCGGCGGCCCGTTCAGCCACGCAAAGGGCCGCAGCCGCTCGATCCGCTCTTCGCGTCCACCGTCCGGTGTCGTCACCGTCGTATGCACCCGCCCCGCGTCGTCGATCCACACGCCGCAGAGCGAACCCACGCTGGATTTAGGGTCGCTCAAGAACGCGGCGCTTGCGGACGATGGGAGTGTTCGCCCGGGCCCGACCCGCGCCCGCACCTTAAAACGGCTTCAGATAGACCATTGCCACCGCGGTAATCGCGAGCACGAACGCGACCACCATGAAGATGTTCGCCTGCGCGCGCCGGCGATACGCGAAGCCGGCCGTTGCCGACAGGCCGAGCCAGCACACGAGCTTCACGATCGCCCAACCCGGAAAGCCGAGGTGCAGCTTGTGCAGCAACCCCACCCCGCTGATGACCATCAGGAGGCTCATCACGCCGGTGATCATCATCACCCGCTTGCGCGTCTCCGCCGGCGCCGCGAAGGCGTAAAACGTGTAGCCCAGCAACACGATCAGGGAACTCAGATGCAGGATAGAGTAGAATTGTGGGCTCATAAAATGGGAAGATCGGGCCGGCCGCCCCCGGGGGGGGGTGCCGGGGCCTCGGAGACAATTCCGGGAAAGCCGATGGAAGAAAGAGGAAAATTGACACCCCGCCTGTGCCGTATGCCCAAAGGCTCAAGACCTTTTTGAGTTAAGGTGGGCGCCTCCTCCGCAGCGTCTGCTTTCCGATTTACGGCCTAGCATCTTCCGCGACGGTTTTGGCTCCCGTAATGAATTCAAGGCAAAGAGCAGTTATTGAAAGCACCTCGAACACTGCAGGGTGTCAGGATCCACCGTAGGTCGCTCCCCGCCGCCGTCAAATGCCCTTTCGACTTCCGTCGAGAAATCGGCGGCCGCTTTAAACCCGCCACCTACGATTCCAGAATCGTCTCAT
Organism: Opitutia bacterium; assembly: GCA_947474935.1. Classification (GTDB taxonomy): domain Bacteria; phylum Verrucomicrobiota; class Verrucomicrobiia; order Opitutales; family Opitutaceae; genus ER46. The sequence goes on from CANJKL010000010.1 coordinate 105,448, forward strand.
CCAGATGCTGGATGATCAGCTCTTGGATTGTCGCGAGGAAAAGATAACACATGAAAGCGCGGCGCAGCGGTTCGGCGAGCGTCGCCAGATCGACGTCGCCTCCTTCCAGGGCTTCGTCGCCCAGCGGCTCAAGATAGACCTGCCGCAGCCGCAACCGGATCGCGGCGCAGGCCCGCACGATCACCTCGGCGTTGCTTTCGTCGAAGGCGACCACGCCTTCACTGAAAAAATCGTCGTCGAACAACGCGAGCAGGGTCTGCAGGTCGGCGTTCTGCGCCGTCAACAATTCGGCCGACCACGCATTGCGAAAATCCGCGTCGAGATCGTTCAACGCCGGGGGCGCGGCCAGGTTGGTGCGCAGGTCTCCGACGAGTTCCCGAATGACGTCGAGCAGCGGTGCCACGACGGTCAGCGCGAGTTTGACCTCAATGCGCTTCATCGGGCTCCAGAATCGCGTTCAAATGCCATTGTTGCAGGGTAAAGGCGTAGGCTTCCGCCTTTTCGCGCAAACCGCACCACACGATCGAGCGCCCTTGTTCATGGACCTCGAGCATTTTCTTTCGCGCGGTTTGCTCGTCGAAACCAAACACCTTCTTAAACACCATGACGACGTAGGACATGAGGTTTACGGGATCGTTGAGCACCACGACGCGCCACCCGCCCTCCAACTGCAGTTCGGCGACCGCCTCGGGGGACGGCGACGTTCTTGGCTTTGCCGTGGCGACGCTCATGGACCGCGTCGCTTCACCCTGAACGGTCCACGGAATACCGTGGGTTGAACGTCATCAAAACGCATACCGACCCTTTCGTTAAACGGGGAACCCATTTTTGGCAAATCAACCCCGCGCCTTCGCCTGCTGCTCGGCGACCGCGGCAGACACTTGCGCCTCCGCCTCGGTCAGCGGGATTTTGGCGACGTCCTTTTGATTGCGGTGTTTGAGTTCGACGATGCCTTCCTTCAGGCCCTTGCCCCCGATCGTCAGCCGCAACGGAATACCGATCAGATCCGCATCCTTGAACTTCACGCCCGGCCGCTCCGCGCGGTCGTCGACGAGGACGTCGGCGCCAGCCTTTTCAGCGGCGGCGGCCAGTTTCTTGGCGAGGTCCATCGCTTCCGGCAGTTGCGGATCGAGCACGCAGATCAACACGTGAAACGGTGCGATGGCCCAGGGCCACACGATGCCGTCGGCGTCGTGGCTTTGTTCGATCACCGCCTGCATCGTGCGGCTGATGCCGATGCCGTAGCAGCCCATCACCATCAGGTGCGACTGCTTTTGGTCGTCGGTGTAGGCCGCGCCGTACTTTTCCGAGTACTTCGTGCCGAGCTTGAAAATATGGCCGACCTCGATGCCGCGACGGCTCTTGAGCGGTTGGCCGTTCCGCGGGTCGGGTTCGCCGGTGCGCACGCGCCGAAAATCGCCGAACTTCGTGATCGCGAGATCCCGCACCACGTTGACGTTGCGCAAATGAAACCCGTCTTTGTTGGCCCCGGTCACGCCATTGCCGATCAGGCGAATCGCCTGGTCCGCAAACACCCCGGCAAGGGCCGCCGGATTCTTGATCGTGCCGTTGACGGCACCGAGACTGCCGGGCCTGGCGCCGAGCACCGGTTCAATTTCTTCCGGCGTCGCCGGGCGAAAAAGCGTAAAGCCCAGCGCCCCAAGCTTTGCTTCCTCAAGCTCGTCGCATCCCCGCAGGATCACGAGGAACGGCTTCCCGTCGCCCATGTAGACCAGCGTCTTGAACTGCTGGCCCGCCAGCACCGTGTAGGGCGCAGCCTCCAGCGCGGCAATCGTCACCACGCCGGGCGTGGCGAACTCCTCGACGGCGCCCGTCGGGGAAACATCCTTCCAATCCGCCGGCACGAGCGCACTGGTCGCCTTCTCGCGATTCGCGGCGTAGCTGCCATCCTCGCTGTAGATGATGTCGTCGTCGCCAACCTCCGCCGGGACCATGAATTCGTGCGAGAAACTTCCCCCCATCACCCCCGTGTCGGCCTCGACCGCGATCGCATGAACGCCGATGCGCCGGAAGAAGCTCTCGTAGGCGGCCTTCATCGCCTGGTAGCTCTTGATCGCGCGATCGTCGTCCACGTCGAACGAGTACGAATCCATCATCACAAATTCGCGCGCCCGCATCAGCCCGAACCGCGGGCGGATCTCGTTGCGAAACTTAGTCGCGATTTGATAAAAATTTTTGGGCAGGTCGCGGTAGCTCGTGATCTCGGCCTTGACCAGCGGCGTGATGACTTCCTCGTGGGTCGGCCCGAGCACGAACTCCGGCTCCCGCGGCCCGCGCTTGCCGTCGCCCGCGCTGTCGGCCCGAAACATGATCTCGCGCGCCGCCGCCCAACGCGGCCCGTCCTGCCAGTTTTCCACGGGATGCACGTGGGGCATCCAGAGCTCGATCGCGCCGGCGCCGTCCATTTCCTCCCGGCAGATCTGCGTCACCTTCTGCATCACCCGCAAGCCGAGCGGCATGTAAGTGTATAGCCCGCCGCCCAGCTTACGCACCAGACCGGCGCGCACCAAGAGCTTGTGCGATGCGATCTCGGCGTCGGAAGGGCTCTCTTTCAACGTCGGGATAAAGAACTGCGACCAGAGTTTCATGAAGTCGGGCAACGAAACAGCCCGTCTCAGTCGGAGCAATTTTATATTTGGCAACATCCGCGCGGCCACCTGTTCCCGCTCGTGATCGCCGCCCTCCCCGTTGCTTTCCCGTCTTGCTCGTGATCGTGAGGTAAATCGTGATCGTCGCTTCGACCGGATCGACGGAAAGGATTACGCGCAAGATTACGATCACGAGCACGGCTCCGTTTTTCTGCGGATCGCACCAAGCTCACGATGACATGCCCACGCTTGCCACCCTGGCGGCGCATGGCTTTCCCTCCTCCTTTCATGTCCGCCGCACCGAAGTCCCGTCAGCCCTGGCCGATGAAGTGGGTCGTCCTCGCGATCCTCGTCGTCATCGTGCCGTTCACCTACCTGACCCTGCACTATCGGAAGGCGAGTCCGGCCTTTCGCCCCTACGAGGACATGCAGCAGCGCGCCAATGTCGTGCGCTTGCTCTCCGCCGGCTATCAGCGCATTCCGCTCCCGGCCGAGCGCCCGGCCGATCCGCTGGCCGGCGCGCCCACCTCGGCCACCAGCGCACCGGCTCCGGGCGGACTGCCAGCGGATCTCAAATCCACGCTGGTGCAGGCGCCGCTTCTCCCCACCGACATCACCCGGGTCTCCGCCCCGCCCCAAGTCAGCGCCCTGCTCCCCTACTCGTTTCGCTTCGCCTGCACACTCCCCGACCACAAACGCCAGTTGGCCGGCGCGGACCTCTACCTGAAGGGCGAGGAGATCGTGATCGCACCCGACTACGAAAAGCTCTCCGGGGAACTGATGGCCCGCTCAACCGATAACGTGATCCAGCTCACCGTGCCCGCCGGCGCCCTGAAACCGGGGAGCTATCGCGTCACGATCGCAGGCCAGCAATCCTCGCGCACATGGACGCTGCAGGTGAAATAGCGGTGGGTCGGCCGGTGCAGCCGGCTCCGCCGCGTTTCGCCGCGCCAAACGATGCCATTGACGCGCCGCTTCGCTTCACTGACAACTGCGCGACTTCTTCGATGAGCAACGGCCCCGGCCAGCCAATTCCGCCTACGTCCCCCTCGTCCGCCACCGCGACGACCATCAAGCCCACCGACCTCCGGGGGATCCTGAAATACGTTCCACGATTCCAGGGCCAGATTTTCGTGATCGCGATCGACGGCGCCATCGTGGCCGACGAAAACTTTGGCAATCTCCTCGTCGACATCGCCGTGCTGCGCTCGCTCGGGATCAAAGTGGTGCTCGTGCACGGCATCGGCCACCAGCTCAAGGAGCTGGCGGTCGCGCGCAATGTGCCGATCACGAACTCCGATGGCACGGGGATCACGGACACCGCGACCCTCGACCTGGCCATTCGCGCGTCGTCGCGCGTCTCGCACGCCCTGATCGAGGCGCTCACGCAAAACGCCTTGAAATGCGCCACGACCAACGCGGTGCGCGCCCTGCCCCTGGGCATCATCCGCGGGATCGACCAGCAGTTCACCGGCAAGGTGGAGCGCATCGACAAGGATTTCCTGATGGAGCTGATCGACCGCCAGGTGGTGCCGGTGGTCTCGCCCATCGGTTTCGCGCCGGACGGAAAATCCCTGCGCGTCAACTCCGACCTGCTCGCCGCGGAGCTCGCCGAGGCGTTGCACGCCACGAAGATCGTCTACCTCACGCCGGCGCCCGGGCTGGAAATCGACGGCGATGTACGCCGGGAAATCTCGATCGATGCGCTGCGCAAGATCGTGCAGGACCAGCCCGAGCGCATCGGCGATGACAGTCGCAGCAAGGCGATGCACGCCGTCAAGGCGATCGAAACGGGCACACCCCGCGTGCACATTCTCGACGGCCGGGTCTTCGACGGCCTCCTCAACGAAATCTTCTCCAGTGAGGGCGTCGGATCTCTCGTCTACGGCAACGACTACCAGCAGATCCGCAAGGCGCGCAAAGGCGACGTGCGGTTGATCTATAATCTCACCCGCAACGCCGTCCGGCGCGAGGAACTCCTGCACCGCACGCAACAGGCGATCGAAAAGAACATCGACCAGTTCTTCGTCTTCGAAATCGACGAAAACATCATCGCGTGCGTGACGCTGTATTTCTTCCCGGACAAGCTCCAGGTCGCCGAGGTCGGTTCGCTCTACGTGATGCCGTTCTACCATAATCGGGGCATCGGCAAGAAAATGGTCGACTACGCCGGCATGGTCGCGAAGGACCGCGGCGCGAGCACGCTTCTCGCCCTCTCCACGCAAAGTTTCGGCTTCTTCACCAACGTGTGCGGCTTCGACGAGACCACGAAGGAAGTCCTTCCGGAAGCGAGGCTGAAGGTCTATGAAGAAAGCGGCCGCAACGCCAAGGTGCTGGTGAAGCAACTCGGCGCCTAGCCTCCGCCGGACTGCCCGGCAACGTGCCCATTCCACTGCCGCGGGCATGGTTTGGCATCCATGGCAATCGGGGCGGAAGCCGGGCAGAGCCTTGAGAATTCAGCAACCGCTGCCCGAGCGAAGCGTCAGCCCTCTCAATGATCGTGGCTCCCCTCAACGATGCCCACCGGAGCATTCCCCCGATTTAGTTGTCCGTTCACCCCCGCCTCGCTCCGCTCCGGCTCCGCACCCCATCCGTGACCAACGACGACGCTCCGCCGCCCTCCCCGGCTCCTCCGCGTTTTCTGCCGCTACTGCTCCTGCTCTTCCTCGGCAGCGGGTGCGCGGCCCTGATTTACGAGATCGTCTGGTTTCAACTGCTGCAGTTCGTGATCGGTTCGTCCGCCGTTTCGATCGGCGTACTGCTCGGCACCTTCATGGGCGGCATGTGCCTTGGCAGCCTGGCGCTGCCGCGCTTCGTTTCCCCGACGGCGCACCCCCTGCGCGTCTACGCACTCCTTGAGCTGGGCATTGGTATTTTCGGCATACTCGTCCTTTTTGCCGTGCCCGCAGTCGGCCGTTTTTATCCGACTCTCGTGGGTCTCGGCACGCCCGGCTTGTTGCTGCGTGCCGTCCTCTGCATGGCGTTTCTGCTTCCGCCCACCATTCTCATGGGTGCAACCCTGCCCGCCATCGCCCGCTGGATCGAAAGCACGCCGCGGGGTATCTCCTGGCTCGGGGTCTTCTATGGTGGCAATACGCTCGGCGCCGTCTGCGGGTGCCTGCTCGCGGGGTTTTATCTGCTGCGCGTGCACGACATGCCCACGGCCACCTATTGCGCCGTCGCCCTCAACGCCGCCGTCGCGTTGCTGGCCGCGGTCGTCGCCCGCTTCGCGTCCTATCGGCCGACCACGGGGATTCCACCGGCGACAGGCGGCGTCGACCCCGCCGCGAGTTGCGGCCCGTTACTGCTGGTGGTCGGTCTGTCGGGCTTCTGCGCCCTGGCCGCCGAAGTGATTTGGACTCGCATCCTCTCCCTGCTGCTGGGTGCAACCGTCTACACCTTTTCGATCATCCTCGCCGTTTTTCTCGTCGGCCTCGGCATGGGGAGCAGCGCCGGGGCCATCCTCGCCCGCAACTCCTCCCGCCCCCGGCTGATCCTCGGAATCTGCCAGTTGCTCCAGATCACGGCGATCGCGTGGGCCGCACATACGATGGCCAACTCCCTGCCGTATTGGTCCACCGAGGCCACTCTCGCCGGCGGACCGTGGAGCAAATTTCAACTCGATCTCGTCCGCAGCGCCTGGGCGATCCTGCCGGCGGCTCTGCTCTGGGGCGCGAGTTTCCCCCTCGCGCTCAACGCCATGGCCGGAGCCGGCGGCGACACCGCCCGTCTCGTCGGCCGGGCCTACGCCGCCAACACCCTGGGCGCCATCTTCGGTGCCGTGGGTGCGAGCATGCTGCTGATTCCCCTGCTCGGCACGCGTGACACGCAGGTCATCCTGATGGGCCTTTCGCTGGTGGCCGCCTTGATTGCCCTCCCGCACGCGCGCATCCGCTTCCTCCTCCCGATCGCGGGTGCCGCGGCATTGGCGGTTTTGGCTGGCCTCGCTGTGCCGCGCATTCCCTGGCAGCTCGTCGCCTACGGCCGGCAGACGGCCACCACTGACTACGACGCAAAGGCGATCTACTTCGGCGAGGGGATGAACGCCTCCGTCGCCGTCTCCGAAACGCCCGGGGGGGCGCGCTTCTTCCACGTCAGCGGCAAGACCGAGGCCTCCAGCCTGCTCAAGGACATGCGGCTCCAACGCATGCTCGGCCACCTGCCCGCGCTGCTGCACCCCAATCCGCGCTCGGTGTTGATCGTCGGCTGCGGGGCCGGCGTCACCGCCGGTTCTTTCGTGCTGCATCCGTCGATCCAGCGGATCGTGATCTGCGACATCGAGCCGCTCATTCCGCGGGTCGTGGCGAATTATTTTCGCAAGGAAAACTACGATGTCGTGCACGATCCGCGGGTCGAAATCGTCTACGACGACGCGCGGCACTTCGTCGCGACGACGCAGGAGAAATTCGACCTGATTACGTCCGATCCCATCCACCCCTGGGTCAAGGGTTCGGCCGTCCTTTATTCGCAGGAATATTTTCAGCTGTGCCGGCAGCGCCTCAATCCCGGCGGATTGCTCACGCAGTGGGTGCCGCTCTACGAGGCGGACCGGGCCGTCGTGCAAAGCGAAATCGCCACGTTCTTCTCCGTGTTTCCCGAGGGCACCATCTGGGGCAACGACGACGACGGTTTCGGATACGACACCGTCATGCTCGGCCACGCCGGTCCCTTGAAGATCGACGTCGACGCCTTGCAGGCCCGCTTCGATCGCCCGGACCACACGTTCATCCGCAATTCGCTGCACGACCTCGAACTCGGCTCCGCCGCCGACCTGCTTTCAACCTACACGGGGCGCTACGCCGACCTTAGAACGTGGCTCGCCGACGCCGAGATCAACCGCGACCGGAACCTCCGGCTGCAATACCTCGCCGGCCTGCAGCTCGACTCCAACAAGGGCGCCGACACCTACGGCGAGATGCTCGGCTTCCGCCGTTTTCCGACCGATCTTTTTTCCGCCTCGTCCGAACGGTTGCAGAAACTGCGGGAGCTGATGGAGCCCAAAACTCAACCGTAATCGCGCCCCTCGCGCGCGATGAGTCGATCGAGGACGAAACACGGAGGCGTCTCCGGCCGCACGGCGACACCGGTCGAGGCGGCGCCGCAGAGGAGGCGGGACCATGTCGGATCGGTGCTGTCACCGGCGGCCACGGCCAAACCCAACTCCGGCTTCCATCGGGCAGGTCCACGAGATTGCGGTTGGTTTTGGCCACGCATCGTCGTTGTCTGGGTACGGTGATTATCCCGACGCCTGCGTTGACGATAGAATCACCGGACCGTGCGATCGTAACGGTTTCGTTCACCCCTCAACGAAAGGTAACCAGATGAAAATTAACCGACGTAAATTTGTCGCGGCATCGATGAGTCTTGGCGTTGCCGCGGTCAGTTCCGTGGCCGACAGCCACGCGCAAGCCTCCGCTCCATCCGCCCCCAGCCGCCCGGATCCGAACCGGTGGCGCCGCAACGAAAAGATCCAACAGGGCCGCCGCATGGCGTCGAGCCTACTGCAACCGTCGGAACGGGACCTGGAGCGGGGCCTCGCGCTGCACGCCGAGGCCTTGGTGTGCGATGTCTACGGGCTCGGCGTGCATTCCGCCCCGGATACGGCACCCCTTAACCTGGCCGTCCAAGCCGGTGCCTCCGCCCCGGAATATCAAGACCTGAGGCTGGAAAGCACGACCACCCGTCACGTTCAGGATGCCGTGGAGCGCGAGGAGTACATTGATGCCTGGGAGGCGGCCGGGGTCACTTGTGTATTCCAGAACGCCGGCGAGGAGGGACAGTGGCCGATGCAGATGTTGCGACGGCTCTCCAGTCACACGTTTGTCGGCGATTGCATGCGTGGTCACATGATCCGGGCGGCACTGCCACAGGACATCGTGGCGGCGAAGAAGCAGCACCTGCGGTGCAATTATCTGACGACAAATGGTGTTCCGCTGCAGCAGGAATGGAATTCCGTCGAAGAGGAACTCTACCTCATCCGCCTCTTTTTCAATCTGGGTGTGCGCATGATGCACCTGACCTATAGTCGCCGTAATATGATCGGCGACGGCTGCGCCGAGCCCTCCGACGCCGGCCTGAGCGACTTCGGCCGCCGGGTCGTGCGCGAGATGAATCGCATCGGCGTGATCGTGGATCTGGCGCATTCCGGCTGGAAGACCAGCCTCGAGGCCGCCCGCCACGCCCAAAAACCGGTCGTCATCAGTCACTCGGCCTGTGCCGCGCTCAACCACCACGTCCGCTGTCAGCCGGATGAGGTGATCCGCGCGGTGGCCGACACGGGAGGGTATATCGGAATCACGTGCGTCCCGCGCTTCCTCGGTGGCACGGGCGACATTCGCGCGCTGCTGGACCATATCGATTATGTCGTGAAAAAGTTTGGCGCGGACCACGTGGCCATCGGTACCGACACCCCTTTCTCATCGCGGACCGCCAGTGCCAGCATCGTCGGCACTCCCCGCTCCCGACCGAAGTGGGCCACGTTCGGAACGGCAGACAATTGGACGGACCGCCCCGAGATGCGCTTGAGCATGCTATGGACGAACTGGCCGCTCTTCACCGTGGGCCTGGTGCAACGCGGGCATTCCGAGGAAACCATCCGGAAGATTATCGGCGGAAATATGATGCGGGTAGCCCGAGCCGTGTTGCCGCCGTGGATTCCGACCACCTGAAGACTGCGTCGCCGCCGCTACCCTCCCGACCCGCTAAACCGTCCCATCAGCATCTGAGAAGACACCCCGCACGCCGGAAAAAATCCCCAGCATCCCGGTGATCAGGCGGGTTGGCGCTCCGGAGGCTGGCATCGATGGCAATTGAGCACGGCAAGCCCGCAACCGAATGAGAATGCGGGTAAGCGTATTCTGGAGGACGCGTCACGCCCTGACTTGCCCGTCTTGGTTCACTCTCACCGGACGATAACCTCCAGCTCTTCCAAGTAGGGCACCGCGGCGCGATTGGTCCGGTGGTGGACGATGAGGCCCAGGACATTGTCGCCCTGGAAATAGGGCCAGTTCGTCAGCGCCAGTTCGAATTGCACGCCGGGCAATCCGAGTGCGGTTGCGTCCAGCATGCTCCGACGCACGTCCGCCGCGCCCATCGGCCGGCCGTTCAAATCGACCTCAATCGCATCTGCGGCATCGAGGTGGAAAATCTTGAAGCGCACGAGCGCCGTCACCCCACGACCGTCCCGTCCATCCGCCATCCGAAACCGATACGCTTTGCGAATGCCCGTCTCGCTCGTCGGAAATTGCAGAATCTGCGTCGTAAGCGTACCGAGCGGACTTTGCCCCTGTCCATACCATGCGTAATTGCGGATCGGCGGCGCTGGAATCGTCGCCCACTTGTGCAGCGGCAGGAAATGGTAGTGCCGCTCCTCGCGCTCGATCCCCTGGCGATCGAGGGCGGCGTTCATCCACGACCAGATCCGCTCCTGTTGCGCCCGCGCCTGCGCCGGCGAGAGCCCCAGCTTGCCGCCGCCCAACCCCATTTTGGTGCCCACATTCCAAAACGCGATGCCGTCGGCCCCCCACGCGTAGAAATTGCCCGCCATGGCTCGCGCCTCCGCCGGCGTCATGAGCAGACCGGCGTAGGATTCCTTGAACTGCGCCAAGCCTCGTCCCGTGATCCGCGGCGGCTCGCTCGACACTCCGCCAATCATATCACCCATCGAGACCAGCAGTTGGGTCCGGCCTTGCGTGAAGCGGCGAAACTCGTCCACAGCGAGCTGCGGCGTCGATTCGTTGTAGGGGCTCGCGACGACGTAATCGATCCAGCCGTTGCGCACCCAAGCCTCGATGTCGACGCCCGCCAGCCAGCATTCGCGTAGACCCTCGGGGACGCGCACGCCGAGGACGGGGCGCTTCGCCCCACGACTCGATGCCGCCATATCGAGCAGGGCGCGGACCCGACCGACGAACTCGGTCATCACCGGCGCCTTCGCCGCGCCCTGATCCCGTGGAAAATGCTTTCCCCAGCGGATGAAGTTGAGCTCCAGTCCGTCGAGTTCCGGCCGCGCCGCCAGCTCGCGCAGGATCGCCAGCCGGTGCTCTCGAACGCCGGGAATCGAATAATCCATGGCGGTCTCGTTGCCGCGGTCATCAGGCTGCCGGATCACCCACTCGGGATGATCGATCGTGAAACGCGGACAGAGCGGGACGTCGAACGCGATTTGTCCGTGATGCGTGTCGGACATGCGCACACCCGCCAGCACCTCGATACCCCGGGGCCGCAAAGTCTGTGCGACGATGCGCAGCACATCGGTGCCCTCCTGTCGCAGGGCGCGAATGGCCAGCGCCTGGTTGCGGTCGGTCGGCGTTTTCAGTCTGGCCAGATCGTTGCCAAAGCGGTCGCCGAAGACCTCCCCCACTTTCGAGTCATACATGCACATGTCCGGCAGCGCCGCGTCCTGCACATAGGTGGTGATCGGCACTTTCGCGGTTTCGCGCTGCACCCATGCGCGCACGAAATCGGCCGTCCCGATGGCGGGCGCCTCCATCAAGCTTTGCGTGTCGGCGGTGTAGACCGTTCGGGGCCCATCCGCTGCCACCGACGCGGAAGCGAACAGACCGCAACTCACCGCGACGGCAACGCCGAGGGCACTCGCCACAATGGAAGAACTTAAGGAGGAGCGCATGAGAACGCGGGTAATTTCTCGGACCTGTCGTCGACCCGGCCAACAACCAGATCGACCCCGGGGCGGCTCCAGCCAGCAAGGTTTGTCCGTCCGCGGCAAGACTGTTGGCACCCGGAGCGGCGGCGGCGCGTCATACTGACCACGCCCGCGGCCGGCAATCCGCCGAGCCCGTGACAATCGTGGCGCTCCTTCGACGGACCGACGTCGCGCCGCCCTATTCGGACGAATTGGCCGGAAACGCCGGCACCGCGAGCAGCGGACACGCCAGGTGCCGCAGCACGCGTTCGGTCGTGCTGCCGCGCAGGGCGTCGAGGAACCCATGGCGTCCGGGCCGTGCGCATGACCACGAGGTCCGCGGCCGTTTCGCGGGCAACGGCAAGACTCTGTTCAACCCGGTCGCCGGGACGCGCGAGTTGTGTGACGCTGGCCGCGATCTGCTGCGCCGGAATCTCCAACGCCGGCATGTCCGGCCGCCCCCTTCCTGCGCCGCGCGAAGGCGAAACAGGATGCTTTGACGAACGACTGCTTCCCGCGCACCGTCCGCACCCGCCATGACGTTAATGCCCGCAAAACCGCCGCTCACCGGCGAGACCCTCGACTCTCTCACGGAGCAATTCCAGACGCAGGGCGAGCCGGCGTTTCGCGCAAAACAGGTGCTCGAATGGCTCTACAAGAAGCGCGTCCGCTCTTGGGACGAAATGACCAATCTGCCGAAGGCGCTGCGCACCTGGCTTGCCGACACCTTTGAGCTCATGCCCGCCGCGCTCGTGCTCAACAAGCAGTCCGAGGATGTCACCGACAAGCTCCTGCTCGAACTGGGCGACCGTTCACTCATTGAAACCGTCATCATCCGCGCGCCGCAGGAAGGCGTCGGCATCGAGCATTCGCGCAAGACGATCTGCATCTCGACGCAGGTTGGCTGCGCGATGGGCTGTGTCTTTTGTGCAAGCGGGCTCGCCGGCATGAAGCGCGACCTCACTGCCGGCGAAATCGTCGCGCAGCTGCTCCAGGTGTGCTACCGCGAGGACGCCCGCACCCCCCGGGCGCGCATGGAACTGGCCTCATTCGACAACATCGTGGTCATGGGCATGGGCGAACCGCTGGCCAACTACGACAATCTGCTGCGGGCCCTCACGATCCTGAATGCCGACTGGGGGCTGGGTTTCGGTGCGCGCCGCATCACGATTTCCACCAGCGGGCTTGTGCCCAAGATCCTGAAACTGGCGGACGAGGACATCGGCTTCCGGCTCGCCATCTCGCTCCACGGCGCAACCGACGAAGTGCGGGAAAAGATCATGCCCGTGAACAAGGCCTATCCGCTCGCCAAACTGATCCCGGCGGTTCGCGCGTTTTCGGAAAAACACGGCCGGATGGTCACCCTCGAGTTCATCCTGATCGAGGACGTCAACGACTCGCTCCCGCAGGCGGAAAAACTCCGCGACCTCGCCCGCGATCTGCACGCCCACGTCAACCTCATCCCCTACAACACGGTGGCGGGCCTGCCATGGAAGCGGCCGAGCATCACCCGGCAGGAGCGCTTTGCCGATATTCTCCGGGCGGCGCGGATCTCGGTCACGCTGCGGCGGGAAAAGGGCCACGATATCGACGCCGCCTGCGGCCAACTGCGGCTCAAGACGGAGCGGGAACGCGAGCCCGCGGCGGTCTGAACCCGGCTGGCGCACCCGACCGGATGACGCCAGCCACCCCGGAGTCAGCCCGGCATTTTTCTGCTCGCCCCGCTCGCCCGAAGTTTTTTCAGGACGGAATCTTCTCCTCCCGACAAAATCACACGAACGGGGAATCCGTTTCCCCTCGCTTTCGTCCCCCAGCTCAGTCGTCCTCCGCTTTCCCACTTTTCTCCCCCTGCTTCGCCCATGATTGAAGTTAAAGACCTGGTCAAAACCTACGGCGCAAAACGCGCGGTGGATGGCGTGAGTTTTTCCGTCAAGCGCGGAGACATTCTCGGCTTCCTCGGGCCGAACGGCGCCGGCAAGTCCACCACCATGAAGATGATTTCCGGCTTCTTGCGGCCGGATGCCGGCACGGCGACGGTCGATGGCATCGACGTCACGGCGGATCCGGTGAGCGTGAAAAGCAAGCTCGGCTACCTCCCGGAAAGCGCGCCGGCCTACCCCGAAATGACCGTCGAGGAATTTCTCGGCTTTATTGCCGAGGTCCGCGGCTTCCGCACCACCGAGGCCAAGCGAGCCCAAGTGGATCGGGCCATCGGGTTGACCCACCTCGCTCCGGTGCGCAAACAGACGATCGAAACCCTTTCAAAAGGCTTCAAGCAACGCGTGGGCTTCGCGCAGGCGTTGCTGCACGATCCGCCCGCGCTGGTGCTGGACGAGCCCACCGATGGGCTCGACCCCAATCAAAAGAACGAAGTCCGTTCCCTCATCAAGAACATGGCCGCCGCGAAGGCTGTGATCCTCTCCACCCACATCCTTGAAGAGGTCGAAGCCATCTGCACCCGCGTGATCATCATCTCCCGCGGCAAAGTCGTGGCCGACGAAACGCCGGCCAAGCTCCAGGCCCGCCGGCCCGGGGCGCGACTCGACGAAATCTTCCGGAGCCTCACCGCCTCGGATGTTTGAGCGCGGCGGAGAACGGGCCCGTGCAACCGGCCCCGGTCTCTCCGCCTCCCCTTCCCACCGTTTTCCCGTCCTTTAACGTTCGCGTCTCCTCCCCATGACCCAGATTTCTCCCGTCTTCAAACGCGAGTTCTTCGGCTACTTCCGCTCCCCGGTCGCCTACGTGTTCCTGATCGGCTTTCTGCTGATCTCGATCGGTCTCGCGTTCTTCCTCGGCGGCTTTTTCCGGGCCGGCATCGCCTCGCTGGAAAGCTATTTCACCTTCCTCCCGTGGATTTTCGTAATCCTGGTGCCCGCCGTGGGCATGCGCCTCTGGGCCGAGGAGAAACGCACCGGCACGATCGAACTCATCTTCACGCTGCCCATCACCACGCTGGAGGCGGTCATGGGCAAATTCCTCGCCGCGTGGGCGTTTCTCACGGTCGCCATTCTCCTCAGCTTTCCGATGGCGCTGACGGTGGGTTATCTCGGCAACCCGGACTGGGGGGTCATCGCGGTCAGCTATCTCGGAGCCATTCTCATGGCCGCCAGTTACCTCGGCATCTGCTCACTCACCTCGGCGTTCACCAAGAATCAGGTGATCAGCTTCGTCATCAGTTTTCTGGTGTGCCTCGCCGTCGTGTTCCTCGGTTGGAGCATCTTCAACGGCGTCATGGAACGCGTGCTGCCGGTCTGGATGGTCGATCTGCTGGCCAACTTCAGCTTCATTACGCACTACGACGCCTTCACCAAGGGCATCGTCGATCCGAAGGACGTCGTGTTCTTTCTTTCTCTCACCGGCTTCACGCTGTTCCTGAACGTCGTCACGCTCGAACGCTAAACCCTCGCCCACGCCATGAAATTGGGAAGCAAAGCCCTCGCCATTGTCCTGTTGTTCGTCGGCCTCGTGCTGGTCAACTACCTCGCGTCGTCGATTCCGGCACGCGGCGACGCCACCGCCGAATCCATCTACTCGCTCTCGTCCGGCACCAAGGCGGTGCTGGGCAAGATCGAGGAGCCCGTCACGCTCGACCTTTATTTCTCCAAGGACGCCAACGGACTGCCGATCGCCTACAAGAACTACGCCGCCCGCGTGCAGGAGATGCTGCGGCAGTACGTCCGGGCCGCCCGGGGCAAGCTGACCCTCAATGTCATCAATCCCCGCCCCGATACGCCGGAGGAGGAAAAGGCGACCGCCGCCGGACTGACGCCGCAGGTTTCGCAGCAGGGCGGCGAGCAATTCTTCTTCGGTCTCGTGGTCACGCAGGCCGACCAGCAAAAGACGATCCCGGCCTTCACGCCCCAGCGTGAACAGTTCCTCGAATACGACCTGTCCAAGCTCGTCCACGGCGTGCAACTGCTCGACAAGCGCAAGATCGGCCTCCTCACGAGCCTGCCCCTCCAGGGCACCAGCCCGCAGCAGATGCAGATGATGATGATGATGCGCCAGCAGCCGCAACCCGGCCAATACGTGGTCGGCGAATGGGAGCAGTCCTTCAACGTGGTGCCAGTCGAAGCCGGTGCCGGGGACCTCCCGGCCGGACTCGACCTGCTCGTCATCGCGCATCCCCAAAATCTCGCCCCGAAGCTCCAGTTCGCCATCGACCAGTTTATCCTCGCCGGCAAGCCGGTCGTCCTCGCGGTCGATCCCTCTTCGCAACATTTCAAGCGGCAGAGCAATCCGCAGCAGCAGATGATGGGCGGGCCGCAGCCCAACGTCTCGAGCGATCTCCCCACGCTGCTCGGCGCGTATGGCGTCAACTACGATCCGCAAAAGGTTGTGGGTGACCTCGAGAACGCCACTCAGGTCCAGGCGGGCGGCGGCGCCGTGGCGCGTTATCCGATCTGGCTCAGCCTTCGCAAACCGAACTTCAGCAGCAAGTCGCTCCCCACCGCGCAACTCGGATCCGCCATGTTCGTCGAGGCCGGCAGCCTTTCGCCCACGGAGGGCAGCGGCCTCACCTTCACCCCGCTGATCGAGACGTCGGCCCAAGCGGGCGAGGTCGCGAGCATGCTGCTGCAATTCGCCCAGCCCGACGATGTCTCGAAACAAATTATCCCCAGCGGCAAGAAGACGATCGCCGCGCTGGTAACGGGCAAATTCAAGACCGCCTTCCCCCAGGGTGCGCCCAAGGACGAAAAGCCGGCGGACGACGCGGCAAAGAAGGATGAACCGAAGAAGACCGAGGCTCCGGCCGGGGACTTCCTCAAGGAATCCAAGACGACCTCCAACCTCTTCGTCATCGCCGACACGGACTGGCTCTTCGACGATTACAGTCTCCGCAAATTCAACTTCTTCGGGCAGACCGCGGCCGAACCGTTTAACGACAATCTCGCCCTCGCCTCCAACACCGTGGAGTTTCTCGGTGGCTCGCAGGATCTGATCACCATCCGCGGCAAGGGCACCTCGCTCCGTCCTTTCGATGTCGTGCGCGGCATGGAGGTGGCGGCGCAAAAGAAGTATCAGCAGAAACTGACCGAACTCGACGGTCGCCTGCAGCAGGTGCAGGGCAAGCTGAGCGAGTTGCAGGGCAAGCGCACCGAGGGCAACCGCCTCGTCGCCACGCCCGAGATGGCCAAGGCCATCGAGGAATTCCAAAAACAGTCCGCCCAGATGCGCGGCGAGCGACGCGAAATCCGCCGCGCCCTGCGCGAGGATATCGACAGCCTCGAGACCAAGTTGCTCGTTTCCAATCTCCTCGTCACCCCGCTGCTGGTGGGAATCTTCGGCCTCTGGTTTTACCGGGCCCGCAAGAAGTAATTTTCAACGACCCTCAACTTTGAATCTCCGCGCTCATTCACGATGAAACTCAAAACCATCATCGTCTCGGTCCTCGTTCTCACCGCGCTCTCGCTTGTCGTTTTCTTCGTGAGCCGGCCCGCTCCGCCGGCGACCACCGACGCGCGTCTCGACCAGCCACTGGTCGGTCGCGCCACAATCGAGAAGGCGGCAAAGCTGCGCCTCAGCGACCAGGGCAAGACCGTCACCCTTGAGCGGGGCCCAGACGCGGCCTGGCGGGTGCCCTCTTACTACGATTTTCCCGCCGACTTTGCGAAGTTGTCCGGTCTCGTCGGCAATCTCACCGACGCCAAGGCGCAGCGCTTGGTCACCAGCAATGCCGACCGGATCTCCCGACTTGAGTTCAAGGACACGAAGGTCGAGTTGCTCGACGCCGCCGGCCAGGAACTCTGGTCCATCACCCTCGGCAAAACGCCGGAGACCGGCGCGGGACGCTTCGTCCGCTTCGGCACCGAACCAAAGGCCTACCTCGCCAACCTGACGGCCTGGCTCGATACCGAATCGAAGAACTGGGCCAGCTCGGAACTGATCAACTTCAAGGCCGACGACGTGGCGAAAATCGAGATACCCTTCAGCGAAGCTGGATCGGTGACGATCTCGCGGGCCAAAAAAGAGGATCCGTGGAGCGCCGACAAAACCCCGGCCGGCCAGAAGCTAAAAACCGACAAGATGTCTTCTGTCCTGAGCTCGATCGGCACCTTGCGCTTTTCCGATACGAACGATCGCGCGGACCCGGCGGTTGTCACGGCGGCGGCCCACCAGCGCACGTTCAAGCTCACAACTTTCGACCAGAAGACCCTCACCGTGGCGATCAGCCGCAAGCCTGAGGAAAAAAAGCTCAAGCCGCCGACCGCGAGCGCCGACGGCAAGTCCGGCCCCGCAGCTTTGGGTAGCATGGCCGATCTCAATAAAAAAGAAGACAAGGCGAAGGACCCCGCAGGCAAGCCGGGCGAAGACAACAAGGTCGATCCGGCCAAGCCGCTGACGCCCGAGTATGAGACCATTCCCGCCGGTCCGGTTTTCGTGCATGTCACGCACAGCGACGCCAACGCGCCCGTGAATGCCCTGGCCCAGAAACGCGCCTTCCAGATCGCCGATTTCGTTTTCACTTCCCTGCCGCAAAAAGCCGAGGAGCTTTTCGAGCCGGCCACTCCGCCAGCCGCAGCTCCGGCGGCCGCCGAGGAGAAAAAGCCGTAACGGGGTTTGCCCGATCCCACCGGCGGACCCGCCGTCCGCCGACGCATTCGCCGCTTTACGCGCCGGGGTGTTTATCCTTCCGTCACGGCCATCGCATGACGCCCGACCGGCCCATCTCAGAACTTTTCGCGCAGCAGCGCCCGCTCCGTTCGCTGGAATTTTTTCCGCCGAAGGATGACGCCGGCGTCGAAGCGCTCCGCGCCACCGCCACCGCACTGAAACGGATGAATCCGGATTTCGTCTCGGTTACCTACGGCGCCGGCGGCACGACGCGCGATCGCACCGCGCAGGTGAGCGCGATGCTGAAGAACGAGTTCGGCTTCACCGTCATGCCCCACCTCACCTGCGTCGGCCATTCCCGGGCCGAGCTCGGGGAAATCGCGGACCGCATTCACGCGGGAGGCTTTCGCAATATCATGACGCTGCGGGGCGATCCGCCCAAGGGTGCGACCGAGTTCAAAGTTGCCGCCGAAGGGCTGCGCAATGCCAACGAGCTCGTCGCGCTCCTCAAGTCACGCCAGCCCGATTTCTGTCTTGGCGTCGCCGGTTATCCGGAAAAACACCCCGAAGCGCCCTCGCTGGAGTCCGATCTCGCCCACCTCAAGCGCAAGGTCGATGCCGGTGCCGCGTTCGTTACGACCCAGCTCTTTTTCGACAATTCCCAGTATTATCGATTTGTGGATAAATGCCGCGCCGCAGGCATCGCGGTTCCCATCGTCCCGGGCATCATGCCGGTCCTGTCGTTGAAGCAAATCCAACGTTTCACCTCGATGTGCGGCGCCACCCTCCCGGCGAAGCTCATCACCCGGCTCGAAGTCGCCGCCGAGAACACGGATGTGCTGGAAACCATTGGGATCGACTGGGCGCTGACGCAAATCCGCGATCTCCTCGCGAGAGGCGCACCCGGTTATCACCTCTACATCCTCAATCGCGCCAAGGGAGCCCTCGCGCTGACGGCCGGTCTCGCGGCGTAGCGCGAAACTGGGGACCGGAGTCAATCCGTTCCCCAAACCAACGCGCCGATGGCGAGGCGACACCGTTTTCCCCGGCCCCTCCCCACTTACCCGCCGGCGAAAACCGGCCGGAATCCAGCTTCGGTCAGAATCCGCGCCACCGTCTCGCGCTGATCCCCTTGGATTTCGATCGCGCCGTCCTTCACCGTGCCGCCGCAGCCTCCGGCGGCCCGCATTTTTTTGGCCAACTGCTCTTTCTCCGGCAGACCGATCCCAACAAAGCCGTCGGCAACGGTGACCGTCTTGCCCCCGCGTCCGCCCGTTTCACGGCGGAGGTCGACGCGCCCGCGATTTTTGGCGGGAGCCGATGAGCCCGCCTTCCCTCCACCAGGCGACTTCCCCTCGAAACTCGCGGCCGCTTTTTCCAGCACGATCTTCGGCGCCACCGGGAGTCCCGCGCTACTGAGAGCCGCAAACGGGTTCTGCCCCAGACCGGCTCCGCCCCCCGTCGAAATTTTTCCGTCACCGCTCATAATGTTATCCAGATTTGATCAACTCTTGCTTCGGATTCGGTTCAAGGCCCATCCCACTGCTTAGGCCGGCTTTTTGCCGGCCCGGCCACCACAAATACCCACCGGAATATCTGTGTCGCCACCCAGGAACATGAGCGCTTTCGCGTAACTCCGGTTTTCGAGAAAATGCACAAGTTGGGGATGCAACCCCGCCCGGCCCTGAACGAGAAAATCATCCAAACGCACCATCTCATCTGCAATCACTTGTCCATCAGCATCCTTTATAGCGGTCAGGAGTGCGACAACCGATTCTTTGATCTGCGTTTCCATCGAATTTGTGTGCGTTACTAATCCGCCTGTTACCGACCTTAAGCGCGATTGCAATCCCGCGCCTGTGCCGCGGGGGACTTGTATCGGCCGCTTCCGCGTGGTTGAGTGACCCTTCAACTCTTCGCAACGTAGCAAACGAGCGGGCCTTAGCACTCCTGTTCGAAGGTCGCGTTTCGAAACTCTCTTTTCGCAATGAACCCTTCTTCCGCTCCCACCCACGCCAATGTCTCGGTCATCGAGGCCACCTACGAGCGCTGGCAGCAAAATCCCGACTCCGTCGATCCGACGTGGCGTGCTTTCTTCCAGGGCTTCACCTTGGGCAGCAATGGCGCTTCGCCGTCCGCCGCTCTGGCCGCCGGCACCGCACCCGCGAACGCCACCGCGCCGATCATCGACAGCCTCAAGCAGTCGCGGGTCCACCAGCTGATCAACGCCTACCGCTCGATCGGCCACCTTGAGGCCCAGCTCGATCCGCTCAGCGATCCGCCGGCCGGCCATCCCAAGCTTTCCCTCGATCAGTTCGACCTGAGCGAAGCCGACCTCGACACGTCGTTCGACGTCGGGACCTACCTCGGCGGCGGCCAGATGAAACTCCGCGACGTTCTCGGCAATCTCCGGCTGACGTACTGCGACCACGTGGGCGTTGAGTATACCCACATCCAGGATGTGGACGTCCGCAGATGGCTTCAGGAACGCATGGAGTCGACCCGCAATCAGCCCGATTTCTCGAAGACGGAAAAAATTCGCATCCTGCGCCGCGTCCACAAGGCCGAGCTCTTCGAGCGTTTTCTCCACACAAAATACGTCGGCCAGAAACGCTTCTCGCTCGAGGGCGGCGAGACCATGGTCGCGGCGGTCGACTCGATCATCGAGCACTGCCCGACGCTCGGCGTTGAGGAGGTCGTCATGGGCATGGCCCACCGCGGCCGGCTCAACATTCTGACCAGCGTGATGCGGAAAAACTTCGATGTCCTCTTCGAACAATTTTCCGAAAATTACATCCCCGACGCCGTGGGCGGTGACGGCGACGTCAAATATCACCTCGGCTACGAGGCGGTGCTCGACACCGCCGCCGGCCCGAAGGTCGAAGTCCGCCTCGCGGCCAATCCCTCCCACCTCGAAATCGTGAACCCCGTCGTCGAGGGCAAGGCCCGCGCCCGCCAGCGCATGCGCGGCGCCATCGATGAACGCTGGCGGGTGCTCCCGCTGCTCATCCACGGCGATGCCGCGTTTGCCGGCCAGGGCATCGTCGCCGAAACGCTGAACTTCTCGCAGCTCCCCGGCTACAAGACCGGCGGCACGGTCCACATCGTCATCAACAACCAAATCGGCTTCACCACCGATCCGAGCGACTCGCGCTCCACGCTCTACTGCACCGACGTCGCCAAGATGATCGAGGCGCCGATCTTCCACATCAACGGCGACGACCCCGAGGCGGTCTGCCACATCGCGCGCCTGGCACTGGAGTTCCGCGTGAAATTCCAGCGCGACGTCGTGATCGACATGGTGTGCTACCGGAAGCACGGCCACAACGAGACCGACGAACCCGCTTTCACGCAGCCGCTCCTCTACAAGAAAATCGCCGCCCACCCGCCGATCTCGGCGGTGCTCACGAAAAAACTCGTCGCCGAGGGCACGATCACCGAGCCCAAGGCCGACGCCATTCGAACCGAGTATTCCGACGCGCTCGAAAAAAATCTCGAGATGGCAAAAGCCAGCGAATCCGCGAAATCGGCCAGGCGCGCCGCCGCCGCCGAGGCCAGGAAATTCGAGGGCTCGACCGCCATCTTCCAGCCCGATTTCCACTTCCGCACCGTCCCAACTGGCGTCAGCCGGGAACTGCTCGCCCGCGTCGTCCGCGGACTCACGACGGTCCCGGCGAACTTCAAACCGAATCCCAAGATCAAGCGCTTCCTCGAAGCGCGCGCCACCGCCCACGCCGCCGGCGGTCCGATCGACTGGGGTTTCGCCGAGGCCCTCGCGTTCGGCACGCTCGTCAGCGAAAACGTTCCGATCCGCCTCAGCGGCCAGGACTGCGAACGCGGCACGTTCAGCCACCGGCACTCCGTGTTGCACGACATGGAGACCGGTGCCACTTACGCGCCGCTGAAAAACATCGATCCGAAGCAGGCGCGGTTCTGCGTCTACAATTCGCTCCTCTCCGAGGCCGCCGTGCTCGCGTTCGACTACGGCTACTCGCTCGACTACCCCGACATGCTCGGCATTTGGGAAGCCCAGTTCGGTGATTTTGCCAACGGCGCGCAGGTCGTCATCGATCAGTTTCTCGCGGCCGGCGAATCGAAGTGGCAGCGCACGAGCGGCATCGTGCTCCTCCTCCCGCACGGCTACGAGGGCCAGGGCCCGGAGCATTCCTCCGCCCGCCTCGAGCGCTTCCTCCAGCTTTGCGCCGAGGACAACATCCAGGTCGCAAACATCACAACGCCCGCGAATTTCTTCCACGCCCTCCGCCGCCAGGTGAAGCGCGACGTGAAGAAACCGCTCATCGTCATGTCACCGAAGTCGCTGTTACGGCACGCCGCCGCGACTTCGCGGGTCGAGGAATTCACTCACGGTGGGTTTCACGAGATCATCGACGATCCGCTCTTCACCACCGGTGAAACCCGCGCGCCCCATCCGGCCGAGCCCAAGGCGCCCGCCCGTGCCGTCCTGTGCTCGGGCAAGGTCTACTACGATCTCGTCGATTATCGGGCGAAGCATAAGATCGCCGACACCGCCATCGTGCGCATCGAGCAGCTCTACCCACTGCATCGCCGGCGCCTCGCGGAAATCGCGAAAAAATATGCCGGCGCCCGGCTCGTCTGGGCACAGGAGGAATCCGAAAATATGGGTGCCTGGAGTTACATCGCGCCGCAATTGGAGGAGATTTTCGGGCGCAAGCCGCTCTACGCGGGCCGCGATGCTTCGGCGTCTCCCGCCGTCGGTTCTCTCGCCCTCCACAAGCTCGAACTCGCCGCGCTTTTGAAACAAGCCTTCACCCTCTAATTTTCCGCTCCTCTCAATCGTTCTCGTTCGCCCCGCTCCATTCCTTCATCCCGACGAAGCGCCCGAGAGCGCATCAAACCTTCACCTTCCCGCCATGCCCCTCCTCGAAGTCAAAATTCCGCCGATGGGCGAATCCATCAGTTCCGGCATCCTCGCCAAATGGCACGTCAACGACGGCGACGTCGTGAAGAAGGACCAGCCGCTCTTCGAACTCGAAACCGACAAGATCACCTCCGAAGGCACCGCGGAGGCCGCCGGCCGGATCTCCCTCAATGCCGCGGCGGGCGACGAGGTAAAGATCGCCCAGGTTGTCGCCACCATCGATCCGGACGCCTCCGGGCCGGCGACGCCCGCTCCTTCGAGTTCCGCTGCCGCCGCGACGCCGCCGAAGGCCGCGGTCCAATCGCCCGCCGTCCGTCGCATCGTGGCCGAGACCGGGATCGATCCCGCCGCCGTCGCGGGAACGGGCAAGGCCGGCCGGCTCACGAAGGGCGATGTTCTCGCTGCCTCCGCTGCCAAAACTTCAGAGCTTCCTGCCACGGTCGCAAAACCCGCCGTCGTGGCCGCACCGCCGGCCGCTTCCTCCGGCTCGCGCCAGACGCGGCGCAAAATGTCTCCGCTGCGGCAGAAGATCGCCCAGCGCCTCGTCGCCGCCCAGCACGAGGCCGCCATGCTCACGACCTTCAACGAGGTCGACATGTCCGCCGTCATGGCGCTCCGCGCCAAATATCAGGACGACTTCGTGAAGAAAAACGGCCTGAAGCTCGGCTTCATGTCGTTTTTCGCGAAGGCGGTCGTCCACGCGCTCAAGGAAGTGCCGGCCGTCAACGCCCAGCTTGAGGGCGATAGCATCATCGAAAATCACTTCTACGATCTCGGTATCGCGGTTTCAACCGACAAGGGCCTCATGGTGCCGGTGATCCGCGGTTGCGACACGCTCGGGATGGCTGACATCGAAAAAGCGATCGGCGACGTCGCCAAGCGGGCGCGCGAAAGCAAAATCACCCTCGGCGATCTCGAGGGCGGCGTTTTCACCATCACCAACGGCGGCACCTTCGGCTCGATGCTGTCCACCCCGATCATCAATCCGCCGCAGAGCGCGATCCTCGGGCTGCACGCCATCAACGACCGTCCCGTTGCGGTCAACGGCCAGGTCGTCATCCGTCCGATGATGTATCTTGCCCTGAGCTACGACCACCGCCTGATCGACGGCAAAGAAGCTGTCACGTTCCTCGTCAAGGTGAAGCAGGCCATCGAGGATCCGACCCGTCTCATCCTCGGCGTCTAAAAGACGCCAAGATGCGATCGTTCGGAACCGGAACTTCGCGTCTCACCTTCGCCGTTTTGCCGCTTCGCGCTTAATCTCATGTCTTCCGCATCCCCGTTCGATTTGATCGTCATCGGCGCCGGCCCCGGCGGCTATGTCTGCGCCTTTCGCGCGGCGCAGCTCGGCCTCAAGGTCGCCCTCATCGAGAAGCGCGCCACCCTCGGTGGCACCTGCCTCAACGTCGGCTGCATCCCGAGCAAGGCCCTCCTCGCCTCTTCCGAGCACTACGTCTTCGCGAAGCAACACGCCGCCGAGCACGGCGTGAAACTCGGTTCCGTCGAGCTCGACCTTGCCGTCCTGCTCAAAAAGAAGGACGCGGTGGTCACGAAACTCGTCGGCGGCGTCGCCCAGCTCGCCAAGGCTCGCAAGGTCACCGTTATCACCGGCGCGGCGAGCTTCGTCTCGGCCCACACCGTGGCCGTCGGCGATCAACACCTCACGGCAAAGAACATCGTCATCGCCACCGGTTCCACGCCGGTCGAGCTCCCGTTCATGAAGTTCGACGGCCAGACGATCGTCTCCAGCGATCACGCCATCGCCTTCTCCGCGGTCCCGAAGAAACTCGTCGTGGTCGGCGGTGGCGTCATCGGCGTCGAACTCGGCTCTGTCTGGGCCCGCCTCGGCGCCGACGTCACGGTCGTCGAATTCCTGCCGAAGATCATCGCCACCTACGACGACGACATCGTCCGCAACTTCACCCGCATCATCCAAAAGCAGGGCCTGAAGATTGAAGTCGGCGCCAGAGTGACCGGCTATGCCAACGGCATTCTCACCGCCGAGCGCGGCGCGGAAAAACTCTCGTTCGCCGCTGACAAAGTCCTGGTGGCCGTCGGCCGCCGCCCGTTCACCGACTCGCTCGGCCTCGAAAAATCCGGGGTGCAGCTCGACGAAAAGAAACGCATTAAGGTCGACGCTCACCTCAAGACCACCGCGCCCGGCGTGTGGGCCATCGGCGACGTCGTCGCGGGCCCCATGCTCGCGCACAAAGCCGAGGAGGACGGCGTCGCCGTCGCCGAATGGATCGCCGGCAAGGCCGGTCACGTGAACTGGGACCTCGTCCCCGGTATCGTCTACACCGACCCCGAAGTCGCGAGCGTCGGGCTCGGCGAGGACGCCGCGAAGGCCGCCGGCATCGCGATCAACGTCGGCAGGTTCAACTTCGCTGCCAACGGTCGCGCCATCGCGGCCGACGCCACGGACGGCTACGTCAAGATCATCGCGGACGCAAAGACCGACAAGATTCTCGGGGCCCAGATCCTCGGCCGCAACGCCGGCGAGCTGATCAGCGAAATCGTGACGCACATGGAATACGGTGGCAGCGCGGAGGATCTCGGTCGCACCATCCACGCGCACCCGACGATGAGCGAAGCCGTGAAAGAAGCCGGCCTCGCCGTGAGCAAGAGCGCAATTCACGCGCTTTGAGGCAGCGGGCGCTGGGGCCGCGCGGGGCGCAGACCAGCCGAGATGGCGCTGGCGGGACCGGAGAAATTCGGCACCGTCAGGATTCGTGAATACCCCGGACAATCTGAACCGCCGTGCGTTTCTGAGTCGTTCCGCCCAGCTGGCCGCCACGTCCTTGCTGACCGCCCGGCTTTCGCCCCGGCTCCAAGCCGCGGGCCAGCCCGCCGCACCCTTTCGCAGCACCTGGGCGCAATCGCCCGACCGCATCTGGACCGGCGCCGAGTACTGGGCCAACCCGTTGCAGGACTGGCGCGTCGCCGGCGGCCGGTTGGAGTGCATCCGGGACGCCCCCGATCGAAACGTCCATGTGCTCACCCGCCAGCTCGCCAACCGCACGGGCACGCTCGAACTGGCCGTGGGCGTGGGCCGGGCGGGCGGCGGTCCGCTGGCCGGCGCCGGCTCGGCCGGATTCCGCCTCGGGATTCTCGGCACGCTGAAGGACTATCCCGACTTGCACGACTACCGGAACAACCTCTGGCCGACGGCGGCTGGCGCCGGGTTCGATGCCGGGTTCACGGCCGACGGCTTTCTCTTTCTCGGCCGGCCGGCGGGAGGCAATCGCGTGAAAGTTGACCTGGCGCGTGAACGTGTCGATCTGCGCCTTTCGGTTGTTCCCCAGGACGCGTCCTACGAGGCCACCCTCACCGCGCTTGATCCCGGCGATGGCAGGCAACTCGCCCGCACGTCGCTCGGCGGCCTTGCGGGCGAGGCGCTCGTCGGCAACCTCGCGCTCGTCTGCAATTTTCCCTCCGCGCCAGCGACCCCCAACGCCAAGGCAAAGGCGGCGGGCAAGGCCGGCAGGGCAACGGCAGACGCCGGCCTGGGCCGGTTCTGGTTCAGCGACTGGCAGATCAGCGGCACCAAGGTATCGGCCAACGACAGCCAGACCTTCGGCCCCATCCTCTGGTCGCAGTACACGCTCAGCGGCGGCGTGCTGAAACTCACCGCCCAGATGCCGCCACTCGGCGAGCAGGACTCGGACTCCGTACAATTGCAGATCAACACCGATGGGACCTGGCGGACCGTCGGCGAGGAGAAGATTGACCGCGATGCCCGCACCGCGACCTTCCGCGTCGCAGCGTGGAACTCCGCGCACGACACCCCCTATCGACTGGCCTACGCCCTCAAGCACGCCGGCGGCACGATGGAACACCACTGGACCGGCACGGTGCGCCGCGATCCGGTGGACCGTGAGACGCTCACCGTCGCGGACGTCTCATGCAACATTCACGCGATCTTCCCGAATGCCCCCCTGGTGAGCAGCATGGCCCGGCTCGACCCCGACCTCCTCGCCTTCGTCGGCGATCAATTCTACGAAAACTGCGGCGGCTATGGCATCCAGCGCGCGCCGCTCGATCTGGCGATGCTCGACTACCTGCGGAAATGGTACTTCCACGGCTGGACCTGGCGCGAGTTGATGCGTGACCGGCCGAGTCTTTCGCTGCCGGATGACCACGACGTTTACCAAGGCAATCTCTGGGGCGAAGCGGGCGACGACACCAGGACCACGCAGGCCGGAGGTGGCTACGAACTGCCCGCCGAGTGGGTCAACGTCGTCCATCGCACGCAGACCTCGCATCACCCCGAGCCCTACGATCCGGCGCCCGCCAAACGCGGTACCTCCAATTATTACGGACCGCTCACCTACGGGCGCGTGAGCTTCGCCATCCTGGCCGACCGGCAATACAAGTCCGGCCCGGAGGGCAAAGTCCCCTCCACACCGGGCCGGGGCGATCACGTGCTCGATCCGGATTTCGATCCGCAGACCGCCGATCTGCCCGGCCTGCAACTGCTCGGGGCAAAGCAGGAGCAATTTCTGCGCGACTGGGCGCTCGACTGGCGCGGCGCCGACATGAAGGCCGTGATTTCACAGACGATCTTCACGAGCATGGCCACGACCCATGGTCGCACCCAGGACGTCCTGATGGGGGACTACGATGCCAACGGCTGGCCCCAGACGCCGCGCAATCGTGCGCTGCGCGAGATCCGCAAGGCCTTCGCCTTTCACCTCGCGGGCGACCAGCACCTGCCGGCCGTCGTCCACTATGGCATCGACGAACACCGCGACGGCCCGGTCGCCTTCGCCGGTCCCGCCGTGAACGTCGGTTATCCGCGATGGTGGGAGCCGGTCCGGACCGGCCGCAATCGCAAATCCCGCAACACGAAACTGACCGGGGACTTCATCGATCATTTCGGCAATCCGCTCACCGTCCTCGCGGTCAAGAATGGTCCCTACGCGCCGCCTGCGCCCGCCCTCGCGGCGGTAAATGCGAAGACGAGCGGCCTGGGGCTGGTGCGCTTCAACAAGGTCCGCCGCACCATTACGATCGAATGCTGGCCCTATTCCGCCGACGTCCGGCAAAGCGGCACGCAGTTGGAGACCTGGCCGGTGACCGTGAATCAGTTCGACAATTACGGCCGAAAGCCCGCCGCGCATCTCCCGGAGTTGCGCATCACGGGCG
Organism: Opitutia bacterium; assembly: GCA_947474935.1. Taxonomy (GTDB): domain Bacteria; phylum Verrucomicrobiota; class Verrucomicrobiia; order Opitutales; family Opitutaceae; genus ER46. The sequence continues at coordinate 133,304 of CANJKL010000010.1, forward strand.
TGCCCAATCCCGTGGTACAGGTGGTCGACGAAGGCAGCGGTGAACTGGTTTATATTTTCCGCCTGAACGGCCAGACGTTCCGACCGCACGTGTTCTCCCCGGGAAAATACACCGTGCAACTGTCCGAACCGGAGACGGGCCGGGTGCGTCGACTGACCGGTCTGGAGGCGCGGGTCGGCAACCCGGCCGTGTTGGATGTGACCCTGTGAACGCTGACCCGCTTCGCGGTGCCGGCGCAGCGAATAACGCCGCGCCCTGGTCCGCGCGGCAGACTCCCGCCGACCGATGAACCCTCCCCCGCCCTCCTCCGGACCTTCCCATCATACCCGCGGCATCCTCCTGATGCTGACTTCCGCGGCCGGCTTTACGGTCAATATCCTGCTCATTCGGGCGCTGGGCGAAATCGAGTCTGTCAATGTCTGGCTCGTGACCTGCGTGCGGTTCGCGGTCGGGCTGGCCATGCTCTTCGTCTTCTACCGCAGCGAACTTCAGCCCGCCCGGATTTTCACCCGCGGCAAGCTCGCCAGCCGGGGCATCATCGGCGGCCTGTCCACGTACTTCTTCTATCTGACCGTGGTACATCTTGGCGCCGGCCGGGCCACGTTTATCGGTAACACGTACGTTATCCTCGGGGCGCTTTTCGCCGTCGTGATGCTCGGCGAGCGCTTTCGCCCCACGCTCGTCGGCGGCAGCGTCGCGGCGCTGCTGGGGCTCTCCTTGCTCGTCAATCCGTTCGCCGGCGGCCCGCAGGCCAACGTCTATGATTTTATCGCCGTACTCGGTGCCATCGGCTCCGCCCACGTGGTGGTCACCATCCGCCAGCTCCACGCGACCGAACACACCGCCACCATCTTCGCCGCCCAGTGTGTCTATGGCCTGCTGATTTGCGGAGGCGGCGCGCTGCTGCAGCTCCAAGCCATCAGGCCGCTCACCTGGGCGGTCATGATCGCCGGCGGCATCGTCGCGGCCGTCGGTCAGATCGCGATGACCCATGCCTTTCGCTACCTGCCAGTCGGCGAGGGTTCTCTGCTGCAGATGCTGGTGCCGTTCGGGACCGCCGCCGGGGGCTGCCTCTTTTTTCAGGAACACTTCACGTCGCTCGAACTCGTGGGCGCCGCGCTGATCCTGGGCGGCTCGATCGTCAGCGCGCTGCGCCGGTAACAGGAGTGCGCCCCGTTTTTCCTCGCCGTCGGGGCACCGTGTCCCCGCTTTCTCTCCCCGTGAAGACACTTTTGCTCTGGGATATCGACGGCACGTTGATCGTATCGGGCGGCGCCGGCATGCGCGCGCTCGAAATCGCCCTGCGTGAAGTTTTCGGCATCGACGGTTCGCTCCAGGACATCGACTTCGCCGGACGCACCGACCGGTGGATCATCCGCGAAATTTTCCGGAAATTCGAACTTCAGACGACCGAGGAAAACTTTGTCCGCTATCTGGACGGCTATATCGCCGTGCTCCCCGCCGCGCTCGCCAATCCCCACGCTCGGGTCCTGCCCGGCGTGGCGGCGCTGCTCGAAGCGGTGAACGCTCGCGGGCACATCGCGCAGGGCTTGCTTACGGGCAACGTGCGGCGGGGCGCCGAGGCCAAACTTTCCCATCACGGGCTGTGGCGACACTTCGCGTTTGGCGCTTTCGCGGACGATGCCGAACTCCGCAACGACCTCGGCCCCCACGCGATTCGCCGCGCCGCCGCCCATCACGGCGTCGCCTTCCCCGCCACCCGCATTTGGGTGATCGGCGACACCGCGCACGACATCGCCTGCGGAAACGCCATCGGCGCCAAAACACTCGCTGTCGGAACCGGCGGGCATGCCCTCGACGCTCTTCGTCAGAAAAACCCAACAGCCGTGCTTGAAGATCTTTCGGACATCGCAGCAGTACTGCGCCTGTTCGAAAGCGATTAAATCCGGGCACGGCTTCACCACTGCGACAGGCGCCCGGCAGCACCCTGATCGCTTTTTTCGTTCGCGAATTCCACCGTGCGTCGTAAGCGTATGCTTCCAGTCCATACGTATCCTTTTTTGGCGAATTTTTTATTCACCCATGGCCCGTATCCTGATCATTGATGACGACGAGTTGCTCCGCAGCGTGCTGGCCAAAGCCCTCACGCACGCCGGCCACACCGTGATTCAAGCTGCGGACGGACGGCAGGGCGTTGACTTGGTTCGGGCGACCGAGGTCGACGTAGCCGTGACAGACCTCATCATGCCGGTGCAAGAGGGCGTGGAAACCATCGTCACGCTGCGGCGGGATAAGCCCGCGCTTCCGATTATCGCGATGTCGGGTGGAAGGAGTAATTCCAAACTCTATCTGGAAATCGCCGGAAAAATCGGCGCCCGTCATATCCTGAGCAAACCGTTCCTGCCAAAAGAACTGCTCGACTTGATTGACGAACTTCTGGCCGACAGAAATCAGGCGAAATAGCTGGGCGCAAATGGCAGGGCGACGAATCGCGGCGCCGGCTGATTCAGTTCTTCCGGATCAGGAAGACTGGCCTCCCGCCCGTTCAGATCTTCGGCGCCACCGTCGACTTCACTTCGAGGGTGGTCGACTCGCCGGACATCCCGCGTTTGATGAATTCCACACCGGGACTTTTTTCTTTTACTTTTACGACGGTTTGGGAGCTCGAGTCCTTGCCAATGTAATCGATGGTGGCCGAAGCCATCATTGGGAGATACTTCCTCAAATCCTTGCTCTCGTCTTCTGCGCTGACCTGCACGCTCCACAATTCTGATGGCGGGCGGCCCTCATTCGCCGGCTTGTTTTCCCGGGCGCTGAGACGAAGGTATTTTTCATAGATCGTAACCTGCCGGGGCATATCGTCGTAACCTACCAATTCGTTCCGCGGCGGATCGTAAACAGCCACGGTGCGCATGCTGACGTTACCCTTCGAGTCGGTTACCGGCACGGGATCATATCGGACTCCACCACCCCGTTGGGCGTAAACCGGCACACTCACGCGCTCGATCTTGCTCCGGGCGGCATCGATGCCGTAGTCGAGTTCGACAATCATATCCGCCTTTGCGTCGCTCGGTGCCTCATACAATCCCTTGCCGGAAAGGGCCGTGCGGACGAATTCGGCCGCCTCGCGATAGCGGAGGCTCTCCTCCCCAAGCTTCGGATCCTTGCTCTTGATCCGATAGGATTGGGCATCGGCCGCGACTGGTTTGCTGATGGCGTCGACCTTCACCTCATACGTGGAAGTGGCGCAACCGGTCACGAATAACATCGCAACTGCAAGACTAGGCCCAAAATAGCGGCGAACGGGCGGCATGGGTGGAAAAATCAGGGGTTTCAGGGGTAAACCGAAAAACATGAGGGCGGAGCCAGCCGCTGCCACGGATGGCGCCAGGTCACAGGCTCACAGGCCGGGCTTGGCGGTCGCAGCCGAGGACGGCGGAGCGGCAGGGCTGTTTTTCTTTGGCGCAGCGTTGGAATTTTGCGCCGGGATCTGGGTATCGTCGTTCTTAAGCCGAGCAAGCTCCTCTTCGATCTGGGCAATCTTCGCCTCGGTGGTGAGCGTCTTCTCCCTTGCATCGTCGAGTTCTTTTTTCTTGGCCAATGCGCCGGACCTTTCGTCCTGCAGCTTCTTCAAGCGTTCCGACGCAGTCTCCAGCTTCTTCTTCGCATCATTGAGCTCTATATCGGAAATGCGAAAACCCTGCGCGATGGCGAGTTCCTCATCCATCTCCGCCTTGAGCTTGGCCTCTTCGGACTTCTTCTTCGCGTTTTCCTGCTGATAGGCGCGCTCCTGGGCGAGCCGGTCCTGCTCCTTCCGGTCTCGGGCATCCTGAACCATGCCGATGATGCCGCCGACCAGTGCGCCAGCGGCGGCACCGCCGAGGGCACCGGTAGTTCCGCCCATGCTGGTGTTGGAACCGATCGCGGCACCGCCCAAACCGCCCACGACAGCACCGGTGCCGGCACCAGACGCCGTCCTGGAAGGGGAGACACCCGACGAGCAACCGACGAGGCCGATCAAGGCAACCGCCGTGCCGGCGGTGACAGCTTTGCGGAAGTCAAAACGAATACGGTGAAAAATCGAATGGTCCATGGAACGAAAGAAGGAAGAGACAACCCACCTTTAGACTCGCACTAATTAAGCACTGTTCGTTTTTTCTTCAAACTCTAACCCCAAACTTCCGGCAGCTTGAATCCGGCATTCGAGATGCAATTTGAAATTTTCGCGATTCGGAGTAATCAGAGATACCGCCGGTAACGAGCACGGAGGACCCCTAATTCCTATGATCTCCCGAAACAAGGGCATTTTTTCCATCGAATTCCTGTTCCCGATCGCCGCCTTCCTATTTACCGCCCTTACCATTGAAATATGGTACCGCGCCGTGGTCCGGCCCAGGGCGGAAGATTTTATGGTGAAACGTCGGCTGATGGCGTCCCAAGGCGGATCCTCGGCGGGCATGGCGGAACGTTCTGTCTACATCATCATCAAGGATCACGAACCCCAAGCCGAAATCATCTTCTTTTTCTGGGGCATGATCATTTTGGGCTACAAACTCACCCACGTTACCAAGGAACGACGGCTGTTTAAGTTCGATTTCCTCCGGATCCAACCCGGCGAACGCATCATCCCGGACGACGCGCTCGACCGCTACAAGGAGCTTAAAACGGCGGTGGAGCGAGAACCACGCTGGCGCGAGCGACTTCTGCCCGAATGCCTGCTGGCGGCCCTCCACCGATTCCACGCCACCAGTTCGATCCAAGATTCGGCCAACGCCATCCGGGAGCGCGCCGACCTCGCGGGTGACCAACTCGACTCGTCGCTCTCGCTCGTGCGCTACATCGCGTGGGCGATTCCGGCGCTCGGGTTCATCGGCACGGTGCGAGGCATCGGGGATGCCCTGAATTTCGCGGAAGAAGCCATTCACGGCGATATTTCGGCGGTCACCACCTGGCTGGGACTGGCCTTCAACTCCACCTTTGTTGGCCTAACGCTCTGTATCGTACTCATGTTCTTCCTCCACATGGTGCAAGCTCGCCAGGAGGCTTTTATCATCGAGACCCAGACGTTTTGCCGCGATAAGCTCATCGACGTGATGAAGGTTCCAACCAAGGAACAGTCCGCCCTCGCCTACTCCTGAGCTGCTCTACCTCCATGGCCACTCTCGGTATCGAAATGAACGACGCGGACTTCAGGACCGCGTTGGGGACGCAGGACAACGCGCAGCTTCTGGCCATTCCGGACGCGGGTGGGGCAATCGACTGGCCGGGCTATGCCTACTTCGACGGACAGAAATTCCACTTCGGTCGCACTGCGGAGGAAGCATGGTTTGTACATCCCCGGCAGGTCACCCACACGTTTTGGAAGCGATTGGCGCACGAACCCTCCCCTCTTGGTCCTCCCCGCAAGCCCGCGCCATTCTCGGAACTCGCCTTTCATTTTCTTCGCGAGTTCACCGGGCGGATTGCCGCCACCTCCGCCCAGCCAGACAAGGTCGTGCTGGCGGTGCCCGGATCCTATTTGAAGGACCCAGCCACCGAAGAAGAGAAAGTTGGCCTCCTTTTGGGCATGGCCGAGGAACTGAAACTACCTCTCGCCGGAGTGATCGACATGGCTTGCGCCGCGCTTTGCGACTCCCGTGGCCCAGGTTTCAATCACCTGCTTCCCGTCGTAGTGATCGACCTTCAGCTCGACGGCGCGGACCTGACGCTGCTGACCATCGACGAAAGGCTCGAGCGCAAGGATTACATCCATCTTCCCCATTTCGGCTACGCCCATCTGCTCAAGCATTTCACCGCTGCGATGGGTAATCGATTCCTGCGCCAGACCGCTTTCGATATCCTGGAAGACGGCCGGATCGAGCAGACTTTTTTCCGTCAGACCAAGGATTTTTTCCTCGGAGATGCGACGGAGAATCGCTTCCAAATCAACACGTCCGCCCGCACCTACGAAATGCTCGCGAAACGGGAGCAACTGGTGTCCGACGCACAGCAATTCGTCCAAGGGCTGATCCAAGGCTTGCAGACCTTCATCCAGGATTCGGCCTACGGCGCCGACTCGTGCACGATCGCACTGACCGAACGTACCGCCCGCCTTCCCGGATTCGACGCCCGGCTCAGAACTGCGGGCTTCAGCCGTATCATTCGCCTGCCCGCAGGCGCGGCTGCCTGCGGTGCGGCCAGACTTGGCGAAAAGCACCTGAGCGGTTCCAGCCACCTCGCCGACGTCCCCGTTGAATCTACGGTGCCCGCTCATTTCGCTCGCAAAGTGGCGGCGGCGACTTGGGAAGTGCGGCTGCAAAAGCCGCGTTCACCCGGCTCGCGACTCACTCCAACCCATGCGATCATGGAAGGGATCGGCCATGCCATCGGCGCGGGTGGACGATTTACGATCGCCGCGGCGACGACCGGGGCGGACCTGACGCTGCCCGAGGCATTCAACAACCAGGATGATTGCTCGGTGCCCTTGGCTCGCGAAGGTGACCGCTGGTGGTTCATCGAGGACGAGAACGGTCGCCACGGCGGCGGGACCACCCCAGCCAGCGCCACCCGCACCCCGGTGGAAGCGGGTGACCGCCTCACCATTCGCTGCGGGGCGGTCTCAGCCGAAATTCTCTTCGCTCATTGCACCGCGACCAACGGCGCGCGCTCCTGAAGTTCCGGAGGTTTCCTTCGCCATGGGCACGATCGCTTCAAAACGCCGGGAGACCGAGGTTTTCAGCCTGGCTTTCCTCGACTGCATTTGTTGCGGCTTCGGCGCAGTCATTCTTGTCTTCATTCTCACCGTTTCACAGAAATCCCACGTCGATAAGTCGGATGTCGACGCAGCCCGCGACCGGGCGAGCAAGGCGGAGCGTGACGTTTCCATGACGCAGCAGGATCTCGATCGTCTCGCCCGGACCCTCGCCGCCGCGCAACTGGAGTTGCAGGACCTCAACGCCAAAAATACGCAGGACCAGCTCAAGCTCTCGGAGCGGCAACGGGACATGGCGTTGATGCTGCAACGTACCGGGGCGTTGAAGGACGCCCTGCACTCGCTGCTCGGAGAAAAAAAAGCGCTGCCGACGGACGATCACGCGCCCGTCCCAATTCCCAACATCGACCGGCGGCAATACCTCACCGGCGTCAAACTCAACGGCGATTTCGTTGTCTTCCTGGTGCGGGCCTCCGGCTCCATGCTGGATGAGACGATCGATGGCGCCAATGCCCGCATGCAAGATCCGGATACCAAAAAGCGCGAGGCTCCGAAATGGGTGCGGGCGGTGCACGCCTTGCAGTGGATGGTGGCATCGCTGGACCCGCAGACTCACTTCCAAATTCTCTTTTTCAATGAGGAAACAACCCCGGTTATTCCCACTCGCGGCGACGAATGGTTCAGTATCGGCGACAGGAAAACGATCAACGAGATCATGACGAAAATCGACGGCATCGTGCCGCAAGGCGGAGCGAATCTTGAGCGGGCCTTCACCTCGATTCGCTTCCTGCCCCGGCTGCCGGACAGCATTGTGCTGATCACCGACGGGCTGCCGACCAAAAGCGATTCGCTGCCGATGGAGGGTGAGGTCGGTGAAGAGCAACGTATCCGTTTCTTCCAAATCGCCGTGAAGCAGCTACCGCCGCGGATTCCGGTCAGCACCATCCTGTTTCCGCTGCTGACTGGCGATCCCGGAGCCCCCGGTCTTTACTGGGAGCTCGCCAATTCCACGCGGGGCGCGCTCGTCAGTCCGTCCAAATCGTGGCCCGACACATGATTCGCCGACGTCAATTCAGCGTGTTCAGCCTGGCGTTCCTCGACTGCATTTGCTGCGGCTTCGGAGCGGTCATCCTCATTTTCATACTGAGCATCGACTCCAAGCAGAAGGAAAAGATGCAGACGCTGGCGGACTTGCAGCAACTGCTCGCCACCAAGGCCGCCGCGCTCGCAAAGCTGCGAACCAGCAAAGAGGACTTGGAACGCAGCAACGCCCGGGTGAGCACGGTCGTCACGGACGCGGCGCTGCGAAATGATTCCCTGCATGCGCTCTTGGACGACCTCGATCGCGCCCTGCAAAACGAACGTAAAGGCCAGGAAGCGCTGCTGGTCGATATCGACGATCTAAAGAAGGAAATTGCTGCGCGGCAGAAGAAGCCCGAGGTGATCCTCGCCGACGTCAAGCCACTGCCGGTCGGCCTGCCCGTCGGGAGCAATTATATTGCCTTCGTCATCGACACGTCGGGCTCGATGCGCGATCCAAACACGAACGGTTTGTGGTCCATCGCCATCCGCAAGATCGAGGAGGTGCTCGATGTCTACCCTCAACTTAATGGCATTCAAGTCCTTGATACCGCAGCCAATTTCGTGCTGGCGCGCCGCGGCGGCAGTCGCGGCTGGCTGCCAGACACCCCTGAAACCCGCGCCGAAATCAAGCGCGTGCTGCGCCGCTACGATTTCGATTCTCCGAGCACCCCCGTATATGGCATCTACGAGGTCTTCAAGCGCCTGTACGATACGAACAATCCCGATATGAAGCTCGGCATCTATGTTTTCGGCGACGAGTTTAACAGCACCCAGGGACCGCTGACCGGCGACGGTTCCGCCGATAGCGTTCTCAAGAAGCTCGACGATTTGAATCCAGCGGATGAAAACGGAAACCGCAAGGTTGTGATCAACGCCATCGGGTTTCCGACCACGATTCGTTATCAGTTTTCGATGGGCAACACGGGGCTTCGATTCGCCAACCTGATGCGAACCGTGACCTACCAACACGGTGGCGCGTTCATCGCCCTGCAGGATTTGTAGCCCTGCCCGCAACCTGGACGCGCGGCCCGGAGCGTCGCGTCTGCACCCACTGTCAAAGCTCGTTCGTTTTACGGCTCAGCTTTGCCCCGCACCCCTCGAAGGAGGGTCATGAAACCATCGGGTTTCGGCATTGAGCATCTCGCCCCGCCCCGTCCGGCGCTTTCGCAAGTACTGCTCAGTGTTTGAGTTTTTCCGCACCCAACTGCGTTTTGAAAATCGGCACCGAACGCGTCCCGGTTGGCCGTCCTTCGGCTTCTTCAAATCGGGTCCAACCCGCATTACCGATGAAAAAAAAGTCTCCGTCGGTTGCGATACAGCCAAGCGACGGAGCGGCCATGGTGATGTGCCCCGATTCAAGCACCGTGACAGCGGTCACGGTGTTCTCCCGTGGATCGAGCATGATTCGCAGAACCCGGTTCGGCCGAAGCCCATTTTGAATGGCGAGCACGGAACCATCCATCGAGAGCGCCAAGCCGTCCAAACCGACCAACGTCCTATTAGGCGGAGGTTCCAATCGCCGGACACTACGGTTCTGCAAATTAACATGAAGTAGGCCATTCGCATGGTCAGAAACGATCGCGCCACCGCCGGGAAGGATAACCATCCCTTGTAGCGAAATGAATTCCGGGCTTTCGACCCAGGGAACCAGAGCACTCTCCCCAGGCCCAAGTCGCCAGAGCACAGGAGCCCCGCTGTCCGTCACAAAAACGCTGCCGTCATCCGCCAGCGACAAGTCTCCCAGAACATGAGATTGTTGATCGCCCGTTTGTCGCACCACCGGGATGGTTCGGCGGACGACTCCGGTTTCGAGGTCGATTTCAGCGAGGGCTGCGGTTCCGTCTTGATCGGGCGTGAAGCCGCGCATCGCCGGCACGGCCGAAGTCGCCACCCACAGGGCGGCTCGCGCCTCGTCGACCGCGAGTCCAAATACTCCGAACAGGTCATTCCCTTCCGGGGTGAACCGCCGCAGAATCCCGTCTTTGTTTTTTGTCCAAACGGCACGGCCATTCACGTCGCCGAAATAGAACTCACCCGTTTTCTCCCGCCACGCAATTCCTTCAATCAGCCCGGAAACCTCCCGCAGCGCGAAAGCGGTCTGGCCGTTACCTTTCGGATGCATATTTGCCGCGAGCTTTTTCACGACTGCATCGAAATCTTTTCGCCCTCGCAGGGGCGTAAAATCCGGCGACTTTTCCACGGGCGAACTCAGGCCAAGCGCGGCCAGCCGTTCCAATGTTGCGATCGCCTCATCGGCTCGATCATTGGCCACCTGTGCGGCAGCAAGATTGACGAGCATGCGCGGAATATCGGATCGCAGTGCGATCGCGGCCTCCATTTTGGCCAGGTAGGAGGGATAGTCTTTATCCTGCGCCGCGGTGGCTGCATCCCTTGCCAACTGCATCGCCCTTACCACATCGGCCTGCTCCGCCGCCGCCGCGATGGTCGTGAATGCGCCGACCGATAGCACGAGCCGGAGAAAAATCATTTTATGCCTTCAGCTTTCCTGAGTACGCGACCACCCGGAAAAAGCGAGTTCGGGACCACGGCCTGCTCCTTGGCACCGCGGAACCCGTTCGAGATCAAGCGCCCTTTGGCGGCGAGGCCCGAGGCAGAGTCGCGACATGCACCCTAGATGCCAAGAATCATGCGCAACAAGGCTCCGACAAGTTGCAGGGGATTGCCCCCGCCACCACTGCTGCCGCCAGGCACCTGAGGTCCACCGGAGGGACTTCCCTGGGATCCCGCGGAACCACTTGAACCCGATTGGCCACCTTGCTGGCCGCTTTGCCCGCTCTGCTGGCCGGACTGCCCCGATTGACCACCTTGCTGCCCTGACTGGCCTCCCTGGCCACCCCTTTGATTGGATGCCACCTGCTTTTGCCCGCTTTTACCCGAACCCATCTGACCGCCAGAACTGCCGCTCTCGCTACCGTCTCCCGCTGCGCCGCCTTGGGATCCGCGACCGCCCTTTGAAGATCCGTCTTTCCCGGCGCCACCATCGGCGCCATTGCCAGCCTGATTTCCGTTCTTTCCTTTTCCGTCGGCGCCGCCAGCCGCGTTGGCTCCATCTCCACTTCCATCCGAATCACCCCCGGCCCCATTTCCTCCACCCTCTTTGCCGGGCATGGTGCCGTACAAGTAGTCCTCTTTCTCGTTCGGAATTCCGTCTCCATCTATATCCGGATCCTGATCGTTGGGAATACCGTCGCCGTCCATGTCAGGATCCAAAGAATTAGGGATTCCATCGCCGTCCAAGTCACCGTCCGGACCGCTTTTCCCATCCTTCGAAATTCGTTCGCCAGCGGCCCCACCACCGCCGCCGGAACCATTGCCCGCTTTCCCAAAAACCCCGGAATACGTAAATCGAACGAAATCAACACTGCTACTCACCAGCGCCTGCCGGTTGCGAATGGCCGCATCACGTACGGCTTCCATGTCCCACTTCTTGGAGCGCGCCTCTTCGCGCTCCTGCAGCGGGCCGAAGAGATACGTTAAATTTTCGTGCCGGTAACGAACGTACCACCCTTCGTCGCTCGGCCCCAGTCCACTAATGTTAATACCGGAATAGCGCTGCCTAAATTCGTCAGCCGGCAATTTCCACAAATCGTCAATCGCCTCAACAGGATAGATCATCGTCGTGGGGTGCGCCCACGGCGAGAACAGGAAAAAGCCGAGCAACAACAGCGAACAGCGAATGATTTTCACGGCACAGTTTGAGCTCGAAACATAACTACAGCCCCGCCGGCATCGCGCGGCCTTTTTCGGACTGACTTCGCCCTCCCCCCCGGGAGGAGCCCGAACCACGCCCGCCACCGATATTTTTTTCCATTTGCTGGGTCTGGCCGGCGGGAACCGCGGCACCAACGATTCCCGGCGCATTGGCCACAGTCTTGATTTGCATCGCCGAGTCACCAATCGCAACGGGCTGCGGTTTGGATGCCGTTCCGTCGGGAGCAGCTTGTCCATCAGGGCCACCAGTATCCAATTGACCCACTTGAACGCCTTCGGCTTTGGCATTCGGGTCACCAGGCCCTGAACTGCCACCCTCGGTTCCGGATTGCGTTTGTGAATTTGCGGATTGCGGTGCGTTGGCTTGAGCGCCTTGGGCTGATTGAGAACCTTGGGCGGGTTGGGCGGCCGCCGCCTGCTGTTGCCCTGCTTCGCCTCCACTTTGAGGAGTCATTCCTTGCGGCATCTGTTGTTGGCCCCCCGCGCCGCCCTGCTGAACTTGTTGTCCTTGCTGGGCTTGTTGTCCTTTTTGTCCCTGTTGCCCCCCCACTTTCCCATTTTTTGCGTTATCGTCTCCTGGCAGTTCAAAATCGCCCAGCATCCCCTGCTCTGGCTTTTTTTCTGCAAGTTGCCCTGAACCGTCGAGCAACGCGGGATCAGGCAGAATTCCACGGGCAGGACCGCGTCCACCACGAGCGGATGTAGCCGACGCCGGCCGCCCCGAATCCGAGGCATCCCGAGAATTTGGCGCAGCCGAATTCGCGCCAAACGCGAACCCGCTGACAAAGACCGAGAGCAGCGCGGAGCGAAGTGCTTCAGATATCATGGAAGGGGGCTAACCTTTCGAAGGGTCGGCGCACGCCACGGTGACCAAAGGTGGGGTGGTGCCACTGCGGACCTGCAGCAGCATGTTCACATCCTTGTAGCCTCTGCGGCGGCCAATAATCTCATAATCGCCGGGCACCACTTTCACCGTCGTCGTCTCGATCAATCCGAGCAACTTGAACGCAGAAATCGAAACGTAAGTCTTGCCGTCAGACTTGAAGGTGACGTCGACGGGCTGGCTTTGCGACATCAGCAGTGAACGCATCTGCTGCACACGATCGCTCGGCTCCAGATAGGAGGGCTTGACCGCCATAGCTTCATTGAAACGCCGCAGCGCCGCTTGAAATTCAGCCTTATTGGCCAGCTGCTCGGCGACCTCGATGCGCTTTTCGTATTCGAGCAGGGCGCGAATCACCGTACCGCTACGCATGTAACCCTCCTTGGCGTCCTGTAATTCAGGCTCCAGCTGCAAAGTCTCGTTATAGGCGTCGCGCGCTTCTTTCCACTGACGCTGGTTCTCGTAAGCGTAAGCCTTGGCCAGAGCTTTTTGCACGGCGTCTTTGTGGGCATTCTCCCGGGCGGATTTCAGCAAGGTAACCACCTCGGGCTTCTGCGGATATACCTTGAGGGCGCTTTCCGCTTCACTGATCGCTTTTGCCCAATCGCGGCGTTTAAAGGCCGCATCGGCCGCGGTTTTTGCCGTAGCATACTTGGTTTCCTTTTCCAATCGCGCGGCCCGCGCCTGCCCCGCTTGGGCGACGGCGGAAAGCGGATCGAGGGCAAATGCCTTTTGATAGGATTCCGCCGCATCGGCGTATTGGGCCTGCTTTTCAAGTTTTTCGCCCTGTTGCAGCAAAGCATAGACACGGTCGATGTTTTCGGCGCGTTTCATACCACGCAAAGCATCTTCGTTGCCCGGCGCCTTCTCCTGCGCGGCTTGAAAGGCCTTAATCGCCTCCTGCTTTTCCCCCTTGGTCAGAGCTTGCTGACCACGGAGCAGGTTCTCGCGAACGTAATCCGCCAGCGCCTGTTCCGCCTTCTTCAGTTCCGCAAAGCCTGCGGCGAAAACTTTCTTGGCCCCCGTGAAATTTCCATCGTTCATCGACTGCCGCCCGGCGGCAGCGTTTTCCATGGCGCGTTCGAGCGCTCCCGGCGCCAGCGCGCGGGCGATTTCCAGATCCCGTCCCCGCAGCAATAGAGCATCGTAGGCCAGCTTGGCCTCACCCTTGGCCTTGATGTTAAGGCTGTAGGCGTCGATATCGCGATTGAGCGCCTCATACAGCCGGAACGCCTTTGCATACTCGTGGGCGCGAATGAACTCTTCGCCTTCGTTGAAGGACTTTTGAATGACGATCATCTGCTCGAGCTGCACCGGGTGGTCGGGCGGAATCCGGCGAAGATTCAGCAACGCCTTGGCGGCAATTTCATGTAATTGCTCGGCCTTGGCTTGCGAAATGAACACCGAGTTCAAGTCCTTCGCTTCGCTCTCGGCAACTGGCGCGGAAGGTTCACTCGTAAAGATATTCGGGCCCAGCACCAACTTGGCCGCACGGATCACGATCGCTGCAGAAAAGAGCAGCACGAAAAAACCGCCAACGCTCCAAGCGACAACCCGCTTTAAAGTCCAACGGCGGGCGACGGTTTCACGGCCAGCATCGGGATTCCAGTGGATGATGCGGCGCTTCTTGCCTGAGGTGGATTCAGTTTCTTCAGTCATGATGCTATGAGAAGACGTTCATCAACGGGGATGGGATATTCCAGTCGCTTTGAAAAAACGAATCGGGTATCGTCGGATTCGCTGAATTGGACTTTGGGAACAATGAGGAACTCACCCCAAAATGCAAAGGGCATTCGAACAAATTGGACCCATCCCGTCACCAACAGGTCGCATCGCGCCGCCGGCACTTGCCAACTCGCTCCACTGAAGTAGTTATCTTGAGCCGACCCCAATCCTTTTACTGCCATGAAAATTCATTCAGGATTTGTCATCTGCGCCACGGTGGCGCTGGTTCTGAACGGTTGCAATGAAGTCCCGGTCACGGGTCGCCGGGCCATGAGCCTCGTCGACGATAAAGAGGTGACCAAGATGAGCATCGCGATGTTCGACGGCATGAAGTCGCAGCACCGCGTTTCACGCGACAAGGATCTCACCGCCCGCCTCAGGCGGGTCGGCGAGCGCCTGCAAAGCTCGATTTCGATCTGGGACATGCCGGACGCCGACTGGGAGTTCGTCGTGTTCGACGTGCCGAATCAGATCAACGCCTTCGCGATGGCCGGCGGCAAAGTCGGCGTATTCACCGGCTTGTTTAAAATCGTCAAGAACGATGACCAACTGGCGTCGGTGATCGCCCACGAGATCGCCCATGTAACGGCCAAACATATTCACGAGAAGCTGTCGCAGGATCTGGCCGTCCAAACGATTGGGACCGTGGGCATGCTCGGCGCGGGTCTGGGTGGGGCCGGCTACATCACCACCGCCGCCCTCAGCCAAGCTTACGGCATCACCACCACGGTCGGCGAACTCGCGTTTGACCGAAAGAAGGAAAAAGAAGCGGACTACATCGGACTGATGTACATGGCCCGGGCAGGCTATGACCCGCAGGAAGCGGTCAGGGTGCTGGAACAACTCGAGGCCGAAACCGGCAACCAGACGACGGAATCTTCTTTTCTATCCACCCACCCCACGAATCCGGAGCGCATCGTGCAATTGCTGAATGCCATGCCCAAGGCTGAAGAGGAGAGAGCAAAGAGCCGTTTCAATAAAGCGCCCGCGCTCGTGAAATAGCCGGCCTTGGGGTTGGCCGACTACTCATAACGGGCCACCTCCCCTTTCAACCTTGCCGGCCGGGATTTGCCGCCCTGGCCGAAATTTTTTTATGGGCGGCACT
Source organism: Opitutia bacterium (assembly GCA_947474935.1). Lineage (GTDB taxonomy): Bacteria > Verrucomicrobiota > Verrucomicrobiia > Opitutales > Opitutaceae > ER46. The sequence continues at coordinate 148,484 of CANJKL010000010.1, forward strand.
CGATCTTTAGGAGCCGCGCCAGAAGCCAACCGGCGCTCAGTCGTCGCGACGGCTGCCACCGGAGAGAAGCAACAAAATGTGCAGCAAGCTCCCAAGCGACGCGACGAAAGCCGCGACATAGGTCAACGCCGCGGCGTCGAGCGTCTCGTTGACGCCGTCCATTTCGTCGCGATCGACAATGCCAAGGTTGACCAATTGCGCTTTGGCCCGGCGGGTGGCATCGAACTCGACCGGCAACGTCACCAGCTGAAAGAGGCAGATCACCCCCAGCGCCACCGCTCCAAGCGTGAGAAAAATTCCGCCCGCCGCCTTCGCCCCGAGCACTATGCCGAGGATGATCAGAAATTGCGACGCGCCGGAGGCGATCTGCGTGGCCGGCGCCATCGTCTGGCGGACGGACATCATCGCGTAACCCACCTTGTGCTGGATCGCGTGACCAGCCTCGTGCGCCGCGACGCCGACCGCCGCGAGACTGTGGCCGTTATAGTTGGCCGACGAAAGGGCCAGGCGCTTGTTCAAGGGATCGTAATGGTCGCTGAGCATGCCCTCGACCTCGACGATTTCCACGTCCTGGATGCCCGCGCTTTCCATCACCGCGGCCGCGGCTTCGCGGCCGGTGATGCCACCGCGCGAAGGGATCTCGACGTTCTTGCGGTAGGCGCTCGACACGCGCATCTGCGCGTAGAGCCCAAGCAGAAGGGGAATGCCAATGAGGATAATCCAGAGCGTCATGGTGAGAATGAATTGATGATAAACGATGGTTCGCTCGGAGCGGAGCGCAAGCCCCCCCGATTGCCGAAAGCGGAAGCCAAAACGCGCGATTTGCCAGTGCAAACCGCGCGTTTGGAAACGCTGCCGTAATTTTCTACCAGACGTCAGTCAAGCCGTGGCACGTCCACCCACCGGCGCTCCGCCCAGGACTTGAGCCCAAGTTCCGCCAACTGAACTCCCTTCGCGCCCTGCTTCAGATCCCACGGGAAAGGATCGCCCTTCACCACGTGGCGTAAGAACAGTTCCCATTGCACCTTGAACGCATTGTCGTAGTCGCCTTGGTTCGGCACGGTCGTCCAGCCATCGAAGAACTTGATCGGGCTGTCGACGTCCGGGTTCCACACGCAGCGGGGCGTCGCGGACAAATGCTGGGCGACGCAATTCCGCAGGCCGGCGACCGCCGTCCCGTGGGTGCCGTCCACCTGGAGGGTAAGGATGTCGTCCCGGCGCACGCGTACATCCCAAGACGAGTTGAAGTGGCAGATTGTCCCATTGTGCAGTTCGAAGGTCGCATAGGCCGCATCGTCCGCCGTGCATTTGTAAGGTTTGCCGCTTTCGTCCCAGCGCTGCGGGATGTGCGTCGCGCCGAGACAGGTGAGCGACTTGATGTCACCGAAGAGATTTTGGATCACGTACTGCCAGTGGCACAGCATGTCGACAATGATGCCGCCATCCTCCTCCTTGCGGTAGTTCCATGAGGGGCGCTGCAGCTTTTCGTGCTCGCCGGTAAACACCCAGTAGCCGAACTCACCCCGCACTGACAAAATTTTCCCAAAAAAACCGGTATCGATCAGATATTTCAGCTTCAACAATCCCGGCAGCCACAACTTGTCCTGCACCACGCCGTTTTTCAGCCCCGCCGCCGCGACTTCCTTCGCCAGCGCCAGGGCTTCCGCCGCCGAGGTCGCCGTTGGCTTTTCGCAGTAAACGTGTTTCTTCGCCGCGATCGCCTTGCGCACACCCACCGGGCGCTGGCCCGTGAGGGTGGCATCGAAATAAACTTGGTTCGCGGGGTCGGCGAGGGCCGCGTCGAGATTGGTCGTGTAACGCTTCACTTGCGCCCGGGCGGCCAGCGCGGCGAGCTTCGCCTCGCTGCGCCCCACGAGAATCGGATCGGGCATGATCACCTCCGCGTCGCCCAACTTGATGCCACCCTGATCGATGATGGCTTTGATCGATCGCAACAGGTGCTGGTTGGTTCCCATGCGGCCCGTGACGCCGTTCATGATGATGCCGATTTTATGCGTGGTCATTTTAGGGGGAGCGAGGTTTTGAGACGAAGAGGATGTTCAAGTGTAGGGGGAAGCCGCGGCTTGCGTTAGAACACTTCCGACTTTTGATAGCACTAATCCGACCATGCCAGCCTGGACGCCACTGCTCATCCAGAAGATCGAAATCCAGGCCCTCGGTTTCGTACTGCGGAAGCTTCAGCTCAACCGGCACCATCGAGCCGAGGTCGACCTTCACCAGCACGACCATGCCCAACTCATCCTCTACCTGACCGGGGAAGGTTCGCAACGGGTGGGAGAGACCCGCCGCAACGCGCGAATGGGCGATCTCTTTGTCATCCCGCCCCGCACCCCCCACGGCGGCACCGTCCAAAGCCCCCATCCTCCGCTCTGCCTCGTTCTCGACTACAACCTTGAGGGAGCGGGGCGGGTCCGGGCCGCCTATCGCCATCTTTCGCCCGACCGCCTCAATGACTTGAGCGCGTTATTGGCGCGGGTTCCCGCGAAAGGCCGCCTCACCCTCTCCGACTATTCAACCATTCTGGCCGTCGTCGCGCGCCTGCTCGATCCGTCGCCGGAGCCAACTGCATCCGAGTCCCGGGCAACCCTCTTCGATCGGGTCCGCACGCTGCTGCAGGCTCCCGCTCCGCTGGCGAAAATTGCGCGCTCCGCCGGTTATCATCCGGACCATCTGACCAGAAAATTGAAACGCGAAACCGGTATGGGGCTGCGCGCGCTCCGTGACCGCGGGCGGCTGGATGCCGCCCAAAAAGCGCTGCAAGCGGCACCAACCGTCGCCGAGGCGGCAAGCCGCTGCGGCTTTGACGATCCCAATTATTTTGCCCGCTGGTTTAAGCGGCAAACCGGCCGATCGCCCAGTGCGTGGCGGGCCTGAAGTCACGGCGTGCCGGCGCCAGCACCGTCTTTCAGTCGGGGTTTTTGGTGCACTGCGCGACCGCCCCTGCCGGCAACGGCGGTGTCGCACCCTCTCCTGCACGAGGGAGCGTACCATCCAATTCCTGCCGCCAGTGCGCCACGTCGCCGCCGGGGCAATAGATGTACATCATATGAAGCGACTCGTCGCCGGTGTTCGTGAGCTGGTGAAACACCGTCGGGGGGAGGATAACCGCCTGTCCGGCCGAAATCTCCTGCCGCTCCGCGCCCACGCAAATTTCCCCGCGCCCCTGCAGGACCATGTAGATCTCCTCCTGCTCCTGATTGTGCCACGGCACCTGCCCCCCCTTCGGCTCAAGCACCACATAGCCCATGGCAAATCCCTTCGCCGCGATCGGTTGCCCCCCCTGCCCGACCATGCCACGGGTCCAGCGACGCGCGGGGTATTTTCGACCGGGGATTTTGGCGAGATCGGCGATAATCATCCCCTACCCTTACGGCACGACGTTTACTCGCGGCGATGATATTTCGCCGCGTGGCAGTCGCCCGGAAAACGCCCGATCAAAACGGAAACCCAATCGACAGCAGCCAGGCTCCAGCCGGGTCGTCCGCTCGCGGATTCAAATTATGTCCATACTCGCCGCGGATCGGTCCGATCAGAGCAAGATAACGCACCCCGCCGCCGGCCGCATAAAGCAGGGTATCGAAGAGATATTTTCGCAGTTGCGTCGCGGTTCCGAGCGCATCGGCAAACACGACCAACGACTACTTTCGGACCAGCGCCTGTTCAAATTTCCCCGTGCCGGTTAAATCACTTTTGGCGCCGATGAACCGGCCGTCCGCGCCCCGCGGCGAAGCCTCGCCCCGACGGTAACCCCGGGTGCTACCGTCCCCTCCAGGAAAAAATGCTTGTTGACGGGAAGGGACGGATCGGTGTTGCCCCACGTCGTGATCACGCCATGGGCCGCCCTCAGCGGGCCAACGTTGCCCGCCGAATCTGCCCCTGCAGGGTGCCGCCAAGATTTCCTGACGGCGAAAGTCCCAACTCCCCGTCAGGTCGAACTGCCCCTCGACCTCGGCTGAGGCCACGGCGATTTCTTCGGCGATCACCTCCCGCGCCTTTAGCTTAAAATCTACGACGGGCGATTGCGCTACCCCGGAAATCAACTGCGCTTCACCCGGCACCCGACCTTGAGCGGAAAACCAGGACTGCTTCGCGAGGTCCATCGCCAGCTTGAATCGGGCACCGCTTTCGCGAAAATGGCCGCTGCGCTCGATCGTAATCGCTTCGATCAAGTCTGCAGTCACGCCGGGGAGCGCTGCGTGTAATAGTTCGATCGTAAAGGTCCGCGTGGCGCCGGTTCCGCGAAACAGGGCATCGAGCGGCGGCACGATTTTTCCCGCGATCGGCTCACCCTTTATCGCCACCTCAACCCGCCGGTACTCCGCATTCCAATCCAGATTGGCATGGGTGCGAACAATCGAATAAAGGTTTCCGAGCTTCAATTTTTCGCCCGGTGTAGCCACGCCTCTGCTCGCACCGATGCCTCGGCCGGCAGCCACCCGCGGCGGTCGAAGCGGGCGCTCAGGGTCGACGACTGCTCCCACCACATGAGTTCGCCCGCAACCTCGGGACCACGACGGCGCAGTTCGATCCATCCCTCCGCAGACTGCACCTTGAGGCGCAGATCATCGGACCCGGCTGGGAATTCCAACGAAGCGTCGGTCGTCAGAGCCCTAAACGCCAATCCCTTGGTAGTCAGCGTCCGTTCGCCCCACGTGGCGGCCTTCAGGGAGACACTTCCCCGGACCAGCGCACCGAACCTTCCCCAATCTGCGCACGAGGCAACCAGCGATCCAGCTGAGCGGCGACCCGCTGCAGAATGGCCCGGAGTGGCCTCCATCCCCGATCGCCCGGCGGCGCGCCGGTTGCGACCGACGCGGGATTTTCGGGTTCAATCTCCCCACCCAATTGCCCGCCAACACGGGGCTTGGATGGCCCGTCGCCCACCGCGAGAGCCAGAGAACCGGCGTGTCCGCCTCAATTCGCGCAACCGTCACGCGCACCGGGCCCCGCCGATACTTGACGTCACGAAGCGCGAAGCGCGCATAACCCAACCGCTCCGCGCCGCAAATTTCAAGCCGCGCGAGGCGGCGCCCGGGTGCAACGCGGCGCCCAACCACCAAGGCAAAGCTGCCGCCGCGCCCAGCAGGGCCACGAGAGATAGTGCGAAAAAATCAGGAGACGACGGGGCATGATGCGATCGACCACGACCGCGCGCGGTCGTCTTACGCAGAAGGCGCCAACCCGCTGCGCTGTAACAGCGCGTTCAGCTCAGGGTCTCGACCCATGAAAGCGCGATACAGTTCCGCCGGATCGGCGGAATTCCCCCGACTGAGGATGGTCGCCACGAATTCAGCTCCAACCTGCGGGTTGAAAATGCCCTCGCGTTTGAAGCGCGTAAACGCATCTGCGTCCAAGACCTCCGCCCACTTGTAGGAATAGTAACCAGCCGCGTAGCCCACCGGATCCGCAAAGAGGTGGGTGAACCGCTTCACGATGGTCGGCGCCGGCGGCGCCGTCGCGATCAGGCAGTCGGCCACGAGGGCGCGCGCCTTCGGTTCTACATCCACTTCCGCGACATACTCCGCGGTGCGCATGTGCAGCAACAGGTCCATTTTCGCAAACGCCACCTGACGCATCGTAGCGCAAGCCGACCGGAAATTTTTCGCCGCCACCATTTTTGCAAACAGCTCTTCAGGAATCGAGCCGCCGGTTTCGTGATGGCGCGCGAAGAGATCCAGGCTTTCGCGTTCCCAGCACCAATTCTCCATGATCTGAGAAGGCAACTCGACGAAGTCCCACGCGACATTTACGCCGTTGAGCGACTTGATTTCCACTTCACCTAGCAGGTGGTGCAGAAGATGCCCGAATTCGTGGAAGACCGTCTCGACATCCCGGTGCGTCAACAGGGCCGGGCGGCTGCCGACCGGCGGCGTCATGTTACCGCAGATCAGCCCGAGGTGCGGGGCGCGGCTTTCCCCGGCCGCGTCGCGGCACGGACCGCCCGTGATGAGGAAATTCATCCAGGCACCGCCGCGCTTCGATTCCCGCGGATGCCAGTCGGCATAGAATGAACCCACGTGCCGGGCGCGAGCATCGTGCACATCGTAGAATTTCACCTCGGGATGCCAGGTTTCGATCTCACCGGCGGGGCGTTCCACGACCCGCAGCCCGAAGATCCGCGAAACAAGTTCAAACAGTCCGGCCACTACCCGATTCATCGGGAAATAGGGCCGCAGTTGTTCCTCGTCGAAATCATAGCGGGCTTGCCTCAATCGCTCGGCCCAAAAGGCCACCTCCCAAGGCGCAAGAGGCGTCCGCCCTGCGCCCGCGCACTTTGCCTTGAACTCTTCGAGTTCGGCGCATTCACGGGCAAACGCGGGCGCAGCCCGGCGCTGCATATCTTCCATAAAACCAAGGGCTCGATCACCGGACTTCGCCATCCGGCGCTCGAGCACGACATCCGCAAAATGGGCCTTGCCCAACAACACGGCTTTTTCCGCGCGCAACGACAGGATCCGTCCGATCAGCGCCGAGTTGTCGTACGGCGCCTGGGCACCGACTGCCGACGACGCCATCCACATTTCGCGGCGCAGCGCCGCGTCCACGAGGTAAGTCATGAAAGGCTCTAGCGACGGCATGTGCAGGGTGAACCGCCAGCCGGCAACGCCTTTGTCCTCCGCGCTCTTGCGCGCCGCCGCCTTGGCCTGGGGCGGCAAACCGGCCAGCCGCTCCTCGTCCTCGACGACCAGCTGCCACCCATTCGTCGCATCGAGGACGTTTTCGGAATATTTCTGGGTAAGTTGCGCCAGTTCGGTCTGCAGCGCCTCCAGCCGCGACCGTTTCTCCGGCGACAAATCGGCGCCTGCCTGCGTGAAGTCCTTGACGGTCTCCTCCATGAACCGGCGATGAATCCCGGCGACTTCGCGCGCTGCCGGCGAATCCGCGAATATCTTCAACCGCCGCCACAACTCTGCGCTCAAGGGTATGCTCGCGAAGAACGCAGAAACTTTCGGCAGCATCGCGTTGTGCGCCTCGCGCAAGGCCGGCGAATCCGCGACCGATTGCAGATGGGTCACCTTGCCCCACGCGACCGTCAACTCCTCGGTCGCATGCTCCAGGGCCAGAAACGTATTTCCGTAGGTCAATCGATCCAACGCCCGGCCCGCGATTTCCCCGACGGCGGTCTGAGCCCGGGTTAACGCCAACGCGATATCGGAACCGACGTGGTCCGCCCCGAGCAGAGACCAGCGAACGTGAAAGGAAGGATCAAAAAAAGGACGAGTGCTCATGCCGCGAAACTGAGTGCGTGAGCCTGGCCCGCCTTGTCAAACGGCAAGCGCGTCCTCCGACGAGGTGTTGTCGCGACCACGATGCTTCGGCCAGCTGGCCACGTTCACCTCATCACCACGCGTAACGCACGCCAAACGACAAGACCCGGCGGGCCGCGGGAACGGCGGGGACTTCCTGAAAATCGCTGTTCCAGAGATTTTCCGCCTGTGCCGAGATTTCGAATCCGCGCCAAAACGCCGGCCGATAGGCCAGCGCGACCGAACTCGCCAGCGCCCGGTCGCCGCCGACCACGCGAAGAATGTTGTCGGCCTGCAGGCGTGCCGCGTTGTCCAGCCGCAACTCGAAACCGTGCCCGAGGCGCCAGGTCATCGCCGCCGTCAACCGGTGCCGCGCATAGTTGAGGGCGTAAAAGCTGGCATCGACGGCTGCGCCGCGAAAGTCGGCCGCTTTCGCGAGCAGCGTGTAACCCAGCACGAAATCGCACGCGGACCAGCTGCGACGAACCACGGTTTCGATTCCAGCCGTGTCGATATCGACCGCGTTGGCCGTTCGCGCGGTAACCCCGCGCCGAAAGGTCCAATCGACGACCGAATCGTCCTGTCGCCAAAAAATCGCCGCCTGCCCGGTCCAACCGCCAAGATTGCCGCGGGCCCCCACTTCAGCGTTATGGCTGGTGGCGCGCCCCAAGTTCGGGTTTCCCCGGAAGAGTCCGGCCACCGCACTGGAATTGAGCGCCGTGTAAGAGGGAACCTGGGTCGCCTCCGCGTAGCTGAAATACAAACGACGAGACCCGGGCGATGACGATTCGTGCGCGATCTCAATCACGGGAGAAAGCGCGCCGCTGTTTCGTGAACTGTGATCGTACGTTACTCCGCTTTTCAAAATGAGCCGTGCCCCGTCCGCCATTGTCCATTTTTTTTCCGGCACCAAGGCGATCTTGGTCAGCGTGCGTGAACGATATCGCCCGGCGGTCAGCGAGGTCGAAGCCAACGCGTCCGACAGAATCTCACCGCGGTAATTAAGACTCAGCGATTCCATCGCCTGACGACCCGCGAGGGCCAGGCCGCTGATCCGCGTGGTATGCTGAAAAGGATGCACCGGGCCGACCGGAGCGAAACGGTTGAACGCGTAGTCGTCCTTGTTCCGCCGATGGTAGCCGCCAAATTCCAGAAAATTGCCCGAGCCCAAATCCACCCGGTGATTCACGGAAAAAAGCACCGTCTCGATGTCTTCCGTTTCGTTGGAGTTAAACGGCGTGTAGAGGTTGGGCCAGCCGAAGAACTTGGCCTGGTAGCCGGCGAAAAAATCCGTTTGCGCCATGGGCCCTGCCAGTTGCAAACGGCCGTTCACTCGATTGAAGCGATGCTCACCGAAAGGGATCGATCCGTCCGCTTGGGAACTCGCCACCGCGACATCTCCGCCCAGGCGCTGCCGGCCGAAACTCACGTCACTCAAAAACCCCTGATAGAACTCGGTCCGGCGCAGGCCATATTCGCCAAAAGCGACAGCCATGGCGCCGGCGGTCCGCACCGGCCGCCATTGGTAATTCACCACTCCCGACGTGGCATTCGTCGCGCCCGCCGCCAGGTTGGCTCCGGTCAAGACTTCGGGCGCAGACAACATGCCCGGCGCAATGGGTATTTCAGCAAGGTAGTGGCCCGTTTGCGGGTCCAATAAACTCAGCGCACCGATCCGAAACCCCGTGTTTTCGAAAATTCCGCCTCGAATCGTTACATCGGCCTGCCCTTCAGCCATGTTCCGCCCCTGAATATCGACCGCCGGCTCATAGCGCAGCGGTGATACGGGAGTCGCAAACGTAGTGCCCGGCGACTGATTCGCAACCCGGGGAGAATAAACCGTCACCTCCGGGAGAATGGTGGTCGTTTGCGCGCGCCCGAGGAACGAGCTGCCGATGAAAAGAAGATAGATCGCACGTTTCATTCCGTCCCAGCCCTAGCAGGGAGAATGGGAAAAACAAGGGCGTTGTTTTCCTGACTCGCCAATATGCTTAACAAGCATATCCGGGCACGAAAAATTGCGGTTCTGCAACCGGAATATCAGACTGCGGCCGCCGTCAGCAGTGGGTCAGGCTTCGCCGTCGTTACCAATCGCCTCTACGGGGCAGCCCTCGAGGGCCTCCATGCACTGGGCGATCTCTTCCTCGGTCGTGGGCTGTTTGTAGACGTAGGAATAGCCGCCTTCGTCATGACGCTGAAAAAACGACGGCGCCGTCTCGCGACAGAGATCGCAATCGATGCATTGCTGATCGACGAAGAATTTTCCACCCGCGTTCTGAGGCCATTTGTCAGCTATATTCGCCATAGAGCGTCCGAACAGAGAGTGTAAATACAGGTACTGTCAAGCGGGCACGGGCAGACGGCGAATCGGCGGATTCTCTTGACCGCCGGACGACATTTTACCCCGAGCCGGCTTGTATTTGCCAGGTCGCTCACTACCGTTTCCGCGATGCTTTCAGACCGGCCGTACCTGCGGAACGACTACCAGCGGGAAAAGATATCGTTTCTCATCTGGCTCCTGTCGGCGATGATCGCCGGTTTCATCGTCCAGTTGGTCCTCTCGGTCTGGCTGAACGCCACGGAGTTCGAACGGCTGGTGACGCTCTCTCCCGCGGCATTCAGCAGCGGCCACCTCTGGACACTTTTCACCTACGCGTTTCGCCACGGGAGTATTCTTCATCTGCTGGCAGTCGCACTGCCGATTTTCTTTATCGGTCGCGAACTTGCGCCGCACGTGGGTGAACGGCGTCTGGCATGGTTGGCCTTGATTTCAGTGCTGGCCAGCGGCCTCGTGTGGCTGGGACTTCACCACGATCGCGGGGGCGAGCTTTTGGGAGCGGCCTCCATACTCTGGTGTTTTTTCACCCTTTTCGCCTGCCTCTCTCCCAATCGGAAGATTTCGTTTCTCATCTTCTTCGTGATTCCGATCACCACGCGGCCGAAGTATATCGCGTGGTCGTTGCTTGGGCTGGATCTCGCGGGCTTCGTCTTCGCCGAACTACCCGGCAATCGTTTCCAGGGGCTGGCCGTGCCGCATTCCGCTCATCTCGGAGCGATGCTGGTGGGCTGGCTTGGGGCTCAACAGTTCAAGCAAGCGACTTGGCTGAATCTGCGACCACGGCCACCAATCGAGACTACCCGCGGCATGAAAACCGACCAGAACGCTTCGACCGCAAAGTCCGTCGCAGCCGCGAACCTCGTTGCAAACCGTGAGGATCTCCGGGCTGAGGTGGATCGTATCCTGGACAAGATCAACAGCCACGGTTTCGGCGCCCTTAGTTCCGGGGAAAAACGAGTGCTCGACGACGCCCGCGACTTGCTCAGCCGCCGATGATGGTTTCGTTTTTCCCCGCCCACTCCTGCGCCAGCGCAAGGGCGCAATTCAACTGAAACAATCGCTGCCCGCACCCATCCAACCTTTCCCCATGATGCGCTTCCCTGGTTTCCGGCGCCTGTCCGGTGTTCTTTCTTGCCTGATTGCGTTGACGACGGCTTTTGCCGCCACCGATCGGAAATTTTCGACATCGACGGCGCTTCAAGCGGAGGCGCAAACCCTAGTAAACATCCTGGAGCGCGCGCACTATAATCGCGATGCGGTCAAAGCGGGCGATTTCGCCACCGCGATTCCGGACTACATGAGTGAACTGGACCAACAGCGCCTCTTTTTCTTGGGATCGGACAAGGCCAAGTTCATCGAAGACTACGGCAAGAGCGTCTATTACAACACCGCCTTCCTGGGTAACATCGATCCCGCCTATCGGATCTTCGAGGTCTACCAAAACCGGGTCGAGACGCGCATCAGCTGGATTCTGGAGGAATTGAAACAGGACTTCGACTTGCAATCGAACGAAACCTACCGCGCTGATCGCGGAAAGTCGGAATGGCCGTCCAACGCGGTGGCGTCGGATGAGCTTTGGCGGAAGCGGCTGAAGTACGAATTGATCGGAGAGCTGCTCAACAAGAAGTCGCCGGACGCCGCCAAGACGAATGTCCGCAAGCGTTACGAGCGCATGTTGAAGAATCTCGGCGAACTCGACGGCCCTGAACTCGCCGAGCTCTATCTCACCACGATCGCCAAGTTGTACGATCCGCATTCGACCTATTTCTCCGCCGCCACCTATGAGGATTTCGGTATCCAAATGCGGCTGAAACTCGTCGGCATCGGGGCGTTGCTCGGACTTGAGGACGATACCTGCGTCGTGAAGGAAATCGTCCCCGGGGGCCCAGCCGACATTGGCCGCCAGCTCAAGCCGAACGACAAGATCATTTCGGTCGGACAAACCGGCGCCGAACCCGTCGAGATCATCGGCATGAAGTTGCGGAAGATCGTCGACATGATTCGCGGACAAAAGGGCACCGAGGTACACCTGCTCGTCCAACCCGCCGATGCGCCGGACGCCTCCGTCCGCCGGGAAATCGTCATCACGCGCGACACGGTCAAACTCAATTCGGCCCGCGCCCGGGGCGCCATTTTCGATCTGCCGGGCACAACTCCCGGCACCAAGCCACAACCCATTGGCGTGATCACGCTCCCCGCTTTCTACAGTGAGGGCGAAGAGGGCAATACTGACGCCGAGCGAAGCTCCGCTTCGAAGGACGTTGCCCGCCTGATCGATCAGCTCAAGCAGCAGGGCATTCAGGGATTGGTGCTCGATCTGAGAAACAACGGCGGCGGCTATCTCTCTGAAGCCATCGATCTGGCCGGGCTCTTCATCCAAAAGGGTCCCGTCGTGCAGGTGAAAAGTTACAACGGGGAAGTCCTCGTCGATGAAGACCGTGATCCCAAGATCGCCTATGCGGGTCCACTGGCCGTATTGGTCAACCGGTTCAGCGCCTCGGCCTCCGAGATCGTCGCGGGCGCGTTGCAGAATTACGGGCGCGCGATTGTCATCGGCGACAGTTCAACCCACGGCAAGGGTTCCGTACAATCCGTCCACGAGATGAAGCAGTTGAACAGCCGGCTCGGGGCCTCTCCCGCCAAAACCGGCGCCGTGAAATTCACGATCCAGAAATACTACCTGCCTAGCGGCGCCTCGACGCAACTGAAGGGCGTGATCCCCGACATCGTCCTGCCCTCGATCGACGAATTCCTGCCCATCGGCGAATCAGACCTGCCGCACGCGCTCACGTGGGACCAGATTCCGACGAGCTTTTTCGACGGCAAGCCGCTCGACCCCAAGGTCGTGACTCCCCTGCGCCAGGCCAGCGTCGATCGCCAGGCCAAACTCGCGGAGTTCGTCTACCTCCGGAAGACTGTCGACTGGTTCAAGACCCGCCAGGAGCAGAAGCTAATCTCGGTCAACCTCGACCAACGGAAAAAACAGAAAGCGGCCGATGATACTTTCCGAAAGGAAATGAAGGCCGAAAAGGAGCGCATTGCGAAGAGCGACTACCAGTTCAAGCCCTTCTACCTGGGTGGTCCCCCGCCACCGCGGATCAAGGCGGCCAAGAAGGACAGCGATGACGAGGAAGACTCGGATCCGGGCGAGGAGAACGACACCTACGTGCGGGCGGATGTCTTTCTGCGGGAGTCGTTGCGCGTCGTCAGCGACGCCATCGCGCTGGGACAAAATCGCGAACTCTGGGCCACCAACCGCGCACCGCTTACCGCCACGCTTTCGAGCGGCGGTTAACCCCGTCAACCTTCAACGACGGGCCATCAGAAATCGGTCCCGTCCGGTCAGGTCGCGGCGCGATTCGATGCTCTGATATCCGGCGATCCGTGCGCAGGCCAAGAGTTCGGCGTGCTGGGCAATACCCGTCTCCAATGCGATCACGCCGGCGAGCGTCATGAATTCACGGGCCTCCGCCAAAATCCGCCGTAAATCCGCCAAGCCGCCCTCCCCCGCCGTTAGCGCACCCGCCGGCTCGAAACCCCAAACTTCCATTGAGGTTGCGACGGTCTCCTCGGCCGATAGATACGGCGGGTTGGCGACAACCAGATCGTATCGCGCGGATGGAGTCAGACCCGCGAACCAATCGGACCGCACAAATTGCACCCGGTCGGTCAGGCCGGTCAGGGCGGCATTTTCGCGCGCCAGGCTGAGCGCCTCTTCGCTGATATCCACGGCTTGAACTGCGGCTAACGGAAACGCCCGGGCCAGCGCCAGGGCGATTGCGCCACTGCCCGTGCCCAAATCCAGAATCGTGCCGGGCGGACTCGGAAAGGCCGCGATCGCGAGCTCGACCAACAGCTCGGTCTCGGGACGTGGAATCAAGGCGCGTGGATCCACTTTCAGTCGCACGCCATGAAACTCGGTTTCACCGAGGATGTATTGCAACGGCTCGTGCAGGCTCCGGCGGCGAACCAGCGGTCGGATCTTCTCCAATTCGCTCTCGGCCAGCGGGCGTTCGAATTCCAGATACAACTGCATCCGCTTCAAACCCAGCGCATGTCCGATCAGCAATTCGGCATTAAGCCGCGGCGAGTCGATTCCCTTGCCGCCAAGAAAGTCCGTCGTCTTCTTGATAATTTCGAGCACCGTCAGCATGTCAGTCCTCGTCTCCCGCCGACGAACTGCGGGCCGGCGTAAACACGTGACCCGTCAGCGCCGCCAGCTTCTCCTCGTAGTCCGCCCGCTGCAGCGCCGTGATGATCGGATCAAGATTGCCCTCCATCACCTGCGGGAGGCTGTAGAGCGTAAGCCCGATGCGATGATCGGTCAGGCGGTTCTGAGGAAAATTGTGGGTACGGATGCGCTCGCTGCGATCCCCGGACCCGATCTGGCTCCGCCGGACCGCGGCATACTTGGCCCGCTCCTCATCCTCGCGCAATTTGAGCAGGCGCGAGCGCAACACGGCCATCGCACTCGCCTTGTTCTTTTGCTGCGACCGGCCGTCGGCACAATACACGATCATGCCCGTCGGCTTGTGGATGATACGCACCGCCGAATCGGTCGTGTTGACGCCCTGCCCACCCGGGCCGCTGGCACGTTGAACGTTGATTTCGAGCTCCTGCGGATCGATCTGCACGTCGACCTCCTCGGCCTCCGGCAACACCGCGACCGTCACCGTCGACGTATGAATCCGTCCGTTGGCCTCCGTCACCGGCACCCGCTGCACCCGATGAACCCCACTCTCGAATTTGAGCTGCTTATAGACATCCGTGCCCGTGATCAAAAAAATCACCTCCTTGAGCCCACCCCGCTCCGAAGGGCTGCTGCTCATCGGCTGGATCTTCCAGCCGCGCCCATCCGCATACTTCGAATAGGCGCGAAACAGCTCCGCGGCGAAAAGACTCGCCTCGTCTCCACCCGTCCCAGCTCGGATTTCCATCACGGTGTTTCGCGAATCCGCCGGGTCCGGCGGGATCATCGCGAGCAACACGGCCTCGCTCAGCCGGTCCCGCCGGCGCTGGAGTTGGGGCAATTCGGCCGCCGCGAGTTCCCGCATATCGGCGTCGCCCGCCGGGTCGCGGCTTATCGTGGTCGCATCGGCGATCTCCCGCCCGACCCGCGCATGCGCCTCGTGGTCGGCGACGAGCTGGGTGATCTTCTGGTGCTCGCGGGTGACCTCGGCGGCGCGCCGGGCATTCGCGTAGAAGGCGGGCGCGGCCATCTGCGCCGCGAGTTCGTCGAGGCGGCGGCGGAACGGTGCAAGGTCGGGAAGTTCGTCCATGAATACGCGAAGCTGCGGGCGGCGATTTGCGAATTGCGATGCGCCGCCACGTGCGGCTTGCTCAAACGCAATTGTTGCGCGAGGCGAATCCGCCTAGCGGTAGCGATCTGCCATGGCCACGACACTCTTCACTCAAAACACCATCGCGTGCATCTGGGACTTCGACAAGACCTTAATCCCGGATTACATGCAGACGCCGCTGTTCCGGCGCTACGGGATCGATGAGGCGACGTTTTGGGAGGAGACCAACAAACTCGCCGAGCACTACAAGCGCCGCGGCTATCACCTTTCCCCCGAGATCGCCTATCTCAACCACCTACTGACCTACGTGCGGGCCGGCCCGATGCAGGGGCTGAACAACAAGATCCTCTTCGAGTGCGGCGCGGACATCAAATTCTACCCCGGCCTCCCGGACTTTTTCGACCGGGTGAAGACCTTCGCCCGGGAAAGGCCCGAATACGTGAAGCACGAAATCTCCGTCGAACACTACATCGTCAGCACCGGACTGGCCCCCATGGTTCGCGGCAGCGCGATCGCCGGACACGTCGACGGGATCTGGGCCTGCGAGTTTGTGGAAAATCCGCTGCAGCCTGGTTTTCTCCAACAGAAGGAACTGGCCATCGATGCGACGTCCGAAATCGCGCAGATCGGCATGGTGATCGACAACACGACCAAGACGCGCGCGATTTTCGAAATCAACAAGGGCACGAACAAGAATCCGGCCATCGATGTAAATTCGAAGATGGCACCGGAGGACCGCCGCATTCCGGTGCAGAACATGATCTACATCGCCGACGGCCCGAGCGATGTGCCGAGTTTTTCCGTGGTCAAGCACGGCGGCGGTCGGGCGTATGCCGTCTACAACCCGAACAAACCCGCCGAGTTTGAGCAGAACGACCGCCTCCTGCAGTCGGGGCGCATCCACGGGTATGGGCCGGCCGACTACCACGCCGCGTCCAGCACGGCGCAATGGCTCAGGTTGCACATCCACCAGATCTGCGACCGCATCGTCGCCGACCGCGAGGCGGCCGTCGCCACCAAGGCGTCGAAGCCACCGCGGCATCTCAACGCCACGCCCGAGGAAGAAGCCGCACGGCGCGCCGCGAAGCCGCCGAAGCAGGGGTCGTTTCTCTGAGCAGGCCGGGAGCGGTTTAAATAAAAGTTTAGCCGTTGCACGCCGCTGCGCTTCCGCGCTGGGGCTGGCTCTCCGAGCAGGCCTGGATACAGCATCAGGTTTGCTCTGGCAGGCCGAAAGTCATTCGGGAACCCAGGCCGGTTGCGGAGAACAGGCCCCACCCACCGAGCTTCAGCCCGCGGACCACACCACGGCATGGCTACCTCTTCATCTAAACTGCTGCAGAAGCGTGTTGTTCTCAACGCGCTGGTTCGGGTCACGCGCCTATCTCGTGCGCGAGGCGGCACCGGGGAGTGATAACGCGGTTGCGGAAAGCGCGTTCAGGACAACGCACGGCACCACTACCCGGCGCGGGCACGTCCGACTCACACCACCGAAAAAAACGCGCCGGCGTTTCGGCCGGCGCGTGGGAAAAATGAAGGTGCGAAAGATCAGTTAGGGCTGACGACGATGACCCCCGGATCGATCGTTTGCCCTTGCGCGTTGTTGGCGTTGTTCGGAGTCGTGATCGTTGTTGTGGTCGTCGTGGTGCCCGAAGGCGTCGTGGTCGTAACTTGAACCGTCGTGGTTGGGGCCGCTGCTGCTCCAGTCTGCGCCCCGGTAGTGGCCGAGGTCGTCGCAGTAGTCTTCACGTCTGCACTCGCGTTGGAATTGGTAATCGCGGCGGTGATGGTGGCAACGCTGCCGGCCTGATTCGGCGCATACTGCGTGGCAAGCGTTGCCGTGGTTTGCACGAGGCCCGTGTTGCCGGATTCGGCCGCGGCCTTGGTCACTTGTTGGAGGACGGTCGTTAATGCCGTACTTGCAGCAGCTCCATCCACAGCGAGCGTGGAACCCGTCGTATTGGTCGCCTGTGCGACGATTGCCGCGACTGCCACGGCCGCCTGCAGCGCCTCAGAGACTGCAGCGCTCCCAGAACCTGCCAAGGCCTGCGTAAGTGTGGAACTCGTCGCGGTGCCACCATTGACCGACGTCGAGGACGTGCCGGCCCCGACATCCACAGTCGTGGTCGCACCAGTGGCCGGATTGACAGACGTGGTCGTTACCGATCCGGAAATCGTATTGATCGTAACGGAATAGGTGGTGCCGTTGACCACGACGGAGGTCGAAAAAATCGTACCCCGGGCCGCAGCCACCCCGCGCGGTGTGCGCACGCTATAGTTGTTGGAGCTCTTTTTGCTCGGATCGAGCTGGGAAACCAAGGTGCCGCTCGCGACGCCGATGCGCGCATTCCGCATGCCGGTGGCATCGGTGTTCGCCTGCTCCACCGTGGCGGTCGTGCTCGCGCTCAGTCCGGCCACGATGCCGGGGTGGGTCTGGATGAGCGCCTTGCTGTCCGCGGCAGTCGTGACCGTGGCACCTTCGGGCAGCGCCATGCCCGATACGGCCGCCACCGTGCCGCCATCTGGCATCGTCACCGTGGCCGAGCCGGTGATGGCGATGAGAGTCGCGCCGCTCGTGGTCCCCTGGGCTTGGGCCGCGATGGAAGTCACAAGCCCGGCGGCGAAGGCAATAATGGTTAGGCGCAGGATTTTCATGAAGAAGGCAGTTTTTGATCCTTGGGTGTCGACGATTCGAAATAGGGTGAAATACATGATGCTATAGGTGGAAATACCGTTATCGGACGGACTTCAAGCCCTCATTTGTCACCGGCTTGCGTGTCGCGGCGATTTCCGGGCCTCACTTTTCTTTCATTAGATACGTGCCATCCCAGTTCGCCCCCGGCGGCTCAAGTTTGCAGTGCTCGACAATTTCCAGATAAACTCCCGAAGGGTTGCCAGTTATGCCCGGAGTGCCGGGCTGGTGCGGCTCGAGTTTGGCGCTGCGCCGGAACAAGGCCAGGGCCCCCTCCCAATCGCGCGCATAGTATTTTTCGAGTCCCCGGGCGAAAACGTCGAGGCACTCGAGGGTCTGTGCGATGAAGTTTTCCCGGAACCCGACGATTTCATGAATCGGCGTGGGGTGCGCCCGGCCCTTCACGACGATGCGGCCAAGGGGACGGAAAACCACCCGATCGCCGCCATGTGCCGAGCACGCGAGCTTGGTGGCCTCGCTGCACATCGAATAGACCCCCCAGCTTTTCGCGCCGCTTTCCATCCGCGCGGCGAGATTCACGTCGTCGCCCATCATGGTGTAGCTGAAGCGAGACCGGCTGCCCATGTTGCCGACGATGCAGCGGCCGGTGTTGAGGCCGATGCGCGCGCGCAAGTTCTTCACGACCTCGGGCCACGCGTCGCCCTCTCCGCGCCACTTGTCCCGCAGTTCCCCAATTCGCGCCTGCACGCGCAGCGTCGCCACGCATGCCCGGTAGGCGTGGTCGGGCAGCGGGATCGGTGCGCCATAAATCGCGACGACGGCGTCGCCGATGTATTTGTCGAGCGTCCCCTGCTCCTCCTGGATGAGGTCGGTGCAGGCGGTCAGGTATTCGTTCATCAGCGCGACCAGCCGATCGGGCGGCAGCTTTTCTGAAAACGTCGAGAACCCCTGGATATCCGAAAAAAACGCGGTGATTTCCTCCGCGTGACCGCCGAGCTCGGGCAATTGCCGGCTCTTGACCAACTGCGCCACGATCACCGGCGAGAGATAGCTGCCAAACATCCCCTTAATTTCTTGTTTCTGCTTTTGCTCCTGCACGATGCGGTAGCCGATCACGATGAACTGCAGCGCCCCGAATCCAGCGAGCGGAGCTGTCATGGGAAACCACCAACTGAGCCCCACCCACGACCACACCGCGAGCGAGACATAGCTGACAAATCCGAGAATGGAGCCTCCGCCCAGCACGACCACCGAGCGGTCGGGCAGGAAGGCCAGCCCGCCATAGCCGAGCAAAAGCGCCGCGGACCAAATCATCCAGGCGGGGACCTGGTGTGCAAAATCGTCGGCGAGTACGTTGTTGAGCAGGTTGGCATGCACGAGCACGAGGGGCGACAGTCCGCTGCGTGGGGTCGCCCCCGCATCGGCTTTCCCCGTGACCGCCTGCCCGAGCAACACAATCCGACCGGCAAACGACGGCGGCTTCGGGGCGGACGGCTTTTTATCGACGTAGTATTCCTGGGTGGTGACCAGCACCTTCAGCACGCTGGAGGTGGAGAAATCATCGGCGAGGTTGCCCTGACCATCGCTGTCATAGCGATCATAACGATAATTCAGCAGAAACCGTCCGTCCGAGTTGATCGGCACCCGCCAGGTGCGTTTGGGCGTTTCCAAGTAGACGGCATCGCCCAGCCGCAAGCGGACTTTGTCCACGGGCACATCAAGGTATGCCATCAGCGTCTGCAGCGCGAGCGAGGGAAAGACGTCGCGCCCAATGCGCACGGCGACCGGGATTTCGCGCTGCACGCCGTCGCTGCCCTGGGGGGTGTCCGCAAATCCATAAAGGCTGACGGCCCGCAGCAGCGGAAACGGTCGAATGGCATTCTCGTCGCCGAGCAACCGCTGGAGGTCGCCCTCGACCTGCGGGAGCGGCTTCGTCGGTCCTTCCCGACCGGGGAGCGGCGGCACGCCCTGCTCCGGACTCCGCACGGCGGCGGTCACAACCTTCACGCCGCCGCCAGCCACCCGTTGCACCGCGTCGGCCATTTTCGCATCGCCGTCGCCCTCGCGGCTGGCGTCAACAATCACGTCATACGTGATTACTTTCGGCTGCCCGGCGGCAATAAACGAAATAATCTCGCCGTGGACGCTACGGTCCGGCGGCCACTGCAGGGCCGCGGCGGCACTGTCCGTCTCATCGCCATACAGGACGATCGCGACGCGCGGGTCCGGTGCCTTTTGAAAATACACGCGAAACGCGGTGCGCCAGTCGAGTGTGCGCCATTCAAGTTGCTGCGCCAGAGGCGTGAGCGACACCGCCAACGCCACGCCATAGCACACCAGCGGCGCCCACCAAAGCTGCCGAAGGGTTGTGCGGTTTGCACGGTTCATGCGTCACGGCGACGATGCCGCGCCGCGCCCATCCGCGCCAAGTGTTTTCCGGCGCCGGCTCCGCTCAGCGCGTGGCCGCGACCAGACTGCGATCGAAGCATGCCGCGAGATTGGCGGTACGCTCCGCGTATTCACACGCGGCTCGCGGGGAAGAGCCCTTCACCGCGGCGCTCAGTCCGCCGTTCCATGCGAGCGCGATGTAATAGGGATTGGCCGGCAGACCGGATCGTTCCAATCCGCGTTTTAGCCAGTCGTAATGTTTCACCGCGACAGCGTCGGAGGCGCGCTTGTCGATCGCGCGGGCAAACGGAACTGACGTGTGCAGCCGCCACGTGCTCGCCCGGAATTGATAGGCTCCCAGCTCGCCATGGGGTCCGGGCCGGCTCAGGTTGCGCGGATTTTCCAGTTGATGGATCGCCTGAAGCGTCGC
Source organism: Opitutia bacterium (assembly GCA_947474935.1). Lineage (GTDB taxonomy): Bacteria > Verrucomicrobiota > Verrucomicrobiia > Opitutales > Opitutaceae > ER46. The sequence continues at coordinate 168,858 of CANJKL010000010.1, forward strand.
CCAACGCACCGACGCCCGCCCCGACGACAGGACCAGAAACAAGATCGCAAACAGCGCGGCGCCCCAAGACGCGTGCATTGAATTTTGACCTAACCGATGGGTTTTCATTCCCACCCGGTGACCTGCCGAGCAGCGGGAGGTGCAGTTTTTACCCCAATTTTCCCTTAACTTTCCCGGGAACTTTAAGCTTCGGCCTCTCCATCATCAGCTTAGAGGCAAACACCGCCGGCTGCTTTCTACGGTCAAAAAGCTCAAGACGGCGAAAAACAAGCACAGCTACGGCCCGAAACGGGGCCCCAATCCCGCCCGATTCAGACCTTTGCCGGGATGATCGGCTGCCCCGAAAACCATCCCAACGGCAATCAGAACCTGATCGTCATCCCGGCGCGCAGGCCGTTCTGATTAGCGAGATCCACCTTGGTTGAATAATGCGCGTTGGCGCTCACCAACTCCTGATCGTAGCTTCCCGCAGACTGGAAAATAGCACCCGCGTAAAAACCGGCGCGCTCCGTCAGATCGAATTGCAAGGTCGCATCGGCATAATAGCCCGGCAGGAATTTACTCGCAGCGCTCGAGTTGGTTTCAGTCATTTCACTGCCGATTTCCGGCGTGAAACTCTCGGTTACCGTGTAATTCGTGCCAGCGTACACCAGCGCCAGGCCAAGGCTGAAGCTCGCGCGAAACCGGCTGGTGATGGGAACCCATACCGTCGGCCCCGCCCGAAAAGTGAAATAGGCTCCTTTGAGCTTCCAGTGATTCGAAACGCTGGTCGCATCCGTAGTCGCCAGGATGCTTCGTCCCGCCGGTTGGTTGCCGATCAATACCGTGGCGTCGGTCGACACCGTTTTGGCGACACCCGCGTCGTCGACCGCGGGATTGCCGGCGGCGTCAAGCATCGGAACCGTCGTGGAACTCGGCGAACCGTACGGCGCCGGAGGAGGCGTCTGCCCGAAAAGCGAATACATGTCCGTCAGCGTCGTTAATGTGGCGCGAACCTTATCCGACCGCTGGGAAGAAATATCGTTGACCGACATGCCGGCGGTCAGATTCCAAGCGAGACCCGTGCCGAACAGCTTCCCCATGTCGCGCATGACGACGAGTTCCATCCCATTGGTGCTCGCAGCCGCGCCTTTGCGGGTATCCGTATCGATGATATCGGCCGAGTAAGTCCTGAAGGCGACAAAGCCATCCGGAGTTAGCTGGCGGGCGTCCGAGTAAGACCAAGTATTGGTTTTCCCATCGGGTGCGATCGGATCAAACACCTGCTTCCCGGTATCCGGGTCAGTCGCCAAATTGCCACTGGAGTCGAGACGGGAAGTCGTCCGGGCATCCGGCTGAATTTTACCATTGTGGTAATCCCGCGCCAGGTTCGCCCCGGTTACCGGGCCTGGATCTTCCACACCCGCAACCTTGCCCCGCCCGGAAAAACTGGTCTTGGCGCCACTGAGATGGCGAAACCCAAGCGTGACAGTACTCTTTGTCTCGTAAGTGAATTCGTCGAGATTGCTGAAATCAGGGATTTCAGTCGGCGGGGCGGCCCTTTCTTCCTGAGCGCGCGCAATTCCTAGCGCAGACACGAAAACAAAAAGGGCGATGCGAAGGTATTTCATGCAGGTGGCTGCCATGCTGTGACGGCGCGGCAATGGGAATGTTGCACGAAAGTTCTAGGGCCAGGTGCCCGCCGTCAACGCGAGACTTCAGCATTAAATGACGGGATCTCATCCAACCGCCGACCACCCGAGCGGGCCAACACCCCGGAACGGACGCTTCACTCGTTAAATTCGTCGCGCTTGCTCGCCTTCTCGTCTTCCGCCTTCAGGGCTGCGGCGGCTTGGGGGTCGGACAAAGCTTCACTCTCGCGCTGCCGCCGGTCGCGCGCCTTCAAATCCTCCTCGCGCTGCTCAAGTTCAATTTCCTTCTCCTGCTGGGCCTGCACCTTTTCGAAAAGTTTGTTTTCAGACTCATCTAGGAACTGCTCCCGTTCGCGAAGCGCCTGCTTCGCCTCCTTGAGGCCTGCCTCCTGGCGCTCCAGTTCCGCCCGAAGCTGTTCGAGCGCAATCTTTTCCTCCGGTGATATCGCCACCTGCACCGCTGCAGGTCTGCGCGAGGCGGCCAGCAGTTTCTCCCTCGCGAGCAAAAGCGCTTCCATCTCCGCCAAGTCACGTTCCCGCTCGGCGAGCCGCGCTTCGGTCTCGTTGATCACCCGCTCACGCTCGGCCAGCGTCAGTTCGAGTTGACGCAACGAGCGTTCGAGTTCGGCCGCCTGGGCCGAGGCGACACTCGCTCCACCCGTCCCAAACGGGGCCCGAGTGGCAGAAACAATGGCCTTGATCGATTCCCGGGCCGCCGCAGATGCCTCCGACACCTCGAACGGCGATCGGGTGGCCGCAATCGGCCGACGCCGCGGCAAAGTCAGACTTGGTGCCGCCGTGCGCGGTCGCCCCCCGGGAAATTGGTTCGAAGGCGTTTGCGGGTCCGTCATGAAAATGGGCGGGCAAACGTGTTTTTATCTTTTAAACAGCCAGCCGAAGATGCCCGATTTCTTGGTGCCCGCATCCCGATTGCCGCCGGATATCCGCAGGTGCGGTCGCAACAAATCCGCCGCCCGCTTTTCCAATCCAGGGTTGCCGAGAATCACGAATTGGCGTTCCAGCGAGCCGCCACCCGCGATCTCCTTTTCGATCGTGACCAACTCGTCGCGAAACCACGTCGTCGCTACCTCGACGCGGGCAGCGGCGTCCGGGGCCGGAGCCGCCTGTGCCAGCGCCTCCACCAGATGCAATCCCTTCGCCCCGCGCCGAAAGGGCAGAACCCCGGCCAGTGCCGCTTCGTCCACGTGCGAAAGCGCATTCAGTAGTTTTCGAAAATCTCCGCCCACGATCACCGTTTGCGCCATGCTTTGGGCAAAAACGGCAAACTCCCCGAGAGTCGTCAGCTTCTCCAGCTTGCAAAACTCGAGCGTGCCCGGTTCGAGCGCGGTCAGCGCCATCGGGAAATTCTCCGGGATCCCCAGCTTTCCGAGATTTTTCAGCAGCGGGTTGTCTCGCGCCGAGGCCGCTTCGGTCTGCACGACCATGTCGCCGAAGGGGCTGTCAAAAGCGAGTGTCTCCTTGAGAATACCGATCAGCTGGTCCATCCGGTCGGACGACTGGCCTTTCAACTGCAACAGCTCGACGACCTCGTCGAACGACAGGTCGATATATTTCGCCGGGGTCTCGTCCTTGCCTTTGATCGGCCAATCGGGCCCGTCGAGATTCTGCGCAAGGCTGCTGATGGCGGTGTCGACCATGATCGAAGACGCGAACATACTGCGCGCCTCATCCCAATCTTTGGCGGTGGATTTCATCGAAGAAATTTCAGGCGCACGACCGTAATTTCGCGACCGGGCTCAGGTGGCGCCGTGCTGCACGATTTCTCCGGCGAGCTTCCGGTAGTCGTTGATCACATTGTCGCCGCCCGGCCCGGCATCGGTGGCCTCGGCGCTCACCAGGACCACCGGCAGGCCCAAGGCCACGGCCCGGCGCACCACCATCGCATCGCGAATCTGCGTGTCGAAGATCTTGGCCGTCGGCGCGACGCGTTTCGCGGTGCGAAATTGATTGAGCCGGAGTTGCATCCGCATTTTTGGGACCTCGATATCGACGCCGGTTTTGATCGAATTGAAGATGATCCCTTGCACCGCCGCCGGGGACCCCATCGCGGACTGGCGGAAGCTCGCGGACAACTGGTGAAATTTCTGCAGTTTCTCCACCAGCAGGGTGAAGCCGATCAGGCTCAATGCGTCGGGGTTGGACGGCACGTAGATTTCATTCGAAGCGAAGATCCCGCATTGAGAGGCCCGCAGGATATTGGGTGGGCAATCGAAGAGGATGAAATCGTAGTCGGGTTCGAGCGCCTTCAACTGCTCGTAAAACACGAGGTAGGGCGGTCGCTTCGGGTCGCCGTTGAACTCGCTTTCCAAATCTACCAAGTTGAATGTCGTCGGCACGAGATCCAGGCCGGGCAGCAATTTTTCGCCGGCCTTGCCTTCAACGACACTCTTGATGACGAGGTCCTTCACCTGTGCCTTGCCGGGTTCAAAAATGGAGAAGATCGCCCCCTCCCCCGTCGCGTTGATTTTGTTCCAGCGATCCAGCTTGAGCAGCCAGATGCTCGCATTGGACTGGGTGTCGAAATCGAATAGAAGCACGCGTTTGCCCAACTTCGCCAGCGCGGCGGCCGTGTTGACGATCAGGGATGTCTTTCCGACGCCGCCCTTGTAGTTGATGAAGCTGATTTTGCGCGCCATGCGTGATCCCCGTTGACAAGCGGAACGGGACACGGGTGAACATGCGAGTCCGTCCCGTGCGGAGCCAGACAAAAACCGGTGGCGCGCATTTTACGGAAATTTTTCATCGTGTGAACAAACCCGCTCTCCGCGCCGCGATCCTCGAAGAACTTCGCCGTGAACTCGCCGCGCAGGTGGGCGCGGCCTTGCTCGCCCGCGAGGAAGCGATCAGCGAGGAGAGCCGACCGGACAGCAAGTACGACACTCACGGCCAGGAAGCCGCCTATCTCGCGGAAGGCCAGGCGCGCATCGCTGCGGAGATCGAAGCCAGCCTCTCCCACTACGCCGCGCTACCGCTGACGGATTTCGAACCGACGGATGCGATCGCGCTTGGAGCGCTGATCGAGTTGGGCACGGAAAGCCGTTCCAGTGCCTGGTATTTTCTCGGGCCGCGTGCCGGCGGGATCGAACTGCAGTGGGAGGACCGGAAAATCCTGGTGGTGACACCCCAATCCCCACTGGGGCGCCAACTGCTCGGCCATCATGCAGGCGAAACAGTGCGACTACCGGGACGCGGCGGATTGGCCGCGCAAAAGATCCTCGCTGTGAAGTAAGACTGAATCCGTCGATCCGGATTGAGACCATCCCCATGGTTCGTGCCCGGGTGACGACCAGGCAACGCGCAAGGAGAGTTGCGCGTTGCACGCCTTTCCGCTTTCTGCGGAACGATGCGATTTCTGCCCGTGCTCTTCAGTCTGTTCGTCACCGCCGGTTTTTCGGCCGTTCCCCCGGAACTCGCGGCGGCGCTCACGACTTTTCGGGCCGACGCGCCGAAGGGTTGGTCCTTCACGCAGACGACGTCGGCCCAGGGGGAGTCCACCGTGGAACGCTGCGACGCGGCCAAACCGGAATTCGACCGTTGGTCACTCGTGGAAAAAAATGGCCGCCCGCCCACGGCCGACGAAACGCGGGAATACGGCGAGATGCGGTCGCGGCGATCCCGGGGCGGCACAGCCCCCAATCTCAGCGATCAATTCGACATCGGCACACTCGAAACATGGGGCGATTCAGGCGGCTTCGCGACCTATCGCTGCCGGTTGAAACCGAGTGAAAAGGGCGATGCAACCGCCCGCTATCTTCGCGCAACGCTGATCGTGCATCGAGCCACGAACACGCTCGCGTCGGTCGAACTCGCCAGCATCAGCAGCTTCAGCCCCACCTTCGCCGTCAACATCGACGAAATGCAAACGGTGATGACCTACCGCCCCCCCGCCGCCGGCGTCCCGATGCTTCCGCAAACCGTAAAGACGCGCGTACGCGGACGAGCCTTTTGGTTCAAATCCCTCGACGCGGAAATGATTGTGACCTTCTCGGACTACGTTCGGGCTCGAAGCCGATAACGGCCCGGCTAGGCGCCAGGTGATCGCCCCCCCCCGGGGCGGCTCAGGCGCCGCCGCTCCATTTGAAAATGACCGTACTCAAGGGCGGCAGCGTCACCCGGATCGACTGGCTGAAGCCATCGCGCGCCTGCTCCCCGGTCCTGCGGCCGCCATGGTTGCCCAATCCGTTGCCACCGTAGAATTCACTGTTGGTGTTTATGACTTCGCGCCAGAAGCCCTGCCGCGGCACCCCGAGATCATATTCGCGGGTGGCTCCGCCAAAGTGCCCGACCACCACGAAAAGCGTGCTTTCGGAGGGATCGGACCGGATGAAAGCGATCAGGTTGGCGTCGGCATCGTGGCAATTGATCCAGCGAAACCCCTGCGGATTGAAATCGTTTTCACCCAGGACCGGTTCAGACGTGTACAAGCGGTTGAGGTCGCGCACGAGCAACCGAACGCCCTCGTGGTCCGGATACTGGCAGAGATGCCAGTCGAGGCTCGCATCGTGCGCCCATTCGCGCGACTGCGCGAATTCGCTGCCCATGAAGAGCAGTTTTTTGCCCGGCCAGGCCCACATGTGGGCGTACAGCGACCGCAGGTTCGCGGCCTTCTCTGCGATGTGCCACGCCCCCATCTTGAAGAGCATCGAAGCCTTCCCGTGCACGACCTCATCGTGCGAAAAAACGGTCACGAAATTTTCGGCGTATTGGTAAAGCATCCCGAAAGTGAGATCGTGATGGTGGTGGCGGCGGACCACCGGCTCCTTGCTGAAGTAGCGCAGCGTATCGTTCATCCAACCCATGTTCCATTTGTAGTCGAAGCCCAGTCCGCCGTCGCAGGTGGGCTTGGTGACTCCGGCAAACGAAGTGCTTTCCTCGGCGATCATCCGGGCGCCGGGATAGTAGCGATGCACGAGGTCGTTTACGCGGCGGAGAAAATCGATCGCCTCAAGGTTCTCGCGGCCACCGTGTTTGTTCGGAATCCACTGACCTTCCTTCCGCGAGTAATCCAGGTAGAGCATCGAGGCCACCGCGTCCACCCGCAGGCCGTCGATGTGATAACGATCGAGCCACGCGAGCGCGTTCGCGACGAGGAAGCACCGGACTTCATTGCGCCCGTAGTTGAAAATCAGCGTACCCCAGTCCATGTGGGCGCCCTGCCGCGGGTCCGCATGCTCGTAGAGGTGAGTGCCGTCGAACTCTGCGAGCGCAAAACTGTCCCGTGGAAAATGGGCCGGCACCCAGTCGAGGATGACGCCCAATCCGCGGCCATGCAGGTAGTCGACGAACCAGGCAAAATCCTCCGGCGAGCCAAAGCGGTGCGTGGGGGCAAAAAAGCCGGTTACCTGATAGCCCCACGAGCCATCGAACGGATGCTCCGCGAGCGGCATCACTTCGATGTGCGTGAAACCCATCTCGCAAGCGTAGTCGGCCAGCTGCGGCGCCAGCTCGCGATAATTCAACAGCCGGTTGGCGTCCTCCGCCAGGCGCTTCCAGGAGCCCAGATGCACCTCGTAGATGGACATCGGCCGGTCGAGTTTGTCCGCGTTGGCATGGCGACGGGCCATCCAGGCCTCGTCCGTCCAACGGTATTTTTCCGGACGGCAAACGATGGCCGCGTTGGTCGGCGGGCCCTCAAAATACGTGCCGTAAGGATCCGTCTTCAGGTGGAGCCCGCCCCGCTGATCCCGGATCTCAAATTTGTAGATTTCACCTTCGCCGAGGCCCGGGATAAAGAGTTCCCAGACCCCGGACGGCCCCAACGAGCGCATCGGATGAAACCGGCCGTCCCAGTGGTTGAAATTTCCGACCACCGAAATCCGGGCCGCGGCCGGCGCCCACACGGCAAACGAAACCCCGATCACGCCACCAAGATCGCGTACATGAGCCCCGAGCTTCTGATAGATGCGGTGCTCGTTGCCCTCGTTGAACAAATAGAGATCCTGCGGACCGAGCGTGGGCAGAAAGCAATAAGGGTCAGAAAACTGCCGAATCTCCCCGTTCGTGTAAGTCGCCCGTAACTGATAGCGAAAGACGGCCGGACGCTTCGGAATAAAGCCCTCAAAAAATCCGTCCGGCGCGATCCGCTTCAGCGGAAACGACCGCCGCGGTTGGACCTCGATTTCCACCACTTCGCATTCCGTCGCCTCACGAAGGAACGCCCGCACCACCACCCCCTCCGAACGACGGTACGTGGCGGGATGCATGCCCAGCACGGCATGGGGTGCCGCGTGTTTCGCTTCGAGGAGGGCAGTCAGATCGGTTTGGGAGATTATCACGCGAGTGATCGTGGGGAACCGCTCCAAGGTGGGGAAGGCACCCCGCGGCGTCTAGCTGGGAATCAGCTTTGTTCCGACCGTTCTCAAGGAACCATCCGCGACTGCGGTCCCGTCGCCTCAACGGCGTCACACTACCCTGCCCGCCACGGCACCGCCGGCTCCACTTGACCCCAATTCTTCCGGGTTTTTCCGATTGCGGGAAATCGGGCGCCGAGGCTTGCGCGCCCCTCGGGCGCGGCCTTTGCTGCGCGCGTGATTCGCCGCCTTATTTTCGTCGTCGCCCTCGGCGCCGTCCCACTGCCCGCCCAGCCGCGCTTGCAGCTGACCGCCGACGTTACCGAGGCCAACTTATCGTCGGGCGAAACGCTCGCCCGGGGCCATGCCCGGCTGCGCGACGGTTCCATGCTGATTCTCGCGGACGAGATTCGGGCGAATGAACGCACGGGCTGGGCAACCGCGACCGGTCACGTCGAGCTGACCCGGGGGGCCATGCGCCTGCTCGCCGACAAGATCGCCTACCAACGTCGGGACGGTTCCTTCTCGGCCGAAAGCATCCGACTCGGAAGCCATCCCTACTACATCGAAGGCGACACGGCCACCGGTTCAGGCGATGAAATCACCGTGAAACGAGCCCGGCTTACCTACGGTGAACCCGGTCCGTGGCAACCCACGCTGCTCGCCGACAGTGTCACCTATGCCCCCGGCCGCCAGGTGCGTTCGGAAAACGCCCAGGTCGGCATCGGTCACACCCAACCGGTGCCGTTCCCAAAATTTCAGCAGAACCTCGCATTCCCCTTCGCCGGCTCCGCCACGTTCACCGCTGGTTTCCGATCCTCTCTCGGCCTTTTTGCCGAAGCCGGCCTGCACGTGCCGGTGACGGCCGCGCTCCGGCTGGGCGGAGACATCGGATTCTACACGAGCCGCGGCGTGATGGCAGGACCTTCGGGAACCTACTCCGGCCAGGAAGACGCCGCTCGTTTCAAGGGTCGTTTTCAGGCCGCCTATATCAACGACCACGGAGATAAAAAAACCGACATTCTCGGCCGGTCGGTCCCGGAGAATCGCGGCTACGTGGAATGGCAGCACCAGCAGACATTCGCCTCCGAAAAGCTGACCCTCGATGGCCAGCTCAACTGGTGGAGGGACTCCGAGATCATGCGTGATTTTCGTCCCCGTGCTTTCTTTCCCGTGCAGGAGCCGGATACCTTTGTTGAGTCGGTCTATACCGGGAGCAACTTCCTTGTTTCCGGCTTTGCGCGCCTGCAGCCGAATTCCTTTCAGCGGGTGCAGGAACGTCTGCCCGAGGTCCGCTTCGACCTTCTGCCCCTGCCGATCGGCGGCGGCTTCTATGAAAGATTTAACGCCAGCGTCGCGGTGCTGCGCGAAGATCCGCCGCTCAGCGGGCCCCGGCTGCGGAGCGACCGGTTCGATGCCTACTACGCTCTGGAGCGGCCGATCATCGCATCCGACTGGCTGGCCGTCACGCCCGTCGCCGGCGGTCGCATCACCCATTACGCGAACACGCTTGGCGCCGTGCACGACGGAAACTACACGCGCGTGCTCGGCGAAGTAGGCGTCGATGCTGCGCTGCGCACCGCCGGCACGTTCGCTTACCGCAATGAACGCTGGAAGATCGACGGGCTCCGCCACCTGTTCGTGCCACGCCTCAGTTACCGCTACATGCCCCAGGCGGACGAAGGCCGCGCGCGTATTCCCCGGATCGATCGCGAAACGTTTTCAACCTACCTTCAGCCGCTCGGGCTCGGCGCCGGCCGAAACATCGACGACCTGCGCGCGACCAACACGCTCCGGCTCGCGTTCGACAATGTCGTCCAGACGCGCGATCCGGTGCTGGGCACGCGCGATCTGCTCGTCTTCAACGTGGCCAACGACCTTCGTTTCAAACGGGTGCCAGGCGAGCGGGACTTATCGGAAATTCACACGGAGCTGGCGATGATGCCCACGCGGTGGCTGCAGTTCGATCTCTACGAAAGCTTCGCCCCGCGAAACTTTACCCTGCGTGAATTCAACTCCGGGCTCACCCTGCACGACGGGGAGGCCTGGTCCGTGCGGTTTTCCAACAATTTTCTCCGCCACGAACTCGACGACTACGCCGTGGATGGCCGCCGGCGGATCAACGAGGTGTTTTCCGTCCGCGCCCGGCTCCACTACGACGTGAGGAAGCGCCGCTTCAACGAGCAGGCTTACGGCATCGAACAGAACCTCGGCAACACCTGGCGCGTATCCTATCTCGTCAGCCTCTACTCCGGCCGCCGGCGCGAAAGCGGATTCAATTTCAGCCTGCAGGTCGACCCGGTGAGATTCTGACCGTGCGAAACCCCCAACGCCTTCTTCCCGCCGGGCGCGGAACCCCGTCATGAGTGTCGCGCGGAACCATCGGGAGATCTTCCTGCACCTTCTCGGCAACCTGCGGCCGCATTGGCGCCGGGACCCCGCCCTGCCCGCCCGTATTCAGGCTCTGCTCACGCGCAACCGCCGGTTCGGGGCGCGCGACCGTCGCCTCTACCGCGAACTCCTCTACACCACGCTGCGCCATCTGCCGTGGATCGAGCCCTTGCTCGACGCCGACACGGAGGAAGCCGTCCGGCGCGTCGCGTGGCTTGCCGCCGAAACCCCGGCCACGCAGCCCTTTCGCGCGGCGTTCGCCACGGGTGAACCACCCGTGGGCGACCAAGCCGAACTTCTCCCCTCATGGTTCCGCGCCCATTGCGCCGAAATATTCTCCGGCGCAGAACTCGCCGCGCAATTGCGCCGGGCGCCGCTCTGGCTCCGTCTGCAAACGAAGGAACCAAGGCGCGTCTTCGAAGAATTCGACGCGGCCGGTTGGCGCTGGCGGCAATCCTCGGCCCTGCCCTCCGCAATTGAAATTCTGGCCGAAGTTGACGTGACCAAAACGCGCTCGTGGGAGGAAGGCGGCGTCGAAGTCCAGGACCTGGGCTCGCAACTGGTGCTCTCGACCCTCGAAGTTTCGCCCGGCGGAAAATGGCTGGACGCCTGCGCCGGCGCCGGGGGCAAGACGCTGCAACTCGCGGCGCTCCTCGGCGGAGCTGGCCGGATCGACGCTCACGACATCCGCCCGGAAGCACTGCGCCAACTCCAACTGCGAGCCACGCGCGCCGGCATGACCGTGGCCGCCCTCCCCGACGGGCGATCGGAAACTCGGAAAACCCACGTTCCTCCGGCGCCAACAATCGACGCGGCCGCGCTTTCGATCATCCGCCATCTCCCGGCGGGCGCCCAATACGACGGCGTGCTCGTCGACGCCCCGTGCAGTGGATCAGGCACGTGGCGCCGCTCGCCTCACCTGAAATGGACCACCACGGAAGCCACTCTGGCTCGATTGGCCGCCCTCCAGAGCGAACTACTGGAAAAGCTGAGTCCATTCGTTCGTCCCGGCGGGCGACTGATCTACGTGACGTGCTCGCTGAGTTCGTGTGAAAACGAAGCAGTCGTCGCGGCGTTTCTGCAAGCGCACCCCGAATTTCACCCGGCGGCTTTTGCGCGTACGTTTGGCGCCACCCCGCGCGGGGCCGGTCTTTTGATTCTGCCTTCGCGGCACGACACCGACGGATTTTTCATCGCGGCGCTCGACCGGGATTTCAATCCGTAGCCTTCCGGCGGCAGGCGGAAAATCCACCGCAGGGGCCCGGGGCGCTGTTTTCACCTTGCCGAGACTTTCACCAGCCCAAGCATCGCGGCGTGGTTCCCGACTCCGATTATCGCATCAAGCTTCAGGTCTTTGAAGGCCCGCTGGACCTCCTGTTGTTTCTTATCCGCAAGAACGAACTCGACATTTACGACATCCCGATCGAGTCGGTCACCCGGCAGTACATCGATGCCCTGCACACGATGCGGCAACTCGACCTCGATGTCGCCGGCGAGTTTTTCGTGATGGCGGCGACGTTGATGGAAATCAAGAGCCGCATGCTATTGCCCAAGGGGCAGCATGCCGTGGACCCCAATGCCGAGGACGAGGAAGTGGATCCACGCTGGGAACTCGTGCACCAGCTCCTCCAATACAAGAAGTTCAAGGAAGCCGCCGCCACCCTGCGCGAACTGGCGGAGACCCGCCAGAATCTGATGGAGCGCTACGTTTCCGGGCTTTCGGCCGACGCCGCCGACCGGCCATTGCGGGCCGTCGACCGCATCGAACTCTGGAACGCGTTCAACATGGTCCTGCGGCGGTTGGCCGAAAAGCTCGTCGTCGGCGAGATTCACGACGACGTCGTCACTGTCGCCGACCAGATGGAATGGCTCCTGGTGCGTTCGCAGACGGAAAAATCGTTTGTATTCTCGAATCTGTTCCCGCACGGCGTTTCGTTGCGCAAACTGGTCGCAACCTTTCTTGCCGTGTTGGAACTGACCCGGCTGAACAAACTGCGCCTGCGCCAGGATGAAGCCTTCGCCGACATCGTCTGCGACGCCGTAATCGAAAACCCGCTTGAGTCCGCGCCGCTCCCAAACACCGTAACCGCGTGAGCACCCAGAAAAGGAAGAAAAAACCCACGCCCCGGGCGGCGCTGCTCGGCGTCGGCTTGGATAACGATGACGGCCATCGGCGCATCACCACTGGTGAGCAATTCGCGATTGTCGGCGGGTCCGAGGAAACGCACGGCCGGATGACGGAAACCGTCGTCAAGACTTTCGAGGAGTTGAAGACCCGCGGGAAGCACCTGCACCAGGTAGAACCCACAGAATTGGCCGACATTCTGGACAAATCGACCCCGCGCTAAGTCACGGAATCAGTCGCTTTCTCCTTTGTCACCGGCCGCCCCGCTCGCGGCGGCGGGCTGATCTCGGAGCCGCTGCGGGCTGGCGACAGTTGCGTTCGCGGGATTTACCCTTCTGATAATTTCCAACGCCCCACTCACTATGTCCGAAAAAATCATCAACCTGACCACCGAATCTTTCAAAAGCACCTTGAACGCGTCCCCGACGCCGGTGCTCGTCGACTTTTGGGCTCCCTGGTGCGGGCCGTGCAAAGCCATTGCCCCGATCCTTGAGGAACTGGCCACGGAATTCGACGGGAAGATCAAGATCGCGAAGGTCAACATCGACGAGCATGACGCGGTGGCGGCCGAGTTCGGGGTCCGCGCCATTCCCACCATGATTTTGTTCAAGGATGGCAAGGTTGCGGAAACCCTCGTCGGCATGATGCCGAAGGCCGCGCTCAAGGCGAAACTCGCCGCGCACGTCGCGGCGTAAAGTCGCTTCAAAGCGCCAGACCGGCCGCAAACAGCGCGGCATAAAGCGCCAGCAGCCTGGCGGTATCGCCCAGCAGCGCTATCAGCTCGCTGGGCGTCTTTGCGTCGTTCAATCGGCACCGGTGTTTCCACGCACACGGTGCGAGGACCAGCGGCAGCAGACACCAGACGCGACCGCGGCAGATCCAGAACACGACCGGCGTGGCGAGGGCAATACCCAACGAAACGGCGAACTGAATACGCGCAGCTCGCCGGCCAAAGCGCACGACCAGCGTGCGCTTTCCAGCCGCGGCATCTGTTTCCCAATCGCGATAGTTGTTTACGACCAGGATATTCGCCGCGAGCAATCCGATCGGGATCGCCGCCAGCCCGGCATCCCCGGAAAAGCGCCCAGTCTGCACAAAGCTGGTCACCGTCACGGCGACGAGGCCAAAGAAAATAAAGACGAAAACATCGCCGAGGCCGTGGTAGCCCAGCGGCCAGGGGCCACCCGTGTAGGCGATCGCGCTCAAAATACTCGCCACGCCGATCGCCAGCAGCCAAGGCCCGCCCCAGGCGATCAAACTGAGCCCCACCAAAAATGCGCCGACAAAGACCCAAGCCATCGCACGGTGCATCGCCGCGGGTGCGATCCAGCCCGCGGCCACCGCCCGGGTCGGCCCAACGCGAGTCGGCGTATCGGCCCCCTGCAAAAAATCATAGTAGTCGTTGGCGAAGTTCGCCCCGATTTGCACGAGCAGAGCGAACGCCAGGCAAAGCGCCGCCGCTGCGACCTGGAACGCTCCGTCGTGCCACGCAAGGGCTGAACCCACCAGCACGGGGGCAACTGCGGCCGGCAGGGTTCGTGGCCGCGCCGCGGCCAGCCAGATCTGCCAGCGTGGCGGCATCACCGGTCTTCGTGGACATGAAAGCCCTTGCGTGAAAACACGAGCAAAGGCCTTCCCGTCATCAAGCTGAGCAGCACCGGTAAAAGCGCAAAGAACAGCGCGGCAAAAACCCGCTCGATGGCGACATCGCGCAAAACCAGTCCAAAGGCGGTGACTACGACACCGTAGACGGCAAGGAAAGCCTGGGGATTGCCGAAAAGGGGGTTCAACGCCCAGATCAGCGCAAAGGCGAAAACCGCTCCCCAACTGCCCACCAGACACACCGACAATCCCGCCAGATAAAAAATCGGCGCAAAAAATGTCATGCGCCCGTTTTCATTGCGATAGGTCTGGATCAAAAGCCCGACCAGGAGAATCAGCATCGCCGCCAACAGGAGCATCAGCGAGTGATCTCCACCGTCCTCCGGCAGCGGCAAGCTGGAGGGGATGTTCTCGCCGCCCACGATCGCCAGCCCACCGGCGGCTCCCCGAAAAAAATCGAAATAGTTGCGCGGCTTCCGAAATTCGCGCCAGAAATTCAAGCGCGGATCGCCCGGCTCCCGCCGGATCCAAGGCTCGTCCTCCCGCCGCGGCTTTCGTTTCCGTCGGCCGAACACGGCGCCCAACCGCATCCACCGGCGGGGAAACCAGAGCAGCAAGATACCGAGCAAAAGAAACGGTAGATTTACGACCATACGGAAGGGCCCGGTTGACCAATCAGGCGGCGACAATCATGTCAAAGATTCGCGCCCGGCGCCGAGTCTTTCAGCCGGGCTGGACACGCCCTCGCGGCGGCGATCAAGGCGGCGAGCGATAGGTGAGTTCCACCGGCACCGCCGCCTGGCGCTCAAGCTCGCGAATTCTGGCCAGCACGATTGCCGCGGCCGCCGCCTCGTGGTCTTTCGGCAGCGTGGGATGCAGCTGTACCAGCCAGGACAGCGCCTCGGCGTTGCGCCCCTGCCGCCGTAGCATCTCCGCATACAACCGCGCCGCGTAGTAAGGCGCATCGGATTGCCGCGCCGCCCGCCGGTAGCTTTCGGCGGCGGCGGCCACATCGTGGAGCTGATTGAGTTCGATATTCGCCCGCTCGATCCAGAGATCGGCCCTTGCCGGATGAAACGTCATGGCCGCTCCGAGATGGCGCAGCGCTCGCCCGGCTTGCTCCCGGACGATGCGATCCTGCTGGTCGAGCGGCAGCGCGTCGCGCCCCCCCGCAGCCTCGACCCGCCAGGCGGCAAAATCGTAGGCCAGGATGCGCGCCCCATTGAGCCAGAAGTAGACGGATCGCGGATCGATCGCTGGCACGAGCTGAATCAGGGCATCCGTGGCGGGCAGATTCCGCTTCTCCCAATTGACGTAAAGGTAAATCCACCCGGCATCCGCCACCACGGCCCGGAAACCGCCAAGTAACGCGAGGGCCACACCCGGCCCGGCGCTGCCCAGATTGGAAACGGATCGAAGCGCCGGCTCGTTGGCCCGCATCCCGAGCCAGACCGGCGTCACAAGCTTTTGCAAAAGCCCACCGGCCACAGCCAGGCAGCAGAGCGTGATGAAGAACGTAGCGGGCCAGGAGTTGGTGGCGGCCCAACGCCTCCGCTGCTCACTCGCGGCGAAACCACGCTTCACGGAACTCGTGATCTGCCGTGGTGCGATTTCAGATTTCACGACGGCGAAAACTGAAAACCGCCAGACCACAGGAAACGACTACGTAGCCGAACCCGTAGGCCACCACCCGGGCGACACTTGTCCACGAAGGGGCGTCTGCCGCCGCAATCGAATCGGCCAGCGTGAACACCTGGAAATTGGGAAACATTGAGACGAGGAATATGCCGGCGAGACGACCGATCGACCACGCGCCACCCGCGTAAGCGTCATGCGCGAGGGACTGTAAGTGGCCGATGACGAGAATGAAGAATCCGGCTCCCACCGAAAAAAGCTGAGTCTGCGCGAAACTGGCGACCAGCAGGACGAGGGACCCGAGCACCGCCAGTTTGAGCCATTGCAGGGTACCGGCGATCACGAGGTTTGCATAGTGCACCGTCGGGCCCGATGCGAACGCGTCCGGAAATGCCCGGATCAATTCCGCTTCCCGCGTCCATAGTACGGCCGCCAGCAGCACGGTCTGCAGCAGGCAAAAAATTCCCGCGAGGGCCGCGACCCCCGCGAACTTGCCGAAAATAAATTCGGCCCGCCACACGGGTTTGGCGAGCAGGGTCTGCACCGTCCGGTTTTCGAGCTCACCGAAGAAGAGCTGCGCCGTCGCCGCGATCACCAGCACCGCGCCGAAAAACGCCATCGCACCAAATCCACAGTCCGCGAGGAACTTCAATTCCGCCGCACCGAAATCAAATTCACGAAACCACCGGGCGCCGAGCACCAGCGCGACGGCGAGCAATCCGAAAAAAAGCAACAGCTTCTGGCGCGCCGCCTCGCGGAGTGTGTTTTGGGCGATGAGGAAAACGCGGACGGGCGAAAACGGCACGGACTTCCGAGGGGGCGCCGCTTCGGTCCCGAGTCCTCGAACGGAGGATAAGGTGGGACCGCCGGAAGACGGAGTCGGGACGGATGAATTCATGGTTCGGCCGCGGTTCGCCCGAGACATTCGCGAAGCAACCGGTCGATCTGCGCCCGTGGCCTTTCGACGGACTCGATCTGGCGTCCCCGGGCCGCCAGCCATGCCCGGAGTTCGACCAGTTCGTCCGGCGTTAGCGTCTCCACCACCAACGCCTGCCGGTCCCGCCGGCCAATCAACTCGGGCAGCGCTCCCTCAAGGATAATCCGGCCACGATTCATGATCGCGACGCGATCGCAAATTTCTTCGATCTCAGCCAGCTGGTGCGACGTGATGAGCACAGTTTTCCCCCGCGCCTTGAGTTGCAGGATCAACTCGGAGATGGCGACCGTACCGATGGCATCCACGCCGGCGGTTGGCTCATCGAGAATGACGAGGCGGGGATCGTGGACGATCGCCTGCGCCAGTCCGATGCGTTGCAACATTCCTTTCGAGTAAGTGCCGACCGGTCGGCCGGCCGCGGCGGTCAATCCCACTATCTCTAGGACGGATTCGCTCCGATCGGCGAGCTCCCGTCCGGCAAGTCCGCCCAACCGGCCATGAAATCGGACCAGTTCCCGTCCGGTCAGATGACGGTAGAAATACGGTGCCTCGGGTAAATAGCCGACATCGCTGCGGGCCTCTACGCGTGAACTTGGAACGCCAAAAATCGCGCAACTGCCGGCCGTGGGCTGCAGTAAACCGAGGATCAGCTTGATGGTGGTGCTCTTGCCGGAACCGTTGGGCCCAAGGAGGCCGTAGATCTGCCCCGTGGCCACCTCGAGATCCAAGGTATCGACGGCCCGCACCCGGACACCCCGCAACCCGACCGCAAAATCCTTCACGAGCCCCCGGAGTTCGAGTGCGGCAACCGCCGGTGGCAGGACGGGCACGACGGACATCAGCTCACGCGATGGTAAATCCGTTGAACTGGGGCGCGCGCTTCGTGCTACGGCGCTCGGTTTTCCGAACATACCCGTGCATCCGCTCGTCCACGGCCTCGATAAACCGGGCGACCTCGGCGGGGCGGCCCTCCAACTCGAGGTGCACCCGACCATCGTCGAGATTGCGCACGAAACCGGCCACCTCGAATTCTTTTGCCACCTGCAACACCGAGAACCGGAAACCGACGCCCTGCACGTGGCCGCTGAAAAAGACCGTTTCGTAATGCACCTCTCGCATGGGGAGAAGCACAGTAGCGAGGGCAAATGCGCCGGTTCAATCGTTTAAGCGTCGGGGACGAAAAGGGATTTTTATTTGCGTTTCCCAGCAGCGCATTCTCAGTTTCCGGCCAAGCGATGAGTAATTTCGATTCTGACGGCAGCCCTGAAAGCGAGTGGGACGAACGCGGCGACCTCGCTTGGAACGAATTCGATTGGGAGCGTTATTTACGCGAACAGGACGAGGCGATCCACCGCTACCTGCGCTTCTACGAGGCGTGCCATGACACGACCAACCGAATTGACGCTGTAGCCGAGAAGATGGGTTGGGGCTTGGAGGACTGGAGCGACGAAAGCGAGGACGAGACGGACGAGACCGCCGCCGAACCCGATTTTGGCACGGACGATGACGTCTACACGCTGCACAAAAACCCGATTTTCATCGCCACGAAGGCAATCTATCTCGGCTTGAACCACTCGTGGGAAACGCTAGCCGTTGACAGCAGCAAGGTCCAGCAACCCCTCGCCGTGGGGCTGCTCGGCTCGCTGCATCGCGGCGAGGAACAGGCGACCCAGGCGATTCACGCCTTGGACTTCGGGGACTACGCGATGGCCGTGAGCCTCTTTAAGCGCGCCTTGAGCGCGCTCAATAGCACGCTGGCGCTTTTGAATGGCGAGCAAAAGCCCGAGACCCTCGCTTGGCGAGACGACGCCCGGCGGCGGCTGTTCGATCTGCGCGAAATCTGGCTCCGGGTCATTGCGGAATGCCGGGACGAATTGGACCGGCCGGTTGACGACGAAGGGTGATCCGCCCAAGAGCGGACGAGACTTTGGCATAGACCCGACTTCATTCGGTCATCCGCGAAAAACCT
>CANJKL010000011.1:0-172538 GCA_947474935.1 Opitutia bacterium
CCACCTGCACGGTCTGCTCCCGCGTCTCGGCTTTTATGCGGACACGCCGGCGGAGGTGCCGGTCGACTACGACGATGTCTTCCGCGCCATCGGCAACCGCCGCACCCTGGTCGTTGCGCCCACGCACGACCGGCACACGGATCTGGCCGCGCTCCGGCAATTGGCCGGGCCGTTCGGGCAGGTCGATTTGAAAACGCCGGAGGAATTCAACCGGTTCACGCCCGCCGTGCAGAAGTTGGTCTTCGACTGGCTCGACGCGAAGGCCCGGTAGCGCTTGTGGGCGAATGTCGCCACGATGGGGTAGACCATTTGACGTGCGCTTCAGTCACATTTGACTGACACGCATGAAAATCAGCGCCCGCGCCTTTCAGCGGGAATTTCCGCGCATGCGGCGCCTGGCGGCCGCCGGGACCGTGATCGTCGTCGAGGCGGAGGGACAGGCGTTTGAGTTTCGGGCCCGCCGCCGCAGCGCAGGAGTGCTTGGCTGCATGAGCGGCCGGGCGAAACTGGCCGGGCTGCGCGACGGTCCGGCCATTCCAGCCGAGGAGTGGGGCGAACTGGCGCGGTGAAATACCTCCTCGATACCCATGCGGTTCTGTGGGTCGCGGAATCGTCCAGCCGGCTTTCGCCGCGGATCCGCAGCCTCGCGCGGAGTCACGCCGCCGACCCTTTCGGAGTCGCCGCGATCAGCCTGTTGGAAATCGCCCGGAAAGCGCACGTGGGGGAGATCACCCTGACGCCCGATCCCGCCACGTGGCTCGACGATCTCGCCCATCGCTTTCGGATTTTGCCACTCACGCCTGCGATCGCATGGCGGGCCGTGCAGCTGGATTGGGAGCACAAGGATCCCGCCGATCGTTTGATTTGCGCCACCGCGTTGGAGCACGAACTGACCCTGATCACCCACGACGGTGAAATTAGCCGCTCGGGTGGAGTTGCCGTCATGTGGTAGACCCCGTGGTTGCGGTCCGCGAGGGCGCCGCACCGCCGTGAAACAGCCGGTTCAGCGCTTCACCCAGGGCAGCGCGTCGAGATCGATGTTGCCGCCGGAAAAGATCATGCCGACGCGCCGGCCGCGGACGTCGACCTTCTTTTCGAGGATCGCGGCATACGGCACGGCGGCGGACGGCTCGATGACGATCTTCAGGGTTTCCCACACTTCCCGCATCGCCGCGACGATGCCTTCCTCGGTCACGGTCACGATATCGTCGACGTAGCGCTGGAAGACCTCGAAGTTCGGTGCGCCGATATTGCCGCGCAGCCCGTCGGCAATGGTGTCGGTCGTTTCAAGGGCCACGAGCCGCTTGGCCTGGAACGACTGGAAGGCGTCGCTGGCGTTGGCGGGTTCTGTCCCGATCACCTTGATGGAGGGCCGGAGGCTCTTGGCTGCGACCGCGGTGCCGCTCAGCAGTCCCCCGCCGCCGACGGAGCACAGCATGACATCGAGGTCGGCGATGTCCTCCAGCAATTCAATCATTGCGGTGCCCTGGCCGGCCATCACGTGCTCGTTTTCAAAGGGGTGGATCAGCGTCGCGCCCGTCTCGGCGATTACCCGGGCGCAAGTGGCCACGCGCGCGGCTGCGGTGGGTTCACAAAAAATGACCTTGGCGCCGTAACCCTCCACGGCACGCACCTTCACCTTGGAGGAATTCGATGGCATCACGATCTGCGCCGTGATGCCGCGCAGCCGGGCCGCGCGGGCGAGGGCGGCACCGTGGTTGCCCGAGGAATGGGCGACCACGCCGCGACGGGCGGTCGCTTCGTCGAGGGCGAGCACGGCATTCATCGCGCCGCGGGCCTTGAACGCGCCGACCTTCTGGAAATTCTCGCATTTGAAAAAGAGCGATCCGCCGCTCGCCGCATCCAGGCGCGCGCTGGTGAGCACGGGGGTGCGGTGGATGTAGGGGCGGATGCGATCGTGAGCGGTGCGGATGGCGGCGAGGTCGAGCGGCATGGTGTGAAGGGGGGGAGGTGGTTATTCGGAGCAGGCGTGATCGCGGCAGTCCATCCGGATCCGATCGCACGATGCATTTGCGGGAATTGCGAGGACTCCGTGGCCCGCGGTCACGAGCGAAGGCCGCACGAGGCGGGCTGTGCCGTCGGCTTGCGCAAACGGCGGGAAATCCGCACACTCGCCGCATGGTCAAGAAACTCCTCCACACCCGGATGCGGGTGAACGATATCGAACGCACCGTGAAATTCTACGAGCAGGCGCTCGAGCTCAAGGTGGCGCGGCGCAGCGTCTCGCCGCGGGGCGCCCAGATCGTGTTCCTCGCCACGCCGAACAGCGACGAGGAGATCGAAATCTGCCAGCTGCCCAACAGCCCGTCCGTGCAGGTGCAGCCCGATCTGATGCACCTCGCGTTCGAGGTCGACGACCTCACGGCGTTTACGGCGCAGTTGGAGCGGAAGGGATTCAAGCTCAGCGACGGCCCGACGCCGACCAGCAGCGGGTCCGTGATTGCGTTCATCGACGCGCCCGAGGGTTACGAAGTGGAACTGATTCAGCGCCCCAAGTGAACGCGGACGCCCCGGCTGCAGTGGCGGATCGGCGCTGGGCGAAAGTCTGGCCCGATGCGGTGGCGTTTGCCGGCGGTCTGGCGGTGGCGTGGTTTGCCGGCTGGCAGACGACGGATCTCGGGTGGAGCCTGTGGCTGTCGAGCTGCGTGGTCGGTTATGCCGTGATCGTCTGGTCCATCTTCGGCCCGATGGTCTTCATCGGCGGCAAGGTCTGGCAGGGGCGAGCGGACCTGACGGCGGACGCGGTGGCGCCCGCCGCGATCGGCGGCACGATCTTCCTGGTGGGGGGATTGTTCATGCTGGCATGCTTCACGGTGCATTTCGGGATATTTCACTACGTCCACTCGGTCTTCCTGAATAGTTTCTTCCCCGTCGACCCCTCGAGCGTGGCGAAATCATCGCCCGGCCCGGCGCTCTACTGGCTGGTGCTGCAGCGTTATGGCTGGTTCCTGCCGGCCGCGATCATGGCGGAACGGGCGGCCTTTCGGCTGGCACCGGAGGAGCCAAAGGTGCCGGACGTCTCGGTGAAGGCCGCCGACATCGCGGCCCGCAAGGCGCGGGCTGGCGCTGGCTTCCAGGGCATGATGGCGCCGTACCGCAACGTGGTGCGGCTGCACCTGCTGATCTTCTTTTTTGCCTTCGCGTATTTCGCCCGGCTGGAAAACTTTTTCGTCTACGCCGTGGTCTACGCGGTTTATTTTTTTCCGTGGCGGCTGCTCCGCGGGGAAAAGCCGGCGGAGACCGGAGCGGCCCAGCCCTGCGGGGTGCCGGCGTCTCCGCTCCGCGTTGAAGCGCTTGAATCGGCGGCGGCCCGGGCTCCCGCTGCTATCTTCCCTGCTGCCGTTCCAAGCCGAACAGGTATTGCTGGGCGAGTCCCGCGAGCGGGCCGAAGTGGGCGCGGCCGAACTGGGCGACGTGCGCCGGTTTCCAGCCGTCGAGGCCGTAGCGGCGTGCCATGGTTTTGAGAATCCACGTATCGACGGGAAACGCCTCGAGCCGGCCGGCGCCGAAAAGGAGAACGCAATCGGCCACTTTTTCGCCGACCCCTGGCAGCGCGCACAGCCGCGCCTTCGCCGCCGGATATGGCAGCGCTTCCGTTTCGGCGAGCCAGCCGGGTTGCGCGGCGACGATGCGCGCCGTTTCCGCGATGTAGCGCGCGCGAAAGCCCAACTGACAGGCGCGCAACTCCGTCTCGGGCAGGGCGGCGAGTTCAGGCCAGGTGGGGAGACGATGAAAGCCGGGGGCGATTTCCGCGCCGTGCCGTTCGGCGAGCAGCGCGAGCATCTGCTTGATCTGCACGATCTGCTTCGTGGCGCTGCAAAGAAAGCCGAGCAGGGTTTCGCCGAACGGCTGGCGCAGGATGCGGAGGCCGGGAAACGCCGCGAGACAGCAGGCGAGATGCGGATCGCTGCGCCACGGCAGCGTTTCGACCAACGCATCGAAATCGCGGTCGAGGCCGAGATACGCGGGCAACGCGCGGGCCACCGCGGACGCGAGGGGACGGGGCGCGCCCCATTGCACGTGCCCGTCCCCGGCGAGGCGCAGGCGGACGACGTGGTCCGCCCACTGGCCGAGCCAGATCCGGTCGGAAACGCGGTTCCAGCGGAAGGCCTGGCCGCCATCGAGCGTTTCGGCGAGCACGCCGGCAGTGAGGGTGGGCGAACCGGCGAGCGGTTGCCATTCGGACCAGTCGGGTTCGGTCATGGGTGCTTCAGCGGTAGATTTGGCCACGGGTGCCGATGTCGGTGAGCAGGACGATCAGCCGGTCATCCTCGATCTGGTAGAGAATGCGAAAGCCGCCGACTCGCACGCGATAGGCACCACGCATTCCGTGCAACGGCTGGCAGCCGTGCGGTCGCGGGTTTTCCGCCAGCGAGTCGATTACGCGCTCGAAGCGGGCTCGCTGAGTCCTGTCCGTCAGCCGGCTAAGAAACTTTTGGGCGGGCTGGGCGAGAAAGACCGTGTAGCGCATGCAACTCCCGTTTGACCTCGACCCACGGTTTGAAGTCGCCCGCCTTCAGGGCGGCGCGGTGGGCGACGAGATCGGCGAGATCTTCGCTGCGGGCCGCCATGCGCCGCTGCAATGCCCGCAATTGGCGCGGCGTGAGGGCGTCGATGGCGGTTTCGACTTCAGTGACAGTCGGCATGGCGCGAATCAAACCGGCGATGGAGGAATGTCAACGGACCCCGGGTTCACTTCGCCGGCTTTTCCCACAGGAAACTCTTCTGGTCGGTCAGCGCCCGGCCGTCGGCGCCGAGCAACTCCAGTTTCCACGCCACGGGTTGCACGTTCTTACCGCCCGGCCAGTCGGTCCCGGTGAGACCGAGCAGATAGACCGATTCGCCGGCAGGGGCGGAGGCGACGGGGAAAGTGAAGGCGACGACCTCGGGCGCATCGGGCCGGATCATGTGGAGCGCGAAGCGGGCGCCGGCGAGCGGGGTGGCCTGTTTGACGCGCACGAGAAAATAGAAACCCGCCCGCTGGTCGGCGCGCGTGCGAATCACGATTTCCCGGCCGCGGTGTTCGGGTGCGCCGAAATACTCGCCGATCCGCTCGAACGATTCGGCGGCGCGCCATTCCGGCCAGATGCGGACGAAGGTGGTTTCCGCGGCGGCCGCGGCGGGACCCGCGAAAACGACGAGGCAGGCGAGAAAGGAAAACAAACGGCGCATCGCGGCCACGTTGCGCATTCCCGACCGCGGGCGCAAGGGAGCGTGTGGTCCCGGGGCGGCGCGTCTTCCTAGTTGCCGAGGCGCACGAATTGAAACCGATGCAGGCCGAGCAGGGAGGGTTCCCAGTTCCGGACGGCAGGATCGATCAGGTAGGTCTGGGCACCGAAGAAAATCGGCGCGATCGGCGCCTGCTCAAGCAGCTGCGCCTCGGCTTGCTGCAGTAATTCGAAGCGCTTCGCCGGTTCGTTTTCGCCGCCGGCGGCCGCGAGGAGGCGATCGTAGTCGGGGTGCGCCCAGCCGGTCCAGTTGTTGCCCGAGTTACCCGTGAACAGATCGAGGAACGTGATGGGATCGACGAAGTCGCCGACCCAACTCGCGCCCGCAATCGTATAGGCGAGCGCCTGCTGGTTTTGAATCCACGTCTTTTGTTCAAGCGGTGCGATCGTGATGCGCACGCCCAGCTCGCGCTGCCATTGCTCCTGGATCACCTCCAGCACCCTGGGTTGAAACTCGTCGTTGCGCACCTGGACCTCAAAGACGGGCAGGCCCTTGCCCCCGGGAAAACCGGCCTCGGCCAGCAAGCGCCGGGCCGCGGCGAAATCCACGGGCACGCGCGCTCGCGACGTGTAGCCGCCGGTGCCAGGCGGCACGAAATGCTCCGCCGGCAACCGGGCGCCATTCAACACGCGCCGGGAAATCGGCTCGCGGTCGATCGCGAGCGAGAGCGCGCGGCGCACCTTGGGCTGATCGAGTGGCGGCTTCGTGACGTTGAAGCGGAGGAAGACCGTGCTGAGGAGCGGGTCGAGCCGGAGCTTTGCTGGCTCACGTTCGCGATAGCCGGGAATCTTCGTCGTCGGCAGGCCATTGGTGAGGTGGAGCTGACCGGCGCGAAAATTGCGCTCCTCCACGTCGGCGCTCTCGATCGGCAGAAACGCGATGCGAGTGAGATGAGTGGTCGCGGCATCCCAGTAGCCCGGGTTTTTCACGACGGTGAGCCGCGCGTTGGGCGTCCACTGTTCGAGCGTGAACGGTCCGTTGCCGACGAGGTTGCCGGGGCGGGTCCAGGCCGTGCCGCGTTGGGTGAGGGCGCCGAAGCGGGCGAGTACGCGAGGATTGACGGGGAACCACGCGGGCAGCGCGACGAGCGCGGGCAGATAGGGGATCGGCCGGGCGAGAGTGATGACGACGGTCCGCGGATCGGGCGCCGCGAAGCCGAGTGCGGCGGGATCGGTGATCTTGCCGGCGTTGAAGGCCTCGGCGTTTTTCACCGCGTGGAGCAGGTAGGCGGTCTCGGCGGCGAGGGCGGGCGAGAGCTCGCGCCGCCACGATTGCACGAAGTCGTCGGCGGTGATGGGTTCGCCGTTGGACCAGCGTACTCCAGCCCGGAGATGGAACGTCCACGTGAGCCCGTCGCGGGATGTTTCCCAGCGCGCGGCGGTCGCCGGCACGGGTTGCGAGGTCTTTTCCTCGATCGCGGTCAGGCCCTCGAACAAGGCCGTGATGATGTTCTGGTCGGTGTAGATGGTCGCGGTGTGCGGATCGAGGTCCTGTGGTTCGGCGAGGTTGCCGACGAGGAGGGTCTGGGTGCGAAGGCCCTCGGCGGCGGGTGTTTCGCGGCGCGCGCAGGCAGTGAGGAAGACGCTGGCGAGGAGAGTGGTGGCGAAAAAGGCCCGGCGGCGCATGCCCCAAGAGAACACGGTGGCGATCCGGCGCAAGGCGGGGGTGCCGGATTCGCCGGACCGCAGTCATGGGAATGGGCGACGGCAGGAATCCCTGCCGGTCCCCGCGACCGCGGGATTTCCCTATTCAGCCGTGCCCTCGAGCACCGCTTCCTCCTGTTCCCGGAAAAACTGGTTGGTATAAAGATCGTAGTAGTGCCCGCGCTGCCGGAGCAGCTCCGCGTGCGTGCCGGATTCCTCGATGCGACCCTGCGTGATCACGAGGATGCGATCCGCGCGCCGGATGGTGCTCAACCGGTGGGCAATGATGAAACTGATCCGGCCGGAAAGCACCGTGTCCAGCCCGCGCTGGATGAGTTGCTCCGTCTCGGTGTCGATCGAGGACGTCGCCTCGTCCATCACGAGGATCTGCGGATTGGCCAGCAACGCCCGGGCGAAGGACAGGAGCTGCCGCTGGCCGGTCGAGAGCCGGTTGCCGCCTTCGCCCACCGGTGAATCGTAGCCGTGCTCCAACCGGGCGATGAACTCGTGGGCGTTGACGAGCCGGGCGGCGGCCTCGATCTCGGCGTCGGTGGCGTCGAGCCGGCCGTAGCGGATGTTCTCGCGCACGGTCCCCTTGAACAAATGCGGGGTCTGCAGGACGCTGCCCAACTGCGACTGCAGCCACGCGAGCGATCGCTCGCGATAGTCGGTGCCGTTGAGCAGGATCTGCCCGGCGGTCGGCTCGTAGAAGCGGCACATCAGCGACACGATCGTGCTCTTGCCCCCGCCGGAGGTGCCGACGAGCGCGATCGTCTCCCCGGCCCGCACGGTGAGGTTGAAGTCGCGCAGCACTTCCGGGCCGTTCGCGTAACGGAACATCACGTGGCGAAATTCGATGGTGTCGATCCGCGGCGGCCCGCCGTCGGCGGCGCCGCCCGGCCTCGGGCCATCCCCGGTGATCGCTTCGCGCACCCGGGTCCGGACGGCGTCGCTGTCTCGGATCGCGGGCTCCGTCGCGAGCAAGCCCATGACGCGTTCGCCCGCGGCCTGGGCGCCCTGCATTTCGGTGAGCTTCTGGGCGAGCTGGTTGATGGGTTGGAAAAATTGGCCAGCGAAATTGATGAATGCGACCAGGGTGCCCAGTGTCATCGCCCCGTCGACGGTGAGGTAGCCGCCGCGCCACAGGGCGAGGCCGGCGCCGAGGCTGCCGAGGGTCATGACGATCGGATGGTAGAGCGCGTTCTGCCGCGCGTTGAGCACGGAGGCCGCGAACATCCGCCCGGACAATTGTTTGAATTCCCCGAGGTTCTCCGCCTCGCGTCCGAGGGTCTTGGTCGTGCGCACGCCCTGGATCGATTCGTTGTAACCCGCGGTGATCTGCGAATTGAATTTTCGAATCTCGCGCGCGCTGCGGAGCATTTTCCCCTGAAAATATTTCGAGACGACCGCGAGCGGCGGCACGATGGCGATCACGATGAGGCCGAGTTTCCAATTCATCAGGAGCAGGCTCACGGCGATCATCAGCACGTAGCTCAAACCCCAGACGATATCGAGGAAGCCCCAGGCGATGATGCGGCCCAGGCGATCGCAATCGCCGGTCAGCCGGCTGATCAGCCAGCCGACGGGCCGCTGGTCGAAGTAGGCGAACTCCAGTTCCTGCAACCGGTCGAAGCAGTCGCGCCGGATGTCGTGCGCGAGGCGGTTCGAAATGTTGCCGGCGAGGTCGATGAAAATCCATACGCCGATGCAGAGCGCCAGCGTGACCGCGAGGTAGGCCACGATGTAGCGTCCGAAGGCGGCCTGGGCGCCGTCGCGCACCACCCCGTCGATCACCCAGCGCGTGACGTGGGCGAAGGCGGCGTCGCACGCGGCGATGACGATGGCCGTGACGAATAATGGCACCAGATAGCGTTTCAGGTGCAGGGCGCGGCGAAAGATCTTCCACCACAGTCCGGTGTCGAGCCGGGCTTTGAAATCATCGTCCTGAAGGAGGGGCGCAGCCATGGTCGGAGGCGGTCAGGCCGGTTTTAGCTCCCTTTGGAAATCGGATTCCAAGCTGGTCTGGATCTGCCAGAGCCGGCGGTAGAGGCCCTCCTGCACGGCGAGCTCGGCGTGGGTGCCGGTCTGGATGATGCGGCCGTCGTGAAGGACGATCACCCGGTCGGCCTGCGCGAGCGTCGAAAGCCGGTGCGCGATCACGAGGGTGGTGGCGCGCCCGTGACGTTCCTTGAGGGCGTTGAGGATGACGGCCTCGGTCTCGCCGTCGACCGCGCTCAGGGCGTCGTCGAGAATGAGCAGCGGCGGGCGCCGCAGCACGGCGCGCGCGATGGCCATGCGCTGGCGCTGCCCGCCGGAGAGCGTGATGCCGCGTTCGCCGATGAGGGTGTTGTAGCCCTGCTCGAAGGTCAGGATCGTGTCGTGGATGCACGCGGCGCGCGCCGCCGACTCGATCTCGTGGTCGGGCGCATCGCCGCGGCCGAGGCGGAGGTTGTCGCGGAGCGTCTTCGAAAAGAGAAACGGCTCCTGCATGACCACGCCGATTTGGGCGCGCACCCAGGCGCGCGGGAGCGAGGCGAGTTCGCGGCCGTCGAGCTGGATCGAGCCGGAGGTGTAGTCGTAGAGACGGAGCAGCAGGTGCATCAGCGTGCTCTTGCCGGCGCCGGACGGGCCGAGGATGGCCAGCGTCTCGCCCGGCCGTACGTCGAACGAAATGCCGTTGAGCGCGCCGGCGGCGGTGGCCGGCTGGCTGGCATGCGCGAAGTGCAGGTCGCGCACCGCGAGGGCGCCCGTGATCTGCGCCGGGAGCGCCGCCGGCGGCGGTTCCGATTCCCGGGCCACGGCGAGGATTTCCCGGATGCGGCCGAGGGCGACCGAGGTCTTGCCGAGATCGGTCAGGATCCGCCCCATCTGGCGCACCGGCCAGAGCATGATCCCGAGGTAGGAAAGAAAGGCGAACAGCATGCCGACGGTGAGCGTGCCCGTCGTGATCCAGTGCGCGCCCACGAGGAGGGTGAGACCGAGCTGGCAGAGCGCCACGAGATCGCTGATCGACCAATACCACGACATGAGACGCAGCATCCGGAGGCTGCGGTCGCGGTAGTCGGCGTTGGGCGTGGCGAACTTGGCGCGCTCGAATTCCTGGCGGGCGAACGCCCGCACCACGCGAATCCCGGTGAGGTTTTCCTGGATGACCGCGGTCAGCGCCCCCTCGGCCTCGTCGACCTTTTTGAAGACATGCTTCACCTGGCGGAAATAGATGTAGCCGTAGGCCACCAGCGGCCCCACGAGTGCAAACGACACGAGCGTCATGGGCACGTTGAGCGAGAGCAGCAGCGGGAGCGCGGTGGCGGCGAGCAGCGCGGCGTTGCCGATTTCCATCACCTGGGTCGCGAGAAACTGTCGCGTCGTCTCGACATCGCTGGTGCAGCGCTGGACCAGGTCACCCGTGTCGGTGCGATCGTGATAGGACGCCGGCAGGTGGTTGAGATGGTCGTAGAGGTCGTCCTTGAGGCGGCGCGCGATCCCGTCGCTGGCGAGCGACGCCTGCCAGCCCTTCAGGTAGCTGCAGAGCCCGGCGAACAGGCTGAGTACGACCATCGCGACCGGGGCGAGCCAGAGATGCGCCCGCAGATGATCCGCGCCGCCCAGCGCCTGCAGGCTCCAGGCGATGAGCGCGGGCGTGCCGGCGTCGGCGGTACGGTGCGCGACGGCGTAGTCGATCGTCGCGCTGCCGATCAGCGGAATACCGAAATTGATCACCGTGGCCAGCGTCAGACACGCCAGTGCCAGCCCGTAGCGCAGGCGGTGGCCGCGCATCAGGGACCAGATAACGTGAAGGGGGGAGGACATCGGCGAAGGACGGGCGCAAAGTACGAAATACCACGCCCGCTCCGAGGGAGCGGGGGGCGTGCCGGGCTGGCAAGCGGGGACTTGTGCCACGGGCTGGGGTGAGGCGAACGGCGGTTGCCTCCCGGACGCTTTCGGTGAAATTGGAGGGCAGGGAACGCGAAATTCGGAATTTCCCCTAAGAAACCCGGTGGCCGCCCGTTTTGTCTTCAGAACTCATGTCCACCGAACCCCCGAACATTCGGGCTCTGACACATGAAGACTCAGACTCCGGTTTCTGGAACGCATTTTTGCGGAGCAGCAGGCTCCGCTCACCCGTTGCGCCGGGCGCTTGCTTGGCGATCCCGACCGCGCGCGCGATGCGAAACGATCATGCAATGTATCGACGGAATCACGGGGTTGACCAATGAGCTTGTTCTGAAGCTGACGGTTCGGGTGTGCCGGCGCCGCAACGACGGATTGCAGCGAATCGGCGGACAGGCGTCGCTCTCTGCTTTGGCTCTGTTGCCTCAGCCCTGCCGCAAGATCCCGGAATCGCGCCTTAACTTGAATTGCGGAGGGCTTCGGAGCAGGTGCACGTTGTCAACAACAGCCGACATCAACGAATTGATCGGCGGTTGCACCCGAACTGGGTGTGGCGTGGAGCGGGTCTTGCTCCGGGAGATTTCTTGCAAATAGTGCCCCGGTTCGGTGCCCGTCCCACGCGGGTCCGGACCTTCACCCCGATGCCCCGCCTATTCCCCGCCTGTGTCCTTTCCACGCTGTTGCTTGCGCATGCGGGTTTCGGAGCGTCCGCGGAGAAGCTCGAATTTAACCGCGATATCCGGCCGATCCTCTCGGAGAACTGCCTGAGTTGCCACGGGCAGGATGCCCATCGCCGCGAAGCCAAACTGCGGCTCGACGACCGGGAGAGCGTCACCCGCGATCGCGACGGCTATGCGGTGATCGTGCCGGGAAAGCCCGCCGACAGTGAACTCCTCCTCCGCCTCGCGTCCGAGGATCCCGACGAGAAGATGCCGCCGCAGGACAGCAACAAGCACGTTACTCCGGAACAGATCGCGCTCATCCGCCGCTGGGTGGCCGAGGGCGCGGTGTATCAAAAGCACTGGGCCTTCGAGCCGCCGCGGCAGGCACCACCTCCCGCCGTGCGCGGCGCTACCTGGCCGCGCCATGCGCTCGACCGGTTTGTGCTGGCGCGATTGGAACGCGAAGGGCTGGCGCCCTCCGCCGTGGCCGCGCCGGAAACGTGGCTGCGTCGCGCGAGTTTCGATCTCACCGGATTGCCGCCCACGCCGGCCGAACTCGATGCCTTCACCGCTGACGTGGCGGCGCGGGGCGAACCCGCCTGCGACGCGGCGGTCGAGCGGCTGCTCGCCTCGCCGCATTTCGGCGAGCGGCAGGCGATCGACTGGCTCGATGCGGCCCGCTACGCTGACACGCACGGGTTTAACAACGACTCGGCGCGCACGATGTGGCGCTGGCGCGACTGGGTGATCGGCGCCTTCAACGCCAACCTGCCTTACGACCGCTTCATCACCGAGCAGCTCGCGGGCGACCTGTTGCCAAAGCCGACGCTCGAGCAGCGCATCGCCACCGGTTTCGGCCGCAATCACGTCATCAACAGCGAGGGCGGCATCATCGAGGAGGAATACCGCGTCGAATACGTGGCCGATCGCGTGCGGACGATGAGCACGGCCTGGCTCGGGCTCACGATGGAGTGTTCCCGGTGTCACGACCACAAGTTCGACCCCGTCACCCAGCGCGACTACTACCGGCTGTTCGCCTTTTTCAACAACGTGCCCGAGCAGGGGGAGGACGGCCGCGTGGCCAACGCCGTGCCGATGATTCCCGCCCCAACGCCGGACCAGGCGGCGGTGCTGGCCGGGCAGGAGCGCCAGCTCGCCGCGCTCGATGCGCGGCTGCGCCGGGCCGGGGAGAGCTGGCGCTGGCAGTCCGAGGACCGGGCGCGCGTCGAAGCGTTGATCGCCCGCGCCGCGTCGCGCACCGAGGTGGTTCCGAGCGTGCCCCTGCTGGAGCCGGAAATGTCCACTGAGGGCGCGCCGAAGGCCGAATGGCGGATCGATCCCGAAAAGCCGGCGCCCAAAATTGCCACGGCCAAACTCGATTTCGCGGGCAAGGAGGGGATCACGCTCGCGCTCTGGTTGAACCCGGATGCCGACAACCCGTCCGACGTGGCGCTCCTCTCCTCGGTCGACCATCTCGGTTCACCGGCGGATGCGCTTTACGGCAACGGTCGCGAGGTGCGTCTGATCGACGGGGAGATCGAGCTGCGCCTGACCGACCGGTTTCCGGCGTATTCCATCACGGTGCGCACCGTGGGGGCGAATATTCGGGCCGGCGAGTGGCGTCACGTCGCGGCGACTTACGCCGGCGGAAAGCGGGCGGGGTCGGTCCGGCTTTTTGTCGATGGCGCGGAATCGGCCGTGCGGGTTTATCACGAAGGCGTCTCCAAAGAGCCGTCATCGAAGCGCGATCTGCTGGTGGGAGCCGACAACGCGAAGGACGGCATGCGATGGCGCGGTGCCTTCGCGGAGATGATCAGTTACCCGCGGGCGCTGGACGGCGCGGCGATCCACGCGCGCTTTTCCCTTCGCGCGCTTTCCCAGGCGCTCGATCATGTGACGGGTGAGAAGCTGACCGCGCGTGAGCGCGCCTGGTTGCGCGCCGCCGTGCTGGCCGACGATCCCGCGACGGCCGAGACGGCGGCGCAACGGGCCGAGCTCTGGCAGGAGCATCTGGCGCTCCGGCGCAGCCTGCCCAGTGCAATGGTCATGGAAGAACTTTCGCAGCCACGCCCCGCGTTTGTGCTGAACCGCGGTCGCTACGACGCGCCCGGCGAGCCCGTCGAGGCGGGCGTGCCCGAGGCCTTGCTGGCGCCCTGGCCGGCGGGCGCGCCGGGCAACCGTCTCGGCCTCGCCCGTTGGCTTACTCAGCCCAATCACCCGCTCGTGGCCCGCGTGGTGGTGAATCGATTTTGGGCTCAGCTCTTCGGCACCGGCCTCGTGAAGACCCTGGAGGATTTCGGCTCGCAGGGCGAATGGCCGAGTCATCCCGAACTGCTCGACTGGCTCGCGCGCGATTTTGTGGACAGCGGTTGGGACGTGAAGCGCTTGCTCAAGACCCTGGTGCTGTCCGCGACGTACCGCCAGGGCAGTGCCGTCGCGCCGGAGTTGCAGGCGCGGGACCCGGAGAATCGCCTGCTGGCCCGCGGGCCGCGCGTGCGGCTGCCGGCGGAGCTGATTCGCGACCAGGCGCTGGCCGTGTCGGGTCTGCTCGCGCCGCGGCTGGGGGGGCCGAGCGTCTATCCGTATCAGCCGGAAAAACTCTACGAAGGTATCGTCGTCGGCGCCGATTACCCCGGCACCCGCTGGGGCAAGAGCACGGGTGAGGATCTGCACCGGCGCAGCCTCTACACATTTTGGAAACGCACGATCCCGCATCCGGCGATGACGGGCTTCGACGCGCCCGATCGCGAATTCTGCACGGTGCGCCGTTCGCGGACGAACACGCCGCTGCAGGCGCTGACGCTCTGGAACGAACCCGGCTACCTCGAGGCCGCGCGGCAGCTTGGCACGCGCATGCTGCGCGAAGGCGGGGCGGAGGACGACGCACGCGTGGCCTTTGCGTTCCGACTGGCCACCGGCCGCCGTCCGGTCGCCGCGGAAACGCGCGTGCTGGCCCGGGCGCTCGGGCGGCTGCGTGCGGACTTTTTGGCGCATGGCAACGACGCCTACGCGTTCGTCAAAGTCGGCGAGTCGGCGCTGGACGCCACGCTGCCGCCGGCGGAACTCGCCGCCGCCACCGCCGTGGCGAACATGATCCTGAGCCTCGACGAAACCATCACGAAGAACTGACCCGCCATGTCCTGCCATCGTTACGAATCCGCCCACACCCGGCGCGATTTCCTACTCAAGACCGGCCTGGGGCTCGGCACCGCGGCGCTGGCGCAGATGTTCGGACGCGAGGCGTTGGCCGCCGCGGCCCCCGGTCCCGTGGTGCTGCCGACGGCGACGGGTTTCGGCGGGTTGCCCGGTCTCCCGCATTTCGCGCCGAAGGCGAAACGCGTCATCTGTCTTTTTCAGTCGGGCGGTCCGTCGCACCTCGACCTCCTCGACGACAAGCCGGTGTTGCGCGAGCGGTTCAACGAAGACCTGCCCGACTCGATCCGGCGCGGCCAGCGTATCACCGGCATGGTCGCCTCGCAGGCGCGGCTGGCGGTGCAGCCGAGCAAGTTTGCGTTTCAAGCGGGCGGCCGGAGCGGCACCATCATCAGCGATCTGCTGCCGCGGACGCGCGCCATTGCGGACGACATCTGCGTCATCCGGTCGATGCACACCGAGGCGATCAATCACGACCCGGCGATCACGTTTTTCCAGAGCGGGAGCCAGCTGCCCGGCCGGCCCAGCATGGGCGCGTGGACGGATTATGGCCTTGGGCGGCTCAACGAAAACCTGCCCGCCTTCGTCGTGTTGATCTCGGTGACCAAGGGCGCGCCCGGTCAGGGGCTGCTGGCGCGGCTGTGGGGCAGCGGCTTTCTGCCGAGTGAGCATCAGGGGGTGCAATTTCGCGGCGCGGGCGAGCCGGTGCTCTATTTGAACGATCCGCCCGGCCTCACGCGCGAGCGCCGGCGGCTCATGCTCGACGGCATCGCCGAACTCAACCGGCAGCAACTGGCGCAGAGCGGCGACCCGG
Organism: Opitutia bacterium; assembly: GCA_947474935.1. GTDB lineage: Bacteria > Verrucomicrobiota > Verrucomicrobiia > Opitutales > Opitutaceae > ER46. Next base: position 15,414 of record CANJKL010000011.1, read on the forward strand.
AGATCGAGACGCGCATCAGCCAGTTCGAACTGGCGTATCGCATGCAGCGCAGCGTGCCCGAACTCATGGATCTCGCCGGCGAGCCGGCGCACATTTTGGAAAGCTACGGCCCTGACGTGCAGGAGCCCGGCTCCTTCGCGCGCAACTGCCTCCTTGCGCGCCGGCTGGCGGAGCGCGGCGTGCGTTTCATCCAGCTTTATCACCGCGACTGGGATCATCACGGCGGACTGCACGACCGGCTGCCGGTGCTGGCGCGCGACGTGGACCAGGCCAGCGCCGCGCTCGTGAGCGACCTCAAGCAGCGCGGGCTGCTCGACGACACGCTCGTGATCTGGGGCGGAGAATTCGGCCGCACGCCGTACGCGCAAGGCGAGGCGAACCGCGACAAGTACGGCCGCGACCACCACGGCAAGGCGTTCTCCCTTTGGATGGCCGGGGGCGGCGTGAAGGGCGGGATCGTCCACGGGTCGACCGACGACTTCGGGTTCAACGTCGCGGAGAACCCGGTGCACATCCACGACCTGCAGGCGACGATCCTGCACTGCCTCGGGATCGACCATACGCGGCTGACGTATCGTTTCCAAGGGCGGCAGTACCGGCTGACCGATGTCCATGGCGACGTGGTGAAAGCGATCCTGACCTGACGGGATGTTCCGGGGTCGGGATCGGGACAGACGAAAACAGAGCTGGAGGCAGGGGCGGCGGGCTGTTGCATTCGGGCGCCCCATGAAACGCCCCACGCTTTTTCTCGGTCTCGTCCTCGCCTTGGTTAATGGCCGCGCCGCGGAGTTGTCGCCGGCGAAGTTTCGCGCACAGACCATCGACGCGAAAATCCAGATCGGTTACGGCCTCGCGATCGCGGATGTCGACGGCGATGGCCGCGACGACGTGCTGCTCGCCGACGCGAAGCAGATCGTGTGGTATCGCAATCCCTCGTGGGAGAAGTTCGTGATGACGGACCAGCTCACGGCGCGGGACCACGTGTGCATCGCCGCGCGCGACATCGACGGCGACGGCAAGGCGGAGGTCGCGGTGGGCGCCGAGTGGAACCCGGGCGACACGGTGGGCAGCGGGGCGGTTTATTATCTGGTGCCGCCGTCCGACCGGACCGCGAAATGGCGGCCGGTGAAGCTGACGCACGAGCCGACGACGCATCGCATGCAGTGGGTGCGCGGGCGCGATGGCACGTTTACGCTCGCGGTGCTGCCGTTGCACGGCCGCGGCAACCGGAACAACGCCGGCGCCGGCGTGCAATTCCTCGCCTACCGCCGCCCGGCCAACGTCGACGATCCGTGGCCGACAGCGGTGCTCAACGCGGAGCAGCATGCCACGCATAATTTCGACCTGATCCGGTGGGGTGAAACGGGCGAGGCCGAGGGCATTTTGCTGGCGTCGCAGGAAGGCGTGCGACGGTTGCGGTTTACGTCCGATGGCGCGCCGACGGCCACGCCGCTCAGCCGCGCGGCGACCGGCGAGGTGCGCGCGGGGCGGCTGCCGGGCGGAAAGGATTTCTTTGCGACGGTCGAGCCGATGCACGGCAACCAACTCGCGGTGTATCGCGCCCCGCCGGCGGGACCGGAGGCGGCGGACTGGACGGCGCAACGCGTGCTCCTCGACGACACGCTGGTGCAGGCGCACGGGCTCGCGACGGGCGATTTTCTCGGCGTCGGCTACGATCAGGTGGTGGTGGGCTGGCGCGCCGGAGCGCCGGCTCCCGCCGGCACCAAGGTAGGCATCCGGTTGTTCGCGCCGACGACCCCCACGGGGGAAACCTGGCGGCTGCATGCGCTGGTCGACGACAACACGATGGCGTGCGAGGACCTCAAGGCCGCCGATTTGAACGGCGACGGGCGTCCCGAGATCATCGCGGCAGGGCGGGCGACGAAGAATGTTGTGATCTACTGGAACGAGACGGCGAAGGGTCGTTGACGGAGCTCCGACGCGGCGAGATCACCGCATTTCCATCGACCTGCCGAATCAGAGCTGGCGCAGCCGGATGCCGCGGACGGCGGTGCGAGTTTGATAGGCGGCGATGCCGAGGGGCAGGGAATTTTCGATCGCCCCGTAGCGGATGGTGATCTTGCGATCCTTCGTGGGCAGGTCGACGACCTGTTCGTCGTCAATCCAGGCCGCGATTTTTTCGGCGGTGACGCGCACCCGGATGCGATACCACCGGTTGCGGTCGAACGCACGGGAGGAGCTGGTTTCATTCTCCGAGGCATCCATGCCGTCGACGCTCGACAGGCCGACGATCGTGCCGCCCCAGCCGCCGATGATGAAACTGCAGGACGATTTTCCGACCGGGAATGTCAGGCCGCAGAAGAAATCGTCGCCGTCGAGCTTCATGGCCTCGAGGGCGATCTCGTAGTTGAGGACGGGCAGGTCGGCGGCATGGGTCCACGTGACGCCCGAGAGTTCTTCGCCCAGTTCCATGACGATCGCGCCACCACCGCCCTGAAACGATTTCTCGACGGACACCTCGCGCTGCGTGGCGAACTTCGAGGGCTTCCAGCCCGCCAGCGTCTTGCCGTCGAAGAGCGTCTTCCAGCCGTTTGAGTCGACGGATTTCGCCGCGGATGGAACGGGCGGCGATTTTTCTGACGCACTGCCGGCGATGCCTGCGGACAGGAGGGCAATTGCTGCTGCGATCCGCCGCAGCGCGCGGTCAAGGCGATGGGCAAGGCCCGGGGTTTTCATCGAGGCGAGTCTCATCGGTTGGAATTGCGATCGATCGTTACAAGGGGCTTCACGGTGCTTCTTGGATCTGGCGTTCGTAAACTTTGCGCGCCTCGGCGAACTGGGCGAGCACGTGCTGTTTTTCGCGGTCCGACCGCCACATCGTCGAGCTGCTCCAGATTTTCGTGATGTCGTCGATCCATTGCACGAAGTACTGCGCATCCGCCTTCGAACGGATGGGGCGGTCGCCAACGTAGACGTAGACCGGGCTGGTTTCCGCGGCGGGATACGAATCGTCCAGCGGGTGCTGGATGCCACGGCCGCGGGTTCGCAGCGTGAGCCAGCCGCTTTCCGTGACGGGAACGGCTTTGGCGAAGTCCGCCGTCCGTTTGTGGCCGCCCAGCGGGATCGATTCGATGACCTTGCCCTTGAAGATCACCTCGAGCGTTTCGAGCGGGACGATGGATTCGAGTTTCGCCTTCAGGGCGACGGTGCCGCCCGCGGCCGGGAGGCGGATTTCGCCGCCGGGGATCTCGCCGTTGACGGTGAACTGAAGCAGCGGGCCGTTCGTGACGAAGGTGCGGCCCTTGCGAATCGCATCGAGCCAGCCGGCCCACGTCAGGTTTTTTCCGAGATAAGCGTAGAGCCGGGCGGAGCCGATGATTGGCGTGGCCTGGAGATTCAGGATCGAATCTTCGCCCGCCGAGGCCGTGACCTTGAAGCCGCAGTTCAGCGACCGGTGCCAGACTTGCGACGTGCCGGTGTAGTGGCCGGCGCTGGTCATGACCTCGAGGTATTCGAACGAGCCCAGCGCGGCGTCCACGGGATAGGTTTGCGCGACGCGATACTCTCCCCGGGCCAGGGCGCCGCCGGCGCCCCACGGATGCACGTAGCCACCGATCGCACCCTCTTTGCGCGCGAGCCGGAAGATATCGGTATTGCTCGGATAGAGGCTGGCCACGCCCGTGTCTTCATAGCCGAGGGTAAACGGCGAGACCAGGTGCCGCGTCAGGTTGATGAGATTGATGTGGCCGTACCAAGCGGGACGGTACTCCTCGCCCATCGAGATCAGCATCTGATCGTCCGAGAGCGGGTGAAGGGGCTGGCCCTGATAATACTGGGTGTCGAAGACGCGGTTGTCCTTGTTGGCGATCTTCCAGCCGACGTGATCGAGGTCCTCGGCCTGGGCCTCGAGCCGCAGGTATTCGGGCGTGTTGCGCAGGTTTCCGCCGTAGTTGAGGTGAACATGATCGCTGCCGCTCCACCAGCCGAGCGCGTTCATGTTGGTCAGGCGTTTCAGTTCCAGCGTGACGCGCGTGACGCCGTTGGGCTGAACCGTGGTGGTTTGGAGGGAAGGCAGGTATTCAACCCCCTTGGCTGCTTCCACCACGAGTTCACCGGGCGGCACGTCGACGACGAAATGGCCGGCGGTGTGGAAAAAATCCTCCTTTGCGGCTCGCGTGGCGATCCGTTGATACGCCTCGGCGGGCGCGTAGATCTTCCCATCGGAGGCTTTCAGATAAATGCGGGCGGCGGTGGGTTGTCCCGTCGCGGTGTCGGCGATGGTGACTTCGAGCTGGGCCATCGGGCGGCGATACACCCGGCGCTTGATTTCCACCTTTTCGTCGTTACCGCCGAAGGAGCTGAGCACGCGGAGTTCGGAGCCGCCGTGCTCGTTTGAAACGTAGGCGATCCGCTCGCCGTCGGGGGACCACGCTGGATCGAAATGATCCCACGGGCTCCACGTCAGTTGAAACGGTTCACCCTCGGTGACGGGATGGACATAGAGCTGGTTGAATTCGCTGCCGCGGTGCGAGGCGTAGAGGATGCGGTGGCCGTCGGGCGACCAGTTGGGCTTGGTGCGGTAGAGGGTCTCTTCGCGCAGGATGCGCGTGGCCCCGGCCATCATATTCGGCTCGACCGGCGCGCGCCAGATGGCGCCCGAGCCCATCGGAATATCGCGGTTCGAAACGAGGATGAGTTCCTTCCCGTCGGGCGAGAAGGTCGGCTGGATGTGATCGTCCTGCGGGCTGAAATAGAGCCGCGAGCGCCCGAAGTTGTGGGGTTCGGTGAGACGCTGCGGATCGCCGAAGCGGCCGTTGGCGAAGGAACGAAGGTGAATATGAAAACGCCCGCCCGGCGAATTGTTGACGTAGGCGAGCCGCTTGCCATCGCGCGACCACGCCGGGTCGAGATTGAGCTGATCACCCTGGGTCACGGCCGTGCTTTCGCCGGTGGCCACGTTGAGCAGCATCAGGTTGATGCCCGCGCCATCCTCTGCCGTGTAGACGATCCATTTGCCATCGGGCGACCACGCGGGGGAGGAGTCGTAGGTGCGATTCGCCGTCAACTCGTGGGCGGTGGTCTCGCCGACTTTAATTTTCCACAGCGAACCCGACAGGGAAAACGCGATCTCCTTGCCGTCAGGCGACCACGCCGGGCGCCACGGGGTGCCCGCGGAGGGTGGCACGTAGTAACTGTACATGTAGCCGACGGCGTAGCGGCTCCGGGCGGGGAATTGCGCGAGGGCGGTGGCGCCGGCGGCGAGGGAAGCGGCCAGGGCAAAAACGAGGGCGCGGATTTTCATTTGCGGTGAGGCCGAAATCCCGGATCAGCGCGCTTTCTCGATTTGCTTTTCGTAGACTTTCCGCGCCTCGGCGAACTGACCGAGCACGTGTTGTTTCTCGGCGTCCGAGCGCCAGTCCTTGTTGGCGCTCCACAGCTGGGCGATGTCGTCGATCCACTGGATGAAATATTGCGCGTCCTCCTTGGAGCGGATCGGCCGGTTGCCGGCATACACGTAGACGGGGCTGGTCTCGGCCACGGGGTAGGCGTCGTCGACCGGATGCTGGACGCCTTTGCCCGCGGTGCGGAGCGTGAACCAGCCGCTTTGGGCCACGGCCACGCGCTTGGTGAAAACGGCGGAACGCCGGTCGCCCTGCAGGGGAATCGTCTCGATGATCTTGCCGTTGAAAACGACCTCGAGGGTTTGGAGCGGCACGATGGAATCGAGCTTGCCCTTCAGCGTCACGAGGCCGCCCTCGGCGGGCAGACGGACTTCGCCGCCGGGAATCTCGTCGTTGACGGTGAACTGGAGCAGCGGGCCGTTGGTCACGAAGGTGCGGCCCTTTCGCACGGCTTCAACCCAGCCGTCCCAGGTCAGTTTCTTGCCGAGGTAGGCGTAGAGCCGGGCGGAGCCGATGATGGGCGTCGCCGGCAGATTCAGGATCGAGTCCTCGCCCGCCGAGGCGGTTACCTTGAAGCCGCAATTCAACGAACGATACCAGACCTTCGAGGTGAAGCGGTGGCGGTCGGCGTTGGTCAGGACCTCGAGATATTCGAAGGCGCCGAGGGCGGCGTCGACCGGGTAGGTTTGTGCGCCGCGATATTCCGAGGCCCGCGTGGGTTCCTCCGACCAGGGGTGGACGTAACCGCCGATCGCGCCCTGCTTTTGGGCCAGCCGGAACATGTCGGTGTTGCTCGGATAGAGGCTCGCCACGCCGGTGCCTTCATAGCCGCTCGTGAACGGCGAGATCAGGTGCTTGGTGAGATTGATGTAGCTCACGTGTCCGTACCAAGCCGGGCGGTATTCCTCCCCGATCGAAAGGAGCAACCGGCTGTTGCTCAGCGGATGCAGCGGCTGGCCCTTGAAATATTCGGTGTCGAAAACACGATTGTCCTTGTTGGCGATTTTCCAACCCACGTGGTCGAGGCCCTCGGCCTTCGCTTCGAGCAGCATGTACTCCGGCGTGTTGTTGAGATTACCGCCGTAGTTCATGTGGACGTGGTCGCTGCCGCTCCACCAGCCGAGCGCATTCATGTTGACGAGGCGCTTCAACGTCCGCTCCACGCGGGTCGTGCCGCCCGGCTTGATCTGCACGGTGGCGACGGCCGGCCAGTATTCGACGGAACCCTTGGTCGCCTCCACCACCAGTTCGCCCACGGGCACATCGACGACGAAGCGGCCCTCGGCGTGGAAGAAATCCTCTTTGGCCGCGCGCGGCGCGATGCGGTGAAAGGCGTTCTCGGGCGCATAGGTTTTTCCGTCCGACGCCTTCATGTAGAAACGGGCCGGCGTGAGCTCGCCGGTTTCGGCATCCTTCAGGACAACTTCGAGTTTTCCCATCTGCCGGCGGTGGATCCGTTGTTTGATCTCCACTTTCTCGTCGGTGCCACCGAACGACCGGAGCAGGCGCAGCTCGGAGAGACCGTGCTGGTTGGAAACATAGGCGATCCACTCGCCGTCCGGCGACCACGCGGGATCGAAGTGGTCCCACGGTTCGCGCGTGAGCTGGAACGGTTCGCCCTCTTTGACGGGATGAACGTACAACTGCGTGAACTGGCCGCCCCGGTGCGAGGCGTAGAGGATGCGGTGGCCGTCGGGCGACCAGTTGGGCTTGGTGCGGTAGAGCGTTTCCTCGCGCAGGATGCGCGTGGCTTTCGCCATCATGTTCGGCTGGATCGGCGCGCGCCAGATGGCGCCCGAACCCATCGGAATGCCGCGATTGGAAACGAGGATGAGTTCCTTTCCGTCGGGCGAAAAGGTCGGCTGGATGTGGTCGTCGTAGGGGCTGAAGTACAGGCGCGAGCGCCCGAAGCTGTTCGCCTCGGTGAGCCGCACCGCGTCCTGAAAGCGGCCGTTTTCGAACGAGCGCACGTAGACGTTGAAACGCCCGCCGGGAGAATTGTTGACGTAGGCCAGCGTGGTGCCGTCGCGCGACCAGACCGGGTCGACGTTGAGCTGGTCGCCCTGCGTGATGGCGGTGCTTTCGCCGGAGGCGACGTTGAGCAGCATGAGGTTGATGCCCTCGGCGCCCTCGGTCGTGTAGACGATCCACTTGCCATCGGGCGACCAGGCGGGCGCCGAATCGTAGGTCGGGTTTGCCGTCAGCTCGTGGGCGGTGGTGTCGCCGATTTTAATTTTCCACAGCGAACCCGACATGGAGAACACGAGTTCCTGGCCGTCGGGGGACCAGGCCGGCCGCCACGGCGTGCTCGAGGTCGGCGGCAGGTAGTAATTGTACATGTACGCGTAGAGTGAGATCATGCCCCCGGCGTATTTGCTGCGTTTGGGGAACTCGACGGCGGCGGCGGACCCCAGGCTCAGCGCGACGAGCGCGAGCAAAAGCAGGCGATGGATCGCCGCGGCGAGGATTCGGCTCCCGGCGTCGGGACCAAAAGTCGAGCTGAGCCGGGTTTGAGTTGGGGCGAAGGCAATCATGGGCGGCGGGCGTGGTGGCGATCGAAGGTTTCTCCGAGGAGATTGATGGCCTCGAATTCCTCCTCGGCTCCCTTGAGGGTGACGAGGATGAAGTGGTTGAGGGAGTCGGTTTTCTCAAGGTACCATTTTTCCTCGCGGTCCTTGACGCCGATGTTGAACGCGCCCCAAGCGCCGTCGCCCAGGTAGGTCACGCCGGCCGCGTCCCGCTGCATGTTTCTGATCGGGACCGTGCGCTTGTAGTTGTGGTCGTGGTTCTCGAACACAACCGACAGACGATATTTCTCGAAGAGCGGCACCCAGGCTTCCCGGATGGCGGTGGCGCCGCGGTCGGTGAGCGGCCGGAACGTGCTGAAGCCGGGAACGTGATAGGACGGAAACACGTGGGGCACGCGCGTGCGGGCGGCCAGCGTCTCGTTCAGCCAGGCGGCCTGCGCTCCGCCGACGGGGTTGAGATGGCCGCTGTCGAGGAGGATCACGCTGAGGTAGTCGCCGAAATCGAGGACGTTGTAGCCGGGCTGGCCGGGCATGGCGAAGAACGTCATGTAGTAGGGCGAGACCCGCAGTCGGCGCGCATCCTCCGATTCCCGGGGATCGGGGCTCTTCTTGTAGTAGCCGCCCTGCACCTCGTGGTTGCCGACGGCGGCGAGCACCGGGATGACCCGCCCCTCCGGCGTGATCATGGATTTCTTCACCGAGTCGAAGAAATCGTACCAACGCCCGAGCCGGGCCTGCGCGCCGTCGCAATAGGCGAGATCGCCGCCCCAGAGCGCGAAATCCGGATCGCGGGAGGCCGCAATCCGGTTCATGCGCTCGGTCCAGGTGCCGAAACCGACATCGCCGCCGGAGGCGATGCGCACCTCGCGGGTGAGCGTCTTCGGCATGGTGCGGAAACGATAAACCCTTCCGCCCTCGTCGAAGCGAAATTCGTAGAGCGCGTCCGAAGCCAGTTTGGTGAGTTCCACCCGGTGCACCGTGCGCTCCGAGGCGGGAAAGGAGTGACTGTAGCCGTCACGATGCAGCGAGCCCTGGCGGTCCTCCTTGAACGGAAAAGGGAAACTCCGGCCCTCCGCCTTCTGCCAGGCCGTCTGTCCGGCGGCGCGAAACTCCAGCACGGCTGGGCGCGTCCGGGTATAGACGGGAACCTTGGTGGGCAGATTGTGGGCGGGGGAAAGTGCCTCGACGAGTTTCACGTCGAGGCCGTCGACGGAATGCCAGTCGATGGTCATCGTCGTGGTGGGATCCCGCTGCCACGTGAGCAGCAGCCCGCTCGGGTCGAAGGGTTCGGCGGAAGCGACGACGGCGGCGAGCGCCCAGACCGCGAGCAAGCGAAGGGTTCGGAACATGGATTCGGGGGTGGGGACGCGAAGCGAAGCGGGCTCATTTGCCGGCGCGCGTTCGCGGCTGTCAACCATCGGACTTTGGTCGCACGAAAGTGCGGGTCGTCGCGCGAATAGCCCTGGCGGTATGCCATACGCTCGGGCCGGAGAACCGGCGTCGCGCGGGCGCGAGCGGAAAATTTGTGCTCTCTCTGCCGCTCATGCACTTCAGGTTTGACGGCACCGGCGTGTCTCCGAGGGTGAAGCTTGCTTCCTCTGGTTCCCGTTGCCCCAAGCCGCCCGTGTTCCCGTTGGAAGTTTGTCAGCCGCCGTCCGCCCAGCCGGTTTCCTATGAACAATCCCCCTTCTTTTCCCGCTGCCGCGGGTGCCCCGATGCAACCCACGCGGGTCCGCTACAAGGTCTTCGCCCTCGTCGCGGTGCTGGGCATGATCACCTACCTGGACCGGGTGTGCATCTCCGCGCTTTCGCCGCACATCATGGAGGATCTGGCCATCTCGAAGGTGCAGATGGGCTATGTCTTCAGCATTTTTTCCCTGTCGTATGCTTTTTTTGAAATTCCCACGGCGTGGATGGCGGACCGGGTCGGCACGCGGTCGGTGCTCGCGCGCATCGTGGTCTGGTGGTCGACCTTCACGATCGCAACCGGCGTGGCGCTCAACTACACGATCCTGCTGATTACGCGGTTTCTTTTCGGCATGGGGGAGGCCGGCGCGTGGCCGAGCGTGGCGCGCACGTTTTCGCGGTGGATTCCGCTGCTGGCCCGCGGCCGGGTGCAGGGGCTTTTCTTTGCCATCGCGCACTTGGCGGGCGGACTCACGCCGATCCTCGTGGCGTCGATGCTGACGGTCATGCACTGGCGGAGCATCTTCATGTGCTTCGGCGCGGTCGGCTTCGTGTGGGCGGCGGTGTGGTATTTTTGGTTTCGGAACGAACCCGCCGAGCATCCCGAGGTGAACGCAGCGGAGGTCGAATTGATCGTGAAGGGCCGCGGCGAGGCCGCCCCTCACGTGGTCGGCTGGGCGTATTGGAAGAAGCTGCTGTCCAGTCGGAGCGTGGCCGCGCTTTGCGTGATGTATATTCCGAACAGCGTCGGCTTCTATTTCTGCATCACGTGGCTGCCGACCTACCTCCATGAGAAGCACGGTTTCGACGCCACCAAGCTGGTATTTTTCGCCGGCCTGCCGCTGATCCTGAGCATCACCGGCGACCTGAGCGGCGGGTTCGTCACCGACCGGGTGACGGCGCGGTTTGGGCTGCGGCTCGGGCGCTGCGCGGTGGGCGGCGTGTCGTATGTCGTCGCGGGAGTCGCGATGTTGCTGACGCCCTTTTGTTCCAACGCGATCGTGGCGGCCGTGTTGATCGCGGCGGCGGTGGCGGCGAGCATGTTCATGCTGGGCGCGGCATGGGGCACCTGCATCGACATCGGTCGCGAGCACGCCGGAGTGGTTTCCGCGGCGATGAACACCGCCGGGGGATTCGGTGCCCTCCTCTGTCCCGTGGTGGTCGCCTATACACTCAAATGGTATGGTAACTGGAACATCCCGATTTTCATGATGGGTGGCATGTTCCTGATCGGGGCGCTGTGCTGGATCTTCATCGACCCGCGCGACCACGTTTTCAAGGCGGCGGACGGGGATCGGCCGGCTGCGGCGTAAACGTCGGCCGTCGTCCCAGCGACGGCCGGGGCCGCGGCGTTTTTCTGCGCGGTTTTTCCGGCGGCGGGTGCTAGAGGGCGTGACCGACATGTCCGACGATGCCGAACTGCTCCGCCGCTATGCCGCCGCTCACGCGGAGGACGCGTTCGCCGAACTGGTGCGGCGGCCCCTCATGCTGGTGTATTCCGTGGCGCTGCGGACGGTGGGTGGCGATGCCCATTTGGCGGAGGACGGCACGCAGCTCGTTTCACCGATCTCGCGCGCAAGGCGTCTGCGCTCGCGGGCCGGACCGGGCTCGCCGGCTGGCTCCACACGAGCACGCGGTTCGCCGCGGCCAAGGTGGTGCGCGCCGACCATGCCGCGGTGGCGCGTTTGCGGGCGGAGTTGGAGGCGTTGCGGAAGCCGCGACCGTGAATGCGCGAGCCGCGCCGCATTCCGTCACTCCACCGCGAAAATCTCCACCGGTTCGGCCCGGCCCTTGACGGGCACGGTGCCGAGGGCGCGGGTGGTACACTGCTTTTCCCTCACCGCCGCCAGCGTGGCGGCACTGGCGATGATGTTCGTGCGATACTCCGCGGTGCGCGTGAGCGACTGGAGGCGCGAGGCGACGTTCACGCCGTCGCCGATCACGGAGTAGTTCAGTCGGCGGTGCGATCCGATGTTCCCGGCCACGACCCGCGCGGTGTTGATGCCCACCCCGATCGCCAGCGGCGGGCGGCCCTCCGCGGCGAGTTCGGCATTGAGGGTGGCGAGGGCGCGTTCCATCCCCAGCGCGGCGGCCAGCGCGCGCTCGGCCGAGTCATTCTGCGCCACCGGGGCGCCGAAGAGCGCCATGATCGCGTCGCCGATGAATTTGTCGATGACGCCGCCCTCGCGCTCGATCGCGGCGCTCATGCGATCGAGGTAACGATTGAGCAGGGTGAGCAGGTCGTGGGGGGAGAGCTGTTCGCTGAGCGTGGTGAAGCCGCGCAGGTCGGCAAAGAGGATGGTGACCTCGCGTTCCTCGCCGCCGAGTGCGGCGCCGTCGCGCAGGAGCTGCGTCGCGATTTCGGGCGAAACGTTCTTGTCGAGCAGGTCGCGGACGCGGTCGCGCTCGTCGAGTCCGCGCGCCATCTGGTCGAACGCCTCGGAAAGCCGGCCGAGTTCGTCCCGCCGATACGTGGTGTTGCGGATGCTGTAGTCGCCGGCCGCGATGCGGCGGGTGTGACCGACGAGTTCGACGATGGGCTGGCTGAGCCGCCGGGCGAAGCGCCGGCTGAGCAACACGGCGACCAGCAGGCTGCTGAGGCTGACGAGGAGCACGGTGCGTTCGGTCGAGCGAAACGGCCGGAGTTTTTCGTCGAGCGAGTATTGCAGGGTAAGTAGGCCGGAGCGTCCGTCGCCCGCGGCGAGGGTGCGCGTGGTCACGAGCGCCGTCTCGCCGGCCAGATCGAGGGTGGTGGTTTCCTGACCCTTGGGCAGGCCGGGGAGCGCCGCGGCGAGGGCGCGGGCGGTGGCTTCGGGCAGTGTGGTGGCGAGGAGCCGGGCATCCTGGTCGACGAAGGTCAGGTCGACGCCGGTCTGCTGCTTGAGGCGTTGGGCAAAGTCCCGGTCGATGCGAAAGCCGATGACGATCCAGGCGACGATGTCGGGCGCGCGAACGGGTGCGACGACGAGGGAGTGCAACTCGCCGTCGAGGTAACCGTAACCCGTGGCAGAGGGATTGGGGCCGGGATCGGCGTCGGCCCGGGCCACGAGGTGCGCGACGATGTTGCCGGCGGGCGCGGCCCGGCTGGTGCCGGCCACCGGAGTGCCATCGAGCGCGACGACGCTGACGACGTGGGCATCGATGCTCAGGCGGATGCTTTGCAGCGCGGATGCGATCGTCACGGCGTCGGTCTCGCCGGCGAAGAGCCGCTTGAACGCGTAGTCGCGCGCGGCGGTGGCGGCGCCGGCGGCGAGGAGGGTGTTGCGCTCGGCGACCACGCGGCTGAAGGCTCCGCCGGCGCGCTGGAGTTCCTCGGTGATGAGTGTGCGGGCCTGGACGCGGTGCGCGGTCGACACAAAGGCCCACGTGGCAAACTGCGCCGCGGCGACCACGAACACGAACAGCAGGAGCAGCTTGGCGCCGAAGCTCTGGGGGCGGGGGATCACTTGTAGCCACCGTCGCTGCCCTCGGGGGCGCGGCGAATGCGCCGGTCGGGGCGCAGCGTGACGGAGATCACCTGCGTGGCGGCATCGGTCGCGGTGATCACGACGTCGCGCATGACGGGTGCCGCCATGCGGGGATGCCAGACGTCGAGCCGGTAGCGGCCGGGCGGTAGGTTCTGGAGCGGAACCAGGCCGTCGGCGCCACTCCGGGCGAAATAGGGCGTGGCGAGGACCACGATGTGCGCGGACATCCAGTCGTGAATGTTGCACCCGAGGGTCACGACGCCCGGCTGATCGAAGAGCACGGGCTCCTTGCTTTCGCCGCGATAGAGCGGGAGTTCGAAGCGCTTCGGTTTCGAGAGGGAATAGACATGATGCTGGACTTTGTCGCGGTTGGGAAAGCTGACGCGGGTGCCCACGACAATGGCGGTGACGTAGGGCGAGAACTCCTCGTCGGCCTGCAAGACGACGGCGGGCTCGGCGGGAGGCGTGAGCTGGGGCTCGGCGTCGAGCGGCACCAGCGAGGCGACGGCGTTGGCCACGGGCGCGCCCTTCGGATCCTTGATTTCGACGCGCACGCCGCCGCCGGCTCCGAGGGCGGCGACGGGCAGCCACGCGACAAGTGCGGCGGCGAGAACGGAGAAAGCAAAAGAGCGTCGGTCAGGCGGGCTCCCTGCCAGCAAAGGAGCCTGAAGTCCGATGGGCGCTGTGGGATCGGGGGTAAAGCGCATGGCGGTTAGAAGCGTTGCAGGAGGCCGATGCTCCACAGTTCCTGACGATACTTGATGCCGACCTTGTTGAGGGATAAACGATTTTCGTAACGCAGGGGGAGCGAGGTGTTGTGCCCGAGCGCCGGCGTGAGTTCGAGCCACCAGAAGTCGACGTGGCCGGTCACGCGGTAAGTCACCCAGTTGGGCCCCATAATCCCGGTGGGCCGCCAAGAGACGGTCTGGTAGTATTCCGAGATGTGGGTGCCGAGGGCGCCCGCCAGCGCCTTGGGCCACACGGCGGCCGAGGCGTTGGCGGTGAAGTCACCCCAGAGCCGGCCGTTGCCGTAGGAAAGCTGCCAGCGGTCGTCGATGTCCCACGTGACCGTGCCGAAAACACGATGATGCCGGGTATCGAAGATGGACTCGCGGGCGTAGTCCTGCTGCCAGTCGGCGACGGCGGCGAAGCGCCACGCCGAGGTCAGGCGCCTGGCCACGCGCAGGCCGGCGGTGGCGGTCCAGCCATCGTTACCGTCGTAGCGCGCGGAGCGGGAGGTGAAACCGCTGTTGAACTCGACGCTCGGGGCGAAGGCGCCGAGGCCGAACTTCCGACGAAATTGCACGTTGGGACCGGCGGTAAACTGCCCCAGCAGGGCATAGCCGCGGACGGTCTCGAGTCCGGCAGAAAACTCGCCGCGGAGGGAAAATCCGGGCACCCACTCGCGGAAGAGGCTGAGCGAGGCGCGCGCTTCGTAGCGCTGGGCGTTGCGCATGTCGGCGACCGCGGTGGAGCGGCCGATATTCTCCGCCCACGTGGTCGAGGCCTCCATCCGGAGGTTGACGGCGCGGGCGGGGGTGGCCGCGACAAGCACGAGGACGGCAGTCAATATGCCGTGGAGGCGGGTCATGGGTTAGGCTCGGACGATGCGCGGTAAGGGCCGGCCGTGCAACTTTTCTGAAGCGGATTCCTGGTCCGGCCGGCGTCGACGCACGAGTGCGTGGTTCCGGGGAAGTTGCGGCCTCAGAGCACCGGGCGCAGCACGGACCACACGTTTTCCGCGAGGAGGGCGTGACCCTCCTCGTTGGGATGGATGCCATCGCGCTGGTTGAGCGCGGCGACGGCGCCGACACCGTCGAGCAGGAAGGGGATCAGGGTGGCGCGACTCTTTGCCGCCACGCCGGGATACATCTCCCCAAACGCCCGGGCATAGTCCGCGCCCATCTGGGGCGGCATCTGCATGCCGGCGAGCACGAGTCGGGCGTCGGGGTATTTCGCGCGGACGCGGTCGAGGATCGCCTGGAGGTTGCTGCGCGAGACGGCGGGGTCGATGCCGCGGAGGCCGTCGTTGGCGCCGAGCGCGAGGACGAAAATGGCGACGGGCTGGCGCAGGATCCAGTCGATGCGCCGCAGGCCGCCCGAGGTTGTTTCACCGCTGAGGCCGGCGTTGACGACGCGATAGTCGAGACCGGCGGCCGAGATCTTTTTTTGCACGAGCGCCGGGTAGGCGTCGGCCACGGGATTTGCGAGGCCATAGCCCGCGGTGAGACTGTCGCCGAAAAACACAATGGTGCGGGGCTCGGCGGCGGCGAGTGGGCCGGAGAAAAGCCAAACCCAACCGAGCACGAGCAGGACGATCGGGAGTCGGAGGCGGGTGGAAATAAGCAGCATCGTCTCGATTTCGAGGGATTCGTGTGTTTCGTGGCGGACGTAAATGACTGTGCCATCCATGTTGAAAGTCGAGCGGTTGACCAAAACGTATCGCACCGCCGTCGGTCCTCTGACCGTGCTCAAGGAGGTGAGTTTCGAGATCGGGGCGGGCGCGAGCCTGGCGATCGTCGGCCCCAGCGGCAGCGGCAAGACGACCCTGCTCGGGCTTTGCGCGGGGCTCGACCGGCCGACCGGCGGCGAGGTGGTGCTGGCGGGACAGCCCATCGGCGCGCTCGACGAGGATGCGCGGGCGCTGGCGCGGAACGCCCATGTGGGTTTCGTGTTTCAGAACTTCCAGTTGATCCCGACGCTGACGGCGCTGGAAAACGTACTCGTGCCCATCGAACTCCGCGGGGAAGGAGGGGCGGACGTGGAGGCGGAAGGCCGCCGATTGCTGCAACGCGTCGGGCTCGGGGAGCGGTGCGACCACTATCCGATCCAACTCTCGGGCGGCGAGCAGCAGCGCGTGGCGCTGGCGCGGGCGTTCGTGAACCGGCCGAAGATCCTGTTTTGCGACGAGCCGACGGGAAACCTCGATGGCGACACCGCGCGCGCGATGGTGGAGTTGATCTTCGGGCTGAATCAGGAGAAGGGCACGACGCTGGTGTTGGTGACGCACGACCTCGACCTGGCGCGGCGCTGTCAGCGCATCCTCCGCCTGAAAAGCGGCGCGGTGGTGAGCGACGAGCTCGGATTGGCCCACGAACCACGCGAGTGAAGGAATTTTGCCCACGGAACACACGGAATACACGGAAGAATCTGAATAATATGAACACGAAGTTGATGTTCGAGGCGGAGACCTACGCTATTCTTGGAGCGTGCTTTGAGGCTTATAAGGACAAGGGCTGTGGGTTTCTAGAGGGTGTTTACCAGGAATGCTTGGAAATCGAGTTCGAGCTGCGGGATTTGCCGGCGAAGCCGCTGGTGCCCCTCGCCCTCAGTTACAAGGGCCGGCCACTCAAGAAAAGATATGAAGCCGATTTTATTTGCTGCGATAAAGTGCTGGTCGAGTTGAAGGCGGTGTCAAAGTTGACGGACGAGCACCGCGCGCAGATTCAAAATTATCTTAACGCGACAGGGCTGAAAGTGGGATTGCTGGTGAATTTCGGGCATTTTCCGAAAGTCGAGCACGAGCGGTTTGTCCTCTGATTCTTCCGTGTCTTCCGTGTATTCCGTGTGTTCCGTGGGCAACGACTCATGACTTTCATTTTTAAAATGGCCTGGCGGGATTCGCGGGCGTCGCGCCGGCGGCTCGTGCTGTTTTCGCTTTCGGTTGTACTCGGCATCGCCGCGCTCGTGGCGATCGGGTCGTTCAGCGCCAATCTCGAGCGGGCGATCAACGATCAGGCGAAAGGATTGCTCGGCGCGGATTTGATCGTCACCGGCCGTGCGGCCCTCAGCGCGGAAGGGCGCACCTATCTGGCCGGAGTTGGCGCGCAGGCGGCCCGGGAAATCAGTTTTTCGTCGATGATGGTGTTTCCGACGGCGAAGGACCTGACGCGGCTGGTGAATGTGCGCGCGCTGGAGGGCGACTTTCCGTTTTACGGCGAGTTTCTGACAGACCCCGTCGATGCGATCGCGCGATTCCGGCAGGGTGGCGATGTGACGATTCTCGAGGAAACGCTGATGCGGCAGTTCGACGTCAAGCCGGGCGACAAGGTGAAACTCGGGCAGACGACGTTTACGGTGGCGGGCGCGTTGCAAAAACTGCCGGGTGAAGCCACGGCGATCTCCGCCACGATCGCGCCGCGGGCGCTGATTCCGATGAGCGCGCTCGAGGCGACGGGCCTCACGGCCAAGTCGGTGCTGATCCGGCACCGGACGTTGTTGAAGTTGCCGGCGACCACCACGGTGGAGGTGGTCGCGCAGGACATGCGGCGGCGGTTTCGGGCGGAGCAATTGTCCTTCGACACCGTGGCGGAACGAAAACGCAATCTCGGGCGGGCGCTGGAAAACATCGAGGGCTTTCTCAGCTTGGTGGGTTTCGTGGCGCTGTTTCTCGGCGCGATCGGGGTCGCGAGTGCGATTCACGTTTATGTGCGGGAGAAGATCACCACGGTGGCGGTACTCCGCTGCCTCGGGGCGAGCGCCCGGCAGAGCTTTTCCGTCTACCTGGTGCAGGGCCTGGCGCTGGGCGTCTTCGGGGCCCTGGCGGGAGCGGCGCTGGGCCTCGTGGTGCAAGTGGCCCTGCCCCGATTGCTGGCGGGCATGCTGCCGTTTGAGGTGGATTTTTTCATCGCGTGGTCCGTGGTGGGCCGGGGCGCGCTGGCCGGGCTGGTGATTTGCGTGCTCTTCACCGTGCTGCCGTTGCTGGCGGTGCGCCGGGTGTCGCCGCTGGTCGCGTTGCGGTCGGCGTTCGTCGAAAACGCGGGCACGGCGCCCGACCCGTGGCGGATCGCGATCGGCGTCTTCATCGGCGTGGCCGTGGCCGGCTTCGCGATCTGGCAGACCCGGAGCCTGCGGACCGGTCTGGGTTTCTCGGCGATGCTTGCGATGGGCTTTGCCGTGCTGGCCGGACTGGCGCAATTCGTGGCGTGGGCGGCGCGCAAATGGTTTCCAAGCGGGCTGCCGTATGTCGCCCGGCAGGGCGTGGCGAATCTCTACCGGCCCCAGAACCGCACGGTGCTGCTGATCCTGTCCCTGGGGTTGGGCACGTTCCTCATGGTGACGCTCTTCCTGGCGCGCACGACGTTGCTGCAAGAGATTCGGATTTCGGGCGGCGGCGCGCGACCCAATCTCCTGTTTTTCGACATTCAGGACGACCAGATCGATCCGCTGGTGAAAATCGCGGCGGAGCAGGGTGCCCCGGTGCTGGTCCGGGCGCCGATCGTGACGATGAAGATTGCGGCGGTGAAGGGCCGGAAGGTGGAGGAACTGCTCGCGACACAGGGGCGCGGGGGAGCGGAGAAAGGTCCCGCCCGAAAGCGCCCCGCGGACGAACCGGAGGAGGCCGGCTCGACGAAGGGAAAGCCGGCCGGGAACGGACGGATCGCCGGCTGGACGTTGCGGCGGGAATACCGGTCGACCTTTCGCGGCCGGCTCGAGGGTACGGAAAAGCTGGTGGAGGGAACGTTCGTCGGGCGCGCGGCGCCGGGCGCGGCGGTGGTGCCGATCTCGATGGAGCGGGGACTGGTGGAGGACATGTCGCTCCAACTCGGCGACGAGATCGAGTGGGACGTGCAGGGCGTGCCGATCCGAACCAAACTGGCAAGCGTGCGCACCGTCGAATGGCGGCGGCTGGAGCCGAACTTTTTCGTCGTGTTTCCCGAGGGCGTGCTGGAGGGAGCGCCGAAATTCTTCGTGGCGGCGGTGCGCGCCGAAACCCCCGCGGACTCGGCCCGGGTGCAGCGGGCGGTGGTGGCGGCCCTGCCCAACGTGACGGCGATCGACCTCGCGCTGGTGATGCAGACGGTCGACAACATTTTTTCGAAGGTGGCTTTTGTGGTACAGTTCATGGCGCTGTTCACGGTGGCGACCGGCGTGATCGTGCTGGTGGGCGCGGTGATGACGGGCCGTTTTCAACGGATTCGCGAAACGGTGCTGCTCCGCACGCTCGGGGCGACGCGTCGGCAGCTGACGCAGATCATGCTGGTGGAATACGCGGTGCTCGGCGGATTGGCGGCGGTCGCGGGCGGTGGCCTGGCCGTCGTGGCGAATGCGCTGCTGGCGCGGTTCATGTTTAACATTTCACCGTCGGCGCCGCCGCTGGAACTGATCCTCGCAATCGCCGCGGTCATCGCGGTGACGCTGGTCACGGGCCTGATGGCAAACCGGGGCGTGACGGATCATCCCCCGCTGGAAGTGCTGCGGCAGGAGACGTAAGAAGCGGGCGGTCGATGCGGGCGGTGAGGTGCGATTCAGCCGGGGCACCTTCCGGCTGACGCGGGCCATTCGCGTCGATCTTGAAAAGACCGGCTTGATTGCGCTCGTCGGCGAAAATGTCGCAGTCATCGAGATGGATGGCGCAGGACCGGCGTTTGCGATCCACTCTCGGTCATTCCACTCCTGCAAATTCCCCGCCTCATGAACTGCGCCCCGCTTTCCCTCCGGTTTACCGTCCTGGTATTCGCGTTTGCCGGCTTGCTCTCCACAATCAGCCGGGGGGCCAGTGTCCGGGACTTTGGCGCCAAGGGCGACGGTGTCGCCGACGACACCGATGCCATTGTTGCGGCCGTGGCCAAGGCGGCGGACGGCGCGGTGGAATTTTCCCGCGGCGATTACCGGATCACCCGCACCATCGAGATCGTGTTGCGCGAAACCGGCCGGCTGGGGCTTGCGGGCCGCGGCGGGGCCCGCGTCATCATGGCCGGGGAAGGCCCGGCATTTCGCATCATCGGATCGAAGGACCGGGGTTCCGCTGATCCCGTCGATGTCAAACCGGTCACCTGGGAAAAGGAGCGCATGCCGCTGATCGACGCGTTGGAAATTTTGGGCGCGAATCCGAAGGCCGACGGCGTGGAGCTGCGCCAGACCATGCAGCCGATTTTTCGCTCTCTCTTGATCCGGGACATGCAGTACGGCATCCGGTTCGTGGGCTATAATCGCAACGTCGTGGTCGTCGGCTGCCACATCTACCACTGTGGCATCGGCATCTACTTCGACGCGGTCAACCTGCACCAGACGATCATCAGCGCCAATCACATCAGCTATAACCGACAGGCGGGAATCAAAACGAAAGGCGGGGAGATTCGGAATCTCCAGATCACGGGCAACGACATCGAATATAACTACGATCTCCAAGGCACCGCATCAGCCGACATCTGGGTCGATTCCTCCCAAGGCGGCAGTCTTTGTGAGGGCACCATTACTGGGAATACGATCCAGGCCATCCGCAGTCCCGGTGGGGCCAACATCCGGTTTGTCGGTCCCCGCGGTAATGTGCAGCAGAACCAGCATTGGACGATCACGGGTAATCACATCAGCAACCAGGAGGTGAACATCCACCTGGTGCGCGCCCGGGGTTTCACCATCACCGGCAATTCTTTTCTGCGGGGACTCGACCGCAACATCGTCGTCGAGGAAAGTCGGAACGTCATCGTCACCGCGAATGTGTTCGATCCCTATCCGGTCGATCCCCGCAGCACCCGTTACGGCACCATGCAGGGTGGCATCGCCATCAGCCGGAGTCGGAATATCATTCTGAGCAACAATCTACTCAGTGAAGTTACCTGCGGATCGCCAACGGCGGGCGGCGCGATCACGGTCACGGAAAGCCGGGAGATCACACTCGCCGGCTGCCAGATCGTGAACCCGAAGTTCCGGGGCATCCACGTGGATCGCTCCGCGAATGTGCGGGTGACCGATTGCATCGTGAACGAGGATCCGGAAAACGCGAAAATGCTGGCGGGGATTGAGCTGACGGGCGCCTGTCCCGGCACGGTCGTGCGCGGCAACAGCGTGGGCCGCGGCAAGAACGGCGACGTGGTGAATCACGCTTCCGGAGCGATCGTTGAGGCGACGACTTCCCTGGTCGCTGCGCCGTAGCCGGACCCATTTTGCCCCGGACGCCGGGAGGTTTCGGCTTGTCAGCGGCCACTGGGCGGGTGTCACAGTTGCCCATGCCTCGCGTCGTCACCTTTCACTACACGTTGCGTGACCCGGCGGGTCGCGTGCTCGACACCTCGGCGGGAGCCGACCCCATCACCTACCTCGAAGGGGCGGGGCAGATCATCGAAGGTCTCGACGAACAACTGCGAGTGGCTACGTCCGGCGAAAAGTCCCATGTCGTCGTGCCGGCGGCGAAGGCCTACGGCCTGCCCGATCCCGGCCAGGTGCAAAAAGTCCGGCGCGAACTCCTGCCGATTGAGGGCGAGTTGAAGGTGGGCGATCAGTTTCAAGCGGGACCCGACCGGCATGCCCCGGTGGTGACCGTGCGGGCGATCGAGGGCGACGATGTGCTGCTCGACGGCAATCACCCGCTCGCGGGAGTGGATTTGACGTTCGATGTGGAGATCGTGGGTGCGCGGGAAGCGACCGAGAGCGAATTGACGCACGGACACGCCCACGGCGATTGCGGCTGCGGCGGTTGAGTCGCGGAGGATTTTCCGTTTCAGTCCGGGGAAAAATATGAAGACCCCTGCCTTTTCTCGCCGGCGTTTTCTGGCGACATCGGCGCTGGCCGCGGCGAGTTACGGGCGGCTGGTTGCGGCCACCGCAGCCGTCCGTCCGAAATACAAGTATAT
This sequence comes from Opitutia bacterium, assembly GCA_947474935.1. Lineage (GTDB taxonomy): Bacteria > Verrucomicrobiota > Verrucomicrobiia > Opitutales > Opitutaceae > ER46. The sequence goes on from CANJKL010000011.1 coordinate 37,031, forward strand.
CGACATCCACACCCACCTCGGCTCGTTCGCCTACGGACCGCCGGTCACGGTGGGCACCTTGCTGGCCTGGATGGATGAGCACGAGGTCGAGCGGGCCGTGGTGCAACCGTTGATCTCGCCCGAGGCCGCGCCTTCGATCCATAGCAACGAGGTCGCGCTCGCCGCGGCCCAGGCGCATCCCGACCGGTTGACGGCGTTCTGCTGCGTGGACCCGCGTGCGACCACGCTGAATCCGAAGCGTTACGGCCACGTCGCCGGCGTGCAGGGGCTGAGGGAGATCCTGAAGCGCTTCAAGGATCAGGGCGTCCGCGGACTGGGCGAGCACAAGGTCGGCCTGCCCTTCGATCATCCGCAGATGATGCAGCTCTACGAGGCGTGCGACGGGGTCGAGCTGCCGATCCTGTTTCATCTCGACGATCTGCGGGGCATCGACACGCCGGGCCTGCCCCGGTTGGAAAACGTGTTGAAGGCGTTTCCGAAACTGCCGCTCATCGGCCACGCGTGCGGATTCTGGTCGTCGATTTCCGGCGACGCCACCAACGAGGATTTCGGGCGTTATCCCAAGCCGCCGAAACCCATCACGCCGGGCGGGGCGCTCGATCGCCTGATGGACCTGTGTCCGAATTTGTATTGCGACCTGTCCGAACCGGGTGGGGCGATTGCGTTGACGCGCGATCCCGGGTTCGCCCGCCAATTTGTCCTGCGGCGCGCGGACCGGCTGCTCTTCGGCAGCGACTTCCTGCGGCCCGCGCAGCAGATCCCGCAATTTGAGATTCTCGCCGCGATGAATCTGCCCGACGACGTGCAGTATAAAATTTATCGGGGGAACGCGATCCGGCTCCTGAAACTGGCGGGCCGGTAAATCCGCGCCGGCGCATCTGGCGCCGGGCAAACGCGCTCGAGCGAACTCGCGGCAAATAGTGTCGACGGGGATTCTGGCGCCGAGTTCCCTCCTTAAACCCCGGTTGCCGGCGCAACCGTGCCACGTGTCGTTGCCCTGAAATTTCCCCCTTATGCTCCCCACACTTCCTGTTCGAAACGCGGTCTTCCGTTGCTGCTTGGGACTGGCGTGCTTCGTCGGCGCCCAAGCCCCGGTGAACCTGAACGCGCAGCCATCACCGCTCGACGGTACGGCGCCGCTCACGCAGGAGGGCGATCTGGCGGCGCAGATGGTTGCCGGGATCGGGCGCTATCTCGACCGTGAGCTCGACGGCTCCGTCCAAAAACGTGCGGCGCATTGGCGGCGCGACCTGTCGTCGCCCGAGGCTTATGCCCGCTCGGTGAAGCCCAATCGGGACCGGCTCCGCACCATCCTCGGCGTCGTGGATCAACGACTGCCGGTGGCGATGGAAATGGTGGGCTCCTTCGAACAAGCGGCCCAGGTTGGCGAAGGCACGGGGTTCAAGGTCTGGGCGGTCCGCTGGCCGGTGCTGGCAGGCGTGAACGGCGAGGGACTGCTGCTGGTGCCGGACAAGCCTGCGAGGGCCGACGTCATCGCGTTGCCCGATTGCGAGTGGACGCCGGAGGCGCTCGTCGGATTGGTGCCCGGGCTCCCGCCGGCGGGCCAGTTCGCCCGGCGTCTGGCGGAAGCGGGCGTCCGCGTCTTGATTCCCACGTTGATCGATCGGGGTCATGAATTTTCCGAGCGCGCGGGGCCGAACCGGCGCATGCCTCACCGCGAGTATGTTTTCAGTCCCGCTTTTCAGATGGGCCGCCATCTCATCGGTTACGAAGTCCAGAAGGTGCTCGCCGGTGTCGATTGGTTCCGGCGCGAGGGCGGCGACTCACGGCCGGTGGGGGTCGTCGGCTACGGCGAAGGCGGCTTGGTGGCGCTTTATGCCGGTGCCCTCGACGAACGCATCGCCGTGGTCGGCGTCTCCGGTTACTTTCAACCCCGCGAACAGCTGTGGTCCGAGCCGATCGACCGCGAAGTCTGGGGCCTGCTGGAGCAGTTCGGCGATGCGGAGATTGCGACCCTGGTTGCGCCGCGACCGCTGGTGGTGGAAACCAGCCCGATGCCCGCGGTGAACGTGCCGCCGCAGCCGAAGGGCGGGCGCAGCCCGCATGCGCCGGGCAGCATTGTCACGCCGCCGCCCGAAGCGGTGGTGCGTGAAGTCGAGCGGGCGAAGGCCCTGGTCGCGGGGCTGGCGACGCCGTTCCCGGCGACCGTCGTCCGCAACGATAACGGGCCGGCCGGCGGCGACGCTTTTCTGAATGCGATCCTGCCGCACATCGGGGTCGGCCAGGGCGTGCAGCCGGCGGGCCCGGCCCCGCGGCATCTGCGGGCGAAGTTCGAACCGCGGGAACGCCTGCGCCGGCAATTCCAGGAAATTCTGGAGCACACACAGGTGCTCGTGCGGGCGGGCCAGGATCGCCGCACCGCGTTCTGGACGAAGGCCGACGCGTCGAGCGTGGATTCCTGGCAAAAGACCAGCGAGTGGTATCGCAATTATTTGTGGGACGAGATCATCGGCCGCCTGCCGAAGCCGGCCGCTGGAATGAATCCGCGGACGCGGCTGATCTACGACGAACCGGCCTATCGCGGCTACGAGGTTCTGCTCGACCTTTATCCCGACGTGGTGAGCTACGGTATTTTGCTGATTCCGAAGGATATCAAGCCGGGCGAGCGACGCCCCCTGGTTGTCTGTCAGCACGGGCTGGAGGGCCGGGCGCAGGAAGTGGCAGATCCGCGCAGCCCCACGGGCCGCTACATGCGCGGCTTCGCGGCTCAATTGGCGCAACGCGGATTCATCACGTATGCTGCGCAAAATCCCTACCTCGGGGGGGATGATTTCCGCGGGCTCGTTCGCAAGGCGCATCCGCTGAAACAGTCGCTGTATTCCTTCATCGTGCGCCAGCACGAACGGACGCTGGAGTGGTTCGCCAGCCTGCCGTTTGTGGATGCCAGCCGCATGGCCTTTTATGGCATCAGCTACGGTGGCAAGACGGGCCTGCGCGTCGGGGCCCTGCTCCCGCAATACGCGGTCAACATTTGCTCGGGGGATTTCAACGAATGGATCCGCAAAACGGCCTCCGCCACCTATCGGGGCGGCTACGTGGGCAACAGCGAATACGAGATGTACGAATTTGACATGGGAAACACGATCAGCCACGCGGAGATGAGCTGGCTGAATTTTCCCCGGCCGTTCATGGTGGAACGCGGGCATGCCGATGGCGTGGGGTCGGACGAATGGGTGGCCTACGAATACGCCCGCACGTTCCGGCACTACAACCTGCTCGGGATGGCCGATCGAACGCGGATCGAATATTTCAACGGACCCCATTTGATCTACGGCGTTGGCGCCTTCGAATTTCTGCACAAGCACCTGCACTGGCCGATGCGGGGTTTTTGACGCGAAAAGTCGCCGGTGGCCGGCAACCCAAGGCCGATTCGGACAATTCGTGATTGATCGCGCCGGGTCCATCGGCGTGATCCATGGTCTCATCCCATTTCCATGAAAGTTCTCGGCATCGATATCGGTGGTTCGGCAATCAAGGGTGCTCCCGTTGAAACCAAGACGGGGCGTTTGCTCGCAGAGCGGCATCGCATTGCGATGCCCGAGCATCTCACGCCGGCGCAGATGGGCCGGGCGGCGGCGGAGATCGCGGCGCATTTTCAGTGGCACGGCCCGATCGGGCTCGGTTTTCCCGGTGTGACACAGGGGACGCGCATCCGGACCTCGGCGAATCTGCATCCGCGCTTCATCGGGTGCGACGGGGGCAAGCTCTTCGGCAAAGCCACGGGTTGCCCGGTGGCGGTCACGAACGATGCGGCGGCCGCGGCCATGGCGGAGATGAAGTTCGGCGCCGGGCGCGATTTTCCGGGCAAGGTGCTGTTGCTGACGCTGGGGACCGGCGTGGGTTCGGCGCTGGCCTATGACGGGACCGTCGTGCCGCTCGAGCTGGGCCATTTTCCATGGAAGGGCGGCGACGCGGAGAAATCCGTCGCCGCCTCGGTGCGCGAGGAAAAGGACCTTTCCTGGGAGGAATGGGGCGGGCGGCTGAGCAAGTATGTGCAAACGCTCGAGGAAATTCTCTGGCCCGAACTCATCATCGTGGGCGGCGGGGTGAGTTCGAAACACCGGAAGTTTTTCAAGTATCTCGACACCCGTGCCCGACTCGTGCCGGCCAAGTTCCTGAATCAGGCGGGCATCGTGGGTGCGGCGCTCTGGGCGGAGGACCACGCGCGGTAACGCCCGGGCCGGCCCGTGGCGCGGTCCGGCGGAATTCGGCGCAGGCGATTCCCGTACCAGCACATGCGTCCGGACATCCTAGTCGTGGGGCAGGGGCTGGCGGGAACGTTGCTCGCGTGGGAATTGGAAACGGCGGGCATTTCGTTCGCCGTGGCGGATCCCGGCCACGCGACTGCGGCGACCATGGCCGCCGCCGGCATCATCAACCCGGTCACCGGCCGGCGGCTGGTGAAAAGCTGGCGCATCGATACGTTGCTGCCGGCGGCCCGCGCCACGTATCGGGGGCTTGAGGCCGCCTTGGGCATTGCGTGCTGGCATGACGTGCGAGTGCGGCGCTTGTTCGCCGATGAGCGTGAACAACGGATTTTCGCCGCGAAGCAAGCGACCGGAGAGCTGGCGCCGTTTGCCGGGGCGGGCGATGCCGCGGGCTTTTGGATCGAAGGTGCCGCGCGCGTCGAATTGGGCACGCTCCTCGAGGCGGCGCGGGCGCGCTGGCGGAAGCAGGGACGGTTTCGGGAGGAGGCGGTCGACGTGACGGCGGAGGCGGAGCGCCACATGCTGGTGATCGATTGCACGGGCCGGGCCGGGCCGCTGGGCGGCGCATTCGGTTTTGTCCCGTGGGAATTTTCCAAGGGCGAAGTCCTTGAGCTGGCGATGACCGGTCTCGAGCCGGGCGTGGTGCTCAATCGCCGGCACTGGCTCGTGCCGATGACGCCGGGGACGGCCTGGATCGGGGCAACCCATGAGCCTGGGGTGACCGAGGCGGTGCCGTCCGCCGCCGCCCGCGCGATGTTGACGGAAAGTGCGCGAGTGTTGTCCGGCCAGGCGGTGACGGTCACCGGCCAGCGCGCCGGCGTGCGCGTGAACTTGCCGGACAAGCATCCGGTCGCGGGCCGCCATCCGCGGAATCCCCGACTGGGGTTGATCAACGGACTCGGCTCCAAGGGCGCGCTGGTCGGGCCCGAATTGGCGCGGCAGTGGGTCAGCCATCTTGCCGGCGGTGCCGCTTTTGATCCGAGCGTGGCGGTGGATCGTTTTTCGGGGAATGCCCCTCAGGCGTGACGGGCGTCGCCGCGACGGCGGGCATCGACTTCCCGAAGTTGTCCGGGCGGTTTGAGGCCGCCCTTAGTTGTCAACCATTAGTTGACTAATGGATCGGGTTCGATCGGCCCTGTTGCGACAAAAAGAATGAATGACCAGGGTAGAAACGGCGGCCGGCGCTCAAACGGCCTTCGCACCTCGCCGTGCGGCGTCGCGGAAGAACTGCTTCAGCCGGCGCGCGGCAAGGATTTCCTCCCCATTCTCGAGGTTGCGGGTGATGAAGGTCGTGCCGCTGAAAAGTATCCGCGGCTCGCCGGCGCGAAGCTTTTCCCGCACCTGCTCGGGGGTGAGGGGAATCACCTTCCGGTCCCAGGACAATTCGATGGCGTCGTAGCCGAGCGCGGTCAGGCGGGGCTCCACGCACTCCGCTTTGAGTCCGGAAATGCCCTGCAGTTCTCCGGCGACGTACTGCGCGGTCCGGACCCAGTCCTGCTGCAGCGCCGCATGATCGAGCGAGAGGAATCGATCGATCGCTGCGATGAGGCCGATCACCTCCTCCTTGCCGATCTTCATCCCGCGACCGAGCATCGTGTGGGGGTAGGCGTGCAAGCGGGCGGCTTCGATCAGGTGTTTTTTGCCCGCGAGAATTCCCGTCGACTGCGGCCCGCGCAGGCCCTTGCCGCCGCTGATCGTGATCAGGTCGGCGCCCATTTCGCTGTATTTCGTGAGGTTTGAAACCGGCGGCAATTCCGCGGCGAGATCGATCAGGACCGGCACGCCGGTCTGCTTACCGAGTGCGATGAACTCCTCGGGCCGCATCACTGCGGGCGCGCGATCGGCGCGCCGTTCCCAGCTGGCGATCGCGGCGATCAACGCCGTGTTCGGAGTGATCGCCCGGGCAAAATCCTCGCGGCGCTCGACCTCGATGATTTTCATGCCGGCGACTTGAAAGGCCTTGGCGTAGTCCAGCCGGTGGGCGGTCTGCAGGACGCATTCGCGCTTGGGCCAGGTGGGCTGGGGCAGGGCGGCGACCTTTTCCGGGTCGGTGCCGGAAAGACAGGCGGCGGCCCCGAGGAGCAGGCTCGAGAACGAACCCGAGGTCACGATGGCCGCCTCGGAGTGCGTGACTTCGGCGAGACGCCGGCCCGCGGCCGCGGTGAGTTCCCTGATGTCGACGAACTCCTCGCCGGCTTCTTGCATGGCGCGGACGACCTCGGGCGGCATCCGCGAGCCGCCGAGAATCGTCGTGTAGCCGTGGCCGGCCAGATGCGGACGGACGCCGAGCAGGCGGGTGTAGATGCTTGCGGCGGACGGGCGCTTTTCCGGCGATGCACTTTGCGCGTGGGGCAAGCCCACGCTGCCCGCGAGACTGGCGACGAGGCTTGCGCCGACAAATTCGCGCCGGCTCAGTCGGCGCGTGGTTTGGGCTGGCTGCTTTTTCTTGCGCGGCATGATGGCACGATGGGATGAGAGACGATGGAGTGGGAGGGATGTTTTTTTAAAATCCGCTGACTGCGTGCCACGCTCAGCGGAATTGGCGGTATTGTTTCATGATTTCCTCGGCCGACAGCGCGCGATCGTAAAGCCGGACTTCGTCCATCGCGCCGATGAAGCCGTCGCCGATCACTACCGGGAAGGGATTTTTCCCGGCGGGGGCCTGGTAGGGGGTGCTCGCCGTCAAACTGCCATTGACGTAGAGCTGAAGGTGCTGCCGGTCGTATACTGCGGCGACGTGATACCAGTTGTCGTGAGTCAGCGCGTCGCGGGCATCGGCGATGGCGCCGGAAGTGTCGATGGCCGCTTCGCCCCGATACAGGAAATCCTGCCCGGCGTTGACGAATCCTCGGGCCCGCCCGGCTTCGGTCAGGCCCAAACCGTAGGCATCCCCCTTGTTCACCAAGTTGGCGCCACCGAAACCGATCATGCCGGGTCGCCCGGGGGCGAGGTAGCGTTTCGCCCCGACCACGACCAGGCCTTTGTAGCCGACGAAGAATTGGGCGCCGTTTCCGACTGGCTGGGCCAGCCAGCCGGAGCCGTCCAAATTGCACTCGGCGGTCCAGAGCGACACCTGGGTGCCCGGCGGAAGGGCGCCGGCTAGGGCGGGAGAGCTGCGCGGCGGGTTGGCTGGCGGTTCGGACGCGAGGTTGTACACGACGCGCTTGCCGAAGACGTAGTAGAGCCGGTTCCCCACGACTTGCACGCCGCCGGAGATCGGGGTGCCGAAATTCCCCTTTTCGTCGGATCGCTGCGTCTGGCGATAATCGCCGCCGTTCATGTCCATGTCGCCGGTGAACAGGCGCGATCGACCGCTGCCGTCGGGTTCGAACTCGACCCACACGAGATAGATGCGCCCGTTGCTGATATAGAACGACGAGGAATCGCCGGACGGTCCGGGTCCGCCGATCCGCTTGACGACTTTCCAATCTTCCCCGGCAAGGTCGGTGGAGCCGACGTAAAAACCTTCGACCGTCTTCGGCGTGGTCGCGGTGCCCCGGACCTGATTGTGACTGTAGGTTTCGAAAATCGCGTCGCCCTTCGGATAGAGATAATAGACCCGATTTCCCGCGGTTTGAATGCCGCTGGGAATCCAGCCGCGGTCGGTGGTGCGTTGGAAGGCCCTGTAGTTGCTGCCATCGAGATTGGAAACGGCGGTCCAGAGCTGCCACACTTGGTTTTCGTCCTGCGCGGGGTAAGCGATGTAGATTTTTTTTCCGGCGACGCTGATCTGCCCGTGATCGTTGCGATAGAGCGCGCGGTCCACATCCAGGGTGTCCCGGCGGCCGTCGTTCGGGGGCAGCAAATCATACCGGGCGGAGTTGGTCCGCATCAGGGCGTGCCAGTTGGAGCCGTCGAGCGCCGACTCCGCCGTCCAGATCTGATTGGCCTTCCGGCTGTCGGCGGTGCCGGTGTATTCGTAATAGATCTTGTTTCCGACCACCTGCAGTCGGGGTTCGAAACCGCTCAGCGGTTCCGTCGTTTGGCGGAGGTAGTTCCAGCCGCCAAGCCCGGTGTCGGCCGATCCCGTATAGATGTGATAGATATCCTTCGCGCGGAGGAGCGAGCCGGCGGTCTTGTCGGCATCGTTCGCGTAGGCATCGCTGTTGGTCGCAAGGTAGAGCGTGTCGCCGCAAACCTGGTAAAAGGGCGCGCGGAGATCGGGGAAACCCTCGACGAAGTGGGTGGCGCTGGAGCGACCCCGGATCCACGCGGTGACGGCATGCGCGCCGCTGAACTCGAGCTGGGGCGAGGTGGGGATGCGGACGCGGTTGCGGCCGTTGAACAGCACGGCGTTGCCGGCGATTCCCTTTCCGGCCCACGCGGCCCCGCCCACGATCCGACCATCGAAGTGGTGGGGGGACGAATCGCGGACGACGTCGCCCTGCTTTTCGTCAAAGTGGTAGATGGCGACCGCATTTTCCTCCGCGGCGTGAAGCGGACGGGCGGCCCCGCCGAGGGTGAGGATCGCACTCAGGACGCACCACGAGTGACGGAGAAGGCGGCGGTATAGGGGAATGCTCATGGAGAGATCGCGGGCGGCGGGCACAAGCCCCACGGATATGTCCGAACGCAGCGGATTGGGTGACGGGGTGAAAATCGCTCAACCTGAAGCGAGGTGGAAAGGGCAGGCGAGGGGTCGGTTAGCTATTGAATCAGGGAGGGTCCCGCAAGGGTTTTGGCCCGAGTTCCTCACCGAATGACGGAAGAGAGGCGATTGAATCCTGCAACTTTTTCCCGCCGCCGGCTCGTGAAGGCGCGCCCTTCGTCCCGCAAAGGTTCCGATTTTCACCCAACTCCGTTTGCCTCCTGCCGCCACCGCGTCTTCCGTGGCGGCCCCCTGCAACTTTTTTCTCTGGAAAGGAACAGCCCGCTTGCCTCGCGGGCTGTGATTTATTCCGATGAACCCTTTCCCCCTGCCACTACCGATTGCCATGAATCCCGCTCCCGCCGCAGCCAAGACTACTTCGGGATCCACCCCGTCCGCCAAGAGCTCGAAGACCAAGTGGTTTATCATCGGTGGAGTCGTGCTGGTGCTGGGCTTGGGCGGTGGGGCTTACTACCGGAACAAGACTGCCGACAAGGGGTTTGCGATCACCACCGAAAAGGCGGTTATCAAAACGATCACCCAGCTGGTCAACGCCACCGGCAAGATCCAACCCGAGGTCGAAGTGAAGATTTCCCCGGAAGTCTCGGGTGAAATCATCGAGTTGCCCTGGCGCGAGGGCGCGGCAGTCAAGAAGGACGACCTGCTCGTGCGGATCAAGCCGGACAACTACAAGTTTCAAGTCGAGCAGCAGGAGGCCAATCTCGTCGCGGCCAAGGCCAGCGCCGTCCAGGCGAACGCGCAGCTGCTCAAGGCCCGGGACGATTTTAAGCGCAGCGAAGACCTCTTTGCGAAGAAGCTGATCTCCGAGTCCGACTACCTCGCGGCGAAGACCACCCTCGATGTGGCGGTGGCCAACTATGACAATGCCCTGGCCCAGATCCGGCGCACCGAGGGCACATTGAACCAGACGCGCGACCAGCTTTCAAAGACGACCATTCTCGCGCCGAATGACGGCACGATCAGCTCGCTTTCCAGCGAAGTCGGCGAGCGCGTGGTCGGCACCGGGATGAATCCCGGAACCGAAATCATGCGTGTGGCCAACCTAAACGACATGGAGGTGCGCGTGAACGTGAACGAAAACGACGTGGTCAACGTCAAGGTCGGCGACAAGGCACGGATCTCGATCGACGCCTATCCGGGCCGCCGGTTTGCCGGCACGGTGAAGGAAATTGCGTCCGCCGCGAAGACGACGGGGGCCAACACCCAGGAGGAAGTGACGAATTTTCAGGTTAAAATCCGCATCTCCGACAAGGACCTGCGCCTGCGTCCGGGCATGAGTGCCTCGGTCGACATTGAAACCAAGACGGTGGCCGACGTGGTCGCGATTCCGATCCAGGCGGTGACGGTGCGCAGCCGGGAGGGAAGCAAGACCATCGATCAGCTCGCCTCCGATCGCGAAAAGAAGGCCAAGGAATCGCAGGGCGAAGGCGCGGCGGCGGCGGTCAACGAGAAGCGGCAGAAGGAAGCCGAACGCTCCGACCGCGACGCCCTGCAGCGGGTCGTCTTCTTCCGCACCGGTGAGACCGTCAAGATGGTGCCTGTCGAAACCGGTATCGGCGACACCGGCCACATCGAGATCAAGTCCGGCGTCAAAGTCGGCGACGAAGTGGTGAGCGGCCCCTTCAGTGTCATCACGCGTTCCCTGAAGGACGGCGGCAAGATTCGCATCGAGAAGCCGAAAAAACCGGACCAGAAAGAAAAGTAACGTTTGTGCGTCCGGGGCGTCCGGCCGTCATCATCCTCGGCGTTCCCTCTCCTTCCCGTAACCACTCTCCCGCCAGCCCATGATTCCCCCTGCCGTTGTCCCTGCCGAGCCCCGCATCATTCGTCCGCCGGGTGCGCTCGTCATCGAAATCGAAAACGTCACGAAGCTCTACAAAATGGGCTCCGAAACGATTCACGCGCTGCGCGGGATTGCCCTGAGCATCCGGCGCAACGAGTACCTCGCCGTCATGGGGCCGTCCGGCTCCGGCAAATCGACGCTCATGAACATGCTCGGCTGTCTCGATACGCCGACCGACGGTCGTTACGAATTCGCGGGGAAGAACGTGGCGACCATGGTCGACGATGAGCTGGCGGAGATTCGCAATCGCGAGATCGGCTTCGTATTCCAGACATTCAACCTGTTGCCGCGCTCGAATGCGCTGCACAACGTCGAGCTGCCGCTGATTTATGCCGGCGTGCCCAAGCATGAGCGGATCGAACGCGCCCGCGAGGCGCTCGAGAATGTTGGCCTTGGCAGCCGCCTGCACCACCGGCCCAACGAGCTATCCGGCGGCCAGCGCCAGCGTGTGGCGATCGCGCGCGCGCTCGTGACGCGGCCTTCAATCATCCTGGCCGACGAGCCGACGGGGAACCTGGACTCCAAGACCGGCGTCGAGATCATGAACCTCTTCGAGCAGCTTTACGCCGAGGGCAACACGCTGATCGTCGTCACCCACGAGGAGGACGTAGCGCAGCATGCCCGGCGCATCGTGCGATTGCGCGATGGGTTGATCGAGTCGGACGGGCCGTCCCACCTGTCCCAGCCTCATCACCACTGAGGCGGGCGCCCCCCGGGGCGCGTTTCCATGCGGCGCTTTTTATACGAGCTAAACGAGTCCATCCGGATCGCCTTCGCCCAGATCCGGGCGAACAAGCTCCGTTCGGCGCTCACGGCGCTCGGCGTGATCATCGGCATCGTCGCCGTCACGCTCATGGGCACCGCGATCCGCGGTATCGATGCCGGGGTGGATCGCAGCTTTGCGGGGTTTGGCGACGACATCCTTTACGTCACCAAGTGGCCGTGGCGCGACGTGGACGACTGGTGGAATCTGCGCAACCGGCGGCCCATCCGTTTCGACTACGCGCGGCAGATCAACGAATGGATCGCGACCCATCCCGAGAGCAATCTGAAGATCGCAGTCCCGACGGCGCAACGGGGCACCAACATCGTCCGCGGCGAGTATCGGTTGAACAATATCTTCACGCTCGGCACGTCGTCCGACTATTCGCGCATCACCCGGTCGGACATGAAAGAAGGCCGTTTCTTCAGCGACTTCGAAGCGCAGTCCGGCCGCAATGTCGCGGTGATCGGCTTCGATGTCGCCGACGCGCTTTTCCCGGTCGAGTCGGCCGTGGGAAAAACCGTGCGTATCCGCGACCAGAATTTTCAGGTGATCGGGGTCGTGGCGCGGCAGGGGAGTTTCCTCGGGTTGTTCAGCTGGGATTCGCTCGTGGCGATGCCGTTGACGACCTACCGGCGCTACTACCGCCTGGGCGACGGCGGCGAGGTGCGGGTGCAGGTGGATACCACCCGCATGAACGACGCCCGCGATGAACTGCGCGGGTTGATGCGCCGCATCCGGCAGCTCAGTCCGGAGCGGCGCGACGATTTCGAAATCAACGAGCAGGGTACGATTCGCGCGCGGCTCGATCCGATCAAGAACGGCATCGCGCTTGCCGGCCTGTTCATCACCGGCCTGGCGCTCTTTGTCGGCGCGATCGGCATCATGAACATCACCTATGTGAGCGTGAAGGAACGCACGAAGGAGATCGGCACGCGCAAGGCGCTGGGCGCGCGGCGCCGGACGATTCTCCTGCAGTTTCTGGTGGAGGCGGTGTCGATTTGCTTTGTGGGCGGGCTGGCCGGCCTCGCGCTGGCGGGCGGGTTGACGAGCCTCGTAGGCGTCATTGCGCCGTCGTTTCCCCTCGTCTTTTCGGTGGGACTGGTGGTGGTCGGCCTGACCATTTCCGTACTCACGGGCATCTTCAGCGGCTTTGCCCCGGCGTGGCAGGCCAGCAAACTCGATCCGGTGGTGGCGTTGCGTTACGAATGATCAGCACCGAAATCCTCCGCCTCGCCCTGGCCTCGCTCTCGGCGAACAAGTTGCGCTCCGCGCTCACCATGCTCGGCATTGCCGTGGGCGTGTTTTCGGTGATCGGGGTGATGACTGTCATCACCGGCCTGCGCGGCTCGATCGAGGACGGATTGAATCAGCTGGGCGCGAACAGTTTTCAAATCAGCAAGTTTCCGGGGATCAGTTTCTCGAATCCCTGGAACCGCTTTCGCAACCGTCGCGACATCACCTATGCGCAGGCGACGCGCTTTCGCGAGCTCATGGCCGGCACGGCGGAGATCAGCCTCTCGCTGCGCAACCGCGGCCGTCGCGTCAATTTTCTCGACCGGCGGACGAACCCGAATGTCATGCTGGTCGGGACGGACGAGAATTTCATGGTCAGCCGCAACTACGACATCTCGGCCGGCCGCAATCTCGGCTCGGACGACGTCGAATTCGGCCGGGCGGTCGTCATTCTCGGCGACGACATCGTGAAGCGGATTTTTCTCAACGAAGACCCGCTCGGGAAAAGCGTCCGGCTCGACGGCCAGACCTACACCGTGATCGGTCTGATGGCGGCCAAGGGGGCCTCGTTCGGCGAGAGTCAGGATAGTTCGGCGATCATTCCGATCACGCAGTATCTGGAAGTTTACGGCCGCTCGTGGCGTTCCGTCGGGATCAACGTGCAGGCGCCGGATCAGGCGACGATGAGCGACACGCAGGATGCCGCGATCGGGGCCATGCGCGTCGTGCGCAAGCTGGGTCCGGAATCACCCAACAATTTCGAAGTCTACTCGAACGACTCGCTGATCGAGGCTTTCAACGAAATCGCCGGCGTCGTCGCGATCGGCGCCTTCGTCATCAGCGCCATTGCGTTGCTCGCCTCGGGCGTCGGGGTGATGAACATCATGCTCGTCAGCGTCACGGAGCGCACGAAGGAGATCGGCATCCGCAAGAGCATCGGAGCGAAGAAGAAAGACATCCTCGTGCAGTTTCTGCTCGAAGCCGTCGTGCTCTCCCTGACGGGCGGGCTGGCGGGCGTTATTTTTGGCGTCGTGGGCGGCAACATTGGAGCGCACGTGCTCAATGCAGCGGCGGTCTTCCCGTGGGGCTGGGCCGTGGCGGGCCTGGTCGTGTGCTCCGCGATCGGCATCACCTTCGGATTTTACCCCGCGTGGAAAGCCGCATCGCTCGATCCGATCGAGGCGCTGCGCTACGAGTAACGCGCGGGGCGTTATCCGCGCCTGATTTCGGAGCCTTGGAAACGGATCTGGATCCGGAAAACCTTCTTGGTCCGGCAGGTGATCTTGCCCGTGGATAAATCGACCCGCTCCGGCACCTCGATGCGATGGATGTCGACGTCCGCGTGGTAGCCCCGCTCGGAAAATACATCGATCAACATCGCGAGGGCCACGGGATCCTCGAGCACGGCCTCCTCGGTGTTGATGTGGGCGGTGCCGGAGATCGCGTGCCGCAGCACGATCGGGATGATCTTCTTTTCGATGAACCCCACAACCTTCGCGAACAGCGGACCACTCTCGAGTTCATAGGTGTCGAGGCGCTTCACCAGTTCCTGCCGGGCGTGGACGATGATCTCGCTCGCCACGGGCACGCCCCGCAGCCGTTCCACGGTGCGCGGATCGAGCTCCAGGGTGCTCTGGTATTCGAGCTCGCGGAGGATGTTCTGCTCCACCTCCCCGATCGGGCCCTGCGCATTGATGAAGTGGTAGTGGAAGATTTCCTTCAGCGATTGCAGGGCATCCCAAGTCTGCTCCTTAAAAACGCGGTAACGCCGCCGGGCCAGAGTTTCAACGTGGTCCGTCGGCCGGTCCTCCATCAACTCGCCGATGCCGGTGCGCTTCACCTCTTCATTGTGCGCCACCGTCTCGCGCCCGCGCTTGAGCTGTCGCGCGATCGACTCCTTCTCGTCCACGAACAGGACCATGATGTGGATCGTGGGCTGGCGAAAATGGATGCTGAGGGGAGTGGTGTAGAACTCGCGGCGCAGGCCGTGCATCTGGTCGACGAGCAGCTTCAGGCATTCCACCTGCACGTTGGTGCGGGGAAAACCGTCGAGGATGACACCGTTCTGATACTCCTTGCGCAGTAACTGCCGCAGGAGGAGGCGGACGACTTCGCGGTCGCCGACCATGATGCCCGCGTCTTTCAGCGCCTTGGCTTCCGGCGAATCGAGCAACGCGCTGATCACGACCGGGGCGCAGGTCAGGCCGCGGCTGCGCGTGATGAACGCCGTATTCGTGCCCTTGCCCGAACCGGGGGCGCCGCCGAGTAGAATGATCTCCTTGGGGAACCGCAGATTCTCCCGGCCGAAATCCGCTTCGAGGTCCTGCCAGACCGAACCAAAAATCAGCTGGGCATCCTTGATCTCCAGGTCGCTCAGCTTGTTGGGCGTGGGAGGGCTGGCCGGCGAAGGAGTGACAACAGGCGGAGACATCGGTGGTTGGAGGACGGGCTAGAGGGGGTTGCCGACGACTTCGACACAAGAAAATTTTCCGCCGTCGGGGCACGAGTGATTCAGCCTCCGAGCGCTCGATTGACTCGGTCGCGATGGGGTGGGGGAACCGTGGCAAACGTTCCGGCCCACGCCGCTTGCCGCAGTGGAACTCCCGGTGGAGCGGCTGGTCAGAGAGGGGTGCGCCTCGTGCGGGCTCCGCCCGTGCGAGGGCCACGTTGAAGCTGGACTTGGCGGGATCGCGCAAGCGATCCCGCCTTGTTTTTGGGTCTGGCCGGGCGGCGCTCGGGCGGTCCGGTTAGCGTTTTTTCGCGATCACTTGCGGTGTTGCCTCCATCTGCCCGCGGGTGACGCCCAATTGGTTGATCAGCTTCAGTTCCCGCCAGAGTTCCGCCCCGGTGATCTCGCCCCGCAGCAACCGGCCGTAGCGGGCGAGCGTCCGGACGACCTCGTCGGCCGGCTCGTTGACGAATTCCACACGAAAACTCCGGGCGCCCAACTCGATGAGGCGCCCGACGTATTCGGCGCCGGACTGCGCGCGGTTGTTGAACACGGTGTTGCGGCAGCCGGCGTCGGCCTTGAGCGGCAACTCGGCGCCCACCCGATCGCGCAATGCCACGCGGTGGGTGTCGCACGGCCGGCCGCAATCGCGGTAGTCCTTGCCGGTGGAGAGAAAGGCGCAAAACACGCAATGCTCCATGTGAAACATCGGCATGTGCTGGTGAATCGTGAGGTCGAAATTCGTGCCGGGGGCCGCTTGCAGCAGCGCTTCGAGCTGCACGGCGTTGAGGTCGTAGCTGGCGGTGACGCGTTCGAGCCCGAACCTATGTAGAAAATAGTTCGCGGTCCACGGGTTCGCCACGTTGAGCGAGAAGTCGCCGCGCTTCCGGTCCTTGGCGAAGAACGCGAGGTGGTCGTAGTTTCGCACCAGGTAGCCGTCGGCGTTGCTGGAGCGTACTTGTTGCAGGATCCATTCCTCGCCCGGCTTGAAGATCCGCGGCGGAGCGACCCAGATCGTGGCAGGCGGGCGCGGAGTTTCCGGTCGATCCACGGCGGAGTCGCCGGCCTGTAATTCGCGAAAGCGCGCCACCGCGTCGCGGTAGTGTTTCGGGTTTTCGAATTCGCAATAGATCGTGCGGGCGCCGGCCTGCCAGGCGGCGTCGAGTTGCTCGAGCAGGCGGATGACCGCGATCAGTTCCGGCGAGCGGGAAGAGGCCGCGCCGCGCGGGAAATCGGGCTGCCGCAGCTCCGTGGTCTGCCAGCGCTGCGGCTGACGCCGCAAACGGTCCAGCTCGACCACGATGTCGCGGCGCATCCGGTTCAGCTCGCTGACGGGCAGGATGACTTCACCTTCGATGAACGATTTCAGCTCACCCAGTTTGAAAGGCGTGGCGCCGAGCCGGCCGAGTTGTTCGCGCAGGCGTTCGGGGGTGAGCGGCTGCCGCTCGGCGGAGGAAAGCGGGAGGGACGATTCCAGTTTCGCGACGTGGCCAAGTCCGTCGCTGGCGATGAGCGTCAGCGGAGTGCCGGCGCGGCCGTGCAGTTCCAGGGTAATCGGACGTTGGTGGCGGATGGCGTCGCCGGCAAAGGTGGCGCGCACCTCGCGGTCGAGGGCGGGGTCGTTGGTTTTCCAGACGAACTGGCCGACGCGGACGCGGCGCCAGTCGATGTCGCCGTGGCCGAAGCGCAGCGTGCTTTCGCCGCCAGCGCCGCGCGGCTCGACCTGATAGACCCGGCCGCCCTCCTCTCGTTCGTCGGGTTTGCCGGCGTCGAAGACGAGCCCGTCGCCCGGCTTGAGCGGTGCGACGAGCCGCAGCGTGGCCGACTCGTGCCCGACGGCGGTCACTTCGCCGAGGAAGACGCCGCGCTTGGTGCCGAAGCGGGCATGCGCGAGTTCCTGATTGTTGATGCCGCGGAACCAGCCGGTGTGGAGCCCGCGGGAGAAACTCATCTCGAGTTCGTAGCGCGCCGATTTGACTTCGTTGGCCGGGGGCGGCGTCCCGGGGGTGGCGGCGAAGATCCGGTCGAGGGCCTGCCGGTAAACGCGGGTGATGCTCGCCACATATTCGGGCGACTTGAGCCGGCCCTCGATTTTCAGCGAGCTGACGCCGGCGCGGACGAGGTCCGGCAGGACGTCGAGGCCGGCGAGGTCCTGCGGGCTTAGCAGGTAGCGGCGGTCGCCGAGGTCGACTTGCTTGCCATCGGCGATGAGATCGTAGGGCAGCCGGCAGGCCTGGGCGCACTCGCCGCGATTGGCGGACCGCCCCCCCAGCGATTCGCTCGTGAGGCATTGGCCGGAGTAGGCGACGCAAAGGGCGCCGTGGACGAAGACCTCGAGCGGGAGTGGCGTTGGGGCCGCCTGCCGGATCTTTTCGATCTCGGCGATCGAGTTCTCGCGGGCGAGCACCACGAGTTGCGCCCCGAGTTCGCGGGCGAACTCGACGCCAGCAGCACTCGTGATCGTCATTTGCGTCGAGCCGTGGATCGGAAAATCGGGCGACAGCGCCCGGATCATGCGGCAGATGCCGATGTCCTGGACAATGGCGGCGTCGACGCCGGCGGCGATGATGGTGCGCAGGTAATCCTCTGCCGCGGCCAGCTCGTTGGTGAAGACCAGCGTGTTGAACGTGACGTAGCCCCGCACGCCGCGCCGGTGGAGAAATTCCATCAAGGCCGGGAGGTCGGCCTGGGTGAAATTCTTCGCGCGCATCCGCGCATTGAAGCGTTCGAGGCCGAAATAGATGGCGTCAGCCCCGCTCTCGACGGCGGCTCGCGCGCATTCCCAATCCCCGGCGGGCGCGAGCAACTCCGGACGCGCGAGGGCTTGCGCGGGAAGCGGGTCAGTCGTGGCAAGCGGGGAGGGAACAGACATGAATCCGGTATCCTACGCGGCGAAACGCCCGCCGACAAGCCGGACGCGGCGATCGCTCACTTGTGCCGGCCGTGCCGGATGATGTCCCAAACGACGTAGAGGCCCAGCAGCGCCGAAAGCAGGTAGCCGACAATGCCGAGCATCGGATAGCCGAACAAGAGGGGCTTCGTGCCCGTGGTGACGATGAGCGAGGAGCCGATGATGAGCGAACCGATGATCACCCCGAGGGCGATGCGATTGGCGGCGATCTTCATCGCGTCGTCGTGGTCCTCGAGTCCGCGATGCTGGAGATTGACCGTCAGGTCGTCGCGCTCGAGCCGGCGCACGAGCCGGTGCAGTTCGGCGGGCAGGTTTTGCAGGCCGGACAGACTGCTGTTCAAAAACGTCCGGGCCCGGCGCAACAGCGTGCCCGGGCTGGTCCGCTCGCGATAGACTTCGCGGAGCACCGGCTCTGCCTGCACTCGGAGGTCGAAACGGGGATCGAGGACGCGGCTGACTTCCTCGATCGACAACACGGCCTTGGCCATGAGCGAATAATCGCGCGACAGCGGGATGCCGTGATTCCCGAAAATATAGAGCAGTTTCAGCATCGCGCGTCCGAGCTGCTGGTGGCCGATGGCAAAGTTGAGTTCCTCGCGCAGGGCCAGGGTGACCTCTTTCTCCATCGTGTGCAGATCGAGCCTGGTTTCCGGCGGGGCAAGATCGGCGGCGATCTGGACAATCAGCTCGGCGTCCTGCTGCACGGCCGCGACCCAGAAGTCGGCGAGGGCGTAGCGCAGGCGGCGGGTGAGGTGGCCGACGAGACCCCAGTCGAGAAAACAAAGGCGGCCGTCGGCGGTGACGAATACGTTGCCGGGATGCGGGTCCGCGTGGAAGAAGCCGGCGACCAGCACCTGGCGCACGAGCGAGGCGGCGCCGCGGGCGGCGAGCAGCCGCATCGTTTCGGGCGGCAGGCCGGGCTGACTCACCGGCCGGCCGTCGATGTACTCCATGACGAGCACGCGCTCGGAGCTCAGCTCAAGGTTGACCTGCGGTGCGAACACCTGCTCGGGATGCGGATTCTGCGCGTTGAAATACTGCTGGCTGCGCGCCTCGTGGCGGAAGTCGAGTTCGCGCAGGATGCCACGGCGCGCCTCCTCGACGAGGGCGCGAAGGTCGACGGCTTGGAGGGCCGCGATGCGGTGCTGCAGGAGCCCGGCCAGCCATGCCGCGAGATCGAGATCGGCCTCCATCGTACCCTGGATGTCGGGTTTCTGGACTTTGATGGCGACCGGTTGGCCGGTGTCGCGCAAACGGGCAAAGTACACCTGGGCGAGCGACGCGGAGGCGAGCGGCTCCTCGTTGAAGTCGGTGAACACCTCGTGGGCCTCGCGGCCCAGCGCCTCGCGGAGGACGGGGCCGAGGGAGGAGAAAGGCAGCGGCTGCACGCTGTCCTGCAATTTCCTCAGTTCGAGGATGAATGCGTGCGGCAGCACGTCCGGCCGCATCGAGAGCAGCTGGCCGAGCTTGACGAAGGTGGGGCCGAGTTCCTCCGCGGCGAGCCGGGCCCGCTCCTCCGTGGTGCGCACGGGCCCGGGCGGGGGCAACAAGTGGTCCCAGAAGCCCGGAGGCAGATCGATCTGCTTGAACAGATCGGCGAAGCCGTGGCGGGCGAGTACCGCCAGGATCTCCTTTGCCCGGACCGCGTGGCGCAGGAGGTCGAACGGCTTCACGACGCCGGCATATCCCGCGAGGCGGCGGCGAGTTTCTCCTCCAGGGTGCGCACCCGCGCCTCGAGGGCGTCGATGCGCTCGCGCTGCTTGAGATCGAAGTGACTGGTGACGTCCTTGATTTTCTCGTTCAGCCGGTTGCTGAGATCCTCGAATTCATGCCGGCCCTGTTCCGCAATTTTCTCGGCCACGGCCCGCGCGTCGGCGGTGCTGATCTTGCCCTGTTTCACGAGGTCGTTCAAGGCGGCCTCGGCCTTTTCCTTGGTGATGATCGCGGCGCCGACGCCCGCGAGGAGGGTTTTCTTGATTGCGTCGATCATGGGGCAACACATTGCAGCCGATGGCCCGGCGACGCAAGCGCGGCCGGGGGCGCCCTCCCGGCGTGTCACAGCGCGGCTTCCGGTGAAACGGGCGTGAGTGAATTCTGCTTCGCCGGCTGGGAGACGTGCGGCGCGGCCGAACACAGTTCGGCCGCGAGGAGGACCGTGAGGATGAAGCACCCGGCCGCAACGTAGCCCAGCAGCGGAAATCCCGCGAGGTGGCCGGAGGGTTCGCGCGTGATGAACCGGCCCGCGACGACGTTGGCGAGCCCGCCCGCCGCCTGTTGCAGCGCGGCGTTCACGCTCATGAAGCCGCCGCGATAGCGCGCCTCCACGGCGTTCGTGATCATCGTCATGGCGGGAGCAAACCGTCCCGACATGGTCACCATGAAGAGCGCCATCATCAACGATGCGACCGCGAGCGACGACGGGCCGAGCCGGGTGATCACGAGGGCGACGATCACGGCGCCGCCGGACATGATGGCGAGCAGTCGCAACCGGTCGGTATGATCGCTCAACCAGCCAACCAGCGGCGTGCTGACGGCGGTGGCGAGCCCGCCGACGGCGTAGGCGATGGGCAGGCCGACTTTTTCGTCGAGGCCGACGTTGGCGATGAACGTCGGGGCGAGAAACGGGATGAGCACGCCCCCCGCCATGACGAGAAATATGCCCACGGCAAAAGCCCGCAGGTGGATGCCGTGGGAAAGAATTTCCCGCATCTGGCGCCACGGTTGGTGGCCATGCACTGCGGTCCGGATTGGCGGCAGCGCCAGGCTCGCGAGGACGAGGACGGCAGCCGCACAGGCGGCGAGCATGAAGAAAGGCGCGTGCCAGCCGTATTTCCCGGCGAGCACGAGTCCCGCGGGCACGCCCAGCACGGAGGCCACCGGGAATGCGGCCATGACCAGGCTCATCGCGCGACCGCGGCGGGCGGGTGGAATAACGTCACCCACCATTGCCGAAACCATGGACCCGGCCAGTCCGCCAAAAGCGCCGGCGGCGAGCCGGGCGATCAGCAGCGCATGATGCGTGGGAGCGAGGCCACAGGCCAGCGTGGCCACGCCAAATCCGGCGTAGAGCACGAGTAAGGATCGCTTGCGGTCGAAGCGATCGAGTACGAATCCGCCGGCAAATCCGCTCACCGCCGCCGCGATCCCGTACGCCGCAACGAGGTGCGTGAACTGGGCCGGCGTGATGTTGAACATCCGCATCAACTGCCCGCCCAAGGGCATCATGATCATGAAGTCCAAAATGTGGGTGAACTGCACCGCCCCTAGCGTCAGCAGCGTGGCGAGTTCGCGGCGCGGCGTAAGCGCATGATGATGGCCGGTTCCGGACATGTAAGGGGGGCGTTTAACTTTTTGCCAGAAGCGCAACCATCACCCCGTTTCCTGCGCCACGTAGGCGCGGGCGTGCTCGCGAAAGAGGGCTAAAAACTGTTCGGCACCACGGCTTTGGTAGCGTTGCAGATGTCGGATGATGACCAACTCGCGGGTGGGTGCGGTGCCCGTGATGCGCAGATAGGTAAGCGTATCGCGATCATCGGGCTGTCGCGCGAGTTGGGGAAGAATGGAGATACCCAGGCCCAGGGAGATGAACAGTTTCAGCGTGGCAACTTGCGCGCAGCGGTAACCGATCTTCGGTAAGAAGTTGTGGTCGCCAAAAAACACCCGGATCTGGGTCGAGAGCGCACTCAAATCGCCGAGCGAGATGAACGTTTCTTCGGCGAGGTCCGTGATGCTGATCTCCGTCCGGCTGGCGATGGGATGATGTCGTCCCACCACCAGCAAAAGGGGCTCCGTCAGCAAAGGTTCGATGGAAACCCGATGATCCTTGATGGGGAGTGGAACGACAGCCAGATCGAGGTCTCCCTCTACCACCGCGCGGACCAGATCGCTTCTAAAATCTTCCCGAGCATGGATTTGAATATTTGGATGGCGCGTTCTGCATTCGGCGATGAATGGAGTAATCAGGTAGGGCATGACGGTTTGAACCGCACCGACGGTGATCTTGCGTCCAAGACCGGGCTGATCGCTGAGCTCCTTGGTCGCGTTTTCGACTTCGAACAGGATGCGCCGAGCTCGATCGAGGAAGGCCGTGCCAGCTTCGGTGAGGACCGCTTTGCGCCCCAAGCGATGGAAAAGTTTATGCCCAACCTCGCGTTCAAGATTTATTATCTGCTGACTAAGAGATGGTTGAGTTACATTGCTTCGTTCTGAAGCACGGGTGAAATTCCCCGTTTCCGCCACGGCGACGAAGTAGCGCAATTGAGGGAGTTCCATAGGAAACTCCTATGGATAAGATAGGAACTAGCGATTTCAACTATTGAATGGTTTGGCGTATAGTCTGCGTGTCGGTCCTTGGTGGGCCGGAATAAACCTATGAAGAATAACATCATCGTCCTTGCGGTCCTCTCCGGCGTTTTCGCCGCCACCGCGTTTTTACTCTCTCTCCGTTTCCCGGTGACTGCGGATTCGTTCGTGGGCTATGCCAGCGTCCTCGCTTTGCTGGGCATGGCCACGCTCGAATACCGCTTTAGCTGGAAACGGCTGGTTGGTCGGAGTTAATCCTCCGCCACAGTTAACCCATGAGACAGGGGCCCGAAGCGATTCGGGCCCCTTTTATTTTGCCCGGGCGCGCGGTGCCGGAGGTTCACTCGCTGACCTAGGCACAGGCCACCGGTGTCTTGGGCGTGGCGAGGGGCCGGCGAAAGAAGATCGCGACGATCGAAGCCATCACCGTGGTCGACAGGAAACCGAAGAAGGCCTGGAGCACGGTCAACAGGACCGGCGACATGAATTTGCGAATCGTTGGTTCGATCTCCGCGATTTTCGCCGGGCTCAGCCCGGCGGCCTCCATTTTTTCCATCTGCATCCGCACCATGACCTCGATCAGGTTTGGGTTGATGAAACTGAAATAGGCATAACCGAACATCGTGCCGAGGACGGTGGCTCCCAGTCCGGTTAGGATGGCGGTTCCCAGTGCCGAGCCGTAGCCCCAGGCGGTGCCGGTGGGGGCGGTGGCGCGTTTCTCGCGGATGGCGAGCGAAAGGCAGGTGGTGCCGATGGCGATTCCTCCCATCGTCCCGATCCACTGGGCGGCCGCCATCCTCGCAACGGATTCGTGCAGGCCGGCAAAAAACATCGCCAGCGTGAGCACCGCGCCACTCAGCGCCATGAACAATCCATACGTCAGAGGTATTTTCACGGGTGGAGAAGCTTAAGGGTTCCGCGTTTGACGACAACGCTCCTCTGGCCGCATCCGGCGGCCTTGCGCCGCCGGACGGCAACCGCCCAATCCGGCCTAACTGTTGTCGCCGTTGACCATCCGGCCGAGCCCGCCGAGCAGCGAACCCTCCTCGCGTCCGCCACGACCGGTTTGCGGGGCGGCGGCGACGATGCGGCTGGCGAGCCGGGAAAACGGCAGCGATTGCAGCCAGATTTTTCCGGGGCCGCGCAGCGTCGCGAAGAAAAGACCTTCGCCGCCGAACAGCGCCGTTTTCACGCCTCCGACCAATTGGATGTCATACTCGATCGTCGGCTGGAATGCGACGATGCACCCGGTGTCGACGCGCAGGACTTCACCCGCGGCCAGCGTGCGTTCGTAGAGCGTGCCCCCGGCATGGATGAACGCCCAGCCGTCGCCGGTAAGCCGCTGCATGATGAATCCCTCCCCGCCAAAAAGACCGACGCCGAAACGTTTTTGAAACGCAATGCTGATGGTCACGCCCTTGGCGGCGCAGAGAAAAGAGTCCTTCTGGGCGATGAGTTCGCCGCCGAGGTCGCGCAGGCGCACGGGCACAATTTTCCCGGGGTAGGGCGCGCCAAACGCAACGCGGCGCTTCTCGCCCGCCTGGTTTTGAAAAACCGTCATGAAAAGCGATTCACCGGTCAGCACGCGTTTGCCGGCCCCCAGCAGCGCGCCGAGCAGGCCGCCCGCGCGCGGCGAACCGTCGCCGAAGATCGTTTCCATCACGATGCCGTCGTCCATGAACATCATGCCACCCGCTTCGGCGACCACGGCTTCGGCGGGGTCGAGTTCGATTTCCACAAACTGCATGTCGTCGCCGTGGATCTTGTAATCGATCTCGTGCATCGGGGTCAGTGGGGGCGGAATCGAATTCATGCTTGGGAAATCTGGCGGACCGCGCCGGGGTTTCAACCGGCATCCGCGCCATGCCTCACCGGCTCGCCGGCAACCGGGTTGCGGGCGAACTTCGGCGCCGGGTGGCGCCTACGGTTTTCGCAGGGCGGCTTTGACCAACCGGTCGTCGCCGTCGTTCGGCGCCGGGATGAGAGCGAGGGTCGCGCAGAGCAGATTGTAGACGTGAATGTTTTCCACGGCCTCGATCGTGGCGTTCGATTTGAAGGCCGGGCCGTGCGCGATGAAGATCCCGTGCATTTCGGCCGCGGCGTTGTCGTAGCCGTGTTCGCCTTTCAGGCGATAGTCCCGGGTGCGGGCGAACGCGCTGCGGCGCTGGATGCGCCAGCCGGGATCGGGCACGATCCATACGTCCGGAATCCGGTGGCTGCCGGTCAAATGCCAGCGGGCCGGGAGGTCTCCGGCCCGATACACCTTGTGGGTCGACGGCAGGGTCGCGAGGCGCCGCACCAGGGCCGTCACGTCGCCATCGAGGGGCCGCAATCCGGCCAGCGGGCCGTCGAAGTCCACCTGCACCGTATTCAGATCGACCTGGTCGTCGAGCATGAGCGTCTGCGTCTGGCCGTCCGTCGTCGCCATGCCGTGGTCGGAGACGATGACGAGGTTGAGCGGGATATTTTCCCCCTGCGCCTGCGCCGCGATGCGGCCCACGCGCTCGTCGAGGAGTTTGATCGCAGCCCGCGTGGCCTCCGCCGCCACGCCCTGATAGTGGGCGGTGGAATTTGTTTCTTCGAGATAGAAGGTGATGACCGCCGGTCGCTGGTCCTCCGGCAGGCGCAGCCAGGTGAAGAGTTCCTCGCACCGGGCTTCGAACGTCGCCTTGAGATCGAAGGGCTTGGCGATCGTGGCGCGGAATTTGCCAAACGCGATTTCGGAGCCGACCCAAAAATTACAGGCGCTTTTCCGGCCCTGTTTTACCGCTGTGATCCAGATCGGTTCGCCGCCCCACCAGCGGGGATCGTGCTGGGCGGCCGCGGTCTTGTAATTGAAAAACTCTCCGAGATCGGGATCGAAAAAAATATTGCCGATGATGCCGTGGTGCGCCGGGTAAAGGCCCGTCACGATCGAGTAGTGGCTGGTGAACGTTTGCGATGGGAACGCCGGGATCAGGCCGCGGGCGGAGACGCCTTCGCGGGCGAGGCGCCGCAGATGCGGAGTCTCCGCCGGGTTCCGTTCGCAGTAGTCCCAACGAAATCCGTCGAGCGAAATGAGCAGGACCGGCGCCGGTGCGACTGCTCCCGCCCGGGCGGCCAGACCGGCCAGCCCGAGGGAAATGATCACCCAGCGCAGGCCGCGGCAGTTCATTTTCGCAGGGCCACGACGGTGGCCCCCCAGGAGCCGGTGGATTCGTCGCCGGAGCGGAACGACGCCACGACGGGCAAACGCATCAGCAGCGCGTGAACCGTGGTGCGCAACGTGCCGGTGCCCTTGCCGTGGATGACGCGCACTTCGCGGAGGCCACGCCGGGCGCACTCTGCGAGATAAGCGGGAATCAATGCTCCGAGATCGCCGGGACGAAAGGTGTGCAGATCGAGCTCACCGGTGATGGGGAGGAGCACCGGCGGATCGTTGTCGGGGTGCGGCGCCACGGATGAATCACGGGTTTTTTTCCGGCTCAGGCACGGCTGGATTCACCGGCGCGGGCGGCGCCGTGGGCTCGGGCGCGCCGGTGGCCGGTGGGGTGGCGGGCGAGGGGGACGTGGCGGACGGAGTTTCCGGCGGCGGATCTTCCGGCGTCCCGGTGGTGGGCTCCGTGGGAGGCACCTGGATTTCCGCACTGGCCGCCGGGGTCGCTTCGGGGGTGGTGGTGGCGGGGTTTGCCGCGACCTCGTCGGAGCCATGGTAATTCCAGCCGTGTTCGGCCGTGTCGCCGGACGAATTGTGCTGATATTCGTCGTGCCCGTAGCCCTCGGCGTGCGATTGGAGTCCCTGATTTTCGCCGGTGGCCGGCGTGTCGGGTGTGGGCGCCGGGGGCGGTGGCTCGAGGGCGCGGGCGGCCGCGGCGGACTTTTGTTCGTCTTCCTCCAGGGCGCGCTTGAATTCCTCCTCGACGCCGGCGGCGGCCTTTTTGAATTCGCGAATCGATTTACCCATGCCGCGGGCGAACTCGGGCAGCTTCTTCCCGCCGAAGAGCACGAGGATGATCACAAAGATCATCACCATCTCGGGACCGCCGAGACTTTCGATGAAGGCAATGGAATGGCAGAGCGAAGGCATGGGAAAATCTGACCGAGAGTTGAGAAAAAGGTAACGGCGAAATTGCCGCCGATGGGCGCGCTACTTGACGCTGACGCTGACGACAAATTTTCCGGTTTCGCCCGGAGCCACATGGTGCAGCCCCACCTTGTGTTCGGCGGCATTCGGCGGCCCCATCCAGGGTTCGACGCAGTAAAACGGAGAATTCGGTGCGTGGGTCCACGTCACCATCGTCGCATCGGGCGCGGGCACCTTGTCCGCACCCAGCCGTACGATGATATCGCCCGGACGGCCTTTTTCCCCGAAGACAACCTCGTGGCTGCGGAGGCCGGTGTGGAGAGTGTCGACCAGGGCCGGGTTGGCCAGGGATTCCTCGTGCTGCAGGGCCGGACCGGCGACCAGTTGCCCGGTGGCCTGATCCTGCCGGAACCGTTTGGTGGCGGGAATCCGGATGATGTAGTCCCCTCGGCCCGCGCCTTCGCTCCACGGCACGGTAAAATAGAAATGATGCCCGGCGCTCCACGGCAGCGGTTCGCTCCCCAGGTTTTTCAACGCGAACTCGCACATCAGGCCGAAGGGCTCGAAGCGGTAGGTCACCGTGAACTCGTAGTCGAAGGGATAGCTCGCGCGGGCCTCGTCGCCCGGCATGAACTGCGCGATGAAACCCCGGGCGTCGGCGTGGACGACTTTGAAGTCGCCCTGCCGCGCGATGCCGTGAATCGGAATTGGCCGGCGCACGCCGTCGGCGGCGCGCCAGAAGAAAATCTCGCCGCGGTCGAAGCAGCGGCCGTTGAAGGGAAACAGGATCGGGTTGCCCCCCCGGACTTTCGCGACGTCGCCGAAATCCGCCTGTTCGGGCCAGTAGAGCACATCGCGCACCGAACCGTCGCCCAGCGTGACATTCCAGTTCATCAGCCGCGCGCCTTTTTCGGGCAGCGCCAGAAAAGTGGAATTGCCGACGCGCCAGCGCGTGAGCGTCTGCCCTTGGTAGGAAACCTTTTCCATGGAGAGGGATGATTCTCCGTCCGGTCGGTGCCGCCAAGTGTTTTATGGAAACGGGCGGGGATTTTCGACTGCCCGGGTGCTTGCGCTGCCGGCGCCGCGGGGTATGCATGGCAACCTCATGCGCGCGTGGTTGCTTCCGCTCCTCGGGCTTTGGCTCCTCTCCCCCCTTTTTGGGGCGGAGCCCGCCGGCGTGGCCGTGACCTCCGCGCCGACCCCCGAACCGGGGGTGGCGGCGCAGCCGTTTCGCGTGCAGGTCATCCCCGTGCGCGGGCCGATCGGATCGGCGGTGCTCTATCTGGTCCGGCGCGGCCTCAAGGAGGCCATCGAGCAGAAGGCGGACGCCGTGGTGTTCGACATGAAAACGCCCGGTGGAGAGCTCGACTCCACGTTCAGCATCATGGAGGCGATCGCCCGCTTTCCCGGCACGACGGTCACCTACGTGAATTCCGAGGCGATGTCCGCCGGCGCTTTCATCTCCGCCACCACGAACGAAATCTGGTTTTCGCCCGAGGGCATCATCGGGGCGGCGGCGCCCGTCTCGGCCGGCGGGCAGGACGTGGAGGCGACGATGAAGCTGAAAATCGTCAGCTATTTGAAAGCCCGGGTCCGGGCGATGAGCGAGGGCAAGGGCTATCGCGGCGAAGTGATCTCGGCGATGATCGATGCCGACAAGGAACTGAAAATCGGCGACGACGTCATCAAGAGTAAGGGCGAACTGCTTTCGCTCACGGCCGGTGAGGCGGCAAAATTCTACGGCGATCCCCCGCGCAGCCTGCTTTCGGCGGGCACGGCGAAAAACGTCGACGAGCTCATCGCACGGCGGTTTGGACCGACGCGCCCGGTCGTCACCACGCTGGCCATGACTTGGTCCGAGGCGTTCGCGGTCTGGCTGAATTCGATTTCGCCCATCCTGATGGGGCTCGGGATGCTGGCGCTGTTCATTGAGTTCAAGACCCCGGGGTTCGGGATCTTTGGTATCGTCGGCATCGTTTGCCTCGCGGTGGTTTTCCTGGGCAACTACGCGGCCGGCCTCTCCGGTCACGAGCCCGCGCTGATCTTTGGCCTGGGGCTGATCCTGGTGGCGTTGGAACTTTTCCTCTTTCCGGGCGTGGTGCTGGTCGCGCTGGCTGGCGCGGTGTTGATGTTCGGTTCGCTCGTGTGGTCGATGGCGGACATTTGGCCGAACGAGCCCGTCGTATTTTCCCATGCGCTGTTTCTGCAACCGTTGCTCAACGTCGGTCTCGGCTTGTTGATCGCGGTCACGCTGGGTCTGTTGCTGGTGCGTTTCATTCCCCACGGCTGGCTTTGGGACCGCATGATTCTGAGTTCCGCCGTATCGCGGTCCGCGCAGGCGGCGGGGGGCGCGCCGGAAAGCCTGACGGACACCAACGGTTTGATCGGTCGTCGCGGTGTTGTGGCGACCGCCCTGCGACCTTCCGGCCAGGTGGAGATCGATGGGGTGCGCTATGAGGCGCGGGTCGAGGTCGGCGTGCTGGATGCCGGCACCGCGGTGACCGTCGCGCGGCGCACCGATTTTGCGCTGATCGTGGTGAGGGCCGCGACATGAGTGCGATCGTCCTCCTTTTTCTGCTGGGCATCGTGCTCCTCGGCTTCGAGGTGATCACGCCCGGCGGCATCCTCGGCGTGCTGGGTGGCCTCGCCATGCTGGGCGGGTCCGCCGTGGCGTTTAACACGTTCGGCGGGCTGGGCGGCGGGCTGGCGGCCCTGGTCGCACTGGCGCTGCTGGGGCTGGCCCTTTACACGGAATTTGTCCTGCTGCCGAAGACCCGCTGGGGCCGGAAGTTTTTTCTCCAGCAGGCGGTCGATGCCACCAGCCAGCCGGCGGTCGCCGATGCGGCGGCCGTCGTGGGCAAAATTTGCGAGGCGGAGACCACGCTCGCGCCGAGCGGTTATGTCTCGCTCGACGGCCGGCGTTATGAAGCCTATTCGCGCTCCGGGCTCGCCGCCAAGGGATCGCGGCTCCAGGTCGTCGCCGTGGATAATTTTCGATTAATCGTAACCCAACTCCCAACATGAATCTTCCGTTTGCCCTCCTGATCGTTGCCGGCGTCGCCGTCCTGATCGTCTTCGGTATCTTTGTCTCGTTCTTCAGCGTCTGGCTGCGCGCGCTGCTGGCCGGGGCCGGCGTGAGCCCGCTGAACCTCGTGGCGATGCGCCTGCGGCAGGTGCCGTACAGCGTGATTGTCGACGCGCGCATCCGCGCCACCAAGGCGGGCATCAAGCTTTCGATCGACGAAATCGAGGCCCAGTATCTCGCCGGCGGCAACGTCATCGCCTGTGTGCATGCGCTCATCGCCGCGCAAAAGGCCGGCATCGCGCTCGACTGGCAGCGGGCCTGCGCCATCGATCTCGCCACGAAGGGCTCGGGGAAATCCGTGGAGGAGGCCGTGCGCACGTCCGTCGACCCGAAGGTGATCGACTGCCCGAATCCGCAGGGCGGCCGCACCACCATCGACGGCGTCGCCAAGGACGGCATCCAGGTGAAGGTGAAGGCGCGCGTGACCGTGCGCACCAATCTCGACCGCTTTGTCGGTGGCGCGAAGGAGGAGACGATCATCGCGCGCGTCGGCGAGGGCATCGTGTCGACCATCGGTTCGTCGGAGAGCTACAAGACCGTCCTCGAATCGCCCGACAGCATTTCGAAGACCGTGCTCGCGCGCGGCCTTGATGTCGGCTCGGCGTTCGAGATTCTTTCGATCGACATCGCCGACGTCGACGTGGGCGAAAACGTGGGGGCGAAACTGCAGGAGGCTCAGGCCGAGGCCAACAAGAGCATCGCGCAGGCGCAGGCGGAAATCCGCCGCGCGGCCGCCGTGGCGCTCGAGCAGGAAATGAAGGCGCGCGTGCAGGAGATGCAGGCCAAGGTCGTCGAGGCCCAGGCGCAGGTGCCGCTCGCGCTGGCGGAGGCATTTCGCCAGGGCAAACTCGGCGTGATGGATTACTATCGGATGGAAAATGTGCAGTCGGACACCGCGATGCGGAGCTCGATCGCGCACCCGGAGGGGAAGAAGTGACCCGCTAGGGAGCGGGCCGGCCTCGCTCCACGTTCCGCCTCAACCGCCCTCGCGTCGTCATGAGTTGGTTGCTCCAAAACATCCCGCTGCTGGCTTTTGCCTTCATCGTTTTTTCGGTGGTGCGCGCGATCAAACGCGCGCGGGATCAGAGCGCCGAGCACGAGGCCGGGGACACGGACGCGGACGAACAACGTCGCGTGCGCGAGATTCAGCAGCGCATGCGCCGCATCGTCGCGGAACGCCGCGGTCAGACCGCGCCGGCCCCCGTCGAATCGGATGAGCCGCCGGTCGTCGTGATTCCGCCGCTGACGGAGCCGCTGGATCCCTTCCGGCGCGTGCGGGCCGAACTCGAACGCCACCCGCCACCAGCCCCGGTGGCGCCGCCGCTGGCCCTGGCCGTCAACGCGGCGGAGCTCGCGCGGCAGGAGCAGCTGGCCGAGGAAATGCGGGTGCTGGAAGAAGCCCAAATGTTCGCCCGCCGGCGGGCGGCGCAGCTCGCCGCGGCGACGAAGGATACGGCGGCGTCGGAGGCGGGGCAGCTGGCTTCGGGCCGGCTGCAGCTGCTCCAGGATTTGAGCGACCCGGCCAGCCTCCGCCGGGCGTTTGTGCTGCGTGAAGTGCTCGGCCCGCCCGTGGCGTTGCGTTAGTACCGGGGCTTCATCTGCCCGTGGCCGTACCCCTGAAATTGCATGGGGAAACGCCGGCCCTGCCACTCGACCTGCAGATTGCTGCCTTCGCTGGCCCAGACGTTGTGCGGGCCATCCCACGGGATCATCTGGGATTTACCCTTGTCGAGCGTGCCCTTGAAAATTTCCTCTCCGTCGGAATCGTCGCCCACCAGCTTCGTCACGCGGACGAAGACGGTATCGACGGCGATCAACTTGTAACCGTTCGCGGCGCTCGGGCTCGGAGTGGCGGCGCTCGGCGCGGCTGGGGCCGGCTGGCGGGGCGGGGTCGGATGCGATTCGCCGCTGAACAACGCCTTGATGATCATCCCGACGAGAATGACGCCGACCACGATCGCACCGATCTTGGCGTATTTGAAAACGACGGCGGGGTCGGGGCCCCGGGGCAGCGCCGGGCCACTGCCCCGCGGATAGCGCGGCTGAGCGTGGGGCGCCTTGGCGTCGGCCGCGGCCGACCCTTCCTCCGGGGGCGCGGCGCGATCGTTCGGTTCGCCGGCCGTCGCCACCGAAATATCCATGCGGCCGTAGACTTCGCGGCTGGGCTGGCGGGGGCGGACGTCGCCGCGGCCAAGCGCGGCATAATCGTTGATGATGCGATCCGCGGGGACCTTCAGGTAGTTGGCGTAGTTCCGCAGAAAACCGCGCGTGTAGATTTCGGTGAGGCCGATGTCGAACTGGTTGCTTTCGAATTTCTGCAGATAGTCACCCCGAATTTTGGTGCCCTCGGCGGCTTCGCGGATGGAAATACCCTTCTTTTTGCGCGCTTCCTCAAGCCGTTCGCCGATGGTCTGCATGGGTTTGAGTTAGGCGGTTTGAAGCTGAAGGGGAAGGAGGATTTTGTCCGCGGCCCCGCTTAGAGCGAATCGAGGTCGACCAGGATCTCCCGCGGACTCGATCCGTTCTCGGGCCCGACGATGCCTTTTTCTTCCATGAGATCCATGATGCGGGCGGCGCGATTGTAGCCGACGCGCAGCCGGCGCTGGATCATGGAGGTGCTGGCCCGGCGCGTGGATTTTAGGACTTCCAGCGCCTGCTGATACAGTTCCTCGTCGTCGCCCAGATCGCCGTCCGCGCCTGCGCCGCCTTCCTCCTCTTCATCTTCACGCGCCGCGCGGTCAATCTGCTGCTGTACGGACTGGGCGTACTGCGGCGGGCCGTTGCGTTTGAGGAATTCGACCATCCCCTGAACTTCCTCGTCGGAAACGAAGGCGCCCTGGGCGCGAACGAGGCGGGATGTGCCTGGCGGGGAAAAGAGCATGTCGCCGCGGCCGATGAGCGTGTCGGCGCCCTTGGTGTCGAGAATGGTGCGCGAGTCGACCTGGGACGCGACTTGGAAGGCGATGCGCGAGGGGAGATTCGCTTTGATCACGCCGGTGATGACGTTCACCGACGGGCGTTGCGTCGCGATGATGAGGTGGATGCCGGCGGCGCGGGCCAGTTGGGCGAGGCGCGCGATGCTCGTTTCGATCTCGGCGGGCGCGACCATCATCAAATCCGCCAGTTCGTCGATGATCGCCACGATGTAGGGCAGCCGCTCGGGAATTTCGAGGTCGTCGGCCGCAAGCGGATCGACGCCCGTGAGCGAGGCCTGCGGATCGGCGGGCGGGAAGTCCGGCTTGCCGTTCTTCTTGCGCGTGTTGAACCCGACGATGTTGCGGACGTTGGCCTTCGCGAAAATCTGATAGCGCTGTTCCATTTCGCCGAGCAGCCACTTGAGCGCCGCGGGAACTTTCTTCGGCTCGGTGACGACCGGAATCAGCATGTGCGGCAGCGAGTTGAAGATCTTCAACTCCACGACCTTGGGGTCGACCATGATCAGGCGCACGTCCTTCGGACTTTTGGAGTAGAGGATCGAGGCCACGATCGAATTGATGCAGACCGATTTGCCCGAGCCGGTGGCGCCGGCGATGAGCAGGTGGGGCATCTTCGCGAGATCCGAAATGAGCGGCTTGCCGGAGACATCCTTGCCGAGCGCGATCGGGAGCTCGGCCTTGGCTTCGGCCCAGTCGACGCTTTCCAGCAGTTCGCGCATGCCCACCGGAGTGGGGTGCTGGTTCGGTACCTCGACGCCCACGGCCGCCTTGCCGGGGATCGGCGCGAGAATACGGACCGACTGGGCCCGCATGCCAAGGGCGATATTCTTGTCGAGCCCGGCGATTTTTTCGACCCGCACGCCGGCGGCCGGCACGACTTCGTAGCGCGTGATGACCGGTCCGACGTGGATTTCGCCCAAGGTGACTTCGACGCCAAACTCGCTGAGGATGCGGAGGAGGTTTTCCGCGTTCTGGCGGTGTTCTTCCTCGCTGTTGCCGGCGGCGGGTTTGACCTGCTCCTTGAGTAGCGAAAGCAGCGGAAACTGGTAATTCGCGTCGTCGCTCTGCGGTAGCGTGATCTTCGCCTTTTTCGGTTCCTCCGGCTTGACGATGTTGAGCTCGACCTTGCCGGTGGCGACCGCCAGCGGCTTCGTATCGGTCGCCGTCGCGGTCACGGCCGGTTTGCCCTCGGTCGTCTTGGGCGGAAGCGCGGGCTTGCTTTCGACTTTGGCCGGCGGGGGCGCGGTCTCGGAGGCGGGGGATTCGGCGGGGCGGCTCGCGCCCCGGACGAGGGGATCCTCGGCGGATTTGGGCACAAACGTCTTCTTGCCCGTGGGCCCGACCGGGGCGGCCGCCGCTGCGGTCGCCGGCGCCGGGCTCGCACTGGCCGCCACCTTGGCCGCGACCGTCGCAGTCGCGGTCTTTTGTTTGGCCTGCGCCTCTTTTTCCTTCTGCCGCTGTTCCTCGCGTTCGGCCTTCAACTTCGCCCGCTCGGCCCGCCAGGCACCGAAGTTATGGAAGATTTTTTCGAATTCGCCGCCGATGTCCTTCGTGAAGATGAAAAGCTGCGCCCCGATGTAGACGGTGCCGAAGATCAGCGCCGAGCCGAAGGGCCCGAGGGCGTCGGCGAGCAACCGGTGATAGAGCGCCGCCCCGACCCAGCCGCCAAATCCCCGTGGAAAATAATCGCTGCCCCATTTCGCCGGGTCGTTGCCCCAGTTCATCGCGTCGAACATCGCGGCAAGGCCCGCCAGCGAAAGGCAGGCGACGATGATCGCGACGGTGCGGGTGCCGGTCAGATGCTTCGAGCTGCGGACGGAGACCCACAGCATCCAGAGCAGGAATAGCGGGATGAGCCAGGTGCTGGCGCCGAGGGAGAACAGCATCGCCCAGATGGCGTTGGCCCCCAAAATCCCGGCCGGATTTTTCAACGTTGGCTGGGCCGTCCGCCAACTGCTTTGCGCGGGATCGTAGGCCAGCAGCGCGACGAGCAGGAAGATCCCCAAGGCGAAGCAGACCAGCGCCGCGCCCCAGTTGGGGTGGTAGCGCGGGGCCTGAAAGGACGGGCCATCGTTTGAGTTTGAAGTCTCCGACTTGGACATTTGTGTGGGCCAGCTGCGAAATTGGTGCGGATTCCACGCTAACGAGCAGGGTGGTCAATGGTAAACACCCCCCGGGCCCTTTTCACAAAAAACTCGTCAATGCCCATGCGTGAACTGCTTCGTTTCGAGCCACTTTACCAGGAACGGGTGTGGGGTGGCCGGGCCTTGGAAAAGTCGCTGGGGCGAAAGCTTCCGGCCGGACAGCCGATCGGGGAGAGCTGGGAAATCGTCGACCGGCCCGAGGCGCAGTCCATCGTCGGCGGCGGTGCGCTGAACGCCCAATCGCTCCGCACCGTGCTCACGCACCACGCCGCGGACGTCATGGGGCCGAAGTGGCCGGCCGCGAAACCGTTTCCCCTCTTGGTGAAGTGGCTGGACTGCCACGAGCGCCTCAGCCTGCAGGTTCACCCGCCGGCGGCCGTTGCGGGAGAGCTGGGCGGCGAGCCGAAAACCGAAAACTGGTACATCGCCGAAACGGCGCCGGACGCGGAATTGATCGTCGGACTGAAGCGCGACGTGACGCGCGAACAATTCGAGCGCGCGATCGTGGCGCAAACGCTGGAAGCCTGCGTGCATCGATTCTCGGTCGCCGCCGGCGACTCGATTCTGGTCCGCAGCGGCCAGGTGCACGCGATCGACGCCGGCAACCTCATTCTCGAGATCCAGCAGAATTCCGACACGACCTACCGCGTTTACGACTGGGGGCGGGTGGGGCTGGACGGCCTCCCGCGGCAGTTGCATGTACCGCAGTCCCTGCGTTCGATCGACTGGACGGATTTCGAGCCGGCACCCGTGCGCGCGGCCCCCACGTCGGGCACGATTGCGGATTGCGAGGCGTTTCGCATCCGGCGGCTGGTGCTCGGGGTGGGTGAACGCGTGCATCTGCGGGCGGGCGAGCAGCCCCGGTTGCTGAGCGTCGTGAGCGGCGCGGTGCGCGCCAGTTCGGAGAATGGCAACGGCTCGCGGACGCCGGCCAGCCCGCGAGTTGGCCGGGGGGGGAACGTGCTTCTGCCCTATGCCGGGGCGTTTACTTTCACCGCCGAGACCACGACGATCCTGTTGGTGACCGAGGATTTCGTTTGAGCGCGGGTCGCGGCAGGCCGCCCCAAGCGATCCCTTTGGGACAATACTTGAAGAAACGCCAAAGCCGTAGTTAGATGGGTTCTCTTTTGCATCATGCCAGAGCCCGAAAACCAGGATCCAACGATCAATTCCTCCGTGCCGGACGCCGCGTCCGCACCCTCGCCTGAGACTGCTTCGGGCGCCGGGGACCCCGCGTCGGCGCTGGCCGCGGCCAAGGCCGAGGCGGCGCAGAACTACGACCGTCTCATGCGCACGGCGGCGGATCTGGAGAATTTCCGGCGCCGGGCGCTGCGCGAGAAAGAGGAATTGCGGCTGTTTGCGGCCGCGCGGGTGATCGAGGAATTGCTGCCCGCCATCGACAATCTGGGGCTCGCGATCAACGCAGCCCGGCAGCCCGCGGCGGACATCAAGGCGCTCGCCGGCGGAGTCGAGATGGTGCTGACGCAACTGAAGGTCGCCCTGGGGAACCACGGCCTGAAGGAAATCAATCCGGCCGGTGCCGCATTCGATGCCAATCTGCACGAGGCAATTTCCGCCCAGCCGGACGCCAGGGTGGCGGAAGGTCATGTGGTCAACGTGGTGCGCACGGGCTTTGCTCTCAACGGACGTCTGGTGCGACCGGCGTCGGTAATCGTTTCCAGTGGTGCGGGTAAATCCGGCGCCGAGAAACCCGCCGAATAATCGCAACTGATTACCCGCGCGGCGGATTGATTTTCCGACTTCGCTTCGAATCACACGCCCATGGCCAAACACGACTATTACGAACTGCTCGGTGTCGAGAAGAGCGCCACCGCGGACGAGTTGAAGAAGGCCTACCGCAAGAAGGCGGTGCAGTATCATCCCGACAAGAACCCCGGCAACAAAGAGTCGGAGGAAATGTTCAAGAAGGTCTCCCACGCCTACGAGGTGCTGAGCGATGCGGAGAAGCGGGCGGCCTACGATCGCTACGGGCCGGCCGCTTTCGAAGGCGGCGCGGGCGCGCCGGGTCCCCGGGGCGCGGCCGGCGGCGGCTTCCACGATCCCTTCGATATTTTTCGCGACGTTTTTGGCCAGCAGGGCGGCGGGGGCGGGGGCGGGGGAATTTTCGACGAGATGTTCGGGGGCGGCGGCGGCGGCGCGCGGCGGGGCGGTGGCCGTGACGGCGATGACCTGCGTTACGATCTCGAGATCACCCTCGAGGCGGCGGCGCAGGGCGTGGAAAAGGAAATTTCGTTCCGCAAGAACATGACGTGCGAACGGTGCGACGGCAACGGGGCCGAGCCCGGTTCCAAGCGCGTGACGTGTTCGACCTGCCGCGGCGCGGGGCAGGTCCGGCGCTCGGGCGGAATCATCACCTTCACGCAGACGTGCCCCACCTGCGGCGGCGCGGGCACCAAGGTCGAAAAGCCCTGCACCGCCTGTCGTGGCGAGGGCCGGGTGCCGAAGAGCACCAAGCTGAACGTGCGGATTCCCGCCGGCGTCGATACGGGTTCGCGCCTGCGGTCGTCGGGGAATGGCGAGGCCGGCGTGGCCGGCGGGGCGCCAGGCGATCTCTACATCGTGCTTTCCGTCAAGGAGCACGAACTCTTCGAGCGCCAGGGTGAGGATCTGTTTTGCGAGATCCCGATCAAGTTCACGCTGGCGACGCTCGGCGGCACCATCGAAGTGCCCACGTTGTTTGGGAAAGTGTCGTTGAAAATCCCGCACGCCACGCAGAGCGGCACCACCTTCCGGTTGCGGCACAAAGGCATGCCCAGCCTTCGCGGCGGCCATCAGGGCGACCAGCTCCTCCGCGTGCAGGTCGAGGTGCCGCAATCGCTGACCGGCGAGCAGAAGCAGTTGCTCGAGGAATTTGCCCGCGTCAGCGGCGATGCGGCCGAGCCGACCTCGCGGACCTTCTTCGAGAAGGCGAAGAAGTTTTTCTGAGAGTTTTTCGCCGCGCGAAAAACTAATTTTAGTTTTTGGCCCGGCCAAAAACTACGTCCATCCAGACCGCGAGCGTCAGCACGGCGCCGCGGGCGATGAATTTGATTTCGGGTGCCACCGCGAGCAGGGTCATCCCGTTGAGCAGCGCCGTCATGATGAGCGCGCCAAAAATCACGCCGCCGACCGTGCCGCGGCCGCCGCGCAGCGCCGTGCCGCCGATGACGCAGGCCGCGATCGCGTCGAGTTCCATCAGGTCGCCGACGGTGGTGGTCGACGCGCCGGAATAGGCCGTCGTCATGAAACCCGTGAGTGCGACGGTCACGCCCATCAGTGCAAACGCGGCGACGAGTACGCGCGGCACGGCGATGCCGGAGAGCACGGCGGCTTCCTCGTTGCCGCCGATCGCGTAAAGATACCGGCCGAACGGCGTGTGGCGGGTCAGAAAATAAACGATCGCTCCCGTGGTCGCGAGGATGAGCAGCGAAAGCGGAAGGCCGCGGAACCGGTTGCACATGATCGCCAGGCCCGCGAGCGCGGCGGTGGTGGCGAGCCAGCGCAGGAGTTCGGTGGCCGCCGGCCGGACCGTCAGCCCGTGGGCGAGGCGGGCCGCGCGGCCGCGCCAGGCGATGACACCCAGCCCGACGGCGATCGCGAGGGCGAGGCCGAGTCCCGCCGGCGCCGGCAGATAGTACGTCGTGAGCAGCGAATAGAAATTGTCCGCATCGCCGCGGGAAACGGGGACCGTCGAGTTCTGGATGATCAGCCAGAACAGCCCTTTGAAGATCAGCAGCCCGCCGAGCGTGATGATGAACGACGGGATGCGCTGCCGGACGATGAGGGCGCCCATCAGCGTCCACAACACGAGCGCGGCTCCGAGGCCGGCGAACAGCGCGGCGGGGGCCGGCCAGCCGTGTTGCGCCACGAGGACGGCGGCGATGCCCCCGATCAACCCGACACCGCTGCCGACCGAGAGATCGATCTGCCCGGTGAGCAGGATCATGAACATCCCCAGCGCGAGCGTGCCCGTGATGGAAAATTCCACGATGAGCTGCGTGAGATTACGTGGCCCGAGGAAGGCCGGCTCCTGCACCGCGAAGAACGCGCAGATGGCCGCGAGCGCGAGGGGCAGGGCGAGGTTGCGGAGGAGGAAACGGGGTTTCATGGCGCGGCGGTTAATAATGACCAATGTCCAATGACCAAGGGCCAATGCTCACAAGCCCGCGTCCGTCACTGGCCTTTTCGCGACGCGTTCCTTGCGGAGGTTTTGATCGGTGGTACGAATAATCGCACAGAAGATCAGGTGCAGTTCCTTCGCTTCGCTCCACAACTCTCGTGCAGAAGATTTTTGTGCGGGAGCAGCCTTGGCCATCATGCGGAGCCAGTATTTCGTTTCCTTCGACTCTTTGCGGCAGATGGCAACCTTGTGGCGGAAATCTCTCTTCGATTCGGCCTCGTCCGCTTCGCAGTAGTTTGCGCCGATGCTCGTGCCGGAGGCGACCAGCTGCGTGATGAGCGGCGACGTGACGGGATTGAACGGCAGAGAAAGACAAAACTCGATGACACCTTGCCCGAAACGGGCGGTGCGTTCTTCAAGATCGTAAGCCGGTGTTTTCATTGGTCCTTGGTCATTGATCCTTGGTCATTTCCTCATGCTGCCAGCATCGCTGCCCGCATGAGCTTCTCCTGCGTCGCCTCGTCGCGCGAAAACTCTCCGCCCATCCTCCCTGCCCGCAGCATGATGATCCGGTCGCTCATCCCGATCAGTTCCGGCAGCTCGCTCGAAACGAGGATCACCGCCTTGCCCTCCGCGGTGAGGCGATGGATCAACTCGTAAACTTCGAGTTTGGCGCCGACGTCGATGCCGCGCGTAGGCTCGTCGAGCAGCACGAGCCGCGGCTCCGTCATCAACGCCTTGCCGAGGACGACCTTTTGCTGGTTGCCGCCGGAAAGTCCGCCGACGCGCGACGCCAGGCCGGGCGCCTTGATCCGGAGCGACGTGAAGAAATGCCGGTTGTGGAGATATTCCGCGGGGCGATCGATGCGACCCGCGGCGCGCGTGAACCGGCCCAAACTCGCGAGCGACAGGTTGAAGCCCACCTCCTCCGCCAGCACGAGTCCGTAGCGGCGCCGGTCTTCGCTCGCGAGCACGACCCCGCGGCGGATCGATTCGCCCGGCGTCGGATGCGGGTAGGGCTGGCCATGGATCGAAACTTCGCCGTTCACACGATGGCCCCAGGCGCCGAAGAGGTGCATCAACAACTCGGTGCGGCCCGCGCCCATCAAGCCGCCGAAGCCGAGCACCTCGCCGGCCCGCAGGTCGAACGTGAGGTCGCGCAGGAAAGGCGGGGCGCTTTTCGACGGAGCCACGGTCAGGGCGCGGACGGTGAGGACGATGGGCGGAGACGAGCTTTTCCCCGCCAGCGGGTCTCGGCAGGGAAACAGATCGGTGATTTCACGACCGACCATGTGCTTGATGACGCCCGGAATCGTGGCGTCGCGCGCCGCCAGGGTGGCGATGCTGGCGCCGTCCCGCAGCACCGTGATCCGGTCCGCCAGCGCGAAGACCTCGTCGAGCTTGTGCGAAATGTAGATGCAGGCCGTGCCTTGGGCGCGCAGGCGGCGAAGGTGAACCAGCAGCGTCGCGACTTCCTGCGACGAGAGCGCGGCCGTCGGCTCGTCGAGCACGAGCACGCGGGATTGCTTGTCCATGGCGCGGATAATTTCGACGAGTTGTTTCTGGCCGATGCCGAGCTCACGCACCGGCGTCTCCGGTGCGACGGTCAGGCCGAAGTCGGACAGCAACCCGGCGGCGCGGCGGTGCAGTTCCGGCCAGTCGATCCGCCAGCCGCAGCGTGGCTCGCGGCCGAGAAAGATATTTTCCGCCACGCTGAGTTCGTCGACCAGCGCGAACTCCTGCGTGATCACGGCGATCCCGGCGGCCTCCGCGTCCCGGATGCCGTGGAACGCGGCCGGCTGGCCGGCGACGCGCAACTCGCCTTCGTAACTGCCGTGCAGATGGATGCCGGCCAGCAGCTTGATCAGCGTGGATTTACCCGCGCCGTTTTCGCCGCAAAGTGCATGGATCTCGCCGGCGCGCAGGTCGAAGTTTACGTCGTGCAGCGCGACGACACCGGGAAATTTTTTCGTCAGGCCCCGCGCTTCGAGCAGCGGCCCGTCGAATGACGAATGACTCATGGCTAATGCCCAATGAACGGATGCGCCCACGGTGTTATGTCCCCCGTCATTGGACATTAGTCATTGGGGCTTGGTCATTCGCAGCGCGCCCGGTCATTCAGCGCAGCTCCGCTGCGCTGTGAAATCCATCGGCGACCACCGTGCTCGAGAGATTCTCCTTATCCACGCTGATGATCTTTTCGAAGATCGAAGGGACCGGCTTCGCGCCGTTGTCGAGCGTGCTGGTCGTGACGGGCTTCCGGCCTTGCGCGACGCCCACGGCCACGCGGGCGGCGAGGGCCGCGAGATTTTTCAACGGCTTGTAGACGGTCATCGCCTGGGTGCCGCGTACGATGCGCTGGCACGCGGCAAGATCGGCGTCCTGCCCGGTGACGAGGATTTTTCCGGCAAGACCCTCCTCCATCAACGCCTGGATCGCGCCGCCGGCGGTGCCGTCGTTGGAGGCGATGACGGCATCGAGATTGCGGCCGGCCTTGGTGATGGCGGCGTTCATGATCTTCTTCGCGTTCTCCGGTTTCCAGTCGAGGACCCAGTCCTCGTGCACGACCTCGATTTTCCCCGCCTTGATCAGCGGATCGAGGATGTTGTCCTGGCCCTGCTTGAAGAGCCGGGCGTTGTTGTCGGTCGGCGCACCGTAGATCCGGACGACGCGGGCCTTGCGGTCCGAGGGCAGGCGCGCCGCCGCGTAGGCGGCCTGCGCCTCGCCCACCTTCACGTTGTCGAAGGTCAGGTAGTAATCGATTTTCGAGTTCAGGATGAGGCGGTCGTAGGCGATGACGGGGATCTTCGCCTCGTTGGCGGACTTCACCGCGCGGGTCATCGCGGCGCC
The DNA here is from genome assembly GCA_947474935.1 of Opitutia bacterium. Taxonomy (GTDB): domain Bacteria; phylum Verrucomicrobiota; class Verrucomicrobiia; order Opitutales; family Opitutaceae; genus ER46. Next base: position 78,571 of record CANJKL010000011.1, read on the forward strand.
ATTGTGCGGGACGATGACGAGCACATCGACGCCGCGGCTGATCAGGGATTCGACGTCGCGGACCTGGCGGGTGTCGTCGCTGTTGGCCGATTGCACGATGACGGTGGCACCGAGTTTCCGCGCCTCGGCGGCAAACGTGTCGCGGTCGCGCTGCCAGCGCTCCTCTTTCAACGTATCGAGTGAAAGTCCGATGACGGGCTTTTCCTTGGAGGCAAACCCGGTCGTAGCGCCGGCAAGAAAAAGGAGGGAGAGCAGACGGAGTTTCATGACAGGGAGAGAGGGGATAAGCGGATTTACAACCGCCGGGTGAGTCGCGAGGCTTGTCATGTTGTGAGACTCGACAACGCCAAACTGCTTTCCCTGCCCCAGGCCGTGGCCTGGCGCGAGACCATGCGGGCCGCCGGCCGGCGGCTGGTGCTGACCAACGGCGTTTTCGACCTGCTGCACACCGGCCACCTCTACTCCCTGCAATCCGCCCGCGCGCAGGGCGGGTCGCTGATCGTGGCTTTGAACGCAGATGCGAGCGTCCGCGCCCTGAAAGGCCCCAGTCGCCCGGTGCAAACCGAGGAGGAACGCGCCTATGCGCTGGCGGCCTTGGCGTGCGTCGACGCGATCGTGATATTCCGGGAGCCACGACTGACGCCGGAAATTCGCGCGCTCCGGCCCGATGTCTACTGCAAGTCGGGCGATTACACGCTGGAAAAACTCGACGCGGGGGAACACGCGGCGCTCGAGGCCGCCGGCACGCAAATCACGTTCCTGCCCTTCCTGCCGGGCTTCAGCACCACGAATCTGATCGCGAAGATCCGGGCGGCGGGGGAAATCTGATCGCACATGCGCATTGTCATTCTCGGTTCCGGTCGCGGCTCCAATGCCGCGGCGATTCTTGAAGCCCGGCAGGCCGGGAAACTTGGCCGTGCCGAGGTCGTGCAGATTTTTTCCGACCAGCCGGCGGCCGGCATCCTCGCGCTGGGGCCGAGGTTCGGCGTGCCGGCGGACTTTCTTGATGCGGCGCCCTTCAAGACCAAGCTCGATGGCCGGGCGGAGGAACACTACATCGCCGCGATCGCCGCGTGTCGGCCCGACCTCGTCGTTCTCGCCGGCTTCATGCGCGTGCTCAAGCCGGCGTTCCTCACCACGTTCGAGGGCCGGATCATCAATCTGCATCCGAGCCTGCTCCCGAGTTTTCCCGGACTCGACGGGATCGGCCAGGCGTTCCGCCGCGGCGTGAAGATCACGGGCTGCACCGTGCACGATGTGACCCAGGAGGTGGACGGCGGGCCGATCATCGACCAGGCCGCGGTGCGCATCGAGGCCGGCGACACGCTCGAAGCGGTCGCCGCGAAAGTGCACGCCGCGGAACACGCGCTGCTCCCGGCGGTGATTGCGCGGCTGAGCGAGCGGGCGCCGGCGACGGGCCGATAACAACCGGGTCGGGCGCCGGCGGCGACGCGCGGCCACCGCGTCGTCACGGGCATAGCTGAGGAAGATCGGCTTGGGCGCAGGATCGGGCATGGGGTAAACCGGCCGGGGAAATGATCTGCGCAACGTGTCCGGCGCCGGCGAGTGCATGGTGGGTGAGTGGCCGTCGAACACGGAGCGGGGTCGCGCTCGCGGCTTGCGCCGCCGCCGGCCGGGGCCGACGCTGGGCCCATGGCGTTGCATGAGATCAAAGTGGAAATTCCGGCCGGGGCCGCCGACGCGGCCAACGACGTGCTGCTGGAGCACGCGTTCGAAAACTGGAGCGTCCTCGAGGACGTGATCGTGAAGCGCGCGTGGGTCGCGGGCATTTGTCCGAGTGAGGGCGAAGCCCGGGCGCAGTGGGCGGCGATCGCACCCTTGCTGGGTGCGGCGGGCGGCGGGCCCACGGGCGAGGTTGTCAGCCGCGCGCTGGCCGACGCGGACTGGCGCGACAGCTACAAGGCGCATTTCAAGGCGTGGCAGTTCGGACGCTTGCACTGGGTGCCGCAATGGGAACGCGCCACATTTCACCTGCCGCCGGGCGAGGCGGTGCTGTGGCTCGATCCCGGCCTCGCTTTCGGCACGGGTAATCACGAGACGACGCGGCTCTGCGTGGAGCGGCTGGTGGTGCTCGCCGAGGAACATGGTCCAGAGGGTCGGGTGATCGATGCGGGTTGCGGCTCGGGCATCCTCGCGCTTTCGGCGGCGCTGCTCGGTTTCAAGAACGTCGTCGGTTTCGACAACGACCCCGAGGCGGTGCGCGTGAGCGAAGAGAATGCCGCGCTCAACGGCCTCACCGGGCGGGTGAAATTTTTCACAGGCGACCTGATCGGCGGACTGGCGGGCCGCGAGGCGGAGATCGTGCTGGCGAACATCCAGGCGGACATCCTGATCCGGTTTGCCCGCGAGCTGGTCCACGCGGTGGCGCCGGGGGGCACGCTGGTGTTGAGCGGCATCCTTGCCGGCGAAAATGCCGATGTGCGCACGGCCTTCGAGGCGGTGACGCCGAAATGGACCATCAATGCCCGGGTGATGGGCGAGTGGAGCGACATCGTCCTGGCCCGCCCCGCGGCCAAAAAAGGGGACTGATCCGGTTGTCGTGGTCTCGCCGGCTAACCTTTCCCTCGTGTCCACCTCTCCTCGTCCGCGCTACGGCGCCCTGATCGGATTTCTACTCGCGACCTTTGCCGCGGCGGCGATTGGATCGTGGGCGACGTTCGAGAATGTCCGCACGTGGTATCCGACGCTGGCGAAACCGACGTGGACGCCGCCAGGCTGGTTGTTCGGTCCCGTGTGGTCGGTGCTCTACGTGGCGATGGCGGTGGCGGCGTGGCGGGTGTGGCGGATGCAATCCGGTGCGGCGGCCCGCGGCGTGCTCCGGCTCCACGGCGCTCAACTCGGGCTCAACGCGCTGTGGTCCGTGCTCTTCTTCGGCCTGCGCCGGCCCGATCTCGCGCTCGTCGACATCGGCGCGCTCTGGCTGCTGCTGGTGCTGGCGCTCGGGCGCTTCTGGCGGGTCGACCGGATCGCCGGCGGCCTGTGGGCGCCGTATGTGGCGTGGGTGAGCTTTGCGTCGGCGCTCAACGCGGCCATCTGGTGGCTCAACCGGGCGTAGGCGGGAGCGAGGGCCGGCGCTACTTGAGCGCGAGCACGACGGCGCCGGCCGCGATCAACGCGCCGCCGAGGCCGGTCTTCAAGGTGACGGGTTCGTGGAGGAAGAGCGCGGCGAAGAGGAGGACGAAGAGTACGCTGAGCTTGTCGATGGGCGCGACCTTGGCGGCGTCGCCGAGCTGCAGGGCGCGAAAGTAGCAGATCCACGAGAGGCCGGTGGCGAGGCCGGAGAGCGTGAGGAAGAGCCACGTGCGCTTCGAAAGCGTGAACACCGCGCCGGCGGGACCGGTGGCGAGCGCGACAGCCCACGCGAACGCGAGGACGACGGTGGTGCGGACGGCGGTGGCGAGGTTCGAATCGACGCCGGTGACCCCGATCTTGGCGAGGATGGCGGTGGCGCCGGCGAACAGCGCGGAGAGCAGCGACCAGTGGAGCCAGTTCATGGGGCACGCTGCCCGATGGCGGCGAATCGCGCAACGGTGCCGGCGGGAAAATGCCGCCGCCATGCCGGCAAACTTGACACGAGGCGCGCCCGGTTAAGCGTCGCGGGCGCCCCAGTAAGTCCAACCCCGGCAGAACCGAGTCCCGCGGCGACGAATGATTCCATTCGACCTCAGGGCAACCACACTCTGCCCGCAGCTGAAAGGTGATATGTACCCCAATAGAATGATCAAAGCCATCGTGGTGTCCCTGCTCGTGGTCGCGGAGCTGGCCGCCGCGGACGAATTCGCCGTCCTCCGGCCCACTGCCGCCGGAGTCGCGCCGGGCAAGCAGCTGGAGTTGTGGCTGAAGAACGAATTCTACCAGCGCGTGGACCGGCGCAGCGCGGCCTTCGAGAAGATGATCAAGAGCGAATCGGCGGCGCGCGCGTGGCAGGCGGACCGGAAGGCATTTTTTCTCCGGCAGATCGGCGGCCTGCCCGAGCGCACGCCCTTGAACGCCCGGGTGGTCGGCCGGTTGCAGGGCAAAGGTTACCGGGTGGAGAACATTCTTTTTGAGAGCCGGCCGGGGCATCACGTGACGGCGAATCTCTATCTGCCGGAGACGCCCGGACCCTGGCCCGCGGTGCTTGTGCCCTGTGGACACAGTCATGACGGCAAGGCGGCGGCCGGTTATCAACAGGTGTGCAGCCTGTTCGCGCGAAACGGCATGGCGGCGATGTGCTTCGATCCCATCGGCCAGGGCGAACGCTACCAGATGCTCGATACGACGCGCGAGTATACCACTTTCGACGGTTCGCCGCGCACGAAGGTGCCGCATCCCAACGTGCACGTGCTCTGCACCACCGAGCACACGATGGTGGGCGTGGGGAGCATCCTGCTCGGGACGAGCGTTGCGCAGTATCGCATCTGGGATGGGATGCGGGCCATCGATTATCTGCAAAGCCGGCCGGACATCCGCGCCGACAAGATCGGGTGCACGGGCAACTCGGGCGGCGGCACGCTGACGGCCTATCTCATGGCGCTGGACGAGCGGATCGTGGCCGCTGCGCCGGTGTGCTACCTCACGACGTTCCGGCGGCTGATCGATTCCAACGGCGCGCAGGATGCCGAACAAAATGTTTTCGGGCAGATCGACTTCGGCATGGACGAGGCGGACTACGTGATCATGCGCGCCCCGAAGCCGACGCTGATCCTCGCGGGGACCCGTGATGTTACCTTCGACTTTCGCGGCACGTGGGAACTGTTTCTGGATGCGAAGCGCTTCTACTCGCGGCTCGGCCGGTCGGAGGGGGTGGAGATCAACGCGCCCGATGCCCCGCACGGTTACACGCTGCAGCAGCGCGAAGCCGCCGCCCGCTGGATGCATCGCTGGCTGCTCGGTTCGGACAAGCTGATCCGCGAGGTCGACTCCCTGCCGGACAGCTTCACCGACGAGCAATTGCGGGCGATGAGCAAGGCGGACTGGACGCAGGAGCAGCTTTATTGCACGCCGAAGGGGCAGGTCATGCTGATGCCCGGTGAGCGTTCGGTTTTTCAGATCAACGCGGAAATTGCCGCGTCACTCCGCGAGACGCGGCGGGCGGCTTGGGCCGGCCGCACGGTCGAGGCGAAGCGGAAAATCGTGCGGGAAACGATCGGCGCCCAACCGGCCGGCGGGCAGGCGGCGCCGAAGGTCGAGACCATCGCGAAGATCGAGCGTGCGGGTTACACGATTCATAAACTCGTGCTCACGGTGGACGAGCGCCTGTTGCTGCCCGCGCTCGCCTTCGTCCCGGCGAATCCGAAAGGTCGCGCCACGCTTTACCTCCACGGCACCAGCATGACGGCGGATACCGCGCCGGGTGGGCCAATTGAAAAGCTGGTGAAGGAAGGCCACGTCGTGCTGGCTGCGGAGCTGCGCGGCATCGGCGAGACGGAGACCGGTCACGACAAGCGCGACTACGGTTCTGGCTACTTCGGCCGCGACAATCAGGAGATCTTCCTGGCCTACCTCATCGGCAAGAGCTACGTCGGCATGCGGGCGGACGATGTGCAGCGGTGGACCCGTTTCCTCAACAGCGGATCGCTGACCGGCACCGCGCCGACCGAGGTTCACCTGACGGCGGTCGGCGAGGCGGCCGTTCCCGCGTTGCACGCTGCAGTGCTGGCCGGCGGTGACTACCGCAGCGTGACGTTGCGTCGGATGATACCTTCCTGGGAAACGGTGGCCGCTGCCCCCGAGTCGTTCGACCAAATCGTCAATGTCGTGCACGCGGGCCTCAAACATTACGACCTGCCGGACCTCGTTGGGGTCATCGGTAAGGACAAGGTCACGATCGAAAGCCCGGTCGATGCGATGGGGAAGCCGCTCAAGATGTAGGGGCGGCGGCGCGAATCTGCCGTGCCGCGGGCAGTCCCCAGCCTGGACCCGGCTCAGATTTTCTCTGCCGCTTATTTTCCGCCGCGCTTGCCCTCAAGCTGATCGAGCCAGCCTTCGATGGTGAAATCGGGAGTGCCCTTCTCGGCGGGCTTCAGCACGGCGAGGGCCTCGGGCGAAAGCGGGCGGACCCCGACGTCGACGACGGTCGCACCGCGGACGCGGTGCTCGGTGCCGGTCACGCGGTCGAGCACGATGCCGTTCCGGTCGCACCACACGCCGGCGTTGATGACGGGAAGGCGACGGACTTCGTCGGCGCTCATGGCGGGCGAGCCGAGCCGTTCGGCGAACCACAGCATGGTCTCGCGGTAGTCGGAGTAGGGACGGTGGCCGCCACCCGGTTCGAGATAAGTCGTCAACGGCTCGGGGCCGCCGGCGGGCCAGGCGGAGCGGGCGGCCCGGAGTTGGGCGGCGTTGCGGCCCCAGGCGGCGCGATCGCCCATGTCGATCACTTCGTCCACATCGCCGTTGGCGGTCATGATGGCGCAATGGGGTGCGGCCAGAGCGATAAACGCGGGCCAGTCCATCAGCGCGCGCATTTTTCTGAACGGCACCTGCTGGCAGAGCTTGGTCGGCAGGACGACGTCGTCGTAGGCCCAGCCGCCGACGAGCGCGACCTTGATGCGGGGTTCGAGCGCGGCCAGCCAGGTCGCCTGGGCGCCGCCGTTCGAGGATCCGCCGACGCCGATGCGGGCGGGATCGATGTCGGTGCGGGTCAGCAGCCAGTCGATGGCGCGCATGCTGTCGAAGACCAGCTTGCCCATGATGAGCCGGCCGGCCTTGGCGGCGCGGGCGTCATTGCCGGCGTCGTCATGCGCGCGCGAGCCCATTTTCCCGGCGATGTGCCGTTCCTCCTCGCCGATGGGGTCGATGACGACTACGGCGAGGCCGAGGCGGGCATAGAGCTGGCCGGTGTATTGGTTGAAGGTGCGGCTCTTGCTGCCGCCGTGACCGTGGGTGACGACGAGCGCGGGCATCTTCGCCACGGGTTTGACCGGGCGATACAGCAGCACGGGCATGCGGCAGCCGGGCTCGGTCGTGAGCACCCACTTTTCGATGACGAGGCCGTTGTGCTCCAACACGCCGCGGGACTCAGCGTGAAGGGCGCCGCCGCGGGCCGGCAGGCCGAGCATCTGGCTCAACTGCCGGCGCTGGTCGTCCCGCGGGTCGGCGCGGCCCGGAGCGGTGAGAGACAACAGGACGGCAAGGCCGCCGAGGAGAAGGGAAATTCGCTTCATGTTGGGGAAGGATGGCCGGGTCGGGGTGGGCGGAGGGGTTCAATCGCCGCGGGAGACGAGGCAACGATCACCCAATCGTTCGCGTTGGCAACCACGATTGCAGCGCGCGGTGCAGTGGGCACTGCGCGGGGTCGATCGGTTGATCGGAACGGTAGCGGGCGAGCAGCTGCACGGAACGCTGCGCGAGCAGGCGCCGAACCTCGCGGCGCCGGCCTTTTTCCCGGGGGATGACCATGGTGTCGTAGCCGGTCGTCTGGTGGCGGAGCCATGCGATGGTCGCGGCTTCGGCCCGGGCCTCGATGGGAATGCGCTGGGTCCGCGCGACCGTGCCGCTGCCGACGGGTGTGGCGTGCTCGGCGATCAGGTTCGCCATCGTCCTGGCGGCGAGTTCGTGCCGGGGATGGAAATGGAGAAAACGGAAGACCGTCTCCGTGAAGTCGATCGCGTAGGTCTCCTCGGCCACGGCGCGGCGCTGGCGGCCCGCCGCGAGTTTTTTCGCATACGAGGGATCCCGGCGCTCCACCTCCAGCGCGGCCTGCAAGGCGGCAATGCGCTCGGCCGGCGCCCAGATGCCGCGGGAGAAACGCTTCCGGCCCTTGACCTCGATGATCGTCAGCGACGGGCCGTCCTGCTTGAGGCGGCGGCTGAGCGCGGCATCCCCCGGCGGGAGCAGACTCCAGTCCGCGGGCACGGGTTCGACGGCGCCACGCTCATTGAGCACGTGGCGGGGAAGGGGAGCGGGTCGGACTTCGCGGGCGAAGGGCGGTGGCATGGCGAAACCGGAACGTGACGGTGTGGCAGCGACGAGGGCAAGCCGCCTCACGCGGCAACTGTGGCGTGAGGCGGAAAATTCCGGCACGCCGGTTGAAATGGGCGGCCCTCAGCGCGTCGGCGGCGGAGTGGCGAGCTGCGCGATCTCGGCGGCGTTCAGGGTGCGGCGATAGATGCGCACGTCCGCCAACCGGCCGTTGAAGGTGCCGTTGGCGCCGGCGCCGATGCGCAGCGGGGCGTCGGTGTTGAGATCGTAGCCGGCCGCCCCGAAGTCGGGCGACTGCGACACGCGTTCGCCATCCAGGTACAGCGTGAGGCGCTGGCCCGACTTGACGGCGACGACATGATGCCACGCCGCGGAAAGGCTGTGACCCCATGTTGCCTGCTGGCCGGCCGAAAACGAAAAGACTTTTCCCGACGGCAACGTGCTCACGAAGACTTCGCCGTCGTGCTCGGCCATCGTCCAGGCGCGGCGGTATCTTACCTCGGGCGTCGGATCGAGCCGGGCCAGGCGCCGCCACGTGCCTTCGTAGTCAAAGGAGTAGATTTCGGCGAGGGGCAGCGTGCCGGCGAGGAGTCGGCCGTTGTGGACGACCATGCCCATGACTTCGAGTTCCTCGCCGAGCCGGCCGGAATCGGACCACCGACCCGAATCCTCAAGGCGATAAACGCGGCCGCTCGGCCACGTGCCGGCGTGCAGGCGGCCTTGGTAACGGGTAAAGGAATACGTCTGCGTGTTGGTTCCGACCAGACCGAGATCCTCCCATTGGGTGCCGTCGAAGCGGTAGACGTTTCCGCCGTCGTAGCTGCCGCCGTAGAGATAGCCGTCGTGGACCGTGACCGGAACAATCCGTTTGGCCGCGGGCACGGTGATGCCGCGGATCGTCGCCGGGGCGGTTACCGGCACGGGGCACGCGGTCCATTGCGTGCCGCCCTCGTAGCGGAAGAAACCCGCGGGTTGGTAGAGCGACGAGGCGTACAGTTTGCCCTGGAAGACGACCAGACCGCCGACGGCCTCAGTGCCGGGCAACTGGCCGCAGGCGACCCAGCGGTCGCGCCCGGCATAGCGGAAGACGCGTCCGCCGAGGGCGGTGTTTTCCGATTCGGCGAGGGAGGAGCCGGCGATGCGGTACTTTCCGGTTCCCGCGTAGAGCTCGCCGTTGTAGACGGCGAACGCGGTGACGCTGTTGGCGCGGTCGGGCGCACCGCAATCGATCCATTTTCCAGCCCCCGCGTAGCGATAGATACGGCCGGAATCCGCCTTGCCCGGTTCGCAGGTACCCGCGAACAGCGCGCCGTCGTGCGTCGCCAGCGCGAATGCAAACAACGCGGTGCCGGGCCGCCCGCAATCCGTCCAGTCCGAGATCCGGTTGTCGTCGATGCCGAATTGCAGGTGACGCCAGTTGGACTGGTTCGAGGTCACGCCGGGATTGCTCTTCAACGTGAGATGAAAACCACGCCGCTGGAGCGGGTCGTACTGGCTGATCAGGTCGCCCGGCAGGACGTCCGACGGATCGTCCGACTGCATCCACAGCGCGACGCTGAAATCTCCCGGGCCGAGGCGGGGCGCTTTTTCCGCCGCGACTTCCAGCCACGCGTCGCGGCCCCGGATCATCGCGGCGGGCCGGGCGGCGTCCCACTGCACGGCGCCGTGGATCGCGGCGGGCTGGGTGCCGCCGCCCACGGTCGGTTGGGCGTTGTCGGCCAGCGGCCAATGCGCGACCAAGTCGCGCTGCAGTTCGACGGCGGAAGGATTTTGCCCCAAGTGGCGGTCGAGGAAGGCGTAGGCGGCCTGGCGTTCGGCGGCCGGGAAGCTGTGGCCGGCGTCGGGGTGCCGCGCAACGAGGCGGTCCGCGGCGTTGAACAGCGTGCGGTAGACGGGCAGCGCGGCGTCGAGGCAGTCGCGCACGCCCGACACCTCGAAGTCGGGGACATCGTGCAGCGGCGCGTTGACGAAGACGGCGCGCGGCGCGAGGGCCGCGAGCACCTCGGTGAAGTCGAACGGAATTTTCGCGGGATCGTCGCCATACACGGTCTTGATGCGCGGCATGTAGTAGCGGCTGCTCCACGCGCGGACGTCCCCGTGGTTGTGCTTGGCGAACACGTTGAAGCCGCAGCTCGATACGATCGCCTTCACGCGTTCGTCGAAGACGGCGAGGAACAGGGCGTTGTGGCCGCCGAGGGAATGGCCGATCACCCCGATGCCTCCGGCGTCGACGTAGGGGAGGGAGGCGAGCAGGTCGACGCCGCGCCGGTGGTTGACGATGCCCTTCATCGTCGCGCTGACGTAGTTCATCGCGTACGGGTCGGTCGGATATTCCGCGGTGTGCAGCAGCGGGTAGTCGAGCACGAGGCAGACGTAGCCGCGCGCAGCGAGCTCGGCCGCGTAGGCCATGCCGGGACTGCTGGCGCTGAGCCCGGCGGGGTTGTCCTTGCCGGGAGCACCGCTGCCCGGGAGGCAAATCATCGCGGGGCGTTTGTCCCGCGCGCTGGCGCCGTCGGGCACGAGCAGGAAGCCCGGCAACCGGTCGCCGGCCTCGACCGCGAAGGTCACGTGCTGCCGTGTGTAGTTACGCAGGCGGGTCTCGCCGAGCAGCTTCACGTCCAGCGGTACGGTGGTGGGTGCCGGCAGTGGCCCCATCACCAGCTCCATGTTGGCGCGAACGTGGGCCACGCGGCGGGCCCAGTCGGCCGGGGTTTTCACCGGCTGCAACTGGCCGGCGCCGTCCTGATAGAAGAGAAGATGGGTCCGATCCGCATACGCGGGCGGCAGGGGATTCTGGGCCGGAAGATGCGCGCAGCCGATGGCGGCGGCGACACCCAGCCCTGCGAGCAGTCGCCGGGGTAAGTTCATCCTTTGGAATCTGGGGCCGCCTCCGCGGGAATCACGCGGAAAATTCGGCGGACGGAAAAAATCGCCGTGGCGCGTTTGGGATAGCGCGCCTTCCCCGATGGCACGTACCTCTCAGGTGCGATCGGCACCCGACGAGAAGGATGTGTCGCCGGCCTCGGCTGTCTCCCGGGCGGAGGCAAACGTGGCGGAGTTTCGCGAATCCTCGCTCACCTCGATGCTGACGACGAAGACGCGGCCTTTGGTGGCGGTCCCCACCAGCGCATCGAAGATGCCGTGCAGGTGGCGGGCCATGCCTTCGCACGAGCAGCTGGCCACGACGTAAGGTTTCCACGCCGTCCCGCCCCCGACGTTGGTCAGCGCGTCGCGGAGGGGATCGTCGGCGTTGAACACGCAGGCGTGGTCGAGGTGCTCGTCGATCCAGTGCTTCAGGAATTTCAGTTTGCCGAAGTCCACCACGAAGCCGTTGGCGTCGGGCTCGTGACAGCCGAAGGTCACGGTGATGTTCCAGTTGTGGCCGTGGATGAAGGCGCAGGCGCCGTCGTGCAGGTGCTGGCGGTGCGCCCACGGGATGTCCGGATAAAGTTTTCGACAGGTTAGCATCGGTTGGCGGCCCGGCCGTCGCGAAGTCCGCGCCGGCAGGAAGCCAGCGGGGAGAAGACCAGTGGCGGGCGCCGGCATCAAGAACGCATCCGCGGGCGGGGGCTGGCCTCTGTGCCGGCTCGAATGGAGCCGCCGCTGTGGCGAAGTACGTGGTCCTGCTTCAAACCGGGCCCGCCCGTCCCCAACACCTGGCTCACCAACCCATGTTGTCATCGAAGAGTTGACAACGCCGCCTGGGCGGCGGTCGGGGCCAACGAACCGAATGAGAGCCGTCGCGCCTACTCCCACTCTTTCGGGGTGTTGCCGTCCATGCGGACGGCGTGGCCGCTTTCGAGGAGAGCGTTGTTGAGGAAAATTTCTTCGCCGGTCTCCGAAAGGAGAAAAACCTCGGCGAGGTAGCGGTCGTATTTGTCGGGCTTGGTGGTGGTCACGAGCCCCTGCGGTGATCCCCCGGAATCTAGGCGACGTGCGATGTTAGTCGGCGGCTCTAAAAGGAGCCCGGGCCATGAAAGGCAAAAGACACGCGACGGAACAGAAGGTCCGCATCTTGCGGGAGGCCGATGGCGGCAAGGCGCGGCGGAGGATGCGGGTCCTTTGCAATTTCGCCAGGCAACCCGAGCAGCTAGCAGAAAAATGGGAGACGGAGCCTCCCTGGTGGCTCGATTAACCCTAATGGGTGAGCAGACGTTGTTTTTCTGGACGAGAAATTGACGGCGGTCCTGACGCAGCCATCCATTTTTTTAGTGATATCATGCACTTCGACGCTCTCCGGCTTTCGTATTCGGATGATCTGCGCAGGGGTGGGCCTGACGGTTACGCAGCGCAAGACCTTGGTCTCAGAACTCGGCGTGGTCTCCGCCGGGGACGTTGACGCGCTGGCTCGTCGTGCGGCGACCCAACTCGCGTCGGCCAATCCGAACACGGTGCGCGCGGCGACGCAGGCCGGGGAACGGGTCGCAGCAGTGGCCGAACGGCTCGCGCCCGCTGCCGCGCAGGTGCTAACCCGCGCCGCCCAGAGTGGTGTCGCCGAATTCGCGGGCGAGGTGCTGGGCTCCGCTAGCGAACTTCTGGCGGAGGCTCAGGACGCAGTGGATAGCCTCGGCAGCTTCAGCGTCAGCCTGAAAACGGAAAGCACGGGAGCGATGCGCACTTCCCGAGTCTTCACGCTAAATCTGGTCTAGCCACGTCTGAACCCCGCGCCCCACGAACAACTTTGGGTCCGTCTCACATGAACAACCACCCCGCCTGATCATCTGTTTCTCATGAAAAATAAAACCTGCGTTAGTATCTTCCTAATGATTGCGAGCCTGGCCCTCGGGACTGCAACTACGCTGCGGGCCGCGTCGACCGCGGGCGCTCCGGCAGTTGCTCTGGCCCGGCTTAAGGCCGGCAATGCGCGGTTCATATCCGGACGGCTCGAGCACCCGAATCTCTCGAGCGAGCGCCGGGCCGAACTGACCCGGGGGCAGCGTCCCGTGGCGGTGATCGTGGCCTGCGCGGACTCGCGCATCCCGCCGGAGTTGGTGTTTGACGAAGGTCTCGGCGACTTATTCGTGGTCCGGGTAGCCGGCAATGTGCTGAACGACCAGATCGTGGGGAGCGTCGAGTATGCGGTCCTGAATCTCGGCTCGCGCCTTATCGTTGTGCTGGGTCACGAGCGTTGTGGGGCGGTGACGGCTGCGCGCGACACGGTGGCGGCGGGCTCTCAGGCGCCCGGTCACATCCAGTCGATCTTGGACGCCATCCGGCCGGCGGTCGAGGCGACCCGCGGGCAGGGGTTGGAGGCCACGAGCCAAGCCAACGTGCGCCGCGTGGTCGCGGCGCTACAGTATTCTACGCCCATCCTGCAGGCGCAGGTCGCGTCCGGCGCGGTGCAAGTCGTGGGGGCGAACTACCTGCTCGAGAGCGGCACGGTGGTGTTTGACGAAGCCGCTCACTGAGCGAAGTGCGCACGGTGAACTTAGGCGTCCCGCTCGTGGGGACGCCCATGGCTCTCATCCCATGTTCTCGTCCTCGCCGCCCGCCAGGTCGGGGTTTGCGGAAAAATTGAGCCTGGTCCTTTGCGGCGGGCAGAGACGCCTCTCGTGCTAAAAACTGAAATATTATTGCCATGCCCACGGTAAATCTAGCGGTCGGAAATCAACAAATTGCGCTAAGTCAGAGTCGCTTTGAAAGCATCCTGCAAGGGGATCTCTCGGCGGCGAAAGCCATGGGGCCGTGGGACCGCGTCAAAGACCTGTTCTCCGGTGGAAGCAAAAGTGCCGCCCTTGAGACACTGGTTGATTCCATCCAAGGAATGGATGCGGTGCAGTCATTCAACCAACTGACCGAGTTCGCGGTCAATAAGCGCGAGCTCGGGGCCGAAGTTCTGGTTGGTCCGGCCAATCACGAAAACGAATGTTCGGTGGCTTTCATGATCAAGGGCCAGAGTCTGAAGGTGATCGGTGGTCTCCAACATGACCAGACGCTGGCGCAGCTGGGCCGGACCGCGGCCAGAGACGTGCCCACCGCTCACGATCCATCGTGGCTCAATGTGGAGGGACTTAAGCTGAGTGACGCCAGTGCCTTCGTGGGTGTAACGGATGCAAGTTTCACGCGGGGTGGAGTCCACAAGAAAGTGGCGACGGTGTCGGATGGTCCCGACCCAATGGCCGCGGCTGTTCCCAAGCCGAGACCGGGAGTTCCGTTCGCCGGCGGGGTGGTTGATTTGCTCGATGCGAGCGTGGAGGCACTCGCTGCGCCGAAACCTAAATCCACGGTGACCGGCCTGCTGAGGGCCGAAGATTCTCAGGGGCGAAATGACTTTCGGACCGAATCGGCGGTCGCCCAAATGGCCGCAGGGCGCCCGCTGGAGCGCTATGTTTCCACGCAGCGGCCCTTGGATCCCAACACCCCTTTGCCCGCAGGTTTGAACAAGCCGCATGCCGCCTATGCGACGTTCGATCGCTATGGGCCGCCGGTCATTCAAGGCGAACTGGACCGCACCCTGACGACCCTGACGCCGACACAGGCACGCAGCGTCTTGATGCAGGCGATCGATATGCAGCGGGTTTTCTACAAGGAAAAGTTGGCCCACAACGATCTGCACATGCACAACCTGATGACTTTCAGGAATGCAGACCCAGAGTGCATCACCCTGAAAGCAATCGATTTTGGCAAGGCGAAGATAGGCGGAACCGCGGACGGCTGCGTGGCCAATCTGAAGTATCTCTTTAACCGGACCGCGATCGACGCCGGGGATTCTGTCCGAAGAGCCGCCCGAGAAAATGGGCCCGAGGCGCTGGTCAACACCGAGGCGGTTGAGAAGCACTACCCGCTGCATCGTTTGCTCGCCCGGGCCGGTGAATCCGGCGAAAGCAGCCTGACCACGCTCACGGCCAAGAGCGACCAGTATAACAGCTTGCTTTCCCAAGTGGGCGACCAGTTGGTCAAGGATCTCGCGGCAGCAGAAAAGCTGCCCGCCGGGGCCCGCGACGCGGCGGTCGATGCGGCTTTTCAAAAAGTGGGCATCCTCCTTGGTGCCGCCTGCGATCAGGCGGTCCGAAGCCGCCCGCCGGTGCCGACCCTAGCAGCACCGGCGATCGAGTCTGATCCCAACTGTCGAGTCCTCCGCAGCGTCCCGCCTGATATTGCGCTCGTTAGTGGGGTGGCACAGCCCAACTAAGCGGTCCTAAATCAGAACGCTGGGCGAATCGTGTCCGCGCAGGCCACGATCACCGCCACGGGACGCTGCCCCCCGGGTCAGTTCGGCCCGGCGCTCGCTCGAGAGATTGGGATGCTCGAGTCGTCCGGACACGAAGTGCGCGCTGCCGGCCTTCAGCCGGGCGAGGCTCGCTGCTTGAGCCGCGTCGGCGCGGAGCGAGTGCGTCGACCCGAGAGTCAGGCCAGCCATCATAAATAAGAGACTAAACCCGGATAAAGTGTCCTGGCTTGGCCTGATCGGTTCCGGGGTGGTCGGCGCCATGAACCCCCTCGCCATGCGCAGGCGGGGCGGCGCCCGTCGGCGGTTCGCCGGCGAGCAGGAAGTCGTTCCAGTATTCCACCTGATCCACAAAGTCGCGCAGGACGATTTCGAATCCCGCCTCGCCGAGGCCCGTGAGAGGGTGCCGGCTCAGCACGACGAGTTCATCGCGGCCGGTATCGAGGGCGACAAAGGCATCGTTGACGCGGCGGGCAAAAAGATTGGCGCCGAGGCAGTGGCGCAGCACGGCCGGGCTGGCGGTCGCCGAAATAGGTCCGACCACGCAGCTGATGAGGCAGCAGGGGCTCTTTTCGTGTTGATCCTGAATATCGACGGACCAGCGACCGTCGAAAACGAGCCGATGCAGACCGGTCCCATCGGAGACCAGGGGACCGAGCCCCTTGTGTTTGCAGAACGCACCGAGCAATTTTGTCAGATTCATAAGAGTGAAATATTCCGTCGCGGCGGAGTTTTTGCGTTTCAGCTCAATCCGGGTTGATGCCTGCGGGGTCAGGTTAAAATCCCCGGCCGCGCCAGGATCTCCCGGCCCGCCGCCAGCTGGCCGTTGGCCGGGTTGAGCACAGCGAGCGCGCCTACGTCTGCAGCCTTGAGGCCCATGCCGCCCGGAGGTGCGGCGGTCACCATCTCGCCGTTCTGCGCCTGCACCATTTGCGCCGCGGTCGGGCGGCCGTTGGGGTCGGGATGTAAACAGGCCAGAATCAGGTCTCGAACCCCCGGCGGTTGTGCCAGCCAGGTCGGATCATCCAACTCAAAGGGCAAGGGACTCTGGCTGATTGCCTTTAAAATAGCCTTGTTAAGATCGCCGCCATTCGCGGCCGCCGTGGCCGTGGCGTTTGGGAACAAAGGTATGCCAAGGTTGTGGACCAAACTAACGCCCATCGACCAGATGTCGCTGCCCGTGTGCACTGCTGCCTCGAGCTTTGGGGCCTTCGCTATTTCTGGCGCCATAAAATGAGCGCTTCCCTCTACTAGGGTGGGCTGGTCGGACGGGGGGCGTGCTGAGCCGAAATCGATCAGGCGGGCTTCCAGCGTGTTGCTGTCGATCATCGTATTTGCCGGTTTGAGGTCGAGATGGACCATGCCATGCCCATGCATTGTCTCCAAGGCGCGGGTGATGCCTCCAAACAAATGGAGCGCCACTTGCATTCGTTCATTGGGCTGTAACGAGCTGACGCCTCCGCTTTCGGAACCGAAAAATGTCTCTTGAGCAGGTCCGGGCACTCTTTCCATCACAGTGTAGACCTCGTTATTTTGATCGAACGTGCCGATCACTTTCGGAATGTTCGGGTCAGCTTGCAGGCGCCCCTGTAGGGCCAGTTCTTGGATCGCTTTGAGCTCATGGCCAGCGTCGCCCATCACCCCTGCTATGGTTCGTTTAGCTATGACTTCTGCACCGTTAAACGTTCCGGCATGAATGTAGCCGCCGCCGCCCCTGGCGATCATCGCTCCAATCGCGACGGTTTCGCGAGAGGGCAAACCGGCGTTGAGCGCGTCCTCCAGTAGGCCTCGGACGGTCGCGCGTTCCCCGGGTCCCAAGGACAACTGGGCGACGAAGCCATTCAGGAACGCTTCGCGGGGATTGCTGACTTGGGCCGGAACCGGCACGGCATCTGTGCGCCCTGTCAACCGGCGAAACGCTTCGCTGATTTTGTCCAGGAAAGTCTTTGGTTGGTCAGGTGGGCGTGCCACAAGATCAAGCCCGCTCCCAATCAGCATCCCCACGTCGGGGTTGTTGCGCAGCATGTCCTTGAACCCCCAGACCAGCTGGTTGATCTCTTTCGCCGCCTCGGGTCCACGCGGATTGCGGTTTCCGTCGCTCGCCAACAGGCCATGGGGAATCAGGCTCGTCACGTGCGCATGAAACTTGTTCACGGCGGTGTCGAGGGTGTGGCTTGAATCTCCCTGGGCAAACAACCGCACCTGCGGTCCTCCCTGGTAGCCGCCCTGAACGCCCGCGCCACGGGCGGGTCGGTCCTCGGTCGCGGCGGTTGCGGGGATCTGGGCGCCTTGGCTTCTTGGAGTGGTCTCGACCGCCTTGTTCAGGACTCGCAGGTTCTCTGAAACCAGGTCGGTCAATTCCATGGCCAGCGCGCGATTGGCCGGGCTGAGGGTGCGCAGGTCGAGCTTGCTGGTCAGGTTGGCCAGATCGCCGTCCCGGGTCTCGCCGAGGGCCTGCCGGACCTGGTCAGCCCCGCCAAGGCCGGCGCCTTCGGTGAAGAGCCGGTTGATGTTTTGCCGTGCGACGGCGACTTGGTTGAGCAGCTTGTTCGCCTCCTGCGGTGTCGGGGGCACCCCTGCCGCCGCGAGGCCTGTCCGCAGCGTGCGGGCGGAGGTCACCATGGTCGCCAGTTCGGCCGGAGGAGAGTTGCGTTGCCGACCCTCATTGGGGAGGGCTCGGTTGGCTCCGTGGGGGCCTACTTGGTGGTCATTCTGGGGTGGAGCGTCCGGTGTCGCCTGGGCCACGGCGCGTCCTTCCGTCTGGGCGACCGGGTTGCTGCCAGCCGAAAGGAGCGGCTCGGTGGAGACGGGCTGCACCTGTTGCAGTGGGGAGGTGGCGTTGGTAATTGGCATTGGAGTGATGGTGATGCGCTAGCGGCGCGGGGGGAACTGTAGCAGCACCAGGGTTTGGGCGCGTGCGCTCTGAACGGCGCCACTGTTCCGAGGAAAGAGCGCCGCCGCGCGGAATATTAAGGTCGGGTCTTTCAGTTGTTTCCTGCCTGCGCCGCCCTTTGCTGAGTTCTCGCATCTGCCAGACCTGCCCGGCCGGCCGAACCCAGCAGTCCGTTTACTCTGATGACATTCAGGGGGTTACTGTAGATGTCATTCACGGCGGCGTAGAAAGTCTTTTGATAATTTTGGTCTTCTCCCGTCCGCCTTTGATTTTCGGGCAACAAATTGTGGTTGGTCCGATTTTCCGCGCCAAGTTTATCGATGGCCCGCTCCAGCATGCCCTGCGATTTGACGAATTTCGCAAACGCGGGAGGCACGGCGATGTCATGGACGTTCAAGGCATCCACAATCGATTCGAGGGTCTTTGATGCCAAATTCATGCGCTGTTCAGGCGTGGCTCGGTTTACGTCCCGTTGGATATTGCTGATCAGCATATTATTCCGGGTAGCGTTGGGTTCACCGCACATGTGCAAGTGGATCGCCGGCGGAATCCGCTCGCGCTCCCCTGTGGCGGGGTCAGCTGGGCCGAAGGAGGGCTGAGTCAAGTAATTGAGGCTAATGTAGGCGGCTACGACCTTGCTGGCTTCATCTCGCAAGGTGGTGGTCGCGGCCAGGTAGGTCGCGCGCAGGGGATTGTTCAGCGGCAGATTTTGCGCTGTCCGTAACGCCTTGTCGGCGGCACTCTTATTAACCGCGGCTGCCATGCCTTCGGACTTACGTCCGCCGCTGGCCGCCGATATCTCAGCATGAACGGTCTCGCTGGAAAACCCGCCGGAGTTTGTGCTCCAGCCTTCGCAACTGGTGGCGAATCTTTGGGCGTTGGTGTTGACCGCCTTGGCGAGTGCGGCCAGATCCACGCCGGCCAAGTCTGGAAGTCCGCCTGCAACGGAGCCCATGATCATCGGCAGCTGTTCGCCGAGTGCCGCCGCCGCCGAATCCCGGACTGTGCCGGGATGGAGGGCGGAAAGCAGGCTGCTCAGGTTGTTGGGGTCTGGCGCGTTGAGTTTGGCCTGCGCGTCTGGGGGCAGCAACCGATCCAGGTTGCTCATGACGGCGTCGACGTTTCCCGCGAGCAGCCCCACGAACAGCCCCATCAGGACCTCCTTGTGCAGGGTTTGGAGTTCATGGGCGTTGCCGAAATCAATCATGGTCAAAAGTCCGTTCGCATTGATCTGATTCCCGTGCTGGTCCGTTCCATCCGCGGCGAACATGATATTTCCGCCATGCAGGTCGCCGTGGAAGAAACCGCTGCCCAGCAGGCCTTCCTCGAACCATTTCGCACTGAGCGCGAGCATCGCCTCCTGCAGTTTTGCGCCCAGGTCGAGTCGGACTCGAATGGCGGCGTGGTCCCCGGGAGCCGGCTTGGATTTGAACAGCGCATCGATGCATTCGGACATGGTCTTCCCGGGCGCCAGCTCCATCATCACGTAGGAATCCGATGCTTGGGAGGAAGCATGGGCTTTAACCGCCCGGACGCTGGTCGACTCAGTCAACGTGGCAAAGAGGGACGGGTTGAACCTGCCCGCGCGTTCCAGATTGGCGTGCTCCTTCTTCATCAGCATCTCGTCCTGGACGTCGGTGGAGAAATCCCGGAACTCCGTGAGCATGGCGCTGGAACAGCTCTGCGCGATCTCCGCCAGGACCGCGTCTTCCCGCGCAGCGCGCTGGGCAAGGCCGGGGCGTAATAATTTGACGACCACTTCCTGGCTGGCCGGCTGCCGGCCATCACTGTAATTGAGCGTCATCTTGAAGGCCTGCGCGATGGAGGCGGCCCCTAGGTCCCGGAGTTCGGAGATCCCCGCGATGGGGCGCCCAGTTCGCTGGGAATGCTCGATGATTTCGCTCAGGGCTGCATTTCTCAAATCGGTGGGAATCGGGCTCAGGTCGTGTTTCACGGCCTTCATCAGGGCCTGCACGTTGGGATCGGAAAAACTCTCGGCGAATTGCTGGAGATATTTCTGCAGCAGAGGCCCGGCACCCTTGACCAGGGCCAGCATCTGTTGCTGCTGCTCGGGCGGGGTTGCGACTGTGCCGCTGATCGTGCACTCGCGCAGCAGCGAGGCCACCATGGCCTTCTGGTCCTGCAGATCCGACTTCGCGTAGTATTGGGCGAAAACCGTGGCGAGAAACGTGTGCTTCTGCGTGTCGGGACTGGTCAGGGTGAGCTGGGCGGCGAGAAAATCCGGCTTAAAGTTTGTCACCGCCGTGTCGATGGCGGCCGCCAGCGGTGCCATCAGATCGTCGGTGGGCGGCAGAGCGCCGGCCTGAATATATTCACTGTTGGCGTGGAGGAACGCCGCCAGACCCTGGCTCAGTTCCGGCGGCAGCCCGGCTTGGCTCAACAGTTCGGGGTGCCCGATTATTTCCTTCAGTAGGGGAATATTACTGTTGCACAGGTCGAGGAGGCGCGACGTGTCGCCGGTTCCGGACAGGTTGCGCGGAGAAATCAGCTCGGCGACGAAATCCCGCATGGGCCTAATGGCTGTCTCCACCTGCGCCGATCCAGGTTCATTGGCTGCCGGGGTGGCGTCGACCGCGCGCGCGGTAATACGGTAGGCGCTCTGGTTGTCCTGATAGGAGTTGAGGGCCGATTGTTCACGCCGGGAAAGGGCCTGATCGCTAAAATTGAGGCGCGACCCCTCGAGGGCGATCGATCCGCGCGCGGGCGCTGCTCCCCGGGCGGTGGCCCCCGCCGAGGCGGATTCCAAGGTGTCGAGCAGCTTCACAAAACTCGCGGTGCCCAATTTCCCGCCCTTCGCTTGAAGATAGTTTTCAATGGCGTCGTGGAGATGGCCCTTGGAAACGACATCCATTCGGCCAATCTGATCACCGTAGGCCTTGTTGATGAGTTCGCGCACGAAGGTTGCCGCCCCCTGCTTATCCCCGAAGGGATTGAGCCTGCTCCGGCTTTCCATGGTCAACTGCCCGCCGCTTGAACTCTGGAGGCTGAGGTATCCGCTGCGCAGCGTATTCTGGGCTGTCATCAGGCTGCCGCGAATATCCTTCAGCTGGTCCTGCGCGGCCCCGGCATCCAGACTGGACGACGCGGCCACCGTCTTGTCGGCCGCAATCTGATAAGTATTTGGGCGCAGGGTAATTTCAGGCATAGCGGTGGATATCCAAGGGGGAAGCTGCGGGTGGACTAGCGGATGAATGCGGCGGGCGGGGCGATCCTTTCACGACGGGAGCAAGATTCTCGGCCGCTTCGAGCACGGCGGCCATCTCCTCGCCCAGACGCTTGCCGTCGAGGCGCTGAATCTCGATGGTCTTGGCGACGACCACGGTGCCGTGGGCATCGATCATGGCCATGGTGCCGTTGCCCACCCGTGCGGCCCAGTTGAGCCCGTGGAGGAGCATGCTCGCGGCCTGGGCCTGCTCGACCGTGAGTTGGTCAAGACGCATCACTTCGGACTGAATGACCACCTGCAGCTCGCCCTCCAGCGGGAAAACCGAACAGGTGAACTCTCCGGCCTTGAACTCCAGCAGCCCGGGATTTTCGGGGAGAGCTGGAGCCGGTTCGATGACTCCGGTGGACAGGAAGTCCTTGATCAGTGCGGCGTAGGGAGGGTTGCTCAAGAACGGTGGGGCGTGGATTGAAACTGCCTCGGGCGTCACGTCCTGCGGGTGAGGGGGTCATCGCCGGGGGCGACCGGAGTGGACACCAGCGGCCGAGGGCCGGGCTGCGCGGCGGCGGGCGGAGGGGCGTCCGGATTCACGGGTTCATTTTCCCCGTCTCGGCGGAGGGCCCGGGGCGCGGACGCGGCGGCGGGAGTCGGCTCCGGCGTTGCAGCACCGATCCGGTAGTCGAAGCGATCGAGGCGGATGGTGGGCGGGGTGCCTGGATCGAGAGTGAGCGGGTTGATTGTCATCTCCAGTGTGGCGCGCAGTTCGGTGTTTTTCTGCGTCTGCTGCGAGAACGCGTAGGTGGCGCGATACGTGCCGTCGGCCTGGCCGGAGATGGACAGTGCCACCGTCTGGGTGTCCTGGTCGGGCAGGTCCGCATTGTACTTCTCGACCAAGCCCTGCCCGAACTGGTCCAGATACAGTCCCTGCTGGAGCGCGCCGGAGATGTTCTGCCCGAGCATCCGCGTCACGTTGCCGGCGAGGGCGGCGTCTCCGCCGAAGGCTTCGACGAGTTCCTGCAGTCGGGCGAGCGCCCGGGGGCCGTCGCCGTTGCCGGGGGCGGAAATGGCCCGATCGCCGACGGTGACGCCGTTGCGCAGAAAGTCGGCCATGAACAGGTCGGAGAAGTTCGCCGCTAGTCCCTTGAACCGGGCCTCCGCTGCAGGGTCCTCCGGGAACTTGGGTCCGGTGGGCTGGGCGCCCAGCGGCTTCTGGGCATCTTCGGTCAGCGCCTGAGTCAAGTGGCTCCCGAGATTGCGTTCGATGCCAGCATTGATTTGCGCACTGGCTTGCTGGGTGGCGAAAAACTGCGTGAATTTGGCCCCCGAGTTCGTCCGCAGCAGCTTGCTCACTTCGTCCGCGGCTTTCTGGACGGTATCCTGGAACGATACCGGACCGGAGGCGGAGAGAAGGGTGACAAGTTGCTGGGGTGAGGCCAGCTGCATGGCCAGTATCTGTTGCTCGAACTGATTTACCAGCGCCGCCGCCAAGTTGATGTCCTTCTCCGAGCCTGAGCCGATGAACCGCCCGTCGATTTCCGCCGCGAAGGCGAGCAGCTGCGCCGGGGTGTTAGTCTGCGGCGTACGTCCGAGTTCGGATTGGAAGGTCCTGATCGCATCGTAAAAATCCAGATTTTCAACCTGGAGCGTCGAGGTCAGGTAGGCCCGCAGGCTACCCCGGATCGTCGGGTCGTTCATGAGGTTGTTGAAATGTTCTGCCGGCCGCGTGCCGTCCGGTGCCTTCAGGCGCGCGGCGGCCGCGGTCTCCATCTCCTTGCGCATGAGGTCGCCGAACGCCGGGCTCTTCAGCTTGCCCTCGATCTGGCCGAGCTGGCGGTCGAGAGCGGCCGAGACCCTCGCCCGCACGCCGTCGTCGCCGGTGCGGCCGTTGACGGCGGCGCGCATCATGGTCAGGGTGTCCCGTTGGGTCCGAAGTTCCGTCAGGAACTGCGCCCGTTCGGGCGCGGCCAGCCGCGCCGGATTGGCCGAAGTCCGCTCCGCCGCGCCGTTCGCGTTGCCGAGCGCATTGGACATGACCTGGCGGTTGTCGAGGTTGGCGAGTTGTCCGACATCGCGACGCAGGACCGCGTCGGCCAGCGCGGGATCCTGCAACTTGGCGGACACCCCCTGGAGTTCGCCGTTGAGTTCTCCGATGATCCGCTCCCGCAGAGCCTGGTTTCCCGAAGCTCCGTCGAGCCGGTGAATCGAGGACGACAGCGCTTCTCCCTGCGCCCCGAGGCGGGCCACGAAGGCATCCTGCTCGTCCGCGGTCATCTTCTTGGCATTGGGCCTGGTGATTTCCCGCGTTGCGTCCGCGGTCGAGTGGGCGTTGGAGAGCATCATCCGCGCGTCCGGATCCGTCAGGGCGGCGAGCTGCTTGCCGGTGCTGTACTGGACATCGGGCATCCCCCCGAGATTGAGCGCCTCGATGATTTCCGCGGGCACGGCATCGAGGTTCGGCAGGTTGCCCTCGACATTGCTGGCCTCGCGGATCGAGTCGCGATTCTCCCCCGCCATGGTTCCCGCGTGATGGGTCACGAGCCCGAGCGTGTCGTAGAGGCTCCGCAGCTTGGCGAAGCTCGCCATGCTCACACCCTCGCCGTTGAAGATGGCGGTCTGGAGCGATTCCCGGAGTTCCCGAATGGCCGGCTCCTTCACCAGGCTAAAAAGGTCCTGCCAAGTGCTCTGAAACCCGCCGATATTCTCATCGGCTGCGGCCTCGGCGGGCATCAGCAGCATGCCCAGTTCAAGGGCGTCGGAGCCGAAGGCGACAATATCGTCGGCGCCGAAGTCATCGGCGGTCCTGCCAATCACCAGCGGGGTCAGGGCGGCGTCGTAGGCGCGCTGATACTGGGAGAGACCGCCGATCAGGTCGCGGCGGGAGAGATCGGGATCCTGCAGCTGGCCGATCAGGGTTGCGACGTTAGTCCGCAGGCTGAGGGCGGCGATGAGGGTCTGGGGGTTCTTGATGTCATGGGTGAGCGCTAAACGGGTCACCAGGCCCGCCTCGGCCGGCGGGAGGTTCTGACCCGTGACGGCGTTCAGCAGGGCCGTCTTGGTCCCGATGAACTTGTCGATCTGCGTCAGG
The DNA here is from genome assembly GCA_947474935.1 of Opitutia bacterium. Lineage (GTDB taxonomy): Bacteria > Verrucomicrobiota > Verrucomicrobiia > Opitutales > Opitutaceae > ER46. The sequence goes on from CANJKL010000011.1 coordinate 102,827, forward strand.
GCGATGTTTCGGGCGGATTCCTCGCTGACGGGATTACGATCGCCGCTGGATTCCATCTCGATCTTCCTGGCGATGGTCCTGGACAGGCTGGCCACGTCGACACTGGCAAGGTCCAACCGCCCGCCGGCAACTGCGGCCCGACTGGCGAAGAGATTGCGAAAGGTGTCGGCCGTCGGCTCGGAGTAGTCTTGGGCGAGTTGCTCGTTCGCCTGCTGGTGCGGCAGGATCGGACGGTTTTGCGCGAGTCTGGCGGGGGTCGCGGGTTGTGCGGCCTCGCCCAGCTTGGCTGCGGCCCGGGAGTGGACGTAGGAGGTGGCGGCGAGGTCGATCAGCGCACCGACTCCCGTGAGGTTGGCGACTACCCGCGCGGCGAATAGCGGTTTGCTCGCGGCGAAGGTATTCGACCACGACTGCTTGATCGAGTTGCCCAAGCTGGTCGCGCCTCCGGGCTGGAGCGGAGTGGCCTGGATGGGGTTCGACTGGGCCTGGATGGGACTGGGCATGTGCGAGTTGAGTCGAGGTGAAGGATCAGACCCGGATGACCTGTAGATCGGCGGTTGTGCCGGTGTCGCCCGTGGTCGCGGGTTCGTGCGGGAGCTCACGCAGGCGATCGCCGACGGCGCCTGCCGCAGCGACCAGTTCAAGGAGAGAATCACCCAAGGTGTCTTCGGAGAGATTGGCCGCCGGCAGGGACGCCATCGCCAACAGACGATCCGAGCCCTCGACCTCACCAAGGCCGAGGCTGAAGCCGTAATTGGACATCAGTTGCACGGACTGGCGCGCAATGGCCGCCCACTGCAGCGATTCCTGCGGAGGCGCGATGAGCACTTCGACGTAGGCGAACAGGCGATCGGACGAGGCCGCGTATTCCAATTCGAGTCGGCCGCCCGACCCCAGACGCACCGCCGTTGAGCCTTGGTCATCGAGCTGGAGAAAAGGCATGCCGGCGGTGGCGCCAAAGGCTTGAACGATAGCACGAAGATGGTCCAGAGACTGGCCAGGGATGATAGGCATCGAGAAGGACGGGCTTGCGGGTGGAAGGAGTAATATAACGCTCTGTCGGCTTGTAGTTTTACAAACGCAATAGGGCTTGATTCACCCATTCAGGTGAGTCGTTTCCCGCAGAGGAGGCAGGGCTTCCGCCACATAGCATGGGCGGCCAGTTCCGGACGGCGTTGCCGGTATGCGGTCAATGGCAATTGGATGCTTCCATGACCCGATCCCGATGGGGTTCGGTTTCATTAACTTCGAGCGTCCCGGAGTGGGGTCCGCGACGGTCCTAGACGCCGGAGGTGAGCTCGCAGGTGAAGAGCTGCCTTGGCACGCCGTGCCACCAGGCGGCGAGCGGCTGCCCCGCGCCGGAGCCCGGCTCCACGATGCGCACCGGCAGGGCAATCGGCAGCGGGTCGAGGTCGAAGGGGTAGGGATTCAGCGCGAGTCGCCGCGAGCCGGCGGGCTCGGCCACGATCGTCACACGGTCATCCCACCCGCTGCGCGGCACGTCGCGTAACTCAAAGGCGTCCGAGCCGAAGCCCCGGGTCGGACCCGAGCGCGCGGGCACGAGCGCCGAGCTGAGCGCGAGCGAGAGACCGTCACACAACTGCAGCAGGCGCACGAGTGGCAGCAGGCTGGCCGGCTCGAGCCAAGGGGCGGTGACCGGGTCGGCGCGCACTTCTTCCCGCCAGGGCTGCTGCAGTCGGGCGACTTCGTCGAGAAAGGCCAGCGGTGCCGCGAGGCTGCCGGGGTATAGTTGCTCCGGAGCGCCCTGCCAAAACAGCGGATGGCTGAAAGCGGGATCAGGGTTGGGCCATGCCCGGGCGGCATACAGCCAGTGCGCATGGTGGCTAATCAGCAGGCTGGAGAAGGGCGCCCGCGGAAACCGGCGCAACCCGCGGCGCCAGCGGTCCATGCCGGCCTGCTGGTCGGCGAGCACCTCGGCGAGCCCGAGCGGTAGTCCGTCGGCCGCGGTCACATCGGGTTGGGCTTCCCATTCCCACCAGCCGTTGTCGTGCTGCGCGACGGCGAACACCCACGCGGCCCGCAGCCGTGCGGGCGCCGAGCCGGGACCGTGCTGACCGGGACGCGTGAACACCGCGTTGCCCCAGTGCGCAGCCAGATAGCCGGCGAGTTCGGCGTGGTCAGGCTGGGTGACGAGCCACACGGCGCCGTCTTTCGTGGTCTTGAGCATGCGACCTCTCGGTGGCGCTAGGCGACGGCGCACCTTTGACTCGCGCCGGTGCCTCGCGGTTCAGCCTGGAGGTTTAAATGTTGTTGATATCGCTCAGAACGGCCCTGAGCGCATCCGCCGGCGCCATGCCTTGATTGAGGATGAGACTGTTGTAAGCCGCCTTGAAACGGGGTGCCAGGTCGTCGAGGACCGCCGTGCTGGGCGGCGGGGCGTCCGTGACCGCGCTTGACCCGGTCCTCGACGGAGCCGCCGCGACTGTCGTCGTCATACTCTGCCAGTGGTTTCCACCGGTGTGATACAGACCAATCGCGGGGTTGCGGCCAGTCATCAACCCAGCGAGATCGGCGGCGGCGGGTGTTTGGAAGGAATTGGATGAGAGGGTCAGGGGGTTGAATGCCTGGATTTGTTCCAGATAACTGACCAGCACCACGGGGCGCCCAGTCTGCACGGCCAAAAGACGGGCGTGCCCCTTGTCACCCCAGATGCCGCTGTCGCCATCGCCGCCGGCGGCGATGCCGCGCTGCAGCACCCCGGTGAGCTCGGCGAGTCCGGCTGTGATGTCGGCCGGTGTGCGTGCATCGGTAACGAAGGCCTGTTGCTCGGGCGTCAGGGTCGCGAGGCGGGCGAGCAGGTTAGTGCGAATGGCGGCTTGCGCTTCCAGTCCGGCGGGGGTGGTGCCGTTCAGCTGATGGGCCATCGAATGGAACATGCAATGGCCGCCTCCGCCGGCTTCAAAGGGGCGCAGGCCGACACCGGAGAGCTCGGCGTCAAACACGGTTTTGCGCTGCTGATTTTCGACGGCGCGTGCGCCGCCTCTGGCCCCCTCCCATTTGTAGTTCGCAGTGGCGGTCAATTGGTTTTTTTCGAAACGCGAGAGGTTGGAATCGCGGATGGCCGTGGTGGTGCGGTGCAAGTCGGCGATGGCGCTTTGCGCGGTGGGTGCGTAGTCCGCCACCATGCGCCGCAAGTCGGCGGGCGCGATCGCCGGCGACTGGGGCGCATTCGCTTCCGGACGGAGGACGGCGGCTAGGGCATCCTCATGGGTCGTCCCGACCTGGATTAATTCGCGGTATTCGGTTTTGAGATTGGGCGCCAGGTCTTGGTATTCGGCAGGATAATTGGCGTCGATCGGGGCCGAATTCGGGGCGCCGCTGGCTGCAGGCTGGGAGGCCGCGGTCCGCGCCGCCAGATTCTCGAGCGCTCGCTCTGCGCCCTCGCGAAGGAACTGCAGGGGGGCATCGCGCGCGGCGCGCTCGAACCGGAGCTGCAATTGCCCTCCGAGCAAGCGGCTGACGGCCTCGCTGCCTTCATAGTTGCCCGCTGCACCTGCGGCGGGGGCCGCGGCCGGACCTTGGGCCGGGGGCCGGGGTGCGGGAGGGAGGTCCATCGCCTCAATATTCAGGCTCCGCTCAAGTCGCTGCTGGAATTGCTGCTTCAGGGTGGCAGTCACCGCATTCGTATCCGCCTTGACGGAGGCCACGATGGCTTGGCTGAACTCCGGTGTTGCCTGAAAGCGGCCGCGGGAATCCCGATGCATCAAGTCAGTAATTTCTTTCTGGGCCGGCTGGAACAGTGTCGCCAGTCCCGCCTTCAAGGCCTGTTCGCGTTCCGCAAATTGCGCGGGCCCGGTCGTGGGATGAGCAAGATTGACGTATTCCAGCTCCGCAATGCCCTGCTGGAGTTTGGCCAGATGGGCGATGGTCGCTCCGGCGCTGGCAGCATTGCCGGTCGCGTTGGGCAGATTCACCTGGGTCTCGCCGGATGCTGCAACGAACGTGTCGACGATGACTTGGGCGGCATCCGCCAACTGTTGCAGGGCCGCGCGATTCACGGCGGAACGTCCGTCCGCTCCCCCTGGGGCGAGCGGGAGGGCCGCCGCACGATCTGAAATAGATTTTGTCTGATCGTAGAATTGAAGATTCTCCGTGGAGAACTCGGTCCCCTGATGGGCCATGAAGGCATCATGAATGGCGGGTCGTGCGAGCGCGTTCTCAAAAGTGACGCGATTCTCGAATTCGGCGGAGCGCGTGGGAATCATCTGCTGCAGCCTGGTCTCCACGTCGCGTCCGAGTTGACCGCTGGCTTCATACCCCACGACGGCATTGCGGACGTTGATCGCCGCCTCGGCGCTGGCGCCGAGCTTCGCGTGGGCTTGATCGGCGCCGATGGCGCCGAGACCCTCCTGGAAGTGTTCCGAGGCTGCGAAGCCATCGATGCTCATGGGCTGGATACGGCCCTGTTTCTCCGGGATGAAGCCTTTGACCACTTTCAGCGCCTCATCGAAGACATGGTCGAGCCGGGTGAGATCGTTGGGTGAAAGCGAGCGACGGCTGGCGAGTTCGCTGAACTCCTGCTCGATCTCCCCCGTGAGTTTGGCGGAAATATTGATGGCTTCGTCCCCGGCTGCGCGCCCTGAGGCCGGGCCTGCCGGCAGGCGGTCGGCTACGATTTCCCTCGCGATGGCGAGCTTGGCCTGCGGCGTGGTGGCCTGCTTCAGGGCATCCACCTGACACATGAAATCGAAGTTCTCCCCCACGTTGCGCTCCTTCATGTAGCGGCCAAAGGCGGCCCGCATGTGCGGCTGGTTCATAATGCCGTCGAGGCTCCGGTAGGGCGTTGAATCCACATTTCGCCCGATGCCCGTGGTCTGAGAGGCGCTGATGCCCTCAGCTTCCTTCAGGCGGTAGCCGAGGTTGGAAATATTAGCGCCGAACTTGTCGATGTTCGAGAGCAGGGCGGCGGTGCGCTCCCCGACGGAGTCCTTCCAGCGGTTGGTTGCTTGGGCGCCCTCACCGCCCCGGCCCACTGTGGTGTGCAGGGTGCGGGCCGTCGTGGCTCCCGGAGCCAGCCCCTCCTGGGGCAAGCGGCGGGACAGGATCTCCTTCACGAGGTCTTTCGCCAGATCCTGCTTCTGCGTGCGCTCGGTTTGGCCGTAGCCTTTGAAGCCTAAGGCGCTGGCGAGACCACTCAGCCGGAGCTTCGTGTCGGCTGGAACGTAAAGGGTGTAGGAGCCGTCCTCATTGGCCTTGGCCCGAATCTGGCCTCCGCCCTTGCCGGCCGCGTCCGCCTGGAATTGTTGCAGCTGATCGAGGCTGGTTTTACCGACCTCGACGCGCAGTTCGGCTTTGTTGGCGGGTTGGAAACTGATGGGCATGGAGGGGAGGGTTAGGCTTTGGACTCAGACGCGGGTAAAATTTTCGGTCGGTGCGATCACGTCCACGAGCGGACTGGGCGGGGTGGCGATGATGGCGCGCCAGTGCAGAGCAGCGGCGATGAAATTTTGCACGCGCCCGTGCAGCCCCGGCAGGTCGAGGCCGATGAGCTGGACGCGATAGGTTTGGGTCAGCATGCCGGTGGCACCGTCGAGGCCGTGATGCAGGCCGCCGGTTTCGCGCCAGAGGGCATTGGCCTGCAGGAGCAAAGAGCAGGTGTCGGCTTCCTGCCCGGCGGGGGCCAGACCGAGTTCGGTCCCGAGCACGAGGACGCCAGCGGCTTCAAGGTGCTCGATTTCAATTGAGAATGTGTCGTTGAGTGCGACGACCCATAAGTTCGGCGGGTAGGCGCGAATTTCGGCGGCTGCGACCAAAGGGCCGAGGTCCGTGATCATCGTGTCGAGGTCGAGTTCGGTTTGGCTATTCATGGATTATGTGGAACGGCAGGGTCTCTCGAGCGCTGCTGAGAGGGCGCGTTTGCAGAAAATGCGCGTGGGTTGTGCCGTCAAAGCGCGAACCTTGGAATCGTCCTATATTCACCCATTAGGGTGAACGCTGCAGCCGATATGTCTTTCAGCAGGGCACGGCCGTCGTACTCAGCCGCCGCAGCGGTTGGTACACCACTGCGTCCACATGCCGCGCAACGCCGCCGAAAAATGACGGGCAAACCGCGGGGCATCGCCCAGCGGCGAGGCCAGCACTTGCTGGCGCAGTCCTTTTCGCAGCGCGGCCAAGCGGGGCAAGTCAGCCGTATGTGCCGCCGCTCGCGCCACGTAGTCGTCGGCATCGACGGCAATCCACTCGGGCAACCCGGCGTGTGTCAGCAGGCCTACGCCCTGCCGGGCGATCCAGCGCTCGCCGGCCAGGGTCAGCACCGGCACGCCCATCCATAAGGCTTCGACGCTGGTCGTGATCCCGGGGTAGGGAAACGGGTCGAGCGCGATGTCCACCCGCTGGTATCGGGCCAGGTGTTCGGCCCGCTCCGGCACGGCACCCTCCAGCTGCAGTCGCTGCGGATCGAGCCCGTGCGCGGCAAAACTTTCAGCCACGTGCCGCCGCGCGCCGTCGTCGGCGAAGCGACGGTCCGTGAGCAGCAGCCGGCTCGCCGGCACCGCTTGGAGGACCCGGGCCCAGAGCGCGATCACGGCCTCGTTTAGTTTCGCGAGATCATTACAGCAGCCGAAGGTGACATGGCCATGGGCCAGTGCGGGCAAGGCGGAAACCTCGCCGTCGGCAGCCGGCGGGGTGAAACACAGATAACTCTCCGGCAGGCGCCAGATCTTTTCGGTGAAGTATGGATCCTCGCTCTCGGGCAAGGTCGTGGGATCGGCGATGAGGTAATCCATCGCGGCCATGCCGGTCGTCCCGAGATAGCCGAGCCAACTGGCCTGCACCGGGGCAGGCTTCCACGCGAACATCGCCAGCCGGTTGTGTTTCGTGTGGCCGCCCAGATCGAGCAGGATGTCGATGCCGTCGGAGCGGATGCGCTCGGCCAATGCGGCGTCGGTCAGTGCGGCCACCGCGACCCATCCGCGGCAGCACGCGCGCAGCCGCGCGGTGAGCGCGTCATCCCGATCCCATGTCGCATAAGCGAAGAACTCGAGTTGTTCCGCGGCCTGTGCCGGCAGAGCCGCGAGCAAGCCCTCCAGAAAAAATCCCACGGCGTGCTGGCCCAGGTCGCCCGAGACGAGGCCGATCCGCAGGCAGCGCTGCGGTTGGCGCGCGTTGGGCCAGTCAGTATAGGGGCGGGCCTGCTGCGCAGCGAGATCGCCAAAGCGGCGCGCCTCGGCCAGCTGTACCGCGGCGGGGCGCGGGTCGGACTGGTAGAGCCGGGTGAGAAGCAGGTTGCTCTGCGCCCGGGTCAGGTTCGGGTCGATTTCGAGCGCGCGCTGAAAACTCGCCACGGCGTCGGCGTGGCGGCCGAGATCTTTTAGCACGGATCCGAGGTTGTTGTGCGCGGCAGCGTAGTGGGGCGCGAGGGCGAGGGCGCGGCGATAGCTCGCCGCCGCCTTCTCGAGTTGGGCCAAGTCTTTCAGAGCGGTGCCGAGGTTGTCATGGGCCTCGGCCAGGTTGGGGGCGAGGGCGAGTGCGCGGCGATAGCATGCGACCGCCTCCGTGCTGTGGCCCAGATTGTTGAGGGCGGCGCCGAGGTTGTTGTGGGTCGCCGCGAGTTCGGGCTTGAGCGTGACGGCCCGACGAAGGCTCAACACGGCCTCCGCACTGCGGCCGAGGTGTTGCAGCACCGCGCCCAGATTACTCTGGGCCTCGGCGTCCGCAGGAGCGAGCGCGGCGGCGGTCTCGAGCGGGGCGACGGCCTCCTCTGCGCGACCCAATTGCATCCATGCCACGCCGAGGGCCTTCCAGCCGATCGCCTCTTGCGGGAAACGCGCCGTCAGCGTTTGGGCCGCGCTTGCCGCCTCAGCGTAACGCGCGGCTGCAAACCAAGCGGCCAGCGCGGCCACCTCCGGCGGAGTGGGCTGGTCGGGTGCGCTCATCGCCACGCGGGCAGTTTCGCCCTCAGGCGCGCAAATAGGGCAACTCGCCGGCGGGCGTGTCGTCGAGGGCGGCGGTCGGCGCGGGGCCGCTTTGCAACGTCTCAGTCCAATGCTGCGCGCAGGTGACGAATTCCTCGAGCAGCGCGATGAAGGCTTCGCCGCTGTAAAGTTCCGCGCTGAGGCATTGGCAGAGCACAACCTCGTGCGCGAGGGAATCCACCGCGAGGCTCGCTCCCCGCGTGCCCCCGCCAAACAGGTTGCCCTCGAGCAGCGTGCGGTACAGCGCCTCGCGGCCTTCCCCGGGCAGCGGCCCGAGCACACTATACAACTGCAGGCGGTCGGTTTCGGTATCGACCTCGAAATTGACCCGCGTCCTGCCGTCGAATTCGAGGCGGGCGCAGCCGGCGGCATCAACCGCGAACGCGGGCAGGCCCATCGAGAGGCCAAGATCGTGGAGTAGGGCGGCGGCTTTCAAAGGTGGGTCAGGGGCGGCAGGCGGGTGGCGGGGCGAAGGAGTGCTTCTACTCAGTCAACTTGCGCGAGCGTGTAGGCGTAGTGCAACGGGTCTGACACCCGGACCTGGCCATCCGGCGCGAAGGTCACGCCGACGGAGGCGCGAAACAGGCTCTTGTCCGGATCGAGCGCGCGGGTCTGACCGTCGACTCCTTGAAACGTGGTGGAGTTACGACTCTCGTAAGTGATGCGCAGCGTGACGTCGCCGGCGGTGTCGCGGGCCAGTTCGTAGGCTGTGCTGGTGTCGCGCGCGGAGCGCGGGGGCATCGTGCCGGAGGTGCCGCTGCCGGGCAAGCGCAAGGGGCTGTCGGGCTGAGCGCAGCCCAATTCCACGCCGGCCAGCACTTGCTGGTTGGCGATTTCCGAGACGCGCAGCATGAGGGCATCGTTGCCGCCGAAGAAATCGCGCAATCGATCCACTGCCGAAAGCCGGTCGGCTTGATTGCCCGGACTGCCCGTGAAGAGGGGCTGGCCGCCGACCGAGTAGTTGGCGCGGTCCAGATCAGCATAGAGCGAGTGGGTCACGCCCGTGGACGTGCCGTCGGGGAGTCTTTCCAGTGCGCTGCTGCTCCGCGCGAGGTTCGCGAGATTGCTTTCGAAACTGGCCTTCAAGCCGCCGGTGGCCTCACCGCTGCCTTGGATCTCCAGTCGCCCGCTGGCCAATTCCCGGGCGACGGCGCCGCGTATGGTTTCGAGACTGGTGGCGTGGGCCGGGTTTTTGCTGAGCGGGCCCGGTTCGCCGTTCGGCGAATTTCTCAGAGCCAGGGCGACGCCATCCCGCACCTCGCGGAGTTGCTCGGTGGTCAGGTTTTTCAGGTGCAGCTCCACGCGTTCGTTCAGCACCTGGGTGAAGGCGGGCCCTCGGCTCGTGATGGGCTGGGCCGTCTCGGGCAGGGCCGAGAGCAGGCGCAAGGCGGCGTTACCATCGACCCGGTGCGAGCGGCTCTGGGTCAGGGAGCCGAGCAGTTCGCCGACCTGACCGCTGGTGGCCTCGAGGCCAGAGCGGACCTTGCTGTCGGCCCGGACGGAGGCCGGGGTGAGGGCGTTGAGGAGACGCGTGCCGAGGCGCTCCACTCCGCGGGCGAAGGCGGAGAGGTTGGCGGCGATGCTGGCGGAGGTGGACCGCGGGGCTTCGGCCGGCAGCTGCTGCACGGAGCGTTCCCCGAGCCGTCCGAGCGGCTGGTCGCCAAAGCTCGTGTTGAGCGGGACGCCCGCCACCTGAATGGGGGCGCCCGAGATCGCGTTCGGCATCGGGGAAACTTCCGCTAACTGGCAGTCGGAGTGGGCGGACGGGATTAGCGTGGGCCGGGCGTCACGCCGTGTTGGCGGCGCGGAGCGCAGCCATCGCCGAGGATATCAGGTCGGGTTGCATGCGCAGCAACATGTCGCGCAGCGCGCCCATCGAATTGCGCAGGTCTTCGAAGCGGCTGATGTCGGCGTCCTTCAGGCCGGCCTGCGCGTTTAGCCGCTGGGTTGCCACGTCCGCTGCGTCCGCCTTGCCTTTATGGTCGGAGGCGTCGAGTCGGTCGGCCGAGGTGGAGACTTTGGATGAAGAACTGAACAGACTCGTGATCGTTTGATTAAACATATTGAACATGGCCGACTTCCCGCCTGCATCACCCCTATTGGTTACCACCCCAAGAGCCCCGGCGCCGGCTCCGAGGATCGTGCCGGCCAGGTTGGCCCAGGCATCAGTCCGATCGGCCTTAATGTTCTCGTCGCGAGAAGCTTTGTTTTCTGTCGCTGCGATCGAGGCCTGATCCGCCGCCGCCATCTGCAGGTCGAATTTGCCTTGGATCGCCTCGGCTTTCATTTCGCTGGCCTGTTGCCGCAGTTCTTGGGCAACGCCGATCAGCTCTTTCAAGAAATCGGTGAAATTCGGATAGGTTGAATTGGTCACGATGTCGGCCAGGGTCCGCACGGCGGTGTCGGCGCGCTGCTCGATCGCGCCGAGTTGCTCGGCGGTGAGAGGCGTGCCGGATTGGAGCGCCGCGGCGAAATCATCCAGGAGGCTGGCCACTTCCGCGTAGGAGGTGAAGACGCCGGTGGTCAGTTGGGCATCGAGTTGTTCGCAGGCCGCGCCGATGCCTGCTGCCAGATCGGTCAGCGAGTCGGGGGCTTCCAGCTGCACGGTGGACGTGAAGGTGGTTTGGCTGCCGGGCGGCTTGATGGTGACCGTCAAGGTGGCGGTTTGGCCCGTGCTTGGGCTGCCCACGACGGCGTCGGTCTTGGCGGGGGTCTCGAGCGAGGCGCTCAGCAGCGGTGAAGTATAGACGGAGGTGGTGACAGGTGCGAGTGACATGGGAGAAATTTAGCGGTGGGTTGGGTGGCAGTGAATAAGGCGGAGGCTTCAGTTGGCCTTGGCTTGGAGGAGGATGGTCATGGAATCGGCGACATCTTTGACGCAGCCGAAAATCAGGCTCATCGTGGCCTGCATTTGTTCGTAGGTTTTGGTCAGGGAATCCTGCAACTGCTCGATGAGCGAGGTGAGTTGTTCCATGGCAGCGGCCAGTTTTTTCTGGGTGGCTTTGGCTTGCTCGGAGGTTTCCGTCAAAGCCGAGGCTGCCAGGTTCAGGTCTCCGACCACCACTTCGCGACCGGCCTCTGTCGCGGCTAGGGTTGATGCGCGAGCAGCGGCGGCCAAACCTTGGTTGGCGGCCACGTCTTTCATCGGAGTCATCAGGGCTTTGGTCGCACCCTCCTTGCCGGCGATTTCGGCCAGCCTATTTATCTGCGTGTCCAACTTCATCGATTTGACGGCCTCTTTTGCCGCGTCGACGGGCGACAGATTGACACTCTTGATGGAAGTATACGCGTCCTTAGCAGCGGTAGCGATGTCGTCGGCTAAAGATTTTAGCGCTTCTCCCAGGACTTTCAAAGGCTGTTCATAAAACGCCTTGGCGGCGGATACCATGTCATCGACGGTCGCCTTAACGGCCTCCTTCGCGGCCGCGAAGGCCTCTTCGGCCAGCACCCGCATGCCGGATTTTGCCCCTTCGGCGGAGCCCCTTGCGAGGCCTTCTTTGGCGGCTGAACTGAGGGCCCCGGCCATGCCGCCAACCATGCCGATGGCGCCGCAGGCCAGGGAAACGTAGCCGGCGACTTTGATGACCTCCATGCATGTCTCGCGCTGGGCGTCGGTCATGATGCCTGCTTCCCCGCATGCCTTCATGGTCGAGTCGATGGCGAGCGCGACCTGTCCGCCCAACTGCACCCCGAGCGCTGCCGCGGAGGCAAAGAGCGCAACACCCGCCACCAAGCCGGGGGCGTAGGCCCCGAGCGTCAGGACGCCGGCCGCGAGTTGCGCCACCGCCGCGATCAAGGTGAAGACGATCGAGACGGCGCTGACGGCCGCCTGCACCCAGTTGCTGATCGCGTCGAAAACATTGCCCTTCTTATCGGCCTCCTTCTGCTTCGCCTCGGCTTCCCGCATGGCGGTCAAACCCTCTTCGAACTTGGCCAGTTCGCGTGTCCCGGCTTCAAACTTCTCCTGCATGCGCGCGTCGATCTGCAGCTTGGAGGAGGCCGCGGTCAACTGGCTGAGCATGTCCTGGAGCTGGCCGATTTGCAGGGCGATGTCGGCGGCGCCGACGGCGCCTTTGGCCGGCGCAGCGAGCGTGGGCAGGGCAAAGTTGATGATCTTGTTCAGGATTTTCGCCCCGACATTGTCCATGGGCGTGAGGCTCGCTCGCGCTTGTTCCAAGACCTTGGTGGCCGCATCCTGGACCTGCGCCTTGGTGGCCGCGAGGTCAGTTGGCAGGGGTTGATAGTTGGCGCCGGCGTTGTTTACGCCGGTATTGTTGTTGACGGGCATGGGGGGGGAGATGGGTGGGTTGTGACCGGAGCGGGAAAGGGCTGGCTGGTTTAGGCGGTGGCAGGCGCGGTGGCGGCGGACTTGGCGTTCTCCTCGGCGACGGAGAGCAATGCCGTGGCCTGCTCGTGGAGTTCGGCCTGCTCGGGGAGGTCTTTGCTGTTGAAGGCGGCGGCGCGCAGACCGGACACGGCCTCGGCGGTCTTGCCCAGCGCGATGAAGCACTTGGCGGCCTGGAGGGCCGGATACGGATCGTGGATATCCATCATCCCGAGGTAGCCGTAAACTTGGAGGGCGTCCTCGAATTTCTGCAGGCCCTCGCGGCTGGCGCCGAGCCCCTTCCAGTATTTGCGTTCAAAATGGTCGAGGTTGGCGAGCAAGCGGAAGATTTGCTCGGCCTCGTCGTATTTGCCGGCGTTGTAGAAATTGTAGGCGAGCTTGTAGATGACCTCCATGCTCTCGGGGGTCAGTTCGGTGAAATCGCGCATCGTGCGGGCGTTGCCGTAAAAGCGCGACAGCAGGTCGCCGACTTCCTTGCGGTCTTGGGCCGTGACGGGGGCGGTGTCGGTGGCGGTGGGTGTGGTGGGAGCTTCGGTGGTGGGCATGGTGGGCGGGTTGAGTGTGGAGCGGAGAATTAGACGTGGAGGAGGCGTGGTGGTGGTTTTAGCGGAAATTGTTCATCGTGCTCTTTTGCACGCCATCGAGTTTGTCCTGGAGTTTGGACATCGCCTCAAAGGCGGCGTTGTAGCGGTTGAGGGTCTGCTGGTAATCGAGCGTCGCCTGCTGGGCGGCGGAGGATTGCTGGTCGATATAGTTCTGGATCTTGGTCTGCGCCGTTTTCCACTGGGTCAGGTTCATCTCTGCGGTGATGTAATTCGCTCCCGACACCATCGGCTTGCCGGCGGCGCTATGAGTGGCGCTGAAGAGGCTGAGGAGCATGGTCTCTTTGGCGGTGCCGGATTGTGATGTGTTTACGGCGTTGGCTTCCCCTTGGCGTTTCACCACATCGGCCATGGCGGCATTGGCATCCTTGATGTTCTGCTGGATCTGCTGCACCTGGTTTTGATGGTAGCCGAGGATGCCGCTCAGGATCTTGATGCGCGCCTGGTTGAAATAGAGCAGGTAATTTGGCGCGGTCAGGTTGGCCACGTTGGTCACGCCGACACTGTTGCTGGGCGCCAGCGAGGTGACGTAGACTTTGGCCGGGGTCTGCAGGGTCGCCGCGGTGACTCCGACCAGGTAGTCCACTCCGTTGACCGTGAACCTGAAATTGGCGAGTTGCTCCGGGCTTCCGGCGGCGGGGTCCATGGCCCCGCCGGTGTCCATGGGCAGGTTCAGCGGGGTGCTGCTGGATTGCGGGGGCGTGGTGTTGAGGGTGACCCCGAGCAGGTTCGGCGGTGACGCCGAGTCGACAAGCAGCGTGATGGTGGGCGAGCCCGTTATGACGGCGGTCTGAAACGCATTGTTTCCGATCGAGGTGGCTTTGACCGGGTTCAGCGTGAGTGACGCAACGAAGGTCGAGGTGTTGGAAAGAGAAAGCGGTCCAAATGAGGCGGCGGGAAAGCCCGCGGCACTGGCGATCAAACGCGGGTTGCCCGGCTGCGGAGCAGGCGCCGTGTAGCTCACCGTGACAGTTTGCCTGACAATAATCGGCGGACTCATCGTGAGCAGCAGTCGGGTGGGGTCCGCAGGGTCGACTGAGGCCGTGGCGGGAGCAGTCGAGACCCCGTTTATATAGACTTGGAAACTCGAGCCATAGGCGGTCGTGAGATTCAACGCGCTGTCAAATTTTAGGGCAATCTGGGTACCGTCAGTGCTGACAGTGCTGCTGCTGGCGCTCGCGACGGGAGCGGTGCCCGTGGGAGTGTAGCTGGCGGGCACCCCCCAACTGGCCTGTGTCCCCACGGCGTTTTGACTGACGTAATACAGTTCAGGAACCGTAGTGGAGAGAATCTGGGTGGCGTCGAAGGGACTGATTTCCAATGAGGTAACCGTGCTCGAACCAGGATTTATCGGGAATGATCTCAACATCCCGGTTGGGAAGTTTGCCATCGGTGCTCCCAAATTAACTTGGATGGAACCCCCCACGATCGTGGCGGTGGCGTTGGGATAAAAGTCAGTTAAGGGGACATCGACGGGCTGAATATTTTGCAGGTCGGGAATGTATTGTGAGGTGTCGGGCCTGATCCTTAATTTCAGACTGGCGATGAACGCGCGCATTCTGGTCGGATTATTAGCCAGCGCCTCGTTAAACGGCAGGATCAGCGTGGTGGTGTCGGCGGAGAGCAGGGCCGCAGTCGTGCTGGCTGATGGGGGAGAGGGCGGCGGGAGCAGGGTCAATGCCGGATTGCGGGTCGTCGACGCTGGATACGACGGGTTCGGGGTCGTGCTCACTCGACAAAGCGCTGCCGACTGACCGTTTAGATTGCCTGGGACCACCGTGAGAGTGATTGCATCGGAGAGGGCGGTTCCGGCGGGAGTGGTGACCAGACACTGATAAGCACCGATCCAAGAGGTTGGATTCTGGGAGTAATAGGGTGGCCAGTAGCCGCCGGTAGCCGATCTAGCCCAAATACTGTTCGGGTCGTCCGGTATTGGGACACCATTCTTGAACCATTGGTAGGTGGTAAGAGTTGATGACAGGCTGTTGGTCGGTACGTTGGCCAGCATGAAGGGGCAGTATGCTTGGGGGGTCGTGCCACTAAATGGGGTGTTAGGCGCAATCCCCAATGTGACCGAGGGTGCGATACCGGGCGATTCGAGCGTTAAGTTCGTGAGGGCTTGAGCGAAACTCGCTGAATCGTTGCCGCCCAGTCCCTGCAAGGCCTGCGTGTCATTGCCGGCGGTGGGGTCCAGATACACGAGAAAAAGATTGTTCGCCAAGGCCGTCGTGGCGTTGAAGTCCGCCGGAGGAAAATACACCATCAGACTGTTGCCCTCCGGGTAAGTACCCGTGGCGGTCGACACGGTTTGCCCGCTCGAGTCCACCAGCTTGTAGCAACTCGGGTCTGCTTTATTAGCCGAGAGCAGCGGTTCGCTGAACGTCAGATAGGCGTAGTTGCCTACGAGGGCGGCGTTGGTGACTCCGCCGGGCACCGACGAGTCGGCGACGACGATTGGGCCCGAGTCTTGCGCGGCGGATGCGCTCGTCCCCGCGCTGCTGAGTGTGCCGCCGTCGAGGACTGATTGGTGCGCAGCCCCTGCGGCAATCAACGAATGGCTGAGCGTGGGCGGATTCGTCGAGAGATCACTCGCGGTGGCAATTTCAGTGTAAGTCGTGCCATTGACGGTGATGGCCGGGATGGCGGTGACGGCCACTGCCAGCGCGGGCGCGGCGGCGAACTTGGCGCCGGTCGCGTAGACACCTTGGATTAACGCGACATAGGCGTTATAGACATCGAGGGGTTGGTAACCGGAGCCAGGGTCAAAGTCCGTGGTATTTAAATATTGGGCAAGGATGGTGCGCGGATCCCCCTCGTCGAAGACGGGTGCCGTCCCAATGGCTGCTCCGCCTAAGATTGGTCCAGCACTAGTAAAATTACTCGATTTGGATATGAACAAGCCCGAGCCGTTGATAATTTTAGCTTCCCTGATTTCCAGGGCGACGACGCGCTGGAGCAGTTCCTGAGTCATGAGGGCTTGGTCTGCGACCGGTACGGTGGCCGTCTCCAGCTGCTGAATCTGCTGGTCGAGGGTTTGGATGTCGGCGAGCAGACTTAGGTCGCCGGTGACGGTCGTTCTGAACCGCACCAGGTCAGCATTGTTGTAAAGCGCTTGGTCGGCGGAGTCCGTGAAGACAACTGGGGTGAGGATGGCCATGGCTGAGTGCTTTTAAATGCGGTGGCGGTGAGCGATTGCCCGGGCCGCGATGCTGGGCCGGGATAGCTCCGTGGACGGGTGGGATGCGGTGGAGGCCGCCGGTGGAGGCAGCGGCGCAGCAGACACGGGCGCAGCGGACGAAAGTGGATGTCCCGGTTCGCAGTCCGCGATGGCTTGGAGGAGCATGCGGTTCATATGGCGCTGCGGCGCCGGGACGCTTTCCGCCGTCAGGGCGGGCGCGGCGGCAGCGAGGTCGATCCCGCGGGCGCGACAATAATTCTCCACCCGGCGCTGCGCGGCGCGACCGGTTTCAAGCACGGTCTCCATGGCCGCGACCATCCGGTCGACGGTGGCGCAGTAGGCAGTGAGGGTGGGCTCGGGTGGGTCGGTCATCGGGGTCGGGCGCTAGAGCCGCAGGCTGCCGGCGGCGAGGAACTTCATGAGGTTCTTGGTCTGACCTTCCGACGTCTTGACGGGATCGCTGCCCAGACCGAGGGCGTCGTCGAGGTTTCGGGAAGTGGCCTGGGCCTCGTCGCGCCCGGCCGAGAGTGTGTCGTCGGTCGCGAAGACTTCCTTCAGGTCCTGATCCCCGGCGATCATCTGGAATAGATCCTGCGACTGCTGGATCATTTCCGCCTTGGCCTCCTGGGCTTTTTGGACCCGGGCCTGATAGGCGCTGATGCGGTCGGTGAGGCTGCCGCGCCTGGTGGGGCCGCCGACAAGCGTGGTCGGGTCGTCGAGAATGGAGGCGCTCCGTGACGAGACGGGGTCGACGGTGCCGGACCCGGCCGTGGTGCTGAGCACGGTGGCCGGCGCGGGTTGGTCGAGCGGCGGCGGCGGTGGCTGCGGGGCAGCGGGTGCCTGAGAGGACGCGGCGGGGGGCGAGGACTGAGCGAGCGCGGCGGCGCGAAGCGGAGCGGGGTTGGGCGCCGGCGAGGGCGTCGGAGCTGCGGGAGCTTGGGCCGCGCGGGTGACGGACGAGTTGGTTGGCGCGGCCACAACCGGAGCCGGCGCCGTGGGAGCGGTCGCTGTCGCCGGAGCAGGTGCGACTGGCGCAAGGGCGGGCGCGGCGCCGAGCGGAGGCGCGGTCGGAGCCGGATTGGTCGAAGCGGCTGCTGGCGCCGCTGGGAGCGGTGCGGGCGGGGTGAGAGAAGTGGGTGCGCGAGAAACAGGCGCGGGCTGTGCGCCCGGTGTGTTTGCCGCAGGTGAAGCCGGAGCCGTGGTCGCCGTCGCGGGGGCGACTGGCGCCAGAGCGGGAGCCGCAGTCTGGACGGAGGGCGCGGTGGGGACGGTCGCGGGTGTGGGCGCGGCGGAGGCTGGCGCCGGCGGGGGTGATCCGAGTGTGGTGGGAGTGGCTGGAGGCGCGATCGTGGAATCGCTGACTGGTGCCGGAGCTGGAGCCGTAACCGAAGCGGGCGCGCTCGCCGGTGCGGGTGCGACTTGCGCAAGGGCTGGCGCGTTGGGAAGCGGAGCCGCGACCGCAGCGGGATTGGGCGCAGCGGATACAGGCGCGGCGGGCAGCGGCGCGGGCGCGCTGAGTGAAGTGGCGGCGGGCGGAACAGTCGCGGGCTGGGTGCGCGGTGTGTTTGCCTCGGGTGAAGACGGAGTCGTGGCCTTCGTCGCGGGGGCGACCGGTGCGAGGGCGGGAGCCGCAGCTTGGACGGAGGGAACGGTGGGGACGGAGGCGGGGGTGGGCGCAGCGGGAGCGAGCGGTGAAGCTGTGATCGCCGGTTCGGCTGGAGCTGCGGAAGAAACTGGTGCGGGCGCGACTGGCGCAAGTGCTGGCGTGTTGGTGAGCGGAACCGCAGGGGGAGCAGGATTGGCCGCAGAAGATACCGGCGCGACGGGCAGCGGCGCGGGCGCGTTGAGAGAAGTGGCGGCGGGCGGAACAGTCGCGGGCTGTGCGCTCGGCGTGGTGGCCTCGGGTGAAGACGGTGCCGTGGTCGCCGACGCGGGTGCGACCGGTTCGAGAGCGGGAGCTGCAGACTGGATCGAGGGAGCGGCGGGGACAGCGGACGGGGTGGGCGCGGCGGAGGCTGGCGCCGGAGGCGGTGATCCGGGCGCGGCGGGAGGAGCGATCGTGGAATCGCTGACCGGCGCCGGCACTGGAGCTGCAACCGGAGCGGGCGCGCTCGCCGGTGCAGGTGTGACTGGCGCAAGGGCGGGCGCGGCGCTGAGCGGAGGCGCGGTCGGAGCCGGATTGTTCGAAGCGGCTGCTGGCGCGACGGGCAGCGGCGCGGGCGCGTTGAGAGAATTGACCGCAGGCTGAACAGCCGCGGGGCGTGCACTCGGCGTGTTTGCCGCAGGTGAAGCCGGAGCCGTGGTCGCGGTCGCGGGGGCGACCGCTGCGAGAGCGGGAGCCGCAGCCTGGACGGAGGGCGCGGTGGGGACAGCGGCGGGTGTGGGCGCGGCGGAGGCTGGCACCGGAGGCGGTGATCCGGGCGCGGCGGGAGGAGCGATCGTGGAATCGCTGACTGGCGCCGGAGCTGGAGCTGCAACCGGAGCGAGCGCGCTCGCCGGTGCAGGTGTGACTGGCGCAAGGGCGGGCGCGGCGCTGAGCGGAGGCGCGGTCGGAGCCGGATTGGTCGAAGCGGCTGCCGGCGCGACGGGCAGCGGTGCGGGTGGAGTGAGAGAAGTGGGTGCGCGAGAAACAGGCGCGGGCTGTGCGCCCGGTGTGTTTGCCTCGGGTGAAGCCGGCGCCGTGGTCGCGGTCGCGGGGGCGACTGGTGCGAGGGCGGGAGCTGCAGCCTGGACAGAAGGAGTGGTGGGGACGGTCGCGGGTGTGGTTGCAGCGGGAGCGAGCGGTGAAGCGGTGATCGCCGGCCCGGTTGGAGCTGCGGAAGCGACTGGAGCGGGTGCGACTGGCTCAAGCGCTGGCGGGTGGGTGAGCGGCGCGGGCGCGGTGAGTGAAGCGGCAGCGAGAGGAACCGTCGCGGGCGCGACGGGCAGTGGCACGGGTGGCGTGAGGGCCGCGGTTGCGGTTGCCGCCGGCGCGACTGCGGGGTTGGTCGTTGGGCCGGTGGCCACTGCGGTGGCAGGTGCCGCCGTGGCTCTCGGGGAAGTGGGAGCGGGTGCCGCAGGCGGCGGTGGTGGTGGTGCAGCGGACTCGGGCGCAGCGAGAGTTGGGCCCGCCACCGGCGTGCTGGCCGGCGCGACCGCTGGAGCTGACTTCTCCGCGGAAGGGGTCGCGGTCGCGGGATTTTCTGCCGCCGCTTGCAGGGGGATAACGGGGCTCGCGAAACCGGAAAGAACACGAGCGCTGCGCGCAAAATTACGCGAGCTGGAGGTGGTGGCCGGCGTCTGGCTGCGGGACAGGGCCTGTTCGAGTTCTTGCCACTGGTGACCCTGGCGCGCCTCGCTGGCCGTTTTCATCTGCTGACTGGCGTTGAGAGTCTGCGCTTTCTCGGATTCAGCGTTGGTTACAGTGCGCTTAAAATCTTTGACACTCTCGTCGAGCAGCGTGTTGAGCAGGGGCAGCGGTTTGACCCGGGCCTTGAGGGCGGTCAGGGCTTCGTCGAACGCGGTCTGGACGCTGTTGATCTGACTGTCGATATCGTCGGCTAGGTTCGCCCATTCCTGCGCGCCCAGCTTGCCGTCGTGGTTGGTGTCGAAGGTGGTGACGTCGATGCCGGCGTCCTGGAAGGTCTGCACCAGACCGGCGGAGATCGGCAGGGCGGTGACATCAACCGGCAATTCGTTGGAGAATGCGGCGGCGGCGACGATCTCGCGGGTGCCCGGGGTCGCGCCCAAGGGCGCGCCGAGCAGGGTCCACGCCGCCGCGTCCGAGCTCATTGCCAAAATGTGGCCGTCGTTGCGGGCCGCATCGGCGGCGAGGCCGCCGTCGGCCGCGAGCGTCACCTGCGGGTTTCGGTTGGGGCCGAGATTGCTGATGGCAACCTGCTGCTCGCCGCGAGTGGCCAGCAGGCTGGCGGGCGTGCCGGGGGTGACGGAAATTTTCGTGCCGTCGGGGAGCAGGAAGGTGGCGTCGTGGAGGAATTGCCAGCCCGAGCCGCTGGGCGGCATGGTGTCGACGCGACCATCGGGACCGATCAGGATGCCGGTCCCGCTGGCATCGGTGAGGGAGACGGTGCCAGAGTTGCCCCAGACAGACAGGTAGGTCTGGGGCGGATTTCCTGAGGTGAGCAGGTAGCTTTCGGGAGTGGTGCCGGCGACGCTGGCGAGGGTGGAGTTCGCGATCGCAACGCCCTCGGCCGCGGTGGTGATGAGCGTCTGGGCTGCGGCGATCACGTCCTGGGTGGCGGCGATCCGCGCGGCGTCGGGGGCGGGGTCGGCCTGGAGATCGCTGAGCAAAATTTGCGCGGCGGCGAGGGCGGTGCTGGCTGTGTCGGTGACGGTGGCGAGATCCTGCAGTGCGCTGGCGGGCTGATGGGTGGCGAGCTCGTCGAGGGCGGTCTGGAGCAGTGTCGCGGCGGGCGCGAGGTCGTTAGCGAGGGTAAATTCGGGGGAGGCGGCGGCCGCGGAAACTTGGGCGGCGTTGGCTAGAAGGAGTGCCGCGTCGGCGTCTCTCCGCGCAGCGGGGAGGCCAGAGTGGCCGTTGGTTGCAGCGGCGTCGCCTTTTGCCGCAGCGGCGAGTAGCGCCTCGGCGGCTGCGATGACATCCTCGGTGGCAGCGATTCGATCGGTGTCCGGGGTGGGAGCGGCTTGGAGCGAATCGAGTAGAGTCTGGGCGTTGGTGAGGCTGGTGTTGCCCGCGGTGGTAACGGTGGCGAGGTCCTGCTGGGCGAGAGCGGTCTGGTTGGAGGCGAGCTCGTCGAGAGCGGTCTGGAGCAGAGTAGCGGAGGCAGCCAGGTCGTTGGCGAGGTTGAGTTCGACCGAGGCGGTCGCGGTGGAAGCCTGGGCAGTGGCCGCCAGGCCGAGCGCCGTCGTGGTGTGGGCCTGCGCTGTGCCCACCGCGGTGTCGTAGGGGGTGTTGACGCTCGCGGTCAACGTGCTCGCGACGGAGGAGGAGGCGCTGGTCCACGCCGGCTGGGTCAGCAAACTAAGGGAGACGGCCTCCGCATTGTTGGCCTCAAGCGCGGCGTTCAGAATGGCGGTATACCATGCCTGCGAGCGGCCCAGTGATTCGATCAAACTGCGCACCCCCGAGGCGGAGGACTCAAGCACGCTGAGGTGCTCCGATTGCACCATGGCCTGGTACGCCAGGCTCGGGTCCATGCGTTCGAGTTGGCTGACTTGCGTGGTAGACAGACTGAACACCGGGGAAAAAAAAGCAGCCCGCCCAAGGCAGGGTCAAATGCCACCGCCGAAATCACGGCAAAAGTCACCTATTCGGGTGATCCTGTTTTTGTGCCACGCGCCCGGGCGGGGTAACGCGGCGGACCTTGGTCTTTTCGGCCGCCCAGGAAAAGGTCGTGAGGTCGCCGCCATACCAGGCGACGCCGTTTTCCACGCCGTCGCTGACGGTGGTCAGGTAGCGTTGGTAGAAGGCGAGGATGCGGGCGGCAGGCAGGGCGTCGGCGGGGCCGCGTGCGGTAGGCTGAACGTGCCCCCGGATCCAGCGGATGCCGGCTTGGCTGCGCTGCACCAGCAGCAGCAGGCGCACCAGGTCGCCGAACGGACTGTGCAGGGTGCGCGGGCCGGCGCCGCGCTCGATCAGCACGATATAGAAAATATCCGGATGATCGGGCGGAACGCGGTAGACAATGCGGGTGCGCCCAAGGGTGAGCTGCCAACCGATCGGCGCCGCACCCAGCATGGCCCCCGGTTGGTATACGACGGGGCGCAGGTCGGGTCGATGGACGTCGAGCCAGCGGGTAAAGGCGTCGCGTTGCATGCGGATCGGGGGCGCCAGGTCAGGACGGGCCGGGCGGGCGCAGTTCTTTGACCCAACGCAGCACTTCGGCCATCGGCTCGATGAGGTCGGAGGGGATGTAGTGATCGACCGCGACGTTGGCGTAGAGCGCGCGCGCCAGCGGGATGTTCTGCATGACGGGGATGCCCTGTTCGCGGGCGACGGCGACCATCTGCCTGGCGACATGGTCCTCGCCCTTGGCCAGCACGGCCGGCAGCAGATTGTTCTTTTCCTCGTAGTAGATGGCCACGGCGAGGTGGGTCGGGTTCGTCACGACCACCGTGGCGCTGCGGGTGCGCTGCACCTGGTTGTTGGCGAGCATCTCCTGGTGCAGTTGCTTGCGCTTGCCCTTGATCTGCGGGTCGCCCTCCGACTCCTTGTACTCGCGCTTCACCTCGTCCTTCGACATCTTCAGCTTCTTGGTGTGTTCGTATTTTTGGAAGAAATAGTCGAAGCCGGCGATGGCGGCGTAGGCGAGGCTGACGCGGATGGCCATGGTCTTCATCATCGCGACCACGCTGGCCAGGAGCGCCGAGGTGCCGCCATAGGGCACGCGGGTGAGGCCGTCCACGGAGGAGCGGACAATCTCGAAGACGATGTAGCCGATGATGGAAACCTTCAGGCAGGACTTGAGGAATTCGATCACGCTCTTCATCGAGAAGATCTGCTTGGCCTTTTCCAGGGGGTTGAGCTTGCTCAACTCGGGCTGGATCGAATCGAACGACAGGAGCGGGCCGATTTGAATGAAGCTGGCGCCGGCGCCGGCGACGAACCCGACGAGCAGGAAGGGCAGGGAGATCAGGATCGCCTTCACCATCACCCCGTACGCGACCTCCTTGAACGCCGCCTCGAAGGGCAGGGCGTAGAAATAGGTCGGCAGCAGGATCAGTTCCTTGAGCTGCGTCAGCAGCCAGTCCCAGAGCACGCCAATGGTGCAGAACAGCGAGACCATCAGGACGGTGGTGGTCACGTCCTGGCTCTTGGCCACCTGTCCCTTGGTGCGGGCGTCGCGCTCCTTCTTGGCGGTGGGCTGTTCGGTTTTTTCCGAGGACATGGGCCTAGCGGAACAAGGCCTGAAAAAATTCCTGCATTTTCGCCCGGTTGACGAATTGGTCGCGCAACAGGCCGGTCAGGACGCTCAGGTACAGGATGATGAGTACGGAGGCGACGGCACTTTTCACGGCCATGGCCAGGGAGAAGACGTTGAGCTGAGGGCTGAAGCGGTTCATCAGGCCGAGGCCGAATTCGGCGAGGAACATCGCCAGGATGAGCGGCGAGGCGAACAACACCACGTAGCCTACGATCCCGTCCAAGACCCCGAGGGCGGCGGCGGGCAGGGTGGGGCGGAAGGAAGGGAAGTATTGAAGCACGGGCCAGACCTCGTAGCTCTGGTAGACCACGGTGAGAAAGGCGTGAAAGCCGCCCCCGACGAAGAAGAGCACGGCGATGAGCTTGGTGAGCAGGATGCCGAAAGGTGAGGTGCTGCTGCCCGACATCGGGTCCTGCACCTCCGCCATCGAGCTGCCGCGCTGGTTGTCGATGAAGAAGCCGGTGCCCTCGGCAATCCAGAAGACGAGCCCACTGGCGAAGCCGATGAGCAAGCCGAGCGATATTTCCTTCGCGATGATGATCCCGTAGAACAGCGCGGTTTGTTCGGCCAACTGGATCGGACCGGAGGCGAAGGTTACAATCGGCACCGCGATGAGCGTCAGGCTGATGATCACCACTTGGCGCGCCATGCCCTGGATAAACTGGTCCGCGAAAAACGGCGACACGGTCAGCGCTGCCGTGATGCGGGGCAGGGTGAGCGCTAGCATCACCAGCGAGTCCTGGAAGGGGAACGGCGTGGTCATGGCCGGTGGGTCGGGGTGGCACCGGGGCTGCGGTGCGCTGCGGAAGCGCGCCCTCCGGACGACCCCAAGCCGGGTTCGACGTGCAAATGCGGCGGGCGCGCTGGCATCGGGGCCCTCAACCGCGATGTCCCTGCGTCAGCGTCGGGATGATATCGAAGATGTTCTCCGCGAATCGCAGCAACTCGGCGCCGATCCAAGTCATCGTCAAGAGGAGCACGACGGTCACCACGACGAGCTTCACGGCAAAGCTGAGAGTTTGCTCCTGCACCTGGGTGAGCGCCTGCAGCAGGCTAACGAGCAGCCCCATCAGGGTAGCCGCGATGATCGGCGGCATGGAGAGCAGCAGCACCAAGATCAGAGCCTTGGAGGTTTGGTCGATCAGAAACGCCTCATTCATCGCGGGGCAGGGGTCAGTTGCCTCACGCGGCGTAGGTCAGCACGACGCCGTGGATCAGGCGCGTCCAGCCGTGAATCAGGACGAACAGCAGCAGCTTGAACGGCAGGGAGATGGTCATCGGCGATACCATCATCATACCCATCGCGAGCAGGATGTTGGAGACAATCAGATCGATCGCGATGAATGGCAGGTAGAGCAGGAAGCCGATTTGGAAAGCCGAGGTCAGCTCGCTCACGGTGAAGGCGGGGACGAGGATCAGGAAGCTGTCCTTGTGGACCGTGGCCGCCGCCTCTTTGCTCCACAGGCGTCTGGTGGTATCCAGGAAAAACCGTTTCTCGGTCTCATTGGCGTGCTTCTTGAGGAACCCAAGGATTGGCTCCTGCGCATGGGTGAGCAGCCGCTGGATGGTGGGTGAATCAAGTTTCGACAGATCCTCCTTGGTCACGATGTCGAAGGTCGTCGTGGCAATGGGCGCCATGATGTAAACCGACAGGATGATGGCTAGACCGTTGATCACGAGGTTAGGCGGGATCTGCTGGATGCCGAGGGCGTTGCGGACCAAGCTCAACACGACCACCAGTTTGACGTACGAAGTCATCATCACCGCGAAAAACGGCGCGAGCGACAAAACCGCCGTCAGGACGATGAGTGTGAGCGGATCGGGGAGAGTGAGGTTCATGTCAGGTTCCAGTGCGCGACGCGGACGCCGAATTTTTCCCCGAGGTCGACGATTTCGCCCTGGCCGATCGCACGGCCGTTGGCCCAGATGGTGACGAGGCGATCCGGGACGGCGGGTAGCTCGAACGTGAAACCCGCGCCGAGAGTGCGCAGTTGGCCGACGCTGGAGGCAATTTGCCCGATCTCGAAAAGCAGCTGCACGGGCAGGGCGTCGACATCGAGCTGGGGGGCTGGGGCCGCTGGTGGCGGGGGAGCGGAGGGCGGTGTCATGGTAATGATTTTAACTTCGGTTTCCTGGCGCAACGCCTGGCCGATGCAGCGGCCGGCGGACCAAACGGTGCACTGGCCCTCGTTCCACTCCCGCAGCGGTCGGCCCGGCAGCAGTACGTCGCCCGGGTGGAGCGCGGCCAGCGCGCCGACGGCGAGCGACATGTCAGCGACGCAGACGTGGAGGCTCATGGGCAGGGCCTCGCCCGAGTTGCGGGGCTGGGGCCGCGCGCGCGCCAAGAGGCTCGTCAGATGGGTGAGGGCGGCGGTTTCGGCGTGGAGCGTTCCGCCCGCAAGGCTACCGCCATCGCGAGTCAGCTCCCAGCCGAGTTGCGCGGGCAGGGTCTCGGTCGGCTGTAGCCAACGGGTGAGGGCAAGGGCAACGCCCTGGCGCTGAGCCGCGGCCAGTACCTCCTCAAGGCACACCTCCAGCACGCCCAGGCGCAGATCATCGGGCAGGCCCGCCGCTTCCACCCCGGCAAAATTAACTCCGAGAGCGGCCGGCTCTGGCACGGCGGAGAAACCCAGATCAAGATCATGGCCGTCTAGCCGGACTCGCAGGTAGCCGGTGACGTGCGGCGCCGCCGACAGGGCGGTGAAGCGTAGCTCGGCGGGCTTCTCCGCCCACGGAAATGCGAGCAAACGGCCCGTGCCCGCCATGATGTTGAATCGTTCCGCTTCCGCCGCGGGGAACGCGGGGAAGGGTGAGCTGGACGACTCCGAAATAGTTTCAGCGGTCGCGATCATGCGGAATCTTCATTTTCCTCGATGGCGAAATACCGCTGGCGCGACCGGCCGTCGCCGGGTTGCCCGGCCGAGTCCCCCAAGCGCAGGGAGATGACGGGGAGTTCGCCCTGCGGACTCTGCCGCTGGATGGCCTCGGCGAGTTGTGGCAGGCCGGCGCGCAGGCCGCTGTCGGCGACCGTGGCGGTCGAGATGAACTCGATGTTCAACTGGCCCCCGCTGCGCCAGATGCGAACGCTGGTGTCCGGCAGCACCTCGGGCGCGAAATCGATCCGCAGCTCCCGGTTGCCGTCATGCAACGGATCCGAGACCAGAACCCGCGTCACGGTGTCCGCGATAGTGCGGGCTAAATGTTCGTTGCGTTCACCCGATTTGACTCCAGCGACATCCGCCCGCGGAACTGGGGAGGCTGCAGGCATGGCCGCCGCGCTTTGCGCAATCAAGGACTGCAGCACGGCGTCGCCGAGCAAATCGAAGGACGGAGTCGATGGGGCGGGAAATTCTGGTACGTCCGTAGTCAGAGAGGCAGCGGGTGCGCCTGAGTTTAAGTCCGAATGGTCGGCCGTTACCGTCTTCGGGGTTGGCCGAGGAAACGTGGTGGGAGGGGATGAGGCGGCGTGGGCGGGAGCGTCGAGAACGAGCGTCGAAGGGGTGGCCGTGGTCGCAGGCCCGCTGGTTTCGGTCGCCGTGGTCGGGTGCAGGGAAGAAGAGACCAATGACTTTCCGACAAGGATTGGGGCGGACTGCGTGGGGCTGGCAGACGCTTCCAGCGGCGTGGGCTCAGCGGAAGGAGCCGGGAGCTCATCATGTCGCAGCGAATTCGATACAAAAAGTGTCGCATCCGGCGTGACGGTGGACAACGGAGCGGTCCGGTCGGCGAGGGGCCGGAAGGCTGGCGGGGGCGAGGAGGCCGCAGTGAGGGTCACCACTGAGGGGCCCGGATCAGCAGCGACGATCGGCGCGCCTGGCAGTCGCGTGGCGACGGGGGCCGGGATCGCCCGGTCAGATTGGGCGAAGGGAAGTGATGCGGGAGCCGGCGCATCCGGCGTGAGGGTGGACAACGGAGCGGTCCGGTGGGCGAGGGGCCGGAAGGCTGGCGGGAGAGATACGGCCGCAGTGAGGGTCACCACTGCGGGGCTCGGATCAGCGGCGGCGATGGGCGCGCCTGGCAGTCGCGTGGCGGCGGGGGCCGGGATCGCCCGGTCAGATTGGGCGAAGGGAAGTGATGCGGGAGCCGGCGCATCCGGCGTGAGGGTGGACAACGGAGCGGTCCGGTCGGCGAGTGGCCGGAAGGCTGGTGGGAGAGATACGGCCGCAGTGAGGGTCACCACAGAGGGGCCCGGATCAGCGGCGACGATCGGCGCGCCTGGCAGTCGCGTGGTGGCGGGGGTCGGGATCGCCCGGTCAGATTGGGCGAAGGGAAGTGATGCGGGAGCCGGCGCATCCGGCGTGAGGGTGGACAACGGAGCGGTCCGGTCGGCGAGTGGCCGGAAGGCTGGCGGGAGAGATACGGCCGCAGTGAGGGTCACCACTGCGGGGCTCGGATCAGCGGCGGCGATGGGCGCGCCTGACAGTCGCGTGGCGGCGGGCGCCGGGCTGGGGGGCAGCGTTGCTGGGCCTGGGGTGGTTTTCACCGCCGCCGGTTTCGGAAAGGCGGAAGAGAAGAAGTCGGATCCGAGGGTGGGACTCTCGGGGCTCATCGTACCGTCGACGGCGGAGTCAACCGGGAAGTCGTTCGACATGGCGGAAGCGGCGGCGACCGGCGGCGTGCCTGGGATGGTCGGGGCGGAGCGCGCGGGGTCGAGCGCGGCGACCGAAGCAGAAGGGACGCCGTGTGCCAAAAAGTCGGATACGATATCCGTCGAGCCGGGAATCGTCGGCTCCTGGCGGATCGGTCTGGACGCGGACGCAGGGGCCATGGCCTGCCTAAACGCCTCGACCAAATCGCCCAAGGCGCCCGGGCCCGGGTTGGCCACGTAGCCGGAGTTGCCGCGCGGCGGCAGGCTGGCGGAGGCCAGCCCGCTCGTTGTGGCGGTGAGGAGGTCGGCGACCAGTTGGCTCGCCGGCCCGGCGGGCAGGCCGGGGCCCATGGCGGCGTCGCTGGCGGACGGCGCAGTTAGCAATGGAATCGGAATGGGGCTAGTTGAATCCATAGCTAAAAGTCTGGGGTGCGGCGGCGAAGCGGCCTCCGGCGCCCGGAGTAAATTCCTCCAGTTCGAGATCCTCGGCCAGCTCTTGCTCCCGGGCGCTTTCCTGCTCCCAGAGCTTGCGGTGTTCGACGAGCTTTTCGAGTTCGCGCACGGCCTTGACCTGCCGCTGGCGGCATTCCTCCAGGTGGGCCTCGGCCTTGGTTACCGCGGACTCGGCCTGCTTGAGCTGGTCTTGGAGCTCGAATTCGCGGTCGCGCAGAAGGCTGATGTTGTGGCGCACGTCAGAGATTTCGCCGAGCTTGAGGAGCCGCTGCATCAGGCTGTCGAGCTGGCGTTTTTCGTCGGCGAGGCGCCAGACGATGTAGGCGGCCAGTTCCTCTTGCTGGCGTCGAACTGACTCGCGCGCATCCAGGAGCAGGCGCCGCGCCCGGGTAACGGCCTGCGAGGCCTGGTCTTCGCGATGGGTGCGCACGCGCACCATGTCCTGCAGCGGGTAGGTGCTCATTGGACGATTTTCTGCAGGCCCTGCAGGGTTTCGGCCTGGGTGGTCTGCTCTTGCAGCCCCTGCTTGAGAAACGCGTTGATCGCGTCGAGTTTCTTGATCGCCTCGTCGGCCACGGCGTCGTTGCCCGCCTTGTATTCGCCGATGCGAACGAGGAGTTCCACCTCTTGGTATTTGGCCATGAGCTGACGGACGCGGCCGGCCACGCGCCGGTGGTCGGCTGTGGTGATGGCGGTCATCAGGCGGCTGACGCTGGCGAGGATGTCGATGGCCGGATAGTGATTGGCGGCGCCGAGCTTGCGGGAAAGCACGATGTGGCCGTCGAGGATCGAGCGGGTTTCGTCTGCGATCGGTTCGGTCATGTCGTCGCCTTCCACGAGCACGGTGTAGAGGGCGGTGATGGATCCGTGCTGGGAGCAGCCGGCGCGCTCCATCAGCCGGGGCAGGGTGGCGAAGACCGAAGGCGGAAAACCCCGGCGGGTCGGCGGCTCGCCCGCCGCGAGGCCGATCTCGCGCAGCGCGCGCGCGAAACGCGTGACCGAATCCATGAGGAAGAGCACTTTGCGGCCCTGGTCGCGAAAATACTCGGCGACGGCCGTGGCGACGTAGGCGGCCTTGAGCCGCTCCATCGAAGGGCGGTCCGAGGTGGAGATGATGGTGATGGCGCGCTTGCGGCCCTCCTCGCCCAGATCGCGTTCGAGGAATTCGCGGACCTCGCGACCGCGCTCACCGATGAGGGCGAGCACGATGACGTCGGCCTCGGTGTTGCGCACGATCTGGCTGAGCAGCGTGCTCTTGCCGCCGCCGGCGGCAGCGAAGATGCCCATGCGCTGGCCCTCGCCGCAGGTGAGCAGACCGTCGAGCGCGCGCACCCCAAGGTTGATCGGCTTGGTGATCAACTCGCGCGTCATCGGATTGGGCGGATCGGCGTAGACCGGATAGTAGTCGGCGACCTCAAGTGGACCCGCCCCGTCGATCGGCTGGCCGAGGCCGTCGAGGACGCGACCAAGCAAGCCGGGACCGACGGGCACGCGGTGGACTTCGCCGAGCGGGATGACTTCGGTGTAAGACGAGGCTCCGACGATCTCGCCGAGAGGGGTGAGCAGGGCGAGGTTTTGCGAGAAGCCCACCACCTCGGCGAGGATCTGGGTCTCCTGCCAGGGGTTGCGCAGCGCGCACAGTTCGCCGATCTTGGCGCCGGGGGCATGCGCCCGGACGATGGTGCCGAGCACCTGCACCACGCGGCCGCGCACCGCGAGAGGTTGGGCGGTCGCGATGCCTTGGCGCAGCTTGGCCGAAAAGATCTCTGAGTTGATCAGTGGGCTCGTCATCGCAGGGCTTGGACCAGCGCCTTTTCAATGGCGCGGAGCTGGGTCTCGACGGTGGCGTCGATCACGCCGAACTCGGTTTCGAGGATGCAGCCGTCCGGGGGCAGCCGAGTGTCGGTCCCGACGTCGAGAAACTGGATTCGCGGGAAGGAACTGAGCAGGGCTTCGACGCGCGTCTTCATCCATTCTTCCTGAGTCGGCGACACCTTGAGTCGCACCTGACTGTTGTTGCGCAGCAGTTCGAGCGCCTCGTGAACGATGCGCTCGACGCGCTCGCGCTCTTCGAACTCGCCGATGATGCGGCGCAGGGCCTGCATCACGACGTCGATGAGCGTCTTTTCGACCTTGGAAAAATAGACGGTCGACTGGCCCAGGGTGGCGATTACCTGCTGAGCCATCTCGGCCTTGCCCTGTTCACGGCCCTCCTGGTAGCCACGCTCCTTCTCTGCGAGGAAGTGGGCGGTGGCTTCCGCGTGGATGCGCGCTGCTTCCGCCTCGGCCTTGGCGATGAGATCGCGTGACGCTAGGATCGCGGCGAAGTCAGCGGCCTTCAGGACCGGCCCTTGGACGAAAAGATCGATGCCGGTATTTTTCAGGCAAAGCATCTTTGATCACTCAGTGGCAGGATGTCCGTGATGATCGGCTGGACAAAGGCCCACGCCGTGGCGGGGATGAGCGCGAGATCACCTTCATCGCGCAAGTCGAAGGAGCGGGGCGATTTCAAGCGGAAGCGCCGAAATACGGCGGGCGACTCGTCGCGCAGGCAGGCGGTAATGATCTTCCAGCCCGCGGCCGAAACCGTGTCGTGGTCCAACGCGGTTGGAAGGCCGGGGGTGCCCAGTCCGGAGGCGCCGAGCAGTGTGCGGCCTCGGCGCATGCCGTAAGAAAACGCGGCGGGGCCGATTTGGCCGATGGTCGCGCGATTTTGGGTCTGCGTGACGCAGCGCGCGAGACTCATCCAATGCAACGCGGCGCCGGCGAAAATTCCCAGCTGGGCGAGGGTGGCGTGCGGCAGCAGTGCGAGCCTGCGGTGGCCGGCTTCAAAATCCCAGAAGTGGTCTTTGAGTCCGAGGGTGGTGCAGTAATGCCGCCCGAGGCGGGCGCGGCCCCGCGCGGACTGTTCGAGCAGGGGGCTGGCGGCCGCGCTGAGGGCGCAATCTTCGAGCCACTCGGTCCTGGCCCAGCGGTGGGGGTAGTGGTTGAAGTCGTAGACGAGCCGGTGCAGCTCCGGGTTAGATCGGACGAGGGAGGTGAACCAGCGGGCCGTACTCATGCGGGGCCCGGTTGGAGGCTGGCGGGTGGGATGGCGCGGCGTTTCAGCCACCAGCCGATCCCCCCAAGGCCGGCGACCGCTCCTGCGATCAGTCCGGCAGTTCTCTGCGGGTCCTGGCGCGACTTTGGTTCGTCCCGTGCGACCGGATGGACGGTCACGGCAACGGCCGGCAACATCACGAGGGTGACGTTGTCGTAGTTGAGGCCCATGATGCTGCGCATCACGAGATTCTTCAGCTGGGGAGCGAGGCTCTCCAGGTCGAAGCCCATGCGGTACTTGATGTAGACGGCGCAGGAGGATGGCACGATCTTGTCGGCCAGTGGGTCATTGTTGGGGATGACGATGTGGACGCGGGCGTTGATGACGCCGTCGATGTGAGTCAAGGTATCGGAGATTTCCTGAGATAGCGCATACATGTAGCGGATACGCTCTTCGGTCGGGGAGCTGACCAGCCCCGACTTTTGAAAGATCTCGCCCATCTTGGCGAATTTCTGGCGGGGATAACCCTGGGCCTTCAGCAGTTCGACGGCGCGGGCGAAGTCTGTCCCCGGCACCTTGAGCGTCCAGGTGTCCTCCTTGCCCGATTCCTTGCGGCAGGCGATGTCGCGCTGGATGAGGACGGCCATCATCTCGTTGGCTTCGGTCTCGCCGATTTGGGAGAAGAGTATGATTTCCCCGCAGCCGGCGAGCAGCAGGCAGAGCAGGAGGGCGGCGGCCGCGCGGAGGAGCGGATGGTGGGAAAGGCGACGGCGGAGCATAGGGGAGGAGAGGGCCAACAAGAGGCCGCCCGGGAACGATTCGTCCCCGAGACCGCCTTTCTGACCGTCGCTGGGTTCAGCCGCGGCTGAGTTCCTTGACGGTGTTGGCGCCAGCTTTTGACGCGTTGTCGACGCCCTGGACGGACATCGACCATTTCGAGACATTGATTTGAAGAGCCATGATTTCGGCAAAATCGTTCAGGCCGGCAGCCTCATTGGTGGCGAGGGTGTTGACCTGAGTATTGATCGAATCGATGGAGTTTTGGTAGTTGCTGCGGAACTTCAGCATGCCGTCGAGGATGGAGTCGCCGAAGGAACGGGTCGCGGCGGCCGGGACGGTGCCGGTGGCGGCCTCGAGCGGAGCGGCGGTGCCGATCGGGTTGGCGGTTTGCGAGGCGGCGGACTGAATGAGCGAGCGCAGACGGTCCAAGTCGGTCGCGCTCGAGGTCGCCAGAGCCTCGAGGGGCGCGGGGCCCGCGGCAGAAAGTGGAACACTGAGGGCGGTGACGTTCATAGGATTTTTGCCAGCTGCGGATGGAGTTGTTCGGTGCCAAGGGTGGCGAGGTTGGCCGCCATCTGGCGTGCATCGGGTGACTGCCCCGCGTTCGCTACTCGTTGAAGGATCTCCATGCCGGCAGTTTCCTCGCCCATCAGCCGCAGGGCGCAGCCCTGGTGGACGTCGATCAGTTCGTTCGATGCGGCCGTCGAGGCTTGCCGCAGCAGTTCGACCGCATGGCCGGGCTGATTCATGACTATCGCGAGCACCGCCATGCCGAGGATGGGAACCTCGCTGGCGGGCCGGGCCGCCTGCGCACCGCTGAAAAGCACGGCGGCCTCGGCGTGAAGTCCGTGCCAGACCGACCAGTAGCCGAGGCGCATTAAAAGGCGGACGGTGGGGGCGGGTGTTTCCATGGGCGAGGGCGGGCGTTTAGCGCAAATTGCTGACGGCGTTCTTGGACGGGTCCTGGATGGCCTTGGCCAGATTGGAGACCGCGGTGGCGGCGTTGGTCACCTGATTGACGCGCATCTGCAGGAGGATGACGGCGCCGGGGTCGGTGAAATCCGTGCCGCTCGCGGCCGCGATGACGTTGTTCGTTTGAGTGCCGATGGTTCCAGCCATCGACTGAATGGTATCCCAGATGCTGGAGTTGGTCCCGAAGATCGGCGAAGTGCTGATGGGGGCAGGAGCGAGGACGGACATGCGAGGAGTGAGTTAGTGCTTGGGTGAATCCGGAATTCGGCTGGGCCTCAGCGCAAATTGCTCACGGCGTTCTTGGACGGGTCCTGGATGGCCTTGGCCAGATTGGAGACCGCGGTGGCGGCGTTGGTCACCTGATTGACGCGCATCTGCAGGGCGATGACGGCCGCCGGATCGGTAAAGTCGGTCCCGGACGATGCCGCGATGACGTTGTTGGTCTGGGTGCCAACGGTCGTCGCCATGCTGGTGATCGTATCCCAGATGTCAGAGTTGGCGCCAAAAAGCGGCGTGGTGCTGATCGCTGCGGAGGTGAGGATGGCCATGGTGGATGTGTTTTTTAGTTAGTACGCGGAAAAGCAGCGGAAAAGCGGACGATCTCGGTGGCCTTCTGGAGGGCGGTCTCGATCTTCAGCGCGCGCTCGTAGTCGAGGGGCGCGAGCCCGCTCTGGATTTCGCCGCGGAGGGTCGCGGCCGCCTCGGCGAGGTGGTCTTGGGCCGAACGGTGGAAGGAGCCGTCGTGGTCCGCCTGGAGCGCTTCGTCAAAGTTCGGGACGTCGATGTTAGTCATGGGGGGCGTGTGGTGCAGGTGGGCAGCGGGTTTTTTTCGGTCAACCTTCGTATGGAATTACGGGCATTTCTTCACCCGTTTGGGTTATTTTATTTCTTTCGCGCTGCCGTCTGCGCTGGGTGACTGCGCCGCGGGCTTGGCGCCGGCTGGCGCGGCTGGCGGGAAAATCAGCGCAGCGACGTCATCGCCGATTTTCGCCGAAAAAACTCGCCCGCCCTGCTCGAAATCCGCCTGGGTGTCAGAGAAAGAGCTGAGGCGGGTGTCGCCGGCGAGGTTCGCGCCGGGGAACAGCACGCGGCCGTTGTGCAAGCGCAGCCAACCTTGGCCGTCGCCCAGCGACTGGAGGGCGACGATGGTCAGTCCGTCTGACGGGAGCGATGCCGCCGCACTGGGCGCGGCTTCGCCGGCGGGGTTCGGGCGGACGGATCTGGCGGTAGCAGGTAGGGCGGCGGGCGCATTTCGCGCGTCTGGCACCGAGACTTCGTCGGTGATCCGCAGCAGACCTGGAACCTCGGCTAGCAGCATCTGGCGAACGCCGGCCCACTCGCGCGCAGAGGTCGCTACACCTCGGATCCGCAATTCGCCGCCTGGGCCGGCGGCGACCTCGAACTGCAGCTTGCGATCGGCCAAGAACGCGCGGGCGGTCGCAACCAGGCGCGGCGTGCTCCAGAGCCGAAGTGTGACCTCGGGGGCGGCGGCGCGCAAGGCGGCGATGAGTTCCCGGTTTTCGGCGTCCGACGCCAGATACCCTGAGACCTCGAGTTGGTCAGCCCTCTCCTCAATCTTAATTTGGCCGGACTGAGCAAACGGTGCGATGATTTGCTCGATCCGCTCCCGTGCATCAGGGTGCACGATCGTTGCGACCGGCGCGGCGTTGGGTTTCCAAACCAGCCAAAGGACGAGCCACCCGACGAGCATCAGGCCACCGAAGCCTGCCATCCACCAGGCGCGCTTGCGTTGGCCCGGGGTCGGCGCCGTTTTGGCGGCGGGGAAAGCGGAAGTCGGAGTGGCTGGCGCGGCCGCAGCGGGAGTCGCCGGGACGTCTCCCGGGAGTGGGTCTTTTTCCAGTTCCGGGGCGTCCGCAGCGGAGAGTAGCGGCCAGCGGGCGTTGAGCGGGCCCAGCACCAAATGCGTTGTGCCGGCGGTGACGAAGCTAAACGGCTCGACCCGGGTGGGAGCTTGGACGCGTTTGCCCGAGCAGTAGACTCGCCCCTCGAGCGCCTCGACCGTGAGTTGGCCGGCGTTCAGGGTAAAGGCGAGGTGCAGCGGTGCGATGAGGACGTCGTGCAGGACCATGTCGCATTCCGAGGCGACGCCGACGACGACCCGGCCCTCTCGGATGATCTCCTCCACGCCCTGATGAGGGCCGGAGATGATTTTCAGGATCCATTCGGCAGTTTCAGCCATGATGATTGGGTGAGGCTAAGGTTTAGGGGCCGCGGGTCCGGCCGACGGCGTGGTGAGAAGCGAGGTGCCGACCATTTCGTGGGCTCGCTGGAGCACCTGCGCGGGGTCCGTTGCGGCGGCGGACAGTGGTGCGGCAGAGCCGGGGGCTGGCCGTTGGCTCAGGCGGGATTCCTGCGCCACATCGACCAGCCGGGGCGTGAGGAAATAAAAGCGCTGGGCCCGCGTATTCGCTTTGTCGGTTGTCTTGAAGAGTGCGCCAACGATGGGCAGGTTGCCGAGGCCGGGCACTTGCCGGGTGGCGTTCTGCCGTTTGTCGACAAAATAGCCGCCGATGAGGAGCGTCTTGTTCGCCGGCACAACGGCCTGGGTGGTGATCGAACTCTCGCGGGTTCCGGGGATCGAGTCGACCGTGAGTTCAGAGGCGTTGAAGGCGCCGTCCTGCACATCGATCAGCAAGCGAAATGAAATCTGGTCGCCTTCGCGGATGAGGGTGGGAGTTACGCGCAGTTGGACCCCGGTGTGGATATTGTAGAGATCGGAGGAGGCGCCGGTGCCGGTGCCGGCAACGCGCACGTAGACGGTGTCCTGCTGGCTCAGGTTCGCCTCGGTGTTGTCGAGCGTCAGGATGGAGGGATTGGTGACCAACTGCGCCTCGCCCTTGTCTTCGAGCGCCTGGATGCGAGACAGGAGCTGAAACCCGCTGAGCGTGATCAGGGCAGAGGCATTGATCCCGGGGCCGCGCACCAGGTTGAGGCCGTCAACGAAGGTCGCCGAACTGGTGCTGCCGCTGCCGTTCTGGCTAAAATTGGGATCGGCCCCGCTACCGAGGCGTGGCAGGAGGCTGCTGGAACCATCACCCGACGATAGGAATTGGGTGCCGAAGGACTTGCTGTTGTTGGAGTCGATGTCGACAACGGCGACGGAGATCTCGATGGCCGGGTTGGAGATATCCAGTTTCTTGATGAGCGCCTCGTACTCGGACATACGGCCGGCGGTGTCGCGCACAATGACGGCGTTCAGGCGCGGATCGGCCTGGATGATCACCCGGGTTTCCTCATCCGAGGCGTCGCGGGAGGACGGGGATTTGGGCGGTGTCGCCGTGGTGGCGGAGGCGGCTAGGCCGGAACCGCGCAGGGAGGAGAGCTGGCGCTTGCGTCCAAGGGTGGCCACATCGAGCGCACCAGCGCCAGCGTTGGAGCCCATGATGTTTTGGAGCGCGCGGGCGACCCCGGGAATCGTGGATTGAGAGGAGCCGCTGCCGCCGCGCACGGCGATGTCTGCGGCCGAGGCATAGGTGAGGCGGAACACGCGCACCTGGAGCTGGCCCTCGAGGATATGGTTTAACTCCTCCTCGCGAGCCGCGTTCTCGCGCGTCTCGGCGGTGCGGGCGATTTGCTGCTCGTTGAAGGCCTTGAATACGGGCTCCGCGAGATCGAGGAATCGTTTGCTTCCGCTGAGGGCGAGGACGCCGGCGACGCCCCGCACGACGATCCGGTGGCCGACGGGGCCGGATTCGAAGCCGAGGGTGCGCAGGATGGTGTTGGCCTGCTCGGGGGCGACTGCGGTGACGTTGAGTACGCGCGTTTCGGTCTCGCTGATGGCATCGACGTGGAGACGGGTGCCATCCCAAAACCAGAGCAGTTCGCTCGCGGCGCAGACGGCGTCGAGGAACTGGCCGGCTGGCACGCTCTGGAATTCGCCTGAGATCGTAGTCGAGGCCCTGTCGGAGACATCGGCTGGCAAGCCTTGCTGGACGGCGAAGGCGCGCAGCACCTCGCGCACGGGCGTCTGGTCCGCCTTAGTGGAGTAAGTGGGGTTGCTCCAGGCAAGGTCAGCCGCGGCGGTGGGCGCGGCCAGCACACCGAGCAGGGGGAGGAGGAGGATTTTCACAGGCGGGAGCCGTTCGGCAGGAGGGCAGAGACTTGGCCGCGCCAGAAATCGAGTTCATTGAGCAGTCCCTCGGCGCCGTCGAGCAGGGCCGCCGGCAACCGGGCGTCACAGGGCCAGCGGCGCCAGAGCACGAGCCGGTTTTCCCGTTCGTCGTAGCTGAGGACCTCTGGCCGGGCCTGGCCCTTGAGACGCGCGAGGTTGCAGGCCAGCAGGTGGCGCAGCAGGTCCTGCTGGGAGGTCGACGACAATCCGGCGGCTTCACTCAGCGCGAGCAGGTCGGCCTCCAGCACGGCCTGCGCCTCGCCGGTGCGGGTCAGGTGCAGCACGGCGTTGTCCAAGCGAAGTTCATACCGTGCCGCGGCGTTGGGTGGTGGCGTGGGCACGGCGAGGGCGTCGCATAGGGTGTGCAGGGCGGTGGCTAGGTCGTTCATGGCAGCGGTCACATCGAGATCCGGCCGAGCGGCTGGATGGTGATTTCCTCGGTTAATTCCTGGTGCGAGAGCACCGGCAGGTCGTACATCTCCTGCTCCACCAACTTGCGGGTGTAGCGGCGCACGTCCATCGAGGTGAGCAGCACGGGGCGGTGGTTGTTGTCGCCCAGACTGCCGACCTGATTGCGCACCGACTGGAGCAGTTTTTTCACGCTGGCCGGGTCGAGCGCGAGGTACGCGCCGGAGGAAGTCTGGCGGATGGCCTTGCGGATCTTCTCCTCCACGTCCGGTTCCAGCAGGTAGGCGGCGATGATATTCTGGCCGCGGCTGAACTTGTAGCTGATGTAGCGGCGCAGGTTGGAGCGGACATACTCGGTCAGGAGTACCGCTTCCTTCTCCTTCTGCCCCCACTCGATCAGCGCCTGCAGAATGGTTCGCAGGTTGCGGATCGACACGTCCTCCTGCACCAGGCGCTGGAGGACCTCGGCGATTTTTTGCACAGGCAGCACGCGCTGTACCTCGCGCACGACTTCCGGGAACTGCGCCTCCATCTTCTCGAGAAGGTATTTCGTCTCCTGCAGGCCGACGAAGTCGCCCGCGTAGCGCTTCAGGATGACGCTGAGGTGGTGGGTAAGCACCTGGGTGGGCCTAAGGACCGGCACCCGGGCCTTGGTCAGGGTCGCCACATGCTCATCAGCGACCCAGTATGGTTTGAGGCCCTGGAGGAAGGGCTTGTCCTCGATAAACGGGACCTTGAGCATCTTGAGCGTCTCGGGCTTTTCGCGGGCGATGACATGGCCGGTGCGGATGGCGCCTTCGGCCACGGGCACCTCATGCAGGAGAATGCGATAGTGATCGGCGGTGAGCCCCTCGTTGAAACGCAGGTGAATGCCTGGAAAAGGCACGCCGAGGTCATGGTAGAGCGCTTGGCGCACGCGAATTAACTCGTCGTTCATCGCGTCGGCATCGATTTGCCCCTGGCTGGCCGCAGCGACATCGATCAGGAGCGGCACGGTGACGGAGAACTCGTCGCCGGAGTCCTTGCGCTTGAGCGGGACCTTCTGCACGGCGGGCGCCATGGCAGGCAGGTCGCGGGTGTCGCGCGGGGCGGCGGCCTTGTCGCGTCGCACAATGGCGAAGCCGCCGACGAGCGCGGTTGCGCCCAGCGCGAGGAATGGGAGCGGTGGGAAGCCAGGCACCAGACCGAAGGCGACCATGAAGCCGCCGCCGATGAACAGCGCCTTCGGTTGCGACAGGAGCTGCTTGCCGACGTCGCCGCCGAGGGTGGATTCGACGCCCCCGCCACCACGCGTCACGATCATGCCCGCCGTGATCGAGATCAACAGCGAGGGTATCTGCGAGACGAGGCCGTCGCCGATGGTCAGGATCGAGTAGGTGGACAGCGCCTTGGTGATCGTCATGCCGCGCTGCATCACCCCGATGGTGACGCCGGCCAGCACGTTGATGGCGGTGATGATGATGCTGGCGATCGCGTCGCCTTTGACGAACTTCATCGCTCCGTCCATGGCGCCGTGCAGCTGGCTTTCCTTTTCCAGGTCGGAACGGCGGTGCTTCGCCTCCGCCTGGTCGATCGTGCCGGACCGCAGGTCGGCGTCGACGCTCATCTGCTTGCCGGGCATGGCGTCGAGGGTGAAGCGGGCCGCGACCTCGGCGACGCGCTCAGCGCCCTTGGTGATCACGATGAACTGGACGATCGTGATGATGAGGAAAATAACGACACCGACGGCGAAGTTTCCGCCGACAACGAAGTTGCCGAAGGTGAAGATGATTTCGCCCGCGTGAGCCTCGAGAAGGATGAGGCGGGTCGTGGTGATGTTCAGGCCGAGGCGGAACAGCGTGGTGACGAGGAGCAGCGACGGGAACGTCGAGAAGGCGAGGATGTTTGGCACATACATCGCGATGACGAGCAGCAGGATCGACAGGGAGAGGTTGATGGCCAGGAGCAGATCCAGCAGGAAGGGCGGGATCGGCAAGATCATCATCGAGAGGATCAGTACGACCGCGATCGCCAGGAGGACATCGGCGTACCTCGTGACGCCGAGCAGGCTGTTCTGCAGTTGGATGATTCTGGCTTTCATAGTGAATTTTCTCCGGGCGCGAGAATCTTTGTGAAGACCCCGCGGGCGCCTTCCTCGTCACCGATGAGCCAGAGGGCCTTGGCGTAGATCAGGCCCATGGCCTTACGGTCTGGGGCTTCAGCGAGCGGGTAGGCGTGGGCGGCGAGGACGGCGGCGCGCTCGACGTAGCCGGCGGACAATTCGGCGAGGGCCAGACAGCGTTCGACCTCACCGTCCTCAGGGTAGGCACGGTGTAGGGGCCGCAGCAGTACGGCAGCCTCGGCCGGCCGGCGTTGCTCAAGATGTAGGTAGCCGAGGACCAGGAGCGTGTCGCGCTCGTGGGCCGTGAAGGCGAGACGGCTGGGGCTCGGGGCGATCATCCCTTGAGCAGCGCGTAGCGCAGCGCCTCGCCGAGTTCCTGTTCGCTGCCGCGCATCCGTAGCACCGCGATGGCGGCGCGCAGTTCTTCCGCGGCTTCCGCACCCGAGGCCAGTGGCAGGCGGCTGGTGAACTGCGCGGTAACGCCGGCACAGAGCTGATGGAAGCGCGAGGGCGCGAGCACATTGCGGTCGAAGGCCTTGGGGCGCACGGCCTCGAGGATCATCGCGTCGAAGGTGTCCGCGTGGAGGAGCGCCTGCAGTCGCGCCTCGATCCCGGCATCAATGGGCTGGAGCCGATGGTCTTCGGGGAGCTGGGCGCCGTTCTGCGCCTCGGCGATCAGCGCGATGCTGCTGAGGCCGAGGTACTGCCGAAATGCCTCCGGGAGCAGCGGCTTCATGTCGAACCTCCCAGTGCGGTGTGGAGTTGGTCGAGCTCGCGGATGATCTCGTTGAGCAAAGCCTGATCGAGTTGTTCCGGGACCAAGAGCACGGCGAGCACGCGCTGGTCGCGCCATAGGCCCACGTGCACGGGCCAAGGGTGAGCTTCACGGTAATGAGCCACCGTCAGAAATGCAGTCAGGCTCTGGTCCCCGCCTCCGGCCAGCGGGCGCGCGAGGCTGACCAACACTGCTTGGTCACGAGGACCCGCCAACTCGATGGCGAGGGTGCCGATGTTTTGAATCGTCAGCACCACGCGCTTGTTCTCGCGCAGCTGCAGATCATCCACCCCGATGGACCGGCCGAATTCGGCCAGGGTTTGTTGGACCAGGTTCATGTGGTCTCCTCCTGGGCGATTTCCCGGTCGACGGCGGTCTGCAGCGCTTCAAGTATCTTTTCGCGGGTGTCGGGGGTCAGGAAAAGTTTCAGGGGGAGCATTCTTAGGCGTTCGCGCAGTTGCGTGAGGAAATAGATCCGGCCCTCCAGCGGCCGTATGCCGGCGGCGGACATGAGCTGGGTGAAGCGTTCGGGCTCAGCCGAGCGCTGGGCCATCAGCTGCAGGATCGCCTTCATCAAGTCGTGGGCAGTAAACGTGGCGGGGGGCGGCATCGTAGCTTAGCCGCCAAACATGCGTTGCGTCTTTTCGAGCAGTTCGCCGAGAGACTTGAAGGTGTTGCCCAGCGCTTGAACGTGGTAGATGTCGTCGATCGCATTTTTCAGCTGCGGCTTCTCCAGCGAGGAGCCCATGATCTTGCCATCGAGATCGCTGCCGGCGGCGCGCAGTAGAAATTCCAGCGTCTGGGTAAACTGCGTGGGGCCGTAGCGGTCCATGATTGACGTGTAGATCGAGTTGGCCGACTGCCCGCCGAGGATGGAAAAGCGGTACAGGTTGCGCAGAGCCTCGGTGCCCTCCAGCCCCTTGCCGGCGTACCTGACGACTTCGGCCGCGATGTTGAGTCCGGCGCGAATCGCAGGGCCGGCCTGCTCCATCAGCTTGCCCTTGGCGGATGTTAGCTTGGCCAGCAGTTCCTCCTGCCCGCCCTGTTGCGCAAGTTGAGCTTCCGCGTACTCGAGGGCCTCATATTGGTCGGAAGAGTCCTTGAAATGTTCCCCGACCAACTGGCGGATGTCCTCTTCGGTCGCGGAGGAATCGAGGCCTTTCAGCGCATCCATGAACTCGTGCAGCTTGCGGTTCTGTTGCGACTCGGCCGTCGAGTTTACCTCATGGGGTAGTTCGGCGGCGCTCAGGTGCAGCGCTTCCTTCGAGCCGGCCTTGCGCTCGGAAAGTTTTTTCTCAACCGTCTCGGCGGCGGCAAAGCTCATTTCCTCGGCGGCATCCTGGACGGCCGAGTTCACGTCGACTTCCTGCACCGTCTGGCCCTGAAAGCGCCCTTCCTGCCGGATGGCATCCGCGATCGGCGCGTCTACGCCCTGCTTGGCGGTGTACGCCTGAACCTCTGCGCGAATAGTGCCATCGATAGCCATGGGTGGATTTTGGCCATCTCATGGGCCATGGACTATGCGGCGCGCAAACGTCATCCCGAATCTCTCACCAATTCGGGTGATGGAAAGTAATCTCGGCCGACTGGTGCCGAGCCACGATTTCCTCTCGCCCGTCGTCCTGAGCGATCCGGCCGCCTAGGCGACGCGCGCGGCCTCCGGAAAGTAGCTATTGTTGAAGACGAGGGAAGCCTCGGTCTTCGAGCGAACCACCAGCTTGCGGTAGATTTGTTTCACGTGCGAGTGCACTGTATCGCGGCTCAACTCCAATTGGTTCGCCACCTCGCTGTAGCGGGCCCCGGAGCTTAGAAGTTTTAGCACCTCGTGTTCACGTTTGGACAATAAGGAGAGATGGCCGGTCGGTTTTCGCGGTTCCGCGATGGATCGCACCAGCACGAGCGAAAGGCTTGGCGACATCCAGGCTCCGCCGTTGGTCACCTCGACAAGGGCCTTGTGGATATCTGTCTCCGCCGTGCTGCGCAGCACATAGCCAACCGCCCCCTGCCGAAAGGCGGACTTTAAATGGTCGGGGCTCGACTGATCTGACAACGCAATCATAATGGCCTTGGGCGCCATCCTGCGAGCTGCGGCAAGCATGTCCCAGTCGTCGCCATCGGCCGGTTTGTCGCCAATTAGCAGCACAGCGGGTTTGCGATCGCTCAGGCAGAGCGTTCCGTCCTGGAGTCCGGCGCAGAGGTCAAAAACTACGATGCCCGGGCATCGTGACAAGATGACAGAGAGTTTGCGGCGCAGGGACTCGTTGCGCTCAACAATGCTAACCGTGAAGATTCCCCTGGGCAAGGTTTGCGACGAAATCATGAGGTAATAACCTCATATTGTAAGCCACTGCTGCCCGGTATTAGCCAAACTGAAAGGGGCTAGGAAATCATCCACAGGGGCGAACCAAAGTAAACAGGTGCCAACCTTCGTTGGGTAGGGACAAAAGCCTGCCAAAGAGGGAGGAAACCCGATGTGGCTCAGGAGGATATCCTGTCCTGTGCGTCTTCTGAATTAATTTGCCCAACCCGCAAACCTGTGCGCGTTACCACGCCATGACCCCGCGTCGCCGGCAACACATCCTGCTGGTGGAGGACAACCGAATTGCGGCTGCCGTTACCAGAGCGTTGCTGGTGGATGCCGGATACGAAGTAACGATTGCGCTCAATGGCGTTCAGGCGCTGACCCGGCTCAGGACGAGGGAACCGGATATGATCGCCAGCGATATTTGCATGCCGATCATGGATGGTATCGAGTTCTTGTTGACGGTTCGGGCCAACCCGAACTGGCGTCAGATCAATTTTATTTTCATATCCGGAAAAGGATCAGTGGCGGATCTGCGTGAAGCCCTTCAGGCCGGTGCGAACGACTATCTCATCAAGCCATATAGTCCCAAGGAATTGCTAAGGGTGATCGCCGCGGGTCTGCAGGTGAAGTCACGGACGGCACCGAGGGCGGAGGTTGACGGTGCCGAACCGCGCCACGGCGCCTCGTCAAAGTCAACAAGCGCGGTTGGAACGCTTTCGAAGAGTCGGGTCTTGGTGAGAGAACATGGCGCGATTTCTTCGCTGGCGATCAGCGAAATCGAATGGGTGGAATCGGCTGACAATTATCTGGTGCTTCACGCGGCTGGAAAACGGCACACGATTCGAGCGACTCTCGGCGCTTTTCAACGCGAGTTCATGGGATCGGGCTTCCATAAGATCAGCCGTTCGACGGTTGTTCGAGTCGACTGCATTCGGAGGATTATTCCCTCCAGCACGGCGCAAAATCAGCTCGTGCTGCGCGACGGCACGCTCTTGCTCAGCAGTCTCAGCAAACGGGAATTAACCGCGCTGCTGTGAGACGATTCCGGGATCGCGCGTCGCGGAGGTGATTTCTTGACTGAAGTGATGCCGGGGCTTCCTCGACGCTCAACTGGGATTTCCTGGCTCAGGCCTTTTTCACGAAGCAGGCCTTGAGCGCCATCGCGCTGCCTTCGATCTTGCAGTCGATCTCGTGGTCGCCATCGACGAGTGAGATGCTTTTGGCCTTGGTGCCGCCCTTCAAAACGCCCGAGCCCCCGCGCAACTTGAGATCCTTGATCAGGACAGTTATTGCGGTCGTACCCAGCGTGGGTGGGAAATTTCAAAATGAAGATCAGGCCGTGGTTGTAGTGGATGGCAGTGATCAGGCGGTGAGCGTTAGTAATGTTGAAAACTGTGACGGTGCGCTTCCTGGCCCCCTGCGCCGCAAGGTCAAACGCGCGCCGGGGCGAGGGGAGCGAACCGGATGGCCGGGCGGGGCAGAACCAGCTGCCGGCGGGATTTTCTTTTCGCCGGATTTTCTGCTCTATCCATGGCGTGAGCGAACACTGGCCGGACGATCTTCATCCCATCCGCGGACTCATGAGCGTATCCCAGTTGCTCGTGGGCGCGAATGGGGCCGTGCTGCTCGACACGGGATTTCCGGGAGATGCACGGCGGATTCGGCGGGTGATGGCGCGGGCGGGTGTGGGGCCGGGGGACGTGCGCGCGATTTTGCTCACGCATGGGCACGTCGATCACGCCGGCTGCACCGCGGAGCTGAAGGCATGGACTGGCGCGCCGGTGTATGCGCATCCGTTGGAGCAGGCGCATATTGACGGAGTGTTTCCGTACACGGGCCTCGCGCGGGCCACGGGCTGGCTCGAGGCCGCGGGGCGGTCGATCACGCGCTACCGCCCGGTGAACATCGATGTGACCATCAAGGACGGCGACGAGCTGCCGTTTTGGGGCGGGCTCAGGGTCGTGCATCTGCCGGGACACACGCTGGGGCACTGCGGGTTTTATTCCACGAGGCATGACCTGCTGTTCAGCGGGGATCTCTGGGTGCGCCTGATGATGCGGACGCAGGCTTCGCCGCGGGTCTTTTCGGATGCGCCGGAGTTGGTGCCGGCCAGCCTGCGGAAAGCCCGGGCGATCGGCGCGCGGTGGGTTGTGCCCGGGCACTTCGATTTTCCGAACGCGACGCGGCTGCGGCAGCGGTTTGAGGAGTTGTGCGCGGAGCGGGAGCGGAGAAACCGGATCATTTAACCGCGGATTTCACG
This sequence comes from Opitutia bacterium, assembly GCA_947474935.1. Classification (GTDB taxonomy): domain Bacteria; phylum Verrucomicrobiota; class Verrucomicrobiia; order Opitutales; family Opitutaceae; genus ER46. The sequence continues at coordinate 147,581 of CANJKL010000011.1, forward strand.
GAGGGACGCGGATGGGATGGAGCGGTTTGAAGCGCTGCCTCCGGTAAAGGATTGTCCCGCGGGAAACGCGTGATTGGCTTGGATCTGCCCCGCGTCACGCCGGCGCGGACATCGTTTGGATCCCCTCGTTGCACTTCCAAATATGAACCCCAGTCGTCGAAAATTCCTCGCCAGCGCCCTTGCGGGAGGCGCGGCCGCCACGTTGCCGTTCTCTTCGCGGGCGGCGGCAGCCCGGGGCAACGAAACGCTGCGCGCGAAGTATGCGAAGCTGGATGAAGTTCTGAAGCAGCCCGTCCTGCGGCGGGAGTATTTCACCGCGCCGGTGATCATCGAGACACTCGAACTCCTCCGCTGGAACAACAGCTTTCTGTGTCGCGTGCGGTCCCGCGATGGCGCCGAGGGCCTCTCCGTCTCGAACAATTCCCAACAGGTTTCGCTGGCGGCGATCCACGTGAACCGGTTGCAACCGTTCTTCATCGGCAAGGACGCGCGCGATTTGGACACGTTGCTCGAGGAGGTTTATGTTTATCAAAGCAACTACAAGCTGCAGAGCCTGGCGCTGTGGGTCCCGCTCGCGACGATCGAGTTTGCGATCCTCGACATGCTCGGCCGCATCGCGAACCGGCCGATGGGGCTGTTGATCGGCGAAAAAATCCACACGCCCGTCGTTTCCGTCTACCGGGCGAATGGTGAGCGCGACGTCACCGCGGAAGCGGTCCTGGCCAATCTGAAGCGGCAGGTGGAGGAATCCCAGGCCAAGGCGCTCAAGATCAAGATCGGCGGCCGCATGAGCCATGTCGAATACCCCGCCGGCCGTTCGGAAAAGTTGATCCCGATGGTGCGAAAGGAATTTGGCGACCAGATGGTCTGCATGGCCGACTCCAACGGTTCTTACGGTGTTGAGGAGGCGATCAAATTCGGCCGGCTGCTCGAGGAGTACAATTACGCGTTCTACGAAGAGCCGGTGCCGTTCGACTGGTATGAGGAAACCAAGGCGGTGGCCGACGGCGTGAACATTCCGCTGGCCGGCGGCGAACAGGAGGCGAGCCTGCACGCCTTCCGGTGGCTGATCGCCAACGACGCGTTGGATATCGTGCAGGCCGACGTGTATTACTTCGGCGGGTTGATCCGCTGCATGAAGGTGGCCCGCATGGCCGCGGCGATGGGCAAGACCCACGTGCCGCACATCTCCGGCGGGCTGGGCTACCTCTACATGATCCATTTCGTCTCGGTCATTCCGAACGCTGGGAAGTACCATGAGTTCAAGGGGCTCAGCCAGGCGATTCCCTTCGAATGCAAAACGTCGTCACTCAAGACGGACGGCGGCGTCGTGACGGTGCCCACCGGACCGGGTTCGGGCATCGAGATCGACCCCGCGTTCGTGAAGAAGCACGCGGTGGTGAAACGCGACGCCGTCCGGGTGGAGGAATAGGCGGGCGCGAAGAGAGGAGTATGGAGCCGCTCCTACAGTTTCGGATCGCAGAGGCTGTGGGCTGCCTCACGGCACTCCGCTCCTTCGGCGGCGCTGACGTAAAAATCCTTCACCGTGAGGAGGGGCGCCGCTTTTGGTTGGGCCGGCAGCGCCGGGTTTCCGACTTGTCGGCGTTCCACGTCGAACTGGCCTTTAGATTTTACCCTGTAGTCGTTGGGCGATGAGGAACTCGCCCGGGGTGGCAATACCGAGGCTGTAAACCCGGGAACCGAGTTTTCCGTGAAAATCGGTTTCGTCGAGCGTCAGCAGCCAGTCGCAGCTTGCGGCCAGAGCCGCGACAACAACGGGGCGGTCTTTCGTCTTGGGAAAGACCAGCGGCCGATCGAGCGACACGCGGTCGGCCGCCAGCTTGATTCGCGGCTGGACAAACGTCGGCCAGGAGGCGCGGGTCGCCTGCGGAAGTTTGGGCAGGTTGCGTCCGGTTTCTACGACGCAGTAAGGCGAAGTGAGCAGAGACCAGTCGTGCGTCGCCGCGTGCTCGACCAGATAACGTGAGGCTCCGGTCGTGGACCCGGTGGCGGCCAGCAGCACGCTCGAATCGAGGAACAGCCTCACCGCTTCTTCGGCTGGGGCGTAGACTTGAATGCTGCCATGCCAGCGTTATCGCGCGCGATCCAACGGGCGATTTGGCTCTTCGGCAGGTTGCGCACGGGCAGATCGAAGGCGTCTTGGTCCGCGAGAGTGATGATTTCAGTAATGCGCGCTTTGACTTCGCGGGCGGTTTGCGGGCGCCAAGTCTTCAGTTTGCGGTCGAGACGTTGGGCGAGGGCGGTCATGGCTGGCGAGTGTGGGCGTCGGAGAATGTGAGTCAACGGCGGGAACCAAATGGGCCATCCGATCGACGTTAACTAAAAAAGAAAAGGGCGGGCGCTTTAGGCCCGCCCTCGCTGTTTGGTCGGTGTGGCTTGTCCTACTTCACCGCGGCAACTTCCGCGGCGATCAACTCCTTCACGCGGGCCTTGGCATCGGCGAGCGGGAGTTCGCCCTTGTCGAGTTTCGCGAGGAAGGCCCTTTGGGCGGCGTAGTCCTTGTTCGCCACGCCCGCCTTGCTCTGGAGCATGCGCCAGGCTTTGCGGCGTTCGACGGCGAAGAGCACCATCTGGCGCGACACGGCGTAGTAATTCATCTTCCCGTGTTCCTCGGCCTGGATGAAGCAGCCGAAGTTTTTCACGAAGCTGCGGTGCTTCGGGTCAAAAACGCGGCGGTGGATCACATCGTCCTGCGTGATGAAATACAGCTGGTCGTCCATCAGCGTGAGCTTCGCGGCATCCTCCGCCTTGATCGATTTCACATGCTTGCGGAAGCGCGCCTCGGTGATGGCCCAGTGGCCGACGCCGAAATTGTATTCCTCGCCGGTGGTCGAGTATTTCGTGCGCCACCAATCGCGGTCGATGCTCGGGTTGCCCTTGAGATCGAACGCTTCCTGCGCGGTCTCGCCCTTGCGCGGGTTGAAGACGAACTCGGGCATGCCGCGCGCATCGCGGACCATCTTCGCCTGGTCGGCGCTCATGTTGTCGGCGACGCCGTGCTCGGGCTGGCAGGTGGTGTAGGCCTGGAAGAACGCGGTGCCGCGATACTCGAGGCCGTCGAGCATGGCCTTGTAGAGCTTGGCGGCGTTGGCCATCGAGACCTGCGCGACGAAGGGCGAGCCGTGGCCGCTGGTGAAGGCCTCGGAAACATTCTTCTTCTCGATCAACTTGCCCTGCGACGCGGCGCCGAACTGGTTCATGTCGTAGCCGCCGAGCATCGTGGAGGAGTCGGAGTTCTGGCCGCCGGTGTTGGAGTACACCTGCGTGTCGAGCATGAGGATCTTCACGTTCGGGCGGTTCTGGAGGACCACCTTCGAGACGTTCTGGAACCCGATGTCGCCGAGGGCGCCGTCGCCGCCGATGACCCAGACCTTTGGCAGCTCGCGGATTTCCTGCTCGGTCATGAGCGCGTCGTCGAGGCGGGTGAGGGTGAAATACTCGGCCTCGGAGGCGACGTTCTCGGCGCGGTCGAGCAGCGCATCGACCATGCGCTCGGGCGCCACGGAGCGGCGGGCGTGATCGACGATGATCGACTCGGCCATGAGCCACGAGATGGTGGCGCCGTCCTGGAAGAGCGAGTTCATCCACGGGTAGGGATGCGGGTTCGCCGGCGGGGTGGAGCCGTAGACGGTGTTACATCCGGTGCTCGCGCCCATCATCATCACGGACATGCCGTTGGCACGACGGCCGTCGACAGACTGGAGTTCCTTGTGGTTGAACGCGTCCTGCTCGAGGACGACGGCGAGGCCGTCGAGAAGCTGGGTGTCGGAGATGGCGCCGTGCTTCGCCTCGTAGTCGGCGATGCGGATGGCGGTGTCTTCGTCGTTTTCGCCGCCGAGGCCGACGATGACGTGGGCGAAGGTCCTCCGGAAGAGCGCGTATTCCTTTTCGTCGCGGGCCTTGAGCGCGGCGAGTTTCGGCGCGCCCTCGGTCTTGAGGCGCGCGGCCTTGGCGCGGAGGCGGTCGGCCTTCTTGTGGTACAGCGGGCGCATGTAGGCCTCGGTGACCGAGGCGGCGGAGCGCAGGATGCTCTTCTCGCCGCAGCCGGCGCAGGCGCCGTCGCCGGAGACGAGCGCCTCGTAGTTGCGGCGCACCATGAGGTGATTGCGGAGCGCGGCCTCGCGGGAATTGGCGGCTTCGGCGTCGTTGTAGAGGCCGAGGAATTTCGGCGGCGTGTCGGGCAGGAGGCGCGAGAAGACCTGTGCGGTGGTGAGCTCGGCGTTGAGGTCCTCGGTCTCGCGCGTCATCCGGAGCGCGTCATGGTCGCCGCAGACCTGCACGCACTCGCCGCAGCCCTTGCAGAGATCGGAGACGAAGATGGAGAACAGGCCGCCGGCGCCGGGCGACTTGGCCTCGAGCGAGCGGAAGATGGCGGGGACGTTGGAGTAGGAGAGCGGGAGCTTGTCGATGATGTTGACGAACTCGGCCCGGGCTTGCTCGGAAACGGTGGTGAGCGCGGCGACCTCGGCGCGGACGATGTCCTTGAACGGCACGCTGGTCTTGGCCTTGACGGACTCGTTCATCTTCGCGCGGGCGCGCGTTTCGAGGCCGGCGAGTTCGGCCCCGAATTTCAGCCGCTGGTCGCGATCGGTGACGTAGTTGTTGACGGCGGTCTTGAGGACGGTGGCGACATCCTGCGCGGTGTTGGGCAGCGCGGTGTCGGGGCAGGCGGTGATGCACTCCATGCACTGCGTGCAGTTTTCGGCGATGTAGACGGGCGTCTCGCGCCGGGCGACGTACTTGGACTGGGTGGCGCCGGTTCCGGCGCCCATGACGCCGACGGAGGCGAAGGCCCCGGATGGCTGGTGGTAGCCGAGGCCGGCGCGGAATTCGGAATCGAACTTCGCGAGCGTCTGGAATGGGGCGCGGGCGGGCTGGGCGGCGGGCATGGGCACGCTGCCGCAACCGGAGGAGCCGCAGCCGGCGGTGGGCTCGAAGTGGTGCTCGCCGAGGGGCTTGAGCAGCGGGTTGCGCATCGAGGAGCGGTCGTCGTCGTCGCCGCGGCCGATCTTGATCTCCTGCACGCGGGCCCAGCCCTCGTTCATTACGGTCATGTTGGACGTGACGACGGCGTCGCCGAAGCGGCCGAATTTTTTTACGTACTGCTTGTGGACGACCTTCTGGAAATTTTCCTCGGTGATCCCGAAGGTTTTCAGAAACGGCGAGACGCGGAAGAAGGCGCCGAGGAAGGAATTGCCCTGCATGCGGAGCTGCAGCTCGGTCTGGTTGGTGGCTTTTTTTGCGATGTCGAAGCCGGGCAGAATGTAGATGCGGATATTGTTCTCGATGATCCACTGGCGGTACTTCGCGGGCACGCGCTGCCAGGCCACCTCGGGCGATTCGCTGGACTCCCAGACGAGGGCGCCGCCCTTCTTGATCCCGTCGAGCGGGTTCGTGTGGGTGAAGGCCTTGGGGTCGCAGCAGAGGACGACGTCGACGTGGTTCAGCTCGCAGTTCACCTTGATCGGCGAGGGTGCGACGGTGAGGTAGTAATTGGTGGGCGCGCCCTTTTTCTCCGAACCGTATTTCGGGTTCGCCATGACGAAGAGCTTGTCGACGAGGAAGCCGTCGGCGTCGTAGGCGGGATTCTGCTCGGAGATAAACTGGCCGAAGTCGCCGATGATGGAGCCGAGGTTCTTGCCGGTGGTGATCATGCCCCAGCCGCCGATGGAGTGGAACCGCACGGCAATGGCGCCGGTGGGCAGGAGGGAGGGCGTGTCCTTGCTGATGACGGCGTAAGGGTGGCTGACGCCGAGGACGAAGAAGGTTTCGCCGTCGGCGGCGCTGCGGCCGTCGGCGCGGCGCGCCTGGCCGGTGGCGAACTCGTAGGCGCCGAGGGTGTGTTCGGGGCGGAAATCGCGCGAGCCGATGCCGTAGGCACCGCGGAAGAGCCGCGGCGTTTCGTCGGAGGTGAGGGCGGGCAGGCCGGAGGCGGAGCCGAATTTCGCGACCTCGTTGGCCTTGCCGAGGGCGACGCGGATGTCGCGGGCGAGGGGGTTGTCGCCGGCGAGGCCCTCGTCGGTGCGTTCGAGGATGATGACGTTTTTCTTGCCACGGAGGGCCTCGATGACGGCGGCCTCGGGGAAGGGGCGGATAACGTTGACGTGGATCGAGCCGACCCGGGCGTTGCGCTGCTCGCGGAGGTAGTCGCAGGCGGCCTCGATGTTGTCGGCGGCGCAGCCGAGGGAGACGAAGACGGTGTCGGCATCCTCGGTCTTGTACTCCTGGATGAGACCGTAGTGGCGGCCGGTGAGCCGGCCGAATTCGGACATGGCCTCCTTGATCATGCCGAGGATGGGCTCGTTGAAATTATTCCGGCGTGCGACGACGCCGTTCATGTGGTGCTCCTGGTTCTGCACGGGCCCGAGGAGGAGCGGGTTCTTGAGGTCCATCATCCGCGGCACGCGGCGGCGGGTGGGGCCGAAGAGTTCGCGCTGCGCGGGAGTCGGACAGTCGATCTGGTCGTCGGGCGCGCCGAGGTATTCGCGGAGGAACTCGGCCTCGGGGGCGAGATACATGCGCTCGGAGTGGGTGGTGAGCATACCGTCCTGGATGTTCATGCCGGGGTTCAACGAGAGTTCGTTAACCTTGCGCATGATGATGCCCTGGTCGGCGGCCTGCTGCGCGTCCTTGGCCATCATCATCGTCCAGCCGGTGTCGAGGGCGGCGTAGAAATCGTCGTGGCCGCAGTGGACGTTGAGGGCGTGCTTGGTCAGCGCGCGGGCGCCGACCTGGAGGACCATGGTGGAGAGTTTGCCCGGCGCGTGGTAGTATTGCTCCATCGCGTAGACGATGCCCTGGCCGGAGGTGAAGTTGACGGTGCGGCGGCCCTGGACGGCGTAGGCGGTGGCACCGCCCTGGGCGGCGTGCTCGCCCTCGGTCTCGACGGCGACCTTCTGGGCGCCCCAGACGTTGAGTTCACCCGAGGCGAACGACTGCTGGTAGATTTCACCGCCCTCGGTGGAAGGCGTGATCGGATAGAACACGCCGCCATCGGTGATACGGGTCTCGACGTATTGGGTGACGAGGAAGTTGCCGTTGCACGTGACGCGGATGCCGGGGTATTTGGGCTTGGCGTGCGCCTGAGACGGTTGCGACACGGGTTTCTTTTCGCCGGTGGAGGTGCTCATGTAAGAGGCGGAGAATTGCGCCCGGGGGCAGCGCGCGGTTGGCGGGAACTAAAAACGGGAAAGCCGAAAAGTGATGGGCGCTTTCCTGGGGGGATTCAAAGTAAAATTGTGCCACGGCCGGCCACAACCGCGGTTAGTGGGGATGGGAGGCGGGGTGGAGAAAAATCTTATTTCAGAGGGCCGGACCGACGTGCCGGTACCGGCCGGCGATCAGGGGGCCGGCGGCAGATCGTAATGGCACGCGACGATGTGGCCCTTGTCCCCGGCCGGGCGCAGGACGGGCCGCTCGATGCGACAGCGATCGGTCGCGTGGGGACAGCGCGGATGGAAGGCGCAACCCGCCGGCGGGTTGATAGGTGAAGGCACGTCGCCCTGAAGCACGATCCGCTGGCGGCGGCGGCCCGGTTCCGGGCGTGGAATCGCGGAGAGCAGCGCGCGGGTGTAGGGGTGCTTCGGGGTGAGGTAGATGTCATCGGCCTGCGCCAGTTCCACGATCTGGCCGAGGTACATGATCGCGACGCGATCGGAGATGTGTTTCACGACCGCCAGATTGTGGGCGATGAACAGGTAGCTGAGGCGCAGCTCGCGCTGGAGGTCGAGCATCAGGTTGAGGACCTGGCTCTGAATGGAGACGTCGAGGGCCGAAACCGGTTCGTCGCAGACGAGCATCCGGGGATTCAGCGCGAGGGCGCGGGCGATGCCGATGCGCTGGCGCTGGCCGCCGGAAAACTCGAAAGGATAGCGGTCCGCGGCGGAGGCCGGCAAGCCGACCTGGTCGAGGAGGGCGAGCACGCTGGCGCGGCGGCTGGCCGCATCGCCGATCCGGTGAATCTCGAACGGTTCGCGCACGATCTGCCCGACGGTGTGGCGCGCGTTGAGCGATTCCACGGGGTCTTGGAAGACCATCTGCAGCTGACGGCGGTGGGGCTTCAGCTCGCGCTGGGAAAGGGGCGCGAGATCGACGCCTTCGAACAGGACCTGGCCGCCCGTCGGCTGATAAAGCCGCACGATGCATTTTCCCAGTGTGGATTTGCCGCAGCCAGATTCGCCGACGAGCCCGAGCGTCTCGCCGGGCTGCAAGGTCAGCGAAACGCCGTCGACGGCCTTGCAGACATTCCTGGCGCGCATGAGCACGCCCTCGCGCACGGGAAAGTGCATGCGCAAGTCACGCAGTTCGAGCAGGGGAGTGGGTGGAGCGACGGTGGCCACAATGAAAATTCAGACGGGGTTAACCGCTAATTTTCGCGCATCGGCGGAATCAAAAGCGCAGTTGGGGCGTGCAGGCTTCGCCTGATCGGCGAAGCGCGAAACCCAACGGACTTTCCCGGGAATTTCATCAGTGGTGATGAGCGAAGAATAGCGGCTAGGAGAATTTTCAAGGCAGGCGCCGGATTCACGGCGGTGGCAATTCGCGCCACCGCCAGCAGGCGGTGGCGTGGCCGGGCTCGACGGTTTCGAGGGGCGGCTGGGTGGCGCAGCGGTCGACGCGGTAAGGGCAGCGGTTTTGAAAGCGGCAGCCCGTCGGAAGCTCGGATAAACCCGGCACCATGCCCTCGATCACTTTCAGCCGGGATTTGCGCGGAGCGTCCAGTTTCGGAATCGAATCGAGCAGGCCGCGGGTGTACGGATGAGCGGGCCGGTTGAAGATGTTCTGCACCGGACCGGACTCGGCGACCCGGCCGGCGTACATGACGACGACATCGTTGCAGGTTTCGGCGATCACGCCGAGGTCATGCGTGATGAGCATGATGGCCATGCCCATCTCCCGTTGCAGTTCCTGCATCAGTTCGAGGATCTGGGCCTGGATGGTGACATCGAGCGCGGTCGTGGGTTCGTCGGCGATGAGCAGCGCGGGTTTGCAGGCGAGCGCCATGGCGATGACCACCCGCTGCCGCATGCCGCCGGAAAGTTGATGGGGATATTCGCCGACCCGCACTTCGGGCGAGGGAATGCCGACCTGGCGGAGGATCTCGACGGAGAGCGCGAGGGCCTCGCGCTTGTCCCGGGTCTTGTGGAGGAGCAGCACCTCGGCGATCTGGCGCCCGATGGTCTGCACGGGATTGAGCGCACTGAGGGGTTCCTGAAAAACCATGCCGATGCGATTGCCGCGGATGCGGTGCATTTCTTCCGGCGTGGTGCTGGCGAGGTCGATCCGGTTGTCGCCGTCGTGAAACTCGATTTTGCCGCCGAGGATTTTCCCGTGCGGCTGGGGGAGAAGCCGCATGATGGAGAAGGCCGTCACGCTCTTGCCGCAGCCGGATTCGCCGACGATGCCCAGGGTCTGGCCGCGCGGGACGTCGAAGCTGACGCCGTCGACGGCGCGGAGCAGGCCGGCGTCGGTGTGAAACCCGACCGCCAGGTCGCGCACCGAGAGCAGCGGGGGAGGCAAGGCCGCGGCGTTCAATCCGTCTTCCACTTGGTGTCGACGCGCTCCACGCGTTCGAAGCTGCGGCCGTCGCGCCGGGCCTGCAGGGTTTCCTTCCGGGTGTCCTCGTCGATCCAGTGCAGGCCGTACTGGCCGGAGTACTCGGCTTCGCGCACGTTGAGCGAGGCGGGGAATTTCATCCAGCGCCAGTTGCCCCAGCGGATGAACGGCTGGGTGAAGCCGGGCACGAAGGCCGCATCCCCGTGCACGAGCTCGATCATGCGGTGGGAGAGCCGGATCATCTCATCCTTGTCCTGCGAACGGTCGTATTGCTCGATGAGCTGGTTGAGCTCGGGAATATCGGTGTTCGTGAGGTTGTTGGTCTGGGGTTTGACGGAATTCACCCCGTGAAAAAATTCCCAGAAGCGCGGAGCGAACTCCGCGCCGCCGCCCCAGCCGGACAGGGTGATCTCGAAGTTTTTCTGCATCGATTTCTGGTAGGCGGCGGTGGGGTCGAGCTGCTCGATGATCAATTCGAGGCCGGCCTTGGCCGCCTCCTCCTTGAGGATCGGGGGCACGTCGACCAGGGCGGTGCTGCTGAAGGTGAGCGTGAGGGAAAGGCGCTTGCCCGCTTCGTTGACGAGGATGCCGTCGGGGCCGCGTTTGGTGAAGCCGGCGCGGGCAAACGCGGCGAGGGCCTTTTCGCCGTCGTAGGGCAGGGCGCGCAGGGTCGGATGCTCGAAGGGCGGGTGGCTGTCCGCCCACGGATGCAGCCGGCGGGCGTCGCCGCGTTGCGCCACCTGAATGACTTTATCCCAGTTGGAGGCGTAGGCGATGCCCTCGCGGATATCGTGGTTGTCGAGCAGCGGCTTCTTGCTGTTCAGGAAAAGCCCCATCGGGGCCCGCGGCTGGAAGGTGAAGAAGACGTTTTTCTGGATGTAGCCCTTGTCGACCTCGGGGACTTTCATTTGGTCGTACCAAAACCGCGGCGGCACGAGCAGGTTGAACGCGTCGAGTTCGCCGAGCTTGAACATCTCGAAGGCCTTGTCGCGGTCGCGCACGAGCTGAAACACGATGCGGTCGGGGTTGTAGCGGTGGGCGAAGAACTTCTTGTCGTTGGCCCACCAGTTCTTGAGGCGGGTGAGCGTGATCGAGCGGCCCTCCTCGACGTCCTTGGCATAGAGCGTGTACGGGCCGGTGGTGGGCTCCACGCGCCACTGATAACGCTGCGGGAAATCGGCGCCGAACTCCTGGTAGAAATGCGCGGGCACCGCCTGCAGGCCGGCGCGCTCGAGGGGATCGGGTTTCGGGCCGCGCAGTCTGATCGCGATCGTGTGGGCGTCGAACTTGGTGATGCTCGTGTACTCCTCGGTGAACCAGTTGTTGTACCAAGGCGCCTGGATGTGCGGCGACTGGTAGAAGTAAAACATGAACATGAAGTCGTCGGCTTCGACGGGGACGCCGTCCGACCAGTGGGCGTCGGGATCGATCTTGAAGTAAACGGTCTGGCGGTCGGCCGCGACGGCCCAGGTCTTGGCGAGGCCCGGCGTGTAGCCGGGGGCGTTGGGGTGGCGCTTGAGTAGCTCGATGCCGTTATCGTCGAGGAGATATTGCCGGAAGCTGTTGTTCGAATCCGGGCCGACGATGCGCAGCGTGGGGGGCCACGATTCGATTGCGGAGTACTGGGTGCCGCCGCGCTTGGCGGCGGGATCGGCAAACGTGGCCAGATCGGAGCCGTCCTCCCATTTCAAGTCCGCCGGCACGTCCGCGGGGGTCTTGAAAAGGAAGAAGGCGGGATGCGCCTGGTAGTAGGCCTGGGCGGTCGTGTTCGGCACGCGGGCCTTGGGCGCGGCCGGGGCCACCGGTGCGGCGGCCGTCGCCGCCTCTTTTTTGCCGCAACCGGCGACGAGGAGAACACCGAGCGCGGCCAGCAGCCGCGGAACAATCAGACGGGAAGCGGAGTTCATTGATAGAGGGTGAATTTTTTCGGATCGAAAGCTTCGCGAATGGCTTCGCCCACAAACGTGACCAGAAGCAGCACGACGACAAGCGCGCCAAAGGCCGAGGAGACAATCCACGGCGAATTGAGGTTCTGGGTGCCCTGGCGCAGCAGCTCGCCCCAGCTCGGCGTGGGGGCTGGGATACCGAAGCCGAGAAAATCCATCGCGGTGAGGATCTCCACCGCCCCGGCGATGGTAAAGGGAACGAAGGTGACGATGGTCGAAAGCGCGTTGGGCAGGATGTGATGGAAAATGATGCGCGTCGGGCTGGCCCCGAGCACCTGGGCGGCCGCCGCATAGTCGCGGGCTTTTTCGCGGTAAGCCGCGGTGCGCATGTAGTAGGTCATGCCCATCCAGGAAAAGACGATGAAGATGGAGACGAGCACCGGGACGGTCGGACGAATTACCGACGACACGATGATGACGATGAGCAGGAACGGCAGGTTGGACCAGATCTCGATCAGCCGCTGGACCACCAGGTCGAACACGCCGCCGAAATAGCCCATCAGGCAGCCGAGTGTGATGCCGACGACGTAGGTGCCGATGAGGAAGGCGACCGAGACCAGCAGCGCGACGCGGAAGCCGTAGAACAGCCGGGCGAGGATGTCGCGGCCGATGGTATCGGTACCCAGGTAGTGGCGGACGGCGGCGCTGGGGGCACGCGAGGGCTTGGCGCCGGCGGGCACGTCGATCTCGTAGGGATTGTAGGGGACGGGCGGCAGCAGGACGAAGTCGCTGCCGCCGGCGAAGCGCTGCTGCAGGTCGCGATAGTTTGTCTCGTAGCTGTACGTGAAACCGAAGGTCGTGCCGGGAATTACGCCGCCATACGTGGGAAAATACCAGCGGCCCTGATGGCGCACGACCAAGGCGCGGTTGTTGACGAGCAGTTCGCCGAACAAGGCGAGCACCCCAAGGGTGGCGAGCATCAGGAAAGACCAGTAGCCGCGCTTGATGGCGCGGAAGCGCTTGAGTTTGCGGGCGGTGAGCGGGTTGAGACGCATGGCGGCTTACTTGAACCGGATGCGGGGATCCAACAGCGCCACGAGCACGTCGGAGAGGATGTTGCCGACGAGCAGCAGGATCGAGCCGATCAGGAGCAGGCCCATCATCACGGGATAGTCGCGGTCGAGCGTCGCGGAAAAACTGAGCAGACCGAAGCCGTTGATGTCGAAAATCGTCTCGACGAGGATCGAGCCACCGACGAGCAGCGTGATGCTCTGGCCGAAGGTGGTGGCGAGGGGGATGAGCGAATTGCGGAGCGCGTGGCGGAAGACGGCTTGGGAAAAACTCACGCCCTTTGCCGCGGCGGTGCGCATGTAATCGGCCGCGAGATTGTCGAGGAGTTGGTTCTTCACGAGCATCGTCGTGACGGCGAAGGCGCCGATGAGGTAGCAGGTGAGGGGCAGGACGGCGTGTTGCGCCAGGTCGCCGATTTTCTGGACGAACGACAGGTCGTCGAAATCGCGGCCCACGAAACCGCTCATGGGAAACCAGCGCAGCTTGGCCGCGAAGAACACGAGCAGCAAACTCCCGAGCGCGTAGCCGGGAATCGCGTAGCCGGCGAAAATCAGGGCCGAGGTGGCATTGTCCACGACTGTGCGGTGGCGGATCGCCTTTACCACGCCGAGCGGAATGCAGATGGCATAGGTGATGATCAGCGTCAGCAGTCCGTAGGTCGCGGAAACGGGCACCCGCTGCAGAATCATGTCCAGCACGGGCTGCTGGTAGCGGGTGGATTTGCCGAGGTCACCCTGCACGACCTGGCCGAGCCAGTGGAAGTAGGCGCTCACCGGCGGGCGGTCGAAACCGTAGTAGGCTTTGAGCTGGTCGAGTTGGGCCTCGGAGAGCTGGGTGCCCGAACCGGCGGTCCGCATCGAGCGTCCGCCCGCCTCGCCCATCTTCGCTTCCATCAGCGCCCGCTCGATCGGCCCCCCGGGCACGACCCGGGTGATCAGGAATACGATCAAGGTAATACCCAGCAGCGTTGGCGGAATGAGGAGGAAGCGACGGAGGAAGTAATCCCGCATGCAGCGATAAGGGGGTTGCCTACGGGAAATGGCACACAACCTTTCGCCGGCGGCAAGCGTTACCGGCATTTTCGTTGTGCCGGCGAAGTCGGGGCTGCCGGTGGCGGCGCTTGGCCGCCCACGCCGTAAGAGCCCGTCCCGAATCGGGAGTGCGGGGTGCGGCGGGGCGACGGGGCGCTCAAACCATCGTTGTCAACGAATAGTTGACAACGATGACTTGGCGGGGAGTTCGCTACGAAGGTGGATGGAATCGTGAATGGGGGAGTGGATGGGAGAGTGGCGGCGGGACATTGCCGGCCTGGTGGGCCGCTGCGGGCGGAAAGCGAATCTGCCCAAACTGCGGCGAACCGGTCGCCGCAGTTGAACTTTGGCCGGCTTTACGCACGATGCCGGCGCTGATGAGATTGCCGTTCCCACCCTGTCGTATCGGACGGACCTTCATTTGGCTGGCTTTCGCCTGGCTCGGTTTTCCAGCCGGCAGTCCCGCCGCCACGCCGCCAATCCCGACTGGCCCGCGCTCGGGCAAATGGGCGCACGAAGGCGCCAAGCTGACGCCCGACGAGCGCGTGACCTGGGGCCGCCTCGACAACGGGTTGCGCTACGCCCTGATTCCGCATCGGGGTGCGCCGGGCCGGGTGACCCTGCAATTCCTCGTGCTTTCCGGTTCGCTCGACGAGCGGCCCGACGAGCTCGGCATCGCGCACTACATCGAGCATCTGGCGTTTGGCGGATCCCGGACCTTCAAGGCGGAGGACATGGTCGGACTGTTTCAGCGGCTCGGCGTCGAATACGGCAGCGACGTCAACGCGACGACGGGGTTCGACTCCACGGCTTACCGGCTGGATTTTCGCGAGAAGGACATGGCGTTGTTGAAGGAGGGGTTGCAGTTGTTCCGCGGATTCGCGGACGGACTGACCTTCGAGGCGCCGATGATCGAGCAAGAGCGGCGCGTCGTCCTGGCCGAGCTGAGAAACCGTCACACGCTGGACGACCAACGGCAACGAGCCTCGCTGCCGGTCGTGTTTCGCGGGCTGCAATTTCCCCAAAGGTCACCCGGTGGAAGCGAGGCCCTGATCGGAAAATTCAAGCGCGAGGATTTCCTCCGGTTTTATCAGCGTTGTTACCGGCCCGATCTGATGGTGCTCGTCGGTGCCGGGGACTTCGAGGTGGCGGCGATGGCCGCGCTGGTGCGGGAAACGTTTGGCGACGTCGCGCGTCCGCACGATCCGATTCCCGTGCGCGACGAAGGCCGGCTCGACGCCCGGACGATGCGGGCGGGCGTGTTTCGGATCAGTGGGGTGGATTCGGCCTCCGTCGAAGCGGCGTCGGTGGTTCCGCTCGCGGGGCGGCCGGATTCCCGCGAGGCGCGCGTCGAGACGCAACGCCGCGAATTTGTGATGAATTTGTTTGCCGATCGCCTGCGGACGCAGGTGCGGGATGCGGGCGGAGCCCAGGCGGGCTATGACGAAATGCTCGGCCACGGTACCGCGGTCGCCTCGCTCGGCGTGCCGGCCACCGACTGGGCCCGCGGCGTGCTGGCGCTCGATCGCATGGTGCGGCTGACGTTGGACCGGGGGTTCGATGCCGGTGAAATCGACGGTTCCCGCCGGCGGCAGCTGCGCATGAGCGCGCACATGGTGGACCAGATCCCGACGGTGGATCCCGGCACGTTGTGCGAGGGTCTGGTGGAATCGATCACGGCGCACGCGGTCTACGAGGGATTGGAAAAGAAATTCACCTGGATGCGGGAGTGGCTTGAGCATTTTACGCCGGCGGATGCGCTACAAACGTTTCGCGGCATGTGGACGTTGAATGCGATGGCGTTCCAGGTGGCGGGGGGCGTGGACATCGAGTTGAAGCCGGAAAAAATCGTGCTGGAGGTGCAGAAGTCACGGCGGGGCGGGCTCAGTCAGCAACTGGCCCTGCAGCGGCGTGACACTCCGTTCATCATGCCCCGCTGGGGTCAGCCGACGGCGGTCGTCGAGCAGAGCGCGCTGCCCGAGCTCGGGGCGAAACTGATGCGTTTCGGGAACAACGTGCGGTTGAATTTCATCCCGACCCGGCATGAACCGGGCTTGGTGCGGGTGCTGGTGCGCGTCGGATCCGGCGTGCTGGTCATGCCGGTGAACAAGCCCGCGTTGAAGGAATTCGGCCTGAACACCCTGCTGGCGAGCGGCGCAGCGCACATCCGGCCCGACCAGTTGAATGGCTTGATCGAGGAGCGATTCCTCGAATTCAGTTTCGATGTGGCGGATCGCGACGCGTTCACGTTTCGCGGGCTGATGGCGATCGAGGAGATGGACACCTTCCTTGGCGTGATCACCGACATCCTGCATGCGCCACAGTTCAACAGCTACGTGCACCAGGACGAGCGGATGCGGGCGGCGATGGGCCGGATGGCGGGGAGCGGAGGCATGGGGGAAGGCCTGCGCGAACTGACGGATTATCTTTTCAAGGGCGACGCCCGTTTCACCTGGGGGCAGCCGCTGGACTACATCAAAATGAGTGTCGTGGACGTGCGGCGCTGGATGCAGGAACCGCTGGCGCGGGGCTATGTTGAGGCGACGGTCGTCGGCGATGTGACGGAGGAGGCGCTGGTGCGTTCCATGTCGCGGACGATGGGTTCACTGGCGCCGCGGGCCGCCACGAAGGCGCGGCCAGAACCGGCCACGCCGGTGACGGTGACCGCGACGCCTGGCTTCACGCGGATCGAATTTGTCGGCGAGCAGAACATGGGGCTGGTCGTCGGGACCTGGCCGATCAGCGGAGGAAAGCACTTTCGCGATCAGACGGCGCTGGAGGTGCTCGCCAAGATTCTGGAGATCCGGATCCGCGCGGAAGTGCGGGAAAAGCTCGGGCTGGCGTATTCGCCCTCGGCGGAATTCCAGCCTTACGACGGGTTCCCCGATTTCGCGGTGTTTCGGGCGCAGATCGATTGTGGGCCCACTGATACGGCGCGCGTCGCGGCGCTCGTGCAGGCCATCGCTGCGCAGGTGGCCGCCGAGGGCGTGAGGGAGGGCGAGTTCATCGGCGCGCGCGGCATCCTGAAAAGCCAGATTCGGCAGGGCTTTCGCGACAACGGCTTTCTCGCCAGCCTGGTGATGCGGGTGCAGGAGCGGCCCGAAGAGATCGAGGAAATCCGCGCGTTGCACGGCGGGTTGATGGACGCGGTGACGCGGGACGAGGTGAACAAGCGGGCGGCGCAAGTGCTCGTGGCGTCGAATTGTCGCGCGGCCGCCGTCGTGCCGAAGGCCTTCGTAGGGATCATGCAGAGCGCGAGCCCGTGAGGCGGCGCGCGTGGAACGAATGGGGGTCGGGGCGGTGATCGTGGGAGCCTGGCTGGGGCAAGCGCGAGGGTCGGCGTTGCCGCTTGGCGCGACGTGATTCCGGATGCGGCCAGCAAAAAGCCGGAGCGCAGGCTCCGGCTTCGCCGCACTCCGGGCCGTTGGCCGGAGGCGATCAGCCTTTTTTCAGCTGGTGAGGGGCGACGTCGGCGTCTCCGGGGTTTACCGGGATGCGCATGCTGTAGAAGCTCCGGTAAACGAAGACCAGGGCGACAATGAAGATCACCGCGCCGAGCGTGTGCTTCAGCGTGTCCGGCATCTTTATGGAGATCTCGACGGCGAGAAGGCCGAAGAGCGTGGTGAACTTGATCACAGGATTCAGCGAGACGGACGAAGTGTCCTTGAAGGGATCGCCCACGGTGTCGCCGACGACGGTCGCGGCGTGGAGCGGGGTGTTTTTCATCTTCAACTCGACCTCGACGATTTTCTTGGCGTTGTCCCAGGCGCCGCCGGCATTGGCCATGAAGATGGCCTGAAAGAGGCCGAAGAAGGCCATGCCGATGAGGTAGCCGATGAAGAAGAAGGGGTCGAAGAATGCGAGGGAGAGGCTGAAGCAGAAGACGACGATGAAGATGTTGATCATGCCCTTCTGCGCATACTGCGTGCAGATCTTGACGACTTCCTTCGAGGCTTCGGTGGAGGCCGTCGCGGCGTCGAGCTTCATGTTGTCCTTGATGTAGACGACGGCGCGGTAGGCGCCGGTGACCACCGCCTGCGTGCTCGCGCCGGTGAACCAGTAGATAACCGCGCCACCCATGAGCAGGCCCATGATGGCCTCGGGATGGACGAGCGAGAGCTTCTCGATCGTGTCGGGATAAATGCCCTTCAGCATCATGATGATGCCGAATACCATCGTGGTCGCGCCCACCACCGCGGTGCCGATGAGCACGGGTTTGGCGGTTGCCTTGAAAGTATTGCCGGCGCCGTCGCCCTTTTCGAGCTGGTGCTTGGCGCCGGCGAAGTCGGGTTTGAATCCGAAGTCCTTTTCGATCTCCGCGGCGATGTCCTTTTTACCCTCGATCTGCGAGAGCTCGTAGACGGACTGGGCGTTGTCGGTGACGGGGCCGAAGGAGTCGACGGCGATGGTGACGGGACCCATGCCGAGAAAGCCGAAGGCCACGAGGCCGAAGGCGAAGATCGGCGCGGCGAAGCGGAATTCGGCGGGCATCATCGCCTGCACGGCGGCGTGGCCGGAAAAGTAATACGCGCCGAACATCAGGGTGAGGATGCAGAGGCCGGTCCAGAAGGCGGAGAAGTTGCCCGCGACGAGGCCGCTGAGGATGTTGAGCGAGGCGCCGCCCTGCCGGGAGGAGGTGACAACTTCCTTCACATGGCGGCTCTCGGTGGACGTGAAGACCTTCGTGAATTCGGGGATCAGCGCTCCGGCGATGGTGCCGAGCGAGATGATGGTCGAGAGCACCCACCAGAGGCCGGGCTGGCCGGCGAGGTGGGCCAAGAGCAGGTAGCTCGCGGCGTAGGTGACGAGGATCGAGATGATCGAGGTGATCCAGACCAGGTTGGTGAGCGGGTGTTCGAGGTTGAAATCCTTCGAGCCGCCCCAGATCGCTTTCGAAATGCCGTCGTTGACGAGGTAGCTGACCAGCGAGGTGATCACCATCAGGATGCGCATGGCGAAAAGCCAGACGATGAGCGTGGCGCAGAGTTCGGGGGCGGCGGCGAGGGCCAGCGCGAGGAAGGCGATGAGCGCGACGCCGGTGACGCCGTAGGTCTCGAAACCGTCCGCCGTCGGGCCGACGGAATCGCCAGCGTTGTCGCCGGTGCAGTCGGCGATCACGCCGGGGTTGCGCGGGTCGTCCTCGGGCAGGTTGAAAACGATCTTCATCAGGTCGGCGCCGATGTCGGCGATCTTGGTGAAGATGCCGCCGCAGATGCGCAGGGCGGAGGCGCCGAGGGACTCACCGATGGCAAAACCGATGAAGCAGGGGCCGGCGAGCTCGCTGGGGAGAAACGCCAGGATGCAGATCATGAAGAACAACTCGATGGCGACGAGCAGGAGGCCGACGCTCATGCCGGATTTGAGCGGGATCAGGAGCGTGGCGAGCGGGTTGCCCTTGAGGGCGGAGAACGCGGCGCGGGAGTTGGCAACCGTGTTGATCCGGATGCCGAACCACGCGACGCCGTAGCTGCCGAGGATGCCAAGCACGGAGGCGAGGAGGATGATCACGACGTGGCCGGCGCTGTTGTGCGACAGCACGCCGAAGTAGTAGATCATGCAGGCGGCGATGAGCAGCCACAGTACGGCGAGAAATTTGCCCTGCTGCCAGAGGTAGGTCTTGCACGTTTCCCAGATGATTTGGGAAACGTCGGCCATGGATTTGTGCACCTGCAGGTTCTTGGTCTGCAGGTATTGCATCCAGCCGTAGACGACGCCGAGCATGCAGACGACGAGCCCGATCATGAGGACGTTCATGCCGGTCACGGAGCCGTCGAAGAACGAGACGGTTCGCAGGTCCGGAATTTTGATGTCGGCTTCGCTGGCGTGCAGCGCTGACGGCAAGGTCAGCACGATGCCGGCGGCACCTAGTTTCAACAAGTCGCGCACTTTCATAGGATGAGGTAGGATCGCCCGCTGAACCGGGCCAAAGGGGTTAACAAAGGCGTGGTTGTGGCGCGACGACCTAGCATCCGCGAGTCAATAGTGGTTCGTGGGGGCCGGGCAATCATGCCGCTAATCAGCGATTCTGACCATCCTGTTGGATTCTAATTTTATGAACGGAGCCCGCTTACCGCCGGGCCGTGAAAAACCGCCAGGAGCCGAACTCATGCTCCACCAGCGAGCCACCATTAGGGGCGGGCGTCGTTCGCGACCATCATTGCGCCTTGGCCCGGTAGCACCGGACCGGAAAGCGGCGGACCGACGGTGTAGAAAGCCACCACGGCGTCCAGGTTGCTCAAGAGCCACGGCACGGAAAAGGCGGAACCGTTCTTGGTGAAGACCACGCCGGCGGCCAGATAGACGGAGGAGTGCGCCACGACTCCGTCGGGTTGAACCAGGACCATGATGTCACCGTAGTCGGGTTCTCCGGCGACGGGATAGTAGTCGTTCAGCAAAGTCTGTTTGACGAAGTCGATGTTCGTGAGTCGTTCGTCCGGTCGCTCTTTCAAGAAATTGAGAGACGTCCAGTGGCAGTCATGAGTGGCGTCTTCGGGCTTGTCGGAGGCTAACGGAAAACCGTAGAGCAACGATCGGGGCAAGGGGGGCAGCAGGTGGGCGATATCGATTTTAGCTCCACCCGGCAACCGGGCCAGCGATTCCAACAGCGGCGTGACATCCTTGCTCCGCCGCCCTCGACCCCGATAGCGGGCGATGGCCGCCACGTCGGAATCGGGCTGGATTTTCAGCTGAACCAGCAACGTCGATTTGCGAGAAAGGGGTTTCAGGAACCGGATTCGCTCGGTGGTCGTTTGCGGACGCGGAAGGACGATGTCCTCGTCCGAGAAAAAACGTTCGATTTGCGCTCATAGAGAAGACGCTTCGTGAGAGCGATGATCTCGGGGGGGAGGCCGGTCTGGTCGAACCAATCATCCGCGGCGTCCTTGCGCAGGCGATAGGGCGACTGTTGCGAGGAATTTTCCGGAAACTCGGCGAGCGCCGGGTAGATTTTGGCGCGGGCGGCGGGAGCCAGATCGATGACGAATGGGGCGTCCGGCAGGAGAACGATGGTATCACCCTTGGTTTCGCGGCGGCCGGGCGCGTCAAAAAGATGCTGCTGAGCGGAGGTCAGGCCGGCGTTCTGCAAAAGCTCGGATAGCTTTGGCTCGGAATATCCCTTGAAAACCCAGCGGATGGAATCGGGCGTGGATTGGCTTGCCGGGATGCAATCCTCGGGTGGTTCGATCGTAATCCGGACAAACTCCAACTCTCCCCAACGTCCTGCCGGCAGGCGGCTGACATCGGGCTTAGGTCTGACTTTTGGCACTGCATTGGCGGCGGTTGCCTTGGCAGTCGGATTTGAAGGGGCCTGGGCAATCCAAAGCACCACTGCCCACGGAATCAACAGGGCGACCCCGATTACGGCCCAAGTGGTACGCGAAACACGAATAAAGGTATGTTTGGATTCGGCCCTTCGCCCTACGATCAATTCAAAGTGGGCGATTACCCATCGGGTCGAGGGTAAATCTGCCGCGCGATCGCGCGCCACGAGCGATCCTACCGCCCCGCTGCACCGTTGAGGTCAGACCGGCCCCGGCCCCTGATCACTGCTTTTCCGTCGGACAAAGCGGCGGGCGGCGACGAGAGCGAGGGAGGAGCCGAGGAAGATCAGGCCGTAGGTGGAAGGCTCGGGGATGGGGCGCAGTTCGCGGTCGTTGTAGACGCCGCCCTGATCGGTGACCCAGGCGGACCAGGAGGCGGGATGGCCGGTGAAGGTGATCTGGTTCTCGGGTTGGGCGGTGTTGGCGTCGAGTTCGGCGTAGAGGTTGGGGGCGCCGGGCTGGTAGAAGGAGTTGGTCGCATACCAGGCGTCGCTCAAGCTGACCCAGTTGTTGACGGTGACGGTGACGCCTTGGTCGATGATGAGGTTGGCGGAGGTGAGGACGGTGGCGGTGCTCAGGCCGAAGTCCAAAATGGTGTTGCCGGTGATGTGAATGGTCCCGAACTCGATGTTGGCTCCATTGGCCAAGGCGAGGGTGCCGCCGTTGATGACAAGGGTGAGGCTGGTGGCGGCAAAGGACTGGTTGAAGGTGAGGGTGCCGGCGCCGTCCTTTTCGAAGGTGCCCGCGCCGGCCATGGCGCCGGAGAAGGTGGTGTTGCCGCTGCCATAATAGGCCTGGACGGTGTCGGTCGAGTCGATGGTGAGGGTGGTGCTGGCGGCGGAACTGAGGGGCCCGGTGCGCACGAGGGTGTTGGTGCCCGTGACGGTGATGCCGCCGGTCGTCAGCGTGATGCCGTCGAGGGTGCTGGTGACGCCGCCGCCAAAGGTGAAGGTGCCGGCATCGACCTTGGTGAGGGTGCCGGTGGAACCGGTGGAGGTGATGACATTGTTGCCGTGGACATCGACGCCCGTCGTGACGGTGCCGGTGGTGATGGCGCCGGTTGAGGTGATGTTGCCCGCGCCGCCGACGGTGAGGGCCTGGCCGGTGCCGGTGATGCCGCCGGTCAGGGCGAGGGAGGAAGCGGCATCGGCCTTGATCGTGCTGGCGGAACCGAGGGTGATCGCCCCCTGGTAGGTGTTGGCGCCGGCAACATTGTGCAGGGCGCCGGTGCCACCGTTGCTCAAGCCGCTGCCGTTGAGGGTGAGGGCCTCGGCGCCGATCGTCAGGTCGCTGGCAATCTTCGAGAGCTGGAGTTCCGCGCCGGAGGTGACGGTAGTCCCGGTGGTCAGGGCCCCCAAGCCGCCGTTGTTGCGGACGGTCACGGTGCCGGCGGTGATGTCGGTCAGGCCGGCGTAGCTGTTGTTGCCGGCGAGGATGAGGGTGCCGGAGCCATCCTTGGTGACCCCGCCGTTGATCGTGTTGATGGCCCCGGTGACGTTGGTGGTGCCGGTGCCGCCGAAGGTCAGCAGGTAGTTGGTGGCGGCCGGGGCGGAGGTCGTGCCGGCGAGGGTCAGGGTGTCGGCGGCGGAATTGGAATTGATCCGGGCGGCGGAGCCCAGGGAGATGGGACCGGACCACTGGTTGTTGCCGCTGACGTTCTGGAGGGCGCCGTTGTGGTCGAAACCGTCGCTGTTGAGGAAGAGTTTTTCGTTGGAGACGGTGAAGCCGCCCTGGAGCTGGAGGGTGCCGTTGGTGACCCCGTCGCCGGCGACGGTGGTGGCGTTGGTGTTGCTGCCGGTGCCCGCCCCGAGGGCCTTGCCGTGCTGGATATTGAGAATGCCGTTGTTGATCAGCGTCGTGCCCTCGTAACCGAAGGTGTTGTCGCTGGTGATCGTCATCGTGCCGGCGCCATTCTTGACGATGGAGCCCAGCGAGATGCCGGCGCTGATCGTCAGATCGCTGGTGTTGCCGACGCCCCCGATGACGTTGAAGGTGCGGGTGGCGTTGGGCGAGCCGTTGTGGATCGTGAGGCTGAGGGCACCGCTGCCGGTGATGGTGGCGGTGTTGCCCGCGGAGGCGTTGACCGTGACGGTGTTGTCCAGGAACAGGGTGCCGCTGGCCCCGGTGTCGACGGAGCCGCCGTTGAAGGTGAGCGAATTGATCGACTGGGCGGACTGGACCAGGAACTTGCCGTCCTGATACAGGGTGACCGGGGTGGCGAAGTTGATGACTTCGTCGCCCGTGGAGCCGGCCAGAAGATCGACGACCGCGGTGCCGGCCCCGCCGGTGCCATCGCCGATCTGCAAGGCGCCGTTGATGCCGAAGAAATTGGCGTAGGAGGGATCGCCGGGGTAGGTGTTTTGCGTGGTGCGGACCTCCAGGATGCCGTTGTTCACCTTCGTCAGTCCGGTGTAGGTGTTCTGGTTCGCCGAGAGCCGCGCGATGCTGCCGGTGGCAACATCGATGGTGAGATTGCCGGTGCCGGTGATCCGGGAATTGATCTGCGTCGTGCCGGTCCCGGAAACGGTCAGGGTGTTGCTGCCCAGATCCAGGGTGCTGGCGTCGATCG
The DNA here is from genome assembly GCA_947474935.1 of Opitutia bacterium. Taxonomy (GTDB): domain Bacteria; phylum Verrucomicrobiota; class Verrucomicrobiia; order Opitutales; family Opitutaceae; genus ER46. The sequence goes on from CANJKL010000011.1 coordinate 171,033, forward strand.
CCGGGCCGTTGGGATTGACGAACCGATCCAAGGGCGTCGAAGCGGTGCCCAGCCGCAGGGTGTCGCCCCCGGTGCCGCCGCCGTTGACCGTGGTGTTGCCCGCCAGGGTGAGGTTGCCCGCCCAGAGATTGTCGCCGCTGACGTTGACCAGCGCCCCGCTGCCGCCGCCCGTGCCGGTGAGGCTGAGGGGGCCGTTGCCCGCCGCGGCCAGGCCGCCCTGCAGTTGCAGGGTCGCGTTGTTGGCCACCGTCGTCCCCGCCGTGCCCGACCCCAGGCTCCCGTTGCTCTGCAGGTTCACCGTCCCCGCGTTGATCGTGAACGATCCCGTGTAGCTCCCGCTGCTGCCCGAGAGGGTCAAGGTGCCCGTGCCTTCCTTGACGATCCCGGCGTTGGCGTTACCGCTGGTGAACGTGCCGGCGTAGGTCGTGCTGGTGTTGTCACCGCCGACCGTGAGATTCGTGGCACTGCCGGGCGAACCGAAGGCGACCACGGCGCCAGTATTGGTCGCCGCGAGCGAACCCAGCGTCTGGGCAAACGTGTTGAGATTGAGGGTGGGCGCGCCGGCGGCGTTGAACGAGACGGCCGAGGTGGCAGCGATCTGGTTGGCGGCGTTGAGTTGCACGGTGTCCGTGCCCGTGCCGTCACCGATCATAAGATTACCCCCAACCGCCGTGGCTCCTCCGGTCTTCGCCAAGATCAGCGTCCCGCCGCTGACGGTGGTCGTGCCGGTGAAGGTGTTGGTGCCGCTGCCACTCAGGGTCAACGAGCCTACGCCATCTTTCGCGAGCGTCCCCGTCCCGGTGCCAATTACTCCGGAAATCGTCGCGTCGCCGGCGCCGTTTACGGTGAAGCTTGTGCTGGTGCCGGTGACGCTGCCGAGCGTCAGGGCCGTGTTGACGGACGGAGCAAAGACCGCGCCGCTGGTAGAAAGTGTCGTGGCGCCGAAGGTGACGCCAGCCGTCCCGCTCGTGACGTTGGAACCGGCGAGGATATTGAGCGTCTGATTGCCGATCGAGAGCGTGCCGAGTGTGTGGGAGAGACCGGCGCCGGTGGCCGTGCCGCGGTCCGACGTGATGATCGCGGAAGTGCCGCCGACAGTGGTGGCGGTGCCGTTGAAGGTGGTGTTGGCATCGGCGGTGGGCGCGAGTCGCAGGGTGCCGCCATTGAGCGCGAGCGCGGTAGCGGCGTTCGTGTTGAGCGCGTCGCCGGTGCCCAAGGTGAGCGTGCCGGCGGTCAGGGTGGTGGACCCGGCGGTGGAGGTCCGGGTCGAGGCGGTGTTGAGCGTCAACGTGCCGGTGCCCTGTTTGACCATACTGAACGCTCCGCCGACGGCGCCCAGCGTGAGGTTCGCGCCCGAGCCGACATCAAATGTCGCCCCGTTCGCCGAAAGCGTGGTGGTGCCAAAGGTGACCCCCGCAGTGCCGCTGTTTACGTTGGAACCGGCGCTGATGTTCAGCGTTTGCGCTCCGATCGCGAGCGTGCCGAGCGTGTGCGTCAGGCCGGCAC
>CANJKL010000012.1:0-165900 GCA_947474935.1 Opitutia bacterium
AACCAGACGATCACGTTCGGGGCTTTGGCGGCGAAGACGGTGGGCGATGCGGCTTTTGCCCTTGGGGCGACGGCGAGTTCCAATCTGGGGGTAAGCTACACGAGCTCGAACAGCGCGGTGGCGACGGTCAGCGGCAGCACGGTGACGATCGTTGGCGCCGGCAGCACCACGATCACGGCGAGCCAGGCGGGCAACGCGAATTACAACGCGGCGACGCCGGTTGGCCAGACGCTGACGGTTCAGCTTGGATCTCCTCCTTCATCCACCTGCGGAACGGCACTGGTCCGACATGCCCCTAAGTTGAATGGTAATGCCGGCATCAATGGATCTTTGCAGTTTTTGCTGCCAGAGAGCATGGCGCTGAACGGCAACGCGTGGATTTCCGAAAGCCTACTCGTGCCGGGCAAGCCGACGATCCGGCTGAACGGTAATCCTACTTATGGCAGTGTGATCGACGGAACGGGCAGTGCTTCCCCGTCGAACTATATCATCACGTTGAATGGTAACCCGGTGGTCGGTCATATCGTGCTGCGCACCAATGCCGTCGGCATACCGGTGATTAACACTCCGCCCGCACCCTCTGGTGTCCGCGACGTAAAATTAAACAAGTCCAGCGACAACAGTGGAGATTTTGCGACCCTACGCGACCTGACTGTGAACGGCGATATTGGCCGTGTGGCAGTTCCGCCAGGGAATTATCGCGACCTCACCGCCAACGGAAACAGCGGATTTATCCTCGGAGTCGCTGGTTCGAGACAACCCTCGGTTTATTACGTGCGGAATTTGAAGCTAAGCGGCAATGGTGACCTCAAAATTGTCGGTCCGGTGATTCTCACCGTTTCAGATGACGTGACTTTCAATGGCACGGCAGGAAGTTCGGATCATCCCGAGTGGCTGGTATTGAACCTCTATAGCGGTGATCTGACATTGAGCGGCACGGCGCACGTATACGGCAGTGTGCTCGCTCCGTTTGGCAAGGTGACGCTCAGTGGCAACAGCACCCTGCGCGGCGGTCTGATTAGCGATGAGCTTGCGATCAACGGGAATGGTCTGCTCGATTTGTGCAGTTGTGATGACAGTCACGACCAAGACGACGACCATCATGGAAACAACGATGACCGAGACGACGACCATCATGGTAACAACCGATGACCGAGATGGTGATAGTCACGAAGGCGACGATCACGATCGCTGATGGTGGTGTGAATCTGGTGACGGTCCCGGCTGGCAAAATCCTTCTTTGAGCCACGCGACGACGCTTGCGAGGAGTCGATTGGGGACTTCCGACGCGGGCTTTGGAGCCGGAGCCGGCTTCGTTTCTTGCGGTCGGCGTCCAATCGAAGGCTCGGCAATGCAGGTTCGGTAAAAATTTGTTTCCCTGTCACGCACAAACCGGAGCACGCCTGACGCCGAGGGCCGCTTTCCGTCGAGTCTATGAATTCAGGTTTATTCGTTCTCAGGTGGAGCATTAGCGGACTCCAATAGGAGTGCCCGGGGCGGGACTCGAACCCGCACGCTCTTGCGAGCAAGGGATTTTAAGTCCCGTCTGTCTACCAGTTTCAGCACCCGGGCCGGGGTTGCCTCAGAAAGCAGAGTTACGGCTTGGGACTCCAGACAAACCTCGCTCAATTGAGCCTTGCGGGCCTTCGGCGCCCTGACCACGTTGCGCGCGGTGAAAATTGGATTTCTTGGCGGGAGTTTCGATCCCGTCCACTTTGGCCATTTGATGGCGGCTCAGGACGCCTACGAGCAATTCAATCTCGACCGCTTGGTGCTGGTTCCCGCCGCGCAGGCTCCGTTGAAGCCAAACGACGTACAGTCTTCCGCCGATGATCGGCTCGCAATATTACGCGCCGCGACCGAGTGGGACAAGCGGTTCGAAATTTCCGACTTCGAGCTGCGCCGGGGAGGGGTGAGTTACACGATCGATTCCGCGAGGCATTTTCGGGCGCTGTATCCCGAAGATGAGCTCTATTGGATCATCGGAGGCGATCAGCTGCCGCAATTGCATTTGTGGAAGGCGATCACTGAACTCGCGCAGTTCGTGGAATTCATCTGCCTAGAACGCCCTGGGTTTCCGGTAAAGCCGCCAACCGCAATTCCCGGCTTGCGCTTGCATCGCTGTGACGGCCATCTGCTTGCGATAAGCTCTACCGAACTTCGCGAGCGAGTACGGAAGAATCTCTCGTTGGATTACTTTCTGCCACATAAGGCGATTGTCTACATCAAGGAACGCTGTCTCTATCGCCAATCTCAATGAAACTGAAAAAATCGGCGACGCTTGATGTCGTAAAACTTTGCTGTCAGGTGCTCGACGACAAAAAGTCGGGAGAACTAACGGTGCTCAACGTCGGGGAACAATCGTCGATCACCGACTATTTGGTGGTGGCGACGGCGACCTCCGGGCCCCATCTCCGTGCTTTACGCGTCGAGTTGGAGAAAGCTTTGGACGCAGCCAAAGTTCGGATCATCGGAATGGAGACTGCGATGGAAAGCGGGTGGGTCGTCGTGGATGCTTTCGATGTCATGGTGCATCTCTTTCTGGGAGAAACCCGCGAGCGATATGGGTTGGAGCGCCTTTGGCGCGACGCGACAGAAGTTTCTGTTCCAAAGCTATTAGCTTTGAATAAGCCGACGTTGGTGAAGCGACTCAAAGCCTCCGCTCCGAAACGCCCCAAGCGATCAAAATCGAAGTCATGAGGCTGTTTGCCAGTAGTTCCCTCTGCGTGTTACCACTACCCGCTTCGCAGGCAGATGTGGGTGTTTCCACTTGTTTAATGTGGGGGTTTACCCTTGTATTACTTGAGGCCCGTTGCAAGCTTTAAGGCCTACTGCTCACAGTTGAGCGCATATAATACATAATAGCAATTGGAGGCGATATTCCTATGAATAAAATGAACAAATCCACCAAGGGTTTCACCCTTGTCGAAATCATGATCGTCGTCGTCATCATCGGCCTTCTGGCTGCCATGGCGATTCCTGCCTTCCAGAAGGTGCGTACGTCCTCGCAGGACAAGGCCGTTTTGAACAATGCTCGTCAGCTCGCCGCTGCGGCTGACCAATATTTCCTCGAAAATGGCGTTTCCTCCGTTACGCAAGGCAACTTGGTTGGGGCGACGAATTACGTCAAAGCGCTCAACTTGGTTGCGGCCGAGACGTATCCCGCGGGCTTCACCCAAGGTATCACGATCACGATCTTGGGCGTAGCCGGTCAGCGCACGATCACCTACGCTCCTTAATCCGAGCCTACGGCCAATCTTCAAGCCGCCCTCTTTCGGGCGACTTTTTACTCTTACGCCTGAACGGGTCTAGTGGGATCGTCAAAAGCAGGTGTCGTCGGTTTCGCGTAAATCGCTGGTTGCTCAATACTAGATGGGAAATTTACCGACTTCCCGCTGTTCATTTTGTAACATTCGTCTATCCCGTACGTCTCCGTCACTGGCATAGCTTGTATCATATATAAATTATATATCCTATGAATAATCATAAACGGTGTGATCGGCAGCACGGGTTCACCTTGGTGGAAATCATGATTGTCGTCGTCATTATCGGCCTTTTGGCCGCCATGGCGATTCCGGCATTCCAGAAGGTTCGGACCTCGTCGCAGGATAAGGCGGTACTCAACAACGCCCGGCAACTGGCTGCGGCGGCGGACCAATATTTCCTCGAAAACGGGGTTTCGTCCGTTTCTCAGGGAAATCTCGTCGGTGCCTCCAATTACGTTAAGGCGCTCAACTTGGTTGCGGCGGAAACATATCCGGCCGGTTTCACTCAGGGTGAAACGATCACGATCCTTGGAGTCGCCGGCCAGCGCACGATCACTTACGCTCCTTAAATCGTCCTTGTGCTCTTAGCTTCCAAGCCGCCCGCGTTCTGGGGCGGCTTTTTTGGGGCCCTTAGCTTTCTCTTTCCACCCGGCTTTTCATTTCATCCCGGTCCCTCATGCTTCCTGCCAAAATGATCGGCTCCGTCCTTACCCCTTTACTCCGTGATCGCCGGCTCTGGTTGCTCTTACTCGCCTCAGCCTTGGCCGTCGTGCTCAGCTTTTTTGCGATTCCCGATCGCCCGGCCATCGTCTTTGTTTCCAGGGCAGGCTTTTGGCTGGTGCTGGTGGCGTTTGCGCTTTTGGGGCACGCTCTCTGGCAGACTTTTGCTTTCGGATCGCGCCGTTTTCGGTGGGAGACCGTTGATTGGACGACTCTCGCGGTTGTTGGTATCGGCGGAACGATCCTCTTGGTTCACGAGACCTTTGGTTTCAAGATCGTGATGGACGAGATCATGCTTTTGGGCACGTCGATGAGCATGCACCTCGACAAAACGGTGCTCACGCCCATTCGGGGAAACGATATTCAGGGCACGTTCGCCATTCTCGATGGGATGATGGACAAGCGCCCGCTGTTTTTCTCCTTCCTCTTATCGCTCCTGCACGACTTCACCGGGTATCGGCCGGCCAATGCGTTCGTGCTGAACGGAACCCTTGGCTTTGTTTTTTTGGCCCTGATTAACGCGACGGGACGTCTTATCGCCGGGCGGCTCGCCGGGTGGCTGGGGGTGGCATTGTTTGCCGGATTGCCGTTGTTGGCGCAGAACGCGACCGGCGGAGGATTCGAGTTGCTGAACTTGGTGATGATTCTTGCAACGCTTTTGCTCGGTGCTCGGTTCGTGCAAGAACGAGATCCGCCGGCATTGGCGGCATTTTGCTTTTCGGCCCTCCTGATGGCACAGGTGCGCTACGAGTCGGTGGTCTTCCTTGTACCCGTGGCAGGTTTGATTCTTTGGGTCTGGTGCCGGGAGCAACGCACGATGCTTTCCTGGCCGGTCATCGTCGCCCCCTTGCTGATGGTACACTATCCCCTCCAGCATCGGATTTTCGACCTGCGTGTTTCGGCTTGGGAACTGGGCAGCAAGCCCGGTTACGAAAAGGTATTTTCGCCGGCTTACATCGCGGAAAATCTTCAGCACGCCCTTAATTTCTTTTTTGCGAAACCGGCGGATCAGCCCAATTCGCTGGTGCTGTCGGTGCTGGGCTGTCTCGCCATACCCTTCTTTCTCTTGCTCCTGATCAAACGGCTGCGGTCCCTCGCCCGGGAAGCGCCGATCAACGTCGCGACGGCCTTCTTCGCGGTCGGCTTCGCTCTGCAGTTTGCCCTGATGATGTGCTATTTTTGGGGTAAGTTCGACGATGTCGTCATCCGGCGGCTCAGTCTGCCCACGCATCTTGCGCTGGTCATTGCTGTGCTTGCGGTGTTGCCCCAGTTCGCGAAGCCCGCCGTGGTGCGCACGTTGATCGGTCTCGCCGTTTTGGGCCTCGTGGCGAGCGGGGTGCCGTCCATGGCGGCGCACGCCTACAGTCAGGAATACTTGCCCGGCCGGGAAACCGCGTGGCGGCGTGCGTTCGTCGCGGACCAAACCCGGCACGACTACCTGATGATCGACAACGACTCCATCCTCTGGATCGCCCACATGGTTTCCTCCACCCCCGTCTATCAGGCGAAGGGTCCGCGGCGCCCGGACCTCGTTTTTCACATGCGGAACCGGACGTTCTCGGACGTTTATGTTTTTCAACGCTACAACATCGATCCCGATACTGGAAAAATGACCCTGAGGGAGGGTGATGATCTTGGCCCCGATTTTATCCTCGAACCGGTGCGGGAGGAACGCTTGCAGACGCTTACGCTGACGCGCATCAGCCGGGTGAAGGAAATTCGGGATGCCTCGGGCCCGCTTACGACTCCGGATCCGGCGACGCACGTGGTGCCGAAAAGCCGCGCTGAAATCGAACGACTGCGCCGTGCTTACCTCGAGAATTTCGTCAAAATGCTGCCGTGAAGTCGCGTCACCTCCTGCCCGCGCTTTTCCTTAGGACCGCTCGTCCGCTGCGATCGTGATCCGCTTGCTGCTCCAGCTTTTCCGCGAGCCGGCCGAACGCCGCCGTTTGGCGTTGTTCGGATTGTCCGCCGTGCTCGCGCTGGCGACCGGTTTCATCCTCATCTCACCGGCGCAGGCGGAAAAGTTCATCGGAGCGGGAGGCTACTACTACATGCTCGGCTTGGTGGCCTTGGTCGCCGTCTACGTCACCCGGGTGTGCGCTGCGCGTCGCCCGGTTTGGCGGGAGTGGCTCCGTCGGCCTGGCTGGCCGGGACTGGCGATTGCCGTCGGGGCCTTGTTCGTCGTCTGGAGCGATCCCTTCAAGCACAAGATTCTCTTCGATGAATACGTGCTGCAGGGAACGGCGTTTCACATGCATGCCACCAAGGAGATCGGCACGATTATCCGCGCCTACGATATTCAAGGCACGTGGCTGCCGATCGACACGTTTTTGGACAAGCGCCCCTATTTTTTCACCTTTTTGGTTTCGCTGGTTCACGATTTTACGGGCTACCGGCTGTTAAATGCGTTCCTGCTCAACGTGGCGCTCGCGCCCGTTTTTCTCGGCTTCGTTTACTGGCTCGGTCGCGCCCTTGCCGGTCGTGGTCCCGCACTGCTGGCCGTGGGATTGCTCGCGACGATGCCCTTGCTTGGTCAACAGGCCTCCGGTGCGGGGATGGAATTGCACAATCTTACGATGCTCGCCGGCGTCATGGTGCTGGGTGTGCTCTACTTGCGGGTGCCGGACGGAAACCGGCTCTCGCTGCTCGTGCTTGGCGCCGTTCTTCTTTCCCAGAGCCGATATGAATCGGTCATTTTCGTCCTGCCCACCGCCATCGTGATTCTCGCCGGGTGGCTGCGCGCCGGCCGGGCGTTCCTCACCTGGCCGGCAGTTTTTGCTCCGCTGCTGCTGGTGCCCTACGCGTGGCACAATCGCGTGCTTTCCGCGACGCCGCTGCTCTGGCAGCTGCAGGAGGGGCAGACGTCGCGTTTCAGTGCCACGTATCTCGTCGGCAACCTTGAGGGCGCTTGGGCTTTTTTCTTCAACTTCGGGCCGAACATTGCCAACTCGGGCTACCTCTCGGTTCTGGGCCTGCTGGGCGTTGTGTGGGCGCTCGCCTGCGCGTGGCGCTGGGCGCGCACTTCGGCTCGCGCTCCGATCTTACCCGAAACCGTGGCGTTGATTGCTTTCGGCGGCGGCATCGGTGCCAACCTGACGATGATCATGTTTTATTACTGGAGTCATTTGGACGATGTCATCGCTTCGCGTTTCGCACTTCCGATGTGCCTGCTACTCGCCTTGCTCGCGGCGATTTTAGTCCAGGGCTTGAGCCGGCATTGGGCGCCGGCGCCACGTTTCGCGGCGCTCGGGCTGGCCATTTGGGTGGCCGGCTGGTGCGTTCCGGCGATAGCCCGACACACCTACACGAGCCAGAATCTGGTGATGCAGGAGGTGGAGTGGGAGTACGCGGAGCTTCGGCGCCAACCCGGACCGCTGCTTTTCATTTCGAATAAGTCGACAATCCCCTTTGTCCTTTGGCACGTTCCGACCGTCATCAACGGCGTGGCCCGGCAGCGCACCGCACATATTCAATATCATCTGAAAGAAGGCACCTTTCGGGAGGTCATCGTTGCCCAGGCGCTGCGACCGACTTCGCCCAACGGCGATATGGGGGTCGATCCCGATGACCTGCTGCCTGACCTTCGCCTTGAGCCGATTGCGCAGAAACGCTTCGGCGCCCGCTGGGCGCGATTGAGCCGCGTCATCTCCATCGAGCCGGCTCCATGGCCAAAGCAATCCGGGCCGCCGGTTGATTCTGCGCCGTCCGGAAATCCGCCAAAAATCACCGCGGTGCTTTCGCCCTAGGGCGCGCGATGGGCGGGCTTGGATTTTCCCGGTGGCATTTCCGGCCGGTTGAGCCCATCGGGATCACCCTGGCGATTCTGCGAGGGCTGCCGCGAGACACCGCGTCTCATCCGAAGATCTTACGGCGCTCGATCTTCCCGGCGCGCGACCGCGCTCTCGATGAGCCCGCGCCAGTCGGTCAGCGAACTGGCGGTTGCCTTCCGGAGTTCCTCGGCCGTCAGCCGATAAATGAAAATTGAGTGACCGATGTCCGCGTCAGGCGTTCGCAGGCGGAGGTAGTAGCACAGCCGTGCGAAACGCAGCTGATCGTGTCGTCCCCAGCTCCTGCGCCACTGGCCGGCCGGAGCAGCTTTTTCGAATTCCGTCCGCCGTGCGGAATCGTGTCCGTAGGTCTCGAAGAGCGGTTCGAGTTCGCGCAATTTCTGATACTCCTTTTCGAATTCGATGGTCCAGGGGCCGCGCACGGGGCTGTAGACGTGTTCGAGCATCGTGGCACTGATACAATAGAGGCCCGGCTCCAGTGGCACATACGGTTGCGGAATCTTGAAGCCGTTTACGAAAGGGAGCCGGCGGGCGTGAATGCCGTAGTAGTCGGGTTCGCCCGTGCCGAAATACGACAGGTGGACCGGCGTATTGCCCGCATTCGCCGCGAGCCAGGCTTTCAAACCGGGCAGGTCTTGCCCCCAGTCCAGCGAGCTGTCCACCAGATGCCGGTGGCCGTTCGCGGGTCCGCCACCCAGTGCGTTGAAATAAGCCAGGTAATGGGGCGCGATGCGGGTGGCTTCCGTTGTCTGGGCCGCGAGTAGCGCCACGGTCGCACCGACGAGCGCCGGCCGCCGTGACACAAGCCAGCGTCCGAGCGCGCCCGCCGCGATGAACAACACGGGGTAAACGGGCAACAGGTGCCGGTGCCCGATGTTGAGATGCGTGGTCAGCGATGAGATCAAATAAACCACAAAGAGCACTATGAGCGGCGTCACGCGGTAGAGGCCGGCGCGCAGCGCGACCGGCTTCTCCTGCCCGCGCCGCCACGCCAACCCCGGCAGCACGAGACAAATCGCCAGCAGGGGCAGGGTCGTTTTCAGGGCAAACGCCCACGGGAAAAAACTCACCCAGCCCGTCGTGCTGTAGTCCCCGTTCAGGAAAGCCGATCGCACCTGAGCGCTTTCCACCACGTAGGCAAAGCCGTAGAGAAATGCCTCGGGCAGCACGCTCGCCGCCGCCAATGCGCGCACGATTTTCCCCAAGGCCCCGAGATTCAAGTCAAGGGCCTCCCATGGGCGGACGAAGTGATCCGCCGGCGGTAGGGCGCCGTTGAACGCACCGTAGCGAAAACCGTAGAATGCCCAAATCACCAGCACCGCGACGGCTCCGTGCCCGAGCGCCGACAGGGCCGCCGCGCCGAAGCGGCTGCGGCGCGTCGTCCAGGTCCGGCCGAACAAGCTCAACGGGGTATCCTGCAGCGCCCGAACCGTCGCGCTTGCGATCAGCATCGGCAGAAGCAGCACGGCGGAAAATTTCGCGACGCACGCCAGCCCGAACACGACGGCGCTGATCCACCACCAACGTGCGTTCTGCCGTCCGGGGGAATGCAGGTGACGCCACCAGGCGCCGACACTCGCGAGGAAGAAAAACACCATGCAAACGTCCGACGTCGCGAGCGCGCCATGCGCGAGAAAGTTCGGTGAAAATACGAAAAGAATGAGCGACACAAACGCACCCGGGAGCCCAAACAGGCGGCGCGACCAGTCGAAGATCAGCGCGCCGGTCGCCATGCTGAAAAGCACGATCATCGCTCGTGCGGCCATCAGGGTGGGGAAGTGATCGTGCCCGGTTTCGTAGAAAAACTGGTGCCCGACGACCGCCGCCTCGGACGTCTTCCAATACGGATTGCCCTCCAGCTTGGGCCACGGCGGCGCTTCGAAGACCGCCGGCAGCGCTGCCCAGCGTTGCGGCAGGATCCCATTTTCCGGGTGGAGCCGGTAATCATCGAGTTTCCAATACGCGTAGCCGGCGGTGACGTGCAGGATCTCGTCGTGGGTCACGCTCTTGCCGGACACGGCGAACAGCGCGAGGGCCGCGTGGATGGCCAGCAGCGCCGCGACCGCCAGCGGCACCAAGACCTTCGATGTCCCAGTGGCGGCCATGCGGCTAGGCGGCCAGAGCAACGCGCAACGCGGCCGCGACGGCGGCCACGTGGTCCTGCGTCATCTCCGGAAACATCGGGAGCGAGAGCACGGATTCCGCCGCCTGCTCGGCGCAGGGAAACGCTCCGGCCCGATATCCGAGGTCCGCGTAGGCCGCCTGCCGGTGAATCGGCACGGGATAGTGAACCACGGTTTGGATGCCGCGCTCGGTCAGTGTGCGGACGACCGCGTCCCGATGGCCGCGCCCGAGTCGCACGACGAACAGGTGGTAAACATGCCGGCCGGTCCATGCCGCCTCCACGGGCAGCACCAAGTCAGCGCAATCCGCGAGCGCGCTGCGATACCAGCTGGCGGCGGTCCGGCGCTGCTCGTTCCAGGCCGCCAGATGCCGCAGCTTCACGTTGAGAATCGCCGCCTGGATTGTATCGAGGCGTGAATTGTAGCCTTGGACTTCGTGATGGTATTTTACCACCGAACCCCAGTTGCGCAGCAATCGGAGCTGGCGCGCGAGCGCCTCGTCGTTCGTCGTGACAGCGCCGCCGTCGCCGAAGGCACCGAGGTTTTTTCCCGGATAGAAGCTGAAGCCGGCCGCCCGTCCGAGCGTGCCACACCGCCGGCCGTCCTTCAGCGTCGCCCCGTGGGCCTGGGCCGCGTCCTCGATGAGCGCGAGTCCATGTTTATGGGCGAGGGCCGCGAGCGCATCCATGTTGGCCGGCTGGCCGTAGAGATGCACCGGCATGATGGCCCGGGTGCGCGGCGTGATCGCCGCAGCGACGGCCGCCGGATCGATCAGGTAGGTTGCGAGTTCGCAGTCGACGAGCACGGGCTTCGCGCCGGTGTAGGAAATCGCCTCCGCGGTGGCGATGAAGCTGTTTGCCACGGTAATGACCTCGTCTCCCGGCCCGATGCCCAGGGCCCGCAGCACGAGTTGCAACGCGTCGGTGCCGGACCCGACCCCGATCGCATGCTGCGTGCCGCAAAACTCCGCCCAAGCCTTTTCGAATGCGATCACCTCTGGTCCGAGGATGAACTGGCCGTGGCGCAGAACGCCGTCGATGGCGGGATCGAGCTCGGCGCGCAGCTGGCGGATCTGCAGCGGGAGGTCCTGAAAGGGGACTTTCAACGGAGTCATGGTGATCGAGTTGGGCCGCCGGCGCGCGGCTCGCGGCGCCACGTGGACCAGAGGGAAAACAACCCGGTGAGCGTGCGCCACATCACCCGGGGGCGCGAGGCCGAAGGCACGCCGCCGAGCCGGGCTTTCATCTCCACGTCGACTTCGACAAACGTGGCGCCGGTATCGCGCAAGCGCACGAGCGCCTCGGCCAGCATGGGAATGCCGCGCTGGGTGAGGCGGACCGAGAGGAATCGGTCACGGCGATACGCGTGGATCCAGTTTACGTCGCGCAGACGCAGTCCGAAAAGCGCAGCGACGAGCCGGGGATAAAACCAGGCATTCACCAGCATCAGGGGATTGTAGCCGACGCGCCGCCGCCGGCAGCCGACGATCACCTCGGCGCGGCCAAACTGGGCGACGTAAGGGGCGAGATCGCCGGCCTCCGCGGGCATGTCGGCCGGCCAGAGCATCAAGTAATCGCCCGCGGCCCGGGCGGCTCCGGTGCGAAATGCTCCGCCAATCCCCTGGTTCTGCTGGTGACAGACCACGATGCCGGGCACGTCGCGGGCGAGTTGGTCGGCAATGGCCGGCGTCCGGTCCCGACTGCCGTCGTCGACGATGATGATTTCGCTGGGGAGCTTAAGTTCGTCGAGGCTTCGGCGTAACTGGCGGATGGCGCCGTCGAGGAGCGCCTCCTCGTTGAAGGCGGGCACGACGACACTCAGCGCTGGCGCGGCGCTCATGCGGGCGAACGGAGCACGCGGGCCGGCACGCCGGCGACCGTCGTGCCCGGCGCCACATCGCTGGTCACCACGGCCCCCGCTCCGATCATCGCGCCCGCGCCTATGGTCACGCCGCCCATGACGAGAGCGCCGGAACCGATCGATGCCCCCGCCTTGATCGTGGTGCGCTCGAGCTGCCAGGTGCCCTGGCGGGTGGTCGCGACCGAGGGATGGCGGTCGTTGATGAACATCACGCCGTGCCCGACGAAAACATCCGCCTCGAGTGTGACGCCCGAGCAGATGAACGTGTGGCTCTGGATCCGGCAGCGCGGGCCCACCACCACGTCGCGCTGGATTTCGACGAATGTCCCGATCATGCACTCGTCGCCGATCGTGCAGCCATAGAGATTCACGAATGCGTTGAGCCGGACATTCCGTCCGAGCACGACGTCGGCGGTGATGCATTGCAGCGGTGACGGCACGGGCGGGGTCATGCGGTGGAGACTTTAACCGGCGCGCCGCGCTGCGCCATCGACCGGCGCGCAGCCTCCAGGACGCGCACGACGGCGAGCCCGAATTCGGCGCTGGCCACCGGTGCGCGGCGGCTGCGAATGCATTCGATGAAATTTTCGTCCTGCTTGAGCAGCGGCTCGAACAGTTTCACCTTCGGGCTCGTGATCGCACCGTCCCGCAGGATCATTTGAAATTCGCCGAACGACGAGTAGTGGTCGGCGGTCACGCCCTTGTCGTAATAGCGGATCGGCTCGAGGTTGTTCATGTCGTCCCACACGGCCATCTTGTGGTCGCCGACGATGGTGAGTTGGCGGACCTTGCGGGGATTCAGCCACGAGGTGTGCACATGACAGACGATGCCCTTGGGGTAGGTGAGGGTCAGAAACCCGATGTCCTCGATCTTTTCCTGGAGGAAGAATCCGCCGGCACCGGAAACCTCCAGCGGCTCTGTGCCCAGGAGGAAATTGAAAATGGAAATGTCGTGGCTCGCCAGGTCGTAGACGGCGCCCACGTCCCGCCGCACCGGGCCGAGATTGGTGCGGGTCGCATCCATGTAATACACGCGGCCAAGTTCGCCCCGATCGAGGTCGATCTTCAGGTGCTGCACCCCGGGGTTGTAGAGAAAGACGTGACCGACCATCAGTACGCGCCGTTTGGCGGCGGCCAGGTCGCACAGCGCGCGACACTCGTCGACGGTCACCGCCAGCGGTTTTTCGCAGAGCACGTCCTTTCCCGCCTCGAGGGCCTGTTTCACGAGCGCGAAATGACTCTGCACCGGCGTGGCGATCACCACGGCATCAATATCCGACGCCAGCGTGATCGCGGCGGGATCGGTGGTTGAGTCGAGATCGCGAAATTGTTTGCGGGCGAGCCCGAGGCGCGCGGCGGAGGCGTCACAGACCCGGATGACATCGCAGTCGTCGATCATCCGAAAATTCCGGACATGGTTCGGACCCCACTGGCCGAAGCCGATGACCCCCACCCGCACGCTGGACGAAGAACTGCTCACGGACCGTCAGCGTCACCGGCCGGCGTCCGGCCTGTCGAGTGCGAAGTCCCGGGGCTGGAACGTTATCACGGACTTTTTATGGCAGGCGCATGCGATGCGTTCCCGTCACGGGTGCGTCGAGCGCGGCGCGTAAATCTTCGGCCGTCAGCCGGAAAATGAGAATGGAGTAGCCGGCGTAGGCCTCTGGTGGCCGGGCCTGCAGGTATTTGCAAAGCCGCGCCAGTCTCAGCCGATCGTAAACCTCGTAATTGGGCGGCAATTCGCCGTGGCGCATGGTGCGGGAAAACTCCGCGGCCTGCGCGCGCAGGGTCCGGTAGTTCTGTTCACGCTGGGGTGTCCAGGGTCCGCGGTCGGGCGCGTAGACCTCGTCGAGAATGGTGGCGCTGACCGCGTAGAGGCCCGGCTCGTAATCATAGACCGTCAGGGGGGGGCGGACAATCAGCGTCCGCGAGGGCAGGAAATAATTCGGGCGCACCCCGTAGTGGGGTGGCCAGGCGCTGCCGAAGTAGCCAAGAAAGAGCTTCTCGTTCGGCCGGCGGTGAGCGGCGAGCCAGTGCTGCACCGCGGGAAGATCCTGCCCCCAGTCGAGCGAACTGTCCGCGACCAGACGGTAGGCGTTCCTTGGTCCGCCGGCCACGACATTGAACGAGGCCAGATAGTGCGGCCGGATCGCGAATGATTCCACGGCAAGTCCCAGCAGCAGCAACGGTGCAAGCCACGCCAGCGCGCGGGTGGTGGCCAGTGCGCCGAGTGCCACAAACAGGGCGGGGTAGACGGCGAGGATATGGCGGTCGCCGATGTTCAGATTGCTGGCCACGGCGATCCCGCCGATGACGCCGGCCGTGACCGCGACCGGGCAGATGCCGCGCACCCAGTCGCGCCGCTCCGCGGGACCGTGGCGCAGCAGGAAGCGCACGGCGCCGCCGAGCACGAGCAGGAGTGCGGTCAGCGTGGCGAGGGGCGTCTTGACCAGAAAAAGTGTCGGGAAAAACTGCCACCATCCGTGCAGGCTGTGGACGCCGGCGAAAAACGCCGGCCGGGCGGTTTCACCCGCGAGCACGTTGGTCAGCCCGTAGAGCCATGCTTCCGGCAGCAGCTTCCAATCGACGGCCAACTGCACGAAGGCGCGCTTCCAGCCCAGCGCGGCGAACATCTCGGACCAGCTCCACGCGAAGCTCTCCAATTCCGGCATGCCGGGTCCGCGGGCGTGAAACCGAAAATTGAAAAACGCCCAGACCACGAGGATCGCGCCTCCGGCCTGACCGACCGCGAGGGCGAAATTGGCCGCGAAGCGCCGCCGGGCGGCCGGGCCCTCCGCCTGACGCAGCCACGCGTCGCCGCAGCCGAGAAGAAAGTAAATCGGGGCGAGGAGTACGCCGTTGAACTTGGCGCACAGCGCCAGACCGCTCACCAGCGCCGCGAGGAGGCCGGACGCAAGGTCGCGCCGTTCGAGGTGCCGCCAGAAGAGCCACGGGGCGAGCGTGAGAAAGAACGTTGCCGCCATGTCCGATGTCGCGAGCCCGGCATGCGCGAGGAAATTGGGCGCCAGCGCGAAGAACGACAGGGCAAGCAGTCCGCCGGCCTGGCCGTGGCGGGCCCGGGCCATCGCAAAGATCAACAGGCCGAGCCCGACGCCGAAGAGCGCATTCAGCGCGCGGGCCCGCAGGACAATCCAGTCGGTCAGGTTGTTGTTGGAGTAAAAAAAGTCCCACGCCACCTGCCAGTAGGTCGACCGGCGCCACAGCGTTTCGTCGACGGGCAGCCTGGCCCCGTCCGCGAGGGCCGGCAGACCGAACACCCGTTGGGGAAGGATGCCGTTTTCCGGGTGCATGCGGAAATCGCCGAGGCGGTCGAACGCATAACCGGCGGCGATGTGCGGCAGTTCGTCCGACGTGTGGCTCTTCTCGATCGAAGCTGTGACCGCCAGCCACCAGAACAACGCAAGCAAAGCCGCGACGCCGGCGGTGGTGGCGGCGTCGCCGAGGGCTGTACCGAGAATTTTTTTCCCGGAAACGTTCATGGCGCTAGCGGCCCGTAGAGCGCACGCTGCACCTCGGCATCGCTCAGGCGGAAGACCAGCAGCGATCCTCCGATGAAGGCATCGGCCACGCGGTCTCCGAGAAAATGACAGAGGCGGCCGAATTGCAGCGTCTCGAGATCCATGGCGTCGAGCACCCAGCGGGCGCGCGCGGCATCCGGCAGGGTGGGGACATTTGCCGGCGTCCGGGCGAGGGTGCGGCGCAGATCCTGATAGAGGCGCTCGCGGTCTTGGTTCCATGGACCACTGATGCCGAGATAAACGCGTTGGTAGTGCGTGGCGCTGATGACGAACCAGCCCCCGCGCACCGCCGCGGGATAGGCCCGCTGGCCGGTGTCGTTCACGTAGTCGCCGAAGCGCGTGACGGGCAGCCCGCGGGCTTGGGGACTGTCGGCTCCGAAATAGGTCAGAAAAACCGGCGCGCGATCGTCATATTGGGTTTTCGCCGCCAGCCAGTGCTGCAGGTCGGGCAGGCCCTGTCCCCAGTCGAGGGAGCTGTCGACCAGGTAGTGCCAGCCGCGGGCGGTGCCACCCACCCATGGGGTAAAATATCCCAGGTAGAATGGCCGCGTCGTGCAGGAATCCAGGGCGTGGGTGGCGAGTGCGCCGCCGACGAAGAGGCCGGCCATCCACTGCCGCCGCGCGAGCAGCAACCAGCCGGCGGCGGCACCGGCGAAAATGTAAATGATGAGATAGGTGGGCAGCAGGTGCCGGTGCCCGATGTTGAGATGGGTGTTCACCGCCATCGCCCAGTAGACGAAAAAAAGCACGAGCAGCGGCGTGGTGCGATAGGTCCAATTGCGCCGGGGCCAGCGGGAGCCGGCCGGGCGCCTTCCGCGGCGGGCGCTCCAGGCGAGCGCCGCGAGGCCGGCCAGCGAAAGTACGAGTGTGGGCAGCGTGGTCTTGAGCGCGAACGCGATCGGAAAAAACTGCGGCCAGCCGGTGACAGAATATTCCCCGAGCAGAAAGGCCGCCCGCCGGCGGGAGAATTTGTAGGTGTGCGCGAAGCCGAATAGATAGGCTTCGGGGAGAATCCGGTGGTCGCGCGCCCAGGCGATCGCGTGCGTCATGAAGGTCGGGCGGGCGGTGCCGGCGCCGGGGCCGTGCAAGCGACTCGCCTCGCCCTCGACCAGGGTTGGTGGCAGCGGGACCTCGTCGAGGATGACCGCCCACGGCAGCTGGTATTCGCGATTGGGCTCCGCGAGCCGCGGATTGAAACCGGAGTAGCGAAACCCGTAGCCGCCCCACAGCACCGCCAAGCCGCCGGCACCCGTGACGCCGGCCAGCACGATCGAGCCGGTCACCACTGCGGTCCGGCGGCGCAGCCAGCGTGGCGGGCCAAAGGCCAGCACGAGCGGGGCCGGTTGCGTCCAGCGCACCACTAGCAGGAGCGCCGCCATCGGCGCGAGGAGCACGCCGGACATTTTGCTGAGCAAGGTCGCGCCGACCGCGATCATCGCCACGATCAGGCGCAGCCACGTGGCGCGGTGGAGCAGTTGCCAGCAGGCGGAGATCGCCGCCAGCAGACACGCGGTCAGCGCGATGTCCGAAGTGGCAAGCCCGCTGTGCGCGAGCAGGGCGGGACAAAACGCGGCCAGGGCCACCGCCAGCCAACCCGCCGTTCGGCCGAATAGTCCCCGTGCCCAGCGCCAGACCAGCCAAAGTGCGAACACGCCAAAGAGCGCCACGGCCATCCGCGCCCGGAGCAACATCGCGTCGACGGGGTTGCCGAGTTCGAAAAGAAAAGCGTGGCCCGCACCGGTGGCGCTCGCGCCCCGCCAGTCGACGCCCTCCAGCGGTGGAAAACGCAACGCCATCGGCAGCAGCGGCAGGGACTCCACGCGCATGGCGAGCGTACCGTTCTCGGGCTGCAGGCGGTAGTCGTCGAACTTCCAGTAGCTGTAGCCGCCGACCAGATGCACCAGCTCGTCCGCGGTTACCCCGAGTCGGGGCGAGACGCTGACCGCCATGCCCCAGAACAGCGCGAAAATTCCAGCGAGCGGCAGCGCGGTTCGTTTCATGCCACGGGGGTCGCGGGGGCGCGCCGACGATCGACCCAGGCTTGGGCGCACGCGCCAAACACGACGGCTTGGAGAGCGAGGAGGGTGAATTGTTGGCGCGGGTTGTGGTTCACCAACACAAACGGTGCGATCAGCGCGGCGGTGATGAGTGCCGCCCAGGCTGCTTCGCGCGAGAGGCGGCCACCGCCGGCGAGCGCGGCGGCGAGCAATGCCAGGATGGGTGCGCCCGCGGTGGTAAAACCAACGAAGAGCCGCGCCGGCGAAAGGCGTTCCGCGTCGTAGGCGAGGCGTTGCTCCGCCCAGTCGGCCCACACCGTGCCAAAATCAGCCAGCCCGAGCGCAGCGAAGCGCGCCTGGGCGACGGCAGGCGGAGTTTCGAGCCGTGTCCACAGCCAGCGGCCGGTGCCCCCGAGCGGCAGCAGTTCTCCGGCTTGGATCAGCTTCAGGGTGTCGGCCTGGGAAAACGCCGCCTGCGTGGGCGCGTTGCCCTCGTCGACGAAGCAGTACACGAGCGCCCGGCTGGCACGGCGCATGACGTTGGCGGCAAAATGCGCGGGATCGGCCTTCAACGCGGCGAGTGCCGGGGCCCGGAAGGATTCAACATAAGCGATCTCGCCGAGTCGCGCGTAGCGTTCGAAGGCGGCAGTGCTGAAAAACGGCAGCTCGCGCAGCACGACTTCGCCCCGGGCGATGCCGTCGGGCGCGGCCACGTTGGTCAGGTGCAGCTCGAACCAGAAATTCGATTTCAACGGTACGATGCGGCCCAGGACGACGGCGTTTCGCGCGGTCCAGGCGCCGAGTGTGAGCGTTGCGGCCAACGCCGCGAGGTAGGGCGCGGCGCGCCACGAACGTCCGCGCCAATCACGCCACGCGAGCGTCAGCAACACGACCGCCGTGGCGAATGCGAGGCCGGCATTTGCGAGCGGCGCGAGGCCGGCGATGACGATGAGTCCGACGGTGGCGCGTCGTCCCGGCCGGCGGCGGTGGGCGAGGGCGGCGGCGAGCAACGCCACGCCGAGGAGCAGGTTGAGCCAGGCTTCGCTTTTCACCACCAGTGGCCCGTTGGGGAGTGCGACGGCGCCGGCAAGAAACAAGCCGCTGGCAACCCCGCGCAACCATGCGCCGCCGGGGGCGAGCGCCGTCCCGAGTAGGGCATGCGTGGCGGCGAGTCCGAGTACCGCGAGGCCGAGGAGAATCTTCGCCGCCGCCGGCGTTTTCACCCCGGCGAGCGAAAAAACCGCGGCATCGATCCACACCGGCAGGGGTGGCACCCACGCGGTCGCGCCCGTCCCGCCCGCGAACGGATCGCTGAAGCCACGACCTTCGGCGAGCGCCGCCGCGACATTGCCGGGCTCTGCCCAGTTGAGGGCGCCCGGGGCGAGGCGCGGCAGGTTGAACCCGAGCGCGGCGATCGTAAGCACCAGCAGGCCGGCAACGGCGTGAACCCGGACTCCAGGCATGGCGCAGGCGTCAGCCACGTGGCGATTTTACCAGATAGACGGGCCGGCGTTTCACTTCGTCATAAACGCGGCCCAGGTATTCCCCGAGCACGCCGATGCCGATGAGCTGGACGCCGCCGAGAAATGTCACGACCGAGATCAGCGTCGTGAAACCGGTCTGTGCGCTCTCGATGCCGATGAGCCGCTTCACGATGAAGAAAAGTCCGAGCGCGAAACCGAGTCCGCTCACCAGCACGCCGGCATAGGTGAGCAATCGCAGGGGTAGGTAGGAAAAGCTGAAAACGCCGTCGAGGGCGTAACGCAGCAGGCCGCGGAAGGTTTGCTGCGGTTCGCCCGCGGCGCGGGCCTGCCGGTCATAAAAAACATCCGCCGTGGGAAAACCGATCCAGGCGCGCAAGCCGGGAAAGAAACGATGGCGCTCGGGCAGTTGGTTGAATGCCGCCAGCGCTGGGCGGCCGAGCAGCCCGAACGTCCCGCTGTTGGGCTCGATGGGATGATCGGTCAGCCGGCCGTAGAGCAGGTGAAAAAGATCGAAACCCGCGCGGCGCAGTCCGCGCTCGGTCCGGGTGCGGCGCACCGCGCGCACGACTTCGGCGCCCCCCCGCCAGGCCTTGAGCAATTCGGGAATCAACTCCGGCGGATCCTGCAGGTCAGCGTCCATCGTCACGACGGCATCCGCCTCCGCGGCGTGCGCCAGACCGGCGGAGAGCGCGCTTTGAAAGCCGAAGTTCCGCGAGAGCTCGATGAGCGTGAAGCGCGGATCGCGGACGGCCTGTGCGCGCACGATCTCCGCGGAGCCGTCACGACTCCCGTCGTCGACCAGCACGGCCTGCCACTGATAGCCGGGGTGCGCCCCGAACAAAACGGTCAGCCGTTCGAAAAGCCGCGGCAGGACAGCCTGTTCGTTGAAGACGGGGATGACGATGGCGATGCGCGGAACGGACATGGGTGAAGGCGGCGGGACGACCGGTAGCATGGGAATCGGGCCGCGGGGCGCGAGCACAAGTGCGGACGCCGGTGATGAAAGAATCGCGAAAGTTTCCGCCGATCGGGTCGCGTTGCCCGTCCGGCCGGAGATCAGGCGGGCTTTCGAAACACGCCCCACTGGGCCAGGCCGGCGACCGTTTTCACCGCGATGGGCTCGAAATCGGGGATTTTCCGAAAATCGGTGAGGTTTGAGTGCGGACTGGTTCGTTGCTGATTCAGCCCGCACCACTCGAGGATTTTCATTGCCCAGTCCATGTGGGGCACCGGCGAGGTCAACAGCAGCCGTCCGCCGGGCTTCAGCAGACTGTAGCATTCCGCGAAGCAGTTGACGTGTTCGATGACCTCGAACGCGACGATCACGTCGAACGACGCCGGCTTCAACCCGAGTTCACGCCAGTGACGAATATCGCCAACGACATCCGCTGGCGGAAATAAATCCAGCCCGATGTAGCGCGACCAGCCGTTTTGCCGCAGATAATCCCCGACCCATTTCGAGCCGCAGCCGATTTCGAGAATGCGCGCATCCCGGGGAATCGGCGCAAGGAAGTGCTCGATTTTTTTCCGTCGGGCGATGTCGCTCAACCAAGGCATGGCGGGTGGCGGGGCGTCAGGCGGAGCGGGCGGCGCGAAGCAGGGCGAGGGAGAAAAGTCCCGCGAGCAGCGCCAGCACCAGCGCCGGAGCCGGCGTGAAAACGTCGGCGAAGAAGGCGATCTGGTGCTGGACCTTGGCGGCGATGTTGAACCGGCCGGCCTCCGTGTAGCTGAGCATCATTTCATCGGCCGAGCGGCCCTGGGGGAACCAGCGGTCGAGCGCGTAGTTTTCCACCGCGAAATGAAACGCGATGCCGGTTGTGAAATCGAGCGTCGCGCCGGCCACGAGCGCGGTGCGCCAGCGGCCGCCCAGCGCACGCCACCGCGCGGCCAGCACGGCAAGGCCGAGGACGATCAGCGATTGCAGGCAGATGTGCGCGAGGCCCCACACGTCGCGGGTTCCGTGAGTGCAGACGCCGAGCACAACCACGAGGCCGACGAACGTGGCCCAGCCTGCCCGGCTTCCCGTGGCATCCTCGCGCCACGCCCGGCGCAGCGAAACCAGCAGGGCCACTCCGGCGACACTGCCGCAGCCGAAGAGCAGGTTGACCTGATAGAGTTGAAAAAACCAATCGCGTGCGCGTCCCCACGTGCTCGCCTGGTCGAGGATGGGCGAGTCCACCGGCCGGAGAAAATGCGGTATGAGGGTATCGCGCAAATTGAGGGCCATCTTCGCGAGCTGCGCGCCGGGCGTCGGATCGTGAAGAATCGCGCTCGTATTGGAAAAAAAAGTGCCCTTCACGCCGTAGGTCGCGAGCGACCAGCCGAACCACGTCGCCAGCACCAGGCCGCCGGTGAGGCCGGCAAGCAAGGTGGTCCGCCACCATCCCCGGTCGTTCCATCGCCGGCGCCCAAGCGCGACCCAGCCGAGCGCCAGCGCGACGGCGTAGGGGCCGGCCGAGAAATGAGTCAGCATCCCGGCAGCGAGGCAGAGGGAGAAAAGCGTCGCAGCCGTCCGGGGGGCCTCGGCGTCGGAGGCGCGCAGGAAGAAATACAGCGCGGCGAGGACGAAGAACGCCGTGGGCAGCTTTGTCCACGCGAAGGTCGCGTTCTGGAGGAAAACCGGGTTCAGCATCGCCAGCACCGCGAGCGCGGCGATGGCGTTCCGACCGCTGCCAAAACGGCGTGCCAGCAGCGCGGCCGGCAGAAAAACGAGGCTGCTGAACACGGTGGCGAGCAGTTGGAAATGCGCAAAGTCGATCCGGGTCAGGGCAAGAAACACGCCCGTGACGACGTTCGCCAGCGGCGGCCGGGCCGGCACGGGGTAGAACGCAAGGAAGAGCCGGTCGTGCGGCCAGCGTTCGAGGAAAAACCGGGCGCGCTCCCAGTGTTCGAACCAGTCCAGCGCCCAGCCGCCACCGGAATACGTCGTGACGAAGGACAGCCAGCCGACGCACCACCCGGTCACGAACACTTGGCCGACGGCGAGTTCACGCGTGTCGGGATCGCGGACGGTCACCCGGAGTGTGCGCCATCCGGTCAGCAGCCCGGCCGAGGCGAGGCCCGGCACGATCCACAAGACCGCCAGCGGAAGCGCCAGGATGTAGACGCCCCAGGCGATGAGGAACGCGCCGAGGAGGGAAAGCGCGGCGCTCGCGACGATTTTTTCCGCCGGGGCGAGGGTCAGGCGGGCGGCGATTGGCCACGCCAGCCCGAGCGTGACCGCGAAAACGAGACCGAGGCAGCCGAGGAACGATGGCAGCATGGCTGTCCGCGTCGGAGAATCAGCAGCGGACGCCAGGGGCCGGGCCGCTCGCGGCGATGCAGGTAGCCGCAGACAGAAAAGCAACCATGCGCGCAGCGTTAAAATCGCGTCAAGAGGTGTCGAGCACCAAGTCCCCGCGGCCCGGCCGTGCAGAATGCGGTTGCGCGGCGGTGCGGGGTTCCGTTGAGGTGAGCGTGTTTTGTCGTTCACACTCACGCAAAAAAACCTGGTCGTCGTCGGCGCCGGCCCGGCCGGCCTGACGGCGGCGTGCGCGGCCCGGGAGGCGGGGTGGGCGGTCACGGTGCTCGAAAAGGATCCCGAGTATGTCGGCGGGCTCTCGCGGACGGTGCGCTACAAAGGCTGGCGGTTCGACATCGGCGGGCACCGCTTTTTCAGCAAGAGCGCGGAGATCACCCGCTGGTGGCGGCAGCGGCTCCCGGACGATTTCGTGCGGGTGAAGCGGATGTCGCGAATCTTTTACCGGAAAAGATTCTTCGACTATCCACTGAAACCTTGGAACGCGCTGCGCAACCTTGGCGTGTTTACGAGCATCGGCTGTGTCGCGAGCTATGCCTGGGTGCGGCTGTTTCCCCGCCGGCCGGAGCGCTCATTCGAAGACTGGGTGACGAACCGCTTCGGGCGGCGGCTGTTCAATATCTTTTTTCGGACGTATACGGAAAAGGTCTGGGGCATTCCGACCAGCGAACTCAGCGCGGATTGGGCGGCGCAGCGGATCAAGGGACTGTCGCTCTCGAAGGCGATTGTGAACGCGTTTCGCGGCGCGAAGCCGGCCGGTGATGGCGGGGCGGTGATCAAGACCCTGATCGACACGTTCGACTATCCGCGGCTGGGGCCGGGCCAGATGTGGGAGCGCGCGGCGGCGGATCTCGTCGCGGCCGGGGGCAGGATCGAACTCGGTCTGACCGTGACGAAGATTTTCCATCGCGCCGGCCGGGTCGAGGCCGTGGTGACGGAGGACGCCGGCGGGCGCGTGCAGCGTTGGGCGGGCGACGACTTCATCCTGTCGCTGCCGCTGCGGGAAACCGTGCTGGCGTTCGATCCCCCGCTCGCACCGGAGACGATCGCGGCGGCGCGCGGGCTCAGCTACCGTGATTTTCTGACGGTAGCGCTCGTCGTCGAGGGCGAGAATCCTTTTCCGGACAACTGGCTCTACATTCACGACCCGGCGGTGAAGCTCGGCCGGATCCAAAACTACCGCAATTGGAGCGCGGCGATGCTGGCGACGCCGGACGCCAACGCGACGTGTCTCGGGCTCGAGTATTTTTGTTTCGCGGGCGACGGATTGTGGAGCCTTTCGGACGCGGAACTCATCGCGCTCGGGACCCGCGAACTCGCGCAACTCGGCCTGGTGCGGCCGGAGCGGGTGAAGGACGGGGCCGTGGTGCGGATGGAGAAGGCGTATCCGGTCTATGTGCCGGGTTACCGGGAGAACGTCGCCGCGGTGGGCCGGGCGTTGGCCGCTTTTGCGAATCTGCAGGTGATCGGCCGCAACGGCATGCACAAATACAACAATCAGGATCACTCGATGATGACGGCGCTGCTCGCCGTGCGGAATTTGCAGGGCGAAAACTTTAATCTTTGGAACGTCAACGCCGATGCGGAATACCACGAGGGCGCACCCGACGCCGAGGATGCTTCCGGCCGGCTCATGCCGGCGCGGACCCGGAGGTAAGGATTGCCGGGATGGGCTTCGCGGAAAAGCCGTTGGGCCGGCGGCGCGGCCGGTCCGCACCGGTTGTCAGCGAAATAGATTATATTTCACGATCGCCCACAGCGCGCGGAAGCCGTCGCGCCAGCCGATCTTTTTACCCTCGGCGTAGGTGCGCCCGTAGTAGCTGATGCCGACCTCGTAGATCACGACATCAAGCTTGGACACCTTTGCCGTGATCTCCGGCTCGAACCCGAAGCGGTTTTCCTCGATGGTGATCTTTTTCAGCACTTCACGCCGGAACAGCTTATAGCAGGTCTCCATGTCCGTGAGGTTGAGATTCGTGGCCATGTTCGAGCACAGCGTGAGAAACTTGTTGCCGACCATGTGCCAGAAATAGACGACGCGGTGGGGCCCGCCGCCTTGGAAGCGCGAGCCGAAGACCACGTCGGCGCGACCGTCGACAATCGGTTGGAGCAGCTTGGGGTATTCCTGCGGGTCGTATTCGAGGTCGGCATCCTGCACGATCACCACGTCGCCGGTGGCGGCCGCGAAGCCGGTGCGGACGGCCGCGCCCTTGCCCTGGTTGACCTCGTGGTAGATGATCCGGTCGACGAGCGGCGCGATCTGGGTGCGGAGGAGGTCCCGCGTGCCGTCGCGCGAGCAATCGTCGACGATGATGATCTCCTTGTCCTTCACCGGCGCCGCCCGCACGCGATCGATGATCAGGCGGATGGTCTTGGCCTCGTTGTAGCAGGGAATGACGATGGAAAGCTTCATGCGGACGCGTGGGGAATCACCGTAGGGGCCGGTGCCTCCGGGGGAAGTATTTTCAAATGCACGGCTGGCGGATTACGTCAGCGTGAAGGGGGGAACAGGGCCTCGAACTCGATCCGCGGAAACACGTCGAGCAGGCCGCCGCGCGTGGCATTGAAGATCCGCACGCCCCGGGCGGTGGCGATTGCGCGGAGCGCCTTGTATTGCCGCCACAAGGTTGCGTAGCTGGCGAACTCGGTTTCCAGATCCGGCGGCGGGGGCATTTCGCCGAGGGCATTGGTGCGATTTCCCGTATAAAAATGCTGGTAGCCGTACTGACCGTTCTGAAAATTCAACGAGGTGTGGTCGGCGCCGAGGAGGTAGATTTCGGCAAAGCCCAATTGGAGCGCCACCATCAGCGCGAGGATTGATACGGACTGCGCGGAGGGGAGCATGGCGTCCAGGGCGATGGCCGGAGGACGCGATTTACCCCAGGCCCGCCCGAGCACGAGGTAGTGAATCGGATTCGTACGAAACAGCTGCCCGGTCCGGACCAGGTGCCGGTCGCTGAGACTGAGGAAGAGTTCTTTGCCCGCCAGCGGGCCATCCATGGTGCGGAACCAACGCAGGCCGTCTTCGTCGGTGAAGGGTGCGTGGAGGGGGGCGATGCAGTGATAGCGGGGGTTGATCGCCGCGTAATCCAAATGTACGAAAAAGTTCGAGACCCCGATGCAGAGTTCGTTTTTCAGCACGGTCAGGTCCTGCGACTTGATCGAAGGGCCCGAGCAGAGAATGAAGGCGCGGCGACCGGCGTGCCGGCGATGAAGTTCGCGGTTGGGGCGTAACACCGCGCGATCGGCCCGGGAAAGATTCCGATCGGCCAGCCAGGTTCCGACCGAGCGGGAAATGGCCGGCGGGACCAGCCAGTCCTTGGCGGTCATGAACCAGGGTCGGGCGTTCATCGGGCCGGCCTCACTTGACGCGCCGGAGTTTTGCCCGCGCCGCCTTTTCGCTGTCGTAGATTTGCTTCACGCCGTCGCCCATCGCCTGCTCGATCACGCGGATATCGCGCACCAGCCGGACGAGGCCGCCGGGCTCGACCGAGGCGGCCTGGTCGCTGCCCCACATCGCGCGGTCGAGGGTGATGTGACGTTCGACCAAGCACGCCCCGAGGGCGACGGCCGCGCAGGTGGTCTGGAGGCCGACCTCGTGGCCCGAGTAGCCGACGGGGCAGGGGAATTCCCGCTGCAGCGTCTGGATCATGCGCAGATTCAGCTGTTCGGGGCGGCAGGGATAACTGCTAGTGGCATGGGCGAGCAGCAGGCGGTCGAGGTCCAGCCGTGCGACCGCCCCGCGGATTTCCTCCATGGTCGACATGCCGGTCGAGAGAATCAAGGGCCGGCCGGTGGCGCGCAGTTTCGCCAGCATGGTGGCGTCGGTGAGGGAAGCCGAGGCTACCTTGTAGCACACCGGGTCGAAGCGTTCGATGAAGTCGACCGAGGGTTCGTCCCAGCACGAGGCGAACCAGGCGATGCCTTTTTCCCGGCAGTAGCGGTCGATCTCCCGGTATTCGTTTTCGCCGAGTTCCACGCGATGGCGGTAGTCGAGATAGCTGATGAGTCCCCATGGGGTTTCCCGTATGAGATTCTTCTGCTCGGGCGGAACGCAGAGGTCGGGCGTGCGCTTCTGGAACTTTACCGCGTCGCACCCGGCGAGGGCCGCGGCGTCGATCAGCTTCTTCGCGATGGCGAGGTCGCCGTTGTGGTTGATGCCGATCTCCGCGATGAGGTAGGCCGGCTGGCCGGCGCCGACAACGCGGGCGCCGATTTTTCGAGTGACATTCATGAGGAGGCTTTTCCGGCCAGGCTTTTTTCCACGAGTTCCAGGAGTTCGCGCACGGCGCCACGGCCGCCCGGAGCGGTGAGCACGAGTCTGGCCGCCGCTTGCACGGCGGGATAGGCGTCGCCCACGGCGACGGGGCAGCCGACGCCCGCCATGCACTCGAGGTCGTTGGTGTCGTTGCCAACGTAGATGATGCGGGCGGGGTCGAGTTGGCGCTCCTGCAGCCAGGCCTGCAAGGCGGGCCACTTGCGCTTGAGACCCTGGCGGCACTCCAGCTGTAGCTTCCGGCAACGGGCCGCCACGGTGGCGTTCTCCTCGGTCGAGATCACCAGCATGGGCAGATTCAGCCGCCGGGCGCATTCGATGCCCCAGCCGTCGCCGCGGTCGCACTGCACCGCCTCACGGCCATCCTCCAGCACAATGACCCGGTTGTCGGTGAACACGCCGTCGAAATCGAAAACGATGGCCGCCGGCGGCGATGGCAGCACGGCGGCGGCGCTCTTCTGCCGCATTTGGCGGAGGATGGCTTCCGCCATCAACAGGTCGTCCGGCTCGTCGATCTCCAGGCAACGGTTGCGCGGCGTCACGTGAAAGGCGGTCTGGCCGAAGAAGCGGTGGCGGGCGGCGAGGAACCCGGCGGTTTTCATCACGTAGACCGCGCCGGTTTCGATGAATTCCGGAGAACGCTGCTGGCGGAGCAGGCGGACATGCTTGTCGTGGTTCACTCCGACGGCGGCGCCCTGGGTGTCGCGGCGCCAGAGAAAGTGGTGGGCGGGTGCGACCGCCAGAGCCGTGTCGGCGCCGCGGCTCACCAACTCGTCGACGGTGCCATCGATGTCCGCCGCCGCCGTGAGCGGCGAGGTGCACTGGAGAAAAACGATTCCGTCGGGTCGGTAGCCCTCGGTGCGCTGCAACTCTTCAAGGACGTGCAACAATGCCGCCTCGGACGAGGCGCGATCGTCGCTGATCTCGGCCGGTCGTACCACCACTTCCGCACCCTGCGACCGGGCAACGGCGGCGATTTCCGGGGAATCGGTGGAAACGACCACCCGGGCCACGCGTTGCGCGCCCTTGGCGGCGCGAATCGTGTGGACGATGAGGGGAACGCCGCCGACCGGCTTCAGATTTTTCCCCGGGATGCCTTTCGAGCCGCCGCGAGCGGGGATGATGGCGAGAAAGTTCATGCGGTTTGGGGGCGCGGAGACGGGCGGGGCCGGGAGGTCAGGACCGTCGTGTATTCCACGGCAGGTTGCAGGCAATTTCTCCGATGCGGGAGGACTCAAAGGCCTTTTGGGAATAGTCCAGACCCAGTTCCTCCAGATCGAAGGAGAGGGCTTCAGCGCGTTGATCGACGAGGCCCACGCCGGTGTAACCGATGTCGAACGTGACCGCGTAGGTGCCCGCCTTGAGGATGCGCGGGAGCACGATCGTGGCCGTGTAGTCGCCAGCGGCGCGGGCGGCGCTCAGTTCGGGGTTGGCGTCGGTGTCGAACGAGAGCAGGAGAGGGGTCCCGTTCCGCTTGAGGCAGAGCGCGAGGTTGATGCCGCGGGCGTCGCGCGTGAGGGAGTAATCCACGGTGAGGCGGATTTCGTCGGCGACGGAAAAAGATCCGGGCCGGTCGGCGGGGCCGATGGCTTCGACGCGGGCGGCGCGCAGAAAGGCGTGTCTGGTCCGGTCCGGTTCAAAAACGATGGCGTGCGTGGCGTCCGCGCGAAAGCCCGCCACGTAGTCCGCGACCACACGGGCGGTGGGCCCGATACTGGCAACGCGGCCGCCGCGGAGCAGCACCGCCTTGTTGCAGAGCGCGCCGATGGTGCCGAGATTGTGGCTCACGAAGAGGACGGTGCGCCCCCGGGACGCGGAGATCTCGCTCATCTTGCCGATGCACTTTTTCTGAAACTGCAGGTCGCCGACGGCGAGCACTTCGTCGACGACGAGGATCTCGGGTTCGAGATGGGCGGCGACGGCGAAGGCGAGTCGCACATACATGCCGCTGGAATAGCGTTTCACCGGCGTGTCGATGAACGGCTCCACTTCGGCAAACGCCACGATCTCGTCGAATTTGCGCCGCACCTCGGCCCGGGTCATGCCGAGAATGGCCCCGTTGAGAAACACATTTTCCCGGCCGGTCAGTTCGGGGTGAAAGCCCGTGCCCACCTCGAGCAGGGAAGCCAGGCGGCCTTCGACTTCGACCCGGCCGGTCGTCGGCTCGGTGATGCGGCTGAGGATCTTGAGCAGGGTCGATTTGCCCGCACCGTTACGGCCGATGATGCCGACCACGTCGCCGCGATCGACTTCCAGGGAAACATCCTGCAACGCCCAGAATTCCGGCGCGGGCGGCGGCGCGTTGGGGATCCGGCCGCGCAGCCACCGGCTCGGGGCGCTCGCGACGTTCAGAAGCGCATCGCCGAACCGACGGTAACTCCGCGCGCCGTTGCCTTGGCCGAGGCGGTATTTTTTTCCCAGCCGGTCGATGCGGATGACATTCTCGCTCATGGCTCGTGGGGCATGGGTCAGATCACGTCGGCGAAGCTCCGCTCCATCTTGCGAAAGCTGGTGACGCCGATGACGAGCAGGATCACGGTGACCGCGATCGAGAGCAGCAGGCCGGGCCAGTAAAGACGGCCCGTGCCGAGGATCGCCCACCGGAATCCATCGATGACGCCGACCATCGGGTTGAGAGAATAAAGCAGCCGCCAGGATTCGGGCACCACGCCGCTGCCGAAGCCAACGGGTGAAACATAGAGGCCCACTTGCACGATGAAAGGGATGACGTAGCGGAAATCGCGGTAAGAGACGTTCAGCGTGGTGAGGAGCAGGCCGGGGCCGAGGGCCGCGAGAAACGCGAGGCCGACAAAGAGCGGCAGCGTCACGACCTGCCAGGGCGGGACGAAGCGATACCAGACGAGCAGGGCGGCAAGCAGTACGCTGCAGATGAGGAAGTCGGCAAAGCTCACGATCAGCGCGCTCGCCGGCACAACGAGGCGGGGGAAGTAGATCTTGGAAATCAGGCGTTCGTTTTCGACGAGGCTGCCGCCGGCCTCGCTCAGGGCGCTGGCGAAAAACTGCCATGGCAGCATAGCCGCGAAGACGAACAGCGCGTAAGGCACGCCTTCCGAGGGAAATTTGGCGAGCCGGCCAAACAGCACGGTGAAAACGACCATCGGGAGCAGCGGTCGCAACACCGCCCAGGCGATGCCGATGAACGTTTGCCGGTAGCGCACGGCGATGTCGCGCCATGCAAGCATGACGAACAGCTCCCGGTAGCGCCAGAGGTCGCGCCAATAGTTTCTTTCGATGCGCCCGGCCTCGATGATCAAACGGCTCATTTCCGGGAACGCGGTTCTCGTCCGAAGCCGGTCGTCGCACGGATGAAACCCTCCGGGGAGGGTCCGGGAGCGGGATTTCGAGCATCGAGTGGCGGCATGGGACGGTTTTCGGGTGGGAGGCGGTGGTGGTCCGCGACAGGAAAACGTCGGAATTCGGACCGGGATTGGCGAGCGAATTGGTGCCGGGAATGCGCTGGGTCCGATGTCCGGGAGAAAACAAAAGAGTTTGCCGCCGGGGCGGTCGTGCCGGTTGGGTAGGGGATGCTGCCAGTCCCGGGTTTGTCGCGGAGGAGAAAGATCGTCGCGTGAAGCTGCTCGACCGCATTTTCCAAGCCCCCGAGCTGGTGGCGGCGCCGCCTGTGCCGTCGTGGTATCGACGCGAATGGTTTCGCGAGAATTTCTCCCGGTATTTCAACCTGTGGCTGGAGGAGCAGTCGGAGGAGAACCGCGTCCTGTTTGTCGGTGAAGTAAGGGGCGCGGCGGGGCGATTCTCGCGATGATCGGGCTGTCTTCACGATGAGCACACGGTGGAAGCAGGCGGTGAAGTCGATGCTGCCGCAGGCGGTGCGGCGGTGGGTGCGCCGTTATCGCTCGGGGCCGACCTACCGAGGTGACTTTGCCTCGTGGGCCGACGCGCAACGTGTTTCGCGCGGCTATGCCGATCCGGCCATTTTGGACAAGGCGGTCGCGGCCACCCGGGCGGTGCGGGACGGCCGGGCGGCGTGGGAGCGCGACACGATCTTGTTTCACGAGCCGATGGCCAACGGCCCGCTGCTGCGGTCGCTGCGACGCGCGACGGAGGCGGCGGGCGGGGTCCTCGACCTCGCCGATTTCGGCGGCGCGCTCGGCAGCGCGTGGTGGCAGCATCGCGCGTGGTTGGCGGACGTGAAGGACGCGCGGTGGAGCGTGATCGAGCAGGAAGGATTTGTCGCAGCCGGCCGGAGGGAATTTACGGTCGGTCCGTTGCGGTTTCATGGGTCGCTCGACGAATGCTTCGCCAGCAGCCGGCCCAGCGTGTTGCTGCTTTCAAGTGTGCTGCCGTATCTGGAAAATCCCCGTGCGCTGCTCGCCGATGTCCGTGGGCGGGCGTTCCGCCATGTGATTATCGATCGCACGGGATTTGTAGTGCGCGGTCGCGACCGGCTCACGGTGCAGCAGGTGCCGGCCGCGATCTACGAGGCGACTTATCCGTGCTGGTTTTTTGATCGCACGTCGTTGCTCGCGGAATTCACGGCAGGCTGGACGGTCGTGGACGAATGGCCGACGGCGGACGAGGCCGACATCGACGCCCGACATGGCGGGCTGATGTTGGAGAGGAACGTGACATGAGCTCGGTGCGCGCGGCCGACCGGGACGGGGGGCGCACGGGTCCGGTGGGACGATGGACGAATTGGTGCGCGGCAGGGGTGCTGTTTAGGCTGAATGCGTGCTTGCCGCGGGCGCTGCCGCAGGAATATCGGCCGCGACGTTTTCCGCTCGACGATGCCGAGTGGCGCGCATGGTTGAAGGACCCTCTTCCATGAATCGTAACGGCTTCAACGCGGAAAATCCCGGTGTCGAGCCTGTCGCTGCTTCGCTGCGCCGCGCAAATGGCCTCCGCGGCTGGAGGTGGCGGCAGGAGTTTGAGCCGGGGCGGCTCGGCTGGCTCGTGAATCCGTTTTACTTCGCCCGGCGGGGATTGCTCGGCGGGCTGAGGGAATTTTTCCCGCAGCTGCGGGGTGCGGTGCTCGACGTCGGCTGCGGGAGCAAACCCTACCGTGGGTTCATTCCGGCGACGTGCTACGTGGGCCTCGAATACGACACGCCGCGGGCGCGGGCGAGCTTCGCGGCGGATGCGTATTACGACGGGCGCACGTTTCCGTTGCCCGATGCGAGTTTCGACGCGGTGCTGTGCTCGCAGGTGTTTGAGCACGTGTTCACGCCGGAGGAATTTTTGCGGGAGATGCACCGGGTGCTGCGGCCCGGCGGGTGCGTGGTGCTGACGGTGCCCTTTGTGTGGGACGAGCACGAGCAGCCGCACGACTTTGCGCGCTACTCGTCGTTTGCGCTGAAGGCGCTGTTTGAGCGGTCGGGCTTTGTGGTGGAGGCGCAGCACAAGAGCATGGCGGACAGCCGCGTGCTGTTTCAGTTGCTCAACGCCTACCTCTACAAAATCACGCGGACGGAAAATCGCGCGCTGAACTGGCTGGCGATGCTGGGGCTGATGGCGCCGATCAATCTGCTGGGGATCGTGGCGGGTTGGGTGTTGCCGGCCAACGCCGATCTCTACCTCGACAACATCGTGCTGGCGCGCAAACCCGCGGCTCCGGGGCGATGAACCACTTCTGCACCTACTGCGATCAGGGCTATGCGGCGCGCTTGCTGTGTCTGCACGAGTCGCTGCGCGCGCAGGGCGGGGCGTTTCGGCTGCATGTGCTGTGCTTCGATGCGGTGACCGAAGCGGTGGTGAAAGCCGTGGGGTGGAGCGATCTCGTGGCGATTTCGCTCGAGGAGGCACTGCGGGCTGATCCGGAGTTTGCGGCGGTGCGCGCGCGGCGGACGCCGGTGGAATTTTTCTTCACGGCTACGCCGGTGCTCGTGAACTACTGCTTCCAACGCGAGCCGACGGCGGAGCGGATGACTTACCTCGACGCCGATCTATTTTTCTTCGGTTCGCTGGAGGCGGTGTTGGCGGAGCAAGGCGACGCGTCGGTGGGATTGGTGCCGCATCGCTTTTCCGCGCGGCTGAAGGAGCGGCTGGTTTACGGCACGTATAATGTCGCGTGGGTCTCGTTTCGCCGCGACCGCGACGGACTCGCGGCGGTGGCGTGGTGGCGCGAGCGTTGTCTTGAGTGGTGCCACGACCGCGTGGAGAGCGGGCGGTTTGCGGATCAGCGTTACCTCGATGAATTTCCGCGGCG
The DNA here is from genome assembly GCA_947474935.1 of Opitutia bacterium. Classification (GTDB taxonomy): domain Bacteria; phylum Verrucomicrobiota; class Verrucomicrobiia; order Opitutales; family Opitutaceae; genus ER46. Next base: position 32,539 of record CANJKL010000012.1, read on the forward strand.
GTTCGGCGGGGTGCGTGTGCTCGATCACCCGGGGATCAATGCGGCGCCGTGGAATATCGCGGCGGCGAGCGTGGCGCGGCGCGACGGGCGCGTGGAGCTGGACGGGCGGCCGCTGTGGTTTTTCCACTTTCAGGGAATTCGCGAGGTCTTGCCCGATTGGTATGATCCGGGGCTCAAGGGCTACGGGGCGGTGCTGACGCGCGAGCTGCGCGACTTGGTTTACGCGCCGTATCTGGCGAAGCTGGTCGCGACGCAGCGGCGGGTGGAACGCGAACATGGCGTGGCGCGGCGAATCGGTTTTGACCGACTGAAACCGGGCGCGTCGTGGCGCAAGCGCTGGGAGCGCGTCCGTGCGCGCTGGCTCGTGCCGCGGGTGCGGCGCTGGCGCGGGGAACTGCTGCACGTGGTCGGCGAGGCGCGGGCGGACTGAGCGGTTTGAGCGTTGTGGGAGGCGGAGTTGCCGGCGATTCACCCCTTGAAGCCGGAGTGCGCGACCGTAGCGTGCGGCGGTGGTTTCCTTTTCAACCGAGTCGCTGCAGTTGCTGGTGGTCACGCCGACGCTGGGGCAATCGCCGTGGCTGGAGGAGACGGTGCGGAGTGTCGCGACGCTGCCTTGCCCGTGCGCGCATGTGCTCGTGGCGCCGGCGGACGCGGTTGCGGGTCTGGAGGCGCGATTTCCCGCGGTGCGCGTGGTCGCGGAGCCGGGCGGCGGTATGTATGCGGCGATCAACGCGGGGCTGGCGGCGGTCGAGGGCTGGCGTGCGTGCACCTATATCAACGACGACGATTTACTGCTGCCGCGCATGTCGGAGGTGATGGCGCACGCGCGCACGGCGGAGGCGCGCGTGGTCTACGGCGGCGTGCGACTCATCAACACGCAGGGGAAGCGCATCGGGGCGATTCCGATTTCGCCGGTGCCGTCGCTGAACCGCCTGCTCTACGCGCAGCGGACGGAGCCGGTTTATCAACACGGCACGGTGATCACGCGGGCGGTGGTGGAGCGGCTCGGGCCGTTCGATGCGAGCCTGCGGTTCTGCGGCGACTCGGAGTTTTTGGCGCGGGCGTGCGTAGCGGGAATTCCGTTTGTGTGCGCGACGAAGAGCGTGGTGGCGGCATTTCGGTTACGCGCCGGGCAGCTTACGAAGAATCTCCCGGTGATGCTCGCGGAGCACCACATCGTCTACAACAAGCACCGGCTGGCCGCGGAGCGGATCACGTTGGCGCACCGGTGGGCGAGATTCGTGTTTCGACTGGCGAACGTGCCGGTCTACGCGGAGCGGATCGCGCGCTACGGGTTCATCGGCTTCGGCGAGCAGTTGGCCCGTGGCGAATAAGCGGAGGCGCTACGCGTAGCGGTTTGACGCGAAGAGCGGGCTCGTGGCGGGGGCAAAGGCGAGGTCCATCTGCCAGAGGGCACCGTCGCCGGGGCGACGCATGGGATCGGCGAGATCGCAGCAGCGGAAGCCGCGGTCCTCGAGCCAGGCGCAGAGTTCGTGAAAGCGCAGGGAGTCGGGCGTGATGGGGAAATTGTAGGACTCGATCACGAGCAGGCTCGTGCGGTTGAGCACGCCGGCGGCGCCGGTGAGCACGGGAATTTCGTGGCCGTGGGTGTCGAGCTTGAGACCGTAGGGGGCGGGCAGGGCGTGCTGAGCGACGGCTCGGTCGACGGTTTCGACAGGGACCGCGCGGGCGCCGGCGGTGCCGGGCGTGGCGACACCGCTGCCGTCGAGCGCGGGGTCGATGGAAAAGCTAATCGTGCCGGGCGTCGCGCCGGCGGCGGCCGCGGCGATGACGAAGCCGTGGCGGCGGGAGAGTGTGGCGAGTTCGGCCTGACGCTCGGCGAGCGGCTCGAAGAGGAGAAAGCGTGCGGCGGGAAAATGTTTTTGCGCGCGGAGCGACCACGAGCCGTCGGAGGCGCCGACGTCGATCCATGTGCCGACGTTGATCCCGCGGGCGGCGGCGCGGGCGAGCAGGCCGTCCATCTCGAAGGCGCGTTCGCGGCGCGCGAGGTGGAGGCCGAGCGGGTGGAGCAGGCGATTGGTGGCGTGCCGCACGCGGGACTTGAAGCTCTCGGCCATCGTTAGTGCGAACGGGCGAAGCTCCGCACGATTTTTTTGCGCAGATAGCGGACGACCGAGAGTGCGTCCCAGAACCAGCAGCGCCACGCGGCGAAGTAACGGTGGCGCACGGCAATTTCCTCGCGGTAGCCGCGCCACCGCCCGGCATCGCTGAGGCCGGCGATGCCGCAGGCGGCGATCCGGAGGGGGACCGGCTTGAAGCGCACCCGGTTTTTCCAGAGGCGGAGGTTAAACTCGTAGTCGGCCATGATCGCGAGCGAGCGGTCGAATGGGCCGTTTTCGGTGAAGAGGGAACGGCGGTAGAACGCGGCCTGGTGATGGACGAAATTGCGCGCCCGCGGATTGATGCGCGAGCGGAGCTGGTAGAGGCGGCCGTCGTCGAACGCGGCTTCGCCCACCACGATGCCGGCCTCCGTCTTCTGCGCCCAGTCGAGGACTTCACTCAGCATCGTGTCGCCGACGAGGCGGTCGTCGGCGCCAAGGAAGTAAACCCATCCGCCGGTGGCGCGGGCGACGCCCTTGTTCATCGCGTCGTAGACCCCGGTGTCGGGCTCGGACACGACGGCGGCAAGCCGGTCGCGCCGGGATTCGAGCCAGGCAAGGGTGCCATCGGTGGAGCCGCCATCGATCACGATGATCTCGGGCGTGACGTGGAGTTGTGCCCAGACACTGGCGAGGGCGACGGGAAGGCAGGGGCCGGGGTTGAGGCAGACGATAACGACGCTGAGCGTGGGCGCGGCGGACATTGCGTTCGGGCGGAGCATCGCGCAGCGTCTGCGGGTGTCCATGCCGGAGTTGCCGCTGCTCTCGATCATCATCGTCGCCTACAAATCACGCGACGAGATCGGGCCCTGTCTGGCTTCCCTGCCGCGGGAAATGGAGCGTCGTCATGTCGAGGTAATCGTGGTGGATAACTCGCCCGGCGACGGTGCGGGCGTGATCGTGCGGCGCGATTTTCCGGAGGTGAAATATGTGCCGGCGACCACCAATCTCGGTTTCGGTCGGGCCAACAATCTCGGCTATGCGCGGTCGCACGGTGAGTTCGTGTTGTTCCTCAACCCCGATACGATCAGCCAGCCAGCGGCGCTGGCGCACTGCCTCGGGCGGCTGCGGGGCGACGATCGGATCGGATTGATTTCGCCGCGCCTCGAACTGGCGGACGGATCGATGGACCTGGCGTGCCGACGGTCGATCCCGACCTGGTGGGACGGATTTTGCCGGGCGAGTGGCCTGGCCGCCGCCTTTCCCCGGGCGGCCATCTTCGCCGGTTACAATCTCACCCACCGGCCGGTCGAAGGCACCTACGAGGTCGGGGCGATCAACGGTGCCTTTATGCTCGCGCCGCGCCGCGCCCTGGCCGCGGTTGCGCCAGCCGGCGCGGTGTTTGACGAACGGTTCTTCATGTACGGCGACGATCTCGATCTTTGCATCCGCGTGGCTCGGGCGGGCTGGAAGATCGTTTACGATGGCGCGGTGCGCATCACGCACCTGAAGGGCTTGAGCGTGGCGAAGGACTACGCCGCGATGGCGACGGCGATTTTCGACGCGAACCGCGACGTGTACCTGAAACATTTCAACCCGCATGGGTCGGCTTTGGTCCGTTGGAAATACACGCGGTTGTTCGGCGCGTGGAAACGGCTCGCGCGGTGGAAGGCCCGGGCGACGGGCTACCGGAGCGTGCGTCCACGCTGACCATGATCGCGCCGGTGCGCCGTGAACCTTCCAGCTGGCGTGTCCGTGGCTGGATGCCCGCGGTCGTGTTTCTGATCGTGTTGACGGCGCAGCTCTGGCTCGTGGCGCGGGCGGGGACCGACATTCCGATCCTGGATCAGTGGGACGTCGAGGGCCGCCGGCTTTATCCGGCGTGGCGCGATGGCACGCTGGGGTTGGCCGATCTGCTGCGGCCCCACAACGAACATCGTATTCTCTGGACGCACCTGTTGAACCTCGCGCTGTTCGCGACCAACGGCCAGTGGGATCCGCTCGTGCAAATGGCCGCCGGCGCATTCGTGCGCGCGGCGTGTGCCGCGGGCTTGGCCGCCTGGCTGGTGCGGACGGTCGGTCACGCCCGGGGCGGGTGGCTGATCGGACTCGCGGTGAGCGTGGCGTTTCTGCCCCACCTCGCGTGGCACAATGTGCTCTGGGGTTTTCAATCGCAGGTGTGGTTTTCGCTGTTGTTTTCGTTGCTGGCGCTCGCGCTGCTGGGTGAGCCGGCGATCTCGCCCGGCCGGTGTTTCGCCGGGCTGGCGGCTGGGGCGGCGGCGATGCTGGCGATGGGTGCCGGCAGTCTGGTGGCGTTGCCTTTGCTGGGACTGGCGGTCTTGCGGGCGGTCGAACGACGCACGCGGGACGGCAGATGGTGGCGGGAAACCTGGCCCGCATGCGTGTTGATGGTCATGGCATGGGCGCTGATTCCCGGAAGTGCGGACAATGGCAATCTGCAGCCGACTTCGGCGGGACAATTTTTCGCCGCGCTGGGCCGCATGCTCGCGTGGCCCCACGTCGACCAGCCGTTGGCGGCGCTCGCGATGAATCTGCCGCTCGTCTGGGCCGTCGGGGAACGACTGGCTAGGCGCCGTCCCGCAGATACAGGAGAGGACTTTATCCTGGCGCTGGGCGGCTGGGCGCTCGCCATCGGCGGAGCGGCGGCTTGGGCGCGGGGTGGTGCCGCGGAACTCGCGGTGGGCGTCCCCTCGCGTTACGTCGATTTCATCGTGCTGTTGCCGTTGGCCAACGGGCTCTGTCTCGCGGGTCTTGTGGCACGCGGGGTGGGGCGGGCTCGCGGTCGGACGCGAGCGTTGGCGGCGGCGTGGGCGGTTTTTCTGGGCGTTGGCTGGTTGGGTCTGTCCGCCCAGATGTGGCGGCGGGTGCTGGTGCCGCGCATGCGCGACCGGGATGCGCCGGTGCGGTTGATGCAGGCGTTTCAACGCGATGGAGACGCGGCGGTGTTTGCGGGCCAGCCTCGGCTCCTCGTCCCGCACTCCAACCTCGAGGTGGTGCGGGCGGTGCTGGCCGATCCCGGGCTGCGGGGCGTTCTGCCTCCCTCGCTCCAACCGGAACGACCGCTGGGCCCGCTCTCCCGCGGCGTGCGTTCGGCGCCCGGGTCTCATGCCGGGTCAGATTCGAGATGAGGATAAGCCGGCGTTAGCGGCGGACCGAATGGGGCTCACCCTGAACGCAGGACATCATTAGTAGGCGTTTTTCCAGCGGACGAACGTGAGCAGGGCGATTTGTACGTCGAGCCACACGCTCCAGTTTTCGATGTAGTAGATATCGTGCTGAACGCGGGCGCCGAGGTCGCTGTCACCGCGCAGGCCGTTGATCTGGGCCCAGCCGGTCATGCCCGGCTTGACGAGATGCCGCGGCAGATAATGCGGGATCGCGGCCGCGAGTTGCTCGACGTGAAAGGGTCGTTCGGGGCGGGGGCCGACGAGGCTCATGTCGCCGCGCAGCACGTTCCAAAACTGGGGCAGTTCGTCGAGATTCCAGCGGCGCAGGAAGGCCCCGATGCGCAGCAACCGCGGATCGCCGCGCGCCGTGCTCTGGCGTTGCGAATCGGTGGCCGCGGCGTCGGGCGCCATGCTGCGGAGTTTCCACAGTGTGAAGGGCCGGTGGCCCGCCCCCACGCGCGCCTGGCGGAAAAACACCGGGCCATCCGGCGACTCGCGTTTGATCAGCACTGCCAGCACGACAACGACGGGCGCGGAGAGCATCAGCCCGACCGTGGCGGCGAGAAGGTCGAATCCGCGTTTCAGCACCCGGTTGAACAGCCGGTTGATGGCAAGCTCCTCGACGCCGAGCACGGGCACGTGGCCGATCGTTTGGAGGCGCAGGCCGCTCAGAAAAATATCGAACGTGCCCGGCACGATCTTCCACTCGACGTAGGCGCGTTCACAGGCTTCGACGATCGATTGGAGCTTGTCGTGCGGCAGGTCGAGCCGGGTAAGAATGAGCAGGTCCGGGGATTCCCGGGCGAGGATCGCGGCGAGCTCCGTCGCCGAACCCAGGGGGCGCAGCCCGGCGGCGGTGTCCAGCGGGAGGGGAAACGGCGGCGCGGTGCCGGGCAGCGTGACGATCCCGGCGAGCACGATGGGATGGGCGGGGTCGCGGGCGATTTCAGTGGCGAGGGCGCGAGCGTGGTCGTTCCAGCCCAGCAGGATGGCGCGCCGGCGCAGCCGGCCGAGCAGGGGCGAGCGCGTCACGAAGGTGTACACGGTTGCGCGCCAGAGATAGAGCAGCAGGACGACACAGACGAACGCCAGCACGACGAACAGCCGTGAGATGGGCGGATCGAATTTGAGCACGAGCGAAACGCCAAGGTAGGCCACCAGCCAGAACGCAGCGCCCTTGAGGATCGCGTTGAGGCTTTGATACCGGCGCAGGACAAGCCGGGTGTCGTAGAGGCCGAATTGCGCGAAGGCGCCGATCAACAGGCCGACGCCCAGGAGCATCAAGGGGAGGTAGCCGGCGAACGTCGCGTTTGGCACGTCGATCCCGATGCGCCCGACGGGCGAGGCGTAGCGCAACCACCACGCGAGGGCGACGCCGCCAAAAGTCACCAGTGCGTCTCCCGCCAGCAGGGCGAGGGGCACGGTCGTTTCGCGAAGCGAATTGGAGGCGGCGCGGGGCACGGCTCAGTTCTTGGGGGAAACGCCTTCGTCGAGCAATGCCAGCAGCAAGGGTGACGGCAGCCAGCCCTTCGCCGGAAAGAGCGGCGCGAGCTTGGCGTCGAGCCGTGCGCTTTCCTGTACGTCGAACAAATCGACCGGCGCGTCCAGATCGAGGTTGCGCATGAGTACCGGATAGCCCGTGCGCTGGCGGCGAAAACTGCGGCCGGGTCCGATGCCGAAAGCCCGGACATCGCCGCCGCCGGAAAAATAGTCCCGTCTTTCCGCGGTGTTTGCAGCGGTTGCGATCCGACCTAATTCTCCCGGGCCGGCGATCCACGCCGTGAGCGCGGCGAGGTAGTGTGCTTCCCGGGCCGGCCAGCTTGCGGGCGGCAGTTGGGCGAGGATTTGATTTTCGAGAGTCGCGAGTTGCGCCAGCGCAGCGGGGCGGAGCCGCCCGATCGCCTCCTGACTCCACCACGGGGAGATCAGAAACGAGGGATCGTTGAGGCTTTCGAGGGCGAAGGCCCGGGCCGCTGCGTCCGGTTTGCCCTGGTTCAACCGGGTGAGGCCGAGGCCGAAATAGACACCGCCCTTGTCGGGCACGAGACGGGCGGCGGCGAGAAAATGGGCTTCCGCTGCGACCGAATCGTGCACGACCAAAAGCCAGCCCAAGTTGAAGTGTGCAATCTCCTGGTCCGGATTGAGGGTGAGCGATTCGCGGAACAGCGCGATGGCCCGATCCGCTTGCGACGGATCGCGGGCGAGGGCGAGCGCGCGAACGTTCAATTCCGGCGTGGGATCCCGCCGGCCAAAAACGAGGGCGGCGCCGAAGAAGGCAATTGCGAGAATACCCGCCATCCGGGACCGACGGACCGCAAGGGGCCCGGCGTCCGGCTCGGCAAGCAGGGCCGCGAGCGCGGCAAGGGCGAAGGCGAAAACCGGTATGTCGAGCTGCCAGTCGAATAGCGAGAACACGGCGTAGCCCCCGAGCGTGAGCGCGGCGATGGGGTCGTTCCGGCGCGACCGGAACACGAGCGCAGCGCAGGCGAGCGCGGTGCCAACGCCCGCCGCGCCGAGTTCCGCCCAGAGCTGCACGGGCAGCGAATGCAGCTGCAGCACGTTTTCCGCCCCACCGTCCAGCCCGGCGCGAGACCGCGGGTAGGCGAGTGGCGTGGTGCCCGGGCCCCAGCCCAACAGCGGCCGGTCGAGGCCGAGGCGCCAACCGGCGACCGCCATCGCGCTGCGCTGCACGTTGCTGATATTGGGCGGCGCGTTGGCGTCCGGCGGCGAGAAGAGAGCGCGAGTGCGCGGATTCGCGAGCGCGAAGGCGAGGGCGGCCGCGGCGCAACCGAGGGCGACGCGCCACTTCTTTCCGGGTGCCATGGGGATGGCGAGAAAGGCGCTGGCCACCAAGGCGCCCAAGGCGAGCACGCCACCCCGGCTGCCGCTCGTGAAGAGCATCGCGGCGGCGAGCGTGGTGGCGAGGGCGGCGCCGATGCGCGCGGTGCCGCGCGCATGCACGACCCACGCGCCAAAGCCCGGCAGCATGAGCAGCGCCAGCCCGGCGGTGTAGTTGGAGTGCCCGAGGGGGTGTGGATTGCGCGTGCCAAAAACGGGTGCGGCACTGGAAAAAAAAGCCGACGGCAGCCAGCGCCCGAGGCTCGCGAGTTCGATCGCGACCCCGAACCAAGCGGCGGCCAGCCACAGACGCTGGCGGCGTTGTTCCAGTCCCGCCGGCTCCGCGTGCAACCAGTCGAAGGCCAGCAGGAAAACGGCCACGGCGGGCAGAGACACTGCCCCGAAGAGCAGGCTGGCGGGGCGGTAGGGGCTGGCGAGGGCCGAGGCGAAGACCGTCAGTGTCGCGGCGAGTGGCAGCCAGCGCCAGCCGGCGGACGGCAGGGTCAGCGGCCGGCTCCGGTCGAACGCGCGGAGGATCAGGCCCAGCACGGGGGCCGCGAGCGTGACGGCGAGGGCCAGCGACCAGGGCCATGCGAACATCCGGGTCGCGCCAGAACTCGTGAGTGTGATCAGCGCCAGGCCGGTCCCGCCGAGAACGCCAGTCGCCGCGAAAAGCGGGGCGGTCGATCCGGCGGGGCGTGTCATGGGTCGGCATGAGAGCCGCTGCGCCAAGTCCCGGCAAGCACGCGGGACGGCGGGGTGGCGCTTGACGCTGGCGCGCGTGGCCCAACAGGCTCGCGCGATGTCGACCGAGGTGGTGCTGCCAAAACGAAAAGTGCCCGTCATCAAGCTGGCGCTCGCCGGGCTGCTTGTGCTCGTAGGAGCGGTGGTGCTGTTGCGCGGTTTCGACTGGCGGACCCAGGTTTTGCACGGGATGGAGTTGCTGCGCCGGGCCGGACCCGGAGTGTACTTTGCGACCATGACCGTGTTGCCGTCGGCCGGCGTTCCCTTGATGGCCTTTACGATTCCAGCCGGTGAGGCCTTTGCCGGACAGATGGGTATGGGTGGCGTCATCGCGGCGGCGCTCGCGTCGATCGCAGTGAACCTGGCGTTGACCTACTGGCTCGCCCGTTACGCGTTCCGGCCGGTCTTGACGTGGCTGATCCAGCGCTATGGCTACCAAATCCCGCGGGTGACTCCCGACAATGCGCTGAATGTGCTGCTCGTGGTGCGACTGACGCCGGGACCACCCTATGCGTTGCAAGGGTTCGTGCTCGGCATCGCGGAGGCGCCCTTTCGACTCTACATGATCGTTTCGTGGCTGGCGGTGTTGCCGTGGGCGATCGGTGCCATCGTGTTGGGGCAGGGCCTGTTCAACGGCAATTTTCGGGCCGCGGCGTCGGGGCTGGGCGTGCTCGTCGTCGGGGCGATCGCCGTGCAATGGGTGCGCAAAAAGTATTTTCGACGTGAAGGCTGAAATCGACCTCGGCGACAAGGGCACCCGGGCGGAAAGCGTCAGCGAGTTCACGCGGCGCGTGAAGACGCTGCTGGAGAGCGGCGTCCAGCCGGGCTGGGTGCGCGGCGAGGTTTCCAACCTGCGGGCGCAGACCAGCGGGCATGTCTACTTTTCATTGAAGGATGCCGGGGCGCAGCTGGCGGCCGTTTTGTTTCGCGGCGATGCGGCACGCCAGACGGTGAAATTGCGCGACGGAGCGCAGGTCGTCGTTTTCGGCGAAGTCAGCGTCTACGAGGCGCGGGGGCAGTATCAGCTCATCGTGCGGGCCGTCGTGGAGGACGGCGTCGGCCGGCTGCAGCGCGAGTTCGAGGCCTTGAAGGCCCGGCTGGCCGGGGAGGGCCTGTTCGCCGCGGAGCGGAAGCGGCCCATCCCGACGATGCCGCGCACGGTGGGCTTCATCACGTCGCCCACGGGGGCGGCCGTGCAGGATTTCGTTCGCATCATCACCCGGCGCAAGTGGCGCGGCCGGGTGGTGGTGTTACCGGCCAAGGTGCAGGGCGACGGGGCGGCCGCGGAGATGGCGGCCATGCTCCGTCTGGCCGAACAACTCGGGATCTTCGACCTCGTCGTGATCGGCCGCGGCGGCGGCAGCCTCGAGGATTTGTGGGCGTTCAACGAGGAGGTGCTGGTGCGGGCGGTGGCGGCGTGCGCCATCCCCGTCATTTCCGCCGTCGGCCACGAAATCGATTTTTCCCTGTGCGATTTCGTGGCCGACCTGCGGGCGGAAACGCCCAGTGCGGCGGCGGAATTGATCACGAGCCATTTCCTCGACGGCGTGGACCGGCTGCGACAGGCGGACGAGGCCCTGCTCGCCCGGGCCGAGGGAGCGGTGCGGGAGGCGGATGCGCGACTGGACCATGCCCGGTCCCGGCTGCGCCTGCTGACGCCGGCGGCGCAGATCGAACAGGGGTATCTGCGGCTCGATGATTTTTCCAACCGGCTGGTCTCGGCGGCGCGCAACGCGGTGCATGCGTGCCGGCTTGATTGGGCGGAGGCGGCCGCCGGGTTGCAACGGCACTCGCCGGAAAAGCGGGTGCAACTCGAGTCGCACCGCTTGCTGTCGCTCTGGAAACGCCTGCAGGCGGCGAGTCCGGCCTCCGTGCTGAACCGCGGTTTTGTCATGCTCCGCGACGACACGGGCGTCCCCGTGACGCGCCGCGCCGCGGTAAAATCCGGACAGGCGCTTGCGGCCGAATTCGCGGATGGCACGACGCGGTTGCGGGCGGAATGATGCCGCCGGCACTGGAATATTGCAGCGATTGAGCTACGTTCGGAGAGACTCCTTCACCCGTGAGCACGAAACCCGTTCAGAATTTCACGTCCGCCCTTTCCGCCTGCGGCCTGCCCTCGCAGGTCGTGATCGATCGCGCACGGATGCCGGTGCACCGCACGGATGCCGAATGGCAGCAAATGCTGACGCCCCGCCAATACCGGGTCGCGCGCGAGCAGGGCACGGAGCCACCGTTTGCCAACGAATTCTGGGATCACCACGAGGACGGCGTTTATTTTAGTGTCTGCAGCGACACGCCGCTGTTCGACGGCCGGGACAAATTCGAGAGCGGCACCGGCTGGCCGAGTTTTACGAAGCCGATTGAACCGGCGTTTGTCGGCGAGCATGTGGACACGAGCCACGGTATGCGGCGGGTGGAGGCACACTGCAGTATCGACGGCGCGCATCTCGGCCACGTATTCCCCGACGGGCCGCGCGCGGGGGGTGGCCTCCGTTATTGCATCAACAGCGCTTCGCTCCGGTTCATGCCACGGCAGGAGTATGAGACGTGGCTGCGAGCCAACGGCTCAAATCCGAAAGCTGCGGTGGTTTGATCGCAGGCCGGTGATTTTGCGCCGGCCCGCGGCGTCGCGCTCCGGACAGGCTACACCGCCGGCATTTTCATCCACTTCGCGCCGGCCTTGCCGCTCTTCACGACGGTTTCGATGAACGCCATGCCCTCGACGCCGTCCTGAATGGTGGGGAAATCCAGATTCTTCGGCCGGGTTCTCCCCATGACTTCCGCGACGATCGCGCGGAATGCCTCGCGGTAGATATTGCCGAAGGCCTCCAGGTAACCTTCCGGGTGTCCGGCTGGAATGCGCGTAAAGCGGGCGGCGTTGATGCCAACGTAGCCGTTGCCCCGGCGCCAGATCTCGCGCGGCTTGTCCGGATATTTCACGGTGAGTTCATTCGGGTGCTCCTGATGCCACTCGAGCGAGGCCTTCGTGCCGTAGACGCGGAGGTTGAGGGCGTTTTCGTCGCCGACGCTGATTTGCGAGGCGTGGATGATGCCCTTCGCGCCACCCTTGAAACGCACGAGGATGTTGCCGTCGTCGTCGAGCTTGCGGCCCTTCACGAACGTCGTGAGGTCGGCGCACAGCGAATCGATGTGCAGGCCGGTGACGTAGCGGGCGAGACTTTCGGCATGCGTGCCGATATCGCCGATGCAACCGGCCGCGCCGCTGCGTTTGGGATCGGTGCGCCAGCCCGCCTGTTTCTGACCGGTCTTTTCGAGGAGCGTGCTCAGCCAGCCCTGCGGGTACTCGGCGACGACCTTGCGGATGTCGCCCAGCGCACCGCTACGGACGAGATCGCGCGCCTGCTTCACCATCGGGTTGCCGGTGTAGTTGTGAGTGAGGACAAAGACCTTTTTCGTCCGCTTCACGATGGCCCGGAGGCGCTTGGCCTCGTCGAGATTGAAAGTCGCGGGTTTGTCGCAGACGACGTTGAAGCCGCTTTCGAGAAACAGCTTCGCGGGCGGGAAATGCTGGTGGTTCGGCGTCACGATGACGACGAAGTCGAGCCGCTCGTCCTCGGGCATCCGAGCCTCGGCTTTCGCCATCGCGGCGTAGCTGCCGTAAACGCGGGCCGGATCGAGAAAGAGGTCGGCCCCGGAGGCCTTGGAGCGCGCGGGGTCGGACGAAAACGCGCCGGCGACGAGCTGCGCCTGGCCATCCATGGCGGCGGCGATGCGATGCACGGCCCCGATGAAGGCGCCGCGGCCGCCGCCGATCATGCCAAAACGAAGTTTTCTGTTCATAAAAGGAAGTGCGAGTTGCGGGCGGGTGGGATGGACTGGGTGCGCGCCACCCGCGTCGCGCGGGGACACCTACCGTTTCTGTTTGTCGAACGCGGCGTCGAACGCGACGGCGCTCGCCGGGAAATCCATCTTGCGCACAAAGGCGGCGGCCTCGGCTGCGCCGTGCATGCGGTCCATGCGAATGTCCTCCCACTCGACGCTGAGCGGGCCGCGATAGCCGACATCATTGAGCGCGACGATGATGTCCTCGAACTTGATGTCGCCCCGGCCGGGTGAGCGGAAGTCCCAGGCACGCCGCGGATCGCCGAAATTCACATGTCCGCCAAAGGTGCCGACCGTGCCATCGCCGTGACCCCACCAGACGTCCTTCATGTGGACGTGGAAGATGCGTTCGCCGAGCAGCCGGATGAATTTCACATAGTCCACGCCCTGGTAGCCGAGGTGGGAGGGATCGTAGTTGAAACCGAAACGTTTGTGGCCGTTGACCGCGGCGATAGCGCGCTGCGCGCTGGCAATATCGAAGGCGATTTCCGTCGGGTGTACCTCAAGGCCGAAATTGACGTCGAGTTTGTCGAACGCCTCGAGGATCGGCCCGAACCGCTTCGCGAAATCGGCGTAGCCCGCGTCCCAGTAAGCCTGCGACGTCGGGGGAAAGGCATAGATCGAATGCCAGATGCTCGAACCGGTGAAGCCGTTGACGACGGTGGGAAAGGTTGCGCCGTTCTTGCGGGCGGGATTGGCGTCGAAAAAGGCGCGGGCGCCCTTGGCCGCGGTGATGAGCTTGCGCGCGGCGCGCTTGCGCACGCCCTCGGGATCGCCGTCGCCCCAGACGTCGGGTGGCAGGATCGCCTGGTGCCGCTCGTCGATGGGATCGCAGATGGCCTGGCCGACGAGATGGCACGAGATGGCGTAGCAACTCAGGCCGTGGTCCTTGAGGAGCGCCCATTTTTCATGGACGTATTTCTTGCTCGAGGCGGCGGCATCGACGTCGAAGTGGTCGCCCCAACAGGCGAGTTCCACGCCATCGTAGCCCATCTTTTTCGCGAGCGGGGCCAGGGTTTCGAGCGAGAGGTCGGCCCATTGGCCGGTGAACAGGGTGACGGGACGGGGCATAGGGAGGGGAGTTGGCGCCCTCCACGCGGAGGGCGCGAGGAGGATTTCGCGACGCAGTGGGGGCCGGCAAGGAGAATGTCGCCGCCCGGTGCCGATGGCGGTTGCGCCGCTCCGGCGAGTTTCTCTTGCGGGGCGGCAGGGCCACGTTCCTCATCGCGGCGCATTTAAGTATGAATCCCCCCGAACTCGCCGCCTTCCTGAAAGCCCGGGTGCGCACGGTTCGCGACTGGCCGAAGCCGCGGGTGAATTTTCGTGACGTCACAACTCTGCTCGGCGATCCCGAGGCTTTTCGCAGCATTGTGCGGGCATTTGCGATCGAATGCCGGCGGTTGAAGGTGGACCGGGTGGCCGCGGTGGACGCCCGGGGCTTCATCCTCGGCGGGGCGGTGGCTTATGAGACGCACACGCCGTTCGTACTGGTGCGCAAGAAGGGCAAGCTGCCGCACAAGACCGTGTCGGCGGACTACGCGCTCGAATACGGTTCGGCGACGATCGAAATCCATGCGGACGCATGCCGGCCGGGCGATCGCGTGTTGATCGTGGACGATCTCATCGCCACCGGCGGCACGCTGCTGGCGGCGGCCGAGTTGTTCCGGCTCGTGGCGGCGGAAGTGGCGGGCGTCGCCGCGGTCATCGATCTTCCCGAACTCGGTGGCTCGGCCCGGCTCCGCGCCGGGGGCCTGCCGGTGCATACGTTGTGCGAATTTTCCGAAGATGAGTAACCGGCCCGCCAAGCTAACGATCTGGAGCAACGCCCTGTTTTCCGACGCCGCCACGCGGTTGCTCGCCGAAGGCACCCGCGAACACCATCTGGTGTTTTCGAACGTGGTCTCGGCGTCCGTGCTCGTGGCCGGGCAGGCCGATCCGCTGCTGGCATCGGCCGACGTGGCGTTTGGCCAGCCCGATGAAACGCAAAGCCAGCAGTGCGCGCGGCTGCGCTGGGTGGAGGTCACGACGGCCGGTTATACGCGTTACGATACGCCGGAATTCCGCGAGAATTTCCAGGCCCGCGGGGCCGCTTTCACCAACGTCTCGGCGGTCTTCGCCGATCCCTGCGCGCAGCACGTGCTGGCCATGATGCTGGCGCTCGGGCGCCAACTGCTGCCGTCGTATCGCGATCAAATCACCGACCGTTCGTGGCATTACACCGAGCGGCGGTACGATTCGCGTCTGCTGACCGGGCAGACGGTGCTCTTGTTGGGCTTTGGCGCGATCGGTCGCCGGCTGGCGGAATTGCTCGCGCCTTTTGGGGTTAACCTGATCGCCGTGCGCCGGCAGACGCGCAGCGAACGCGGCGTCCGGATCATTTCGGAGGAGCACGTCAGCGCGGCGCTCGCGGCGGCGGATCATGTCGTGAACATTCTGCCCGACAATGCCAGCACGCGGAACTACGTGAATGCCCGGCGGCTCTCCTGCTGCAAACCCGGCGCGCGCTTCTACAACGTCGGGCGCGGGACCACGGTCGACCAGACGGCGTTGAGCGAGGCGTTGCGCTCGGGCCGGCTGGGCGCGGCTTATCTCGACGTGTTCACGACCGAGCCCTTGCCCCCGAACGATCCGATCCGGGACGCGCCGAATTGCTTCATCACCCCGCACACCGCCGGGGGTCGGAGCGACCAGGACGAGGCAATCGTCAACCATTTCCTCGGCAACCTGCGCGCGTTCATTCGCGGGGAGGCGATGGTGGACCGCGTCGTCTGAGCCTCGCCGTACTCGGCGGGCAGGGCGATCCGGGCGGATGCGTGCGGGACGGGCGTCGTTACGCTTTTACCACTTTCGTGCCGGCGATGTAGTCGTGGACGCAGCGGCGTTCCGGGCCGAAGATGAACAGGGTATCGACCAGCACGAAGAGCATGCCGAGCCAGGGGACGAAGGAGATGATGCCGGGTATCAGGTTCCGCAGCGCCCACCCGTGAACGAATCCGGGATGGCCGCCATCGCGCGCGAGCACGATGCGGATTCCGATGATCCGCTTGCCGATCGACTGGCCGCGGGTCCAGAGCAGCCAGATTTGTACGATCGTGAGGGCGAGTAGCCCGGCTCCCAGTGCAAGGCCGCCGAGCGCCACGCGCGCAGTGTCGATATTCTCAAGGTCCAGGCGTCCGCCGCGGCTGGCTTCGACCACGGCATTCAGAAACGGCGTGCCGAGCAGGAACACCCCGGGTAGTGCGACGATCACCGCGCACACCCGGTCAATGATCGCGGCGCCGAGGCGGGAACCGAGGTCCGCGAGTTGGGAATCGTCGATCCCGATGGTCGGCGGTTCGTTTGTCGGGGCCACGATTTCAGGGTAATCGCCGACGCGGCGCCACTCCGCCGAACCGACCGCGCGGGCCTGCGTGTCGAGATTGGCGCGGCCGGCGGCGATCCAAGCGTGGATTTGGTCGGCGGAGACCGGCCCGTATTCCTTCCCGTCGCCTCCGATGATCGTAAACATGCCGCAAACAACCGTTGGGGCGAAACTTCGTCAACCGCACAGACGTCCTGCCGGCCATGCAGCCAAGTACCACCCGCGTCATTTTGCGCCGGGTCGCCTATTTTTCACCTGGGAGGTTGGGCCCCCGCTGGCCGGATCATTCGAGCATCTCACCGCCGTCCATCGCCGCCGGGCGAACCGGCCCGGCCGCGCCGCGGAGTTTCGTATGAAGCCGCTGACCGGTTTTTTTGCCCGGCTGTCGGCAGAGGAACGAACCGTCTTCAAGCGCCAGCTGGCGGCGATTTTCGTCATCATCACGCTGCTCAACCTCGGCTTTTACTGGCAGCGGGCGCTGCGGGAGGCGTCTTTGCGCCACAATTTGCACAGCGTGATGATCGGCTGGGATGGCCTGGCTTGGTACGTCTGGATGCCGGCGGCCCCGGCCACGCTGCTGTTGATCCGGCGCTTTCCGGTCTCGCGTAAAAATTCCGGGAGCAGCATCGCCGGGCTGACCTTGGGCAGTGTCGCGATCTACGCCGTCATCACAAACAGCCGTTATTTGCTGCGCATGACGCCCAACCTGTGGTTGCCGGACACCTTCGATCTCCCGATGGACTGGGAAACGTATCTGAATACGCAGATTCAACGCATACCGCTCGATTTCCTGACGTATTCCGGCCTTTTCGCCGCGTCCTTTGCGGTGGATTACTATTCGAAGTATCGGCAGCGGGCGGAGGAGGTCCTGAGCCTGCAGCTGCAGGCGGTGGAGTTGCAGTCGGAGGTGGCGAAGCTCCAACTCGCCGCGTTGCGCGGGCAGTTGCATCCGCATTTTCTGTTCAACTCCTTCAATGCCATCGCGACCCTCGTCCGCCAGCACAAGAACGATCTGGCCGTGGAGACGATCGTCCAGTTGGGCGCTCTGTTGCGATTCGCGATGGAAAAGATCGAGCAGCAGGAGCTGCCGTTCGAACAGGAGTTGGAGTTCATCCGCAGCTACCTGAATATCGAGCGCATCCGGTTTGGAGAAAAGCTGCGGGTGGTGCTGGAGATCGCCCCCGATACGCTCGATGGCCTCGTCCCCAACCTGTTGCTCCAGCCGCTGGTCGAGAACGCGATCAAGCATGGGATTTCGAAGCGCCTTGCGCCCGGGGAAGTGCGGATTGCGGCGCGGCGCCGGGCCGGCCGGCTGCTGGTTGACGTGGTCGACGACGGACCGGGCTTCGGGGTGGAGCCGGACATCGAGGCGGGTCCGGGCATCGGGCTGCGCAACACCCGCGGCCGGCTGAAACGGATCTACGGGGCGGACTTCAGGCTCGAAATCCAGCCGACGGTTGGAGGCGGAACGGCGGTGCACCTGGATCTGCCCTGGCGCGATGCACCCGTCGCGATCCGGCGGCCGGAGGCG
The DNA here is from genome assembly GCA_947474935.1 of Opitutia bacterium. Taxonomy (GTDB): domain Bacteria; phylum Verrucomicrobiota; class Verrucomicrobiia; order Opitutales; family Opitutaceae; genus ER46. Next base: position 50,107 of record CANJKL010000012.1, read on the forward strand.
GTTGCGACATGAATAAAGTGCGGGTCCTGATTGTCGACGACGAGCCGCTGGCGCGCGAAGGGGTGGCGCTCATGCTGCAGGCCGATAGTGAAGTCGAAGTCATCGGACAGTGTGCGGACGGCCGGTCGGCGCTGCGGGAGATTCGCGCGCAACGTCCCGATCTGGTTCTGCTCGACGTGCAGATGCCGCAGACCGGCGGTCTCGAGGTGGTGGAGCAACTCCTGCCGAAGGAGCGGCCGGCTTTTATTTTCGTCTCGGCGCACAACGAGTACGCGGTGAAGGCGTTCGAGATGTGCGCGGTGGATTACCTTTTGAAGCCATTCCGCGACCAGCGGCTCTGGGCGGCGATGGCTCGGGCCAAGGAACACCTGCGCCGCGCGGATCTCGACGAAATGCAGCGCCGGGCGACCGAGTTGCTCCAGCATCTGCGCGGCATGGAGGCGGTGGGAGCGGTGGCGCGTGAGCCGGCGGCCAGGCGACCGATTGGCCCCCGGCTGGTGCTGAAGGTCGGGGGTGAGCACGTGTTCGTGGCGACCGCCGACATCGCGTGGCTGGAGGCGCATGGCGACGGCGTGAAATTGGGCACCGGCCGGCAGGTGCTCTTCACTCGCGAGTCCCTGCAAAGCATCGAAAAGCAACTCGACTCCGCGGTGTTCATCCGGATTCACCGTTCCTTCATCGTCAACGCCGGCGAGATCAAGAAGATCACGCCCACGTTGTATGGCGATCACGTGGTGCTGACGAACGACGGGGCGAAAATCCGATTGAGCCGCACGTATCGCGACAAACTCAAGGTGCTCTTGTCGTCGCGGCCGGCATAGCGTGAAAGGCGGTTGCGCACGCCTGCAGCACGGACAGGAGGCCGGCGGTTTTCGCCTCGAAACGATAGCCGAACATTTCGATGTCGCGCGCGTAGTAAGCGCCGACGAGATCGCGGGTCGCATCGTCGTAGTACGAGGAATAGTGCCAGTGGCGCCGGCGGTTGCGCCGGGGCAGAGTGGTGCGCGGCAGGTTTAATTTCGCTCCGAGGGCGGCAAAATCTTCGGGCAGATTTTCAAGGCGCAGAACCCGGTCGACGGCGACCCGGCCGTCGAGTGTGATCCAGTCGACTTGCGGGCTCCAACGATGGATCCCCGGACTCACTTCGCCGCCCCAACTGGCGGGCGCATAGCGGTGCGGATCGCTGAGCGCGGCTTCCACCCATTCGCGAAACCGACGTTTCTCGCCGTTGGGCTTGAAGAGAAAGAGCTTCGACTCGGGCGCGCGGCTTTTCACCTTCTGGTAGTTGTAGTCGGAAAAGAGTCGGTCCCATGGATTTCGAACGATCGCGAACTTGTAGTAGTCGTCGAACGTGGCGGCCGTTAATTCGGCGGCGTAGCGGCGGAGGTCCTTGTGATCCTCCCAACCGTTGCCGAAGGCCCGGTTGATGCTGTTGCCAGCCGTTTTGGGAATGTGGATGTAGAGGCAGCGAAATTCGTGATTGATCATCGAGTGGCACGATTTCCTCGGGGACGACCGATCGAGCCCGGGAAATGGTTACGTCGACGAGACGAACCCCCAACCCCGCCGTTGCTGTTGTTCACCCGCCGCGATCAGCGTTTCGCCGCGGCAAACGAGCGGTTCACCGGTGGGTGCGTTTCGCACGCTGCGATTTAAGACGAACGAGTGCGGGTCCGGCCGCGAATGAGAAGAAGGTGGCGCGACCGCCTATCGTCTTGTCCTCCGGGCAAAACCCCGTAGCCACTCACGTCCGGCGAAGGCGCGCCCTCCCCGGCGCCGCTCAAAATCATCCATGAGGACACCCCAATGTTGAGAAGGCTCGCGGCGTTTTTCACGCTGATCATGCGGCAGTGCATCCCCGACGCGTATCTGTTCGCGATCCTGCTCACGTTCTTGCTCTGCATCCTCGCCCTCGTTTTCACCCCGACCGGCTTTTTCCAGCTGGTGCAAACCTGGGGCGACGGCATCTACGGCATCGTGGCCTTTGCGATGCAGATGATCCTGATGCTCGTCACCGGCCATGCCCTGGCGCTGACCCCGGCCGTGAAGCGTATCCTGGTCGGCATTGCGAGTTTTGCTAAGACGCCGGTGACAGCGGGAATGATCGTTGTCCTGTTTTCGGGCATCTGTTGCTGGCTCAACTGGGCGTTCGGCCTGATCGTGGGTGGCCTGCTGGCGTTGGAAATCGCGAAGCGGAACCCCAAGGTCGACTTCGCCTACCTCATCGCGGCGGCCTACAGCGGATTTGTCTGCTGGCACATGGGGCTGTCCGGCTCGATTCCCCTCGCCATCGCGACGCCCAAGCACGCGCAAAATTTCATCGAGCAGACCACCGGGGCGACGGTGGCGATCGGCCAGAGCGTTTTTCAGGCCTTCAACCTGGTGCCCGCCCTGCTCATCATCCTGTCGCTCCCGCTGCTTTTTGCGCTGATTCATCCGCGGCCGGAAGACACGGTTTCCCTGCCCGCCGAAACGAAGAATGATCTGGCCGGGAACGATTGCCTGGTGCCGCGGCCCATCCACCCGACGCTGGCCGATCGCATCGACCACAGTTACGCGATCAACCTGATCTTTGGCGCGCTGGGGGTGACGTATCTCGTCTGGCATTTCCGGACGAGAGGGTTCGACCTCAATCTCAACGTGGTGACGTTCACGTTCTTCATCGCCGGCGTCATCCTGCACGGCAAACCGATCCATTATGTCCGTGCCGTCGAGACGGCGATCAAGGGGGCCGGCGGCATCGCCCTGCAATTTCCGCTCTATGGTGGCATCCAGGGCATCATGATGGGCACGGGTCTGGTCTCTGTGGTGGCGGGCTGGTTCGCGGCGATATCGAGCCCCGAAACGTTTTACCTGTTTCAGTTTTGGGCGGGCGGAATCATCAATATGTTCATCCCATCCGGCGGCGGACAGTGGGCGGCGCAGGGGCCGATCACGCTGGAGGCGGCGCGGTTGATGGGGCTCGATGCCACCCGGTCAGCGATGATGGTGGCGTGGGGGGATCAGTGGACGAACATGATTCAGCCGTTTTGGGCCCTGCCGCTGCTCGGGCTCGCGAAGCTCTCCGCCCGGCATGTCATGGGCTACACGACGATGACCCTACTCTGGAGCGGCCTCATCCTGAGCGTCTCCGCCCTGCTGATGGGGTTCGGCGTCTTTTGAGCCGAACGAGGGCGCCCGAAGACGGCATCGGGCCGCGCGGCCCGATGCTTTCGTTTTATCGTGCCGCTTCGGCTCTGACCCTGGCGACCAGCTGCTTCACGCTGGCCGCGATCAGGTCTTCGACCGGGTCGGCCCAGCGGTGCGTCGGCAAACCATACACATACATGGCGGTGTTGCCCTCGTAGCCCGAGCGCGGCAGCGGCAGGCGGGGCGGCTTATCTTCCTTCAAGATGCGCGCGGAGGGAATGTAGGCCATCACGTCGTTGCAGTAGGCGCCAACCCAAGTGTTGACGCCGAACTCACGCTTAAAACGCAGGGAGTAGTCCACCACAACTTCGCCGCCCATGGTGATCCACAGTTGCCGGCCGCCGAGCAGCCAGGCCTGCAGGGGATAGGGATAGCTGCGATCGAACTTCTTGCCGGCCTTCGCTTCGGCGAGCAACCGGGCGGCCCAGCGGTGACTTGAACCGCGCGGGTCGGCGGCAAGTTTTTCGAGTTCGTCCACGGTAAGTTCGTCCCCGAAGGGCAGCGTCGTGAACGCGTGGGCGGTGGCCAGCGTGGGCGCGAGGGGCGTCGGGTTCTGCAACAAGACCTCCTCCACGGCGCTCGCGAGCATCTGGCCGTAGCGTTCCGAGACGTTGATCCCGGGGCGGGGCAGCGCGTTTTGGTCCGCTCCGCAGCCCATGTAAAACATGGCGACGGCGCCCGGGTGACTGGCTTCGAGCGCCATCTGCGCGAAGCCCGCGTAGTCTCCGGCCCACTGGTAGATGCTGAGCGACGTGTTGTGGCAGGCGTAGCCGAACACGACCGCCTTCAACTGGCCGTTCAAGTCGGTGACGGAGAGCACGGGCACGGCGAAATCCACGGGGCCTTTCAGGGCGTTGTTGTCGCGGATTTTTGAAACGGCGGACTCGAGATTGTGGCGGCGGTTGACCGCGAAGCGCGTGATGCCTTCGCCGGAGGAGAGGCGTGCCGGCGCCAGGGCCGCGAGGGCGCGACCCACGGTGTCCACGATCTTGCCTTCGAGTTCGGTCGAGTAGCGGTTGATGATATCGATCTGGCTTTGCCGCTGCGCATCGGGAATCGGATAGGCGTCGAGCAGCGCGTTACGCAGCACCGGGGTGCAATGCGAGTGCGAGGCGTTGAGCATGATTTGATCAGGCTCGAGGCGAAACTTCTGTTTCAGCGCCGCGCAGGTGTTGTTGTAAATCGACTGGGGGATGCCGAGCAGGTCGCTGCTCATGATGATGGCCCGATGGCCAGCCGCGTCTTCGAGGGCGACCACCTTGACGAAGATCGGGTGGAGCGTGCCATCGGCCGGGCGGGTACGATTGCCGAAACCGGACATCCACTGGCCGGGGGCTGGCGTGATGTCCGTGGTGGCGGTGCCCGCCTTCCAGCTGGCTTCCGCGGCAGGGGCGCTCGTCGCGAGGCCCGCGAGCAGCGCGAGTGATCCGAGGAAAAGGGAAAAGGCGGAGCGAGGGGGTTTCGAGCGGGGGTGCATGGAATTATCTGTCTTTTATTCGGTGCGTTTGAGGCAACTGCAATCGCGGGCGGAAATGCGGGGTGGAGGCGAATCGGCCGATCGGCGCCGCGGACAAGATTTGGCCCAGGGGCTTGCGATGGACGCTTACGGACGAACCGTCACCTTGCGCAAAACCGGCGGGGTGACGGGTTTGCTCAGTCCGCCATCGGCGCCGAGGGTGGTGGGGACACCGGCGAGCGCGTCGACGGCTTCGATGCCCTTCGTTACTTTGCCGAAGATCACGTAATTGGGCGCCAGCGGGTAATCCTGATGCATGATGAAGAACTGGCTGCCGTTCGTGTTCGGTCCGGCATTGGCCATCGCGACCATCCCGCGGCGATAACCTCCTTTATACAGGGCCGAATCCCGCTCGATCTCATCCGCGAAAAAGCCGCCCCAGGCGCTCTCGCCGCCGCGCCCGTTGCCTTCCGGATCGCCGCCCTGAAGCATGAAGCCTTTGACGATGCGATGGAACAGCAGGCCATTGTAGTACCCGTGTTCGGCCAGGAGGCGGAAGTTCTCCACGGCTTTCGGTGCGGCGCTTCCCAGCAATTCGATCTCGATCGTTCCCTTGTCGGTTTCGAGGACCGCATGGTGGCCCCCGGAACTTTTCGCGCCGGCAGGAACTTTCGGATTGCCGGTGCCCGGCGGACGACACCCGGCCCAAGCAAGGAGAGCGACCGTCGGGAGAACGCGCAGCGCAATAAAAACGGACAAGCGGAACGGAGTGCGGTTTCGGTCGTGGGCCATCCTCCACTTGTTGAGGTGCAGCGGAGCGAGTCAAGGCGAGGCTGGCGCAACCAGGGGGGGCGACGAAGCCAGGCAGGACGATGAGAGCGCGCTAGGATCGGTCTCTCCGGCCGTGGCCGGTTACGCGGATCCCGGGGCGAGCAGCCGTGCGAAAACGGTGGCATCGATATTGCCGCCCGTGCACACGAGGCCGATCCGCCGGCCCGCAAGCGTTTCGCGGTCGCGTAACACCGCGGCGAGGCCGGCGCCTGCGGCGCCCTCGGCGACGTTGTGCGTGTCGGTAAAATAGATCCGGATCGCGGCTTCGACCTCCTCGTCCGATACTTGGATGATCCGCTCCACGCCCTGCAGAATTAGCGCCAGGGCGTCGGGATGCGGCGTCGAGCAGGCCATGCCATCGGCAATGCGGGTGGTCGCGGGGTGGCTGGAGAGCCGGCGCGCGGCGAACGAGAGGGCAATGGCGGGCGCGCGTTCGGAGGCGACGCCGATGATCCTGGTCTTCAAGCCCAACGCGTCCCTGGCCGCCAGCATCCCGCAGATCCCCGAACCGAGGCCGATCGGAACGTAGACCGCATCGAGCGGCGGGGTGCCGGCGAGAAACGCGAGGGTGGAGACCGCGATGCCCCGGACCAAATCGAGATGAAACGACGGCATGGGATGCAGACCGCGGGTCGCGGCGAGTTTTTCCGAATGGACCAGCGCGGCCTGAAAATCGTCCCCGTGCTCGATCAGCTCGGCGCCGAGCGCGCGCATGGCGAGGTTCTTTTCCACGCTGTTGCCGTGTGGGACGACGATGGTGGCGGCGAGCCGGTGGCGTCTGGCGGCGAAGGCGACCGCCTGGCCGAAGTTGCCGCGGGTGGCGGCAATCACGCCGCGGACGCCGGGGTCACAGGCGACCAGCTGGCTGAGATAGTGGAGGGCTCCGCGAATCTTGAATGAGCCGATCGCGGTGTGGTTCTCATGCTTTACCCAAAGCTCGCTGCCGAGCCGGGCGTTGAGGAGTGGCCAGCTGAACTGCGGCGTCGGTGGCACGACGGCGCCGATGGCGGCGGCGATCACCTCGATCTCGGAGCGCGAGGGGAGTGACGGCATGGCGCGGTCGTGGAGTTTTCCCGGCGTGGGGTGGCGGGTGTTCGGCGTTATTCCGTCAGCACCACCTGCCGCTCCTTGGGGTCCGGGTTTTGCCGGTAGAACAGGGCGGTGTGTCCCACGGCCCCGATACACACGGAGCGGCCTTCGTCGGCGATGCTGGTGCACAGGGTCTCGCGTTCCTCCCGATCCGCTCCGAGGAACCGGACCTTGATGAGTTCGTGAGCGCGCAGCAGCCGTTGCAGTTCGATGAAGAACGCGGGCGTGAGTCCGCTGCGACCGACCTTGAGCGACACCTCCAGCGTCTGGCCAAGGCTGCGGAGGCGCGATTTCTGGGCGCCCGTGAGAGGGAAGTCGTACATGCGAACGAGAGGATGGACCCGGATGGACGGGGATTGAAGCCAATTATCCGCGGGCTGGTTCCCGTCGGACGACTTCAGGGCGCGGCCCCGGCCGGATCCAAGGCATTCAGCGGGAGTTCCCGCCATTGGCCCGGTGGCAGGTCGCCGAGTTCCAGCGAGCCAAAGCGCGTGCGATGTAGAGTGAGCACAGTCAGGCCGGCGGCGGCGAACATGCGGCGGACTTGGTGGTAGCGGCCCTCGATCAGCGTCAGGTCGGCTTCGCGCGGGGAAAGGATCGTAAGCTCCGCCGGCGCGCAGGGCTTTTCCTCGCCCTCAAGTTGCAGGGTGCCGCTCGCGAATCGCCCCGCGAGGTTCGGCGGGATTTCGCGATCGAGGGTGGCGCGATAGACTTTCGGCACCTTGTGCTTCGGCGAGGTCAGCCGGTGCACGAGGGCCGATTGATCCGTCACCAGCAACAGCCCGCTGGTTTCCTTGTCGAGCCGGCCGATGCTGGTGACCGTCGGATTCCGCCGCCGCCAACGCTCCGGCAGCTGGGTGTAAATGCTCGGACCTTCGCTTCCGTCGTGCGAACAAACGAGGCCGAGCGGCTTATGCAGGAGCAACAGCAGGCCGTCGGGGTGGTCGAGCGGCTCGCCGTCCACGCGTACGTCGGCCGCTGCAACCTTCTGCGCGACATCTCCGGCGGGCTCGCCCCGGACCGTGACGCAGCCGGCTGCTACCCAGTCGCGGGCTTCGCGGCGCGAGCAGTAGCCGAGATTGGAAAGAAGTTGGTCGAGACGGCGCACGGATCGAGGAATTCGCGGCAAAGAGGGGCAAAAATGCAGGAAAAGGAAAGCCTCGCCTGCGCCGGACCCCGGCTCGCGGCGCAAAATAAGCGGGGTGCGGGCCGAATATTTTTGCGCCAGATGCTTCTTTCCCCCCATTCGAGACGTAACACCGCCATGCTTCGTTGGTATTTATTTGCCGCCGCCCTTGTGGTCGTGGCGTTCAGCTTCCTCACCGTGGTCAAGTCGCCCGACTGGTCGCAGTGGCGCTTTGCGGTGCTGGCGGGCGAGTATGGCCACTGGTTCGCGCTGGGGGCCATGGCTCTCGTCGGGCTCGCCGGAAATTTCAGTCGCCCGCCCACCGTCCCGGTGGTGGCGGCCATGCTGCTGGGCCTGGTGGCGGTGATACTTTTTTTGAAACCGTCGCTCGATGCGTGGCGCGTGGCGCGGACGCTGCCTGCCGCGCTCGAACGCGCCTTCGGCCGGGTGGAGGTCGGCCGCCGCCCCTTTTCACCCGCTGCCTTGTTCGGCTTCGCGCCCCAGCCGGTCCCCGTGCAAACGCTCTCGTTTTCCGGCGAACTCGCGCTCGATTTCTACCGCGCGGTGCGAACTGACGGCGCCCTCTCGCCCTGTGTCATCGTCGTGCATGGCGGTGGCTGGGACAGCGGTGATCGTGCGCAGATTGCGCATTTCAACGACTGGCTGGCGCGGCGCGGCTATGCGGTGGCGGCGATTTCGTACCGGCTCGCGCCAAAATCCATCTGGCCGGCACAGCGCGACGATTTGCTGGCGGCCATCGCGGCCGTCAAGGCACAGGCGGGCCGGCTCGGCGTCGATCCGGCGCGCCTCGTTTTGCTCGGACGCTCGGCGGGTGGACAGATCGTGGAGGCGGTGGGTTATGCCGTACACGATCCGGCCATTCGTGGTCTTGTCGGACTGTATGCGCCGTCCGATCTGCATTTCGGCTACGCGCATGCCCGCGAGGACGATGCGATCAAATCTCCCACGCTCATGCGGCGTTATCTCGGCGGTCCTCCCGCGGCGGCGCGGGCGGCCTACGACAGCGCGAGCGCGCTGCAACACGTGACTGCCGCCGCTCCGCCGACGCTCTTGTTGCATGGCGAGAACGACACCCTGGTGTGGCACCGGCACAGCGAGCGGCTCGACGGAAAACTGGCGGAGAAGGGCGTGCCCCGCGCCTTCGTTTCGCTGCCTTGGGCGACGCACGCCTTCGACTACAACCTCAACGGGCCGGGCGGCCAGATCACGACCTACGCCCTGGAATGGTTTCTGGCCGCCGTGACGCGGAAGTGACGCAACTCCCGCCACGCTGGCGGGCGTTACGCGAAGAGTTTGTGGACGACGTTTCCGCTCACGTCGGTGAGGCGAAAATCGCGGCCTTGGAAGCGATACGTCAGCCGTGTATGGTCAAAGCCGAAGAGGTGGAGGATCGAGGCGTGCAGGTCGTGCACGTGCACCGGGTCCTTCGCGACGTTCCACGCAATATCGTCGGTCTCGCCGATCACTTGGCCGCCTTTGATGCCGCCGCCGGCGAGCCACAGGCTGAAGGCATTGGGGTGATGGTCGCGGCCGGTGACGGTCTTGGCTCCGGGACGGTTTTCGCCGAGGGCGGTGCGGCCGAACTCCGACCCGCAGATCACCAGAGTGTCATCGAGCAGTCCGCGTTGCTTGAGATCCTTGACGAGCGCGGCGATCGGCTGGTCGGCCATCGCGCAGTTGTGCGGCAGCTGGGTGTTGATGCGGCTGTGATGATCCCACGAGGCGTGAATCACCTGCACCACACGCACGCCGCGCTCGACGAGGCGGCGGGCCATCAGGCAATTGCGGGCAAACGTCCCGAACAAGCCGGTGCCGCCGAGATTCTCCCCTTCGATCGTCGGCTCCGGGCGGTCGAGTCCGTACATGTCGAGCGTGGCTTTCGATTCGCCGGAGAGGTCCGTTAGTTCCGGCGCGGCGCTTTGCATGCGGAAGGCCAGTTCGTAGGCCGCGATGCGGCTGTCGATTTCGGGGTCGCGGACCTCGGCGTTGCGCAGGGCGTTGAGCTGCGCGACGCCCTCGATGCTCCGCTTTTGCATGGCGGCGGTGATGCTCGCGGGATTATCCAGGTTGAGCACGGGGGTGCCGTCATTGCGGAACATCACGCCGGAATATTTCGACGGGAGAAATCCGCTCGACCAGCTGGCCGAGCCTCCGGGCACGCCGCGGCCGACACAAATGAGCACGACGAATTCCGGCAGATTTTTCGACGTGCTGCCCAGGCCGTAGCTCAGCCACGAGCCCATGCTCGGTCGGCCGGAAATGGCCGAGCCGGTGTTCATCAACAACTGACCGGGCACATGATTGAACTGGTCCGTGTGCATCGAGCGGACGAGACAGATATCGTCGGCGATGGAACCGATGTGCGGGATGAGGTCGGACAGTTCCATGCCGCACTGGCCGTACGGCTTGAAGGTGCGCGGCGTGCCCATGATGCGCGCCGATTCCTTCGCGAGGAAGGCGAAGCGCATGTTCTTCGTCATCGACTCGGGCAGCGCCTGGCCGTCGAGCTGGTTGAGCATCGGCTTGGGATCGTAAAGATCCATCTGGCTCGGGCCGCCCTCGAGGTAGATGTAGATGCAATTTTTGGCCCGGGGCTTGTGGTGGGTCCGGGCGGCGCCGCCCATCGCGGGCGTCGCGCCGAGCAAGCCGTCGCCCTGCAGCAATTGGGACAGCGCGAGGCCGCCAATGCCGCCGCAGGTCTGCATGAGAAAGTTTCGCCGGCTGAACATGGTTTTGCGGGGTTACTCGCGGGTGATAAATTCGTCGAGGTTCATGATGACGCGGGCCGCGGCCACCGTGGCCAGTCGGGCATCGCCGCCGGTGAGCTTCAGTTGGTCGTCGTAAAGCGAGCGCATCGCCAGCAGCTCCGCGGGCTGGGGCGGCCGGCTCATGCACTGTTCGAAGCCCGCGTGCAGCCGGTGGTCGATGGCCCCCGGCAGGGCGGCGAGTTGTTCGCCCAGCTTCTCGCTGCATTCGAAGAAAACGGGATCGTTCAGCAGGGTCAGCGCCTGCAACGGCGAGTTGGAACGCTCCCGCTGCGTGCAGGCTACGCTGGTGTCGGAGGCATCGAACGTCAGCAGCATCGGGTAGGGGACGTTGCGCCGCAGATGAATGTAGAGCCCGCGGCGGTATTGCTCGGCGCCCGGGGTCGCGGGCCAGGTCTTGTTGCGCCCGAACGCGGTGACGAACGCGGGCAGCGGCGGATAAATGCTCGGGCCGCCGATCTTGGGATTGAGCAGGCCGCTCTGCGCGAGAAACACGTCGCGCACCACCTCGGCCTCGAGCCGGTGCCGGCTCTGGCGGGCAAGCAGCACGTTGAGCGGATCGCGGTCGGCCAGGTCGCTGCGGGTCGCGGAGGCCTGCCGGTAGGTCGCCGACGTCACCAGCAGGCGGATCAGCTGCTTGCGACTCCAGCCGAGACGGACGAATTCGGTGGCGAGGTAGTCGAGCAGTTCCGGATGCGAGGGCCGTTCGCCCTGGGCGCCAAAATTCTCCATCGTCGCGACGAGGCCCCGGCCGAAAAGGTTCTTCCAAATATGGTTCACGGTCACGCGGGCGGTCAGCGGATTGGCCGGGTCCACCAGCCAGCGCGCGAGATCGAGCCGGTCGGGCTTCTTTCCGCGCGGGTGGAAGGGGTGAAGCACCTCGAGGGTGCCCGGCTCGACCGCGTCGCCCGGTTGCTGGTAGTCGCCGCGGATATGGATGTGGGTTTTGCGTTCGTTGAGCGCGAGGATGGGAGCGCTGGTCTTGGGGAAATCCGGTTTGCGGGCGAAGTGCGCGAGGATGGGTGCGAAAAGTTTTTTGCCCGTTTCGTCCCCATGCCGGGCGAAATACCGCGCGAGTTCCGCCACTTGGGCGGGACGGCGTTTTGCGGCCGGCAGATCGAGGGCGGCCACGATGGCGTCGGGCATCGTGGCGGGTTCGAGCGGTGCCGCCGTCGTGGTGGCGGCAAGCCGAAACCGGTTCATCAACCCGACCGTGCGGTGCTCCAGCTCGAAGAAGAGCTTGGAGCCGGCGGGAAGATCCTGCGGCTCCTTCAACTCGAACACGATGACATGGGATTGCGACGTCTGCGGTCCGACGTTCCAGCCGGTGGCCTTGTCGCCATCGATCGTGTTGCTCGCGGGTCCGCTCTTGGCGGCGAAGTCGGCCCGGGCGGCGGCGAGTTCGAGCTTCCGTTGCACCCCGCCGGCGGGTTGCGCCATCACGGAAAATTCCGCCAGCGCGAAATCCCCGGCTTTGCTGCGCCCCACGTTTCGGCCCGGTTCGGCGAGGGCCTCGAGGCGGAAGCCGGTGATCCCTTTCAAATTTACCGCGGCTTCAACGATGAAGCGGGATTTGATCGGATCGCTGACGGCGGGAGAAATGGCATGGTCCTCGCCGGCGGTGAGGGTGTGTTCCTCGTCTTCCGTGGCGACCGTGATCGTGGTCGGTTGCAGCACCGTCCAGCGGGCCACCGGCAGTTTTAGGGTGCGTTCCCACTCCGGGAGTTTCGTGTCCAGAATGGTTGCGAGATAGGCGTCGAGCGGCGCATCCAGTTTCGTGCGCTCGCTTTCCCACGCGGCCAGCTTGCGGTTGTAGTCGGCCAGCTCGTCGGGCCGGGGCGCGGGCAGATCCCGTTCCGCCGTGCTGTTGAAGAAGGCGTAGAGCTGGTAGAATTCCCGCTGGGTGATCTGGTCGTACTTGTGGGTGTGGCATTCCGCGCAGCCGACGGTCAGTCCCAGCCATACCGCGCCCGTGGTCGCGGCGCGATCGACGGCGGCCTTGCACCGGTCGAGTTCGAGGTCCGCTCCCGCCTCGTCGTTTTTGAGCGAGTTGCGGTGGAAACCGGTGGCGATTTTTTGTTCCTGGGTCGCGTTGGGCAGCAGGTCGCCCGCGAGTTGCTCGACCGTGAATCGATCGAAGGGCTCGTCGCGGTTGATGGCGTCGATGACCCAGTCGCGGTAAAGGTAGGCGTAGGGCCGAAGGGTGTCGTTGAGATAGCCGCCGCTGTCGGCGTAGCGTGCGAGGTCGAGCCAGTAGCGGCCCCAGCGTTCGCCGAAATGGGGAGACGCCAGCAACGTGTCGACGAGGCGCTCGTAGGCGTCGCCGCGCCGGTCGTCGACAAACGCCTGCACCGCCTTCGGGTCGGGGGGCAGGCCGAGCAGGTCGAGGTTGAGCCGGCGAATGAGGGTCCGGCGATCGGCTCCCGGCGACGGCTTGATTCCCTCCGGCTCCAGCCGGGCGAGGATGAAACGGTCGATCGCGTTGCGGGCCACCAGCGATGGGTCGCGCACGATCGGAACCGCCGGTCGCCGCGGAGCCTCGTAGGCCCAGTGTTTGCCCCACGGGGCGCCCTCCGCCACCCACCGCTTGAGCAGATCGATCTGCGCGACCGTGAGCTTTTTTTTCGAATCCAGCGGAGGCATCACCTCGTCTTCGTCCCGGGAGGTGATGCGGAAGATGAGTTCGCTTTCCTCCGGTTTGCCCGGAGTCACGACGGTAATCCCTTCGCGCTCCCGGAGGATGCCCTCGTGCGTGTCGAGCCGGAGTTTGGCCTCCCGTTTGCCGTCGTCCGGACCGTGACAGCTAAAACAATTTTGCGAGAGGATCGGCAGGATCTCGCGGCCGAAATCGATGGCGGTGGGCGGCGCCGCCTCGCTCCGAAAGGCCGTCCCGCCGAGCCAGATCGAGGCCATGGCGGCTATCCTTCCGGACCGGCGAAGGAACGGAACAACAGTGGTGGTGGACGGCGGGGGAGCCATGGGGGCGGGGCGAGACGGACTGGAATCAGAATGGACGTCTCGGATGGGTGGGAAAGGAAACACTTTCGTCCCGGCAAAAAGATCCCGACGCAAAGCATTTCACGGGCAACGCCGGCGGGCGGCACGGAGTCGCCTTACGTCATTTCCAGCACCCGCTTCAGGTTGGCGAGGTCGGCCGGCACGCTATCGATGTCCGCTTGGAGTTGTTCGGCCGTCGTTTCCGGCAGGCGAAACACGGTGAAGATCACCTCGCTGCCATTGTCGTTGTTCTTCAAGACGCGCATCGGGACATAGACCGTGGGCTTTGGACTGACGGTGACGTGGTGATCCAGAATGCCGTAAGGGTTGGGCGGGCTGAATGAAATTCGAACGGGGCCTTGCGGCGTGATTGCAAGCCAAGCCATGCCGTCCCGACGGATGTGCGTGATGAAAGCGCTCCATTGCGGAAGGTGCGCCGGATCCGCCAGGCAGCCGTAGACGGTGGCCGGAGATTTCCGGATCGAGACGCTGACGGTGCGGCTTTCAGTCAAGGCAGAGACGACGCCGGCAGGTAGGTTCTTCAACCTGCGGCCGGATCGGCCCGTCGGGTCGCCCGTTGCTTGACGATCCGGGCCAGTTCCAGCCCGGCCAGCGGGACGAAGATCCAGAGCACCTGCACGGGGAAATTTTTTTGCGCCGCAGCCTGGTGATAGGCGCTTAGACCAGCCGCCACGTAGGCGAGTCGGTGAAGGTTCTTCCATCTTCGGCCGCCCAGCCGGCGCACGAGGACTTGCAGACTGGTGACGGCGAGCACGAGCAGGATCGTGAAGGCGATCATTCCGGTGACCAGAAAGGGCTTCTTCACGTCGCTCGCGAGGATCGCGAAGCCGCCCTCGTAGAGGATGTGCGTTGCGAAATGGAGCGCGCCGTAGGCAAACGCGCTCACTCCGACCAGCCGCCGGTGGCGGTTGAGGGCGGTGGCGATTCCCGATTTCGGAAACAGCACGCGCAACGGCGTGAAGCTGAGCACGACCGCGAGCAGCACGCACGCCATGAACCCCAGGTGGTGCAGGACGAACTTGAGCGGATCCGCAAGAACGCTGGGATCCTGCTGCACGAAAATCGGCCACGCGGGCCACAGGCCCGGCAGGACAATCGCGGTCCACACGAAGAGTTTCGATCGGAGGAGTTTTTCGAGGAGTACCACCGGAAGAAATTTATGTGGAACTCAGGATTTTCATGGGGAAATCACAAAATCAGGAAGAAGACGCATGCCTCCGAGAGCACGAGCGAACACGTGGCCTGCTTCCTGACTTTCCTGATTTCCACATTCAATAATTCCTCTCCAAATCCATTCCCTTGTACAATTGGGCCACCTGCTTCTCGTAGCCGTTGAACATGAGGGTCCGTTGCCGGCTGCCGAGGATACCGCCGCCGCCGATCACCCGTTCGCTGGCCTGCGACCAGCGGGGATGATCCACGGTGGGGTTCACGTTGGCGTAGAAGCCGTACTCGCGCGCCTGCATCGCCTGCCAGGTGTTCATCGGCTGCTTCGCGACGAACTCGAACTTCACGATCGATTTCACGCACTTGAAACCGTACTTCCACGGCACGACCAGCCGCAGGGGCGCGCCGTTCTGATTGGGAATCGGCTTCCCGTAAATCCCGGTGGCGATGAACGCCAGTTCATGGTTCGCCTCGTCGAGGCGCAGGCCCTCGACGTAGGGATAGTCGAGGTTGCGCGCGCGCTGGCCCGGCGCGCTTTTCGGATCGAGAAACGTCGTCATCTTCAGGAATTTCGCCTCCGGGAGCGGGTCCGCGAGCGCGACGAGTTTCGCGAGGGGAAAGCCGTCCCACGGAATCACCATCGACCAGGCCTCGACGCACCGAAACCGGTACACGCGTTGCTCGATCCCGCCCAGTTTTCCGATCAGGTCGTTGACGTCGATCTTGGCGGGGTTCCGGACGAGGCCGGAGATCTCGACGGTCCACGGCTCGGTTTTCCAGCCACGGTTCGCGTTGGGCTTGGGGTCCGCCTTGTCGGTGCCGAACTCGTAGAAATTATTATAGCTCGTGATCAGGTCGTAGGCGGTCGGCTTGAGCGCGCTGGCGGGGTAGGCGGGGTTTTCCTTCGAGGGAAACCCGGCGGTGGCGGCGAATAGTTCACCGCCGCCGAGGACGCCGCCGGCCAGGCCGACGCCGAGCGTTTTCAAAAAATCGCGACGGGGTCGGAGGGCGAAGTCCCGCTCGGGGGTGACGGCCGATTCGGGTAGTTCCCAGTCTTTCGGGGTGCGGATAAGCATGGTCGTGGGAGGGCTGAAGGGGTGGATTATTCCGGTCGGGAAACTATTCGTGGAGCCACAGGAATTGCGAGCGGCCTTTGCATTTTGCGTTGTTCCCGGAGTGGTGGTCGCTCGCGCCAACCGGGATCACCCTGCGTTCGTCACCAACGGGCGCGCACGCCGCCGAAGACAAGACGCGGGGTGCCGATGTTGACGACGCCATCCGAACTGCGGCCGGTCTCGATGCGGGCGTTGCCGAGGTTTTCGGCATTGAGGAACAGTTCCGTGTGGCGCCCGATGGCGCGACTCAGGCCGAGATCCACCACGACCGCTTCACCGAGGATCAGGGTATTTTCGTCGTCCTCGAATTGCCGCCCGATCCAACGGAGCCGCGGCGCAAAGACGAGCCCGCCGGGGGCCTGCCAGGTGGCGCCGATCATCACGTTTCGGCGCGGCACTTGCGCGACCTGTTTGCCCACGAGCGCGGGGGCGATGGCGGCCCGCTGGACGGTGGCGTCGTTGAACAGGGCCGCGGCATTGATCGACAACCCCTCGCTGGCGCGCCACGCGGCCGAAAGCTCGACGCCGCGGACGCGCATGCGATCGAGGTTGAGCCGTTGCCGGCCTACTCCACCCGCCGCGATGACGCCGAAAAGCGGAAAGTTGCCGGGCCCGCGCGCCAGCGTGACATTGCCGACGGCGTCGCGCAGCTCGTTCCAAAATGCGCTGGCACCGAGGGTGAAGGCCGCGGCCCCGGGGCGGGGCGCCGCGCCGGATTGAGGGGTCGCCGCCGTACGGCCAAACGACCAGTCGGCGCCGATTTCTCCGCTGGTGACGCGTTCGGTGCGGAGGGTGGCGTTCGCCTCCGTGATGTTGGGTCCCTGTCGGAACGGACGGTAGAGTTCGTTCAACGTGGGTCGGCGGAACGCCTGCTGGACGTTGGTTCGCACGCGGAAATTCGTGTCCACCGACCAAACCAAGCCGGCGCTGGGACTGAACTCGGTGCCGTCGCTGTCCGCGTAGTGGTCGTCGCGGAGTACGGCGCCCGTTCCGCGATCGTTCTCGCGCCGGTGGCCGGCGCTTTCGCTCCAGGTGTCGATCCGGGCGCCGAGCGTCAGGCGCAGCGCCGGCATGAGCGGCCGTTCGTGGAGGCCGAAGATCCCTGCGACGTTTTGCTCGCCACCCGCGACGCGCTGGCGCGTGAACGCGCCGTTCGTGAAGGTGTAGTTTTCGCGCGTTTCGCCGCGCACGTAACGCGCGTCGGCTCCGCCGCTGGTGCGTGCGCCGTCGGCGTGTCTCCAGGTGCCGGTCCAGGCCCCGCCGAACGCGGTGGCGGGAACGGCGAATTGATCGCTGGCGGGCGTTTCCGCGGTGCGGGTGGCGTTGACCGAGCTGAAGGTGCTGGCGAAGGACTGATCCTGCGCGTAGGCGGCCGCGTTCCAGGCGAAAGCGGCCGCGGGCTGACCGTTCACGGCGAGCGAGGCGAATTTTTCGCGTGACCCGTTGCGTTGATAAGGAGTGCCGTTGCCGCGGAATTCCTCATAGCCACGCACCGTGGTCGTGACCTCCAGGGCTTCCCCCAGGGGCTGACGCCAGCGTGCGGTCAGCGAGCGATGGCGGCTCCAGGCGTCCACATCGATCGCCCCGCGACGTTCGGGTGCCACCAGCGAGAAACCGTTGGTAGAAAACAGTCCGCCGAGCACTTGTACAACTCCGCGGCCGGCGGGCACGGCGAGGGCGATTTCACCGCTCCGCGTGCCGAAATCGCCGTAGGCGGCGATCGCGCGCAGGGTGCCGCGAGTGGTCGCGGTGGTGGGCGTCGGCTCGCGCTCGAGGAGGGCGGGTTCGAGATTCGCCGGCGCGCTGAATAATTGCACGACGCCGCCGAGCGCGGCGTTACCCCACGCGGTTGCACCCCCGCCCGGCACGATTTCTGCCCGGGCCAGACCCTCGCGGGGCAGCTTTGTCCAGGCAACCCAGCCGCCAAACGGGTCGTTGAGTGGTATGCCGTCGAGCAGGACGAGCGAGCGGCTGGCGCCGCTCGGGCCGAGTCCGCGGAGGGAGACACCCTGCGCCGTGGGATTGGCGGTAAAGCTGTCGCTGCGGCGAAACAGACTGAACCCCGGCACGCTCCGCAACGCGCCGTCGAGGGTGGTGGCGGGCGTCTGCCGCAGCGCGATTTCGTCGAAGGTCGTGACGGTGGCAGCGACATGTTCGGGGGCCTGCGGCGTCCGCGCGGCCGTGACGACAACGGCACTCAGCGTGGTGGGGTTGACGGTGCCGGGAGCGGTGCCGCTGGCAAGGGGTGCGGGCGTTTGGGCGGGGGCGTTCCGCGGAATGGCGCTCGTGGCGAGGATGATGGCGATGAGCCGAAAGGCGGAATGGCGTGACATCATGAGCAGGACGAAGGATCGATGAAAATGGCTCTTTTTTTGGCGTGGGCTCGCGACCAAGTCGGTTCCCCGGGCGGTCCGAAATCCAAATCGTCGGGGCGCCGGTTCGGTCCCGAAATGAGCCAGTCTTCCGGATGGGGCAAGTGACGTTTGTCGGGCCGACCGTTTAAGACGCTGTGGATCCCGGCTTTGGCTGGCCGAACCGGCTCGCCGGGGGCCGTGGTTGGTGTCGCCCTGCCACCGGGCGACCCCGGAGGCGCAAGGCCTCCGGCGGGGCGCGATTATGCTGGGCAAGCGTGTCGTCATTTGGGATGGGTGAGATTCCGCGCGCGGCGCGGGCAACTATGTCACTTTGGGAATACAAGGTTATCAGCAGCGGAAAAGGTGGATTTGCCACGCCCGCTTTGTTGGAAAAATTTCTGAACGATCTCGGGCGCGACGAGTGGGAAATCATCGATTTCCGCACGCAATCCGATAACACGCTGGCTTTTTCCGGCCTGGCGCGGCGGCCGACGCAGCGCGACTGGACGCTACAGGATGCGGCCGCGGCCGCGGCCAAGGTCGAGGCGGAAAAACTTCGGGCCGAGTTCGAGGCAAAATTCAAGGCGGGCTCCACGACAGCGGCGGCCGAAGAGCGGTCGCCGAGTTTCCTCGAGGAGAAGGCCGCGCCCGAAGACGGCTTTCGCAAGCCGGTCGATACCTCGCGCGATTCGGATCTCGAAGCGCCCGAGGACGAGAAGGACGAATGGGATAAACTCACGGCCGCGGAGGAGGACGACCTCCCGACCTTTTTCGAAGCGATCAAGCCACATATGCGTCGCAATCAGCGCGGCCCCGGGATGTCCGTCGGGGCGGATTATCTGGCCAAGAAGTGGGATCAGTCGGAAGACGACGTGAAGGGTGCGCTGGTCGAATGCGGTTTGGTGCTGCCGGCCGACGAAGATTCGGCGCCGGTTTACGTTGAATACGAAGGCGATCTTTACTGGCTGAACATCAACCGGCGCGGCGAACTCTGGATCAACACGAAGGAGAAACCGCGTCCGATGTTCCGGGCCGTGAAGGCGGTGCGCGTTGCCTTGGAAGAGGAAGCCCGGCCCGACGTCCAGACGTCCGAGGAAAAAAACCAACGGCCCGACGATCGCGGTCGAACCAAGGAGGAGGGTGGTCAGCGCTCGGAGCCCCGTGTCCCGGAGGGAACCGAGCCCGCCGCCCCGGTCGAGCGATCCGCTCAAGCGGTCGAGCGGGCGCCGTCAAGATCGCCGCTGCCCGAGGGGCCGGCGCTGTTGGCCAGGATCCGTCCGCATATGCGGCGCAATCGGCGCGGTCCGGGCGGCTCCGGCAGCACGAGTTTTCTTTCGCGGGCCCTGAAATGCAGCGAAAGCGATTTGAAGGCCGCGTTCGAAACCATGGGGCTCACCGTGCCCGCGGGGGCCGGCGACAAGCCGATCTTTGTCGAAATCGGCGACGAACTTTGGTGGCTCAACGCGGATTCCCGCGGCGGCCTTTGGGTCAACGGTCGGGAGAAGAAACCTGGCGAAACCGCCCTTTCGGCGGTGGCCGGCGAGCCCGAAATGCCCGCTTCGACTCAACCCGCGGCCACGCCTGCTTCGGCACCCGCCGATGGCTCGGCGGCGGCGACCCTGGCGGCCCCGGAACCCGCCCCTGCGGATCAGCCGCCGGCTGCCGGCCCTCACGTTCTTTCCGCCGTGCGGTTGCTGCTGAAGGAAACCCGGACCGGCGGATTTGCGGGCAAGGTCGAGCGAGTCGCCGGCCAGCTCGCCAAGCCGGTCGAGGAATTCATCGCCACGCTGGTGGCCGCCGGACTCAAGGCACCCGAAAAGGCGCGGGAGAAGCCCGTGTTCGTCGAGCAAGCGGGAGAAATCTTCTGGTTGAACTTGAACGCGAAGGGCGAGCTGTGGGTCAACGCGAAGGCTTCGGAGTTCACGGACAAGAACGAGGCCGAGGTCGGGAGAGCGGCGCCGTCCCCGAGAGCTGGTAAGACGGCACAAAAGCCAAACCGGCGGGGCGGACGTTCTGGCACCAAGAAATCCAAGTAAGGCCGGGAGCCAACCGAGCGGCGGGTGGTTCCCTCAACCGCTCGCCTACTGACTGATTCATGCGCGCCGGCCGGTCGGGCGAGGGGCGTTTGTAGATCCCGCGGCCGGGGATCGATTGGCCGGACGACGTGCCAGTCCACAGTTGTTTTCCCCGGGGTTGTCTTCATTTTCGCTCCGCTACGACATTGACCCGGTTGCAAATTCGAAGCCCCAAAATCCCATGACTTCACGCGAATTTTTGATCAACGCTCACGGCTACGGACTGCCGTCGCGCGACGAATTGGTGGCCTATCGACTTTGGGATAATCACTTTCACGGCTTCGATTCGCCCCGTCCCGTCGAGCAGTACGAACGCAATAACTTTTACGTGGAGCGCATGGGCATCGAGCGGTCCATTGCCCAGGAGATCGGCGGGACCTTGGATCATCCATTTGATCCCGCACCCAACGAAGCCGAAATTCTGAAAATTATGGAGCGGGACAAGCACAAGCTGTCCGGAAGGACGCCGGTCGATCCCAACTTTCCGGACAAGTCGTGCGAGAAAGTGGAGAAATGGATCCGGAACGGACCCTGCATCGCGATCAAGTATGCCGGCCGGGAAACCGGCGTGAGATGCAACCATCCCAACAACGATCCGATCATGCGTCTCGCCGAGGATCTCGGCTGCCACGTTTATATCCACAGTTGGACGAAAATTGGCGGCTCGGCGTATCTGCCCGGCGGCGGCAACGGCGAAGGCGAGGCGGCGCCGGCCGATGTCGTGGAGATCGCGCGACGGTTTCCCAAGGTGCAGATCGTCTGCGGGCATACGGGCGGCGACTGGGAGCTGGGGATCCGGGTGGTCCGCACGCAAAAAAATATTTTGATGGAATACTCCGGATCCGATCCGCATTCGGGCATGCTGGAATACGGGCTCAAGGAACTCGGGGCCGAGCGGCTCGTCTGGGGCGGGCACGGTCCGAGTCGCAGCTACGCCACCGAGATCGGAAAGGTATTGGACGCCGATATCTCCCGGGCCGATCGCATGAAAGTTTTCGGCGGAAACCTGCGGAGAATTTCCGCGGACATGCTGCGCAAAAAGGGAATCAAGGTCGAAGTCTAGGCCGCTGCCAGGCCGGCTGGGGGAGACGGATTTCGCCGGATAGCGCGGTCGCAAGCGGAGAATGGTCCTAGTCGGGCGAAACCTTGGGCGATTCTTCGCGTCTAAGCTGGCCATGAGTCCAACCAACGTTACTTGGGGCCATCTGCTGCGGAGCCCAGTGTCAGCCGCTCGTTGCGGCAGTCTGGCTCTGGCCTTGATGCTTGTCGGATCGTCCGTGCGCTCGGCGACTCCCGTGCCCGACGCCCCGACGGTTGCGCCCGCACCGATGGTCGACAAGCCACTCAGCCCGGCCGCGAGCGATACGCCCGGCGAGCAACCGACGCCCCAACACGTGTGGGTGCCTGGACACTGGCGGTGGCAGGAGGGCGCCTACGTTTGGGAGTCCGGTCGTTGGGAGATTCCGCCGACGCCCAGCGTTTCGTGGGTGCCGCCCGAGTGGCAGAAGCAGGCCAACGGCTATGTCTTGAAGGAGGGCTATTGGAGCGAGGCCCCTCCGGCACCGCCGGTGGCCGCGGCGGCGCAACCGCCACAGGAAATCTACACGACGCAACCCCCGCCGCCGCCGCAATCGGAAGTGATTTATGAGCGTCCGTCGCCCGTCCATATTTGGGTCGGGGGCTATTGGGGCTGGCGGCTTGGTCGACACGTGTGGATGGGCGGCCACTGGGAGATGCCGCCGCGGCCGAGGGTGGTCTGGGTGCCGGCGCACTGGGAATTTCGGGGCGGGCGTTATGTCCTGATCGAAGGCTATTGGCGCGACGGCGGCGCGATGAGCGCTCCACCTCCTTCGATGGTCGTCGCGGAGGCGCCGCCACAGCAGATCGTCGTCATGGCCCCACCGCCGCCACCACGCCGTGAGGTGGTCTTCGCGCGACCCGGACCCGGATATGTCTGGATCAACGGATATTGGGCGTGGCGCGGGGGCCGGCACGTGTGGTTTGCCGGTCACTGGGAGCAACCGCCGCGTGGCCGCCGCGCATGGGTCGAGCCGCGCTGGGAGCGCCGCGGCGGCAACTACATCTTCTTCGAGGGCCACTGGGGTCGCTGACGGACCGGTCCCTTTCCGGGGCCGTGTCGCCCAGCGTTTTCCCAGCCCATCGGCGCCATGGCTCCGGTGCAACCGCGATCCGAGCGACCGATGTCAACTAATAGTTGACATCGACGAACTGGGTCGGCGGTGGTGGACGACGGGGACGGTGCAGTCGCTTTCCGCGAGAGGGTGGCCGTGAGCGATGGGCGAGGCGCCGCCGGACTCAGAATTCCGCCGTGCCCGGTGTGCGGGCAAACGGGATCACGTCGCGGATGTTGGCGACTCCCGTCACCAACATGAGCATGCGTTCGAAGCCCAGACCGAAGCCCGCGTGCGGCACACTGCCGTAGCGACGGAGATCGAGGTACCACCAGTAGTTTTTTTCGTCGAGATGGTGCAGGGCCATCCCTTCGCGCAGGACGTCGAGCCGCTCCTCGCGCTGGCTGCCCCCGATGATTTCCCCGATGCCGGGCACGAGCAGGTCCATGGCCGCCACGGTCTGACGGTCGGCGGCGCAGCCGTCGGTGACGCGCATGTAGAACGCCTTGATCGCCCGGGGATAGTTGTAGACGGTGACCGGGCATTTGAAGTGTTCCTCGGTGAGGAAACGCTCGTGCTCCGCCTGGAGATTCGCGCCCCAGGAAACGGGGTGCTCCCAAGTTTTCCCCGATTGGGTGAGAATTTCGATCGCCTCCGTGTAGCTGCAGCGCTGGAACGGCCGCTCCAGCACAAAGTCGAGGCGCGCCATCAACTCCTTGTCGACGAACTTGCTGAAGAACTCGAGGTCGGCCGCGCAGTGTTCCTTCGCATCGCGGATCAGGTATTTCACGAACTCCTCCGCGAGATCCATGTTTCCCGTCAGATTGCAGAACGCCATCTCGGGCTCGATCATCCAGAACTCCGCTGCGTGGCGCGAGGTGTTGGAATTCTCCGCGCGGAACGTCGGGCCGAACGTGTAAATGTTGGAGAGCGCGCAGGCGAAGATCTCCGCCTCGAGCTGGCCGCTGACCGTGAGGAACGTTTTCCGCCCGAAAAAATCCTGCGCGTGATCGACCTCGCCGGTGTCGGTCCGCGGCGGCTTGGCCGCATCGAGCGTCGTGACGCGAAACATGTCGCCGGCGCCCTCGGCGTCGCTGGCGGTGACGATGGGCGTGTGGACGTGGAAAAAGTTTTTGCCCTGGAAAAACTGGTGCACGGCGAACGCGAGCCGGCTGCGCACGCGGAAGACCGCGCCGAAAAGGTTCGAGCGCGGGCGCAGGTGGGCGATTTCGCGGAGGAATTCGAGCGTGTGGCCCTTCTTTTGCAGCGGATACGTGGCGTCGGCCTCGCCCACGACCGTGAACGACCCGGCCACGACCTCCCATTTCTGTCCCTGGCCCTTGGATTCGACGAGCCGGCCCCGCACTTCCACCGAGGCACCGGTGTTGGCTTTGGCGATCTCGGTCGCGTAGTTGGGCAGCGCGGCGTCGGCGATGACCTGGATGCCCTTGAGGCACGAGCCGTCGTTCAGCTCGATGAACGAAAAGGCCTTCGCGTCGCGGCGGGTGCGAACCCATCCCTGCAGGAGGATGGCGTCCATCGGCGTGGTGGCGGCGAGCGCGTCTTTGACGAGAGTGCGGTGCATGGCGGAAGCGTTGGTTGAACGAAGCCTCCGTCCTCCGGCAACGCAAATCCCGAAAGATCCGCTGGCCCGCGCCGCCGGGCCCGCGATCAACCGGCGATCCGGTTGGGCACCGCCCAACGAATCCGGGCCAGCAGCAAATCGCCCTTGATCCCGTTGCGCGGCTGCCATTCGCCGACGGTCACCCACGATTCGGCGGGGCTGGCATGGGTGACGTGGAAATTTCCCATGATCGCGACGCGATCGGGGTCCTTGATGCCATCGCCGACCAAGGGAAGCACGACGCGTTCCGTGGCGCGGCGCAGCCGCAAGGTCGCGGGATCCACCTGGGCGATGAACAGCGGCGAACGCCACCGGAGAACGTTGGCGTTGGTGGCATCCTTGCGCGTGTAGACGAGAAAGAGCGCGTCCGAATGAGCGAGCCAGTGCTGCTGCGTGGTCGACATCGTCAGCGGCTCGCCGTCGTCCCACGCCCACGCACGCTGCGGTTCGAACGTGAGTCCGTCGTCGCTGCGCGCCACGTAGCCCCGCTCGTCCTCGGCGCGAATCGTGAGGTAGATCCGGTTCTGGAAGGAGACCACGGACGGTTCGAGCAGCCCGCGGCCCTTCTCGTTGCGGAGTTCAGGGCCGACTTGTTTCACGACCAGTCGCTCGCCGTCGAAACCGCAGATCACGCCCGCGACCGAGCGGGGCGCCCCTTTGGTTCCGAACGTGAGCGACATCTGGATGTCGCCGTTGGGTAGGAGCACGCGCTGGCCGCAGCCGTTGGAGTAAATTTCCGTGCCGCGCGGATCGTTCCACTCGAGCTTGCGCCGGGGACCCCAGCGACCGTCACGCCAGACCGCGTAGACCGGCCAGCGGGGCGGCTGCTTTGCGGAGAACTTGGGGCCGCTGTAGAATACGTTGTGGCCCACCGCCAGTACGGAGCGCGACGGTGCATGCCATTGCGGCACGACGTCGCACACCCCCTCTTCGCCCTCGGTGGGATGCGGTACACGGCCCAACGCCGGCACGGGTTGCGGCTCGGTCCAGGTGCGGCCAAGGTCCGGCGACTCCATCCAATGGACGGGGCCGAAGTAGTCCGAGCCTTGGATCGTTTGCAGCGTCATGAACGCCCGTGGGCCGCTGGCGCCCGGAATCATGCACGCGCGGGGATGAAACCACGTCGGCCCACTGCCATCGCGGCCACGGCGCACCGGGTTTTTTTCAATGGCGGCGATGAGCGAACCGTTCCCCGCCGGCGTGGTGGCGGACCGGCTGCGAGTGGGGAGAAAGACGAGTGCCCCGGTCGTCACGGCGCTGGCGCGGAGAAAGGTGCGACGCGAAAGCGGAGCGGGCGCCATGGGCGCGGGTTGGTTGGACGCCGAGGGATGCGGGGGCATGGCGTTGGGGGCGGGTCGTGGCGAAAGCCGCGCGGGACTACGGCGCCGATGAGTGGAGATGCCATTTTATCCACGCATAGAACGTGGCCCCGATCTGCTGGTAGCCCGTGGGATTCGGATGCACGCCGTTGTTGTCGGGATAGCCGTCGACCGGATCGAGGTTCAATTCGGTCGGAACGAGATGAATGCCCTGCGACTCGCGGGCACCGAACTGCGAGAGCATGCGCTGCACCAGCCGGTGCTGGATGCGCTTCCAGCCCCAGCGGTGATACTTGCCCTTGTAGTTGGCTTCGAAGCCGGACTCGCGCGCGTTGGGCGGCGTGGTCAGCCCGATGGCGAAGGCCGTTTTCGGACTCGCGGCGCGAAAGGCCTTCAACAGCTGCTCGGCGTTGTCCAGGGCCGCGCCGATCGATTTTTCGATCGCCGCGGGATCGTCCGGATTCGCGGCGAAGCAGTCGTTGATCCCGAGGAGAAACGTCGCCACGTCGGGCGGCTGGTTGGCGCACTCCTCGCGCAGGTACCGGGCGAAGTCGAGGGAGGGCTTCCCGTCCGCTCCGGCGTAAATGAACGGGCTGGTGCGTTTGCGCGCCAGCGGCCCGGCGGTGGTCTTTTCCGCGTCCGGCGAATACATCGAAAGAAATGATTTCCAGGTCCAGCCGCCGTATCCCTCGTGGACAACCCCGGGTGCCGCGGACGCGGTCTTGTGCGTGCCGAGCATCGTCCAGCGGGGATTGCCCGGGGCGGAAAGGAGCCGCGCGATCTCGTTGGGATAGTGCGTGGCGTTGGTGAGGCTGTCGCCGACGATGAGCAGCCGCAGCGAACGGCCGGCGCCGGCGTCGCGCGGCACGATTTGCAGGATGGTCTGCGCTTTTCCCAAGACGGTGCCGTCGCGATTTTTCACGACGACGGCGAGCGTGTGCCTGCCCACGTCACGGTCGGCGGGCGTGACCGTCCAGCGCCGTGCCTCGGTCTGGCCGACATCGCAGGTGACCGCGAAGCGGGAATTCTCCGGCGTCTCGGTCAGTACCACGTTGTCAAAGTAGAGGCTGAACGGCACGCCCGGCACGGCGTAGCAGGCGGGCGGGAGGGTGAGTTGGAGCGGGGCGGTGGCGGCCGCGACGGTCGAACACGCCAGACCCGAGATCGCGGTCAGGAACAGCAGGAGGGATTTCATCGGGGTAGGGGCGACGAAAGGACGACGCGGAAGGCGGCGATTGAAGTCAACTTTCCGATAAGCGGGAGGGCGAACCCGCCGTGGGCAGGGCCCCTGTCCCGGTGGCTCCTCGACACCGCCGGTGTCGGTGCTATTTTCGTTTCCGATTTCCCCGGTCCCTTGTCGCCATGAAATTTTCCGCCCGTCTGGTTTCCTTCCTTGCCCTGATCCTTGCCGGCATCGTCGCGGGTCCCGTGGCGCACGCCAAGTCCGACGCCGAAGCGGAGCGGGCGGACATCCGCGCCATGCGCGACAAGGTGCTCGCGGAGCTCTACCAACTGCATCCGGGCACAAAGGCGAAGATCAAGAAAGCCGCCGGTTACGCGGTGTTCTCCAACGTCGGTATCAACCTCGTGCTGGCGAGCTTCGCCGGCGGCCACGGTATCGTCGTCAAGCCGGGCACGTTCAAGGACAGCGAGACCTTCATGAAGATGGGCTCGGCGGGCATCGGTTTCGGCCTCGGCGTGAAGGATTTTCGGGCGGTGTTCATCTTCAGCGACAAGGCGAATCTCGAGGCCTTCGTGGAGAAGGGCTGGGATTTCAGCGGGCAGGTCGATGCCGCCGCCAAATCCGACGACAAGGGTGCGGCGCTCGCGACTGCGGCCACGGCGATCCCGGGCGTGGAGGTCTATCAAATCACCAAGAACGGCCTCGCCCTGCAGGCGACGCTGCAGGGCACCAAGTACTGGAAGGACCGGGATCTCAACTGAGCCGCGCCGGGTGACGCGCGCGGCGGTGCTCGCTAGGCCTTCAGGATTCCGTCCCAGCCTTTGCGATACTCGGGGCGGCGGATGAAGGGCGCGGCTTCCGGCGCGTTCGTCGCGCGCATGGCCGCGTAGTCCCACATAATCTTCTTGCCGGTGCGGTAGGCCACGTTGCCGAGGTGGTTGGCCTCGGTCGTCCAGCCGGAATACTGGAAATCCGAGCCGGGTCGCGGTCCGGTGCCTTTGGCGAAGTTGACCCACTCGACCCAGTGGCCGGGCGAGCGGGGCAGCGTCTCGGCGGGAGTCGTGAAATCCTTGAATTTTTCCTCAGGCAACAGCTTCCCGTTGCCGAGCAGCATGCCTTTGTCGCCCATGAATACGCACGAACGGCCGCCCCACGCCGGCACCCACCCGGGGGGCTTGCTGTTACCTTGGTGCCAGACCAGCTTGAGCGCCGGTTGGGCGCCGACGGCCGGAAACTCAAACGTCGCCATCAGCGTTGCGGGCGCGAGTTCCGGATGGGCCGGTCCATGGGGCGAAACGGCTTCGATCGTCGCCGGGGCCAGCACGCGCCGGCCCGTGGCATCGGTCCGCCAGAGATCCAGCACGGTATAGGGCACGTCGTTATCGTGGCTGCCGAGGTCGCTCATCGTGCCGTTGCCAAAATCCCACCAGCGATACCACCGGGGACCGGGGAAATACGTCGCATGAAACGGCCGCGCCGGCGCGGGCCCGAGCCACAAGTCCCAGTTCATGTTCGCGGGCACGGGCATCTCCTCCTTGAACCGCTCCACGATCTGGCTGCCGTTGTAGAAACCGTGCGGTTTGTCGAAGCGCTCGGCGGACGCGGCATCCTGGAGCCCCCACGCGCGGTCCGCCCAGACATGGACTTCGCGCACGGGGCCGATCGCGCCCGTGTTCAGAATTTCCCGGATCGAACGCCGCGTGGCCATGGCGTGGCCCTGGTTGCCCATCTGCGTCGACAGGTGCGGATATTTCGCGGCGGTTTCGCGGATGAAGCGCGTTTCCCAAATGTTATAGGCGAGCGGCTTTTCGCAGTAGACGTGCTTGCCATGGGTCAGCGCCAGGTAGGTGGCAAACGCGTGGGTGTGCTCGGCCGTCGAGACCACGACGGCGTCGAAGTCATTCGGGCGGTCGAAGACGCGGCGGAGATCGTTGAATTTTTTCGCCTGCGGATACCGCTGGGCCGCGGAGTCCACCGCCACCTGGTTCACGTCGCAGATCACGGCGACGTTTTCGTCCGGATGCGGGGCCGACGGTTCGGCTTTGCCCTTTCCACTGCGCCCACCCTGGCCGCGGCCCGGCACGATCGTGAGTTCGTTCAAGCTCGCGCTCGCGCGACCGCCGCAGGCGATGAACGCGATGTTCAGCTTGCTGTTCAGATTCTGGCCGCGGAGAAACGCGGGAGCGCCGGTGATGAGCGCGGCTGTCGCCAGGGTTTTGCCGACGAACTCGCGGCGCGTGAGCAGATGGGGAGACGTCGTTTTTGGGGTCTTTTTCATGGGGTGATACAGGGGAGGAATGGCCGGCGGGGAGGGGATCTTCTCGTCGCTGCGCGATCACACGTGATCGCGGAAAACGATGGGGGTTGCGTAGCGCGGCCTGGACCGGACGGCAAGGGCCGACTGACGGGCCGCCGGATTCCGCGAGCGGAATGAAGCGGTCGTCCCCGCCGGTGGATCAAGGGGCGGGCTTGAAGGAAAACAGATCGGTGAACGTCCACTTCCCGTCCTTGAGCGTTCCCCGCGTCGCGGCGAGGACGGGCCCCGGGCGTTTCTCCCAGACAATGCGGAGCGGAGCGTTGCCGCCGATTTTTTCCAGCACCACCCGGTCGTTGCCCAGTTCGATGACGGCGTAGTGATCCGACGCATCCTTCTCCTCGCGGCCGGTGAGGCCGGGGTTGAAATGTTTGACGCGGAGGCTCACGCCGGAACCGGCCTGTTCCGCGACGAGGATTTCGTACATCGAGGCCTTGCCCTCCTTCATCTGGCGCATGGTGCCGAGTACGTTGTTGCCCGAGGGGGCGGTCCACATGGCCTCCATCGCGGTGCCGGAGGTGCTGGCACCCAGCCAGTGTCCGGCGAGAAAGCCGAGGCCGTTGACGTTGGCCGTGGCCGGCACGGAGGCCTGGGCGGGGAGGCGGGACGAAAGTCCGGTGAACAGCGTGGCGATAAGGAGGACGAGGCGAAGGGGCGGGGTTTTCATGGGTAAAGGAAACAGGAATAACGCCGATCGGTGCGCAAGGATCGAGTTTGGTGCCGGCGGGGGCGGGGAAAACCGTTGGAACGCTAATCTACGCTCGTGGACGCTGATCCAGATGAGCGGAGATCAGCGCGGATCAGCGTTCCACGCTTTCGGGCATTCGGCGATGAATGCGGCGCGTTCTTGGGGAGGGCGTGGTTCGCTGGCGGACGTGATGTCCTGCCCGGAGCCTGGCTCACGCCAGCCATTCTTTGACGGTCTGAAAAAACCAGAGCAGCGGCAGCCGAGCGCCGTTTGCGCCTGGTCTCGCGTGCCCGGCCAAATACTCCTTCACCCCCATGACTGCCGTCGGCGCCCGCCTGACCTCGCAGCAATGGAGAAACGCGGGAATTTCGCGCCGGGTTACCCGGCGGCCGCCTCAGCCGAAAAAAGTGGCGCCCGGCTTCGGCTCGCCTTGGAGGGCTATGCTCCGATCCGTATTCCTCACTCACCTCCAAAAGCTGCACCCAGTGCAGGCGAATAGCACTGTTAGGCAAAATATGAAAACAACCATCCAAAGCTCGCATTGCGAAATCTGGATCGCTGGGTTGCATGCTACGACGTTCCAGAGAAGGCGAAGGCCGCTATCAAAACGTATGCGGGTCGTGACTATACCGCCGACGCCGAAGAGAAGGTCGGCAACGCGCTCGAACGCTTCGATTCAGGTGTGTTGGCGGAGAAGAAGAAGCTTCTGGCGTCATCGGTGGAATACGACGTGCCTTCGCTGATCGACACCGCCTTGCTGGATTCAGGCCTGGTGGTTCGCGGGCACGCGCAATCTGTTTCATCTGCCTCGGGGTCAGACGGCTCAGTCGACTACGGAGCACTCACGCCCGAGGCTTTCGAAAGAATATCCGATCCCCAGCGAACCCACCCTCATGACCGCAAGAACCCCTAACAAGTAGGAATTAGCAGCGGCGAAGAGACGTGAAGCGCGAATGAGCGCGCAGCGTTCTACTCCGCCATATGAACCCGACCGATAACCTCACGATTGGATTGGACCTCGGGGGCCGCCGCCAAACGGTGAGCGTCCTCAGTGCTGGCGGTGACATCGTCAGCGAGGGAGTAATCGTCAGTCAGCGGGCTCCGGGGTGCTTCGTTGACGGAATGTAATAGTGATGGCTCGGACCGGGGGTGCTGACGTAAGGGTGTTCTCTACGTCAGAGGCTCGGATGACGGTGACGATACTGGCAAACGCCACCGTCGGTCATGCCTCGTGCTCTCGATCCCGAGTGAAAAAGTCCAAGGCGACCTATCCTTCGTCACCCCGCACGAGCTATGCCCGTCGGTGGCGTGGCGGTCATTTGATGAATTGGCTGCAGAATTGGTGCACGGACATGGCTTCCAGTTTGGCCCGGTCGGCAAAGGGCGTCATCAAGTCCGTGGCTTTGGCGGGGCCGAAATGGGCCGCGAAGGCCGACTCGGCTTTTTGCCGGAGTACCGGAATCCCCTCGGCGCGGCGGCGGCGGTGGCCGATGGGGTATTCGACCACGATCTTTTCGGTCTGCGTGCCGTCGCGGAAAAAAACCTGCACGGCGTTGGCGATCGAGCGCTTGTCGGCGTCGAGGTAGTCGCGGGAATACTGCTTGTCCTCGACCACCGTCATCCGTGCACGGAGGGCGTCGATGCGCGGGTCGTGGGCGATCTTTTCCTCGTAGTGCTCCGCCGTCAGATTCCCGAAGATCAGGCCGATGGCGGTCATGTATTGCAGGCAGTGATCGCGGTCGGCCGGGTTGTGGAGGGGGCCACTCTTGTCGATGATGCGGATCGCGGACTCGTGCGTGGTGAGTTCGACGCGGCCGATTTCGTGCAGGCGGTCGCGGACGAGCGGGTGGAGCTTGATCGCGCATTCCACGGCGGTCTGCGCGTGGAACTCGGCGGGGAAGGAGATCTTGAAGAGGATCTGCTCCATCACGTAGCTGCCGAGCGGCCGCGCGAGTTTCACGGGCTGGCCCTTGAAGGAAACGTCCTGGAAACCCCATGTCTTGGCGGTGAGCACGGACGGGTAGCCCATCTCGCCGGTCAGGGCGATCAGCGCGAGGCGGACCGCCCGGCTCGTGGCGTCGCCGGCCGCCCAGGATTTGCGGGAGCCGGTGTTGGGGGCGTGGCGGTACGTGCGCAGCGCGGAGCCGTCGAGCCACGCGTGCGAGAGCGCGTTGATGATTTGGTCGCGCGTGCCGCCGAGGAGCGCGGTGGCAACGGCAGTGGAGGCAATGCGCACAAGTAACACATGGTCGAGTCCTACGCGGTTGAATGAATTTTCGAGCGCCAGCACACCCTGGATCTCGTGGGCCTGAATCATGGCGACGAGGACGTCGCGCATCGTGAGGGGCGGGCGGGCCGGCCGGCGGGGAGCGCCCGGCGCGGCGACCTGTTCGGCGGTGAAGGCGGACAGCGGCGTGCGAAACGCGGTGGGCACGGCGCCCGCGGCCTGGTGGCGCGAGAGCCAGTCGGTCACCGCGAGGATGGCGCCGAGATTGTCGGACGGATGTCCCCATTCGGCGGCGAGCCACGTGTCGTTGAAATCGAGCCACCGGACGATCGTCCCGATGTTGAACGCGGCCTGCACCGGATCGAGTTCATAGCCGGTGCCGGGGACGCGGGCGCCGTTTTTCGTCGTGGTGCCGTCGACCACGGGGCCGAGGAGCTTCGTGCACGCCGGGAAGGCGAGGGCGAGGATGCCGCAGGCGAGCGTGTCGGCGAGACACCAGCGCGCGGTGTCGAGGGCGTCGTCGCTCGGCTGACGCTGGTTCAGCACGTAGTCGGCGATCTCGGCGAGAAGCGCATCGGCGGGCGGGCGGACGTTGGAGATGGGGGAGGACATTTTTGAAAATCGTGCGCGTAATCGTGCTCTTACGCAGCTCGACTCAACCCGAGCACGATCATGAGCAAGAGGACGAGCACGATCATCTCTTTTCCAAGGGCACAAACGGCCGGTCGGCGGGACCGGTGTAGTTGGCGCCGGGGCGGATGATTTTTCCGTCGACGCGTTGTTCCACGATGTGGGCGGACCAGCCGGCGGTGCGGGCGATCACGAACAGCGGGGTGAACATCAAGCGTGGCACGCCCAGCGCGTGGTAGGCGACGGCACTGTACCAATCGAGATTGGGAAACATCTTCTTCTCGTGCCAGAGCAGCGTTTCGAGCCGCTCCGCGATATTGAATAGATTCAGGTTGCCCGTCGCGGCGCTGAGTTCCCGGGCGATTTCCTTGATGATCACGTTGCGCGGATCGGCGATCGTGTAGACGGGGTGGCCGAAGCCGATGACGATCTCCTTCCGGGCGATTCGGGCGCGGATGTCCGCCTCGGCTTCGTCCGGAGCGGCGTAGCGCTGCTGGATTTCGAGGGCGACCTCGTTGGCGCCGCCATGCTTGGGGCCGCGGAGCGCGCCGATCGCGCCGCTGATACAGGACGCCATGTCGGAACCGGTGCCGGCGATCACGCGGGCGGTGAAGGTCGAGGCGTTGAACTCGTGCTCCGCGTAGAGCGTGAGCGAGCGGTCAAGGGCCCGGACCTGCGCGGGGCTGGCCGGGCGTTGATGCAGCAGTTCCAGAAAATGAGCCGCGGTGGACGGGGCGGCCGTCTCGACCGGGATCTGCCGGCCGCTCGTGACGTAATGGTGCCAGTAGAGCAGCATCGAGGGGAAGCACGCGGTGAGCCGGTCGGCGATGGCACGGGCCCCGGCGACGGTGGAGGCGTTGCCGCCGGCGGTGGGCAGGGCCTCCGTTTCGAGCGTGCCCAGCATCGAGCAGCCGGTGCGCAGCACGTCCATCGGGTGGGCGCTCGCGGGAATTTGTTCGAGCACGGTGCGCAGCGGCGCCGGCAGGCCGCGGAGCGTGGCGAGGCGGCGGCGGTAGTCGGCGAGCCCGGCGGCCGTGGGCAGCGTTTCGTGGATGAGCAGGTGCGCGACCTCCTCGAACGTGGCCTCGCGCGCGAGGTCGGCGATGTCGTAGCCGCGATAGTGCAGATCGTTGCCCGAGTGGCCGACCGTGCAGACAGCGGTGTTGCCGGCGATGACGCCGGAGAGCGCGACGGATTTTTTGCCTTTGGCAACGGGTGGAGGCGTGGGGTCGCTCATGGTAAGGGGGGCGGGTTTTACCGCGGGAAACTGGTGTTGAAACGGACCTGGCTCAACTCCGCCATCCCGATCCGCGCCATCGCATCACTTTTTGACGGGAGGCGTGTAGCCGAGCGTCGCGTAAAGCTCGGCGCGGGTTTGCATTTTTCCCACGACGTTTTGCTGCGTTCCCTCCTGGCGAATCGCGGCATAGACGTCGCGCGAAGCGGCGGCGGCGGCGCGGGAGGCGCTGAGCGGATAGAGCACCATCGCGATGCCCGCTGCGCCGAGTTCGGCGAGGGTGAAATAGGGCGTCTGGCCGAACTCAGTGAGATTCGCGAGCACGGGGACGTTCAGCGCGGCGGTGAATTTCCGGTAGTCATCGAGCGTGTGGAGCGCCTCGGCGAAAATCATGTCGGCGCCAGCGGCGACATAGGCCTGGGCGCGGGCGATGGCGGCCGGGACGCCCTCGACCCCGGCGGCGTCGGTGCGGGCCATGACGACAAACGCGGGATCGGGTTTGCCGGCGACCGCGGCGCGCACGCGGGCGACCATTTTGGCGACGGGCACGAGGTGTTTGCCGGGCAGGTGGCCGCAAAGTTTGGCGGGCACCTGATCCTCGAGGTGAACGGCGGCGCCGCCGGCGGCGGCCACTTCGCGGACGGCGGTGGCGGGGTCGTCCCAGCCCGTGTCGATATCGACCAGCAGCGGGAGCGGCACGCGACGGGCGATGCGGCGGACGTCGACGAGCACGTCGGCGAGCGTGGTGTCGCCGGTGTCGGGGATGCCGCAGGAGTGGTTGGCGACGCCGGCCCCGGAAAGATACAGCGCGCGGAAGCCGGCGTGCTGGGCGAGCAGCGCGGCGTAGGCGTTGATCGCACCGGCGATTTGCAGGGGCTTTTCCGTCGCGAGGGCCGCGCGAAATTGTGTCCCGGGAGACGAACTCATGCGCTTGAACTTGCGACGGCCGGCGGCGCGAGTCGAGGCCGCGCGTGCCTGGGCGGAGAAATTGGCGCGACGATCGGCAAAAGAAATGTTTCGGCTTTGACGGATTTTGTGCTTTTTGAAGCACACCGTCTTTCGGGACAAATCGTCTTTCCCCCGCCATGCTCGCCGTCACCGACCTGAAAAAATCATTTTTGTCCCCCGAGGGGGAGCGGACGGAGATCGTGAATGTGCCGGCGTTCGCGCTGGCGGCCGACGAGCAGCTCGCCCTGCGCGGGGAGAGCGGCTCGGGCAAGACGACCTTTCTGAACATGATTGCCGGGATCCTCGCCGCGGACAGCGGGACGGTGACGATCGACGGCGTGGAGATGACCGCCCTCAGCGAGTCGCGGCGCGACCGGCTGCGCGCGGACAAGCTCGGCTACATTTTCCAGACGTTCAACCTCCTGCAGGGCTACACCGTGTTGGAAAACGTCATGCTCGGGATGTCGTTCGGGCCGCGCGGGGCGGACCGGGCCCATGCCCGCGAGGTGCTGGGCCGGGTCGGGCTGGGGCACCGGCTCGATCATTTTCCGCGGCAGCTTTCGACGGGACAGCAGCAACGAGTGGCGGTCGCCCGGGCGCTGGCCAACCGGCCCAAGCTCGTGCTCGCCGACGAGCCGACGGGCAATCTCGACCGCAAGCACGCCGGCGAAGCCCTCGCGCTCATCCGTGAAGTCTGCCGCGAGCACGCGGCGGCGTTGTTGCTGGTTAGTCACGATGAGGAGGTGCTCGGCCAGTTCGAGCACCGGAAGGATTTCGCCCACATCAACGAAGCCTTGCAGGAGGTCCGCCGATGACGCTGCCGTTGATTATCTACCGTTCCCTGCGGCAGCACGCGCTCTCGACCGTGATTACGGCGGGGAGCATCGCGCTCGCCTCCGGGTTGCTGATGTGCGTCTGGATGGTGAAGACCCAGTCGCAGACGGCGTTCACACAGACGACCACGGGGTTCGATGCGGTGCTGGGCGCGCGCGGCTCGAAACTGCAGCTCGTGCTCAACGCGATTTTTCACCTCGAGGCCTCGCCCGGCAATGTGGCCTATGCCGACTACGAGATGGTGAAGCGCCACCCGGCGGTGAAGGCGGCGATCCCGCTCGCGGTCGGCGACAATCTCCGCGGCTACCGGCTGGTGGGCACGTTGCCGGAGCTGTTTGAAAAGGTGGAATACGCGCCGGGAAAGAAATTCGCGCTCCAGCCCGGCGGAAAGATTTTCGGCCCCGCGGCGAAGGAGGCGGTGGCCGGGAGTTTTGCGGCGCAGCGACTGGGCCTGAAGGTCGGCGATACGTTTCACCCCTTTCACGGCCTCGCCTTCGATGCGAAGAACGAGCACGCCGACGCCTACGTCGTCACCGCGATCCTGGAGTCGACCAACACGCCGGTGGATCGCGTGATCTGGATTCCCCTGCGCGGGTTGCAGACTATGAGCGGGCACGATCCGAAGGCGGCGACGGACGTGAGCGCCGTGCTCATCCAGCTGCGGACGCCGAGCGCCGGGTTCATGCTCGACATGATGTACAACAAGCAGGGCAACCGGCTGACGTTTGCCTATCCCGTGGGGGCGATCATTGCGGAGCTGTTCAGCAAGATCTCGTGGTTCGACCAGGTGCTCGCACTGGTGGCCTATCTCGTGGCGCTGGTGGCCGCCGGGTCGGTGCTGGCGAGCATCTACAATTCCATGAGCGCGCGGCAGCGCGACCTGGCCATCCTGCGCGCGCTCGGGGCGCGCCGCCGGACGATCTTTGGCGCGGTCGTGGCCGAGGCGGCGTGCATCGGCGGGCTGGGGGCCGCGGTGGGCTTCGGCGTCTATTTCGTGCTCCTCGTCGGCGTGGCCGGAGTCATCCGGACGCAGACCGGCGTCGTGCTCGACGTGGCGGCGTGGCATCCGGTGCTGTGGATTTGCCCGGTGGCGATGATCGGACTGTGTGCCTTGGGCGGGGTCATTCCGGCCTTGAAGGCCTATCGGACACCTGTGGCCGAGACGCTGGCGCCGGTGTCGTAGAGCGCAATTGAGCGCTGGTGGTGAGTGGGTTGGGGAGAATATCGAGGGCGAGGGAAGCGGCGGCTTGGATCGTGGGCAGGGCGCGCGATCGGCCGGGCTGCTCCAGCGATGGCAATTCGCCCGCGCGGAGGGAATTTTTTTTGACGAACCCCTCTTCCCCGTTACCATTTGCGCCACTATGAGAATGTTGCACCCCTCCCTTGTTGCTTTGTTGGTGTTCAGCGTCGGTCTCGGTGGAGTGCTGCGTGCGGCCGATGCCGCGGCGTCCAGTCCGGCCCCGGCGGCCGCGCCCAAGGCTCCGGACGTGGATGCGCAGGGTTATCTCAAGCTCGGGTTCGAGCAGCTCGCGTCCTATTCTTTCGATCCGCCCGCATTCGACCCGGCGACCGCCGCACCCAACGCCAAGCCCCCGACCGGCGAGGAACAGATCCCGTCGATGGTGAAGGGCTGGAATGGCAAGAAGGCCATGATCACGGGCTACATGGTGCCGGTGAAAATGGACAAGGGTCTGGTCACGGAATTTCTCCTGATGCGGAATACCATGGCGTGTTGCTTCGGCGGCGTTCCCAACATGAACGAGTGGGTGATCGTGAAGATGAAGAAGGGTGTGCAGCCGATGATGGACCTGCCCGTGGCTTTTTACGGCGAGCTGAAGGTCGGCGCCATGTTCGAGAACGGTTATATGACCGGCCTCTACGAGCTCGAGGGCGAGCGCATGGGCGAAGTCCAGGGTTGATCGAATCGCGCTGTCCCCGGGGCTTGCTGCCGGGATTGGCCTGAACCGGCCGGCCAGGCCGGCTTCGATCGTCAGCGGGAAATATCGCGCTGCGTGAGCAGGCGAAAATTCCGTTTGTGCAGCGCCTGCGCGGCGACGTCTTCGTCCTCGGCCTTGATCGCAATCGCGGAGCGGCCGTCGGGGCGCTTGATGAACCGAGTAGACGTAGAAAATGTTGATCTCGGCCTCGAACAGCGCGGCGAGAATGCCCTGCAGTTCCGACTCCTCGGTGATCTCGACGGCGAGCACCTCACATTCCGTGTACGGAAAATCATTGTTGATCATCAGCTCGCGCGCCTTGTCGGGATCGTCGGTGATGTAGCGCACGATGGCGCTGTCCGTGGGGTCGAGCACGGTGATGCCCATGAGGTGGACGTTGTTGCCTTTCAGCAGCGTGATCAGGTCGTACAGGCGGCCGACCCGGTTCTCGGCGAAGACGGAGAACTGCTTCGCCGGATCGTTGGACGTAGGGGTGACCGCAGCCATGGCGCGGCCACGGTGGCTCGAAAACCGGCGAGGATCAATGACCGGGCCACACCTTCCCGGGCGGAATGGCGCCGGCGGAAATCCCGCGGAAGCGCGTTGAGGTCGGCGGTGGCCGCACTCAACGTGGGCAGGTGGTTCCAATTTTGCCGACCAACCCTCATGCCGCCAACCAGCGGCGCGCCGAGAGCAGCGCGCGCCTCGTGCTGCGCGGGATTCTGCTGAATGCGGTGCTCGCGGCGGTGAAATTTACGGGCGGAGTGCTGGGCAACACCTACGCTCTTATCGCCGACGGGGCCGAGTCGTTGCTGGACATCCTGTCGTCGACCTTGGTGTGGGCGGGCTTTCGCGTGGCGGCGCGGCCACCGGACGCCGACCATCCCTATGGGCACGGCAAGGCCGAGCCGCTGGCGGCGTTGGCGGTGGCGTTGTTCGTTTTTGCGATGGCCGGTTGGATTGGAGTGCACGCGGTGCGCGAGATCGTCACCCCTCACCAGGGGCCCGCATGGTGGACCCTGATTTTGCTGGCGGGCGTGGTCGTCACCAAGATGTGGTTTTCGCGCCGGCTC
Source organism: Opitutia bacterium (assembly GCA_947474935.1). Lineage (GTDB taxonomy): Bacteria > Verrucomicrobiota > Verrucomicrobiia > Opitutales > Opitutaceae > ER46. The sequence goes on from CANJKL010000012.1 coordinate 88,459, forward strand.
GGTGCCGCGGGCGACGAGGCGGGCAGCACGGCGCTCGGGGCGGAGGCGCTGCATCACTCGTCCGATGCGATCACGTCGGCAGCCGCGTTTGTGGGCATCAGCATCGCGTTGTGGGGCGGGAAGGGCTGGGAAACCGCGGACGACTGGGCGGCTTTATTTGGATGCGTGATTATCGCGTTCAACGGCGTGAGCATGGCCGGCAAGGCGCTGGCCGATGTGATGGATTCCGCCGCGCCGGAGGAGTTCGCAGGCGAGGTGCGTGCGCTGGCGCTGGCGGTGCCGGGGGTGCGGGCCCTCGACAAGGTGCGGGTGCGCAAGAGCGGACTCAGCCATCTCGTCGACATTCAGATCCGGGTCGACGGCGGGCTGACCGTGCGCGTCGGCCATGGCATTGCGCACGCGGTGAAGGACGCGCTGATCGCGTCCGTGCCACACCGGATCAGCGATGTGATCGTTCACGTGGAACCGATCGACTAGGCGCACGGCAGTTTTCGGACGGGGCGGTACGCCGAACGGATTCAGAAATCCTGCAGCTGATCTTCAAGCGGGCCGCGACTCGGATCGAGGCGGACCAGCACTTCGCCGAGGAGATAGATGGAGCCGGTAACCACGATCGTATCGCCGGGATCGCCGGCGGTGCAACGGGCGGCTTCGGGAAACACGGTGTCAACGGTGGAACGATGCACTCGCGCGGGGCAGGAAGACGGGATCAGCGCGGCGAGTTGATCCTGGGTGCAGGCACGCCGCTGTCTCGGCATCACGAGGTGAATCTCCCGGGCGTGGCGGCAGACGGCCGCGAGCAGGGGTTCCGCACGGGTGAGGCCGAGCACGCCAACGACCACCACGGGGGCCCGACCGGTGTCGGCGATCAGGCGCACCAGCGCGCGCTCGAGGGCCTGCGCGCCCTCGGCATTGTGCGCGGCCTCCAGGATGATCTGCCGGGTGCCCGCCTGAACGCGCTGCCATCGTCCCGGCCAGTCGACCTGCTGGAGCGCGGTGTTCACGACGGGATCGGTCACCCGCCAGCGCGCGGGGAGGGCCCGCGCGGCGAGAGTGGCCACGGCGGCGTTCCACCGTTGATGGTCGCCGGCGAGATTCGTGGCGGGGAAGGGGTTTCCCCCGGAGCCGTACTCTTCCCGGAGTGACACGACCGCCGCGGCACGCTGCGCGGCGGCGCGCACCACCCGTTCCGCTTCCGGCGGCAATCGGCCGATGACCACCGGCCGGCTGGGTTTGATGATGCCGGCTTTTTCAGCGGCGATTTGCTCGAGCGAGTCGCCCAGGAATTCGCAATGGTCGAAGCTGATCGAGGTGATGACGCTGACTTCCGGCAGCACGACATTCGTCGCGTCCAGCCGCCCGCCCATGCCTGTTTCGACGAGCGCGAAGTCGCACCGTTCGCGCGCGAAATGCAGGAACGCCATCGCCGTCATGAATTCGAAGTAACTGGGATGGGCCTCCGGTCCGTGGGCCGCCGCCAGCGCTTCCGCAACGGGCCGGATTTCCCGGGTGTAACGGGCAATCTGTTCCGCGGTCATGGCCTGCCGGTTCACCTGGATGCGTTCGCCGAGCCGCACGAGATGGGGCGACGTGTACAATCCCGTGCGCCACCCGGCCCCGCGCAGGATGGCTTCGAGCATCGCCGCAACGGAGCCTTTGCCGTTTGTCCCCGCCACATGTACGCAGGGCGTCGTTTTTTCGGGATGACCGAGCGCCGCCATGAAGCGCTCCATCCGCGCGAGCCCGGGTTTCACACCGCGGGCTTTCAACCCGCGCAAGTAGTCCTGCACTGCGGCGTAGTCGGTCATCACGGCGAAGGGCAGCCGGGAAACGGTTGCAGGGCGGCGGGCGGGAGGGCCTGTAACTGGCGCCGTAACGTGTCCCAGCACGGTCGCTGAAATCGCGGACGCGCGATCACTTCGCGCAAGGGCACCGTCACAAATTCCCGTCCGAGCAGATGCGGGTGAGGCAACTGCAGCGCGGGGGTCGCGCGCGTTTCGCCCTCGAATGCCAGCAAATCGAAATCGAGCGTACGGGGTCCCCAGCGGGTCGTGCGCACCCGGCCGAATTCCTGTTCGATTTCGAGGAGCAGGGTCAGCAATGCCTCCGGTTCGAGCGTGGTCTCGACGCCGATGGCCAAGTTGAGAAAGGGCGGCTGCTCGATCGGGCCAACCGGATCGGTTTCGTGGACCGACGAGGATTCGAGCACGATCATGCCCGGGGCTTTTCGCAGTCGTTCGATCGCGGCGCGCAGCGTGGCACAGCGATCGCCGAGATTGGCCCCGCCGCCGATGAACGCCTGCCGGACGACCGCGCTCATCCGCCCGCCATGCTGCGCTCGCGCCGGATCCGCACAGCGACGCCGGCAAATTGAAAATCGACGGGGGGCCGCGGTTTGAGGACCTCGACGGTCACGGCGCGGACCTGCGGGAAGGTGGCGAGCAGTCCCGCGGCAATGCTTTCCGCGAGGGTTTCGATGAGGTATTTGCGCGAGCCTCCGATCACGTTGCGCACCACGGACTGAACCGCACAGTAGTCGATGGTGAGATCCAGCCGGTCGGATTCGCCCGCCGGCCCGAGTGGCAGTTCGAGTTCCACGGTGGCGGAGAACGGCTGGGCGGTCTCCGCCTCGGCGGGCAACACGCCGTGACGGCCGAGGAAATGCAGTTCGCGGAGAATCAGGCGGTCCATGAGGAGGGAGTGGGAAAGGCGAGACCCGTCTTGATCGCGTCGGTCATGCGGACGAAGCGGGCCATCGGCGCAACGTCGTGCACGCGAACCATCGCGCAACCCTTCTGGATGGACCAGACCACGGTGGCGCCGGTGCCTTCGCTGCGGTCGTCCGGCGTGGTGCCGAGAACTTTTCCGATAGTCGATTTGCGCGAGGTGCCCACGAGTACAGGATGGCCCAAGGCCACGATGCGGTCGAGGTGGTTCAGTACCTCGAGATTTTGGGCCACGTCCTTCGCGAAACCGAAACCGGGATCGAGCCAGATCTGGTGGGCGGGAATCCCGGCGCGCCCGGCGAGGCCCAGGCTGAGCTGCAGGTCGAGCAGCACGTCCGTCCAGAAATCGCCGTAGGCCCGGTCCGGGCGGTTGTGCATGAGGATGACGGGGCAACCGAGGCGCGCGACGGTTTCCGCCATCGGCGTGAGCGGCAGATCGGACTTTCCGGCGCGCAGGGCGGCGATCGCGGTACGGCGGGCTTCGGAGGTGAGGTCGCGGGCAAATCCCCAGATGTCGTTGACGATGTCGGCGCCCGCCCGGATGGCGGCCTCCGCGACGCGCGGTTTCATCGTGTCGATGGACAGCGGCACGGCGGGCCAGGCGCGGCGCACGGCGGCAATCGCGGGCAGCACCCGCGCAAGTTCCTCGTCCTCGGTGACGGGTGCGGCGCCGGGTCGCGTGGACTCGCCGCCGATGTCCAACACGTCGGCTCCGGCGGCGAGCAGCTGACCCGCGCGATCGACGACCGTTTGGGCACTTGGCAGCTGGCCGCCATCCGAAAAGGAGTCGGGCGTGACGTTCAAAATGGCCATGATGAGCGTGCGCTCCCCGGGTTGCGGGAGCGGACAGCCATGCGGGCTTTGCCAAGTTTGCACGCGGCGACTCGACCCGAGCTTTGGGCCGGTTGCAAACCACAGAAGCATTGCTTCCACGACGGACGAAAACGAACGAGAGCTTGAATCGCGGGTTTCCTCACCGTTTGGGCGGAAGCCGCATTCTTCGCCGAGTGGCGGCCGGACCCATTAGTCAACTAATGGTTGACCCATGGGCTTGTCGCCGCGCTGGGCGGAGGTGGGGAAGGCGTGATGGCGTTGGGTTCGCGGGATTCTGGCTGGGCGGAGCAGCGACCAGGCGTCAGCCCTTCGTCGCTCGACATGGCCGTTGGGACTCCGACAAGTTTTCCGCGAACACGCCCGGAAGCACCGGGCGATTACATGGAGCCCATTACCTACGAAGACTGGCAGCGCTGGCAGCGGCATGGATGCACGCGGCTTCCGGCTGTTCTCGTTTGTCGCGGGGAACCGCCCCCGGCCTCGTGGGAAGGCTTCGCGAACCGGCCCGTAACGGCGTTGTTGGAGAGCGCCCGGGGCGGACGCTACACGTATTTGTGCGACCGGCCGGAGCGGTTGGTGCTGGGGCATGCGGAAGGCGCGGAGATTTGGTCAGCCGACGGAACCGCCCGGCTGGACGCGTTGGTTGGTAAACCGCTCGCCGTGCTGGCCGCGTTGTGGGACGAGACCAAAGTCGCGCGGCCGCAGGGCTGGCCGGCGATGACCGGCGGATTTATCGGGGTGCTCGGATACGATCTGGTGCGAACATGGGAGCGCCTGCCGGCCCGGGCGATTCGCGACCTGCCGCTGCCGCTCTTTGCGATGATCGAGACGCGCGAGTTGTTCGTTTACGATCACGTCGAGCAGATGCTGGGTATCGTGATCTGGCGAAATGTTGCGCCCGATTCCCCGATCGCCCTCGCGGACGAATTTGCAGCGGCGCAGCGGGCGGCGAACGAAGCCCGGGAGCGCTGGCGGGCAGATGGTGGAGGCCGGTCCTGGAGCGCGGAGCAAGATCGACGCGACGAAGTCAATGTTCCGGCCGATTCGCTCACGCCCGCGGCGTTTCAAGATGCGGTGCGCCGGGTGCAGGCCTATATCGCGGCCGGTCACACCTATCAGACCAATCTTTCGCTGCGCACGAGCCGGCCGACGCCGATCTCCTCCGCGGCGATTTACGAGTCGGTGCGGCGGGTGAATCCCTCGCCCTACATGGGACTGCTCCGGCTGCCGGCGTTTTCGCTCATCTGCGGTTCGCCGGAACTATTGGTCCGGCTGGTCGACGGGAAAATCGTTTCGCGGCCGATCGCGGGCACGCGGCCGCGGGGCGAGGATTCCTCACGCGACGCGTACCTTTCGACCGAGCTCTTCGTCAACGAGAAGGAGCGTGCGGAGCATTTGATGCTGGTCGATCTCATCCGCAACGACATCGGACGGGTGGCGGAGTGGGGGAGCGTGATGGTGCGCGACTTCATGACAGTGGAGCGCTATTCCCATGTGATGCACCTGGTGTCCGGGGTGGAGGGCCGGCTCGCGGCCGGCAAGACTTGGGTCGAGGTGTTTCAGGCCATGTTTCCGGGCGGCACCATCACCGGCTGTCCGAAGATCCGCACGATGGAGATCATCGAGGAACTCGAGCCCGTGGGCCGCGGATTCTACACGGGTTCGCTGGGCTGGATCAGCTACGGGGGCGATATGGAGATGAACATCGTCATTCGTTCGATGCTGATGATCGACGGAGTGGCGCACGTGCAGGCCGGCGCCGGGATCGTGGCGGATTCGCAGCCGGCGCGCGAATACGAGGAAGCGACGCAGAAGGCGCGGGCGCTGTGGGTCGCTTGGGAAAGGGCGGCGAGCCATGGCTGATCCGACGCCAGGCGCCGGCCGGCCGGCCGTCTATCTGAACGGGCAGATCGTGCCGGCGGTTGGCGCGGGGTTGCCGGTCGACGATCACGGCGTGTTGTTTGGGGCGGGATTCTTCGAGACGTTTCGCACGAGTGGCGGCCGTCCGCTACTGTGGGATCAGCACCGGCGCCGTCTGCGGCAGGCCTGCGCGGTGGCGCGGATCCAGTTGCCTCCTGCTTTTCTCGCGACCGATGAAATACGAATACGCGAGGCGGTCACAACGTTGTTGGAACGGCACGGACTGGCCGACGCGGTTTTCCGCTACACGGTGACGGCGGGAAATCTGTCCGTGGCCCGCGATGGCGCGGGCTACGACCAGCCGGCCGAGCTGCTCACGCTGCGTCCACTGCCGCCGGCGGCGCCGGTGGAGGGTGTGGCGCTGCGGCTTTTGAATCTGACGCGTGACAACGGCGAATGGCTGCCCCGGCCGAAGAGCCTCAATTACCTGAACGCCCTGTTGGGCGCCGCGGAATTAAAACCGCGCGCCGCCGCGGCGAGTGATGAAGGCCTGTTTTTAACGCGCGACGGCCGCCACGTGGTGGAAACTGCGCGGCAGAATATGGCCTGGGTGAAGGGCGGGCGCTGGTTTTTTCCCGATCCGGCCCTGGGTGCGGTGGCCGGCACCTGCTGGCAATGGCTGCTCGATTCCGGGATCGAGGCGGAACCGTGCCGTGCGGGTCTGGAAGAGTTGATCGGTGCCGAAGCGGTCGCGGTGATGAATTCGGTGCGCGGGGTGACGCCGGTGCGCGTGCTTTGGGATGTGCCGGATCGCGTGGTGCTCGGCTCTTGGGAGTCACACGCTCATCCCCTGGTTGCCGCGCTGGGACGGCGTTGGAGCGATCTCGTGGATGCGGCCCGTGAAGGCCGTAGGCCGTAGGCGGCGGCGGATTTACTCCGCCAGCTTCTGCGCCACTTTCCAGCCGGCATAGACGCCCGCGATGCTGCCGGCGCCGCTGATCACGAAATCCCACCCGAAGCCGAGTCCGAAGGCTTCACCCAGCGCCCAGCCGGCGTAGCTACCGATCGTGGTGCCGACAAAGATGCAAAGCTTGGTCACCGCGGCATGGTGGGGTTTCGGTGGAGAAGAAGCGATCCGGCGATGGCGGGAATTTGCCCCCGGCTTTCCCGTTTGCCGCAGCATTCGCGCACGGCTACATTTCGTTTCCCGATGAAAAAGCGCAATCCAGCCCTGCCTCTGAGCAAGAACCAGCACTTGCTGCGGTGGGTCGAAAAGATGGTTGCGCTCTGTCGCCCGGCTGCGGTGCATTGGGTCGATGGTTCGGAGGCGGAATACGTGGCCCTCTGCGCGCAGATGGTGGCGGGCGGCACGCTGCTGAAGCTGAACGAAAAACTCTGGCCGGGTTGCTACTACGCGCGCAGCGATGCGAGCGACGTCGCGCGGGTCGAGGATCGAACGTTTATCTGCGCCCACTCCCGGGAGGCGGCGGGGCCCACGAACAATTGGGTCAACCCGTTTGAGATGCGCAAGAAATTGCGCGCGCTTTTCACCGGCTGCATGGCGGGGCGTACACTGTATGTATTGCCGTACAGCATGGGGCCGATCGGTTCGCGGATGTCGCAACTCGGCGTACAGCTCACGGATTCGCCCTACGTCGTTGTCAACATGCGCATCATGGCCCGCATCGGCCTGCCGGTGTTCAAGGAAATCGACCGGGAGGACAAGCGCGTCGTGCCGTGCATGCACTCCGTCGGCGCACCGCTCGCCAAGGGCCGGAAGGACGTGCCGTGGCCGTGCAACGCTGAGAAATACATCGTGCACTTCCCGGAGACGCGCGAAATCTGGAGCTACGGTTCCGGCTATGGCGGCAATGCGCTGCTCGGCAAAAAATGTTTCGCGCTGCGCATCGCCTCCAACATGGCGCGCGACGAGGGCTGGATGGCGGAGCACATGCTGATCCTGGGCGTCGAGGCCCCCGACGGCGAAAAGACCTATGTCGCGGCGGCGTTTCCCAGCGCGTGCGGGAAGACGAATTTTGCGATGATGATTCCGCCGGCACCCTTCAAGAAGAAGGGGTGGAAGATCTGGACCGTCGGCGACGACATCGCGTGGATCAAACCCAATGCGCAAGGCCGGCTGCATGCGATCAACCCGGAGGCCGGGTTCTTCGGCGTCGCGCCCGGAACGTCAAAGGCGACGAATCCGACCGCGATGGCGACGCTCGCGAAAAACACGATTTTCACCAATGTGGCGCTCACGCCCGAAGGCGGGGTGTGGTGGGAGGGGATGACCGACCGGCCGCCGGCCAAGCTGACCGACTGGCAAGGCCGGGAATGGACGCCGGAGATTGCGGCGGTGACCGGTGCGCCGGCGGCGCATCCGAATGCGCGCTTCACGGCGCCGGCGGCGCAATGCCCCACGATCGATCCGTCGTGGGAAGATCCCGACGGCGTGCCGATCAGCGCGATCATTTTCGGCGGCCGGCGGGCGACCACCATGCCGTTGGTTTATCAGGCGTTCAACTGGAGCAGCGGCGTCTACATCGGCGCGACGATGGGCACGGAAATGACCGCGGCGGCGGCGGGGACCGTGGGAAAGGTGCGGCGCGATCCGATGGCCATGCTCCCGTTCTGTGGCTATCACATGGGCGATTATTTCCGGCACTGGATCACGATGCAGAAGCGGTTGAGCGAGACGCCCCGCATCTTTCACGTGAACTGGTTCCGCAAAGGCGCCGATGGCAAATTCATGTGGCCTGGCTTCGGGGAAAACATGCGCGTGCTGAAATGGATCGTCGACCGCGCCCGCGGCCGGGCGCTCGCGCGGGAAACGCCTATCGGCTGGATGCCGACTTACGAGGACCTCGATTGGACGGGCCTCGATTTTTCGCCGGAAAAATTTGCCGAACTGCAGGCCTTCGATCGCGGGTGGTGGCGCACCGAGGTGATGGGGCATGAGGAGCTGTTCTTCGATCTTCACGATCGCCTGCCGAAGGAAATGATCTACGAGCGCGAACTCCTGATCTGCCGGATGTAGGGGGCGGCGGGCGAGGGGGCTTCGGGCTGCACCGGGCCGCGGACGTGGGACCGCGAACGCAGCCTGACCGGATCAGGCTGGATAGCCGATTCGGATGAAATCTGCCCGGTTGATTTTTCTTTTGCTGCGGACCTGCCGTCTGGCCGGGGCGGATGCGCCGCCGGCCCTGAGGGACGCGCTCGCCAGCTGGCTGGGCGATCCCGATCATTGGGCCTTCACGCAGCGGGCGGCCTAGGCCCGGCGGAAGTTCCGGCGGCGGCCCCGCAAATTTGATTCGCCCATCGGCGAGTTTTTCGATTTTTCGCGGGCGCGGGTTCTGAGCGAGTCCGAGCGGACCATTTGCTTCAATCTGCCGTTGCGCGGCGCGAACAGCGGGCTTTTTTCCACGGACAAAGTGGACGTGACGGTCGCGGTGAACAAGGAAACCCGGGCCCTCGAACACCTGACCGCGCGAGTCCGCGAACCGTTCCGGGTTTTGCTGGGGATCGCCCGGAGTGCGTGGGGCAAACTCGACCTCGATTTTGAGGAGACGGAAGCGGTGCCGGCACCGGCCGAGCCCAGCGGCACGGCCGAGGTGAGTCTCTCGCGCTGGGGCGAGCGGATCGACTTCACCTGGAGCGATTTCAAACGGGTCACGCCGGTGCGAAGTGCGCCGGCTGCGGCACCGAAATGACGGTTCGAGCGATGCCCGGATGCGCGCCGCGCAGCCCGAAAACGGGGTTGCGTCGTTCCGCCCGGGTCGGAACATGCGCCCTTCGGTCGGGCCTAACCAACATGCATCGGCATCTATTTTTCGTTTTACTTTTTGCGCTGACGGTTGCGTCGCCGGCCCGGGCGGAGGCTGCCCCGGCCGGGCCGCGCGATGCGACCGACGCCGAGACGACGATGTTGGAAAGTGCGGTAAGAAATTTCGCCGCCGACTACAGCCGCTGGGCGTGCACCGAAAGCACCGTCATGCGGGACGACAAAGGAAAGGCGAAGCGGGAGTCGGTGGTGCGCTATGATCCCTCGCGGCCTTATGAAGAACAGTGGACGCCGCTGTCGATCAACGGCCGGCCGCCGACTTCGCGGGAAATCGCCCGCTACCGGCGCCGTGGCGAGCGGGCCCGGGAACGGGATGAGAACCCGGAAACCGATCCCCGCCAGTCGTTGGGCGAGGTCATTCAGTTTGAGCGGGCGACGATCATGACGGACGATGCGCAATCCCTCACCTTCGAGGTGCCGCTGAGCAAGACCAACAACGTCCGCTTTCCGCCCGAGAAATTTCAAGTCTTCGTCCGGCTGAACAAGGAGCGCAAGACGCTGGAGAACGTTTCGTTGCGGCTGCGGGAGTCCTTCCGGATGAAGCTGCTGGCCAAGGTGAAATCGGGCGACGGCAGTCTCGATTTCACGGTCATCGACCCGAAGTTCGGCCCGGCCCTGACGGCGATGCGCGGCGATGCGGCGGTGACGCTGTTCTTTGTGAACATCGGCGGCACAATCGATTTGCAGCGCACCGACTTCAAGCGGGTGAAACCCTTCAACGACCGTTTCGGGGTCCAGGTCGGCCCGTTGAAGGCGTTGGATTTCTGAGGGGCGCGGGTGGGGATGGCCTCCGGCCTTGCCGCCGGATGGGGAGATGGTCGTTGGCGCGGGGTGGGGGTCGGTGGCCAGGCCGGGGGGCGAACCTCCGGAGTCGCCTTCGCGGCCCGGTTTCACCTAAGTAGCGAACGTTTCTGCGACTTTCCGGCGGCTCCGGTGTTCTGGCATGAACGATGAACCTCCAGTGCATACCACCGCTGCCAGCGTAAACCCCGCGTCCGACTTCACGACTTTCATGCGAAACTATCAGGACATGGTTTTTTCGACGGCGGCCCGGTTGACGGGAAATACGGCGCAAGCCGAGGACGTTTTTCTTCGCGCGTTCGAGCGTTTCGACCAGCTGAAGACCAGCCCAGCGGCGGGTGGCTGGCTGAAAACCGTAGCCGCCAACCTGTCGCCCAACCACCTTTCGCGCTACCGCAACCGCTGGCGGTTCTTTTCCGAGTTCAGGCGCGACGACGCCGGCGCGGAGGGTGCCGCGCCCGAGCTGGAGTTTCCCGCGCCCGACACATTTTTCGCGGGAGTGGAGGCCGCCGAGCGGCGCGCCCTCGTCGAGCGTGCGCTCGACCAGTTGCCCACGCACCAGCGTGTGCCACGGGTGCTCTACCATTTCGATGACTTCTCCTATGAGGAAATCGCCGCGAAGCTCGGCGTCTCGCTGGCCAAGGTGAAGACCGACATGCTGCGCGCCCGGACCGCCCTCGCCCAGATCCTGGCCCGGGGCTAACAGCGGTTTAGGAACCATCGACTCGTGAGCGTGCCATGACTCCACCGGGCAACCAGAAGCTCGAGCGCTTCATGCATCGGACGCTGCGCGATCTCCCGCCCCGCCGCGCTCCGCACGCGCTGTCGGCCCGGGTGCTCGATGCGATTCAACAACGGGCGGCGCGACCTTGGTGGCGGAAGAGTTTCGCCCACTGGCCCCTGCCGGCGCGCGGTGGATTCGTCGTGGCTTCGCTGGCCTTGATGCTGGGCATCCTGGGGCTCCTGTCGGGAGTGGATGCGGCCCGGCTGGCCGGCGGCGCCCTGCCACAGTGGGAGTGGTTCGGAGCCATTGCGGCGGTCGTCTCCGCTTTCGCCGATTTTTTCAGCATCGTTTTCCGCACCAACCAACCGCCGTGGTTTTATGGCGGCCTGGCCTTTCTAGCCACCGTGTACGCCGTCCTTTTCGGACTGGGGGCGACCGCCTACCGCACCCTGCATAACCGCCGATGAGGCCGGACCCTTCAGAGACATGATCACTTCGATTCGCTCCATTTTTTCCCGCCCGGCCGTTGCGCTGTTCCTCGCCCTGTCTCCCGCCGTTTGGGCGCAAGAGCGGTCCTCACCGCCTGCGAATACGCCGGTTCCACCGCCACCGCCTGATGCCGCCGCCCCGGCGCCGGCGGTCCTTCGTCTTGCGGAGGAGCCAGTCCCGTCGCGATCCAATACGGGAAAGTCGCGGCGCGAATCGGCGCACGAGCGGGCGTTGGAACGGGCCGCCGAGCGACGTGCCAGTCGCACGGATCACGCCCTCATCAATGTGTTCGGCGACTCCACGCTTCCCAAGGGTGAGAACTCCGACGCGGTGGTCTCGATTTTTGGATCTTCAACCGCGGACGGCGACGTGGTGGATGCGGTCGTCTCCGTGTTTGGCGACACACGGGTGGGCGGCACGGTGGGAGAAGCCGCGGTGGCCGTTTTCGGCAACGCCTTTGTCAACGGCCACGTCCGGGGCGATGTCGTCGTGGTATTTGGCGACATCGAGTTCGGGCCCGAGGCCGAGGTGGATGGCAAAGTGGTGTGCGTGGCGGGCACGGTGAAACGCGATCCGCAGGCGACGCTGGGCCACGGAGTCCAGAAGATCGGAATCGGCGTGTCGCCGACATTTCGGGTGAAAGTGAAGACATGGATCAAAGAGTGCCTGCTGCTCGGGCGGCCGCTCGCGGTGGGGCCGGATCTGGGCTGGGCCTGGGGAATCGCCGGCGTGTTTCTTGGGTTCTATCTTTTGCTCGCGCTGGTGTTTCGCGGCGGGATTGAGACCTGCGTGCAAACGCTGGCGACGCGCCCCGGCGCTTCCGCAATCACGGCATTGCTGACGGTCTTTATCGTGCCGGTGGCGACGATCCTGCTGATTTTGACCGGGGTCGGGATTTTCTTCGTGCCGTTGGCCGGCATGGCGCTGTTTTTCGCGTCGCTTTTCGGCATGGCGGCGGTGCTGGCCGCGCTGGGCTTCAAGATCACGCGGCTTTTCGGCGAGGGCTCGTCCGGACATCCGGCGCTCGCGATCCTGATTGCCGGACTCATTGTTCTCGGGCTCTACACCGTGCCGGTTTTTGGCTTCGTCATACTCAAGGTTATGGGCTGGCTCGGCCTGGGGGTGGTCATTCTCACCGTGTTCCAGGCGATGAAGCGGGAAAAACCGGTGCGGGCGGTTTACGCTTCGCCGGCCCCTGCGGCGAATGCGACCGTTGCCGGACTCGCCGGCGAGCCCGAAACGGCCGCAGCCGAACCAAGTGGCGCGCCGCCGATTGTCGCCAAGCCCGCGGCCGGGCCGGCGGTGGTTTCCGCCGCGACGCTCCCCCGCGCAGGATTTTGGATTCGTTTCGCGGCTTTGCTGCTTGATGTCGTTATTCTCGCGATCGTCGCCCTGCTTCTGCCCGGGGGCGGGCGGCTGGCCCTGTTTGGCATCGCCGCGTATGCGGCGGTACTCTGGAAATTGAAGGGAACGACGATCGGCGGCGTCATCTGCGGCCTGAAGGTCGTGCGGCTGGATGAGCGTCCCGTCGACTGGGGTACCGCGATTGTGCGCACCCTCGGGTGCTTTCTTTCGCTGGCGGTGGTGGGCCTGGGATTCATCTGGGTCGCGATCGACGACGAGCGCCAGTCGTGGCACGACAAGATCGCCGGCACGACCGTGGTAAGGGTACCGCCCGGCGCGTCGCTGGTGTGAGCGGTTCTTCGCGGCGAAATCCGGGCGGAGATTAGGCCGGGAAAAACTTGAAGAACGATTCTTTACAGCGCCCCGACTGTTTTTCACGTTTGGCGGCGCATGGCTACACCACTCGTTGGAATTATCATGGGCAGCACGTCCGATTGGGAGACGATGCAGCATTGTGCGCAGACGCTCGACCAGCTCGGCATTCCGTACGAAAAGCGCGCCATCAGCGCGCATCGCACGCCGGACATTGTGTTCGAATGGTGCCGCAGCGCCGAGGGCCGCGGTCTTAAGGTCGTGATCGCGGCGGCCGGGGGTGCGGCGCACCTCGCGGGCGTGGCCGCGGCGCTGACGCCGCTGCCCGTGCTCGGCGTGCCGATGGAATCGGCGTCGCTCAAGGGCATGGATTCCCTGCTCTCGATGGTACAGATGCCGGGTGGCATCCCGGTGGCGACGCTCGCGATCGGCAAGCCCGGTGCGATCAACTCCGCCCTGTTTGCCGCGGCAATTCTCGCGCTGAGCGACCCCGCGATCAAGAAGGCCCTCGATGGCTTCCGGGCCGCGCAGACGAAGAAAGTCGCCGAAGCAAAACTGCCCTGATCCCGCGACCGCGCGGCGGCCGGAGTCCGCTAGGATTTGGCCCGCGCGAAATCCTCGGGCGTGTCGAGATCGACCGCGAGTTCCGGCAGATCGACCGGCGCGACTGCGGTCGGATCGCCGTTGAGCAATGCCCGCGCGCCTTCCTCGCCGGTCAGGCCGGCGAGGGTGGAAAAATGGTCGCGCAAAAACAGCGCGGGCGCGCCGTTGCGGCCGGAATAGCGGGCCGCCACAATGCTGCGTCCGGAGCGGGTCTGGGCGGCGACCAGTTGCGCGATAACATCCTTCGAAAAAGCCGGTTGATCGCAGAGCGCGAGCAACGCGCCGTCGAGCGTGCGGGAGAATTGCCCCAGCGTGGTGATACCGGTCCGAATCGACGCCGCCATGCCCTCGGACCAAGCCGGGTTCTCCACGATCAGCACGGGCAGTCGCGCGAGGGCCGGCCGGATTTTTTCGGCGTGGGCGCCGAGGACGACGACGACTGGCCAGGCCGGCGAGGCGAGCGCCGCCTCCACCGCGCGAACAATCAACGGGCGGCCCTCGATCTCCAGCAGCTGCTTCGGGGTGCCCATGCGGCTCGAACTGCCGGCGGCGAGGATGACGGCACCGAAGCGAAAGCGGACGGGCGACGTGCTATCGGAATCGGCGGCTTCCGCCGAGGGATTTCCGCGCTGAACGGAGTCACTCATGGATGGGGCCGGCTCGCTCCCGGAGAGGTCGGGCGTCGCGGCGATTCAGCACGGCCTGCATCTCGGCGATGATCGCCAGCGCGACTTGTTCCGGCGTATCCGCACCAAGATCGAGCCCCACGGGAGCACGCAACTGCCCGGATCGTTCCGGAGTGCTGGCAGTGCCTGCGGCCGTGAGATCGGCGAGAATTTTCTGCGCACGTTTCCTCGGGCCCAGCAGACCGAGATAGGCGAGCGGCCGGGCCAGCAGATCGCGCAGCAGCGGCACGTCGTGAACGTAGTGGTGGGTCATCACCACCGCGAGGGTGTCCGAGTCGGGCTGCGTGCGGGCAACGAGTTCCTCCGCAGGAGCGACCACGAATCCGTCGGCCACGGGGAATCGGGCGGCGGTGGCGAAGGCGGCCCTCGGATCGGCGATGGTCACGTGCCACCCGAGCTCCTTGGCCAGGCGCGCGAGGGGTTGGGCGTCGTCGCCGGCACCAAAGATGACGAGCGCGGTGGGCGGCGGTACGTTGTCCAGGAAGATGGCGGCGTCAGCCAAAGCGGAAGCGGCGGCGAGGCGCGTGCCGAGGTCGGCGGGCTGATCGGCCCGATGGACGACGGTGAGACGGGTCGGACGGCGGGCCGCAAAATTTGCGGCCAGTGTGACCGCCCAGTCGGGCTGCGCCGGGAGTCTCTCCAGGAGAATTGAAACGACGCCGTGACAGCCGAGCCCCACGCCCCAAACGAGATCGTTCTCCGATGTCGTGTCGTAGGTGACGGTTTCCGCCTGTCCGGTGGCTAGTACCCGGCGTGCCCGCGCCAGGACATCTTCCTCGAGACAACCGCCGCTGATCGAACCGGTCCGGCGGCCGTTCGTATCCACGAGCAAGCGGGCCCCGGGCCGCCGATAGGAGGACCCTTCGACGCTCACGAGCGTGGCGAGCACGGTATCGCGTGTTTCCGGGGCCAGCAGGCGGCCGACAATCGCTTGAATTTCCTTCATCGCGGTCGGGAAGGAGAAATTAGCCACTCCGGCTTTGCAAGCGCCCGGCCGGGATCGGCGGGCAGGTGCCGAAAAAAAGCTGCATCCGAAACGACATGAAACCGTATTCACGGAGGGATTGCCACCCGTTCTGGCCCCTGCTCTCGTCCGGGCTAGTTAAGAAAATCGCGACCCCACGCCTGTATTTTCCGCGGGTGGCATACAACTGCTCCAGACGATGACCCTGTGCTTTCAGTCGCGAAAAGGGATCCGCCGGATTCGCGGCGGCGCTCTTCGAGCGCTGATCCGCACGGTGGCGCTGGCTAGCGCGCTCGGCGCCACGGCGCTCCGGGCGCAAAGCAACGCTGAGGGCGCCCTGTTCGGCCGGGTGATCGGGGCGTTGGCCGGGGAACTGGCGGGTGCCACGGTCACCATGGCGAGCGTCGATACGCGGTATGAGCGCGTGGCTCGCGTGTCGGCTTCCGGCACCTTCGAAGGTTCGAGTCTGCCCCTCGGCAAATACGAGGTGACGCTCCGGTTGGCGAGCCGAGCTCCGCTCCGCCATCCCGTGGACGTCGGTCTGGGGGTTGCGACGTTGCGTTTCGACCTTGAGGATCCGGCGGTCAAGCTTTCACGTTTAGTCGTGACGGGTGAAAAGCCCTCGTCCGCCGATGTGGCCCGGGCGGAAATCGGGCTGGGCATCACCGCCGAAACGGTCAGGCAGTTGCCCGTTGCCCGCGATCTGACCGCGGTCGCGCTGCTGGCGCCGGGCGTGGTCGCAGGCGAGACCGGCTACTACGCCGGCGATGGCAGTCCGGCTTCGTTCGGCGGGGCCTCGGCTTCGGTGCCGTGCCCTTCGAGTTTTTCCAGGAGTTCCAGGTTACGACTGCGGGTTCGTCCGCCGAGTTTGGCCGCTCCACGGGGGGAGTGGTGAACGCGATCAGCACACGCGGCTCGAACCGCGGCCACGCGGCCGTGAGCCTTTATTGGGAGCCGGCCAGCCTGCGGGAAAACGCGCCCGACTCCTTTCGCGCGCACGGCACGCTTTGCCTGGCGAATTCGGTCGGCAACGCGCCGTCCTCCGGATTTGGCGGCGGCGAAGAACGCACGGCGAATCTCGAATTCAGTGGTCCTGCGGCCGGCGCGGTCGAAGTTCGTAACTTTTTTCTAGTTTGTAACGTCGCAGCTCCACCGTCATCCGTCACCCACCCAATCCGATAAAATTTAATTATTCCTTGGATCATTTACCAGCGGCGATGCTAGCTCAACCACTGATCGTAAATCTGGCGCCGACCGGCATGGTGCCGACACGGCAACAATCACCCCACGTGCCGTTGACTGTGGCTGAGATTGTCGATGACACCGGCCGCGGCATCGAGGCCGGGGCGGCGATGGTGCATTTGCACGCCCGCGATCGCGATGGCTTGCCGAGCAGCGATCGGGCGATTTTCGGCGAAATCATCGCTGGCATTCGCGAGCGGCACCCGGGCGCGGTGATCGTGGTCACGACCAGCGGGCGTAATTTTTCCGAATTGGAAAGGCGCGCGGCGGTACTGGAGCTCGATGGCCCGCTCAAGCCGGACATGGCCAGCCTGACCCTTGGTTCCTTGAATTTTTCCGGGCAGGCCAGCATCAATTCGCCGGAGACGATCCAGCGCCTGGCGGAAATGATGAAAGCGCGCGGCATCCGGCCGGAGTTGGAGGTTTTCGATCTAGGCATGATCAATTTCGCGCGGCGGTTGATCGAACGCGGGTTGATCGAACCGCCGTTCTACTTCAATATTTTGTTGGGCAACATCGCCTCGGCGCAGCTCAGTCTGTCGCACCTGGCGGCTCTGACCAACGATCTGCCGCCGGGGTCGATCTGGTCCCTGGCCGGGATCGGGCGCTTTCAGGCGCAGGCGAATGCACTCGGGGTGGCGGTCGGCCACGGGGTCCGCACCGGCTTGGAGGACAATCTCTGGCTGGATGATCATCGAAGCCGACTGGCAACCAACAGCGACCTCGTGGCGCGTTGCACCGCCATGGCGGCAGCGCTCGGTCGCCCTCTGGCGAGCGTTGCGCAGGTGCGTTCGAGGCTCGGGCTGACACCACGCGCATGAACCCGAGCGGACGTCCTCTGGTCATCTTCGGAGCCAGCAACATACTTTCCGACCTCTTCGACTGTGCCTTGGCTCGTGGTTTGAGGCCGACCCGGGTGGTGCTGCATTTGCCAGAGGAAAGCGACGATCGCAGTATTTCGCTGGCCGACCGCGTGAAAATGCTCGCTCCGTTGTGCCCGGTGCCGGAGATCGTGACGCTGGACGAGTTTTCCTGTGCGCCCGATGAACTCTATATCCTCGGTCCGACGACGCCGACGAGAGCGGCCCTGGCCGAATTGGTGCAACAGCGTTTCGGGCTTGGCTTCCATACGCTCGTGCACCCGACGGCCTACGTCTCTCCCTTGGCGCAGCTTGGGGCCGGGGTATTCGTTGGGGCCAACAGTACGATCGCGCCCGGCGCGGTGATCGAGGATCATGTCTTCGTCAACCGGGGGGTGACGATCGGCCACGATACCCGCATCGGCTCCTTCTCTCGAATCCAGCCCGGCAGCAATCTCGGCGGACTTTCCCGAATCGGCCGGGGAGTCACCGTTGGCTTGGGTGCGAATGTGCTGGAACGGCTCGTGATTGGCGACGGTGCGTTCGTGGGTGGGGGTGCGGTGGTGCTCGATGACGTGCCGCCCCGCGTATTGGTGGCCGGCGTTCCGGCCAAAATTAAAAAACAGCTGGCCTAGCTCGGGGAGCGGTCGTCAGTTCGAGGTGGCGTTCCTCTGGTTGAACGAGGCGATCGCCTTTTCGCAGGCGGCGAGGAGGCTGGATCGTCCCTGTTCGATGTCCAAATGGGTGAAAAAGTGCCGCTTGAGCTCGGCGCCCCGGCTTTGCCGGAGGTCCTCCCGGGCGACAAGCGCTTCGAGCGTTTCGAAGTAGGAGGAGTCACTTGTGCTCGCGAGGGGCCCAAGTTTGTCCCCGCCGTCTGAATCGGTGTAGGCGACGACCGGAAGTCCTTCTGCCATGGCGGTGGCAACGCTAAACCCGCCGCCCATGCGGGGTGGATTGACGAAGATATCGCAGCAACGGCAGATGGCCCGAACTTCGGAATGATGTGCGAGCGTCCGAATTCGATCTGTCGGACGGCTTGCAAGTGCCGGTGGCAGTATCCCGTTTCCACCCACCAGCAGCCAGTGGACGTCCGGATGCCGGTCCAGGAACTCGAGCATGGCGGCTCCCCACGGCCGGCTGATTTCGACGGGGAGCCGTTCGCCGACGGTGAGCAGCACGCACGCATCGGCGGGTAATTTGAGTTCATCCCGATGGGTCGAACTTCCGGCCGGCTTGACGAAAATACGAAAAGGGTGCGTGTGCGCCAGGAGTGGCGGAAAAGAATCGCTCCAGGGTGAATGCCGTGGACCCGCCAGATTCGGATCATGCGTGAGCCAGACGTCGCTGGGGATAATAGGCGGGAGGGAGTGCACCGACAGGCCGATCAAGGGTCGACGGGGGTAGATCAGATAGGGGAGCGGCGAAAAAAAGCCGATGAACACCACGATATCGGGATCGAAGGCATCGATCTGTGACAGGCTCCAGATCCAACGCTGAATCAGGGAACGAGCGGGATCCGCGATGTGCACATTGAGTGAGCCACGGATGAGCGGCAGCCAAGAGTCCGTGTCGAGACTACCGCCCGAAATACTATTGTTGGCGCCCAGAAACTGCGGCATGTCGGTGAAATTGAGCTCCTGCATGGCGAAGAGCTCGGCCTCGATGCCGGCCTCGCGCAGCAAGCCGGCGTTTTTTAGGGCCGTCGCAGTGGGCGCGTGATCGATGCCGTTTACGTGTGACGTCACAATGGCGGCCCGCCGCAATGCCCCAACTCGTCGCGGGGACGATTTGGCGGCGGCATATCGCTCCAGATCGCGGCTCATGAGGCGTAAAAGTTCGGGGGGCTCGACCGCCGCCATGACAGAACAAAAGGAGCTGCGATCGTGGGAGAAACTCAGTGCATAAGCCCAAGTTTTGAGGAGAAGTGCGTGCAGGCGCTCAATGCCCAGGGGAAGAATCTCCCTCGCGGCGACGGCCGCCGCGCCAAGGTATTCCTGCCGGTGGGTCAGGCTGTGCAGGAACGTCGCTTGCAGGAAACGCGATTCGGGATTGGGTGGAACGTAAGCGTGCAGTCTCGCCACGACCTCTCGGTATTCGGTGTGGTCGGGGTCTTTGGGCAGGACCGCGTAAAGACGATGCCAGCAATGGACGGCGGCGGGAGCCGAAAAAACCTGGTCGAGACGGTCGAGAGTCAATGAAGCCATGGCGTTGCCCTGTTGTTCGGCAGCGATCTAGGCTGGCGCGATCGCCTGCCTGCTCCAGCGGGCACGGAAACACTCTTGTTCCGTACCCATTTCGGCGACAAGGCGTTTTCTCGGGGGCGCCGTTGCGGCCGCGTCGGTGAGTGCGACAATCGTCCTTCGGTTTGCGTCCGACGGCATCCTGTGATGATTCATCGTGCCTGTGAGTTTATCGGTATCCATCCGCCATTTGTTCATTTCGCCGGGGCATAATTTCTTCGGGCGGCATGGCCAGCCGGCGGGCGATTTTCCGGCAAACGAAGTCGCGCGCGTGCAGTGTCGTGCCGGACGCGGGCTCGAAGGCGATCGCTTTTACGGCTACCGGCCCGACTACAAGGGCCAGATCACGTTTTTTTCGTGGGAGACCTGCGCGTCGGTGAAGGATGCGTTTCGTATGCCGCAACTTTCGCCGGGTGTATTTCGACGCAACGTCGTGGTGGAAGGAATGGATCTCAACGCCTTGGTGGGCTGGCGATTTTCTCTCGCCGGCGTCGAATTCGAGGGCGTGGTGGAATCGCGCCCCTGCCACTGGATGAATGCGGTCGTCGCACCCGGAGCCGAATCCTGGCTGCAGGGCCGGGGCGGATTGCGCGCGAAAATTTTGACGGACGGCGAACTCGCGGTCGGTTCAGCGCCGCTGTCGTTGCTCGAGAAGGTCGGCTAGCCAGCGCCTGCCGCCCGATTCGTCGGCGAACGCGCCTTCGAGTTGGGCTTCAAAGGCCGCATCGAGGATGGGTTTGAATTCGGGCCCCGGTTTCAGCCCCTTTTCGATCATGTGCCGGCCGAGGACGATGGGTCGCGGCGCCTGATCCGCGATCGCCAGCGTGTTGGCCTTGGCGACGAGTTCGTTGATCCGCAGATGCGTTTGGGGCGAAGTGAGGGGAGGCCGGCCGTTGCTGTCGGCCCGCATGACGGCGGCGAGTTCGTCGATCGTCGCCGGGGTGAGTTTACGCGCCAACCGGCGCACCGCCGTGTCGGTGAACTCCGTCTGGCCGTGATGGTGGGCGAGGTGATGCACCACCAGTGCGGCTACCGGCAGATCGAATTCGAGCGGCGCGCCGATCCGGCGCAGAAAATTCACCGCCAACGGGCCACCCGCCGGTTCGTGGCCCGGGCTGACCCAGCGCAGTGCCCCGCGCTTCTCCGCGCGCGCGGTGGTGGCGGGCTTGCCGAAATCATGCGCGAGTACCGCCAGCATCAACACCCGGCGCCGTGCCGGGTCACCGGTCGCCCACGCGTCGAGTTGCACCAGGGCATCGAGGCAATGTTGCGTGTGGGTAAACACGTCGCCTTCGGGATGCCACTCCGGCTCCTGCGGCGTTCCGCGTAACGCCGCGATTTCGGGGAAGTGTCGCAGCCAGCCGGTTTCCTCCAGTACCGCCAGGCCGCGGGAGGGCTTGTGGGATTTGGCCGCCCATTTTTCCCATTCGTTCCAGATACGTTCGAGGGGCAGTTCGGAAAACGTCGGCGCAATGCTCCGACATAGTGTGGCGGTTTCGGGCGCGAGTTGAAAATCGAAGCGTGCTGCCAGTTGAAAGGCGCGGAGGACGCGCAGCGGATCCTCGGTAAAAGCCGCGCTGGTGTGGCGCAGGACCCGCGCCCCCAGATCGCGTTGCCCGCCGTGCGGATCGATGAGCGTTTGGGTGAAGGGATCGAGGGCGATGGCGTTGACCGTAAAATCCCGGCGGGCCGCCGCGGCCGCGTCGCTCAGGCCCGGGTCCGGCGCCACGGCAAATCCCCGGTGGCCGGCACCGGTCTTCGATTCGCGCCGCGGGAGCGAAAAATCGTACTCCGCACCGCTGGCGGTGCTGCGCACCTTGATGACGCCGAAACTGCGTCCGACAATATCCGTGGCCCCGAACGGAGTGAGCGCCCGTTGCAAGGTCTCGAAATCGGCGCCGGCGACCTCGATATCGAAGTCCTTGGGCGGCAGGTCCAGCAACCAGTCGCGCACGCCACCGCCGACCAGGCGCGGCCGGCCGATCCGCCGCACGGTTTCGAGCATCGCCCGCAGATCGGGCGGAAGCGGCAGCTCCCTCACGAAGAGAGCTCCGGTTTCTTGAGGGCGGCACCGATGACGCAAAGCCATCCGGTCATGAACGCGAGGCCGCCCAACGGCGTGACGGGCCCGAGCCAGCGGGGGCCGCCAAGCGCCAGGCCGTAGAGGGATCCGGAAAACAAGAGAATACCCACATTCCACCAGCGGGCGGCCCATAGCATGCGAACGGCAGCCACCCCGGCGGTTGCGGGGTATCCCCGCAACCAGCCGGCCACTCCCAGCAAGGCCGTGGTATGGAAAAGTTGGTAACGGGCCGCCGTTTCCCAAGCGCGCATCATGCCCCGTTCCTCCAAGACCGCCGCCAAGGCGTGGGCGCCCAAGGCCCCGAGGGCCACACCGGTGACCCCAAAAATGCCCGCCGCCAGCAGCGGGCCGCGAAAACGGTCGGGGAGATTCGTGGTCATGCGCGGGAAGTTTGCATATTGAGCCGGGGAAACAAGACCGCTTGTTCGGGCCGGTTCGCGATTTGCGTTACCCTTTGGACGACCCGGAAAACAGGGGTTGACAGCCCTTCGCGAAACCCTACCTCTTGGCCTCTTTTCTCATGAAAACGTTCCTCGCCAAGAAGGAGACGGTGCAACCCAAGTGGCTTCTGATCGATGCCGCCGGGGTACCGCTCGGTCGTCTCGCCGTCAAGGCCGCCAACATCATCCGTGGCCGCCACAAGGCTTCCTACACTCCCAGTGTCGATGCCGGCGATTACGTGGTCGTGATCAATGCCGAAAAGGTCGCCCTCACCGGCCGGAAGGAAGTGCAGAACGAGTATATGTTCTTCTCCGGCTTCGTCGGCGGCGAAAGCTACCGCAAGGTTTCCCTGATGCGCGAGCGTCACCCCGAGTTCATTATCGAGCACGCCGTCAAGGGCATGCTGCCGAAGAACCGGATCGCCGCCACCATGCTGAAGAAGCTCCGCGTTTTTGCCGGCCCGACGCACACGCACGAGGCCAACAGTCCCCAGAAAATCTCCGTTTGATTCCTGCTAGAACATGAGCGCTGCTACACCCGCCAACGTCTTCCTCGGCACCGGCCGCCGCAAAACCTCCACCGCCCGTGTCCGCATCACGGAGGGCTCTGGCAAACTCACCGTCAACGGGCGCGAGTTTGACAGCTATTTCTCCCACGAGAATTTCTCCAAGCAGGCCTACGCTCCGCTGCTCACGGTCGACCTTCGGGAAAAGATCGATGTGAGTGCGAATGTGGCTGGCGGTGGTGTCGCCGGTCAGGCCGGCGCCGTGGCCCACGGCATTGCCCGGGCGCTGCAGAAGATGAACGCCGAGCTGCGTCCCGCGCTCAAGAAAGCCGGTCACATCCGTCGCGACCCGCGCGAGAAGGAACGCAAGAAGGCCGGTCAGCCGGGCGCGCGCAAGCGCTTCCAGTTCTCGAAGCGCTAAGCGCGATCGAGGCGGGCTTCCCGCTCAAAGGTTATTTTCAACGCCGCCCTTTGCCGGGTGGCGTTTTTTTTTGACTGCACCGGTCGGTGCAAATTGCTCCACACCCGGCTTGGCACGGACGTTCTTCCCTGCGAGATGTCCGGTCCCCGCAATGAATAAAAAAATCCTCCTCGTGCTCGCGGGAGCTTGGATGGGCTTGGTCGAGCTGTCTGGTCAGGGCCTCCCCCCGACGGCGGGCGGCGGGGCGGCCTATACCGTCGTCATGACGGCGGCGGCGACCTCGCAGCACCTGTTCCGCGGGCGACGCCTCGCGGGGGTTTCCCTCCAGACGGCGGTCGAGTTGAATTCGGGCAATTGGGGCCTCGGGTGCTGGAACTCGATTCCGCTCCAAAAGGTTTCCGGCAGCCCGGATCCCGAAATCGATCTCTATGGTTTCTACAATTTCGACCTCAAGCCCGGGCTGAGTCTGGTCCCCGGCTTCACGGGTTACGTTTTTTCCGACGCGGCAACGGGTGCCGGGTTTCACCGTTCCGCCTTCGAGCCGAGTCTGGCCCTCAACTATACGGTTCGAGGCGTCCGGTTCACCCCGAAGGTCTACTACGACGTTGTTTCACGCGGTCCGACCTATGAGCTCACGGCGGCTTATGCGTTGCCGCTCGCGGGTTGGGGGACCGAACTCGATTTTACGGCCAGCGCTGGCACCTACTATTTACGTGACGTGGTGAATCGGGGAAGTCCGGCGACCAAGGCTTGGGGCGACTACTGGCTGGCGGGCGTGGCCATGCCTTTTCAAATCACGCGGATTGCGAAAATCACCGTGGGATTTGCCTATACCGAGGGCCGCAACGGCTTCTCCAAGCAGGGGGCATTTCCCCAAATTCCCAGGTCGCTGGTGGCGGGCAGGGGAGCGTGGACGATCGACTACTCGCTGTCGTTCTAGTTTTCATCCGCGAGCGTGAGGGCCGGGGCGTTCTGCTCGGGAAAGGCGGGCCTTGGTTTTGCATTGCGCGGCCCGGAGTGACGAAGCAATCCATCTGATTCGCACATGATCAAAGTCGGCATTGTTGGCGCGTCTGGTTACTCGGGCGAAGTCCTGGTTAAACTCCTCCTCGGTCACCCGCGAGTAACGCTCGCGGCCGTGACTTCGCGCACGCATGCGGGTAAACTGCTCGCGTCGGTCATTCCCGCGGTACGTGGAGCCGACCGGGGTTTGAAGTTTGTCCATTCCGATGCGGCTGCGCTCGCGGCGGGCGATATCGATTTGTTTTTTCTCGCGCTGCCTCACGGGACCGCCGCGACCTACGCCCGGCCGCTGGTTGCCGCCGGCAAACGGGTGATCGATCTGAGCGCCGATTTCCGCATCGCCGATCTGGCCACTTACGAAAAATACTACGGTCCGCACCATGCCCCGGAATTGCTTCGGCGCGCGCGGTTCGTCCTCCCGGAGCTGACTCCGCCGGCCTGGAAAACCGAGGCCGCGCTGGTGGCGGCGCCGGGCTGTTACCCGACCAGCATCCTGGTTCCCCTCGTGCCGCTGTTGATGGCCGGCGTGATCTCGCGCGACCATATTGTCGTCAACTCGTACAGCGGCGTGAGCGGAGCGGGCAAAAAGGTGGAGGAAGCGTATCTCTACGTCGAACGCGCGGAGAGCACGAAGGCGTACGGCCTGGTCAAGCACCGTCACCTGGCCGAGGTCGAGGAGCAGCTCGCGGTCCACACCGGCGGGCGCACGGTGATCCAGTTCAATCCGCACCTCGCGCCGATGCGGCGCGGGATCGCGACGACGATCACCGTGCCGGCGGCCGCGGCGGCCACTACGGATACACTCTACGCTGCCTGGCGCGCGGCTTACGCGGATCGTCCCTTCGTGCAACTGCTGCCGGCCGGCGAGACGCCCGATACGGCGCACACCGTTGGGACCAATCGCATCGATCTGTCGGCGGTGCACGATCCCCGCACCGGAAATTTCGTGATCACGTCCGCCGAGGATAATCTCATGAAAGGCGCGAGCGGCCAGGCCGTGCAGATCATGAACCTGTGGTGCGGGTTCAACGAGACGGACGGACTGCGGTAGCGGCAGACCGTCCGGTAGTCGCGGGCCCGCGCCAGCCTTCAACTGCGATAGTCGGCGTTTTCGCTGACGTATTCGTGCGTGAGATCGCCGCCGATGACGGTCGCGGAGGCGGCCCCGTTACCCACTTCGATTTCCAGCTCCACGCAACGTTCGTGCGGCGGGAAATCGATGGGCGCCGCGAAAACTCCGTTGATGGGCGGAGCGCTCGCGTACAATTCGGCCTGGCGCAGATGGACGACGAGGGCAGCTTCCTTTTCCGGGTTCAGCTGAAACACGCCGTTCGCGAAGATTTCCACTCCGCCCATCCGGGCGCGCAGCTTCGACAAATCGGTCCCGGGGGCATGCGCGCCGACATGTTTGCCGATGGCCTGCACCAGTCGGCCGACGTTGGGATCGTTGCCGGCCACGGCGCACTTGAAGAGCGGAGCGTTGACGACGGCCTTCCCGAGGGCGCGGGCGAGCGCCGGACTGGCGGCGTTTTTCACCGTCACCCGGATGACATGCCGCACGCCTTCGCCGTTGCGGACGACGTCCTCGGCCAGGTCGCGGCACAACGCATGCAGTCCGCGTTCGAATGCACCCAGATCTTCGCAGGGCACCTGGCCGGACGAAAGCACGACGACGGTGTCCGAGGTGCTGGTGTCGCTGTCGACGCTGATCGCGTTGAAGCTCGCATCCACGGCACGGGCCAGCATCGCGCGCAACTGGGCCCGGGAAATGGCAACATCCGTGAGAATGTAGATCAGCATCGTGGCGAGGTTGGGTTCGATCATCCCCGCGCCCTTCGCCATGCCCACGATGCTGCCGCCGCCGACCGCCACGCGCCGGACCTTCGGGTAAAGATCCGTCGTCACGATTCCCTCCGCGGCGGGCAACAGCGAGCCGCCGCGGAGCGCCGCCACCGCGCCGGGCAGCGCGGTGATCATCGCATCCACCGGCAGTGTCCAGCCGATCACTCCGGTCGAGCAGGGGAGTACTTGATTGGCGGTGAGGCCGAGGAGCCGGCCCGTTTCAGCGCACAATTGCTCCGAAGCTTCGACGCCGCCCGGGGCGCATACATTGGAGATCTTGTTGTTAATGATCACGGCGCCGAGGCGGGCTTCGCCAAGCCGCTGGCGCCCCACGATCACCGGCGCGCCGGGAAACGCATTGCGCGTGAACACCGCGGCGAAATCCGCCGTCGGGCGGTCGAGCGCGAGCAGGGTGAGCGTCATCTTGGCCGGCTTGGGTGCCTCCCGCGGCATGAATTCGAATCGCGCGCAGCCCACCCGGAATCCGGCAGGGAGGGCGGCTTGGGTGGCAAGCCAGGCGCGGTGCGCGGCGCGATTTTCGAAGGAAAGGTTGGTGCTGGGCACGCGAGACAAGTGGGCACTGCGCGACCCGGAGTGAAGAAAATTTTCGTGGGCCGGGGCTCCCGGCCCACGCGCGGCTCCGGCTAGCGAGGCGGGATTGGGGTGCGGCGCTAAAATTTTTTATGGAAATGCGCGCTGCGTGCCTTATTGCATTCTTTTCCTCCAATCACAGTGACTGCCTTCATCCGCCCTCTCCACCGCCCCGCAGCCGCCGGCTGCGCGTTTTAATCGCCGATGAACGTCGCTGACGTCACCGCCAAGGCCAAGGTCCTCCTCGAGGCTCTGCCCTACATCCAGGATTTTCGTGGCTCCACGTTCGTCATAAAATACGGCGGGAGTTTCATGGACGATCCCGACCCCGTGATCCGCACCCGGGTCGCTTACGACATCGCATTTCTCGCGGCGTGCGGGATCAACGTCGTCGTCGTGCACGGCGGCGGCAAGGCGATCACGAAGGCGATGGAGTCGTCCGGCTTGAAGGCGGCCTTCGTCAACGGCCTGCGCGTGACCGATGAGGCGACCATCGCCGTTGTGAAAAAAACCCTCGACGAGGTCGTCAACCGCGAGGTTTGCGCCGCGATCGCGGCCGCCCAAGGTAAACCGAAGGGCCTGCCCGGTGACACCGTGCTGGTGTGCGAGAAGCTCACGGTCGATGACGACGGCAACGAAATCGACCTCGGCTACGTCGGGGACGTGACCGAAGTGAAGGTAAAACTCATCAAAAAGGAGATTGGCGAGGGCTTCATCCCGGTGATTTCACCGGTCGCCGAGGGCTACGACGGCAAACCCTACAACGTGAACGCCGACCTGGTGGCCGGCCGGGTGGCAAGTGCACTGCGCGCCCGCCGGCTCGTCTACATGAGCGACGTGCCGGGGTTGCTCGCAAATCCCGCCGATCCGGAGTCGTTGATCTCGACGCTGGAGACCAGCCAGGTCGACGACTTGAAAAAGCGGGGTGTGATCGACAAGGGCATGCGGCCGAAAGTGCAAAGCGCGATCCGCGCCCTGGAGGAGGGCGTGCAGCGGGTGCATTTCATCGACGGCCGGCTCGCCCATTCGCTGCTGCTCGAAATTTTCACCGACAGGGGCATCGGCACGGAGATCGTGCACGGCTGACGCTGGCCGGGGGCCGGGTGTGGCCCGTCGTTTTTCCGCGCAGGGACGACCACCGTCAAGGGCACAGGAACGAATCACGCAGAACAAGAACGACCCATGACGGCACCCTCCATCGTCCGTACCAGCACCGCCGAACTTTACGACGCGCATGTTTTGAAAAATTACGCGCGGGCGCCGCTGACGCTCGTGCGCGGCCGTGGGGCGCAGGTGTGGGACGATGCGGGCAACTGTTACCTCGATTTTACCTCCGGGATCGCCGTGAGCGCGCTGGGCCACTGCCATCCACACTGGGTGGGTGCGGTGCAACGCCAGGCGGCCGAGCTGATTCACGTCAGTAATCTTTTTCGCAATCCGCAACAGGGCGAGCTGGCGCGGCGGCTCGTGAGTTTTTCCGGCCCCGGCCGGGTGTTCTTTTGCAACAGTGGCGCCGAGGCGAACGAGGCGCTGATCAAGCTGGCCCGGTTACATGGGATGCAGAAGAGCGGCGGGGAAGGGAAGTGCTTCAAGATCATCAGCGCAAAAAACGCCTTTCACGGCCGTACGTTCGGCGGCATGAGTGCGACGCCGCAGGAAAAAATCCAGCACGGATTTCGGCCGCTCGTGCCGGGGTTCGCCTTCGGTGAGCTCAATAATCTGCCGAGTTTTGCCGACCTGGTGGATGACCAGACGGCGGCGATTTTTGTCGAGACGATCCAGGGCGAGGGCGGCATCAACGCCTGCACGCCGGAGTTTCTCCTGGGCCTGCGGCGGCTGTGCGACCGGCACAACCTGCTGCTCCTCCTCGACGAGGTGCAGTGCGGCGTCGGCCGCACGGGACGGTTTTACGCCTTCGAACATGCCGGTGTGGCGCCGGATGCGATCGGCATGGCCAAGGGCCTCGGTGGGGGATTTCCGATCGGGGCGATGTGGGTGCGCGACCGGTTCGCCGATTTGTTTCACCCTGGCAACCATGGCACGACGTTCGGGGGCACGCCGCTCGCATGTGCGGCCGCGCTGGCGGTGCTCGATGTGATCGAACGGGAAAACCTGATGGAAAAAGTGCGCGTACAAAGCGCCCCGTGGCAGGCGGCGCTCCGCCAGCTCGCCGCGGATTTTCCGCGCCAGGTCCTGGGCGTGCGCGGTCTGGGCTACCTCGTCGGCGTACAGCTGGCCACGGACCCGGGCCCGTATCTCGCGGCGTTGCGGGAGCGCGGACTGCTGGCGCCAAGCGCGGGCGGCAACGTGGTGCGCCTGCTGCCGCCGCTCAATGCGACACCGGAAGAACTCAACCGGTCCGTGCATATCTTCCGCGAGGCGCTGATGGCGAAGGGTTGAACGGGAGCATTTTTCACTCGTGAGCGCCGGCCCGGGCGCTTACATCCGTCCGTTTCGATGAAGCATTTTCTCAAGGAGACCGACTTCAAGCCATCCGAGTTGCCGGCGTTGTTCGCGCTGGCCCGCACCTTGAAGCAGACCCGGGGCCGAAAGTCGCCCGGGCCGCTCGCGGGGCAAACCTGGGCCATGATCTTTTCAAAGTCGTCGACGCGGACGCGCGTATCCTTCGAGGTGGGCATTCACGAACTAGGCGGAAACCCGCTGTTTCTGAATAAGAATGACATCCAACTCGGCCGGGGCGAGACGGTGGAAGACACCGCCCGGGTGCTTTCCCGTTTTGTGCACGGCCTGATCGTGCGCACGTTCGACCACGCGGAGCTGGAGCGGCTGGCGGCGGCGGGCACGGTGCCGGTGATCAACGCCCTCACGGATTTTCTGCATCCCTGCCAGATCTATGCCGACGCCTTTACCATGGCGGAGCGCTGGGCGCAGGGCGACGATCTGGTCGGGGCGCTGCGCGGGCGGAAGATCGCATTTCTCGGCGACACGGCGTGCAACATGGCGAATTCGTGGATCCTCGGCGCCAATCTTTTTGGCATGAAGATTTCGCTCGCCGGACCGAAGGGCTTCGAGCCCTCGGCGGAATTCAACGCGCAACTCGCGAAAGAAGGTTTCGCGGGTGGCTATCAATTTACGACGGATCCCGCGGAAGCGGTGCGCGGCGCGGATGTCGTCTACACCGACGTCTGGGTGAGCATGGGCAAGGAGGAGGAAACCAAGGAACGCATCCGCGTGATGTCGCCCTATGCCGTGACGGGAAAACTCTTCGCGGCGGCCAAGCCCGACGCGTTGTTCATGCATTGCCTGCCGGCCCACGCCGGAGAGGAAGTGATGCCGGAAGTTCTGGCCAATCCCCGCTCGATTATTTTCGACCAGGCGGAAAACCGACTGCACATGCAGAAGGCGATTCTGGCTCAGTTGGTGGCGGTGAAGTGAGCGGCACGCCTGCGGACATCGCACCCGGCGGCCATTTCGCCGATCTTCCGACAAGGGCCCGTGGGCACCCCGGGTGCAGCCTTATTCCTCGAGGATGTAACAGAAGCGTCCGCTGACCTTTTGGAAACGGCCGGTGGTCAGATCGCCGTCATCGATTTTGGCATCGATCGCCGTCATTTGGGCATCCGATGCCGTGACATTGGCCGCCGAGATCACGGCAGCGCCGCCGTAGTTGTTGCGATCCCAGTTCCAGCGGCCTCCAACCGAATTTTTCGCGGTCGTCCACGCGGCGTCCTTTAATTCCCCCGACATGCCGGTGGGTACGACCCCGGTTCCGGCGTTGGGCGGCCAGCCGCCATTTTTCATCGCATAGGTTTCGAATGCCTGGGCGAAGGTGCGAAGATCGGAGATGAAGCGGGTGCTCTGGGCGTTTTCGCGGACGCGCTGAAAGGCGGGAATCGCCAGGGCCGCGAGGAGACCGATGATCACCACGACGATCATGATCTCGACGAGGGTGAACCCGGCGCGGTTTGACCGCCGTTCGCGGTGGAGTGGGGTGTGCATGAAAGAACGTAAGCCGGGGAGGAAAACGAGATGATGGTCCGATCTGACGCAGACCCAGTCTGCACCCCGGGTTCAGCTAGCTCAACGCCGCAGGCGTAAACGCGGCGTCAATTTCCCTGCGTGGGATTCGCCCCGACGGCTACGTGTTTCCGCGCTTGTGTCCGAAAGCCGGCTCCGCGCTGGCGCGAAAAGCCGGCGGCGCGCGACCTGGTGAAAGATGCGCGCTTTTATTTTGCGCGCCACGGCGCGAGTTCTCCACACTCGGCTCTCCATGAAAATCGTCCTCGCTTATTCGGGCGGCCTCGACACGTCCGTCATCGTCAAGTGGCTCCGCGAAACCTACGACGCGGAAATCGTCACCTTTGCCGCCGACATCGGCCAGGAGGAGGAACTGCGGGGGCTGCCCCAGAAGGCGCGTAAGACCGGTGCGGCGAAGCACTACACGCTCGATCTGGTTGAGGAATTTGCCCGGGACTTCATCTTCCCGATGATTCGCGCGAATGCGATTTACGAGGGCCAGTATTATCTGGGCACGTCGATTGCCCGCCCCCTGATCGCCAAGGCCCAGATCGACATCGCGAAGAAGGAGAAGGCCGACACCGTGGCGCACGGTGCGACCGGCAAGGGCAACGACCAGTGCCGCTTTGAGCTGACCTACATGGCGCTCGCCCCGCGGCTCACGATTCTCGCGCCGTGGAAGATCGATACCTTCCGCAACGAATTTCCCGGCCGCGCCGAGATGATCGACTACTGTGCCAGGCACAAGATTCCGGTCGAGGCGTCGCTCAAGAAGCCCTATTCGATGGATCGCAACCTCCTCCACATTTCCTACGAGGCGGGGATTCTCGAGGATCCGTGGTTCGATCCCACGACGAAGGCGAACAAGGGGATGTTCAAACTTTCGGTTTCGCCCGAGGACGCGCCCAACAAGGCGGAATACGTCGAACTCGATTTCGTGCAGGGCAACTGCGTCGCGGTCAACGGGCGGAAGCTCAGCCCGGCCGGCGTCTTGAAGACGTTGAACAAGCTCGGCGGCAAGCACGGCATCGGCCGCGTCGACCTCGTCGAGAATCGCTTCGTCGGCATGAAGAGCCGCGGCGTATATGAAACGCCGGGCGGCACGATCCTGATGCAGGCGCACCGGCAGGTGGAATCCCTCACGATGGACCGCGAGGTCATGCATCTGCGGGACTCGCTCATTCCGAAGTATGCCGAGCTGGTCTACTACGGGTTCTGGTTCGCCCCGGAACGCGAGGCGTTGCAGGCCCTGGTCGACGAAAGCCAGCGCTACGTCACCGGCACCGTCCGCCTCAAGCTCTACAAGGGCAATATTATCACCTGCGGCCGGAAATCGAAATATTCGCTCTACGACATGAAGATCGCGTCGATGGAGGGCGTGAAGAGCTGGTACAACCAGAGCGACGCGACGGGCTTCATCCGGCTGAACGGTCTGCGGCTCCGCGCGCGCAACATCGCGCAGGGCGGCCCGAAAGTCTGATGGCCTGCCGGCGGCGGAAAACCCCCAGTGCTTTTTCGCCGCCCTTTGCTCAGAACAGCCCGTTGGCGACAACGCCGACCGCGGTGATAGGCCCGGAGTCTCCGAGACCGTCGAGGGCGCGGTCCGCCTTCTTCATGATGGCCTGTGCGTCGCGCAGGGTGCTGTCGTCGTTGATGAGCTTGCCGAGGGTGCCTTCGCCCCGCGCGATCTTGTCGGACATTTCGCGGATGTTTTTCACCGAAGCCTTGATGTCGTTGCCCGTGGCGTCGTCATACACGAGCGCGCCGAGCGTACCCTTGCCCGCCTTGACCTGGTCGACAATGGTCTGGGCGTTGGCGACGAAGCTTTTGGCTTCGGTGGCGGTGCCCTTGATCTCGTTGATCGTCGCGACCAGTACGTCGTGCAGCTTGGAGTCGTTGAGCAGCTTCCCGAGAGTGCCTTCGCCCTTGTTGAGCTTGTCCGAGACGTCCTTTAAATTCGCGATGCTGGCCGTGACGTTGTCGTGGTTGTCGGAGACCAGCCGGTTGATGTTTTTCATCAGCCCCGGCTGTTTTCCGTCGCCGTTCAAGGCCGTGTCGATGCTGCCGAGCGCGGTTTCCAGCTTCTTGCCCAGGTTGCCGAGATCGGACATGATGGTGTTGATGTCGGGCGTGACATTGGTGCGGATTTCAGCGCCTTCCCGGAGCGTGGCGGCCGCCGTGGTGCCGAGATCGATGCTGATGTAATTGGTGCCGATGAGCCCGGCCATGACGATGGACGCGGTCGCGTCCGCCTTAATGGCGACCTGGGGATCGATGTGGAGCACCGCCTCCGCGCGGCGGCCGGCGAGGCGGGTTTTTTCGACCGAACCGATTTTCACGCCGGCCATGCGCACTTCGTCGCCCTCCCGGAGCTCTTTGAGGCTCTCGAAGCCGGCAATCAGGCTGTAGCCTTTGTCGTGGAAGACTTTTCCGTCGCTGAGGGTTTGGAAGGTGACCCACACGAGGGCGAGTCCGAGCAGGAAGAAGAGCCCGACGCGGGCGGTTTGTTGCATGTCTTTCATGGTTTATGTCTCCAAGTGTCTAAAACGGGGGTCCTTTAAATTGATTTCTGGGCTGAGGAAGTCGGCCACCCGCGGATCCTTCGGCGCCTGAAGCTCCGAGGGCGGCCCGAGGCTGACCAGCGCGCCGCCCATCAGAATGCCGACGCGATCGGCGATCCCGAGGGCGAGCTCGCGGTCGTGGGAAACGACGATCGTCGTGACATGATACTCCTCCTTCAGCGTGGCGATGATTTCGCTGATGGTGGCGGACATGACGGGGTCGAGCTCGCTGGTGGGCTCGTCGTAAAGCATGAGCTGCGGCTCCATCACGAGGGCGCGGGCGATGGCGACCCGCTTCTTCATACCGCCGGAAAGTTCGGAAGGAAATTTTTGCGCCGTGCCCTCCAGCGAGAGGATCTGCAGGGCGTGCATGACTTTTTCGCGGATGCCGGCCTCGTTGGCGATCCGGTGCTCACGGGGGTAGAGGGCGAGGTTGTCGTAGACCGAAAGCGAATTGAAGAGCGCGCCAGCCTGGAACACGAGGCCGATGCGTATGTGCTCGCGCGTGTCCGCGGCGGCGGCATCGCGACCGTCGATGGTGACCCGGCCGGCGGTGGGCCGTTCGAGGCCGACGATGTGTTTCAGGAGCACGCTCTTGCCCGAGCCGCTCGGACCCATGAGCACGAAGATCTCGCCGGGTTCGACCGTGAACGTGACGTCCTTGAGCACCGTGAGCGCACCGAAATTCTTGCTGAGTTTCTCGATCGATACGCCGACCGCCGGGCTTTCGGCCTGGGTGAACGGATTGCGGGTGGGGCTGCAGGATGAGGGGACCATGGTCACATCAGGACTTGGGTGAGGAAATAATCGATCACGAGGATCAGAATGAGGGAGACGACGACGGCGCGCGTGACGGAGGCGCCGATCTCGCGCGGGCCGCCGCGGGTGTTGAGGCCGATGTTGCAGCAGACGAGCACCACCACAAAGCCGAAGACCTCGGCCTTGAGCAGGCCGTTCATCACGTCCTTGAAATGCGTGTATTGACGCAGCACGGAGAAATACGCCTCAGGCTCGATGTTGATAATCCGGGTGTACTTCGAGACCAGCGCACCGCCGAACCAGCCGACGAGGTCGGCGATGATCGCGAGCACCGGCACCATCACGAGGACTGCCGCCAGCCGCGGCAGCACGAGCATGCGCGCCGGAGGGATGTTCATGGTCTCGAGCGCGTCGATTTCCTGGTAGACCTTCATGGACGCCAGTTCGGCGGCGATGGCCGAGCCGACACGGCCGGCGAGCAGAATCGCCACCATCACGGGGCCGAGTTCCCGCGCCATGGAGAGGCCGACGAGCGAGCCGATGAATTGCTGGGTGCCGAAATTCTGCATCGAGTAGCCGGCCTGCAACGCCAGCACGCTGCCGATGAAGAAGCTCAGGATGGCCACGATGGGCAGCGTCGTGTAGCCAATCAGGTAGCATTGCTCGACGAACCGGGGGAACTGCCGCGGCAGCGTCCCCGCATAGGAAAGCGAGCGCACGAGCAGCAGCCAGGTGCTGCCGAAGCCTTCGAGAATGCGGAGAAGTGCTTTCATGTCAGCGGGACGCCAGCGAGGTGGTAGCGGGTTTCGGGCGAAAATCTAACCAGAACGTCCGCCAGCCCGAAGCGGCCCGTTGGAAACCGAGCAGGCCATTGCCAAGCGCGATCCGGGTCTCCGCGCCGCGGGTCGCGACGCTCAGCAAGGGGCCGAGGTGAAATTCCGTGCGGTCCTCCGCTCGGTTCTCCTCCCACGTGATGGCGTTCCACAACGCGGTGGTGCGGACGGTGCCGCTCGCCTGCCGGGCATGACGCACGATCGCAAAAAAGGGCGTCCACGCGTGGCGGATCTTCTCGTTGTCGGGAAAGAAAACGTCGAGGGGGCTGAGCATTTGGAATTGCCGGTTGCCGGCGCCGTCGTTCCAGCTGCTAAAAAGGGGCCAGACGTGGGTCAGTGACGCCGCAGGTCCGTTCGGCTGCGCCGCGCGGTGCTGCGTCTCCGACCAATAAAAAAAGTAGAGCACCTGGGTCCGGGTGCGCACCAAGGTGTCTTTGCTCCACACCGCGCGCCGCACGAGCGGCCAGGCGAACCATTGCTTGTCGTAACCCTTGATGACCGAGTGGGTGTAAAATGGAGCCCAGCGATTCACGTAGTGCACGTCGCCCCGCCCCTGCACGAGGAACGGCCAGAAAAACCGGTTCTCGTGATAGCGCTGCGGCTGGGTGCGATCGGTATAGCCGAAAAACGGCCAGCCAAAATTCTCGTTGATATAGCCCGGACCCGTGCTGCGGGCCCAGAACGGCAGGGCGCCGATATCGCGGCGGGCTGGTGTCCCCGGCGGATCGTCGGGCGTGGGGAGACGCGTGACATTGTAGCCCAGCGGCCAAAGATAATGCGCGCTCGAAGATACCCCGGGCCGATCGACGTAGTTGAAGAGCGGCCATATCCCCCAGCCGTGGGCGGTGCCGCGGGTCACGCGGATGATCGGCCACGGCGTGGACGTGGTGACGGCACCGCGTTTTTCGTTTTCGACGTAGAGCGGAAACAAGACCCACGAGAGGCGTTCGAAACCGAGTTTATTTTTGATCGTGCCGCCGAACGGAAAAAATGCCCGGTAGCTCATGGCGGGATCGCCGGTCTGGCGGGAGAACCAGAAAGGCCAGATCTCGAAGTCTCCCCGAGGATCAAAATCGCTTTGCGGTGCGGGCGCCCCGGCTCGTCGCCCCGATCGCCGCATCAACTCGAACACGCTCCAGCGGTAGGTGCTTTCGTCCACGCTGTAGCTGAAGAGGGGATAGAGAAAAACCCCGGATCGAAAGTCCCCTTGGGCGTTGTGACGCTGCACCCACAAGGGCCGAAACCCGCTCCATCTTTCGCCCGCTGCACCGGGCTGGCCAAACGCGAAAGGGCCGACTCCGCTCCAAGACCGGATCAGCCTTGGGTCGTCGGTCTGCCGAACGATCACCGGCCACCCATTGCGCTCGCCCTCTTGGATTGAGGCGCGCATCTCGCTCACTCCGGCGGCGAAGCCGAGGGACACGATCAAGCGAAAGGCATTCATGAAGTCGGTGCAAAAGCACAAACCGGGATTTCCATCCCATACCCAAGGAGGGTCGGGAAGGCCCGGTCGGTGGGAGCGCGAGGGGCATACATGGGCGGGAAAGGGTGCTGGTGCAATGCTGTGTTACCCATGTTGTACCAAATCAGCAGCCGGCGGTTGTTTAGGATCGGACGCAGATGTTCCCGGAATGCAAATTTTACGCCACATTCGACTCTTCGATCGTCGCTCGCCGCGCCCGGAACTTGCCGCAGGCCGCTCGATTAAGCCGCGTAAGCCCACGTTTATCTGAAGAAGGTTAGCGAAATGCACGAGGCGGATATTTCGGTGCAACCCTGCCTGCTTTCGTGGCTGCAACCGGGCGGGGGAGAGTTTTCCCGTTGAAGCGGGCGGAGAGCGGCGGTGTCATCGGTGGACACTTAGTATGAATTCAGTCTTCCGCCCGCCGCAAACCGCTCCGTACTTGCCGGGGTCTGATGGTCGATTCAAACGCGCTGGCGTAAAACAGGTTCCGCGGGCGAATCCGGCGCTCGAAACTGGGGCAGGGGAAAGGCGGTCATGCGCATAAGCGGTGGCGTGGCCCGTGGCATCACGCTTTCGGTGCCGGCCGGCGATGCCGTGCGGCCGGCGACGGATGGAATGCGACAGCGGGTGTTTTCGAGCTTGGGGACGCGGGTGGCGGGGGCCCGCTTTTTGGACCTTTTCGCCGGGAGCGGCGCGTATGGCCTTGAGGCTTTGAGTCGAGGCGCCGCCGGCGGGCTATTTGTCGAACGGAATACGAAAGCGGCGGCCTGCGTGCGGCAGAATATTGCCGCCGTCTGCAAGAGCTTGGGCCGCGACTCGCGCGATTTGGTGGTGCTGCAGGGTGACGCCCGCTCCGTGCCGGTTCCCGCCGGCGAGGTGCCCGACCTCGTTTTCATCGACCCGCCCTACGACATCATTTCCGAGATCGTCCCGGCCTTGTTCGTTCGCTTGGCCGAGGTGCTCGCGACCAAACCGGACGCGGTGGTGGTGTTCGAATATCCCGGGGAACTCGAACTCGCGCCACCGGGATGGACGCTGGTCAGGCGGCTGGGCAAGGGGGCGCATCAGCCGACGGTCGGTTTTTTCCAGTGCAAGGCGGCGGTGCTTCCCTGATCGGGTGCCGCCCGGGCGCAGCTACATCAAGCCCAGTTTCGCTCGCACGATCGCCAAGGCGGCGATGGCGGCGGTTTCCGTTCGCAGCACGCGCGTTCCGAGGTGGGCGAAGGTGAAGCCATGTTTTCGCAAGAGCTCGCGTTCCCCCGCCGACCACCCGCGCTCGGCTCCGATGGCGAGCGCGAGAGGAACATCCGCCACTACCGGGCAATCGCTCAGCCGCTGCGGGGCTTCATAGTTATCGAGGGCAATTCGCGTGCCGGGACCGGCGACGGCGGCTACGGCCCCGGCCAACGTGCCACCATGCGTGACATCCGGTAGGCGCGTAGCGACAGCCTGCTCGGCCCCGGCGATGACGTGGCGGCGCCATTCGCCGGACGACCACAGGGTGCTTTGCGCATAACTGGCGGGTGCCTTTTCGGTCCGGACAAAGTGCAGCGCGCCTGCGCCCAGCGTGGTGGCGTCGCGCAGGATGTCGCGGGCGGTTTGCGGACGTGGCAGCCCCACGATGAGCGTGACGGGGTCGGGCGGTGGAGGCAGGTCACCCCAGGAGAATGTGAGCGCAAGGCCTTCGGCGGTTGTGGCCGCGAGCGTGGCCTTGCCACGCGGGCCGTTGATCACACCGGCTTCAAACGTATCGCCGTTCCGGCAGCGCAGCACTTCGACGATGTGGAGCGCGCGGCGGTCCCGGTGCGGGAGCGGGGCGTTGATCTCCGCCGGTTCGAAAAGGATCAGGTTCACGCGAACTCGTGTCATTGGGCGGCGGTGGGCGACGAGGCAATCCATCAATCCCGGCTGGTGCGGCGACCGGCGCATTCGGGTTTGCGCGAGCGGCGGGGCATTGTAGTTGAAAAGGCGATGATTTCGAATTTCACGACCTTTTCGCCGGCGGTAACGACCGACCGGAAAGCGGGGCTGCGCGAAACGGCCGCGCTGCTGTTCGTTGCCTGGCTGGTGCCGTTTGCGGTCCACCTCATACCGTGGTCGGGCGACCGCCCGTTGGGCGCGTATTTGCTGCCGATGTTCTGGACCGCGTTTGTGGCCGTTTATTTTTACGGTGTTCGCATGGCCCTGGTCGTCGCGTTGTTTGCGCCCGCGATCAATCTCGTGGTGACCGGTCTGCCGGCGTGGCGGTTTTTGAGCGGGCTCGCATCGGAGCTCGTCGTTTTCACGTTGATCGCGGCTTGGGCCGTTCGCCGGGCGCCGCGGGCGTTCGTGATCGCTCCGCTCGCCTGCTTGGTTGCCCGGCTGGTCGTGGCGGGACTGCAGACGGTCTCGGGTTTCAGGCCGCCCGGCGCCTTCGTCGACATTCTGGGCCAATCGATTCGCGGTGGCCTCGCGGCGCTGGTGGTGCTGTTGGCGATTAACGGCGCGCTGGTTATCTTTTATCCGAAAACTAGACTTGCACGTTGAAGTTCGCTCATTTGGCGCCGGCGCGAGCTTCTCGTCTCACCCCTGTCGCATGACCCTACTTTCCTTCCGGGAGATCACCGAACGCCTTGCGGCGTGGAAATTCCCTGCGGAGATCGACGGCGTCGTCGGTATCGCGGCTGGTGGCGTGGTGCCGGCCGCGCTGGCGGCCCAGCGGCTCGGCGTCGAGATGAAGGTGATCGCGCTCAACTACCGCGACGAGGCCAACGAGCCGCGATTTCCCGAGCCGAAGCTGTTGTCCGCCGTGCCGGAACTCGGGTCCTGGCGGCGAATTCTTTTGGTCGACGATGTCCACGTCAGTGGCAAGAGCTGGCGCGCGGCGCGGGCCTTGCTCCCGGCGGCGGTCGAGGTGCTGCCGTTTGTGCTGAAAGGGAAGGCGGACTTCGCCCTCATTCGCGATATCGACGGCTGCGTGGCCTGGCCTTGGCGGGTTTATTGATCACGCCTGGCGTTGGCGGGTGGAACGCCAGCCCCCGGGTCGGTAGGCTGCACAGAACCCCTTGGAGCGGGCTTGACCAGAGATGGCGACTGCCGTGAAGCTGCGTTTCTGCGCCTCGCGGGCGTAGTTTAGTGGTAAAACTCCAGTTTTCCAAACTGGTCTCGAGGGTTCGATTCCCTCCGCCCGCTCCACGCTTCTCCGACCCAATCCGGGACAGCCGTTCCCTCGGTGACGATGTCACCCGCGGCGCTGAAGGCCCACCCCGTGTGCCGGTGGTCCCCGAGATCCATTCCAATCGTGATATTATCGGTGGGGTTCATAAGGC
This sequence comes from Opitutia bacterium, assembly GCA_947474935.1. GTDB lineage: Bacteria > Verrucomicrobiota > Verrucomicrobiia > Opitutales > Opitutaceae > ER46. The sequence continues at coordinate 127,855 of CANJKL010000012.1, forward strand.
GGAGGTTAACGCGTCGCGCTCATTCGCGCTCCATGTTTCTTCGTTGCTCAGTGAGCCGACTCACGTGAAGGAGGCGACGTTGACCGAAGTTTTCGACGGCTTGCGCCGATGGCTGGTCAAGCGTTCTGGCTGACCGCCCGCCGTGCGGCGGTTCTCCATCGCTGTCGCAGGCGTTCATGGCGTCGGCCCACCTTCCTCGCTCGCGATGATGGCGAGGATCGTGGCGCGTAGCTCAGGGCGGGGTTTTCCCACCCGCTTCCTCTCTTTTCTCGGTCCGCTTGGTCCGATCGTGGCGCTCCTTTCCGGCGCCGGGCCGGCCGTTTTGTGACCGGTCTTTTACTGAAACACCCTAGGGAATGGGATTGCGGGCTCGGGAACCCTCCTTTTGTCTTAGGCCATGGCATTGCTCTCCTCCGGCACGTCCAGCTCGGCCCAATCCACCCGTTCGGACTCTGCCCAGAAAAAAGGCAGCAACGTCAAGGCGGCCCAGGCGCTCGCGAAGCAGAAGTCGCTCGAGAAAAAAGCGAAAACCTACAAGCTGCCGATGGGTGAACTGGCCATGTTTACCCAGCAGCTCGCCTCACTCCTGACCGCCGGCCTTCCCTTGGTGCAATGCTTGGAGGCTTTGCAGGATCAGACCGAGGATCCGTGCTTCCGCATCGTCATCCGCGATGTGCGGACCGACATCTCGCAGGGTAATTCGTTCTCTTCGGCGGTGAGAAAATTTCCGAATTCCTTCAACACCCTTTTCGTGTCGATGGTCGAGGCCGGTGAAGCGTCCGGCGGCCTCGCGGAGATTCTGATGAAGGTGGCCGGCTACTTCGAGTCGACCGTCAAGCTGACCAAGAAGGTGAAGTCAGCCATGACCTATCCGATCGCGGTCATCGGCCTGGCTTTTGCGTTGGTCAACGTGCTCCTCATTTTCGTCATCCCCGTGTTCGCGGCGATGTTCAAGGACTTCGGCGCCAAGCTGCCCGCTCCGACGCAATTCCTAATCGACCTTTCGAATTTCCTGAAAGCGTGGTGGTGGGCGCTCGGCCTCGGCGCCTTCATCGTGTATAAAGTCACCGACAAGTTCGTGCAGACCCCCAACGGCCGCCGGACCAAAGATCAGTTCCTCGTCAAGGCCCCCATTTTCGGCAATCTGATCCACAAGATCGCCCTTTCGCGTTTCTGTCGGACCTACGCGACGCTCATCCGTTCCGGCGTGCCGATCCTGCGCACGCTGGAAATCGTTTCCGCCGCCAGCGGCAAGGTGCAGGTGGAGGACGCCTGCGAAGAGATTGCCAAGCACGTCAGCCAGGGCGGTCAGGTATCCGAGGTGCTCGCCACCAATGTCTTTTTCCCGCCGATGATGAAGCACATGGTCAAGGCGGGTGAATCGACCGGCAACGTGGACGGCATGATGAACAAGATTGCTGACTTTTATGACGTGGAGTGCGAAGCGACGGTCGCGGCCCTCACGTCCCTCATCGAGCCCATGCTCATCGTGTTCCTTGGAGTGGTGGTGGGGGGCATCGTCATGGCGATGTTCCTCCCGATCTTCCAACTCGGCGCGGTGGCGGGCGGCATGAACTAGCGCGCGGTTTCCAGGTCGATTTTATCGCCGCTCCGTGACCCGGAACGTCCCGGCGCTTCGTCTCTCCTTTCTCATGCCTGCTGTCCTCATCGTCGACGATCTCGTCTCAATCCACGAGATGCTCGAAGCCGTCATTCAACCGACCGGTTTCGGCACTTCCTTTGCGACCGACGGCGAGAAGGCGCTCGTGCGCTACAAGGCGGAAAAATACGACCTCGTGCTCGCGGACATCGACATGAAGCCGATGGACGGGATAACCTTGCTCAAGCAGCTGAAAGTTTACGACCCGACGGCGGTGGTCATCATCATGACGGCCTACGCGTCCACCGAGAGTGCGGTGCAGGCCTTGAAATATGGAGCTTTCGATTACCTGCAAAAACCGTTTCGGGTCGATGAACTGATCGCGACCCTGCGCCGGGGACTGGAATTTCGCAAATTTCAAGCGGAGCGTACGAGTGCGGGCATCGTGCCGGATGCAAAGACCGCCGACATCGAGGCGCGGCTGATTGGAGGCAGCGCGAAAATCAAGAAGCTCGTCGCACAGGTGAAGAAGCTCGCGACCGTGCGGACGCCGGTGTTGCTCATCGGCGAAAATGGCACGGGAAAAAGTGTGGTGGCCGAGATCCTCCACGCCGCCAGCGGGGCGCCGGACGCGGGTTTTGTGCGGATCGATTGTTCGCTGTGTTCCGAGGCGCATTTTCGCCACGGGCTGCTCGGGGAGAATGGCGAAGGCGGAGCCTGGGTGAAACAGGCGAAAGGCGGCACGCTTTTCCTGCAGCACCTGCAGTGCCTGACCGAGCCCGTGCAAAAGGAACTGGTGAGCGTGCTGCGCAACACGGCGCATGGCTTCCGGCTGGTTTGTACGACCAGCGCCGACCTCGAGAAGCTGGCCGACGAGGGCAAATTTCACGACGAGCTCTTTTATCGCGTCGCGTCGCTGCCCTTGCAGATGCCGCCCCTGCGGGAGCGCGCCGAGGATATTCCCCTGTTGGTCAAACATTACGCCTCGCAGGCGGCCAATCCGCAGTTTGACGCGAACATGATCGAATTCACCCAGGATGCGATGGCGGTGATGATGGCCTACCACTGGCCGGGCAATCTCACGGAGCTCTTCCAAGTCGTATCGAAAATCGCTGGCACGACCGAGGCCCGGGTCGTTACTTCCCAACAGCTTCCGTTGCGGCTCCGCGATCCGAAGGACTGGCCTGCGCTCACCGAGTATCTGGCCGGTCAGGAAAAGCAGTACATCGACATGGTGCAGCATGCCTGCCGCGGCGACAAAACCGCCGCCGCACGCGTGCTCGGCATCGACGAGTCAAGGTTGGGCTGACGGGGAGGGCCGGAGGGCACCGACGCCCACCCGGGGCGGTCTCCCTGCCGGGCGGCCGGGCGGGCCGGCAGGGAGAATGCGCTGGGACACAGCTTTCCCGCTTGCCGCGCGTTTTGCCGCCCCCAACTCTCGCCGAAATCTACGCCCATGCCCAAGCGCACTGACCTGAAGTCCATTCTCATCATCGGTGCCGGTCCCATCGTGATCGGCCAGGCTTGCGAGTTCGATTACTCCGGCACCCAGGCCTGCAAGGCCCTGAAGGAGGAAGGCTACCGCGTCATCCTCGTGAACTCGAACCCGGCCACGATCATGACCGATCCGGAGTTCGCCGATGTGACCTACATCGAGCCGCTGACGGTCGACATTCTGGAGAAAATCATCGCGGCGGAAAAGCCGTCGGCGCTGCTGCCCACGCTGGGTGGACAGACGGCGTTGAATCTCTCGATGGACCTGAACAAGGCCGGGATTCTCGCCAAGTACGGCGTGGAAATGATCGGGGCCAAGCCCGAGGCGATCAACAAGGGCGAGGATCGCGAGCTGTTCAAACAGTGCATGCTCAAGATCGGCCTCGATGTCGCGAAATCGCGCACGGTCAAATCCATCGCCGAGGCCCGCGATGCCGCGGATTTCCTCGGAGTGTTTCCGCTCATTATCCGGCCCTCGTTCACCATGGGCGGTTCCGGAGGCGGGATCGCTTACAACAAAGAGGAATTCGAGCGAATCGTCGCCAACGGGCTCGACCTCTCGCCGGTGCACGAGGTCCTCGTCGAGGAGTGCCTGCTCGGCTGGAAAGAGTACGAGATGGAGGTGATGCGCGACCACAAGGATCAGTGCGTCGTAATCTGCTCGATCGAGAATTTCGACCCGATGGGCGTGCATACCGGCGACTCCATCACGGTCGCGCCCGCGATGACGCTGACGGACAAGGAATTTCAGGTCATGCGCGACGCTTCGTTTGCGGTCATTCGCGAGATCGGCGTCGAGACTGGCGGTTCGAACATCCAGTTCTCCGTCGATCCGGACACCGGCCGCATGGTGGTGATCGAAATGAACCCGCGCGTGTCGCGGTCCTCGGCGCTGGCGTCGAAGGCGACGGGGTTTCCGATCGCGAAAATTGCCGCGAAGCTGGCCGTCGGCTACACGCTCGACGAACTGCGCAACGACATCACGCGCCTCACGCCGGCGAGCTTCGAGCCGACGATCGACTACGTCGTCACCAAGATCCCGCGTTTCACGTTCGAAAAATTTCCCGATGCCGATGCGACGCTGACCTCGGCGATGAAGTCGGTCGGCGAGGCGATGGCGATCGGACGCACCTTCAAGGAGTCGATGCAGAAATGCCTGCGCTCCCTCGAGATTGGCGCCCGGGGCTTCGGGGGTGGCGGCAAGTACGGCGGCGACGAACCGGTCGAGGAAAAGACGATCAACGCCAAGCTGGGGACCCCGAACGCGGAGCGGATTTTCTACATCCGCCATGCTTTCCGGGCGGGCTACACGGTCGAGCGGATCTTCGATCTGACCAAGATCGATCCGTGGTTCCTGCACCAGCTCCGCGAGATTTTTGAAATGGAGGAGGAACTGCGGAGGCAGACGCTCGCGACTATCGACGCGACGGCGTTGCGGCGGGCGAAGCAGTTCGGGTTTTCCGATGTGCAGCTCGCCCATTTGCTCAAGAGCGACCTCGCGACGGTGCGCACGGAGCGGAAGCGGCGCGGGGTGAACACCACCTACCGTCTCGTCGACACCTGCGCGGCGGAATTCGAGGCATTCACGCCTTATTACTATTCGAGCTACGGCGACGAAAGCGAAGTGCTCCCGCCGACTGGCAAGAAGAAGATCATGATCTTGGGCGGGGGGCCGAACCGCATCGGCCAGGGCATCGAGTTCGATTATTGCTGCGTGCATGCGAGCTTCGCGCTCCGCGAGATCGGCTACGAGAGCGTGATGGTGAATTCGAATCCCGAGACCGTCTCGACGGACTACGACACCAGCGACCGGCTCTACTTCGAGCCGCTTACGCTCGAGGACGTGCTGGAGATTTACCAGCAGGAGAAATGCGACGGCGCCATCGTGCAGTTCGGCGGACAGACGCCGCTCAATCTCGCGACGGCGTTGAAGGCCAACGGCGTGAACATCATCGGCACCTCGCCCGAGAGCATCGAGATGGCCGAGGATCGGAAACAGTTTTCGGCGATCCTCGACAAAGCGGGTCTCAAGTCGCCCGCCAATCGCACGGCGATGAACGAGGTCGATGCGTTGAAATCGGCCCACGAAATCGGCTTTCCCGTGCTCCTCCGCCCGTCGTTCGTGCTCGGCGGTCGCGGTATGTTCATCGTTTATAGCGAGGAAGAGTTCCGCGCGGTGGTGCGTCAGGCGTTCGATGTCATGCCGGACAAGCCGGTGCTGATCGACAAATTCCTCGAGGACGCGATCGAGCTCGACGTCGACTGTATCAGCGACGGTGAAACGTCCGTCATCGGTGGCATGCTGGAGCACATCGAGTATGCCGGCGTGCATTCCGGCGACGCGGCGATGGTGATGCCGCCGCACACCCTTTCGAAGGAGATGCTCAACATCGTCCGCAAAGCCACCTACGAGCTCGCGCGCGAGCTCAAGGTCATCGGGCTGATGAACGTGCAGTTCGCGATCAAGGACAACCTGCTCTACGTGCTTGAGGTAAACCCCCGGGCGTCGCGCACGGTGCCCTTTGTCGCAAAGGCGATCGGCGTGCCGCTGGCGAAGCTGGCGGCCAAGGTCATGACGGGCGCGAAACTGAAGGATCTCGGTTTCACGCGGGAGCAGACTCCGAAGCACTGGTGCGTGAAGGAAGCCGTGTTTCCGTTCGTCCGGTTCCCGGGGGCGACGATCGCGCTGGGGCCGGAAATGCGTTCGACCGGCGAAGTCATGGGCCTCGACGACGATCTCGGCGTGGCGTTTGCGAAGGCGCAGGCCGCGGCGAAACCCGGCCTGCCGGTGAAGGGCAACGTGTTTCTCTCGGTGAAGGACGCCGACAAGAAGCGCGCCGTGGAAATTGCCCGCGGACTCGAAAAGCTCGGATTTGCGATCTACTCGACGAGCGGCACGGCGAAAACCCTGACAGAGGGCGGCGTGAACGTGAAGCGGCTCGCCAAAATTCAGGAAGGCCGTCCTAACGCGGTCGACCTGATCAAGAATGGCCAGATCCAGATGGTGATCAACACGCCCGGTGGCATGGTGCCGCGGCGGGATGAAAACGCCATCCGCTCGGCCGCCTATGCCCACAACGTGTGCATCATGACGACGATCACGGGTGCGGAGGCGGCAATGCAGGGCATCCGCGCGCTGAAGGAAAAACACGTCGGCGTAAAACCGATCCAGCGGTATCACGGCAACGTGAACGTGATTTAATCGCGGGGCATACCCGGGATATGTGACCGGGTGTCATAGCTTTTGGAGTGGGTGATGTTGGACCTTGGCGGTCCAACGTCTCGGCGGTATTTGTGAAAAGACGATCAAGCGCCGGTTGGCGGGGGCCGGTGCGTGAACCTCGGTGCGAGGGTGGTGTCGGAGATCCGAATCTCACCGCGCATGAAGACGAAAATCAAAAACCGTTTCACCGCGCGTGGCTGGCGTTCGCTGAACGTGCTCACCGGACCCCGGCTCGGCGCCTGCACGGGTTGCGCCCAAGTGTGGGTGAACCCGTCGACCCGGGGCGAATACAAGTTGGGCCAATTGCAGGGTTTCGTCGATCGCGACTTCACCGCGGCGCAGGCGGCCGCCAAAATTGCCCTGAAGGACCTCGGGCTTTTTGAGACCCGGGATGATCGTAAACCGGCCGAAGCCGAGCTGCGCGCCCACGATTCGGCCGACACCCTCGTCACGGTGAAGATGAAGGAAGCCGGAAAAAACCTCGCGAGCGTCAAGGTTCGCTACGGATTGAAGGGCGACCTGGCCTCGGCCCAGAAGGTTTGCACGGCGATCGAGAAGCGGTTGTAAGTCGCGTTTCCGGTGTTTCCTTTTCGCCGGTTTCGCCTTTCGTGAACGCCATGCTCGCGATCCGCATTCACGAAACCGGCGGCCCGGAAAAATTGCGCGCCGAGGATATTCCCGTTCCGTCACCGCGGGCGGGCGAAGTTCGTTTTCGTGTCGAGGCCACGGGCGTGAACTTCATCGATACCTATCATCGGAGCGGACTCTACAAGGTGGAACTGCCGCACACTCTCGGTTCGGAGGCCGCCGGGGTGGTCACGGAGGTGGGGCAGGGTGTCACCGAATTTCGCGCCGGGGATCGCATTGCCACGGCGCGGGCGAGCGGGGCCTACGCCGGGGAGGCGACGGTGCCGGCGGTCCATGCGGTGCGCGTGCCCGAAGGCGTGTCGTCGCAGACCGCGGCGGCGCTGCTGCTACAGGGCATGACGGCGCACTATCTCGCCTGCGATACGTTCCCGCTAAAGCGCGGCGATGCGGCCCTGATTCACGCCGGTGCGGGCGGCGTTGGCCTGCTGCTCATTCAAATCGCCAAGCGGCGGGGCGCGCGCGTCATCACGACCGTCGGGACCGACGAGAAGGCCGGGCTGGCGCGCGCGGCCGGGGCCGATGCCGTGTGCGTTTACACCCGGGAAAGTTTTTCGGATGCGGTGCGGACGTTCACCGATGGGCGCGGGGTGGATGTGGCCTACGATGCGGTCGGCAGGGACACTTTCGAAGGCACGATCAACAGCCTGCGCCCGCGGGGGATGTTCGTGTCGTTTGGCAACGCGAGCGGCCCGGTGGCGCCGTTCGCCCCGCTCCTGCTGGCGCAAAAAGGTTCGCTGTATTTTACCCGGCCGACGCTCACGCATTACACGCTGACTTCCGCCGAATTGCAGGCGCGCGTTCGTGATCTATTTGCGTGGACGACGGCCGGTGAATTGCGGGTGCGGATCGGCGCTACGTATGCCCTTGCGGCGGCCGCGGAGGCGCATCGGGCCCTCGAGGGGCGGGCGACCACCGGCAAGGTGTTGTTGTTGCCGCTGACTTGAGCGCCGGGTGAAGCGGCGGGGGCTCACGTGGCACGTGACAAGCGCGTCCCCGTGCTTCAACGTAGCCCTTCATGCCCACTGGCCCCGCCACCCTCATCGCCCTGCTCCATGGTCCCGACCAGCCCGGACTCGTTGCGCGCGTGGCCGGTTGGATCTTCGAGCGGGGCGGAAACATCCTGCACGCCGACCAGCATCGCGACATGGAGGCGGGCGTCTTTTTCCAACGCGTGGAATGGGAGCCCTGCTTCGCCGAGGCTTCGCAGGGCAAGCCCTCGGGTGGCCGGACTGTGGGTGAGGCCGCGGGCGAATTTCTCGAATTTGCCGCGTCGCTCGGCATGCAGGTGCGAATTCTTGCCTCGGCCGACCGGCCGCGGATCGCCGTGTTTGTCTCCAAGGCCGACCATTGCTTCCACGATCTCGTGCTGCGCTGGAAGGCGGGGGATTTTGCCTGCGATATCGTGGCGATTGTGAGCAATCACTCGGACTTGGCCGAGGCGGCGCGCGGTTATGGCCTGCCATTTTTTCACATTCCCGTGGCTGGCGCGAACAAGGCGGAGGGTGAGGTGCGCCAACTCGCCCTGCTGGCGGAGCTCCGCACCGACCTCGTGATTCTCGCGCGCTACATGCAGGTTTTGTCGGCCGATTTCCTGGAGAAATGCAAGGCGCCGGTGATCAACATCCACCATTCGTTCCTGCCCGCCTTTGCCGGCGGCCGGCCGTACCATCAGGCTCATGCCCGGGGCGTGAAGCTGATCGGTGCCACGGCGCATTATGCGACGCGCGATCTCGATGAAGGGCCAATCATTCATCAGGATGTCGCCGGCGTGACTCACCGCCACGGAGTCGAGGATCTCGTGCGCAAGGGGCGCGATCTCGAGAAGTCGGTCCTCGCCCAGGCGGTGCGCTGGCATCTCGACGGCCGCGTGCTGGTCTACGGGAACAAGACGGTCGTTTTCGACTGACGGCCGGGCCTGGCCGGCGGAAAAGCGGCTTTTGGAGGGTGAGATTAACCCGCCTTTTCGGGCATTTACATGGCGCGGGGGTTTTGTTCTTGTGACCGTTTCCCAGACTAAACTTCTCGCGCATGACCACGCCCGCCACACCCTCAAGTCCGCAACCTGCCGGTGACGACCGCAATCTTGTCTCGGTCGACGAGAAATATGTGCCGATCACTTTCGAGGACCGGCTGCATCGATTCTGGCAGGGAAATCGGAATCTCGTGCTCGGCCTGTGCGTGGCGGTCCTGGTGGCGATTCTCGCCAAAGGCGCGTGGGAATATCTGGCGCGCCAGAAGGAGATCGATGTCGAGAAGGCGTATGCGGCTGCGACCACGACGGAACAACTCAAGACTTTCGCTTCGAGTCACGCGAGCCATTCGCTGGCCGGCATCGCCTATTTGCGCATGGGCGACGAGGCTTACGCGGCGGGAAAATCCGCCGATGCGCTCGCCGCCTACGACCAAGCCATCGCCATTTTGAAGGACGGCCCGCTCGCCGCCCGGATTCAAACCGGTCGCGCGCTTTCGAAAATCCAAGCCGGCAAAACGAGCGAAGGCACGGCTGAACTCAAGCAACTCGCCGGGGATCCGAACCAGTTTAACGCGGTGCGTTCCGAGGCAGCCTATCAGCTGGCCAGTCTGGCGGCCGAGGCCGGGAATGCGGCGGATGTGCAAAAATACTCCGACCAGCTCATGCAGATCGATCCTTCCAGCCCGTGGACCCAGCGCGGTCTGATGCTGCGGGCCAGCCTGCCCGCGCCCGTGGTTTCGACCGTGGTGCCGGCGGCTGGGGCTGCTTCCAAAAAGGGCGACAGTTCCTCTGGCGTGCAGATCAAATTGCCGGGCAAGTGAGCGGATCGCAAGGGGGGCCGGATCGTCAACGAGTCGCCGCCTTTTGCCGTTGCCGGCGCCACGCGGCGGTCGCCAAGGCGACCACGCCGAAAATTGCAGCATAGGTGGACGGTTCGGGAATCGCGGTGGGTGTCCAGTTGAGCAGGAGATCGTCGCCGAAAATTCCGGTGCTGAATGAACCGTTGCCGCTCCAGGCGGAGTTTGTGACGAAGAACGTGCCGCTGATCGTCGACGTGCTGTTGCCCGCCACCACGGTCCAACTGCGCGCGGAATTCCAAAACGTGGCGCCGAGATTCGGTGCCGCCGCGGTGCCGGTGAACGACGGAACCAGGAAAACCGCATTCGTCCTGAGGCTGCTCGTGCCCGTCAGGGCAATCACATCGTAGTTCGAACCGGCGCCAACGGTGGTGAGGCTGTTCAACTCCCACGCATAGGTGGAACCGGACGCGAACGTGAGCGAGCCGTTGTTGACGGCAAGGGTGCCGGGGCTGTTGCCGGGGGCGATTGAACCGCCGCTGGCCACAGTCAGTGTGCCGCCCAGTTCGCCGTTGCCGCTGATCGTCCCACCAAGTGCGGCCGTGCCACTCCCGGTTACGGTGCCGCCCGTCCCCACGACGACGTTGTTGGCGATCGTCGCGCCCGAGCCGAGCGCGAGTTCGCCGCCGGAGGTGACGCTGACGGTGCCGGCGGTGCTCCCGAGCGCGCCGCTGCCGGTCACGGCGAGCGTGCCGCCGGAGACCGAAGTGCCGCCGGTGTAAGCGTTGCTGCCCGTCAGGTTCAGCGTGCCCAGACCGGATTTGCTCAGCCCGCCGGTATTCGAACTGGATAAGGCGCTGGCGTACGTGACGCTCTGGCCGTTGGTGTCGACGGCGATCGCGCTGGCGCTGCCCGCGATTCGGGCGGAGTAGTCCGTGGTGTTGCCGGAACTGTGTTGCAGCGTGCCGCCGCCGAATGCGATCGGACCGGATATGCCCAGCGCCTGACTGGATGCGACACCGAGGACGCCGCCGTTGATATTCGTGCCGGCCGAATAACTGTTCGTTCCGGAAAGGGTAATGGTTCCCGTGCCCACTTTGGTGAGCGCGATCGTGCCCGTTCCCGAGGCATGGTCCGCGATCACACCTGCGTAGCTGCCGCCGGTCCCGTCGCCATGGCCAATCGTAAGGGTCACGGTGGTGCCGGTGGAATTGTTGGCGATCTTTCCACCGGTGCCGCTCAAATTGCCGACGCCTTGGCTGGTCCCATTCAAATCCAGGGTGCCACCGTTCACGGCGAGAGATCCCGTGGTGCTGCCGAAGGTGCCGCCGGCCGCGAGTTGCAGCGTGCCGCTGTTGAGCGTCGTGCCGCCGGCATAGGTGTTGGCGCCGCCGAGAATCGTCGTGGCGTTGCCCGCGCCGGCAAAAGTAATTCCGGAGCCAGAATCGCCCGAAATCACTCCGCCGAAAGAACGGGTGATGCCCGAGCCGCCGGCATTGTTGGTGATGGTGCGGGTTGATGATCCGAGATTGAGAGTGGCGCTCCACGTCGAGTTGCCGGTTCCCGTCAGGGTGAAGTCGCCGCCGACGGTCAGCGCCGTGGCGCCGAAAGAACGAGTGCCGGACGATTGGATCGTGCCACCGTTGATCGTCAGCGACCCGGTGCCGAAGGCCCTGTCGCCGGACACGATGACAGTTCCGGCATTGAGGGTGAAGCCGCCGGTAAATCCCGTCGATGCGGTCATGGCATTCAGATTCCACGTGCCCGCGCCGTTTTTGATGAAGCCGGTGGTGCTGTTGTTGGAAACGGTCTGGGAACTCCAATTCAACGTTCCGCCGGCGCCGACATCGATCGTCCTCACGGAGTTGCTGCTGCTCAGCGTGCCGCCGGCGGTGACGTTGACCGTGACGCCGGCATCTACGGTGACGTTGCCGATGGCCGTGCTCGCGAACGTGACATTCGAGTTGGCAGTGAACGCAACAGGGGAGTTCGACGTCCAAGAACTGGTGAACGGCCCGCTGGCGCTGCCGCCCCAGTTGGGGCCGGTCCAACTGGCCGGGACACTGTCAGTGTTCCAGTACTGCGTTTGGCCCTGCGTCGGAAGCAAACCGGCGCAAGAGACAGCAACTAAGCCGAGCGAAATCTTCCGGGACTTCATGCGAGAGGCTTTCGTTCGATCCGGCCTCTGGGGTGGGAGGCTGGGTTTTGGGGATGGACAGAACCGTATCCGTCTCTCGTTCGCGAACAAGCCGGAAGTTGGATCGGCCGCGCACGGTCGCTGATCCCGGCAATCGTCGCATACGAGCCCAAGCGGAGAAAATGGTCGGGGCGATAGGATTCGAACCTACGACCTCCTGGTCCCAAACCAGGCGCTCTACCAGACTAAGCTACACCCCGGGTGCAGGCCCGCAACCGTTGGGGGTTGCGAGTCCTTGTCAATGTTGCAGCGGTCGGTTCGGAGGATTCGTTGCGTCTTAGAATCAGATCGGCAAAGTTCGGAGCGAACGGGGCTCCGTGGATTGGGCTTCGCTTTCGTTGCCTCCTCAACCAAGCCATGTCTTTGCGAATGGAAGAGTTGGGCCCTGCCCCAAGGGGGGCGCCAATCTCTTCTTGCCTACCCCTGCGAATCCGATTCTCCTGCCCACCTTTCCCAACCTTTATCCATGGATACCATTTCTCGCGAAAATAACAGCATGCTTCCTGTCGGCGGCATCATCGTCGGCGTGATTGCCTTGCTGCTTGGCGCGTTCGCTGCAGTCAAAGTCTCCAGCCTGCAAAAGACGGTCGCAGACCATCAGCCGAAAATCGAAAAGATCGACGGCATCGAGTCCCAAGCAAGTGCCGCGGCTGCGGCGGCGGACAAAGCGGCGAAGGATGTGAAGCAGCTCCGGGACACGACCCAAGAAGCCTTTAACACGGTCGGGCCCGAACTCGCGCGTTTGCAGGGTGCGATCACCAAGATCGAGGAAACGCAGAAGAAGCCCGTCGTCGCGGACAAAAAAGGCGGCGCTCCGGCAGTCGCCGGCCCCGGTGAATACGTGATCAAGGCGGGCGATACCTTCGCCAAAATCGCGCGCGCGCAGGGTGTCAGCCTCGCCGATATGGCGACAGTCAACCCCGGCGTCGATTCCTCGAAGCTCAAGGTCGGCCAGAAGATCAAGCTCCCGAAGAAATAATTTTTCGGCAACCCTTTGCTGCCTCCCCGTCGATCCGGCGTGGAGGCATTTTTGTTTTTACAGTGAGCACATCGGGACCGGCGCGGTGGAAAAAACTCGGGCAGACGCCCCAGACGAAGACGCGGATCTTCGAGGTGGTGAGCGCCCGCTACCGCCATCCCGTGCGTGGTACCGAGCGTGACTTCGTCGTCGTGCAGGCTCCGGATTGGGTCAACGTGATCGCCCTTACGCCCGACCAAAAGTTGGTGCTCGTGCGACAGTTTCGCTACGGCATCGACGATTTTTCCCTCGAAATTCCAGGTGGAGTCATGGAAACGGGGGAAGATCCCGTGGTGGCGGGTCTTCGCGAACTGCAGGAGGAAACCGGTTATGCAGGCACGTTCGTTGCGAGCCTGGGCGCGGTGCATCCGAACCCGGCGTTCCAATCCAATCGATGTCATTTCATCTTCGTTGCGGACGCGCTGCAGGCGCATCCGGTTGAGTGGGATCCGGACGAGGAAATTCAAGTGAACCTTCGCCCGGTCGAGGAGGTTTTGGCGCTGGCGCGCGCCGGCGGTATCACCCACGGACTGGTGCTCAACGCTTTGCTCTTGTTCGAGCCCCACTGGCGGGCCCGGATGTCATCGTAGTCCGGTGGGGTTGGGCGCGGTCGGCAATGGGTCAGTATCTTGTCCCGGCCTTCGTCCGGCTCGTCGGTGCCGGTAGCCCCGGGCGTTTGACTTCGGACCGTAGCCCGATTTGCTGCGATCTTCCCGCTGATGTCCGCACCCACGTTTGCCAATACTCCAGAGCTGCTCGGCGCTGCGACCGGAGATCTCGTCCCGTCCCCGCTGGAGCAGGAGGTTCGCAAAATCTATGCCCGCAGTCCGTTGTATGCACAACGGTTCCCGCTGCACTCGGAGCCCTTGCAGTGGTCGTGTTACCGGGAAATTCCGGCTCTTTCGAAAAGCGAAATCGTAAAGCGCGGACATCAGGCATTTTTTTCCGACTATGCCGAAATCGAGCGCGGCTTGCAGGCGAAGCGTTTCGAATATGAGAGCACCGGGGGCACGACGCAGTCGCCCATGACCGTGATCATGGAGGAGGGCTGGTGGAATGCGCAGACCGAGCGCGCCTATCTCGCTTCGCCGGTCTTGCGGCAGTTTGTGGGTCGCCCCTTCCGGAAGTGCGTTCTGGCGCCAGTAGGCTGTTCGAGCAACCTCTGCCCCTACGAGGATCATCCCTTTCCTCACCGCTATTTCGACGGCACGGTCTACCTGAATCTGTCGAGCGACCCCTTTGCTTTTCCCGAGACGGAGTGGGATCGGATCGTGCTCGAATTACAGGCCACGCAGCCCGAGGTGCTCGAGGGCGAGCCGGTTTATCTCGCCTTGCTGGCACGGGCGGCGAAAAAGCGCGGCGCCCGCGTGCCCAGCCTGCGGGCCGTGATCCTAACCTACGGCAAGGCGAGTGCGCAGCACGGCCGGCAGATCGCCGAGGTCTTTCCGGCGCAGCAGGTCGATTTGTACGGCTCTACCGAGGCGGGTTACCTCTTCGTGGGCGATGCCTTTAAGGACAACTCGAAGGTAATCGACGCCAATGCGTTTATCGAACTCGTCCCCTGGCGGGCCGGGCTGCCGAGCGTGTTTCAGATTTACGTGACGACACGGGGGCGCGAAGCGATGCCCCTCCTCCGGTATCATACCGGTGACATCGTCCAACAATTCCCAACCGGATTCCGCCTGCTCGGGCGGGAGGGCAACTTATATTTTCGGCCCGATGGATCGCTCGTCTCCCCGACCGATGTCGACCGGGCCCTGCCGACAAATTTTGTTTGTTGGCACTACTGCCTGATCCAGACCGCCGAGAACCGATGGGACTTCCACTACGTCGCCGACCATACGGCCGTGCATGGTGAGGTGGAATCGGCGCTGGCGCAAATGCTCGGTGCGGGTGCACGGGTGAATGCCTTCCGCCGCAAGTTCATCGCGCCGGCGGCGAGCGGCAAATTTGCCCTGCTGAAGCCGCTGGCCAAATAAGCTTTGGAGTGGCGGTGGGGACTGGGCTTCTCCTCAAAGTCGAGCGGCGAAGGGGTGGCGGGCAGGCGAGAGGGCATGATGCCTTCTGGAAAAGGTTAGGCTCCCTTATAAGCGTGATATCCCGTGCCCGCGCCTTTACTTCGCCGGGTGGCTCCCCGATTTTTTTGCGCTTCGCCTCTTCCCCAACCGCGAATTTCTGCGATGAATTTTGTTGGATCCCTCCTCCGTTCCTCGATCGGCCGCAAGGTGCTCATGGCCGTCACGGGCCTTTTGCTGATCGCCTTCGTCGTCGGGCACCTCGTGGGCAACCTGCAGGTCTTTCAGCACCCGGACCACATCAACGGTTATGCCCAGTTCCTGCATCAACTCGGGCCGTTGCTGTGGGTGGCGCGCATCGGTCTCCTGGTTTGTGTTTTCCTGCACATCTGGGCCGCGACCGTGCTGACTCTGGAAAACAAACGGGCGCGTGGCGCCGAGCCCTACGCGGTGCAGCACACGATCCGGGCGACCCTGGCTTCGCGGTGGATGCGGATCACGGGCTACGTCGTGCTGGCGTTCGTGATTTACCACTTGGCCCACTTCACATGGGGCGCCGCGCAGAGCGCCACGTTCAAGGAGAACCTCAAGCACTACACGATGCAGGACGAGTATCGCGTCGCCGGCTTTCCGGTCGTCAAGGCGGGGACGGAAGTCCTCGACGTGCACACCATGGTCATTCGCGGATTTCAGAATCCGGTGGTGGCCCTTTTTTACATCGTCGCCGTCGGTCTGCTGAGTTTTCACCTGCTTCACGGTTTCGACAGCATGTTTCAAACCCTGGGCCTCCGGTCGTCCCGGTGGGCCGGTGGGCTGCGCAAAGTCGCGGTCGTGTTTTGCGCCCTCTACTTCTTCTTTAATCTCACCATCCCCGGTGCCGTGCTGGCGGGCCGGTTGCAGCCGCGGCCGGCAAGTGTCGCGGTCGTGGGACGCTGAGGAATCTTTTCTTCCAACTTCCAACCCCATTCGCGCCGCGTCCCATGGCCACGCTCGACCCTAAGATTCCCTCCGGCCCGCTTGCCGACAAATGGCGCAAGCACAAGGTGGACATCAAGCTCGTCAATCCCGCCAACAAGCGGAAATACGAGGTGATCGTTGTCGGCGCCGGTCTGGCGGGCGCCTCCGCGGCCTCCACCATGGCCGACCTCGGCTACAAGGTGAAGTCGTTCGTGTTTCACGACAGCCCGCGCCGGGCGCATTCCATCGCGGCCCAGGGTGGCATCAACGCGGCGAAGAATTACCAGAACGACGGTGACAGCGCCTACCGGCTGTTCTACGACACGATCAAGGGCGGCGACTATCGCTCGCGTGAAGCCAACGTCCACCGGCTGGCCGAGGTGTCTGTCAACATCATCGACCAGTGCGTGGCGCAGGGCGTGCCGTTCGCCCGGGAGTACGGTGGTCTCCTGGCAAATCGATCCTTTGGCGGCGCCCAGGTTTCGCGGACATTTTACGCCCGGGGCCAGACCGGCCAGCAGTTGCTGCTCGGCGCGTACTCCGCCCTTTCCCGCACCGTGGGGGCCGGCCTCGTCGAGCTCCACACCGAGTGCGAGATGCTGGATCTCGTGATCGTCGGCGGCCAGGCCAAGGGCATCATCGTACGCAATCTCATCACCGGAGCCATCGAGCGGCACGCGGCCGATGCGGTGGTCCTCGCGACGGGTGGTTACGGCAATGTCTTCAACCTGTCGACGTACGCGCGGGGTTCGAACGCCACGGCCATCTGGCGCGCCTACAAGCGCGGCGCCTGTTTCGCCAACCCGTGTTACACGCAGATTCACCCGACCTGCATTCCGGTCAGCGGCGACTATCAGTCCAAGCTGACCCTGATGTCGGAGTCACTGCGCAACGACGGCCGCATTTGGGTCCCCAAGAAAAAAGAGGACTGCAAAAAGGATCCGAACTCCATTCCGGATGCCGACCGCGACTACTATCTTGAGCGGATGTATCCGGCTTTCGGTAACCTCTGCCCGCGCGATATCGCTTCGCGCGCCGCCAAGCGGGTGTGCGACGAGGGTCGTGGCGTCGGTCCGACGGGACTCGGCGTTTACCTGGATTTTTCCGACGCGATCCGGCGGCTGGGCGAAAACGGCGTGCGCGAACGCTACGGCAATCTCTTCGACATCTACCACGAGATCACGGGAGAGAGTGCCTACCAGACGCCGATGCGCATTTTCCCGGCCGTCCACTATACGATGGGCGGGCTTTGGGTGGACTATAACCTCATGTCGAACATCCCGGGCCTCTTCGTGCTCGGCGAGGCCAACTTCTCCGACCACGGGGCGAACCGCCTCGGCGCGAGCGCCCTCATGCAGGGCCTGGCCGACGGGTATTTCGTCATTCCCTATACGGTCGGTGACTATCTCGCTGCGCAGAAGCCCGGCTCGCGGCCGAGCGCCAACGGTCCGGAGTTTATGGCGGCCGAGGCGGCGGTGCGGGCGATGACCAGCCGCTTCCTCGAAAACAAGGGCAAGCATCCCGTCAGCCACTATCACAAGCGCTTGGGCAAGATCCTGTGGGAATTTTGCGGCATGGCGCGGACCAAGGCGGGCCTCGAAAAGGCGCTGCAACAGATCCCGGCGCTGCGCGAAGAATTCTGGGCCGATGTGCTGGTGCCCGGCTCCGCCGACACGCTCAATCAATCGCTCGAACAGGCCGGGCGCGTCGCCGATTTCCTCGAACTCGGCGAATTGATGTGTCTCGACGCGCTTACCCGCGAGGAGAGCTGCGGGGGCCACTTCCGCGAGGAACACCAGCATCCCGACGGCGAATGCAAGCGTGACGACGAGAAGTTCGGCCATGTGGCGGCCTGGGAGTATCAGGGCGCCGGCCAGCCGCCGCTCCGCAACATCGAACCCCTCAACTACGAATTCGTGAAGATGAGCGTGCGCAATTACAAGTGACGCACGTTCGCCTGCCGCACTGACCGCGCCGGATTCCCGCCCGCATCTTCCCACCCCCTCTCGTCATGGTTGCCGAAAACACCACTCAGCCTTTCAGTATCACGCTCCGCGTCTGGCGTCAGGCCGGCCCGAATCAGCCCGGCAAATTCGTCGACTACGCCGCGACGGGCCTCAGCCCGCACATGTCCTTTCTGGAGATGCTCGACGTGGTGAACGACGGACTCACCACGAAGGGCGAGGAGCCCATCGCTTTCGCGCACGACTGTCGCGAGGGCATCTGCGGCACGTGCTCCTGCACGATCAATGGCAAGCCCCACGGCCCGGGGCGGGGCATCGCCACCTGCCAGCTTTACATGCGCAGTTTCCGGGACGGCGACGTGCTCGTCGTCGAGCCGTTCCGCGCCGAGGCATTTCCCGTCGTCAAGGATCTGGTCACCAACCGCAGCGCGTTCGACAAGATCCAGCAGGCGGGCGGCTTCATCACCGCGCGGGCCGGTTCCGCCCCGGAGGCGAATTCCCTGCCCGTGCCCAAGCCCGATGCCGATCTCGCAATGGACGCGGCGACCTGCATCGGTTGCGGCGCGTGCGTGGCGGCCTGCAAGAATGCCAGCGCGATGCTCTTTGTCGCGGCCAAGGTCGGGCATCTCGGCCTGCTGCCTCAGGGTCAGGCCGAGCGGGACAAGCGGGTGCTCGCGATGGTCGAGACGATGGACGTGCTCGGCTTCGGCAACTGCACCAACCAGTACGAATGCAGCGCGGCGTGCCCGAAACTGATCTCGCACGATTTTATTGCGCGGATGAACCGGGACTATCTCGGGGCCACCTGGCGTGCGGCGTTCCGGCCCGAGTCGCAGTCGACCGGTGGCGGGGCGGGGTGATTTCCGGGATGCGGTCCGACCTGTGCTATCGCGTGGGTCTCTCGTCCGCGACCGGTCCGTTGCCGGGCGCGGGCCAGTGGCCGGAAAATTAAAATACCGACAACGCCCGGGCGCTCTCCAGCACGATCCAGGCGCAGCCGCCGGCGAGGCCGAGGCGGAACAGGTTTCGCGCCATCTTGCGGCCACGCAGCACGACATCGTGGAGATCGGTGTCGAGTGACTTGCGATTCGTCTGGGTCATGAAGCTCACGAATCGGGGATCCCGGAACCGGCCCCGGGGATCGCGCCGCAGGCCGAAGCGCAGCGACGGCCGGTGGCAAAGGTTGAGCAAAAATCGCAACACGCGCCTGATATCCGAATTAAGTGTCGTTTTTTCAATCCGAAACCGGCTACGTTGCTGGCTTTCACGTATTTTTTCCCATGCACCATTTCCAATACTCGGGCTCCGACCTGCACTGTGAGTCGGTTGATCTCGGCGCGGTTGCCAAGCTCTACGGCACGCCGACCTACGTTTATAGCGCGGCGACTATGGAGGATAATTTTCGCCGGCTGCAGCGCGGACTGGCGGGGCTGGATACGCAGCTGTGCTATGCGATGAAGGCCAACTCGAATCTCGGGATCCTTCGGCATTTCGCGAACCTCGGGGCCGGGTTCGATCTCGTGAGCGGCGGTGAAATCCGCCGGGTGCTCGCCGCAGGCGCCGAGGTGCGGACGAGTGTTTTCGCCGGCGTCGGCAAGACGGAAGCCGAGATCAAGCTCGCCCTGCAGAACGGGATTTTCGCGTTTCACGTCGAGAGCGAGCCGGAGCTGGCCCGCATCAACCACGTCGCCGGCACCCTCGGCCTCAAAGCGCCCATCGCCATCCGGGTGAACCCGGATGTCGACGCCCACACCCACGCGAAAATCACCACCGGGAAAAGCGACAACAAGTTCGGTATTCCGCTCAAGTACGCCGCCGCCGCCTACGAAGCCGCCGCGAAATACCCGCACCTCGCGATCAAGGGCGTGCAGATGCACATTGGCTCCCAACTCACTTCGGTCGGTCCGTTTGTCGAGGCGGTGGAGAAGGTCGGTCCCTTCGCCGCCGAACTGAAGGCGAAGTACGGCATCAGCTATTTTTCGATCGGAGGGGGCATGGGTATCACTTATCGCGATGCCTTGGCCAGCGGTCAGCAGGCGTGGTGGGACAGCCAGCCGGCGGACAAGCGGCCCCTCACGCCCGAAACCTACGGCGCGGCCCTCGTCCCGAGGTTGAAGCCGCTCGGCCTCAAGATTCTCCTTGAGCACGGCCGCTTCATGGTCGGCAATGCCGGCGTTCTGCTGGCCCGGGTCGAGCACCTCAAGCGGGGCGCGGGCAAGAATTTCCTGATCGTCGATGCCGCGATGAACGACCTGGTGCGCCCGGCGATGTACGATAGCTACCACGAGATCGTGCCGGTGCACCGCGACTCCTCGCGACCGGCCCTGACGGCGGATGTCGTCGGGCCGATCTGCGAGAGCGGCGACTGTTTCGCGAAGGACCGCCAGATCCAGGAGGTGGGCGAGGGCGAAGTGATCGCGTTCATGAGCGCCGGGGCCTACGGTTATGCGATGGCCAGCCGTTACAACACGCGGGGGATGGCGGCGGAGGTTCTGGTCAAGGGCAGCGCGTTCGAACTGGTGAATGCGCGGGAGACCTTCGAACAGATCGTCGCCGGCGAGAAGGTCCCGGCATTTCTGAAGTAGGGCGGAACGAATCCGGTGCTCCGGGCGACGACAAATTTCCAACCGGCCGGCGCCCGATTTCCTGAGTTCCACATCCGGTTAATTCTGGTTTAGTCCTGCGTATGAACTTCGTCGTCGTCGGAGCCGGGGCTTGGGGCACGGCGTTCGCGCTGCACCTCGTGCGGGCCGGCCAGGCGGTCACGCTGGTGCCGCGGCGGAGCGGGCAGGCCGAAATCCTCGCGGCGAGCCGGGAAAACCGGGATTACCTTCCCGGTATCGATTTGCCCGTGGCGTTGACCATCAGTGCCGATTTGGAATCGGCGCTCGCGGCCGCCGGGGTGCTGGTGTTCGCGTGCCCGACGCAGGCGTTGCGCGAGACCGGCCTCCGCGTGCGCGCGGCCCTGCCCGGCGGGTCGAGGGTGAACCTGGTGGTGAGTCTCGCCAAGGGCCTGGAGCTTGGCACTCATCTGCGTCCGTCGCAGGTGATCGCCGAGACCCTGCCCGGGCTGGTGGTCGGTGCCCTCGCCGGACCGACCAACGCCGGTGAAGTCGCGCGCGGCTTGCCCGCCGCGATGGTGCTGGCGGTGGACCGGGCTGCGTCCTGCGTCCCGGCGGTGCAGGCGGCCATCAGCGGGCCGACCTTGCGGGTCTACACCAGCGAGGATCTGCCCGGCGTCGAGTTCGGCGGCTGCCTCAAAAACATCTACGCGATCGCGGCGGGTTGCTGCGAAGGCCTGCGGCTCGGCGACAACACGAAGGCGGCGCTGCTCACTCGCGCGCTGGCCGAAATGGTTCGAGTCGGCGGATCGCTGGGCGCCCGGCCGGAAACCTTCTACGGTCTCAGTGGCTTCGGCGATCTGGTGGCCACCTGCCACGGGGCGTGGAGCCGCAACCGCGAGTTTGGCCAGCAGATCGGCGAGGGCCGTTCCGCGTCGGAGTTGATCGCGCACCGCAAGACCGTGGTCGAGGGCTACAAGACCACGGAGTCGTTCGCGGGGTTGTGTGCGGAAAAAAACATCGACGCTCCGATTCTGCACGAGGTGCATGCCATTCTTTACGAGGGTAAGCAGCCGGCGGCGGCACTCGCGGCCTTGATGAACCGCGGGCTCAAGCGGGAGACCGTGACGGCCGCCACCGCCTAGGCGGCGCGAAACCGGCGGGCGAATTGAGCGGCGGCGAGTCCGTTCCCTGCTCTACGGGAATCGAAATCGCGACAATCGCGGGAGTTAAAACAAATGCCCCGGAGCCAGCTCCGGGGCATTTGGATTTGCCGGCTGGCCGGCGCGCCCCCGCGTTGCTCAGTGCCCCGTGCCGGCCTGATGCTCCTGAATGTATTCCTGCTTCAGCCCGAGCTTCTCCGGTGCGTGCAGGACGAGCATCTTCATGCGGACGTCTTCCGGCACTTCGGTCGACGTCGCCTTCGAAACGAAGATCATCAGGAGGATCGCGAGCGGCACCGTCCAGATCGCGGGCTGTTCGCACAGGATGCGCAGCAGCGGATGAGCGGCCCAGAAATTATTCATGGGCGAGAAGCCCGCGAAGATCTTCCCCATCGGGCCCTTGTCGAGGGCGAGCGTCGCGAGATTGGTGAGCATTGCCGCCCCCAGGGCGAGCAGACCGCCGACGAGCATGCCGGTCGCGGCGCCCTTCATGGTCATGCCGCGCCACCAGACGCTCATGAACAGCAGCGGGAAATAACTGGCCGCCGCGATCGCGAAGGCCTGGCCGACCATGAAGTTGATCTCCAGCGGCTCGACGAAACAGCCCAGCGTAATGGCAACGCTGCCGACGATCACGGCGGAAAACTTGAACGCGGTGAGACGCTCCGCCGAACTGGCCTTCGGCCGCAGCATCCGGCCGTACACATCGTGGGCAAGCGCGCCGGTCATCGAGACCAGCAGACCGCTGAACGTGCTCATAAACGCCGCAAACGCACCCGCGCAGGTGATGCCGCTCAGGATCGAGCCGAGCACGCCGAATTTCTGCCCGACCAGCGTCGGCAGTTCGAGCACCACCTTGTCAGTGCCCTTGGCGCCCACGCCCGAATACAGTTCGGGCATGAGGTCGCGACCGATCACGCCGAAAATCGGCGGGAACACGTAAAAGACGCCGATGAGAATCATCACCCACATCGTGGTGCGCTTGGCGGCGACGCCGTCCGGATTGGTGTAGAAACGGACCAGGATGTGGGGCAGTCCCGCGGTGCCGCACACCAGCGCCATGATCAGCGAATAGGTGTAGAGCAGGGAGTAGGGTTTCTGGTGCTCGGCAAGATAGGCGGCGCGTTGCTCAGCGGGGAGGGCGGCGGCGGCGGCGTTGACGGCCTTGGTCGTGAGCGGACCGAACGGCGCGAGCCAGACGGTGTCCTTCGGGGCCTTTTCGACGAGGGGCTTGCGCTCGACTGTGGAGGTGCTGGTGGCCGCGGGCGTTTCGCCGGGGGCGACGTTGGCGCCCACGTGGCTGTTGTAGAACCCGAAGACGGCCATCAACACGAAGACCGGCACGCTGATGGCAAACATCTTGATCCAATACTGAAAGGCCTGAACGAGCGTGATGCCCTTCATGCCGCCGAGGGCCACGTTGAAGGTGATAACCGCGCCGACGAGCACCACGCCGGCCCAGTAGGGAATGCCGGGGAAGATGTAGGCCAGCGTCACGCCGGCGCCCTTCATCTGCGGCATCGTGTAGAAAAAGCCGATGAAGAGTACGAAGCAGACGGCGATCTTGCGGAAGAGCGGCGAATCGAACCGGCCCTCAGCAAAATCCGGGATCGTGTAAGCTCCGAACCGGCGCAGTGGCCCGGCGATGAAGAGGAGCAGGAAGAGGTAGCCGCAGGCGTAACAGACGGGATACCACAATGCATCGTAGCCGCTCGACATCACCATGCCGGCGACACCCATGAACGAGGCGGCGGACAGGTATTCGCCGGAGATGGCGGAGGCGTTCCAGCCGACTGAGACCGAGCGGCCGGCGACGAAAAAGTCACTGGCGGTCTTCGAACTCCTGGCCGACCAGAAGCCCATGCCAATGGTGGCGACCACGGTGACGAACGAGAAGGCGAAGATCCAGGGATCGACGCCGCCGAGGAAAGCGAGGTGGGGCAGCATGGTCAGCGGATCTCCTTTGCGTTCCGGACCTGTTCGACTTCCTCCTCCTCCAGCGCGATGGAGCGCCGGATGAACACCCACGCGAGGATCCAAACGAAGGGGAAAAACAGCACGCCGAGGATGAGCCAGCTCAGGGTGAAGCCGGCCACGCGGGTCGCCATCAGGGCGGGGACGAAATAGTTGAGAAGGGGCATCCCGATCAGCGCGACGAGGAACGCGGTGGCGCAAGCGATGGAGAGGCTAAGTTGTCGGCGCATCAGGGAGCGTAAAAACGACTCGCTGTGCACCACGTCGTCGTGGGCAGGGTGGGAGGGGGACATGCGAAGCCGAGGTTGCGAGGCACCTTGCGCGGCGCAAGCCCGGGAAATCGCAAAAATACGGGCCGGTTGCCCCCCTCCCCGGCGGATCGCGGGCGAGGGGCCTCCGGCGGCGGAGAGACGGGGCGGTCTGGCCGGGGATTTGGGGCCGGTCGCGAAGGATCGCGGTGACCGGCCGGAAGCGGCTCGGGCCGCAGCCCGCCAAGCCCCAGTCGCGGAACTCCCAATCCTTCTTCATCACGGCGTGCCCGGCTTCGAGCAGGGTGTTGTTGAGGAAAATCTCTTCGCCGGACAAACCGACCAGAAAAAATATCGGCCAGGTAGCGGTCGTATTTGTCGGGCTTGGTGGTGCTGATCGTGATCAGCCTGCGCCCCGCTCACCAGCGACTCGGTGAAGCGCTTCGCGCCTTGCCCTCGGGCGTGTCGATTTCCGGGCAATCAAGGTCGCGGAGCCGCAGCTTCTGCTTCACCCAGCGCTCCGGTTTGAGCACCACCTTCACCCAAGGCGTGTCGCCGTCCACGACCTTGAGCACGACGGCTTGCTAGGTGAAGAGATCGGCCTTGGTGGCACCCGCGGCCCGTTCACTTCGACCTCGGCGACGGATTCTGCTGCCGGGTGATGATCACGACGGCGGTGACAATGATCGCCGAGGCGACGAGCGTGCGCGACGAGATGGGCTCGCCGAGTACGAGCCAGCCGAGTGCGACAGCGACGATCGGGTTGACGTAGGCATAGGTCGCTACGCGCGCGGGCGTGCTGTGCTTCATCAGCCAGACGAACGTCGAGAAACCGACGATCGACCCGGCGACGACGAGGTGGGCGAAAGCCGTCCACGACCGTCCCGAGATCGCGGCGAGGTCGAAGCGGCCAAAGTCGCCGTGCACCAGGGCAACCACCATCAGCCCCGTGCCGCCGCACAGCAGTTGCAGCGATGAGGCGACAAAGGGATCCGTGCCGTTCTTCGAGTGACGGGAGTAGATCGAGCCGATCGACCACGAAAGGCACGCCGCGACGACCGCGAGCGCCCCCGCCGGGTTGACGCCGCCACGCGCCGTGGTTTGCCAGGGCGCGACCAGCCAGGCTGTCCCCGCGAAACCCAGCAGTAGGGCTCCCGCGGTCACGGCTCGGGGCCGCGGGCCACCGGGCCATGCCCATTCCGTCAGGACGATGAACAACGGAGTGACGCCGACGAGCAGCGCCGTGATTCCGGAGGGCACGTTCAGCTCGGCCCAGACGACGAAACCGTTGCCGCTCACCAGCAGGAACGCGCCGATGATCGCGTTTGCCCGCCATTGCCGGAGCGTCGGCCACGCGGCGCCACGCAGCTTGAGGAAGGTGAACAATAGGACGCCCGCGGTCAGGAAGCGCGCGCCCGCCATCAGGAAGGGTGGCATCGTTTCCACGGCGACGCGGATGCCGAGATAGGTGCTGCCCCAGAGCAAATAGATGGAGGCAAACGCCAGAATCAGCGCGATGCGGGCCGGCGGGCGGGCGGGCGATGGCCACGCGGGTGGCGGGTCGGGAGCGGTGGCGGTCTGAGTCACGGCCGGAGGGAGAGGGCGAGAGGATCGGACGGTGGCGGGCGGAGTGGCAAAGGTGGCGTCCGACGTTTGCCACTCGCACGGTTTTAACAAGCGGGGATCGTGCCGATGACACGATCGCGATGCGTTCATTCGGTGATTTTCCGGGAGGCTTGAGCTGTGAAGCCTTTTTTTGGTTGCTGCGCCCTCGCCGCGTTTCGGCCGTCCCATCGCGGCGGAGGCGGCGTGGCTCCATTTCGAGCACCTCCGAGAGGCTCTCGCGACAAGCCTGGAGTGACGGACCGGTGCGTTGACAGCACGGGCAGCTTGGGGCGGGCTGCGGGGCGATGCAGGAAAGCGCGCGCGAATTTTCCCTCTTGGTGGTGGAGCTGGTGAAACGGTTTTTTGCGCAGAACGGGCGGGACCTTCCGGCGGCAGCCGACCTCGACGGGCTGGCCGCGCGCCTGTTCGCGTTGTTGGGCGAGCGGGGCTTGCCGCCGCCGCTGCCGCCGAGCGAGGCGGGTTCACCGGGCGGAATGGCTGAGGCGGAATATTTACCCTTCGTGACCCGGGTGCTGGGGGGATCGATGGATGTATTGCTGGCGGAGTCCGCGACGCAGTTGGTAAAAGCGTGCTTCTATCCGGAATTCACGAAATGTCGGAATTCATTTCGGGAAGTGGCGGCGGACGGATCGTGCCGGCGCCAGGAAGTCGACCGGGCGCGGAAACGTGTGAGCGGGGCGCATTGCGTGGATTGCCCCTATTGGCTGCGGCTGGCTCCGGCCGCCCACGGGAAATTTTTGGCGAAGCACTGGCGGGACGGCCCGGGCGCCTTCGCGAAAGATCGCGGGATGTTTTTGCCCGAGGATTTTCGGGCGCTCCGGCGCTGGGTCCGGGCGCGGGCCGCAACCAGTGCGGGACGGCCGCAATCGGCCGGAAAGTGATGGCCCGGTTTAACCGCGGGCGCCCGAAAGCGCCGGGTTAGGAGAGCGCCGCGAGTCCGCCCTGCAGGTTCGGGTGTGGCGCATAGAGGGCGGCAATTTTTTGGACGTGGACGGCGTCGGGCTTCTCCGGGGCATAGGCGAAGCAGCCCGCGAAATTCTCTGGCGTGAGCAGTTTTTCGGTGCCGAGCCAGCGGGCGAAATCGACCAGTTCCTCGTGAGGGAAGGCCCGGGTATTCCAAGCGATCGCGTGCCGGTCGGCGACCGCGAGCGCGGCGCCGAGGCTCCGAGCATCCGCCATGGGGACGAGCAGGGTGACGGCTTGGATGCGCTCATCGGGCCGGCGCAGGATTTCCAGGCTGGAGCGGATGGCGGTGGCCGATACGGCGGCGCCGGCGGCGAGCAGGATGGGCGCCGGCAGCCGGTCGGAGGGGTGGGCAAGCGTGCCCACGTCGGTGCCACCGAGCAGACCGGCAACCCCGGGGTAGTTGGCCGGAGTCTCGACGTTGAGCAAAAAGCTTAACGTCGGGCGCAGGCCGCATTCGACGAGGAGATCGCCGGCGAACGTCCGGCCCGTGGCCATGTTAAGAAACGCGGGCACCGTGGCGTCGCTGAAAAACAGGCAGGTGATCCGGGGGGGGCGAAGGCTCATGTTTTAAGGCGGGCGAGGATGGCATCCGCCGGTTCGCGGCCGAGGAGAGGCCCGACGGCATCCAGCCGTTCCTGGGCGGTGACGACAAACGCACACCGCGGAGCGCCACGACGCACGCAGGCGATTTCCTCGCAACCGAGCGCCTCGCCGCTGATGTATTCTAAAAAGCCTTGCAGCACACCGGCGGCGAGCGGGTCGACAAAATCGTCGACGTCGGCCAAGGCCTCGACGAAGCAGCTGTGTTCGAGCCAAGCAACCACGAGGCCATGCTCCGCGGCGTCGGTGAGATCCAGCTTAACCAAGCCCCAGCCGTGCAGCGCGAAATAACGTTCGATGAGGACCAGACAGGCTTCGAGGGGCAGTCCGCTGAGCGCGGGCTTGCCGAGCCGGGAGAGTTCGCCGTCGAGATGCCGGGCGATGTTCTCTCCGCAGGCCCGTCCACTGGCCTTGAGCACGGTCTTCCAGGCGCCCGCGGATTCCTTTTCGAGAATCAAGCGGAAACTGCGCAGAAACCCGGGCGCGGCGCACACGACCCGGATTCCGGTTGGGTCCAGGAGCGCGCCAGTGGGATCGGGCAAAAACCCCCGGTTGTCGATCAGGTGATCGAGTCCGAGTGCGGCGAGCGTTTCGTCAGAGGCAGACATGGTGGCGCAACGCTACTTCTTCCACGGAATCTTTTTGAAAACGGATGCCGCCGACGGGCCGGGCGCGGGCTGCGGCGCGGTGGACGGCGTGACTGGAGTCGTCGGTGCGACGGGTGCCGCGGCGATGGAGACGGGGGGTGGGGCCGGGGGACGGGGCGCGCGTACAATAGCCGGGGGCGGCACGTCGGTGGCCGCGGCCGGCGGCGTTGAGCCGGCCGCCTCCGCGACCAGACGCAGAAATTCCCGGGCGCGGGTGAAGTGGGATTCGTTCCAGTCCGTCATGGAGGGTTAACTGAGCCGGCGAATGATCTCGGCCGGCAAAATCCCTTGTTTCCGCCAGCTTTCGGCGGAGTCGATCTCGGCGCCCGGTCCAAGCACGAAACGGCAGGTGCCCTTGCCCATGGCGCTGCATTGCACCTCCACGGCGTGACGTTCGGCGCGCTGGCAGAAGCTCAAGGCGCCGGCGAACAAACCGGCGTACAGGTGGCAGACCGGCTCGCTCGCCCCGGTGAGCGCGGCGGCGACAGCGCTGCCCCGCAGCTCAAGAAAAGCGAGGCCACGGGCAAGGGCCGAGAGATCCATTTGCAGCGAACCCCACCCGGCGGATTCATGGCTCAACCACCAGGTCTCCAGCAGGAACTTCAGGTCCATCTGCCAGAAATCAAAACTGGTGCTACCGAACTCCTCGCGCATCGCCTGATTGAGGCTCAACATCTCCTGGAGCGCCCATTCATACCCCGTGCGGTAGAGGACGCTGGGCGTGCCGTCGTCGAGGGTTTTTGACAGCGAGTAGTGCAGGCTCCGCAGCAGTGGTTCGGCGATCGCCACGATGCGTTGGCCCCCGTTCTGGCGAATGGAACCGTCCGCGTCGTCGTGGCGAAACAGCTCTCTCGCGGCGGGGCGGCGAGGGCTGGTGTTGGCACGAGGTTGCATGGCGGCGTGGCGGTGGTGGTCGGCGGAGGACTGAGTTGAACGAGCGTAGAGCGACCAAACGGTGACTCAAGGCCGTTGCTGCGCAATGCGATTGCGCTTTTCCCCTTCCCGGGCGCACCCGGCGGGCTCTTCGAGCCCGTGAGCCTCAGGCGGCGCTGCAGGCGTCGGCGAGGGCAATCGACTCCGCGAGCCGCTTGCCGAAATTGTAGCCGGTGGAAGCGGGACGAAAGAGGGATTGAGTGCCGAGCACGCGAACGTTGGCGGCGCTACGGGCCGGCGCGGGCGTTTTAAGTTCCTCGGCCGGGGCGGCCGCAACCGTTTCGGGGGTCGTTGAAGGGACCGGGGGTTCGGTGACGGGAGCGACGGCCACGGGTTCCGCCGTCACGACCGCTGCGGGGGCCGGGGCAGGATGCTCGGTTTCTTCCTGCAACGCGGCCTCGAGCGCGGCGACGTCGAGCTCGGAGCCCCGATTGTGCTGTACGGCGAGCAGCAGGACGCGGGAGAGTTGGGCGAAATTTCCCGGCCACTCCTGAGCCTCAAGCCACGCGGACGCTTCCGGGCTGAGCGCCGCGGGTGCGCTGGCGTCCTGGGTAGCGTGGTGGTGCGCAAGCATCTGCTGGGCATTCAGCGCGATATCGCCCTGCAACTCGCGGAGACTGGGCACCGTCAGCGAAAGGGAGCTGATCTTGTAGAAAAGCGTGTCACCGAAACTGCCGTCTTCCACCCGCTCGGAAAGCCTGGTGGTGGCGGCCAGCACCAGCCGGAACCGGCGGGCGAAAGGCAGGAACACATCGCGCCCGGTCGTGAGATTTTCGAGGGTCTTTTGCTGTTCCTCGGTCAGTTCCTCCACGCCCGTGACAATGAGGGTGCCGGCATCGTGCGACAGCAGGGAAGGGGCAAGAACTTCGATCAACCGGCGCGGTTCGAATTCACGGGCGTCGCACAGCATGACCGGTCCGTTGCGAAACAGCGAGATGCTGGCGAGTTCGCGGGCGAAGAGTTCGAAGGGACTGCCCGGCTCGCCCTGCAGCAGCAAGTTGGCGCGAAAATCGCGAACCTTGCGCAGCCGGTGCGTAAATTCGCGAAAAGCGTCGGACTGGCCGAAGACATAGGCCGGTTCGTAGGCCAGATCGCCAGCTGCCGGGGGCGGGACACTCGCCGGCGCGGCCGGGCGGGCGCCGGGCACGGGTGAACTGGAACCGGCGCGCACGGCGGTGTCGCGGGCGGCGCGGCTGAGGGTTTCGTTGATCTTTTCGAGCAACGTCTTCGGGTTGGCGGGTTTGTTGAAAATGCCGGCCACGCCTTGGCTGCTGAGCTTGATGGCGAGATCGAGCGTCAATGAACCCGAGACGAAAATCACCGCAACGTCCGGCTGCATCTTGCGGAGCGCATGCATGAACTGCTCTCCATTCATCTCCGGGAGTTCGTAGTCGATGATGACCAGATCGAAGGTGCGGGTCGCGGCCTCGGTCAGCGCCGTCTGTGGATTTTCGAACAA
This sequence comes from Opitutia bacterium, assembly GCA_947474935.1. GTDB lineage: Bacteria > Verrucomicrobiota > Verrucomicrobiia > Opitutales > Opitutaceae > ER46. The sequence goes on from CANJKL010000012.1 coordinate 157,917, forward strand.
CCAGACGCCGAACCCGGCCTGGCGGAGCAGCAACCCCTGCATCTCGCGGAAGACGGAGGAGTCTTCAACGACCAGGATTTGGGCCCGGCCGGCATCTTTGGGCGGAGTGCTCATGTCCGATGCAGGCGCGCCGACGCCCGCCGGGAGGTCCGGCGCAAAAGGCGCGCGTGTAATGTATGCTTGAGTTTCGGCATCGAGATTGGCAGACGCATCATTCTAGCAACGATTGGTTGGACATGCATCCGTAGTTACGCGAACACTGTTCTAGCAATAATGCTTACCCCAAGCGATCGCCGCCATCCGTATGCGTAAACTTCGTGTCGTTCTCATCGAAGACGAGACCATGTTTCGTCAGTTGATTTTGTTGACGCTCGGCAAGGTGCAAGACCTTCAGGTCGTCGGCGAATTCGGGCTGGGCCGCCCGGGGCTTGATTTCTGTCTGCGGGAAAAGCCGGACATGCTGGTCGTCGATCTGATGCTGCCGGACTTAAACGGTCTCGAAATCGCCCGGGAGCTGCGCCGGACGCTGCCGGACATGAAAATTCTCGTCATCACCGCGCACCCCAGTGAGCGCCTGCCGGCCGATTTGATGGCGCTGGGTGTCAACGGGTACGTGGACAAGACCGAGCCGATCGAATACGTGCTCAGCGCGGTCGAGACGGTGCGGAGCGGCGGCATGTTTTTCGCGAGCCGAGTGCGGGCCAAAGGGGGCGCCGGCGCCGCCGTTTCGAGCAGCCGGCCGGCATTGGAAAGCCCGCTGACCGAGCGTGAGCAGGAAATCGCCCGGTTGGTGGCCGCGGGGCAGATGTCCAAGGAAATTGCCGCGAAGCTGAATTTGAGTGTGCGCACGGTGGAAAAACACCGGGCCAACATCATGGAGAAAATTGGCGTGCGCGAAGTCGCGAGCCTCACCCGCTGGTGCATTCAGGCGGGGTTGTTGGACACCTGAGTCGCTCCGGCCGGCGGCGTTCCCCGATCCGCGGCATGACCCTGTCGCGGGAACCTAGTGTCGTTCAGTCACCGACAAAAGCCCGAAGCGGACCGGCGATGGTCTCATACTCGGCGGTGATGGCCGCCAGATCGTCCGCGCCGACGTCGGGCGCGCTTTCGTCGGCGAGGCGCGTTTCGAGTGCCGCCATGCGTTGCGAAAGCGGCAGCGCCCCCATCAGGTGCGAGTTGCTTTTCATGCTGTGCGCAATGCGGTGCCGCTGCTTGCGATCGCCGCTGTTGAGATCGCGGAGCGACCCCGGAAAATCCCGCAGAAAGGTGCGGACGAGACTGCGGACATTATCCTCTCCGAGGACTTCAGCGAGTTCCACGAGCGCGTTGGTCGGCGGAGGAACGTTGGGCATTGAGGCGGAACCCCAGCAAATCCATGCCGGGGCGCAAAACAATAATGTGACGAAAAACGCGGGGCGAAGGGGCCGGGGCGAAGGCCGCTTGCAAAACGTCTCCGCCCGGGGCGTTCAGTGGCCGCCGTCGAGGTCGCCGGGTTTGAGCAGGGGCGCGAACGTGGCCTTGTTGGCGGCCTTCATGTAGGCCTCCTTCGGCTCGATCGTGCCATCCTTCACCCGCGCCATCAGGCTATTGTCCATCGTGATCATGCCGTCGGCCCCGCCGCTCTCGATGATCGACTTGATGTTCGAGATCTGGCCGCTGCGGATCGTGTTGGGCAGGGCCTCGTGCGTCAGGAGAATCTCGTGGACGGCACAACGGCCCTTCGGGATGCGTTTGCACAGCAGCTGGGCCACGACCCCGGCGAGACAGCTGCCGAGCATGATGCGAACCTGGTTTTGCTCCTCGGCGGGAAAGGTATTGATGATGCGGTCCACGGTTTTCGGCGCGTTGTTCGTGTGCAGCGTGCCGAAGACCAGCATGCCCATCGAGGCGCAGCCTAGGGCGAGCTTGATCGTTTCCATTTCGCGCATTTCGCCGAGCAGCAGGATGTCCGGATCGTGGCGCATCGCGCCCTTGAGCGCGGCGGCGAACGACTCGGTGTGCTCGCCGACCTCGCGGTGCACGATGACACATTTCTTCACCGGGTGAACAAACTCGATCGGGTCCTCGATGGTGATGATGTGGCGCGCGAGGTTCGAATTGATGTAGTCGATCATGGCGGCAAGCGTGGTGGACTTGCCGCTGCCGGTCGGTCCGGTGACGACGACCAGGCCTTGATCGAGGTGGCACAGCTTTTTCAGGGCCTCGGGGAGCTTGAGTTCATCAAACGACAGGATCTTGGCGGGAATCTGCCGGAAAACCGCGGCCTGGCCCCAGTGGTTGTAGAGGTAGTTGCCGCGGAAGCGGGCGAGACCGGGGATTTCGTGCGCGAGGTCGAGGTCCTTGCGGTCGAGAAAATCGTGCCAGCGTTTCTCCGGGCAGATTTCCTTGAGCAGTGCCTCCATCGTCCGGGTGTCGAGCGGGGTGTCACCGATGGGAACGAGGGAGCCGGAAATGCGGGATTTGGGCGGGAGGCCGACCGTGAGGTGGAGGTCGGACCCGCCCTTTTCGAGCATGGTTCTGAGGAGGGAGTCGATGGCGGCCATGGATGAAGGCGAGCGGCGTTGATGGAGCGGGGCGAGGCGGCGGTTCAGCTCGCGCGCAGGGCGGCCTGCCGTTGGCGGCGTTGATCGCGCAGGCGGAGAAACCGCATGATGTCGCCGGCGAAAACCAGGAGCGCCACGATGAGGACGATGCCGATCATGAGCGGCGGGAGGCGGAAGAAACGGCGGAGGATCAGGGCCCCGCCGCAGCAGACGACGACGAAGATGAGATGGGTGATCACCTTGAAACGCGCCGCCCGATAGGCGCGGTCAAGGTCGACGAAGTTCTGCGGGTCGGCGGACATGCCTGGAGCGCGGCCGGGCGTCAGCTGATCTTCGCCTTCAGCACCCGGTTGGTGATGTTGGCGAGCGCGGTTTCGGAGCTGATCTTTTTCTGCTGCCAGAGGCCGAAGACGACGTTGTCCATCAGGCACATTCCCTCCTTCACGCCGGTCTCCATCGTGTTGCGCAGGCCCGCGGACTTGCCCTCGCGGATGAGGTTCTGGATCGCGGTGTTGTTGATGAGGATTTCGCAGGCGAGGGCGAGGCCGCCGTCGAGGGCCGGCAGCAGGCGTTGGCAGGCGATCCCGCGCAGGCTCTCCGCCACGCTGGCGCGGATCTGCGTCTGCTGGGCTGGGGGAAAGACGTCGAGCAGGCGGTTGAGCGTCGTGGAGGCATCGCTGGTGTGCATGGTGCCGATGACGAGGTGGCCGGTTTCGCTGGCGCTGATCGCCATCTCGATCGTCTCCAGATCGCGAAGTTCGCCGATCACAATCACGTCGGGATCCTCGCGGAGCGCACCCTTGAGCGCGGAGGCGAAAGAACGGGTGTGCGGCCCGACCTCGCGCTGCGTGACATTGCAGCCCTTGGCCGCCTGCACGACCTCGATAGGATCCTCCACGGTGATGATGTGGTCGGTGCGGGTCTCGTTGAGGTAGGCGACCATCGAGGCGAGTGTCGTGGTCTTGCCGGAGCCGACGGGCCCGGTGATGAGGATCAGGCCATTGTGATAGGAGAGCAGTTTCTTCAGCGTCTCCAGATGGGCCGTGTAGCCGAGATCGGCGAGCGTGCGGGTCTCGGAGGGCACCATGCGGTAGGCGCCGGCGGCACCGTTCTTGTGAAACATCAGGTTGACGCGGTAGCGGTCGGTAGCGGCCAGGGCCAGGGCGTAGTCGTAGTCCTTGCGCTCAAGAAAAATCTGTTTCTGGCCGTCGGAAAGGAGCGCGACGTTGAGCCGCAGCGCATCCTGAGCGGTGAGCGCGTAATCGGAAAGATAAGACAGCGCACGATTCTTGCGGATGAACGGCCGGGCGCCCGTCGACAGGTGAAGGTCGCTGGCGCCGAATTGAGCGGTCGATTTCAGCAGGTCGCGGAAGGCGTCGCGGAGCGCGGGATCGTCGAGCTGTCCGATCGTTTCGAATGGAAATGCGGGCGCGCCCACGGTGCGATCGCTGGGAGCGCCGGCGATCGTGCCAACCCGGCCCGTCGAAACGAAGGGTGCAGCCGTTTCGCTTTCGGCAAAGGGATCGCTGGCCGGTGCCCCCTCCGCGCCTTTGGCTACCGCCAGCTCGGCCAGCTTTTCGAGTGCCTCTACATCTGTGATGATGCCGGCATCGATGAGCTCCTGCGCAAAACTCATGAGATCGGCGTCCGCGGCGAGGGTGGCACGAACCTGTAACGCCTGGGGGCGGGTGAAAAGGCCTTGATCGATGCCAAGACGGGCGAGCCAACGGGTGTCGTTGTTCATGCGCAGGGTGGGCGAAGTTTGCTGCGGTGTCGTATCAAGCCAAGCGCGAAGGCTCGTCCGGTGCACAATCGCCGCCATCCGTCTCCCGATTTTTCGCGCGGGTGATCATGGCTGTTCGTGCCTGGCGCCTTCGAGCGGCGTGATGCGGAGGCCGATGCCATCGGGGTCATTGATTTCCTCGGACGCGGCTGTCCCGGCGTGCGCAAAGGTGGCACGGACCAGTCCGAGGGCCCCGGCGAGACGGGGCTGGCGCGGACGTCCCCAGTTATTGAGCCCGAGATGGTGGTGATAGCCATCGGCCGCGAGGAAACGCGCCCCTGGAAAACTACCCTGCATCAGCTGCATCCCGAGTGTCTTCCGATAGAAGGCATCGCTGCGGTCGAGATCCGTTACCCGCAAGTGCAGGTGTCCCCAATGGGCTCCAGCGGCGATCCGGGTTTCATCGGGCGTCGGGCGCCCCGGCGCGGTGCCGGCGGCGATGAGAGATTCCACATCGAGCGGTTGGGTCACCATGGCGAGTTCTCCGTTGTGAAACGGCCAGCTCTCGCGGGGTCGGTCGGCATAAAATTCCAGCCCGTTGCCGTCGGGATCCGAAAAATAAATCGCTTCGCTTACCCCGTGGTCGGAGAAACCGTCGAACTCAACCCCGCGCGCGCCGGCGAAGCCCAGCCACGCGCCCAAGGCCGGCCGTCCCGGAAAGAGCAGGGCGGCATGAAATAGTCCGGCGGCATCCGGCGGTTGCGGTGGAGCCGCGCGATCTTCCGTCAAGATCAGGAGGGGAGCCGCAGCGCCGGCGGTACCGAGTTCCGCCTGCCCGGCAGTTTGCCGCAACGCGATCAAACCCAGCTGTTGCGTATAGAAATCCCGACTCCGGGTGAGATTGGCCACCCGGAGGTGAACGGCGGTCAGATGCAGGGAGGGCTTCATCGTGGGGGGACGGGGGGAATCTCGCTGAATCGGGCGTGGCAGCCGGGTATATGGTGGTTGCAAACTCGCCTGCCTCGCCGAGGCTGTCGGGTCTCTATTGTCATGTTAAAGAAAATATTCGCGAAGTTGCGCGACACCCTCTCGCCCTCGCGTTCCGCCAAAGCGGCTCCGGCCGCAGACAAATCTCCCTCCCATCCCGCGAAACCCCATGTGGGCGCGCATCGCGGTGAAGCCCGTTCCGATCGCGGTCTCAGTCACGGGGCCAAACCCCACGGTGACAAGCCGCACGGGCAGCCGCGGGATCCGCGGGCTGGCGGCGCTCACGAGCAGCGTCCGCGACGCGATGACTACGGTCCGCGTCGGGACGATCGCGGCGGTCGCGGTGGTTCGGGTTCGTCGGGTGGCCGGGGGCATTCCTTTCGCTCCGGCGATGGTGGGCGCGGTGGCCGCGGGGGACCGGCCGATGCCCATGCCAAGCGTGAGCGGCCCGTGATCGACAAGACGTTCGACCATCCGCGCACCACCGACGTCAAACCGGCCACCCCGGTCAATGTGCCGAAGATGGACACGGCCTTTACTGCGCTCGGGTTGAGCGACGCGCTGGCGTTTGGCGTGCAGGAAATGGGCTACGTGACGCCCACGCCGATTCAGGCGCAGGCCATCCCCGTCGTCCTCAAGGGCGGCGACGTCATCGGTTCGGCGCAGACGGGCACGGGCAAGACGGCGGCGTTCGCGCTGCCGATCATTCAACGACTCGGCGGGCACGGTGCGCTGCGCGTGCTGATTCTCGAACCGACGCGTGAACTTGCGTTGCAGGTCGAAGAGGCGTTTCAGAAATTCGCCAAGTTCACCGACCTGCGGGTGACGATCGTTTATGGTGGCGTCGGTTACGGAAAGCAGGAAGACGACCTGCATCGCGGGATGGACATCGTCGCCGCCACGCCCGGCCGCCTGCTCGACCATCTCGAGCGCGGCAACCTCAACTTGGACAAGATCGACATCCTCGTGCTGGACGAAGTCGACCGGATGCTCGACATGGGCTTTTTGCCCGACGTGAAGCGCATCGTGCAAAAATGCCCGAAGAACCGACAGACGCTCTTTTTCACCGCCACCCTCCCGCCGGAACTCGAACAACTGGCAGGTTGGGCGTTGCGCGATCCGTTGAAGGTGGAAATCGGCCGGCAGCGTTCGCCGGCCGAGACCGTTTCCCACGCTTTTTATCCGGTGGTGGCATCGCAGAAGTTCGACCTGCTGCAGCTGTTGCTGGAGCAGACCGACTTCAAGAGCGTGCTGATCTTCACCCGTACCCGCATGGGCGCCGATCGCATCGCGCACCGGCTGGTCAGCAAGGGCCACACGGTGGGCGTCATGCATTCGGATCGCAGCCAGCGCGAACGGATCGAGGCCCTCGACGGCTTCAAGAGCGGCCGGTTTGAGGTGCTCGTCGCCACCGATATCGCGGCCCGCGGCCTGGATATCGCGGGGGTATCGCACGTGATCAATTACGACGTGCCGGAAAACGCCGAGGATTACGTGCATCGCATCGGACGCACCGGTCGGGCGCAGGCCACCGGCGATGCGTTCACCCTCGTGACCGAGGAGGACGTGCGCGATGCCCGTTCGATCGAGCGCTACATGGGTCTGGCTGTGGAGCGGAAAAAAATCGAGGGCTTCCCTTACATCTATTCGGCGTTGTTCGACGAAAAAGCACTCGCGGAAACCGCGGCGGCCGCGGCCAAACCCGCGAGTCGTCTGACGCGGGGCATGCGGCGCTGAGTAGGCTTCGAATGACCGGGCCGGGGGCGCGGCCCGGCCCTTCGGTTGAGCGGTGCCGGATTCGCGTGGCGGCGCCGTTGCGGCCGGCCGTAGATTTTGCAGAAATGCGCCGGTGGCTACGCTGACCAGCGCGCAGCACATCACCAGACATTCGGGGGCAGTCGGCGGTTGACCGCCAGCGCAGTCATGCCGAACACTTCCAGCTCGTCCCCGGACTTCAGTTCAACGCCTCAAGGAGAAAACCACCATGTCTGCCGAAGCCAAATGCCCCTTCAATCACACCGCCCCCGCGGGCGGCACGTCGAATCGCGACTGGTGGCCGAATCAGTTGCGGCTCGAACTCCTGAGCCAGCATTCCGCCAAGTCCGATCCCATGGATCCGGGCTTCAACTACGCGGAGGAGTTCAAGCGCCTCGATTTCGCGGCGCTGAAGAGAGATCTCGCGGCGCTGATGACCGACTCGCAGGACTGGTGGCCGGCTGACTTCGGCCACTATGGGCCCTTGTTCGTGCGCATGGCGTGGCATAGCGCTGGCACCTACCGCACCGGTGACGGCCGCGGCGGCGGCGGCCGGGGCCAGCAGCGTTTCTCTCCGCTCAACAGCTGGCCGGACAACGTTAGCCTGGACAAGGCGCGCCGCCTGCTCTGGCCGATCAAGCAGAAATATGGCCGGAAGATCTCATGGGCCGACTTGATGATCCTCACGGGGAACGTTGCATTGGAGACGATGGGATTCAAAACGTTCGGCTTCGGCGGCGGTCGCGCGGACGTCTGGGAGCCGGATCAGGACGTCTATTGGGGCTCGGAGCACAAGTGGCTCGACGACAAACGTTATACCGGCGACCGGGACCTTGAAAATCCGCTCGCAGCCGTGCAGATGGGGCTGATTTACGTCAACCCGGAAGGCCCGAACGGCAACCCTGATCCGCTCGCGGCGGCCAAGGATATCCGCGAGACCTTCGCCCGCATGGCGATGAACGACGAGGAGACGGTG
>CANJKL010000013.1:0-165028 GCA_947474935.1 Opitutia bacterium
GGTAGCATTCGCCGGGGCGGAGGCCAATGCAGCGGTGGCCGTGGCGCGCCTCGGTGGCCGGGCGGAATTTGTATCGGTGCTTCCGCGACGAATGCCTCAATCGCGAGCAGCTCTGGACCCTCCCCGAGGCCCGTGTCCTCATCGAAGACTTCCGCCAGGACTACAACGCCGAGCGGCCGCACAGCTCGCTCGGGTATCTCTCTCCGCAACGCTTCGTCGCGGAAAAATCCTCATCCATCCCAGGCTCCGGGCGGAGGGACACACGGTGGAAACGGCTCTGGGTGGCAAGAAAGCGCTCGAGATCGTCAGTCAGCACCGGTTCGACGTGATCGTCTGGGATTGGAAAATTCCCGGACTGAACGGCGTGCGTCTCTTCGAACACCTCGCGGCGACGGATCCGGCCGCCACCCGGCGGGTGTTGCTTATGACCGGGGATGTGGTCAGCGGAAGAATTCAGGAATTCCTGCGCACGCATGAGCTCACCTGTCTTGCGAAACCTTTTGCGACTCGGGAATTTCGCGCCGCAGTGGCAAAGGTTTTCGGGACGACCGGATCCTCGTAGGATGCAGGCTGGTTTGCGGGGTGCGGTCACGCTGACTTTTCCGGCCGAAATCCGGCGCCGATGAGCCGTTTGCGGGCGACAAGCGACGAACGCCGTCGTTTGGTCCGGTTTCACCTCTCCGCTTCACCCAAGGGGAGAGGAGTCGGCCTAGAGCCCGCGATTTTGCAGAGCGAGACTCAGCTCCTGCATAAACGCCTGACCGTCGGCCGGAGTGGGGCGGTAGCCGGGCTGGCTGATCTCACTGAAGCCCGGACGGCCATATTGGTCGACAATCCACCTGCCCGTCACGCCGTCGCTGAACGTTACGGAGCCGCTCGCAAGCGCACCCGGAATGAGGTTAACTTTGTCCACCTCGATTCGAACATTGCCTGCCTCCGCGGGCGAAAGTTCTTCCTGGTCCTCTTCGCTTGCCGGATCGCTTTCGTCTTTGCCGAGACCCAGTTTCTCCTTCGCCTTGTCGAGAAACCCTTTCTTCTCGGGTGCCGGGCTGGGGTCGGCCGGCGGAGCGGGCGGCACCTTGCTTACATCGCTGGTGTCGACCTTGGGCGCGGGATCTTTCAATTCGAGATTCAGATCGTCGACGAGAAACCGGACGTCGCGGTAGGTCATCGAAAGCTGAAACTGCTCCGCGAGTTTTTTCTGGACCGCCGAAAGATTGTCGCCCGCGGCGACCCAGCTGGCGACGGTTTGCTTCTGTTCTGGAGTGAGAGTCATGGAAGGAAGAGGAGGAATTGGCTCGCCGGCCTGAACGCCGCACGGCGCGAGGACGCGCCGCTTACCTTCAACCGCCAGACTCCAACTTTCAACTACCGTTTGGCGCGGGCTGGGCCGCTCACTTGGAAAGCTGCGCTTTCAGAAACTCGACGCTGCTGCGGCTCGAGGCGTCCTGCTCCATCATGTTGTCGACGGCTTTGCAGGCGTGGATCACGGTACCGTGGTCGCGGCCCCCGAAGTTGTCGCCAATCTCCTGGAGGGAATGCTTCGTCAGCGTGCGGGCCAGATACATCGCGATCTGCCGGGGGATGGCGATGTTGTTGGGCCGGCGCTTGCTCGTCATGTCGCTGTGGCGAATCTGGTAGTGGTCGGCCACGCGCTTCTGGATCGTTTCGATGGTCAGGATATTCTGCGCCTGTTCCATCAACACGTCTTGCAACAGGCGTTCGGCGGTCGCGAGGTCGAGCGTCTTGCTCGTGAGCGACGAGTAGCTGGCGACTTTCAGCAACGCTCCCTCCAGGCGGCGGATGTTTTTCGTGATATGCTGCGCAATAAAATAGAGGATCGGCTCCGGCAGATTGCAGTTCAGCGTGGTCGCCTTGGTGCGGAGAATAGCCAGGCGGGTCTCCAGATCCGGGGCCTGGATGTCCGCCGGCAGACCCCACTCAAAGCGGGAAACCAGCCGCGCTTCCAGCTTCTGGATCTCACTCGCCCGGCGGTCACTGGTCAGCACCACTTGTTTGCCGGACTCGAAGAGGTCGTTAAAAGTGTGGAAAAATTCCTCTTGGATGCGCTCTTTGCCGGCCAGGAATTGTACATCATCCAGCAAGAGCACGTCGGCATGGCGGTAACGCTGCCGGAATTTCGTCAGGCTGTTTTCCTGCAGGGCCTGGATGAACTCGTTGGTGAATTTTTCCGTCGAAAGATAAGCCACGCGGGCATCGGTGTTGTGCCGGATGATGGCGTGGCCGATCGCATGCATCAAATGGGTCTTTCCGAGACCGGTTTCACCGTAGAGAAAAAGCGGATTGTAAGCTTGGGCCGGGGCTTGCGCGACGGCGAGGGAAGCGGCGTGGGCCATCTGGTTGTTGGACCCCACGACAAAGGTCTCGAACGTATTGCGCGGATTAAGGGTCCCCGTCGCGGGTCCGCGCTCGTCATATCGCGCCGGGCGGCGGGAAGCGGTGGCGCGGGCGCGGGCCGCATTGTGCGTGGCATCGGCCCCGGTGCGGGAGGCGGGGGCGGAATGCCCCGGGGCGATACGCCCGTTCGGCTCCGTTTTGCGCAGGGTTACGTTCACCATCCGGCCGGCATTAAGCCGCAACCGCTGGGTGATTAAGTCGAGGTAGTTGTCGTGAATCCAGATCGCCGCGAAATCATTCGGGACGCCCAGCGTGATCGAGTCCCCGGTGGCTTCGAGGCACACCATGGGTTCGAACCACATCTGAAAAACATCTTCGGGGAAGAGCGACTTGAAGTCGCATTTCACCGTTTCCCAGAGACTGGGAGTGAGGGACGAGGAGGGCATGAACGGGCGAAAAAGGCAGGTTTATTCACACTGTGCGAACGATGCGCCTTCCGGCATGTCTTTTTCACCTCATCTGTGCACTCGCGCGGCAACGAAATTCATGGTCGGCCATCGAGTTGCCTCTGGGAGACAATCTAAAAATCGTAAAGCATTCATGGCTAACGAATACTAACAGTTGCTTGCGTGGGACCAGCGAGACGGGGGTCAAATGACATGGGAAAGAACGATCGAACAGCTGAAGAGAACTGGACGAGGGGCGAGTAACTGCGAACCCAAAATTCATTTCAAGGCGAACTTTCCCACAACTTGTTCACACCGGCGTGAGCATAACTTTTTCGCTTTTTTCGTTGCCACGTCAGCAGGAAGTTAGGTGAAAAAAAGCGCGCCGCATGTTCGTGATTTTTCCGATGTTACGCGGGCCTTAACCCGGCCTCCCAAGCCATTTGGCGGGAAGGTGGAACCGGCTGGTTCTCCGCGGCAGGGTGAGGTTTTCGAATACGGGCGGATTGGCCGCTCACGCGTGGGCCGGATCCGGGTCGATCCATTTCCCGTGCTCCTTGATGAGCGCGATCAATCGCGCGTCGGCCTCCGCCTGCGGGATGTTGTATTGGACGCAGGTCCGGCCGGCGTAGAGATTGATTTTTCCCGGGGCGCCACCGACGTAACCGAAATCAGCATCCGCCATTTCGCCCGGGCCATTGACGATGCACCCCATGATCGCGAGCTTTACCCCCTTGAGGTGTCCGGTCTGGGCGCGGATCCGTTGTGTCGTGGTCTGCAAGTCGAAGAGCGTGCGTCCGCAACTCGGGCAGGCCACGAACTCGGTTTTGGAAATTCGCGCGCCGGCGCCTTGCAGAACGTTGTAAGCGAGCTTGGTCGCGCGAACCGGATCCGCTTCGGTTTCGATACTGATAAAATCGCCGAGCCCGTCGCACAGCAAGCTACCGCTGAGGAACGAGGCCTCGAGCAGTTTCGAAAGAAAGCTTTGGTCGCCGTGGATCGCCGTGCCGGCAGTGTTGCGAATCCAAAGAGGGATGTGCGATCCGATTTCGTCGAGGCCCGCGGCAAGCGCACGATAGCAGCCGACCGCATGCGCGGGGCGATCGACGGCGGTCGCGCCGGATAGCGTGACGATCAACTGGGCGTCGCCCAAGGCGCGCAACGTATCGCCCAGGACAGGAAAATCTGCGGGCTCGACTCCCACCGCGAGAAAGTGCCGGTGGCGGCGAACCAGCGTGGCGAACGCGCCGAGGTGGTCTGCTTCGCCGGCCGCAAACGAGCGCACCAACAGCAGCCGGAACGGACTCATGGCCAGCAAGGGTTGCAGGAGGTCGGGCGTGAGCCCGGGCGAGAGATCGAGCGCAAGGAACGCCGCCGGCAGTGGCGTCCGCGCGGCGAACTCACAGAGCGACGCGAGATCGCCCGGCGAGGTGATTGGCACGAGCAGGCCCTCCGCGGGCGTTTCCTTGAGCGACTTCGCGGCGAGTTGGGTGACCGCCTCGGGCAGAACCGACGCCGCGGCAATCCGCACGATCACCCGCGGTGGCTGCTCCGGGCCGACGGTCACCTGTTCGCCAAGCGTCAGCGGCGCGGGCGCGCGTTTCGCAAAGTGATAGGGATCGATGCGGTCGGTCGCGGGTTCGCTCGGCCGGGCGTGGGTGGGGCCCCAGAGCGACATGGCTTTCTCCGCGATCGCGCGGGCGACGGGAATTTCGTAAACGCTGTCTTCGGTCAGCGACACGCGGATTGTGTCACCAAGACCATCGAGCAGGAGCGACCCGATGCCGATCGCGCTTTTGATGCGGCCATCTTCCCCGTCCCCGGCCTCGGTGACGCCGAGATGCAGCGGATAATGCATGTCCTCCTGCGCCATCCGTTGCACGAGCAGGCGGTAGGCTTGGATCATGACCTTCGGATTCGACGCCTTCATGGACAGCACGATCTGCCGGTAGCGGTGCGATTCGGCGATGCGGAGAAACTCCAACGCGCTTTCCACCATGCCGAGCGGCGTGTCGCCGTAGCGGTTCATGATGCGGTCACTCAATGACCCGTGGTTGGTGCCGATGCGCATCGCGCGGCCCAGTTCCCGGCAGCGTTTCACCAGCGGAGAAAACGCGTCATGCAACCGCTGCAACTCGCGCTCGTAGTCGGCCGTGGAATATTCACGGACGGCGAATTTCTTTTTGTCCGCGTAATTGCCGGGGTTGACGCGGATTTTTTCCACGTGCTCGACCGCCTCCATGGCGGCGTTCGGAAGAAAATGAATGTCAGCGACGAGCGGGACGTGGGCGAAGCCGGCGGCGCTGAATTGGGCGCGGATCGCCTGGAGGCATTTCGCCGCGGCGACATTCGGTGCGGTGACCCGGACGATCTCGCAGCCGACCTCGGCAAGGGCGATCGACTGTTGCACGGTCGCCGCAATGTCCTGCGTGTCGCTCGTGGTCATCGATTGCAGTCGGATCGGATGATCAGCGCCGACGCCGACACCACCGATCATCACTTCGAGGGTGCGACGGCGAAGAGTTTGAAGGCGGGAGGCGCAGTAGGACATGGAGCGATTGCGCCCAAAGACAGATGCCGGGGAGCGAATGGCAAACACACTTTGACGGGCGTGATCCGGCGCGGGCTCCCACCGGCCGCTGCGACGGTTGATCGCCGGGCCCTGTGCCGCCCGGGTCGGGGAAGCGCGCTCCGGTCAGGGTTTGGCCGGCGTTGGTTGAACCCGGGCGGGGGCGGCGGCTTCGGCGCGGTCGGCACGAACCTCCCGTACCCAGCGTCGCAGGTCTCCGTAAACGGTCACATAAACGAACATCATCAGGAAAAGCACCATGAACACACTCTGCGTCGTGACGATGAAGTTGACCGGAAGCGGCTTGCCGCGCAGTCGGGCGACGGTTGCGAACACCATCTGGCCGCCATCGAGCACCGGGATCGGCAACAAGTTGAAAATGGCCAGGCTGACGTTGAGAAGGATCGTAAACCACAGCACCCGCCGAAAGTCCCAGAGGGCCTGACGGTGCAGTTCCCGGGCGATCCCGATCGGTCCACTCAGTTTCGACGGGCCGATGTCGGAAGTCGGGCTGAGCAAGGCATCCAGGAGGCGGAACGTGCCGGCGACGTTCTCGGCGATCTGGGTGAAGGGATTGGGGTGAATGATGATGACGTTGTCGCGGTAACGCACACCGATGCGCGCGACCTGCTTTTTCGTGCGCTCATCGATTTCAACGCGCGGCTGAATGGGGAGATCGACCCGCACGTTGCCGCGCTGCAGGGAAAACACCACGGTCCGCGCGGAATTTTTCGCGATATATTCACTGACCGACGAGCGCTGAAACATCGGATGACCATCCACCGCCATGATGTGGTCGCCGGGCTGAATACCGGCCGCCGCCGCCGGAGATCCCGGGATGGTCGCGTCGACCGTCAGATCCTCGGCCGGTTCGATGCCGGCGGTGCGGACGCGTTCGTCGCCGACGAGCCGGGGATAGACCGTCAGGTCCAGCGTCTTGCCCGCGCGATCGATCGTGAAAACCGACTTTCGCCGGCCATCATCGGTGCGTTGTTTGCCAAGGAAAACCCCGGTGATGATGTCTTCAAAATTGGTAACCCGCCGGCCATCGATCGACAGGACGACGTCGCCGACTTCGAGGCCGCCTTCGACTGCCGGACTCGGCGCGATGGTGCCGTCCGAGAGCTTGATCGTCGGGGCGAGGCTGCCGATCCGCGTGGTGGCAAGGTCCGACAGGGTCGGCTGGCCAATCAGCCAGACAACGCACGCGAGAGCGAAGGCAAACAGGATGTTAAACGTGGCGCCGGCGACGAATACGATCATCTTGGTCGCATAGCTGACGGGGGGCAGCTTCGCGGCGTCCGCCGACGCCTCGCCCTCGAGGGCGCCGAGATCGGCCAGTTGCGGCAGGAGCACGTAGCCACCCAACGGAAACCAGGCGATGCGATAGTCCACACCGTCCCGGCCGCGCCAGGACCAAATCGGGGGGCCAAATCCGATCGAAAACCGTTCAACCCGCGCGCCCCGGCGCCGGGCGGCAAGGAAATGGCCGAGCTCGTGAACGAAGATCGATCCTCCGAAAAACAGGATGACCAGGAAAATGCCCCAAAGATTCGAGAGCAGCGAGTGGAGGAATTCGGTGGGCACGGCAGGCGGCTAGGTTACGTGGAAAGTTTCCTGATCCGATCGGCGGCGGCACGGCGCGCCTCGGCGTCGACGCCGAGGACAGCCGGCAGGTCCATGGGTTCAAAGTTTTTCAGGGAAGCGAGACTGTGTTCGACTACGTCCGGAATCGCAAGGAAGGGAATTCCTCCGTCCAGAAAGGCGGCGACCGCGAGCTCGTTGGCCGCGTTATAAATCGCCGGGGCTACGCCGCCGGCCACCATGGTTTCCCGGGCCAGCCGGAGCATCGGGAACCGCACCTCGTCCACCGGCTTGAATTCGAGGCCGACCAGGCGGGTGAAATCGAGGGCCGACTCGACCCCGGGTGCCCGTTCCGGATGGAGTAATGCATGTTGAATCGGAAAAGTCATCGACGGTGGCGAAAGCTGCGCGAGCATCGCGCCGTCCACAAACTCGACGAGGCAATGCACGATGCTTTGGGGGTGTAAAACCGCGGTGCATTGGCCCGGCTGGAGCCCGAACAGCCACTGCGCTTCGATGAGTTCGAGCCCCTTGTTGGCCAGGGTGGCCGAGTCGACGGTGATCTTTGGTCCCATGGCCCAGTTCGGATGCTTGGTCGCATCCTGCGGCGTTACCTTTGCCAGCGCCTCCACCGGCCAGTCGCGGAATGCGCCGCCGCTCGCGGTCAGCACGATCCGGCGCACCCCGGCCTGCGGATGACCCTGCAGGCATTGGAAAATCGCATTGTGTTCGCTGTCGATCGGCAGGATCCGGGCGTGATGCTGGCGTGCGGCCGCCATGACGAATTTGCCGGCGAGCACCAGGACCTCCTTGGAAGCCAGCGCGAGGTCCTTGCCGGCGCCAAGGGCGGCGAGGGCGGGTTCGAGTCCGATCGTTCCGACCACGGCAACCAGAACGATGTCGGCCGCGGGCAACCGGGCGAGTTCGACCAGACCGTCGAGTCCGCCCAGCAGCTGCGTACCCGCCGGGAAAGCGGAGGCATTGCTCCGCGCCGCCTGGAAGCTGGCCGCATCGAAGATCCCAACATTTCGCACGCCAAACTGATGGGCGATGGTCGCGAGTTTCTGCCAGTTGGCGCGGGCGGCGATACCCACGAGTTCGAGGCGATCACGATGCGCGGCGAGGACCCGCAGGGTGTTTTCGCCAATGGAGCCCGTCGCCCCGAGGAGGACGACGCGTTTGCGCGGAGAGGAGGAAGAAGCAGCCACGAAAGCGGGCGGTTATGCCGGATGCGCGGCGCGTTTCGCAAGCGTGCTTTCGCCAGCGGCCCAATCTTCCTCTACCGCCGATTGCGGGCGCGCAACAGGTGGTCATTCCTCGCAATCAGGGCAGTCCGGAGAACAAGTAACCCAATGGCGCCGTCAGAATGAGGCTGTCGCTCATGTCGAAGAAGCCGCCCATGCCGGGGATGATGGCCCCGGAATCCTTGATGTTGGCGCGGCGTTTGATCACCGATTCGACTAGGTCGGCGACGATCCCCAGCACGGCGATCGGCGCGGCCATGAGCCCCGCCACGAGCGGGGTCATGTGCGCCGGGAAGATGCCGCGGGCGAGCCAGGCAATCAATGCCCCCACGGCCATCGCGAGCACGATTCCTCCGCACGCACCTTCCCAAGTTTTTTTCGGGCTGATCTGGGGCGACATCTTGTGGCGGCCGATGGCCAGGCCCGTGAGCAGCGCGCCCATATCGCAAAACTTGGTGGCCGCCACGACCCAAAGGCACAGCAGCAGGCGGCCGGTTGCGGAAACGGTATCGCCCGGCAGGGGCGTCGCGATCCGCACGAAATACTGGAGCATCAACGAAACGTAAACGAGGCCGAACAGGGTGGAGCTGAACGACTCGACGCGCGTCTCCGGCGTGCGTTCGCCCAGCAGGCGGATGGCAAACACCACCGTGGCGAGGGCGAGAACCAGATGCGCGGGCTGGTGAAGTCTCGCCTCGAGCCAGGGGGCGATGGTGATCAATCCCCCGCAGAGCGTGCCGAGCTTTTCGAACGGCGTGTAGCCGCAGGCGTGCATCAACCGGTAGAATTCACGCAACGTGAACATCGACACGAGCGTGGTGAGCACGAGCGCGCCGTTGGTGCCGAAAAACCACAACGCGGTGCCGACGATGGCCCAGAGCAGGACCGTGCTGAAGATGCGCTTGCCCACGGCGTCTTATTTCGTCGCGGCTTTCGCCGGTGCGGTGAGTTGCTCGCTGGTCAGGCCGAAGCGGCGTTCGCGGCGGTTGTATTCCGCGATCGCTGCGAGCAGGTCGTCCTTGGTGAAGTCGGGCCAGAGCACCGGGGTGAAAACGAATTCCGCGTAGGCTGCCTGCATGAGGAGAAAATTACTGATGCGCGTCTCGCCCGACGTACGGATTACGAGGTCCGGTTCGGGCATGCCGGCCGTGTAGAGGTAGCGGCTGAAAGTCGCCCACGAGCCATCGTTGAGCTTTTCCTTGCCGGCGGCGACGGCCGCGGCATAGGCCCGGGCGGCGTCGACGATCTCCGTGCGGGCCCCATAATTCAGGGCGAGCACGAGGGTGTAGTTCGTAAAGTGCTTCGTCTCCTCCATGGTCGACCGCAGGAGCTTTTGCACGCCATCCGGCAGTTCGTCCGTCCGGCCGATCGTACAAAAACGGACCCGGTCGCGCACAAAGGTGTCCAGCTCCTTCTTGAGGTAGAATTCAAGCAGACCCATCAAGGCCCCGACCTCGTCCTGCGGCCTTTTCCAGTTCTCGATCGAAAAGGCATAGAGGGTGAGCATGCGCACGCCGAGATCGCGTGCGGCGAAGGTGACGGTGCGTACCGTTTCCACTCCACGCCGGTGGCCCTCGATCCGCGGCAAGCCGCGCTGCTTCGCCCAGCGGCCATTGCCATCCATGATGATCGCGATGTGGGAGGGAACGTTTTCGGGGGGAACGGCCATGCGATGCACGGGAACTTGGGCACGGGAGCGCGCGTTGACAAGGCCTTCGTCTCGCCCGCCTTGAGTTGTTTCTGGCCGCCCGTAGCGCCCGGCCGGAAAAAGAGTCGGCCGGAAGTGCGATTCCCACCGTTGAGGCAGCGGGTGCGCACTCCCGATTGACCGTGGGCTGGCTCGTGGCAGGGTGCCGGCATGCGCCAACCGTGTTCAGCTCAGGAAATCGCCGGCGCCTGCCAGGCTTTGCCCGGTTGGACTCACGAGCAGGATGCCCTCGTGAAGACTTTTGTGTTTGGCTCGTTTCGCGAGGCGCTGAGTTTTATGGTGCGGGTGGGCTTTGAGGCGGAGGCCTTGAATCATCATCCCGAGTGGAGCAACGTCTACAACCGGGTCGTCATCCGCCTCACCACCCACGATGCGGGCAACAAAGTCACGACCAGCGACCTTGAACTTGCCCGGCGCATTGAGGGAATTTCGTGGGTGGGTTGAGCACGGCCCGGGGTAATCCGGCCGCGCCGGCCAGCGCCTTCACAACCCGCGCATGAAATTGAACGTGCGGTCGATTTGTCCGGGAAGCGTTTCGTGCGTAAAATCGGGATAGATCACGATGTCTTTTTTCGCCGTGATCTTATTGTAGGCGGCGAATTGTGAACTCGGCGGACAGATGGTATCCATGAGTCCGGTGAACATCAGGACCTCGGCGCGGATCCGCCCGGCGAGGTGCTGGCAGTCGATGTAGCCGAGTTTCGTGAAAATCTCCTTTACGCGCTCGTGCCGGGGATCGAAGGACCGGAAAAACAACCGCAGTTCTTCATAGGCTTCCCGGGCCATATCGAGCTCCCACACTCGCTGATAGTCGCACAGAAATGGGAAGACCGGGGCCGCTCTTTTGATGCGCGGTTCGAGGGCGGCGCAGGCGAGACTCAGCGCGCCGCCCTGCGAAGCGCCGAAACAGCCCACCCGGCCGGCGTCAACCTCCGCGAAACCCATGACGACGCGGGCGAGTTGCGCGGTATCGAGAAAGATTTGCCTAAAGGCGAGTTTGCGCGGATCGGGATCGTCCAGGCCGCGGATGATATGACCGCGCAGGGTCGTGCCTTTGACCTGCCCGGTGTCTTCCGATCGTCCGCCTTGGCCACGGCAATCCATGGCGGCGTAGCAGAAGCCCTCGGCCGGCCAGCCGAATTTATCCAGCCAGTCGCCGCTGTGTCCCGAGTAGCCGTGAAATTGCAGCACCGCGGGATGGCGCAGACCGGGCGGCTGATTTTTCGGCCGGAGGTACTTTGCGTAGACACGCGCGCCGCCGACGCCGGTAAACCAAAGGTCGAAACACTCGACCTTTGCCGTGTTGAGCAACGGGTTCGGGCGCAGTTCGGGGCGCGGATCGGTGGCGTCGAGTTCGCGCAAGGCCGCAGCCCAGTAGGCATCAAAATCCTCGGGGCGGGGGTTGCGGCCAAGGTAATCGTAGAGCTCGGGCAGCGGTTTGTCGACGAGGGGCATGGCGGGGAGGTTTAAGGTTTTCTTCCGTGGGCCAAGGTCCGATTCGCAGAATTAGAAAACCCGCACCAGCGAGCGGGGGCCGACGTCGATGAACGGGACGTTCAAGGGTAGGGTGCGCCGCCACCGGCCGCGTTCGTCGAAAACTCCGATTCCGGACGGGCCGGCGCCGCCGGTCGCCGCCAGCGGCGCGTAGAATTCCCTCTTTTCCGCATCGAAGGCCAGTGATCCCGTGCTCTCGCGCTCCAGGGGCAGGCTTTCCAGGCGCCGGCCCGCGAGGTCGTAGGTCGTGATCCGGCTGGGTGAACCGCGGTGCAGCAAAAACAAGACGTCGCGGATGGAATCGTAAGCGATGCCGATCGCGGGCGCCGGGAGATCGCGCAGTGCGATCGTCCGCACGAACCGGCCGAGCCGGGACAGTTCGATCACGGCCGGATCGGCTGAATGGAACAGGAAGATGTGCCCATCGCGGGGTTTGACGGCGAGATCGCCATCTGCCGCGGTGACCAGAGCATCGATGGTGAATTCGCGTTTTACCGCCCGGGCCGGCCGGTCGACCACCCGGATTCGATTTCCCGGCGCCAGCCGCAAAAAGAAATGGTCGGTGAAGGGATCGTAGGCGAAGCCGGCGATGCGCTCATCGCGGGCGAGGAAACTGGGGGTTTCGTCGGCCGGCGTGCCGCCCGTGTCGTGGATGGCATTCGCGGCCGGATTCGCTACCGTGTACACATGCAACGGCCCCGGTGTCGCGCAGCCGCCCGCGGCCAGCGCCGCGAGGACCGGGATGACGACGCGCCAGCCGCCGCGAGCGCGGTTTCGCATTGTCATCGCCCGCCGGCGGCGCGTGATTTGCCCGATGAGAGTCGCGTTCATGAGTGGCACGAGTATCGTCAATTCCACATTGTTTTCGACATGGGATGTGAAGACGGTCGAGACGAAATACGGGCCGGTGACCTACAAGTCGCGCGGCGACCACGTTCTGATCAACCGCCACGGCTACGCGTTTCCCCTGCCACCGCATTCGATCAATTATCGGGCGAACGTTGCCGCCCTGGCGGATCTTGGCTTTCAGGACATCGTGTCCCTCAATTCGGTGGGTTCGCTGAAAAAGGAGCTGCCGCCCGGCACCCTGGTCTCGTGCTCCGACTATGTCGGTTTGCAGCAGGGACCCATGACATTTTTCGATCAGGAGTTGAAAGGTGGCGCGCCCACGATCGCCAACAACCTCATTCCCAGGCTCGTCGCGGCCTTGGCGCCGGAATTCGAGATCCATACCGGGAAGATTTACGTGCAGATGCGCGGGCCCCGCTTCGAGACCATGGCGGAGATCCGCATCGTGCAGCACTGGGGCGATGTGATCGGCATGACGGCGGCGCACGAGGCCGACCTCTGCACGGAGGCCAACCTGCGGTACAATAGTTTGGCACTGATCGACAACTACGCGAACGGCCTCGAGGGCACGGAGATCGATTTCGCGAAATTCAAGGACCTCGTGAAGGAGAATCAGGCCCGCGTGAACCGGCTGTTCGTGCGGCTGCTGGAGATCCTGGCCTGATCCAGCGTTGGCTCCGCGCCGCGGGCCCGTTCCTGACTCGAAATAAGCCGGCCGAACCAAATTTTTATCATGAAATCCATCGGCGTGTTGGGGCTGGGCATTATCGGCAGTGTCTGGGCACGGCATTATGCGACCGCCGGGCGGCTGGCCGGCGCGTGGAATCGCACGCCCCAACCCGGATTTCCGGCGTGGCAACCGTCGCCGGAGGCGGTTGCCGCCGCGGCGGACGTGATCCAGATCGTGGTGGCGGACCCGCCCGCCGTGCGGGAGTTGCTGATCCGGATCGCACCGTACCTCGGGCCTGGAAAGACCGTCGTGCAGTCGAGCACGATCGATCCCTCGGCCAGCGACGAATTCGCCGCGCAGGTGAACAGCCGGGGCGCCCATTACCTGGAGGCTCCGTTCACCGGCAGCCGCCCCGCGGCCGAGCAAAAACAGAATGTATTTTACCTCGGGGGCGAGGCCGCGGCGGTCGACGCGGCGGAGGCGTTGCTTGCCCTCGTGTCGACGCGGCGATTCGTCATCGGAACGAACGCCCAGGCGGCGGCGCTCAAGCTGGCGATCAACCTGAATGCGGCGGCGGTGATGCAGGGTCTGTGCGAGGCGTTGACGCTGGCCCGGCGTAACGGGATTGCGGATGCGATGTTCTTCGATGTCCTCGAGCAGAACGTCGGCTGCTCGGGCCTCGCCAAGTTGAAGGGCCCGAAGCTGCGCGCGGCCGATTTTTCGCCGCAGTTTTCCGTGAAGCACATGCACAAGGACATGCGCCTCGCGTCCCGCACGGCCGGCTGCGACGATTTTCCCCTGTTGGAAGCCGTGCGCGAAACATTAAAGACGGCGGAGGCGCGGGGCTTGGGGGACGAGGATTTTTCCGCTGTGATCAAGATTCTGCGCTCGGAGTGAGC
This sequence comes from Opitutia bacterium, assembly GCA_947474935.1. GTDB lineage: Bacteria > Verrucomicrobiota > Verrucomicrobiia > Opitutales > Opitutaceae > ER46. Next base: position 13,822 of record CANJKL010000013.1, read on the forward strand.
ACAGGGCGGGAAATCGTTGGAGGAAATCTTTGCCCGCACATGGCCCGCCGGTCGCCGAAGGCAGCGGACTTGACGGATTTAACCTTCCCGCTCCAGATTCGGTTCCGGCTTGCCCTGTCTGCGCCTGCCTCAGGCATATCCTCCTCTCTTACTCCGCATTAACTCCCCCGGCGCCTCGTGTGCGACGGCGGCAACCAGCATCAGCACCCTTGGAAACGTCCGCTCTCCCCAAAATGAATCGCCGTTCCTTCCTCTCCACCTCCCTCGTCGCGGCCGCCTCGCCGCTTGTTGCCCCGGGACTGATTCGGTCCGCTCAAGCCGCCTCGGCTCCGGGGCCTGATCCGGTCGCGACCAACGAAACCATCGCGGCGCCCCGTCGGGCCGGACTCGCATTGCTCAAGCCCTCGCCGAGGGACCTCGAACACGGCCTGGCCTTGCATGCCAATTCGGTGGTGCTCGACGTCTACGGCTTCGGCCCCGGCGCTTCGGTCGACAATGCCATTCTGGGCAAGATCATCGAGTCCGGTGCGTCGGAGCTGGAGATCGCGGAAGCCCGCGAGGACATGAACATGACCCGGTTCATCACCGACCCCGCCGAACGGGCCGAATACGAGGGCGCCTGGCAGGCCGCCGGTGTCACGGCGATCATCCGTAATTCCGGCGAGGAGGGTAACGAGGCCATGCGCCTGATGAAGCGGCTCGCCCGCTGGGTCCAGGTCACCGACCGCATGCGCGAGCGGTTTCCGAAAGCCGTGCGGGCGGACGACATCGTCGCGGCCAAGAAAGCGGGTCATCAGGCGATCATGATGACCACGAATGGCGTGCCGCTCGTGCAACAATGGATCAATACGGTCGACGAGCTCCGGCACATCCGTACCTTTGCCGAGCTCGGCGTGCGCATGATGCACCTGACCTACAATCGGCGGAACCCGATCGGAGACGGTTGCGGCGAGACGAACGACGCGGGCCTCAGCGATTTCGGCCGGCAGGTCGTGGCGGAACTCAACCGCCAGGGCGTGATCGCCGATTGCGCGCACAGCAGTCAGAAGACCGGCTCCGACGCCGCGAAAGTTACCAAGAAGCCGATGGTCGCCAGCCACAGTTGCGCCCATGCACTCAATGCGCACATCCGCGCCAAGAAGGACGAAGTCATCAAGGCCATCGCGGATACGGACGGCCTCATCGGAGTTTGCTGCATCGGCCACTTCCTTGGCGGCAACAAGGACATCGTCGCCTTCCTCGATCATATCGACTATTTGGTGAAGCGGTTTGGAGCCAATCACGTCGGCATTGGCACAGACACCGGTTACAGCTCCCGCCTGAAGCCCAACGACGCGAAGCTGCCCCAGCGCAGCGGCACGCAGCGGATCCGTTGGGAAGCCCTTTGGCCGGCGGGTGCGCTTGGCGCCCCGACGCGTGATACCTCCCTGGCGTGGACGAACTGGCCCCTCTTTACCGTCGGCATGGTGCAGCGTGGTCACAGCGACGAGACGATACAGAAGATTCTCGGCGGCAATATGCTCCGTGTCCTCCGGGCGAATGAGGCGTAAAATCGACCGCGATGCCGCTCCCGTGAACGTTTTTGGCCGACAATCGTTGAGATTGAACTCGGCGCCCGTGGTTGAAATCCTATAAGTTCCTCCGGTGTTTCAGGCACCGCTTCCTGACGTTCGTTGTTTAATTAACCTCAAAAAATCCAACATGCCTCAACTATCTCGCAAAGATTTTCTCAAGACATCGATGATCGGCGGCGGCGCCGCCTTTCTGGCCGGCTCCAAACTCTACGGTGCGGTGGCACCGACCGGTAGCGCCAATGGTGACATCCGCATCGCGGTCGCCGGCATCAACGGCCAGGGCGGCGGCCACGTCAGGACCTACCACGACATGCCGGGCACGAAGCTCGTCGCCTTGTGCGATGTCGACAGCACTCTGCTGGCGAAGCGCGTGTCGGAAGCGGATAAAAAGGGCATTAAGGTGACCGCCTATCGCGATTTCCGGAAGCTGCTCGAAGACAAGACGGTCGACGCGATCGTCATGGCGCCGCCGAATCACTGGCACTCGCTGATGACGATCTGGGCGCTGCAGGCCGGGAAGGACGTCTATGTCGAAAAGCCGCTCTCGCACAACGTGTGGGAGGGCCGCCAGGCGGTTGCCGCCGCCAAGCGTTACAATAAGAACATCGTCGTCGCCGGCACGCAGAACCGTTCGTCCGAGGATATCATGGAGGCGGTCGACTACGTGCAGTCCGGCAAGCTCGGCAAAATCCAAGCGTCCCGCGGCCTCTGCTACAAGCTGCGCGAGAGCATCGGCCAGACCACGGGCCCGCAGCCGATCCCGGCCGACGTCGATTACGAATTGTGGACCGGTCCCGCCGATATGACGCCGCCGCGGCGCAACAGCGCGGCCCGGGGGCCGATCCACTACGATTGGCACTGGTTCTTTAATTACGGCGGGGGCGACATGACCAACCAGGGCATTCATCAAATGGACATCGCCCGCTGGTTCCTCGGCGAAAAGGGTCTGCCACCCACCGTTATGAGCTTTGGCGGACGCTTTGGACTGATCGATGACGCGGAGACACCGAACACGCTGATTTCGGTCTTCGGTTACGAGAAGGCGCCGTTGATCTTCGAAGTCCGCGGTCTGCCCATGAAACCCGGGATGAAGGCCATGGATAACTACCGTGGAGCGCGCGTCGGCGTCGTCGTACAGTGCGAGAACGGCTACGTCACCGTCGCCGAGACCGGCAATGCGATGATCTATGATAACAACAACAAGGTGCTCCGGAAGCTCGACAAGGGCGGCAGCGGTGCGCACCGGGCGAACTTCGTGAAGGCGATGCAGACGCGCAAGGTGGTCCACGGCGTGATCGACGAGTGTCATTACTCGTCGGCGCTTTGCCACCTCGGCAACGTGTCCTACTTGGTGGGCGCCGAGAAATCCAACGCCGAACTGGCCGACGCGGTCAAGTCGAGCGCGGTCACCAAGGACGCGTTCGGCCGGATGCTCGACCATCTCAAGGCGCACAACATCGACACGGACGGCAGCAAGACCGTGGTTGGGCCGCTCTTGAAGATCGATGGCCGGACGGAATCGTTCGTCGGTCCGGAGAAGACGATCGTGGCCGCCGCCAACCGCAGCGCGTTGTTGAAGCGCGAAGGCCGCGGGCCGTTCCGGATTCCGCAGATTCACGCCGGACCGGTGGCCGTTTCTTGACCGGATTCCCGCACGGTTAAGCAGAACGCTTCATTTTCCCCCAAGGCGGCTTTGGCTCCTTGGGGGAATTGTTTTTTAGGTTTCGTCATCGCTGACCTTCCGCGACGACGTGTCGAGGCCACCCCGGTTTCGCCCCAGGAAGTTCCCGCGTTCGTCGCCATGCCCAACATTCTTATACGTTTTCAGCAGGTCTGGCTGGCTCGGGCGGAAACCCCTCCCGTCGGGCCGGGAGGCCGCGACGCGGGGCACACGCCGGCCGGCGAGCGGATGCAGTCGATCGATATTCTGCGAGGCTTCGACATGTTTTGGATTTCCGGCGGCGAGGCTTTTTTTCACGCCCTCGCGCTGGCGACGGGCTGGACCACGGCGGTCTGGTTTGCCGGGCAATTGACGCACACCCGTTGGGAGGGGATGACGTTCTACGATCTCATCCAGCCGCTGTTCCTCTTCATCACCGGGCTGACGCTGCCGATGTCCGTCGGTCGTCGGCTCGCGCGCGGGCAGAGCCGTTGGGAGGTGTTCAAACGCATGGCGCTGCGAACGATCGTGCTGATCATCCTGGGCCACTTGGATAAAAATGGACCCATCTCCTTCGATGTCTCGCAGGTTCGATTCACGGGCGTGTTGCAGCGCATCGGCGTCGCCGGCCTGATCGCGTCCGTCATCATGATGTTCGCCCGTCCCCGGGCCCAGATCGCCTGGGTGGCTGGAATTCTGGTGGTTTATTGGGGGCTGCTCACGTTCGTGCCGGCCCCGGGCCAGCCGACGGTGACGTATGAGATGGGCAAAAACATCATCGATTACGTCGACCAGCACATCATGCCCGGCAAACTGGCCTCCGGGGTGCACGATGCCAACGGCTGGACGGCCATTCCGCCGGTTGTGGCCACCGTTCTGCTCGGCGCCCTGGCGGGGGGCTGGCTGCTCTCCGCTGGATCCGTCGGGCGCAAGGTTGCCGGCTTGCTCGGGGTCGGAGCGATCATGGTCGTGCTCGGCTGGCTGTGGGGACACCAACTGCCGATCATCAAGCACCTCTGGACGAGTTCCTATGTGCTCTATACGGCCGGTTGGAGCTGCCTTTTGCTGGGCCTATTTCATGGCGTCGTGGATGGGCTGCGCTGGCACCGGTGGGGACTTCCGTTCCTGCTCATCGGGATGAATCCCCTCGTCATCTACCTCCTGACGAACACGCGCTGGGTCGATTTCCGCTACATCGCAAAATTCTTTCTGGGCTTTTCCTACAGTCACTCCAGCCGGGCCATGCTGCCGGTGTGGCAGGCGTCGGCGACGATGCTCGTCGAGTTCATTTTCCTTTACTGGCTTTACCGGAAGAAATTCTTCTGGCGGGTCTGAACACTCAAAGCTTTCGATCAGATACGTGGAAGGGAGATCGCGGAAGGGCGGAAACGCGAAAAATCCCCGTTCGATTGCGCGTTTTCGCCCTTCCGCGTTTTCGCGATGAAATCCGAATTATTGAGGATCGCGCAATGGCCTGACGGAAATGATGGGCGTGCCTCTCGCTGCCCACACCGGGATTCGAGCACGGCTGTAGGTCGGATGCGCGAACCTCAATAAGAACCCGCCTCGCGGAGGGGGGCCGGTGGGGCTCCTAAATACACGCGCGAGCGTTGCCGAAGGCGTTTTGCCGGCGGCGATGCTTGCGCCGGGCGATCGGATTCCCTTGGCTCATTTCGCGTCAGACGGCGAAGCATCCTGACCCGGGAGTCGCGATCCGCCGCAGGCGAACTCACGTCCCATTCCCTGTTTCCATGCCCAAACTCCTTGCTCTCTTTCTCTCGGCACTGCTGCTCAACCCCGGGGCGGCGGCCCAGACTGCTTCCGCCGACCTTGGCGTCGCTTCGCGATCCGGTTTGGTCGTTTCCTCGTCGGACTACGCGTCCGACATCGGGGCCGCGATTCTCGGCCAAGGTGGCAACGCCGTCGATGCCGCGGTCGCCACCGCCTTCGCCCTCGCCGTTACGCATCCGGCTGCGGGCAATATCGGTGGTGGGGGCTTCATGGTCGTGCGCACGCCGGATGGACAGGCGACGACGTTCGATTATCGCGAAGTTGCTCCCGGGAGGGCGACGCCGACCATGTATCTCGGCAAGGATGGAAAGATCGATGGCTCGCTGACCGCCGCTGGCTACCTCGCCCCGGGGGTCCCGGGCACGGTGCGCGGCATGGCGCTCGCACACCGGCGTTTTGGTCGGTTGCCCTGGAAAGAGATCGTCATGCCCGCGGCGGAACTCGCCCGGAAGGGATTCAAAATGGCGCCTTCGCTGGCGTCGGCGTTGAACGCCCAGATCCGGGGGGCGATGGGACGCTTTCCGGCGTCGGTCGCCGCCTATGGCAAACCGGGTGGGGGGGCCTGGTTCCCTGATGATCGCCTCGTGTTGCCCGATCTCGCGAAGTGTCTTGCGGCGATTGCGAACGATGGTCCGGACGCATTCTACACCGGCTGGATTGCGGACCGTATCGCCGAGGATATGGCGGCGAATGGCGGTCTGATCTCCAAGGCGGATCTGGCGGCCTACCAGGCAAAGGAACGCGCGCCGGTCAGGGGGACCGTCTTCGGTTACGATGTCATTTCCATGCCACCGCCCAGTTCCGGCGGCGTCGCCATGATCGAAATGCTCAACGTGCTTGAGGTACTCCAGATTCAGCAGCAGACACCCGGCTCGGTCGAAGCGATCCATCTCGTCACGGAAGCGATGCGCCGCGCCTTTCTCGACCGGGCGCGCTTCCTCGGCGATCCGGATTTCAACGACATCCCTGTCACGCGTCTGACCAGCAAGGAACACGCCCGCGAGCTGGCCAAGTCGATCGATTTGAAGAAGGCCTCAAGCAGTGTCGCGCTGGGTAGCGACATCATCACGGTGGGACGGGACGCCGAGTCCAAGGACACGACGCATTTTTCTGTGTTGGACCGGGAAGGAATGGCCGTGGCGAACACCTACACGCTCGAGGGCAGTTACGGCTCGCACGTCGTCATCAAGGGCACGGGAATTTTGCTGAACAACGAGATGGGAGACTTCAACAAGAAGCCCGGAACGACCAATCTCACTGGCGACATTGGCACCAAGCCGAACCTGATCGTGCCCGGCAAGCGCATGCTGAGCTCGATGACACCGACGATCGTGGTGCAGGGCGGCAAGGTCGTCTTGATCACGGGATCGCCGGGCGGGCGGACGATCATCAACACGGTTACGAACATTGTGCTGCAGATCACGGCTTGGGGCCGCACCGGACGTGAAGCGGTCGACGCACCGCGATTTCACCAGCCGTGGCTGCCCGACCAGTTGACCATCGAGGCGAACGGGGTTCCGGCGGACACGCTCACGAAGCTCCTTGCCTTGGGCCATGACGTTCGCATGCAGGGCCGCCAAGGCTCCGCGCAATCGATCTGGATTCAACCGATCACGGGCCTGCCCTTTGGGGTGGCCGACAGGCGGGATCCGACGGCGAAGGCGAGCAAGTAGGCCGCTGCCCGGCGCCGCAGGGCCGGTTTCACCGCACCCCGTTTGCCCGTGACGAAGTGTTTGACCTCGGATCGCCGGGGCCAACCGTGAGGGTTGCTTCGTCCGCCCCAAAGTTTTCGAGCACCATCATGACCTCCCGATTTCTAAACGTGATCTGTGTCGGTTTACTCGTCGTCTGCGCGCCGGTTGCAACCCGCGCCGCGGACGCGCCCCAGTGGAAGGCCGCCGCCGCCGCGGTAAAGATCACCCCCACAAAAAGCATGTGGATGATGGGATTTGCGTCCCGCACCCAGCCGTCCACCGGCGTCCTGCAGGATATTTACGCCAAGGCCCTGGCCATCGAGGATGCGGCGGGCACGCGCCTGGTCGTGATAACCTACGATCTGGTCGGACTGCCCCGCACGCTGCGCCAGTCACTGGTGAAGCGCTGCGCCGCGGCCTACCAGCTCGCGCCGGATGCCTTGCTGCTCAATTCCTCCCATACGCACAGCGGACCGGAACTTCGACTGCATGGCGTCAATGCCGATGACATCGATGTGCTCGATGAGGCCGCGGCCGAAGCTTACGGGCAAGAGGTCGAGGAGAAGTGCTTTCGGATGATCGGCGAAGTGCTGCAAAAGCTCGCTCCGGCGCGGCTCGACTACGTGCATGCCCGGGCCGGGTTCGCCATGAACCGCCGGCGGCCGACGGAGAAGGGGGTGAGCAACGCCCCGTTTTCGGACGGTCCGGTGGATCACAACGTGCCGGTACTGCGCGTGACCAGCCCCGATGGAAAACAGCTGCGCGCGGTGCTCTTTGGCTACGCCTGCCACAACACCTCGCTCAGCCTGCTCCAGATTTCCGGCGACTATGCCGGCTACGCGCAGGAATACATCCAGACGGCGCATCCCGATGCCGTCGCTCTTTTCATGCTGGGCTGCGGCGGCGACCAGAATCCCTATCCCCGCCGGACGCCGGACTATGCGGCCCAACACGGTCGCGCCCTGGCCAACGCGGTCGAGACCGCGCTTGACACCGTGCCGAAGCCGTTGACCGGCCCGCTGCGTGTCGCCTTCGGCGAAGTTGCGCTCGACTACGCTCCGCTGCCGCCCCGGGCGGAGCTACAGCGACTCGTGGATCTGAATCAAAAATACGTGAGCCGCCACGCGAAATGGGTGCTGGAGAAAATGGACCAGGGCCGGCTGCCGACGAGCTATCCGTGCCCGGTGCAGGTGGTGAGGATTGGCGACGATTTCGTGCTCGCGGCGCTGGGCGGCGAAGTCGTGGTTGATTATTCGCTGCGGCTACAGCGTGAATTGACCGGACCCATCGTCTGGGTTGCGGCCTATTCGAACGAAGTTTTCGCGTATATCCCGAGCCGGCGCGTCTTGACCGAAGGTGGCTATGAGGCGGGCGGAGCGATGGACTTCAGTCCGACTCATCCCGGCCCGTGGGCTCCCTCGGTCGAGGAACGCATCATTGCAAAAGTACACGAGCTTGACGGTCGTTTGCGGCGCTAGCCTGACGGAGCGCGATCGCCGCGACTGAAATCATTCAGCGCATTTCGACCTCCCGGCCGACCAGGCCCGCCGGGCGCGTTGGCAACGTCACGGTGAAAGCGAGATCGGTCAGCGGAGGGGTGTAAACCGCAGGTCAAATGCGTTTGCGCCTGGGGCCGTGGCGAATTAATTCATGCGGTCATGAGTGATTTTGTGCAGCCCGGAAAAATCGCGGACGCGCGGCAGTCCTTGGACCGGCTGCGCGCCAACATGCGGCTGACGATCCGCGGCAAGGACGACGTCATCGACCAGGTGCTGGTTTGCTTGGTGGCGGGCGGCCACCTGCTGATCGAAGATCTGCCGGGCGTGGGCAAGACCACGCTCGCCTATGCCCTGGCGCGGTCGATGGATTGCGCATTTTCGCGGATCCAGTTCACGAGCGACTTGCTGCCGGGCGATGTCACGGGGGTCGCGATTTACGATGAAACAATCAAGGAGTTCGTGTTCAAGAAAGGTCCCGTCTTCGCCAATGTCGTGCTGGCGGATGAGATCAATCGCGCCACGCCCAAAACCCAATCGGCCCTGCTTGAGGTCATGGACCGCGCGCGGGTCACGGTCGACGGTGAAGCCCACGCGGTCGGCTCGCCCTTCATGGTCTTTGCCACGCAAAATCCGGTGGACTACGAGGGCACCTTTCCGCTGCCGGAAAGCCAGATGGACCGGTTTCTCATGCGACTGAGGATGGGCTATCCCGCCGCGGCCGATGAACTGGAGATTCTCCGGACCGCGCGCGGGGGCTACGATGCCATCGCTCTGAATCCAGTCGCGACGCGGAGCGATGTGCTGGCTCTGCAATCGCTCGTCCACGAGGTGTTCGTGGAGGACAGCGTGCTCGATTTCATCCTGAAAATCGTGGCGGCGACCCGCACGGAGGCGGAGTTTCGCGCCGGGGTCAGCGTGCGCGGCGGCGTGGCGTTGCGGATTGGCGCCCAGGCCCGCGCCCTCGTGAAAGGGCGCGACTTTGTGCTGCCGGACGACGTCGCCGAGCTGGTGCCGCCCATCCTCGCGCACCGCCTGGCGCTGGCCCGGCAGACGAGCGATGCCCTGGAGGAACGCCGGGCGGTGAGTGCCGTGTTGAAACGAATCGTGGGCGCCCTGCCGCCGCCGGCTTGAAACCGGGGCTTGCTCGCATCCGCCGCGAATGGTGATGGATAAAGAATGGTACGGACCGGGCTCGCGCAGCGCGCCGAAGCCGCGGTTTACCTGGAATGCGCTGCTGTGGTCGCTGGTGTATCCTCAGCGTGGCCATCGCATTTTGCCGACGATTCCCGGGGTGATCCTCGTCGGGCTCTCGATCGGGATTGGCACGGCCGCCTATAACTCGTCCAGCAACATTCTATTTATCACCCTTTCGCTGCTGTTGTCGTGCCTCATCCTGAGCGGCGTGCTCTCGTGGCTGAATCTACGGGGCGTCACGTGGCGGCTGCGGCTCGCCCCCCCGTTGCGCGCCGGGCATGACGCCATGGTCGTGCTCGAGTTGCGCAACGCGAAGGGCTTCCTGCCCACCTACGGGCTGTGGTTCGAGTTCGTGGCGCAAGCAGTCGCACCTTCCGCGCTGCAACGCGCCGAATCGACGATCACGGGCCGCAACCTCGACGTGCGGGCGGTTCTCGCCAAGGCCGATGCGGCGGAATCCCGGGCGCGGCTCGCGCTGCGCGGCCGGCTCGATCCGGCGGGCGACGCCCGGGTCGAATGGGTTTTCAAACCGGAAAAACGGGGCGCTTTGCGGGTCGGGCTCGCGAGCGTCGGTTCGCTGTTTCCCTTTGGATTTTTACGCAAGGACATTGGGACCGATCTCGTGACTCAAACGGTCGTGTGGCCGGCCCCGATTGAGTATCGGCGTCATCCGGCGGGCAAGTCCCGGCGGACCGCCGGTGGCGAGCGCGTGGCCCGTGCCGGCAGCGGCGGCGATCTGCTCGCGCTGCGCCGGTATGCGGCCGGAGATTCGCACCGGCTCATTCACTGGAAAGCGAGCGCCCGGACCCGGCAGTTGCTGGTGCGGCAGTTCGCCGCGGAGTCGGCCGAGGGCTATTCGCTCTGGCTGCGCACCGATGCGGGCGCCTGGACGCGGCCGGAACAATTCGAGCTCTTGATCAGCTTTGCCGCCACGCTGGCCGAGGATCTTTTTCGCGCCGGCCGGCTGATCGGCGTGGCGATCAATGCTGAGCCGCCCCGGGCGGTGCGGCGGGTCCGCGATTTGGAACTCTTTCTGGATGCCCTCGCCTTGGTGCACCCGCTCGATGCCGCGGGCGGTTTGGGTGACTTGCGCACCGCGAAGCAGAATATTCTGACCTTCGCACCCGACGGGCCGCGGGGAGTCACGGCCTATCTCGATGGTGAAAAGGCCGCCTGGGCCTGAGTCTGGCATTCGCCCCCAACCCGCTGCTCCCCGACCTCCGCCCGATGAAACCCGAGCCGACCCGGCGTCCCCAGCTCACCCTCGACGAGCTGCATCAGCTAAAATGGCTGTTGGGCGGCGTGCTCACCCTGCTCGCAGTTTGGACGGTGTTTTACATGGACGTGGAGGCCTGGACCCTGATGACGGTCACGACCGCGGCGACGCTCGCCACTCTCATCTGGCCGACGTTGCCCGCGCGGCTTCCCCGTTTCGCGCACACACTCGCTTTTCCGGTGATGGTCGCGATTTTCATCGGCGACCTCTGGCTGCGCTCGGAGGTGCTGCCCGCCATCGTACGGCTCGACATGTTGCTGCTGCTGTATCGCAACCTCACGTATCGGCAGCGTCGCGACGACCTTCAGATCATTGTGCTCGGCCTGTTTCTCATCGTCGTCGCGGGCGTGCTCACCGTGTCGCTCATTTTCGCGGGGCAACTCCTCATCTACACCGCCTGTGCGCTTGGATTCTTGTTCGTGCTCACGCTGACGGAGAGCGCGGATGGCGGGGCGAAGCAGGCGCCGGATGAAGATGCCAAGTGGATCCCGCCGCCTTGGGCGGTGCACGCGAACTGGCGGCATTTGCTGCGCCGGCTGCGGGCCGTGGCGGACTGGCGCGTGATGGGATTGGGGGCGGTGTTGTTCGCGGGCGTGATCGCGGTTTCGGCGCTGCTTTTTTTGGCGATCCCGCGGTTTCAGCTCGAGAACAGCATGTTTCTGGATCGGTTCATTTCCAAGAAAGCCCGGACTGGATTCAGCGACACCATCCGGTTTGGCGACGTGACGGAGATCCAGCAGGACATGGGTATTGCGCTGAGCGTCGATGTCACGGATCAGACGCAGATCCCCGCATCGCCCTACTGGCGGATGCTGGTCCTCGACGACTACCGCGACGGTGCCTTCCGGCTTTCGATTCCGTTGCGCAACCAGGCCTTTGGGCCTGAACGCACGGGCGCACAACTGCGGGGTGAGGCCCGGCCCCGCCTTGGGGCCGCGGTTTACTGGACCTTCTATCTCGAATCCGGGGTCAGCCGCTACCTGCCGCTGCTCGGGCCGTTCGAATCGCTGCGATTTCGCGAGCCCCAAAATTTCCGCTGGTCGCCCGGGCTCAACGCCCTGGCGCTGCGCGAAGAGCCGGTGACGATGACGGCGTATCGCGTGGAAAGCTTCACCGGTTCGGAACTGCTGCCGGACCCCGCGTTCACGAAACTGTGGCGGGAGCGGCAACTCGGTGTGACCGGGAGAAACCTCTCGCAGGTCCGCACGATCGAGGCGGATCGCGCGCGGCTGACGCAGTTGGTTCGGGAAATCACCGAACCGGGCACCCCGGCGGGAACGGAGGCGAAACGCTCGGCCGCCGATTTTGCACAGCGCGCCAGTACGTGGCTGCGCACCCGCCATGGCTACTCGCTCACCCCGACGATCCCGTCGGGCGAAGGCGATCCCCTGGTGCGGTGGGCGGCGTCCCGCGAAGCGGGACACTGCGAACTGTTCGCCGGCTCTTTTGTCCTGCTCGCCCGGACGGCCGGGTTTCCCGCCCGGGTCATCACGGGCTTCAAGGGTGGCTCGTGGAATGGTTACTCGAATAACTTCACAATTCGAAATTCCGATGCCCACGCCTGGGCCGAGATTTTCGATGCCCCGGCGGGCGGCTGGCTACGGGCGGACCCCCTGGAAGTCGCGGGCGCGGCCCAGGCCCAAAACGACCAGGGCGCGGCGGCGTTCGCCCGCCGTCTCGATCGCAGTTGGGCGGCCCGGTTGGATAGCCTGCGCGTGTTTTGGTATCGCCGGATCGTCAACTTCGACCAGCGCTCGCAGGTCGAGACATTGAAAGCGGTCAAGGACGCGACGGAGCAGTCGGGCCGCCGGTTGCGGGAGGCGTTGGCGCGGGCGGTGGCCACCGTGAAGGAGTGGGTGACCGGCAGTTGGGACGTGAGACGGACGGTGAAGACGGGAAGTCTTGTGCTGCTGGTGGCGGGAATCATCTGGGTCGCACGGGAATTCGGCTGGTCGTGGTGGCGCGGCCTGCTCCGCCGCGCGACCGGACGGCACGAAAATCCGGTGCGACGCGAGGCGGGCCGTTGGCTGGAAAAAATCACCGTCGATCAAGCCGGGGCCCCGGGAGCCGGGCAGGTGAGGGCGGACTTGCAACGGCTGCGCTTCGGCGCCCCGGGTACCTGGCCGGAGCCGGAGCGAGTGTTTCGTCAGGCCCGACAGGTGGCACGCACGGCGCGACGGCAGCCGCCGGCCAACGCTGAACGGTGACCGTCGGGCAGCGATTGCGGCCCGTGCGGCGGCGTGCGCTTGGTGTTCACGAAAAAGCCGCGGAGATCCCTCCGCGGCTTGGATTGAAAATGGCGAGGTCCGACCGCCTCAGGCCACGGGTGCAATCTTCACGCTCTCGACCTCGATGCGGTCGATCGGCGTGCTCTTTTCACCGCCACCGCCCGATTTGGTCGGCACGGTGGCGATCCGTTCGAGAACGTCATCGCCCGCGACGAGTGCACCGAACGCGGTGTATTGTTTGTCCAGAAAGCTGGCTTCGCCGTGGCAGATGAAAAACTGGCAGCCGGCCGAATCGGGGTGGGAGGAGCGCGCGGCGGAAATCACTCCGCGCACGTGGGGCCGGTCGTTGAACTCGGCTTTCACCTTGTAGCCCGGATCGCCGGTGCCGGGCATCCCGCTGGCGCCCTTTTTGGTATTGGGGCATCCGCCCTGGATCATGAAGCCCTTGATGATGCGGTGAAAAGCCGTGCCATCGTAAAAGCCCTCCCGGGCGAGCTTCTTGAAATTTTCCACGTGCTTCGGCGCCACCTCGGGCCAGAAGGCGATGGTCATTTCTCCGTAGGAGGTCTTGATGACGGCGTTTTCCGCCGGTGCGTTTGAACTCATAAGGGGCGGAGCGAATCTTTCGCGACGACACGGAGCAAACTCAAAAACGCCGGGAGCGGAGGTAAACGAAGGATGGGCCGGAGTCCTCTACGGCCCATTTTTGGACCGGGGGCACGTGGCGGCGCGCGCCGAGCCGGGCTCACGGCGTCAGGCTCAACTCAAAGGCAGCCAACGGCCGCCGGCTGCTGTGATCGTCCCCCATCGAACGCATCACTTCACCACTGGCGCGATCACACGCGAGGCATGCTGGCGATCGTGGAAGAGGGTGTTGGTGGCAGCGACAGTGCGGGCAGGAAAGTCGACCGTGAGGGCTGCGCCCGTCTGGGGATTGGGCTCGTAGAACGGCGCGCCGGTGCTCGTAACAGTCACCCGGATCCGATGGCCCCGGTTGAAAATCTGGCTGAGCGAACCCACGTCGAATGCGATCCGGTGGATTTTTCCCGGCTCCAGCAGGCTCTCTTTTTCCCAACTCTCGCGATGCCGCCCCCGGCGGACGTAATCCATGATCAGGATGCTCCGGCCGTCGGGATACACGTCCGTCACGCGGACAATAAAGTCGGTGTCCTGCGCCGTGGAGGTGACGTACAGCTCGGCCTTCACCTTGCCCGTCCATTCGACCGGCGCCGTCAGGGGCTCCGTCGTGAACGTGCGCACATCCTTCTGCGCTTCGAATTTTCGCGCATCGCGCGCGCCGGGAAAGGAGGCATAGGGCAGCTCCATCGGATGCTGCGGGTCGCTTTCGTAGGTGGTGACAGATTTTTCCTCCACCGGGGCGGCGAGCCCGAGGCTTCCGCCCGCGCGGAGATAGTAGGCGGTTGCCTCCGCGGGCACGGGCCAGTCGCCGGCCGTCCGCCATTCGTTGCCGGGTGCGCCGGTTTCATCGACGGCGCCCATGACGTAGTAGCGCACCACGGGTTCCCGCTCGACGCCGTTGTCCACGCCCTTGAGGAAATGGTCGAACCAGCGGGCGGCGTGTTCGTGGGTGGGGAAGCGGGAGTTTTCGGGATAGGTCAGCTCGCCAATCCGGTTGGAGAGCCCGCGTCCGCCATGCAGCCACGGTCCGAGCACGAGCTGTTGCCGGCCCCGCGAATTCGGTCCGCCGCGATGCTGGCGCCCGACGAAGCTTTCGAGCGACCCGCGCGACATGTAGTCATACCAGCTGCCGATGATGAAGCACGGCACGTTCATCTCGGCGAAGTGCAGGGTGCAATCCAGCGCGCGCCAGTAATCGTCATACGTGGGATGCCGGAACGTTTCCTCCACGAGGGCGCGATTCTCGGCCGGGTGGCGCGTGGTGTCGTCCATTTTCTTGTAGCGTTCCGGCCAGGTGGCGCCGCCGCGGCGGTAGGCTTCGTGGAAGAGGCTCAGGCCGGTGTCGGTCATGAACTGGCAGACGAGGTGGGGCGGTTGCGTGACCGCGAGGAAGTTTTGGGCGTAGCCGGCCTGCGACCCGCCGATGGTGCCGATGCGGCCGGTGCTCCACGGCTGGCGCGCGAACCACTCGACCAGATCGTAACCGTCCTTTTCCTCTCCCCAGGCGAGCGCGCGATAGCCCCGCCAGACGCCCTCGGACAAGTGCGCTCCCCGAAAATTCACCGAAGCCGTGACATAGCCTTTGCCCGCGAGGGCGGCCATTTCCCGGCGGGATCCGGGAGCGGAGATGGGCAGGTAACGTTGCTCGAAGACGACCGGCCACGGCCCGTTGCCTTGGGGAAAGTAAATGAAGGCGGACAGCCGCGTGCCGTCGCGCATCGGAATCATGATTTGTTTCTCGCGCACCTCCCCGAGCTCGATCGGCACTGGCACGGCGGCGGGCGCGGCCACGGCGAGCGTGAGGGCGGCGATGGCAATGAAGGTTCTCATGACGGCTCGGAAATGGGATCGACCGTGGGGACAGTGGGCCGGGAGGGGCGGAAGCGCTTGTTGAGCGATGGCCGTGAAAATTACGGCGCAGCCGCGGTCGAAGGCGAGCCATGGTTGGCTCACAGGGGAGGGCAGGCGCGGAAAAGTGAGTAGGTCAAGTCATACGCTCCGGTCCGGAGGCGTTTTTCCAATTTGGTGGAATCCCGCAAATTGGCCCGGAGTCTCCACTATGCCCGCGATTCCGTGGCGCGGACTGTTTTCCGGCTGGCGAAAATTTCGCTCGCTCCGTCGAGAGTCAGAACCTGTCCCCGTCCGGTTGTCGCGCTCACGTCGGCGGTGGCGCTGGCGATCGATCTATGGGCTTACGCTGATCTACCGGACACGGCCGGTTCTCAATCGGACCGGGCGATCATGCGTGCGTGTTCTGTCAAAAGTCACGACGTGACCCCGTCCGGCTGCGCTCAAAGACTCGAAAGAAGCACTGTATCTGCGCCGGCTCGGTGGAAAGGCCGGCGTGAAGTATGAGGCGTTTCGGGAGTTTGTGGAGACGCGGCCGGGCGAAGTGGTGGCGAACATCGCGCTGTGCCTGCTCAATCAGCCGAACTATCTGCTCGATCAGCAGATTCGCCGGCTCGAGCAGGATTTCCTAAAAGAGGGTGAGCTGCGGGAACGGATGACGAAGGCCCGGCTGGAAAGCCGGACTCGGCAGCAGAGAGGTGGCTGAAGAAATAGGACCTATAGGTCTCATGGGACCCATGGGACCTATGCTCGGAAGCCGAAAGCGCGTGAGCGATGGAGGCGCGTCAGCGGCGATCGACCGACTAAAGGTTTTTATCCGTCACCGCGCCCTCGGAGGCACTCGTCACGTGGCTGGCATATTTCGCCAGCACGCCTCTCGTTTCCTTTTGCTTAAACGGCTTCGCCGCTTTTTTGCGGGCGGCGAATTCCTTGCCGGTGATCGCGAGGGTGAGTTCGTTTTTCACGGCGTCGATCGTGATCGTGTCGCCGTTCTTGATCAGGCCGATCGGGCCGCCTTTCGCGGCTTCGGGCGTGATGTGGCCGACGACAAATCCGCGGCTGCCGCCGGAGAAGCGGCCGTCGGTGATGAGCGCGACTTCGTTGCCGAGTCCGCGGCCCATGATGGCGCTGGTGGGCGAGAGCATCTCGGGCATGCCGGGGCCGCCGACGGGGCCTTCGTAGCGGATGACGACCACGTGGCCGGCCTTCACCTTGCCGGCGAGGATCGCGTCGAGCGCTTTGCCTTCGCCCTCGAACACGATCGCTTTGCCGGTGAACTGGAGGCCTTCCTTGCCGGTGATTTTCGCGACGGCGCCGGTGGGGGCGAGGTTGCCGTAGAGGATGCGGAGGTGGCTATCGGCCTTGATGGGATTCGAGAGCGGGCGGATGACGTCCTGGTCGGCCGCGTAGGGCTTCACGTCTCTCAAGTTTTCCGCGAGGGTCTTGCCGGTGACGGTCAGGCAGTCGCCGTGAAGGAGGCCGGCGTCGAGGAGCATCTTCATCATCGGGGCGACGCCGCCGACGCGCGAGAGGTGCGCCATGCTGTATTTGCCGGAGGGCTTGAGGTCGCCGAGGACGGGGACCTTCTTGCCGATCTTCGTGAAATCGTCGATCGAGAGCTTCACTTTGGCGCAGTGGGCGATGGCGAGGAGATGGAGGACGACGTTGGTCGAGCCGGCGAGGGCGATGGCGACGGTGATGGCGTTTTCGAACGCCTTGCGCGTCATGATGTCGCTGGGCTTGAGGCCGAGCTTGAGGAGATTGAGGGCGGCGGCGCTGGCGGCGCGGCAGTCGGCTTTCTTCTCGGCGCTGATCGCGATCTGCGCCGAGGAATTCGGGAGCGACATGCCGAGGGCCTCGATGGCGTTGGCCATGGTGTTGGCGGTATACATGCCGCCGCAGGAGCCGGGCCCGGGGACGCCGCACTCCTCGATTTTGCGAAGGCCGGCGTCGTCGAGCTTGCCGGCGGCGTGCTGGCCGATGGCTTCGTAGACGGAGACGATGTCGCACTCGTGCTTCGTGTCGGGGTGGATGCCGGGGAGAATGGTGCCGCCGTAGACGAAGAGGCCGGGGCGGTCGAGGCGGGCGAGCGCCATGACGCAGGCGGGCATGTTTTTGTCGCAGCCGCCGATCGCGACGACGGCGTCGAAGCCCTCGGCGCCGGCGACGGTCTCGATGGAGTCGGCGATGACCTCGCGGGAGACGAGCGAGTAGCGCATGCCGGGCGTGCCCATGCTGATGCCGTCGGAGACGGTGATGGTGCCGAAGATGACGCCCTTGCCGCCGGCGGCGTTGGCGCCGGCCTCGGCTTCGCGCGCGAGGGCGTCGATGTGCATATTGCAGGGCGTGACCATCGACCAGGTGGAGGCGATGCCGACGATCGGCTTCTTGAAATCCTCATCGGTGAAGCCGACCGGGCGCAGCATCGAGCGCGCGCCGGCGCGGGCGGGACCGTCGGTGATGACGGAGGAATGAGGGCGAAGGGGATCGGGCTTGGTGTTCATGGGCGAAGAAAGGGTGAGAGGAGTCAGCGAGTGGCAGGAAGGAGAGACTGCGGGAAGAGCGTGAGCGAACCAAGCGAAGCGCGGGCGGGCAAGAGCGGAAGCGGCGGGACCCGCACAGGAGTGGGTTTTGGCCGCGAAACACGCGGGGAGCGCGAAAGGGTGGGGAGCCGCGGGGTTGGGAGTTCGCTTTATCCGCGCGATTCTCGGGCAAAATTGTTCAGTAGTTTTCGTGGTTGCGTGAGAGGACGGGCACCGCATCACTCCTCGCGACTTCACCTGCATGGCGTTCAACCTGAAAAAAGTGCTGAAAGCACTGCTGCTCTCGACCAACCAGCCTTTGGGGATCAAGGAGGTCCAGGCGGCGTTTACCCGCTTTCATGAGCAGGCCTCCGAGCTTGCCCTCGCCGCGCCCGACGAGAGTCCGGCGGCCGAAGCCGTTCCCGCCGCCGTGGAAGGCGGGGAGCCGGCCCCGGCGGCGGCCGAGCCGGTGGTCGCGGTCGTCGAGGAGCCGGCCGAGACGCTGGCGGAAGCCCCGCCGGACGCCGAACTCTACGTCGACGTGCCGTCGCTCATCACCGCTGCGCAAATCCGCGAGGCGATGGATGCGATCGCCGCGGAACTGCGCGCGGCGGACGACGGCATGCTGCTCATCGAGGGCAATGCCGGTTACCGGATCGTGACGCATCCGCGGTTCGCCCGGTGGGTGCGTATCCTGCGGCAGGAACCGCCGCCCGTGAAACTGAGCCAGTCGTCGATCGAAACGCTGGCGGTGATCGCCTATCGCCAGCCGGCCACGCGCGGCGAAATCGAGACGATTCGTGGCGTGTCGGCCGAGGCTGGCATCAACAAATTGCTGGAGCGGGAACTGATCTACATCGTGGGCCGCGCCGATGCGCCGGGCCGGCCGATCCAGTACGGTACGACGGACCAATTTTTGGAATTTGTGGGCGTGAAGTCCATCGATGAGCTGCCGGCGTCGGACGTGTTGTCGTCGCGGCAGATCGACGAGTGGCTGAAGAGCACCGACAGCGGCCACAAGCCGAACGACACCGACATGGGTCTCGCCGACGAAGAACTCCCGCTGGAGGCCGCCGTGCCCGTAGCCGAGGTCGCGGTCGCCGAGGTGGCGGCACCGCCGGCGGCCCCGGCCGAAGAGGAAACGCCCGCCCAAGCCTGACATGGACCTCGAGCCCATCCGTCAAAAAATCGATGCGCTGGACAAGCAGCTTGTCGCGTTGCTCAACGAGCGTCTCACGCTCGCCGCCGAAATCGGCAAGGTGAAGCGCAGCCAGGGCGGACAGATCTACGTCGCCGAACGGGAGGACGCAGTCCTGCGCAAAGTCGCCGCACAGAATACGGGTCCGATCAAGACCGAGGCGCTGCGCGCGATCTACCGCGAGATCATGTCGGCCGCGATCGCCCTCGAAAAACCGCTGGTGATCGCCTATCTCGGGCCCGAGGCGAGCAACACCCACGCGGCGGCGCTGAAGAAATTCGGCGCGAGCGTAAATTATCTCGGGATGGCAACGGTGAGCGACATCTTTACCGCGGTGGAAAAGGGCGAGACTGACTACGCCGTGATTCCGATCGAAAACTCCACCGAGGGCTCGGTGCGCGAGGCGTTGGACAGTTTTGTGGAAAGCGATCTCAAGATCGTGGCCCAGATCTATCTGGAAATTAACCACGCGCTGATTTCCAACTCGCCGATCGAGGCCATCGGGCGCGTCTACTCGAAGGATCAGGCCCTGGCGCAATGCCGGCATTGGCTGCAACGGCACCTGCCGCAGGCCCAACTGGTCGATGCGCCGAGCACGTCGCGGGCCGTGCAGATGGTCAAGGAGGAGATCGGGACGGCCGCGATCGCCGGGGAGCTGGCGGCGGAGCACTACGGCGTGCCGATCGTCGAGCGCAACATTCAGGACAAGGCCGACAACACGACCCGGTTCTTCGTGGTCGGCCGCAAGCCCTCGGGACCGGTGGGCGGCGGCAAGGATGTCACGAGCCTGATCGTTTCCCTCGGCGACGAAGCGGCCTCGCACTCGGGGACGCTGCTGAAAATGCTGAATCCCTTCGGCCAGCGCGGCATCAATCTGACAAAGATCGAGTCGCGCCCGAGCAAGAAGCGCCCGTGGGATTACTATTTCTTCCTCGATGTGACCGGGCACCACGAAGACGCGACCATGAAGGAAGCGCTGGCGGAGCTCCGAAAATTCTGCCCGATGGTGAAGTGGCTCGGCAGTTATCCGGCGGTGACCTGAGGGGCGCCGCTGCGGCAGGGCCGGCTCAATTCCGCCGCAGCGCGAAGTAGAGCACCGTAACGCCGAGGATCAAAACGGCGAAGGCCCCGATGAGGTAGAGCAGGCAGCCTTTCCTGATGTCGGTGTGCAGGGATTTCGGGGGAATCTTGTATTCCTCCAGCATCGCGGCGGCCATCGCATCGATCGTGCCTGCGGCGGCCGGCGGGGTACTGACCAGCGCGGCCGGTGTTACGACCCGGACGGGAGCCGCTGGCCTTGGCGCGGGCGGGGAGGTCGGCGGTGCCGGCGTGACGACGGGCGCGGCCGGCGGCGGCGGTTGAGCGGCGTTGATTTCCGCGTCGAACCAGTTGAGCTGCTCCTGCACGAGCGCGCGCTGGCGGCGGAGATCGGCGAGTCGGTCAGACATCGGGCGGAACGGTGGAGCGGGCGTCGAAAACGGGCAAGCCTTGGGCGGCCGCGGGCGGCTGAAAATAAAAAAGGCCGGTCAAAAGACCGGCCCGAGAGTGACGATCCCCGAGGGGAGAGGCGTCAAGCCGTGACGATGGACACCGAGCGGTGGACCTTGTCGTACGTGACCGTGCCATCCTTGAGCGCGAACAGCGTCCAATCGCGGCCGGTGCCGACGTTCTTGCCGGCGTGCAGCTTGGTGCCGCGCTGACGAACGAGGATGTTGCCGGCGATGGCGGCCTGGCCGCCAAACATTTTAATGCCGAGCCGCTTTGAGTGGCTCTCGCGACCGTTGCTGGATGTGCCCTGACCTTTCTTGTGCGCCATGACGAATAATCTCCTTAAGCGTTAATGGTTTGGATTTTGATGACCGACAGCTCCTGGCGATGGCCACGCTTACGCTCCATGCCCTTGCGCTTCTTCTTCTTGAAAACGATCACTTTGTCCCCGCGCTTGTTCTCGAGGATGGTGGCCGAGACGGTTGCACCGGAAAGAGTCGGGGTGCCGACCTTGAAATTAGCACCTTCGCCGACCGCCAAAACGTCCTTAATCTCGACGGTGGAACCCTTTTCGGTGCCGGGATAGCGGTTGACGGTGAGAATGTCGCCCTCGGTCACAGTGAACTGCTGGCCTTGGGTCTTGATGGTCGCTTTCATAAATAAAACTGCGGAATAAGCGGTTTGGCGCGAGTCAACGCAAGGATTATTTGGCAGGAACGCGATAACCAAAGGAGGCCGCCGTCGTCGCGGCGCCGGGAAAGGTGCGCCGACTGGTTCGCGGGGCCACCCAGTAATCGGTCGCGGACGGGCCGTTCACTCAGACAAATCGGGAAATTCGGCGACCCCCGGATGCGCGGCGTTGGCGGCGGCGTGGGGCAGGGACCACGCCACCGCGTCGCGCCAGCTCAGGCCTTGGTGAAAGCGCGCGTGCAACAGGCAGGCGAGCATGACGTCGCCCGAACCGGTCGGCGAAACCTGCCGCACCCGGGGCGGGGCGATCGTTTCCGGATCGGCGGGCTGGGCCATGAACCACACCGGTGCGGCGCCGTCGCTCACGGCCCAGCGCAAGGCCGCGAACCGGAGGCTGGCGTCGCGGAGGAGTTCGCCGCTGGACAGCTTGTGATTGGCGGAGGCCAGCAGCGTTTCCAGTTCGGCGCGGTTGATGCGGATGAGGGCAGCGGCTTCGTTGACGAACCAGGCGAGGGGCGGGCCGTAGGTGTCGACCACAAGCGAACCGCGTTCCGGCCAGCGATGAATCGCCTCCCGCAGCGGATCGAAATCGGCGGATTCCCAGCCGGGCAGGCTGCCGCACACCGCCAGCACGCTGCCGGCGGGCTGGGCGGTGAGAAATTCGGCGCAAGCGCGAATCGCCGCGGCGTCCGGCGCGGCATCGGGGCCGAGGAAGGTGGTCTCGGGCTGGCCACGTCCCCGCACGACTGTGCCGGTCCGGGTCGGAGCCGACGTGGCGAAATTTCGGAAGGAAAAATTGCCGGCGCGCAGCCAGTTCTCGCACTCCGCGCCCGATGTGCCGCCGGTGTAGCAGAGGGCGGTGTTGGGCGCGCCGAGGCGGTTGAGCATCTTCGCGACGTTGATGCCCTTGCCGCCGACCTGGAAGGTCTCGCGTTCGGCCCGCTGGGTCGCCCCGGTGGTCCACGTGGCAAACTCGAGCGTGCGCTCGGCGAGCAAATTGCCGGTGAGGGTGAAGATGTGCGGGGCCGCGGTCATTTTTTCTGCGGACGATAGAAGACGTAGTTTACGAAGAAATCCAAGCCGAGGACACCGCTCAGGGTGCGAATGTTTCGCATCGCCCCAAACACCATGGTGAGCGAGCTCGCGTGCGGCTCATGCACGCGCAGCAGGAGCGTGCTGCCCGTCAAGGCGAGGAGCGGCTGGAGCAGAAAACACGTGTGATAGACCGCGAACGGGTCGGGCCAGCGTTCGAGCGCCCAAGTAAGGATGCTGCCGCCGATGATGGGCGCGATGGCGGCGACGAGCGACGTCACCGCAATGTTGGCGCCGATCGCGAGATTTTTGGCTTCGAGCGGAATCAGGCGCAGGAGGATGGTGAACTGCCCCAGGACGAAGCCGGCGCTCGTGATGCCGCCCCACGCCCACATCGCGTAGAGCAGGTTGCGGTTCTCCGGCGTCAGAGTGTACCACAGGAAACTCTGCGTCTGCCAGAGGATCAGCGAGAAGGCCATGACGGACTTGTTGCCGTAGCGGTCGAGCAAATGACCCCACGCGGGCAGTGAGAGCGCCCCGCCGAGAAGCGAGACGGCATTGAGCACACTGATGTTCCAGGCGGTGAATCCGATCTGCTCCAGCATGAAGACCGAGTAGAACGGACCGAAGCAATTGGCGGCAAAGCCCCACACGGCGCCGAAGGCGATGAAGACGAGCAACGAGCGGGAACGCGCGAGGACGGCAAACTGCTCGCGCAACGGCAGCGCCGGGCCGTGCCGGTGGCGGCGCGGGCGGATCGGGGTCACCCATTGCCAGCGCAGCGAGAAAACGCGCATGAGCGCGGCCCCGGCGATGATGAGTTGAAACGCGACCAGCGAGTAATTCCACCGGGCGAGCGCCCATCCGGCGACGAGGAGGAACGTGAGCGTGGACAGCTGGAGCGCGCCGTTGCGCCGGCCGAAGAATTTGCCGCGCAGCCGGCCGGGCACCCACTCCTGAATCCAGGCATTCCACGAGACACCGGCCACCGCGGCGAAGCAGCTCGAGAGAAGAGACCACGCCATGAACCAGTGACCGGCCGCCGTGGGATTGTCGCGCGGTACCCACGGAAGAAAGACGCCCAGCGCAATCCACGTGAGCAGGTGGAGCGTTGCCGCCGTCACCGTGACGGTTTTTGGCGGCTTCCAGCGGGCGACGAGCGCGGCGACGAAGATCTGGAGAAAATTGCCAACGAAGGGCAGCGCGCTGATGAGCCCGATGGTGGTTTTCGGCAGTGGAAAGGCGACAACCACCAGAGCAGTCATGAACACATTCACGGGCAGCGACATCGTCACGATGGGCATGGCCATGATCCCGTCGGCGGTGCAGAGCCGGAGGGAGCGCAGGAGGTCCGCCTTGTGTTGCTGCGCGGCGGAGCGCGGGTGAGTTGCGTTCACGATGACGGTGGCTGGTGTAACGGAGGATGAGACCGATGATCGAAACGAAAGCGCTGCAAGCGAAGAAAACGGTGGCGCTCGCCCGCTGGCTGCTCGGAAAACATCTCGTGCGGCGGTTTCCCGACGGCCGGGAGGAGGCGCGCATGATCGTCGAGACGGAGGCCTACGACGGCGAACGTGACCTGGCCTGTCACGCCCGCGCCGGCCGGACGAAGCGGACCGAAGTCATGTACGCCGCCGGCGGCATCTGGTATGTCTACCTGTGCTACGGCGTGCATGAATTGTTGAATCTCGTGGTGGGGCCGCGGGACTGGCCGGCGGCGATTTTGATTCGCGGCGTGGAGGGTGCGATCGGTCCGGGGCGCGTTACGAAGGCGCTCGGCGTCGACCGGCGCCTGAATGCCACTTCCGCGGCCGATGAAACGAACGGCCTCTGGCTGGAGGATCGCGGCGTGCGCGTGCCGCACCGCAGGATGCAGGCGAAGCCGCGGGTCGGGGTGGAATATGCCGGGCCGATCTGGTCAATGAAACGGTGGCGGTTCACGTTCGAACTGCCAGGACGGCCGCAACCTCACGGGCAACGTCCGCGACTGAAATCGTCTCCAAAGTCGGCCCGGGCTGCAGCACTCGCACCGTCGGCACCGGGGGCGCCCACATCGCCGGATCGGTCGGGCCGAAAAGCAAAATCGCCGGGACCTCGCACGCCGCGGCGAGGTGGCTGATCCCGGAATCGTGACCGAGGAAAAGCCGGCAACCGCCGAGCTGCGTGACGAGCGTTTCCAGCGGAAGGTCGACGGCGGGCCGGACATGGGCCGCGATGCCGGCGGAGGTGAGCGGGGCCCAGCATTCGCGCTCCGCTTCTCCCAGGATGAGAAGAATGGGGCTTGGAAGCGTTCGCATCAGTTCGAGCCAGCGTTCCACCGGCCAGTTCTTGCGGGAGGAGCCGCTGCCAGGATGGATCGCGACGGCGGCGGAAGTTTCCGTGAACGGTCGCGCGTTCACGGGCGAAAGCGGGTGGTGAAGCGCCCCCGGCTCGATGCCCAGTTGGCGCAACGGCGCGCAGTAGTGCGCCGCCGCCGGCGCCTCGGTCGGGAGCGCGGCTGCGGCGAGGAAGGTTTGTCCCGCCCGGACCGGAAATTTCCGAGACAAGGCGCCGTCGGGATCCGGCCAGTAGCTGAGCACGAGGTCGAATTCCGCGAGCCAGACCGCCAGCGCCAGGTTCAGCGGCGCGTCGCCAAACAGCGCGCCCCAACGCGCCTCGTGCTGCGAGTGGACCGCGTCGAGGAGCCCGCGATTCCGGGCAAGTTCGGCGGCGCGGGCGTTGCCGGCCAGCTCGATCCGTGCGGCGGGCCACCGGGTGCGCAGGCCGGCGAGCGCGGGCAGCGTGACGATGAAATCCCCCAGCGCGCCGCCTCTAAGGACGAGAATTTTTTGCATCCGACGACGCGGCCGGCTTCATCGCCCGGGCGGGCCCGGGCTGGTAGGCCTCGAGGGTCGCCGTGCCGGTCCCGATGTTGAACTCCACCTCGAATTTCACGGGCAGACGGTGCACATCCTGGGCGATCCAGACCCGCACCGAGCTCCCGCGCTTGAACATTCCCTTCGGGGGCGTTTTGTCCATGCGTGGTTCAAGCACGACGGTTTGAAAGGTGCCAAGCGACGTGCTCATTTCCTCGTAACGCGCCATGTGGATTGTGAGCTCGTAGAAATCGTCCTCGAACAGGACCAGCGCATCGCGCGCTTCGCCCGGCTTCAAATCCCACGAACGCGTTTGCAGGAGCCCCATGATGAGGTCCACCGGGTTGCCAGCGGGAATGGTGAGGGTGCGTGGGGGCGGGACGCCGCCGGGGATGGTGTAGAGCGCCGTGCGGTCGGTGTAGTTGAACGACACCGCGTGTTCGGCCTTCTTTTCCCGGGTGGAACTTTTTTCGGTCAATGAGAGCAGCCGGCCGGATTGCAGGTCGAAGACCGAGCGGGCCTCGGCGTCGAACGGCAACAGGAGGCGGGCGAGGCGGCGCGTGGAGGTCGTGGTGGTCACGATCAGGCGCGGTTCCGGGGCAGTCGCATCGGTGTGCGCCTCGATCTTGATATCTCCGGCACCCGGTACGATTGCCCAAGACACCCGGTAGGTGAGATGTTCGCCGTCCTGCAGCGGCAGGGACGGGGTGGCCTGCGTCAACGACCAAAGAAAAGGGAGCGGTGCGAGCACGCGCGACAGGCGTAATATCATGAGGCAACAACGGATCGGATCATAGCTCGTGGCGCGCAAGCGGTGAGAGTGGAATGTTTCACGCTCCACACGAAGCCAAAAAAATCGCGCACGATCCGTTTCCAACCCGACGGGTATCTTAAGGTTGATGAGCCGAAGCTGTAGGAGCGGGTTTATCCCGCGATTCCGACAAGGCATCGCGGCGTAAAGGCGCTCCTACAGCCTACAATGTTGCAGGCGCATCTGGGTGATGGTTGTCGCGATCAACTGCCCCGCCGCCGGCGCCAGGCTGGGAGCAGACACGCGACGGCGGTCACGCCCAGCCAGCCGAGGAAAAGTCCGAAAAGACTCGCCAGAATATCCCGCCAGTCGAAGAGGCGGCGTGGCAGCCAGATTTGCACGACCTCCAGCCCGGTCGCGAAAACGCCCTGGAGCACCGCTGGACGCCAGCCGCGGCCGAGCAGGGTGAAGCCCACGAGCCCGAACGCGAAAAAGGCGGCGACGTTGCGTGCCACGCCATACTCGTCGGCCCACGCGGAAAGCCAGTGCGGCAACCAGGGCAGTTCGCTGAGCCACGGGGATGCGCGCCAGGCAAAAAACATGAAGAGCCCCACCGCACCGCCCAAGCCGAGCACCCCGATCACCATGAGCCGGCGGCGTTGGACGGAGGTCATTTTCAAGCGGCCGCCCCTCATGTCGGGACGGGCAATTCCAACTGGTTGGGCTGCCCGAGGGCGAGCGCGTCGATGCCGCGGGCGCGGAGGGTTGCTGCGAACTCGCGGGCGAAACCGTGCACGGTGAGCACGCGCTTGGGTTGCACGAGGTCGACGAAGCGCAGCAGATCGGGGAAATCGGCGTGATCCGAGAGCGGAAATGCGGCATGGCAGCGCAGGCGATGGATCGCGCCCGGGTCGAGAGCCCAGCCGGTGATCGCCGCGGTGCGCACGGCCGGGACGCGGCTCAACAGACCCTGGGAATGCGCCGGACAAATGACGATGTGACCGGCCACCTCGCGAGCGTGGAATTCGCGGTGCGGCGGGAATTCCACGCCAAGTTGCTCATAGATCCGGGTGAGGCGGAGCGTTTCGCCCTGCAGCATCACGGGCAGACCGGCGCCGGCGAGGGCGCGGAGCACCTCCTGGCTCTTGCCGAGGCTGTAGCACAGCAGCGCGGGCGTGGCGCCTTCGGCGACGGCGGTCTGGCAAAAGGCGACGAGTTGCGCGATCACCTCCGCCTCCGGCGGGAAGGCGTAGCGCGGCAGGCCGAACGTCGTCTCCATGATCAGCGTGTCGGCGCGCGGTGTGGCGCACGGCTCGGCGGCGAGACCGGGGCGGAGTTTGAAGTCGCCGGTGTAGAGCATCGAGCCGTGCTCCCCGGATTCGAGCAGGATCTGGCTCGATCCGAGGATGTGCCCTGCCGGGTACAGCGTGGCGGTGACGCCAAACTCGAGCGCGTGCGGCCGACCAAAGCGCAGTTCCGTCATCGTCCGGCGGCCGGGGATGCGGGCGTGGAGGAAGCGGGCGGTCGCGGGGGTGCAGAGAATTTCCTTGTGACGCGCCACGTGGTCGCTGTGAGCGTGCGAGACAAACGCCCGCTCACAGCGCGCCTGCGCGTCGAGCCACCAGCCGATTTGCGGAAGGTGGAGGCCTTTGCGATACGTGACATCCCACGCCATGCCTCACGCAAAGGCCGCGGCGGGCGCAACGGAAGGACAAAGCGTGGCCGCCCTGCCTAGTTTAGCGCCAGCGCGCCCAGTACGAGGAATAACAACAGCGCCACGCCGGTGGCCCACCAATACCACTTGAGGCCGTTGACGTCGCGCGATGGTCCGGGCCGATCGGGGAGGGAAGTCGCGTCATCGTCCGTCCACGCTGCGTCGGGCAGATCGAGGCCATCGTAAACCGATGCATCGCGCCAGCCGGTGCGCTCGTCGGCGCCGCACCCGGGACACGCCCGGGCCGGGCGGGGAATTGACGCGCCGCAGTTGGCGCATTCGGAGGGCGGGGCCCGCTCAGGCATCGACGGGCTGAAAGTACTTCAATTTAGCCAACCGCCAGGCGGTGACGAAGAACGCCGTTAGAGGCACGGCGAGGACCATGCCGAGCAACCCGCCGAACGCGGTGCCCCAGAAGAAAATCGCCACGAGGATCATCATGGGATGCAGCCCGGTGTGGTGCCCCATGATCTTCGGAGTGAGAAACCAGCTCTCGGTGCATTGTACGACCGCCTGCACGATCAGCACGTAGCCGACGAGCTGCCAGCCGCCGCTCGGTTGAAAAAAAGCCAGCGGCAGGGTGATGAGGAAGCCGAGAATCGTGCCGAGGTAGGGCACGACGTTGAGCAAGCCCAGCGCGAGGCCGATGAAGAGGCCGAATTTCAGGCCGATGATCGTGTAGCCGATCGAGAAGAGCACGCCCATGGAAAAGCCGATGAGCAGCTGGCCGCGGAAAAACGCCTCGACGATGGAAACGAACTGAGTGGCGAGAAAGACGACGTCGGTGCGCAACCCGGGGCGCAGGAAGGGAAGATGCCGGCCGAGATTTTCCGTCGATTCCCGGCGAGCGAGGAGCAGGAAAAAAAGATAAACCGGGATGATCGCGAGATGGGTGAAGAACGCGACGACGTCGAACGCCCCGCCAAATGCCACCCGCAACGAGGGGATCGTGTGCGCGAACAGAGCCCGGCTTTCACCGGCCAGCGCGTCCGCCACGGTCCGCACGCCCGGATTGGCCAGCTGCCGGCGGGCGAGCTCGATCCACTGCGGATAATTTTCCTGAATGTAGTTCGCGGCTTTTTCCCAGAGGGTGGGAAGGTAGGCGACGAATTCGATCAACTGTGCGGCGATGGGGGGGGCGAGGAGCAACAGGGTGCCACCGACGACGAGCACAAACGCGCCGTAGAGCAGAATGACCGCCGTCAACCGGCGCCGGGCGAGCCGGCGCTGCACCACCTCCACCACGGGACGCAGAATCAAAGCCAGGACGCCGGCCACCGCCAGCGGCCAGATGACACTCGAAAAAAACGCGAGCAACCGGCCGAAAACGATGAACGTCAGAATCAGCAACGTCGCCGAGCCGAGCACCGCCAGAACAGTCAGGGCGAAGCCAATGGTGCGTCGCTGGCTGGCGGAAAAAAAAGGCGGGGTGGATTCGGCGGACACGGCGGAACGGCAAAAGAGGCCAGAAGCGGACGGGAGGCCAGTCTGAATATGCGGGCCGGCGATAAGAGCGCGGGGGATAGGTGATTCGCCGGGCCGGCGTTCGGAAGGAACGCCGGGCTTAACGATTCGCGCCGGAGCGCATTGGAAACGGCACCGCGGTTCCACCGGTGTGGTGACGCCAGAACCAGCGAGCCATCGCGGGCAGCAGGATGATCGCGGCCACCATGTTGACCAAAAACATGAACGTGAGCAGCAGTCCCATGTCGGCCTGAAACTTCAGGTCGGAGAAAATCCAGGTGCTCACGCCGATCGCGAGCGTCAGGCCGGTGAAGACCACGGCGGCGCCCGCGTCTTTGAGGGCGGAGAACATGGCGTCCTCGAAGTATTCGCCGGCCTTCAGCTCGGCCTGCAGCCGGGCGAAGATATAGATGCCGTAGTCGACGCCGATGCCGACGCCGAGGGCGACGACGGGCAGCGTCGACGTCTTCAAGCCGATGTCGAGGTAGGCCATGAGCGCGTAGGCGAGAAAGCTGACCAGGGCGAGCGGCACCACGATGCACAGGGCGGCCCGGACGTCGCGGAAGGTGATCAGGCAGAGTGCGATCACGGCCCCGAAAACCCAGAGCAGGATCGGATGCTCGGCGGCGGCGACCACCTCGTTGGTGGCGGCCATCACGCCGGCGTTGCCGCTTGCGAGGAGAAATTTCGCCTTGGGCGAGGGATGCCCGGCGGCAAAGGCCTTCACCGCGTCGGTGACCGCGAGGAGCGTCTCGGCCTTGTGGTCCGAGAGAAAAATCATGACGGGCATCACACTGGCGTCGGCGTTGAGCAGGCCGGTGGCGGTCTCGATGGGCGAGACGACCTGCGCGAGCGTCTGCGGATTGCGGGGCAGGATGCGCCATTTTAAGGAGCCCTCGCTGTAGCCCGCGTTGATCGTCTTGGCGACGGAGGGCAGCGAGACCACGGACTGCACGCCGGGAACGGCGCGGATCCGGCCTTCGAACTGGTCCATCAACGCGACAACCTCGTAGTCGACGCAGCCGTTGGGAACGGTCTCGACGATGACGGAGAGGATATCGACCCCGATGCTGAACTTCGACGTGATGACGCGGGTGTCCTGATTGTAGCGGGAGTTTTGCCGCAACTCCGGAATGCCCGCCTGGGTGTCGCCGATGCGCACCGCGCTGCCCTTCCAGTAGCCCCAAGCCCCGAGCACAAAACTGAGGACGATGATGACCATCGAGGGCCGCGGTTTCATGCTCCGGGCGAGCTTGTTCCAGAGGCGGTTGCCCTTCGCGCGTCGCGCGGCGACCCACGCGGCGTAGGAGGGCGGCAGGTGCAAATAGGAAAGAAGAATCGGCAGCAGGAAAAAATTGGTGACCATGATCACGCTGACACCGAGGCTGGCGGTGATCGCGAGCTCCTGGATCGTGGGGATCTTGATCACGAGCATCGTGATGAACCCGACGGTGTCGGTCAGCAGCGCGACAATGCCGGGCGCGATGAGCTGCATGAAGGCGGCGCGGGCGGCGGTGGGGCCGTCCTGGCCCTTGAAGGCCTCGTTGCGGAAGGTGCAGATCTTTTGGACGCCGTGGCTGACGCCGATCGCGAAGACGAGGAACGGGACGAGGATGGAAAACGGATCGATGCCGTAACCCAGGGCAGTGACGGCGCCGAGTTGCCAGACGACGGCGACGAGCGAGCAGACGATGGGTGCCGCCGCGAGTTTCCAGCGACCGGCATAGTCCCACACCAGCAAGGCGGTGACGACGATCGAGATGCCGAAAAGGAGCAACACGCCGCGGGCTCCGTTGCCGATGTCGCCGATCACCTTGGCGAAGCCGATCACGTGGACCTTGATCGCCCCGCCGCTGTCGCGCTCGACGCGATGGCGAATCTGCTCGAGGCCATCGGCCACGCGGGCGTAGTCGATCTTCGCGCCGGTGCGCGGATCGATTTCGAGGAGCTGCGCGCTCACAATCGCGCCGGTGAAGTCGTTGGCGACGAGCTGGCCCAGCTTGCCGGACTTCACGATGTTCTCGCGCACCCGGGCGAAGTTGGCCGGCGTCGGGCTGAAGTCCGCGGGGATGACGTTGCCGCCGGCGAAACCATCCTCGACGACCTCGATGTAGCGGACGTTGGGCGTGAAGAGCGACTGCACCTGCGGGCGATCCACGGCCGGCAGGAACGTGACCTCTTCGGTGACGCGCTTGAGCTCGGCGAAGAAGGGCGCGTTAAAGAGATCGCCGCGCTCCGCCATCAGGGCGACAAGCACGCGGTTGGCGCCGCCGAACTCGCGCTGATGCTTGGTGAACGTACAGATGTATTCGTGATTGAGCGGCAGCGATTTGTTGAAGCTGGCGTCGATGTGCAGGCGGGTGGCGAAGAAGGCCATCACCGCGGTCAAGGCGGCGAACGCACATACCAGCGGCGTGCGATGGCGGAACATCCAGACCGTGAATTTTTCGAGCAGGGACATCGCGGCCGCGTTACTCGGGTTGGCGAATCACCGTCACGCCGGCTTCGCCCAGCGCCAGCAGGCCGCCGTCGGACAACTCCAAAAGCTCGGCCACGCTGCCGCCGGTCGCGCCGGCCGGCCAGGGCAGTGGCGCGATGGATTTGCCGTAATCGCGGCTGACGAAAAGGGAACGCGCATTACCTCCGAGAATCAGGGTGTTGCTTTTCAGCCGAACGGCGGTGGCGAGCAGCCCGGGTTGCGGCGTGGCCACCGGCTGCCAGGTGTCGCCATCGTCGACGGAGCGATAGACGCGGCCGCGCAGTCCGTAGGCGACGAGTGTGCGGCGATCGAGCGGCAGGATACCGTAGAACGAACCCTCGTAGGGCGCCGGGAGGCGCGACCAGCGCGTGCCGTTGTCGGTGGAGCGGAGCAGGGTGCCGTGTTCACCCGCGAGGTAGAGCGTGCCTGTCGGGCCCCGGGAAATGCGATTGAGATGGTAGTCGTCGTCCAGGACTTTGCGGCGCGTCCAGGTTTGTCCGGCATCGCTGGTGGTTAGGAACATCCCATAGGCGCCGGTCGCGATGACGTGGGGACCGTCGACGGCAAGGACGTCGAGAAACGAGTCCTGAAGATTCTCGCCTTGAAACTGTTTCCGCCAGGTCTGCCCGCCGTCGGTGGTCGCGAGGATGAGCGCATCGTGGCCCACGGCCCAGCCCCGCAGCCCGTCAGGGGCAAAACTTACGCCGGTAAGGGTGACGGCGGCCGGGCTGGTGGCGGCCTGCCACGTCGTGGCGGCGTCGCCGGACCGTAGAATCGCGCCGCGCTCGCCGACGACGATCACCGCGGAGCCGGCGACGGTGCCGTCGAGCAGCAGCATGCGTGGCGAGACGTCGGCGGCCGGGAGGCGCTCACCGGGTGCAACCGCCAGCGCCAGGGTGGCCAGCCGGAGCGCTACTAAAAATCGACGGCGATGAAATCGCATGAAGGGCGCACAGGGGGCCGCGAGGTCGGAAGACCAGAGTGGTGGTTGAGCCCAACCATCACTCCGTCGAGGTCAACTAGCGGGTGCCCTCGCGGCGGAGGGAGTCGGGGGTGAAGTCGGCCGGCGTGCGCTTGAGATTGAAATCGTACATCGCGTTCTCGTTATCGAGGCCGATGGCAAGATACCGGCCGTTTTGCAGGTCGGTATGGACTTCGAGCGTGCTCCAAAAAACCTGCGCATCGTAGTAGTTGATGCAGTGCGCCTCGGAGACACGCCACATTTCGCCCCGATGGTCATACTGGTCGGCGACGAGGATCTGCCAGCTGTCCTCGTCGAGGTAGAACGTGCGGCGGGCATACAGGTGGGAGGTGCCGGGCTTGAGCGTGGCATCGAGCACCCAGACGCGGTGCAGTTCGTAACGGGCAAGGTCCGGATTGATATGGAGCGGCTTCAGGATGTCCGCGTTCCGGATCTTGTCGCTGTGCAGGCGGTAGGAGTTGTACGGCACGAGCATTTCTTTCTTGCCGACGAGCTTCCACTCGTAGCGATCGGGCGCGCCGTTGAACATGTCGAACTGGTCGCTCGTGCGCTGGCCGTCGGCCGCGGTGCCGGGGTTGTCGTAGGCGACATTGGGGGCGCGGGTCACCCGGCGGCGTCCGGCGTTGTAAACCCAGGCGCGGCGCGGTTCCCGCACCTGATCCATGGTTTCATGAGCCAGCAGGATGGTGCCGGCGAGGCGCGCCGGGGCGGTCACCGCCTGCTTGAAGTAGATCATGGTGTTGGTCTCTTCCAGTTCCCTGACGGTGATGTCGGGCCGGGTGTAATTGAACAGAAATTCGTCATCGAATTTCACGAGCTGGAAACCGCCGCCGCGTTCGACGGCGGCTTGATCAATGTGGCGGGCGGCCGCCACCCCGCGATAACGCGTCAGAAAATTCCAGAGGACCTCGAGGCCGTTTTGCGGGATGGGGAAAGGCACCCCGATAATCGCACCGCTAATGCCATTACCGTTGGCCACGAGCCGCGCGGACGTGGCGTTCTTGTGCGTGGCTTCGTAAATCCGCGGCGGGTTGGAAGCGCTGCGATGCGCCGGATACACCACGAGCTTGTAGTCGGGATAGGCCTTGAGCAGCGCCTGGTGTCCCGCCGTCAGCTTACCCTGATATTGCGCGGCATTGGCCGGTGTGACCGTGAAAAGCGGCTGGTCGCCGGTAAACGGGTCGGGGTGGTGATCGCCGACCTTGTAACCGGCGGGTGGAGTGGTGATGCCACCGTCCCAAGCGGGGACGGAGCCGTCGGAATTGCCGGCTTTCTCCGCCCCGAGCGGGGTGAGTTCGCGCCCGAGACGCGCGGCGTCCGACTCGGCGACGGCGGCGTGACCACGGGCAAGCAGGAGGATGAAGACGCAGAAAACGGAAAATCGTGGGAATTTCATGGAAGGATAAGGCCGGGCGGGCCGGGCAAAGGGACCGGGGCGGTCGCGGCTCAGAAGGAGTACTTTACCATGCTCGCCACGTAATCGCGGTCACCGAGCAGGTTGAACCGGCCGCCGCCGAAGAAGTCGACATAGCGCAGTTCGAGGGACCACGCGTTGCGATAGGTGAATTCGACCGAGAGATTGATGCTCTTGCGGCCCTTGATGTAGTTCCCGAGCGGCAGCGGCGTATTGCCACTCACGTCGTGCGTGAAGGCGATCGTGGGAGACAGATTGATGCTCGGAAAAACATTGTTGTAGTCGAGCCGGCCGAGGAGTTGGTAGCCCCACGAGAATTTATCGGCGAACCCATCCACCGGCGTGGGGGGGATGGTGGGAAAAGGCGTGATCAGCATGGCATTCGCGCTGCCGCTGGTGAACGTGCCGGAGCCGTCGTAGCGGAGCGTGTCCTTGGCGGGTAGATTCGCCCATATCCCTCCGACCTCGCCGAGCAGCGTGAACTGCTGCGAGCCCAGAGTCGGGCCGAACACCTTCGTGAGGGTCGACTGCGCGGTCCAGACGTTGTGGCGGCGGTAGCCGGGGATCTCCTGGTTGAGCTTGCCGAGATAGTTGCCAATCTGGTTGGCGGTGCCGAAGGCGGAGCCGGTGGAATTGGTGAGGGAGGACAGCGTGGCAAAAAGCAATTCGACGTCGTCGACCTGCAGGGGGACGCCCTGCTTGGTGGAAATTTCCCCCTGCCAGGAGATGCCGCTGCTGCCGAGGGAGGTGTTGAAGCTGAGCCCGTAAAGATTGAGGCCTTCCGGATATTCGGTGAAAAAACGACCCGTGGCGGCGGCGGTGAGCAGCGCAATCGAACGCGCGCCGGCGATGGCGGCCTGGACCGGAGCGCTTTGGAGCGTCGCGATCTCGACCGGAGTCAGGGTCTGCGGCGCAAACTGCGACTTCACGATCATGCCAAAAATCGCGGCGGCCTGCGGGCCGGCCTGGGCGGCGGGCACCCCGCCGCGGATGAAGGCGATGGTGAGCGGCCCGGTGAGGTCGAGGTTGATCGCGGTGGTGGGAGTGCGTGCGCTCAGGACGGGCGAACGGCTGTTGTAGCGGGCATAGTAGAGGCCGAACTCGGTGTTGTTCAGAGCGGGGGCGAGGATGCGGGTGGCCACGCCGTATTGGTTGAAATTCCCGCCCTCGCGGTCCTTGTCCCGGGAGATCGCCCCGAGCGTGCCGTTGTCGGGGAGCGTACCAAAACCGAGGAAAACCCGGCTGCCACCACGGGCGGCGAAATCGTTGGTCGAAAAATAAGTGCCGGCGGGCTCGAGCTCGTTGCGGCGAAATTCCAGCAGCCAGAACGGCTCGATCGTCACGTTCTTCGACAGGCCGAGCGAGGCCTTGATCATGTTGACCGGCAGCAGCGCCTCCTTGAGTTCCGCGCCGGGGACGCGAAGTTTCGAAAGGTCCGCCGAGTTGACGACGTTGATCCCGTTCGGAATGAACGTGCTCTCACCCAGGCTCAGCACCTGCCGGCCAATGCGAAGTTCGAAGGGCATGTCGGCGCCGAGGGTGAATTTCCCGCGGACATACATGTCGAGAAACTCGGCGCCCTGCTCCACGCGGTCCTTGGCCTGCTCGGAGAGGGGGGTGCGGCGCGTTGTCTCGCTCTTCCAGTCGTTAAACCAGTACCCGCGGACCAGCATGCCGTAGTCCCGGTATTTCAGCTCGAGATCGTGCGAGGCCTTGAAGATCTGCGACACCCAGCCTTTGCCGTAATTGAGATCGCCGTCGTCGGTGTTGACGGAGTTCTGCAGACCGGCGACGCCGTTGAAAGTATTCGACGTGCCATAGTAGTTGCGACTGGGATCGTTCAACCGGTAGAGTCCGCCGATCGACAGCGTGGTGTCGAAGTTGCCCTTGAGCTCACCGACGGTGAAGGGCACGGCCTTGGCTCGCGGCATGAGTCCCACCAGCAGGCTGAGGCCCAGGGTGGCCGGAAGAAGCAACGGGTTCGTGAACCGGGTGAAAAGATGGACTTTCATGAGGGGTGAACCGCGAAACCTCCCGCGAGGAGGTTGGACGTAGTGGTTTCAGGGCAGAAAGAAGCAACCGGACAGGCTAGGAGAACGCCGGCGCGCCCATGGGGGCAAGTGCGAAGATGACCACCGCACCGCCGCGGGAAGGATGCGGGGGCGGTTGCCCCGGTGCAGCGGAGAGCCGAGCGGTGACGCGACGCGAACGTTTTGACGCCCGGCGTTTTTCAGCAAGGTTGCACGTTCCACACATGCACGCCCCGACCCACATTCACATCAAAGGTGCGCGCGAACACAATTTACAGAACCTCGAGTTGCGCATTCCCCGCGGCAAGCTCGTGGTCATCACCGGCCCGAGCGGCTCCGGAAAATCGTCGCTCGCCTTTGACACGATCTACGCGGAGGGCTACCGCAAATACATCGAGTCGCTGAGCACGCAGGCCCGGCAGGTGCTCGACCAGCTGAAGCGGCCGGAGGTCGATTTCATTCACGGCCTCTCGCCGGTGCTCGCGATCGAGCAGCGAACCGGCGGCGGCGGTCCCCGCAGCACGATCGCGACGGCGACGGAGATCGCCGACTACGCCCAGTTGCTCTGGGCGCTCGTCGGTGAGCAACGGTGTCCGAAGGATGACGGCCGGGTCGTGCAGCGTTCGTTGGACGACAATGTGCAGCGGGTGTTGGCGGAATGCGCCGGAGAACGGGTGATGTTGCTCGCCCCCGCGCTGCGCGCCAAACCCAGCGTTCTGCGCGACGAGCTGCCCCGCCTCCGGCAGCGCGGCTTTCAACGCGTGCGGTTGGACGGTGAGATCAAGACGCTGGACGACACCCGCATCCTGCCCACCGGCATCGGGACCCGCGAAATCGTGGTCGATCTGGTGGTGGACCGGCTGGTGGCGACGGTAGATCAGCGGAGCCGTCTGGCCGACTCGCTCGAGCTGGCGTTTCGCGAGGGGAAGGATCGGGCGATCGTGCTCGCCCAGAAAAATGCCGAGGACCCGTGGCGCGAGCTGCCACTCAGCCAGTCGCGGGCGTGCGAAATTTGCGGGGACGTTTTCGAGAAACTGGCGCCCCGGCATTTCTCGTTCAGTCATCGCGAGGGCGCCTGCCCGACATGCGACGGGCTCGGTCGCAAGCTGCGCTTCGTGCCCGAACTGGTCATCCCCGATCCCGAAAAATCGGTGCGGGAAGGGGCGGTCAAGCCCTGGCGGATCGGAGGGAAAAACCTCATCATCAAACACAACGCGCAGCTCAAACAGCTGGCGGAGCAACTGCCCTTCGACGCCGACGTGCCGTGGAAGAAACTGCCGGAGGAGACGCGCCAAGTGCTGCTGCGGGGGGCGGGAGAGCGCCAGTTTGCCTTCAAGCTGCGCCGCATGCGCGAGGCAAAGGCGATGCCGTTTGCCGGGATCATCGGCGATCTGGAGGAAAGTTTCCGGCACACGGACAGCGATGGCTTCCGCGCCCGCCTGACAACGTTCATGGTGAGCGGCGAGTGTCCCGAATGTCATGGCACTCGGTTGAGTGCCCGCAGCGGGGCCGTGCGCGTCGCGGGCAAGACCTTCCCGGAATTCATGGCCTTCGATGTGGCCGGGGCCCACGGTTTCGCCCGCAATCTCGTGGCGATGCACGGGGCGGGCGAGGCCACCCGCGAGGTGGTCACGGGCATCGAACAGCGCCTGCACTTCCTGCTCGAGACGGGTCTCGGTTATCTGACATTGGAACGCGACTACGGCACCCTGTCCGGCGGAGAAGCGCAACGCGTGCGGCTGGCGACGCAGCTGGGCATGGGACTGGTGGGGGTGATTTATGTGCTCGATGAACCGAGCATCGGTCTGCACCCGCACGACAATCAGAAGCTGCTCGACACGATCGTGGCCCTGCGCGATCGCGGCAACACCGTGCTGGTCGTGGAGCACGACGAGGACACCATCCGCCTCGCCGACGAACTCATCGAACTCGGACCCGAAGCCGGCCGCGAGGGCGGGCAGTTGCTTTTTCAGGGCTCGCCCGAGGCCTGTGCGCGGCTTTCGGCAAAGCAGTCCCGGACGGGGCCCTATCTCTCGGGCAAACTGTCCGTGTTGCGCGACGCCAAGGGGAAAACACCGGATGGCGCCTGGCTGACGGTGCGCGAGGCGCGGGCCAACAACCTCCGCGGAATCGACGCCAAATTCCCGGTGGGTTTGCTGACGTGCGTGACCGGCGTCAGCGGTTCGGGCAAGAGCACGCTGGTCAACGATGTGCTGGCCGCCGCGGCCGCGCGAAAGCTCAACGGCGCGAAGACGATTCCCGGCCAACACCGGCAGATCGAAAATCTGGATTTCTTCGAGAAGCTCGTACAGGTCGATCAGGAGCCGATCGGACGCAGCCCGCGGTCGAATCCCGCGAGCTATGTCGACCTGCTCCCCCTGTTGCGTGCCCTCTACGCCCAGGTGCCGCTCGCTAAGGTCCGCGGCTACAAAGCCAGCCGGTTCTCCTTCAACGTGCGTGGCGGCCGTTGTGAGCGCTGTCAGGGCGACGGCATGATCAAGCTCGACATGCAGTTCATGCCGGACGCCTACGCGCCGTGTCCCAGCTGCGGCGGCCGCCGCTTCAACCGCGAGACCCTTGAGATCTTGTTTCACGGGAAATCGATCGCCGACGTGCTGGACATGACGGTGCGGGAGGCGATCGCGCTCTTCCGCAATATTCCGCGCGTGATGGACAAGCTGCAGACGCTGGATGCGGTCGGACTGGGTTACCTGAGTCTTGGGCAGTCGGCGACGACCCTTTCCGGCGGCGAAGCACAGCGGATCAAACTTTCGCTGGAGCTGAGCAAGCGGCAGCAGGGCTCGACGCTCTACGTCCTCGATGAACCGACGACCGGCCTGCACTGGACCGACATCCAGAAACTGATGGATCTACTCTTCAAACTGCGCGATGCGGGCAACACGGTGATCGTCATCGAGCACAATCTGGATGTGATCAATCTGGCCGACTGGCTGATCGACTTGGGGCCGGGGGGAGGGCGCGAAGGCGGCGAGCTGATTTATGCCGGCACCCGGACCGAGATTGAGGACTGCGAACGGTCGCTCACCGGCAAGGCGCTCAAGCGCTGGCGCGGCACGCCACGCGGTTAAATAATTTCTCCAGCCCGCGCCTCGCGAGCGGTCTTCGTCCAGTGGGCGAGCCCGGTTCGCGCGGTCTCCCGGGGGCCGCAGGTTGGGCTCAGAATCCGCGGTCGCCGCCGCCCGCACGCCCCCGCGCTTCTTCCATGAATCGAAGCGTGGTCGTTGCCTGGACGTAGACGGGTTTTCCCTTCTGGAGGGGAGGGGCGTAGGTGGTGGGAGCGACGACGAAATCAACCTTGATTTTCTCGTCGATCTTGGAGCCGGCAAGCGAAGGCGGAAACTCGGGTTTCACTTCCTTTTTCACTTTCAACTTTCCACTTAACTTCTTCGGGGCGAGGGTCGGCTCGGGCAGGATCAGGAACACCTTGCGGTTGAACACCGCATTCACCTGTTGATCGAATGGGGCGTAAAACTGGAAAGGAACGTTTACTTTGAATCCGGATGGTGCGCCCTCCCGAACGCCCGGCTCAAATTGCCACTGGCTGACCACCGCGAGCGCCGCCTTGCCGAAGGCATTGTGGTCCGACCTTGCAACGCTTGTGTCAGGCGACCGAGCCGTCCGCTTTGACGGTCAAAGCAATTTCGCTGCCAGCCGCTGCGTCCGCTGTCGATGCGTTCGCTGGGTAGACCGGCGAAGGGGCTTTAACGGGCTTCGGCCCGACACTGTCGGCGCGTGCGACCAAGGCGGCCAGCACGAGCCATCCGGCAATCGAAGATGCGGTCAGCGTCTTTTTCATATTGGAGCGGGCCGGTAAGGGTCGGGGCCGATGTGATTGCGGCGCCCGGAACGGGGGATTTTCGGAATTATGGGTCAGACGCTCCGGCGGCTATTTCATTTCGCCGCCGGCAGGAGTTATTATTTACGCGGGGCTGCCTTGCCCGACCGCCCCGCGCGGGGGCGCAATTTTTGGGCCCCGGCAGATTTCAGCCGCCTACTTGACCGCCGCCCAGACCCGTTGCACGTCGTCGTTATCTTCAAGGGCCTGAAGAAATTCGCCGACTTCGCCACTCTGTGCCTCATCTAGGGTGGGATACATCTTCGCCACGTAGCCAAGCTCCGCGGTGATGACTTGCCAGCCGTTCTGCTTCAGCCAAGTGGCCGCGGCGTGAACGGCCGCGCGATCGGTGAGAAAACGAGCCCCGGCATGTCCCTCGGGTATGTCGTCGTTCTGCGCATGCGTCAGCGGCTGGAATTCGTTGGCGCCGGCTTCGATGCCCGCGGCTTCCAGATCCGCCGCGGCGTCCGGATGGTGGGCTTCGACGATGCCGGCATGATCGAACAGGAATTTATTGCTGCCCGCGCCGCCGAGCGCCCCCTTCTTGAAAAGCAGACGGATATCTCCGGCACTGCGGTTGTGATTGTCGGTCATGACTTCGACGATGACCGGCACCTTGTGCGGTGCATAGCCTTCGTAGACGACATGCTCCAGGGCAAGTTTGTCGTCGCCCCCGCCAGATCCTTTGCTGACGGCCCGCTGGATCACATCGCGGGTTACGCTGGCCTTCTTGGCTTTCTCCACCGCGGCGAACAGTCGGGCATTGGCCTCGATGTCGGCGCCGCCAAGTTTAGCCGCGACGGTGATTTCCTTGACCAGTTTGCCGACGACCTGACCCTTTTTAAGGTTAACGATCGCGCGCTTTGCGTGGAGCCATTGACGTCCCATGACAGGGAGAGTGGTAACGGCGGCGACGTGGGCAACGCCGAAGTGCGGTGCCTAATGATCGCAATCGCCGCTGTAGCAAAGCCAGCACATCAAAAGTACAATCACCGAGAATATCGCGACCAGAAGCATGTCAGCCGATTGGGGGGAGAAGCGGGGTTGAAGCTGATCCGAAGCAAACGTGGACCGAGGCATTGGCCAGCTTAAAGATCGTTTTATCCCGGCGAAATCATTTTGAACGTTTCCGCGCTGGGGAGTGCCCGGGATCAGTCCGGGCGGTTTTGAACTAGGATGTCGCGGGTAACGAAACGCGTCTTGAGCGCTTTTCCTTTGCGCCGACCGCCGGGTTTTGGCGGCATTCTGCCTTGGTGCCACCCGCCCTGCCGACGATTGCTCATTTGGATGCCGACGCGTTTTTCGTGTCGTGCGAGCTGGTGTTGCAGCCTGAACTACGGGGCAGGAAATGCGCGGTTGGAGGGCGTGAGCGCGGGATCATTTCCTCGGCCAGTTACGAGGCGAGAGCCTGTGGGGTCTACACGCCGATGCCGACTCAGCGGGCGCTGAAGGTCTGTCCGGATCTCATTATGTTGCCGCACACCGCGGGGCTTTATAGCCGCGTGTCCCGACAGATGTTCGATCTCTGCGAGACGCTCACACCGCTCGTGGAGCGCAATTCGATCGACGAAGGCTATCTCGATCTCGGCCCATGTGGCGACGAATCGGTGGCGGCGATCGAGGGCAGGGTCCGCGCGCTGCAGCAGCGCATCTGGGCCGAGTTGCAGATTCCCACGTCTTTCGGACTGGCCGTGAACAAACTGGTGGCGCAAATCGCATCAAAGCTGCGCAAGCCCCGTGGCCTGGTCGTGGTGCCGCCCGGCACCGAAGCGGATTTTCTCGCGCCGTTACCGGTGGGGAAGCTGCCGGGGGTGGGCCCCAAGACCGAGCAGATCCTCGCTGAACAGCATGGGATAAGATTCGTGCGCGACTTCGGTGCCCGGACGGAGCGGGAACTGCAGGCGATTTTCGGCGACGGGTGGCGCGCCATGCGGGCAGCGGCGCGCGGGGAGGACGACCGCCCCGTGGACATCGAACACGCTGACGCCAAAAGTTATTCCGAGCAGGAGACCTTTGGAACGGATATCGCGGATTTCACGGAGATCGAACGGATCGCGAAGCGCATGATCGACGCCTTGATGGCGAAGGTGCGCGAGGATCGAAAACGCGTGCGGACGATGACCGTCAAGGTCCGCTACCCCGATTTCACTCAGGCGACGCAGGCCCGGAGCCTGAAGACCGCGACGGACCTCGAGACCGCGTTTTACCCGTTGGTGGAGCCGTTGCTCCAAGCAGCCTGGAAAGCGCCAAGGCCGCTGCGGTTGGTGAGCGTGCGCCTCTCCGGAGTGGAGGAAGGGGCCGGACAGTTGGAGATGTTCGCGCAGGCGGACGAGAAACGTCGCCGGCTCGCCGGCGTGCTCGACCAACTGAACCGCGGAGGCAAGATCTCGGTCGTACAACACGGGCATCAACTCGAACGCAACCCGGCGCGGTGATTGACGGGCACGGGGGCAGGGGATCACCTCCAACGCAAAATTGACTCGGCGCCGGCAACCCGTGCAGTGATGACTACAGCTGCAATGGCGATCTACGAATACTACTGTCCGGACAATCACACGATCTACCAGTTTTACGCGAAGACGCTCGCGCAGAGTAAGACCACGCCGCGCTGCCCCGAAAATCCGAAATATCGGATGAAAAAACTCTTGTCGGCCTTCGCGGTCACCAAGGGCGGCAGGCAGGATGAGGGCGCAGCCGTGAGGTCCGGGCCGGAGGCCGGCGATTCGGCGGATGATGCCCGGATGGAGGCGGCGATGGGCGCGATGGAAAAAGAATTTGCCCATGTAGACGAAAACGATCCGCGAGCGATGGCCCGGATGATGCGCAAGATGTCCGAGCTGACCGGAGAAAAGATCGATGGCGAAATGGAGGAGGTCGTGCGCAAGCTGGAAGAAGGGGCCGACCCGGAATCGCTCGAAGAGCAATTCGGCGACGACGCCCCGGGCGAAACGGATCCTTACGGCGAGGGTCCGGGGCCCGGCGGCGATCCGGGCGCAGGCGGCGATCCGAAGGAAGCGCGCCATCGCTTCCGGGTTCGACGGGCCGCGCCGCGGCGCGATCCGGCACTTTACGACTACGAATAGCCGCCGCGGCTAAACCCGCGATCAAAGGAAGGTGGTTTTCGCCCGATTAGTGTGTTTCTTCCACCGCTCCATGTCTTCATCCGAACACGATCGCCGCATTGCCGCGGCTCAACACGCCGTCCTGGCCCAGACCGACCTTCTGCACCGCGAATTTGGGCGGGCGGAAAGTAAGTGGAAGAGCGATGGCACGCGGGTGACCGCGGTGGACATCGCGATTTCCGAGGAAATTTTCCGCGAACTGCGGGCGCAGTTCCCGGGGGATCAGTATTTCAGCGAGGAACTGGCCGACACCTTCGATCCCATTCCGGTGAGCGCCCGGTTTTCCTGGGTGCTGGATCCCATCGACGGCACCAATAATTTCGCCCTCGGGATTCCGCACTGTGCGATCAGCCTCGCCTTGTGCGAATTCGGGGAGCCCGTCTACGGCGTGGTCTACGACCTGAGCCGGCGCGTCCTGATGCACGGTGGACCCGGCTATGGCGCCCTCGACGGGATCCGCCCGATGCGGGTGAGCACAGCGCCGACCAGCAAGGAGACGTTGATCGGATTTCACAGCCCCTCCGACAAGACGCTGGTGCCGATGGCGAGCGGCGTGCTGTCGAATTTCAAGATTCGCGGCCTTGGCAGCGCGACCCTCCATCTCGCCTACGTGGCGGCCGGCATTCTCGACGGCTGCGTCGATTTCAATGTGAAGATCTGGGACCTCGCCGCGGCCATTCCCCTCGTGCGGGCGGCCGGAGGCGAAGTGCATTTCCTCAACGGCGAGCAGCTGCCGATGCGCACGTTTGACCTGAAAATGAGCCGGATTGTCTATCTGGCGGGAAGTCCGGCGATGGCGGTGCGCTTGCGCGGGCTGCTGAACGTTTGATTTGCGACGGCGTGGCGCCGTCCGCGGGCGCCGCCTGGCGCCGGACTATACCTGATAGGATTTGAGCGGCACGGGATCGAGCACGTGCGACTCCGGGGCCTTTTCGGCCAGCTGGGCGGCGAACCACGCGCGGGCCGGCGGATCGCCGTGCGTGAGCACGATGCTGCGGGCGCCGGTCTGGATCGCGAATTCAAGCAGTTCCTCGCGGTCGGCATGACCGCTGAGTTCGAAACGCTCGACGCGCGCCTTGATCTTTGCCCGCACGTGCGCGGCCTCGAAGAGGAAGTCCTCGCCGGGCTTGGTCGCCAGCAACTGGCCGCCCGGCGTGTCGGGATCGCAGTAGCCGACAAAGCCGATGGTGTTGCGGGCGTGGCCCACGAGGCCGGACGCCAGCATGTAGCTCGGCGTGTTTTCGACCATCATGCCCGAACTCACGATATAAAGGGCCTTTTCCTGCTGATCCTCCCCGGCCTTCAGCTTCCGGGGCAGCGGCTTGGTGTGGAGATCCTTCAGGATGTTTCGGTTGAACTGGACGTGCTTCGTCTTGCGGGCGATCTCGTCGAAGTAGTCCGAGAGGTCGACGCCGAGGCCCGAGGCGTAGATGGGGCACTCCACGATACGGCCGAATTTTCGCGCGTCGTGGACGATGGCCAGAATTTCCTGCATCCGCCCGAGGGCGAAAACCGGCAGGAGGAAGGAGCCGCCACGCTGGATGGTATCGTTGATCGAGGTCACCAGGCGGGCGACCTCATTACCGCGTTCCTTGCCGGCGGGACGCTCGGTGATCCCCCGGGTTGTCTCCATCAC
This sequence comes from Opitutia bacterium, assembly GCA_947474935.1. Classification (GTDB taxonomy): domain Bacteria; phylum Verrucomicrobiota; class Verrucomicrobiia; order Opitutales; family Opitutaceae; genus ER46. Next base: position 58,458 of record CANJKL010000013.1, read on the forward strand.
CAGCGTATCGAAGTGCCCGGCGGGAAATTTGGCGCCCGGCAGGGTGCGCTGCGTCTCGAAAAGCACGTCGCCGGTGAAGAAGATCTGCCGGTGTTTGTGGCGGATCTCGACGCCCGCGGCTCCCGCGACGTGACCGGCGGGATGAAAAATAATTTCGATTTCATCCTTGGCGCCACGAAAGTGTTTGGCGTGACCGAATGGAAGCCCATTGAGGCGCTTGCCGCAGCGGTCGATCTCGTCGTGCGTGAAGAGCGGATAGTCGGGAATGTTTTCCTCCTCCCGCTGCCGCATCATGACATTGGCCGAATTGTGCAGCATCCGCTCCACCAGCATGCGGCTCGACGTTGTCATGATCACCGGTGTGTTGGGGTGCTCCCGCATCACGACCGGCAGACTGCCGATGTGATCAAGATGGCAATGGGTGATAATGATCAGGTCGAGGGTCAGGCCACGAAGCGGCTGCAGATCGGGGGTGGCGGCGCGGCCAATTTTTTTCGGATTAAGCCCGCAATCGATCAGCACATTCAAATCCCCGAACTGAATGAACAACGAGTTGGCGCCAATGCCGCCGTCGCGGTTCAGATCGATAAGCTTCATGAGCGGGTGACAAAGAACGAGAATATTGGGGAGAACGAGAACGAAGTTTTACGTGCCGAATCGCGGTGAAAGTTGCTCCGTCCGCCGGTCGCACCGGCGCCGAATCGCACGGTCAACCACCGGGAATCGTCAGCTCGAACGGTGGGAGGATCACGTGGATCTTGTTTCCCAGCTCGTCGAGGCCGTGAAAACTGCCCCGGGCGGTCGCATCGAGACCAGTCACATGGTAACTGCTGTAGGAAAACTGTTCGCCCGGGGCCAGATGCGGAGTTTCGCCTACGATCTTGTCGCCTTCGATCACCAACTGGGTGCCATCCGAGTGAAGCACGACCCATTTACGGCCGAGGAGGGTCACACTCCGATCGGAGCCATTGCGGATGGTGATGAAATAGACGAAGGCATGCGGCTTGTCCGGCGGCAGGCTCACTCCGCCGTGGTGGTGGCAGAGTTTGTCGAGACTGGCGGTGAGACCGGATAGTTGCAGGGAGCAGGACACGGGGGGGAAAGAGACCCGGGAATGCGCGGGCGGCAAGTCCGGTGTGCAGAAGCACCGGGCCAGCCAAGGCCCGACGGCCGGGTTTCCCGGCCCCGCGCACGGCTTTGCGCTTGCTGCATACCGGGGTGATAAACAGAAATCGCGCCCATGGCCAAACTCGCCCTTCTTTCTGTTTCCGACAAAAGCGGCCTCGTGGAGTTCGCGACGGCGCTCGTGCGCACCCACGGCTACACGCTGCTCTCCACCGGCGGCACGGCCAAATTGCTGGCGGAAAAGGGCCTGCCGGTGACGGAGGTCAGCCAGCACACCGGATTTCCCGAAATCATGGAGGGGCGGGTGAAGACCCTACACCCAAAAATTCACGGTGGACTGCTGTGCCGCCGCGACAAGCCCGAGCATCTGGCGGAAGCGACCAAGAACGCCATCGAGTTGATCGATCTCGTGGTCGTGAATCTTTATCCTTTCGAACAAACCGTCGCGAAGCCCGGCGTGCATTTTGAGGAGGCGATCGAGAACATCGACATCGGCGGACCTTCGATGCTGCGGAGCGCCGCCAAAAACCACGAGAGCGTCACGGTGGTTTGCGATCCGGGCGACTACCCCGCGGTGATCGAGGCGCTCGCCGTGGAAGAAAGTGAGCCGGCCAAACTTGCCGGGCTGCGCCGCAAACTTGCCTTGAAGGTGTTTCAACGGACGGCGAGTTACGACGCGGCGATCGCGCGATATCTGGAAGCCCAGGCCGCTGAGCCGGATCTCGCGACGCTGAGCGGATTTCCGCCGACCCTGGCGCTTTCGTGGAAGAAAGCCCAGGCGCTGCGCTACGGGGAGAATCCGCACCAGCAAGCGGCGCTTTACGGCACATTTCACGATCACTTCAAGCAACTGCAGGGCAAGGAGCTCTCGTATAATAATATTTTGGACATCACCGCGGCGACTTACCTGATCGGCGAGTTCGAGCGGCCAACCGTCGCAATTTTGAAGCACACGAATCCGTGCGGGGTCGGCAGCGCGGACACGCTGTTGGCGGCGTGGGAGAAAGCCTACGCAACGGACCGGCAGGCTCCCTTCGGTGGCATCATTGTTGTCAACCAGACCGTCGGACAGGACTTGGCCGATCAGATCAAGGAGATCTTCACCGAGGTGATCATTGCGCCTCGTTTCACCGATGAGGCGCTGGCAATCTTTGCGAAGAAGAAGAACCTGCGCCTGATGATTGCCAGTGGAGGCATCGGCGCCGATGCGCTGCAGGAGATTCGCTCCGTGGTCGGTGGCGTCCTCGTGCAGGATCGCGATCGCACGTTGGGCAATGTCCGGGAGTTCAAGGTCGTGACCAAGCGGCCGCCGACGGAGGACGAGTGGAAGGCGATGATGTTCGGGTGGAGGGTCGGCAAACATGTGAAATCGAATTCGATCGTTTATTGCCGCGGCGAGCAGACGCTGGGAGTCGGGGCGGGGCAGATGGCTCGCGTCGATAGTTCCCGGATCGCGGTGTGGAAGGCCGGCGAAGCCGGACTGGACCTGCGGGGCTCGGTCGTCGCCAGCGAGGCGCTATTCCCCTTTGCCGATGGATTGCTGGCCGCGGCGGACGCGGGCGCCACGGCGGCGATTCAACCCGGTGGAGCGATCCGCGATCCGGAGGTCATCGCTGCCGCCGATGCCCGCGGCATGGCGATGGTGTTTACCGGCAGCCGGCACTTCAAACATTGAGGCGACGGCGGGTGGTCGCATAGCCTTCCTGTAAGGTGCTGGCTATGAAACGTGGCTTTCAACTGTTCGCCGGTTTGACGGTGCTGGCGCTCGCCGGCTGCTAAACGAATTTCGTCACCGGCCGCAGATCGCGCGTCCTGCTGTCGCAAGGCGAAGAACTATCGCTCGGGCAGGAATCGTTCTCGGCCATCCAGAAGAAGGAGGAGGTGTCGGCCGATCTCCGATTCAAGGAACGGGTCGCACGGGTGGGTGGGCGGATCGCCCAAGCGGTTGGCGATCAGCTGCCGGATGCCAAGTGAGAGTTCGTGGTTTTCAACTCGCCCGAGGTTAACGCCTTCGCTCTGCCGGGTGGGAAGGCGGGTGTCTAGCCGGGCCTTTTGCAGCTCGCGGAGAGCGACGCCGAACTGGCCACCGCGCTGGGACGTGAAATCGGGCACGTCATCGCCCGGCACGGCGCGGAGCGAATGTCGAAAGCGATAATCCTGGCCGGCGTCGGCGAGCTGGCCGCTTCCACCGTCGAAAGCAATACCGACCAGAACAAGCGCCAGCTGTTCGAACTCGCCTACGGTGGGCTGATCCCGGTGGGCCGCGTCCTGCCGCATTGGCGCGCCAAGGAAAGCGAAGCCGACCAAATGGGCGCGGTCTATGTGCAGCGCGGGCCGGCTACGACCCGCGCGCGGCTATCGCCTTTTGGCAGAAAATGGTGGCGCAAAAAGGGGCCGCGGAAAAGGCGGGCACGCCGACTGGAAGCATGGGCGCGCTCTTTTCGACCCATCCCCACGATGAAAAGCGGATCGCGGATCTTCGGGCGCTCATGCCCCGGGTAAGCCCGATCTACGAACAGAACCGCGAACGCTTTCGGTAACGCGGTAAGGCGGACGAAACGTCCGGGCGGGCAGGATTGCTCCGCGTGGTGTGGCGATCGGGAGTTTGAATACCCCCGGCTTTCTCCCGCCGGCGGTTTTTCCTGTTGGCGGGAGCGATCGTTTTCGACCACCGTACGGGCATGTTCGATCCTGTTGAAAAACTAAAGGAATTCATCCGCCAGCCCAGCGTCTCGACCGATTCGAAGTATCGTGACGGAATGAAAGGCGCCCAGGAATTTGTTGCAGGCCTCCTCGGTTCACTCGGTTTTTCGGTCGAGGTGGTCGAAACCGAGCTACACCCGCTGATTCTGGCGGAACGCGGCGGCAGCCCGGATTGGCCTCACGTGCTGATCTACGGTCACTACGACGTGCAACCAGCCGACCCGTTGAACCTTTGGAAAACGCCGGCCTTCGAGCCAACCATTGTGGGGAATCGCATTTATGGTCGTGGAGCGGCGGATAACAAAGGTCCGCTCACCACGATCATTGCAGGCGTCGCGCAGCTGCTGGAGGAAAATCCCGGTGTGCCGCTACGGATCAGCTTTTTGGTGGAAGGTGAGGAAGAGATCGGGAGTCCGAGTTTCCCCAAATTCCTCGCTCGCTATGCCGACCGGCTGGGCAAGGCCGATTTTGTTTTCCTTTGCGACACCGCCCTGCCCAACGAGGACCAGGTCGTCCTCACGTGCGGGCTGCGGGGCCTGACGCTGTTCGACGTCCAGCTCACCGGCGCCAAGGGAGACCTGCATTCGGGACTGCATGGCGGCGTGCTGCGCAATCCCATCCAAGCCCTGGCGGAAATCTTGGCGACCCTGCATCTGCCGGATGGACGGGTGAACGTCCCGGGTTTTTACGACGCGGTTCTCGAGGTTGAGCCCTGGGAACGGGCGGAGCTCAAGAAGCTGGGCGCCGACGAGCAGGCGTATGCCAGCTTCCTCGGCATCGATTCATTCTACACGCCGCCGGGATTCTCGCCGTTCGAGGCCTCGCGATTCCAACCGACGCTGGAGTTCAATGGCATCGGCGGTGGCTATCAAGGCGAGGGGACGAAGACCGTGATTCCCAGCAAGGCGTTCGCGAAAATCAGTTGCCGCCTCGTGCCCAATCAGGTGCCAGAGCAGGTCAAAAAGCTGGTGATGGATGCGATTCGGGCCAGGACCCCGGCGGGGATAAAGTTGGAGTTTATCGATCACCACCACGCGGATCCCTACATCGTCGTTCCGCCGGATCGCTCGAACACACCCAAGAATCAGCCGGCGGTGCTGGGTCGGGCCTTCCGCGCCGCTGAAGGGGCCGTGTCCGAAGTGTGGGGACGCCCGCCGCTCTACCTGCGCGAGGGGGGGAGCGTTCCGGTCATCGCCGCGATCAAACGCGCGACCGGGCTCGATTCCGTAATGCTTGGGCTATTTCTGCCGGAGGACAATCTCCACGCGCCCAACGAAAGTTTTAACCTCGACGTGATGAAGAAGGGAATCGAAACCGTCCGGCGAATGCTCGCCCGGCTGGCGAACGAACACGGTTGAGCCGCGGAAAATAAAAAACGCCGCGGGGTTACCGCGGCGTTTTTGCTGAAAGATCCGAATCGGTCAGAGGGGGGCTCCGCCTGGCGCTTTGGCTTTGATGATCACCAAGTCGCTCCGGCGATCTTTGGCCGTGGCCGCATCGTCGGAATTCTTAGACGCTTCGAGACTGCCTTTCGAATTTGACTCAAGCCGGGTCGCGGGCACGCCCAACGATTGAAGGTATTTCTTCGCAGCGTTCGCGCGTCGATCGCCCAAGCCAAGATTGTATTCGGCGGTCCCGCGCCAGTCGCAATGACCTTCGAGCAGCAGACGGGTGCCGGGATTCTTGTCGAGGTAGTCTTTGGCGGCCTGAAGCTTGGCCCGTTCCGGCTGTTTTACGTCCGAACGGTCAAAATCGAAATACACGGGCTGCAGTAGGCCGCGAATCGTGTTGCCATCGTCGATGACGCCATCGGGCATACGGGCCTGCAAATCCGTTCCCGGTGCGAGATCGACCGGCGCGGGGGCCAGGATATCACGTCCGCCCGTCTGCGGTCCGAGCACAGTGGCGGCGGGATCCGGCCGGGGCGGCTTTTTGCTGCAGCCACCAAGGAGGCACGCGGCAGTGGCAACGAGGGCACAAATTTTCTTCGAAACAAGGTTCATGAGAAGGAGAAGGGGACGAGAAGACGAGAAAGAGCTATTGGGCAAACGCGCGCGGGCCGGCAAGGCTTTTACACCGTCTTTTTTGGTTCAATCAAGCCGACTTCCAACGCGTACCGCGTCAAACTCGCGACGTCATGCAGGTTCAATTTGCGCATCAAGTTTGTCCGGTGATTATCGACGGTTTTGACGCTGATACCGAGCTTAGCCGCGATTTCCTTGGTGCTGTGGCTCTCGGCCACCAACTGCAAAATTTCGCGTTCGCGATCCGTCAGAAAATCAGGGCTATTGCTCGACGCGGGATTCGCCACGACATTGCGCAAAAGCGCGGCCACGGCCGGCCCAAAGTAAGTCCCGCCGTTGGCCACGGTCTCCAGACCCCTCTTGAACTCGAACAGCCCCGCCGTCTTTTCAACAAATCCGTGGGCGCCGGCCTCCAGCATCCCGCGAACAAGCACGGGGTTCTCGTGGCCGGAAAATACCAGAACTCTCATCTGGGGTAGCTTTTTGCTGATGCGGCGCAAGATATCGACGCCGTTCAAACCTGGAAGCTTGGCGTCCAATACGCACACGTCGGGATTGGTTTCGAGGCAAAGGGTTATCGCACTCTGGCCATCCCCCGCCTCGCCAACGAGCTGGTAATTGGCGTCCAGTCGCAGGATCTCGACCAACATTTCGCGGATAGCGGTTTGGTCTTCGATGATGACAAGGCGTTTCATAGGATCGGTGATAATCATGTTTGGGTGGTGGGTCGACTGGGATTCGAACCCAGAACCAACGACTTAAAAGGACGCTGCTCTACCATTGAGCTATCGACCCCCGTTCCCAAAGGGGTGTGAAAATGGGTTTTTGCATCGCAGGTTTGCAAGGAATTTCTCCCCCGGCCAAGATGCGGCGCATTGACCGCGATGAAATGGCGTCCTATGCAGCCAGTTCCATCTAAGATCTTGGGAACAATTCAAAAATATACCCATCAGAGCGAGGCAGAACGTATGACTGCCAAAGCTCAAGAAGTTGCCCTTGATCGGCTCTTGGTCGATCGTTTCAAGAACGGCGATCAGGCAGCGTTTAACGAAATGGTCACCCGTTATTGGGACCGGATTTACTCCATGGTGCATCAGTTGCTGCGCAACCAGCAGGATGCAGAGGAGGTGACTCAGGACGCCTTTATCCGCGCTCATCGCGGGCTCGCAAATTTCCGCGGCGAGTCTGCGTTTTCGACCTGGCTCTATCAGATCGCCACCAACCTGGCTCGGAACCGCTACTGGTATTGGTGGCGACGCAAACGCGACAAGACCGTTTCCTTCGACGCCCCCGTGAGTGGCGACAACGACATGACACTGGCGGACGTGATTCCCGCCGAAGTCGAATCGCCGGACGATATTACCGTGACCCAGGAGTTCGTCGCCCGGATTGGAAAAGGGATGGAACGTCTCAGCTCAAAACACCGCGAGATTCTGGTCTTGCGCAACATAAAGAACCTGTCCTACGAAGAAATCGCCGCAATTCTGGGCATATCCGTGGGAACCGTAAAAAGCCGAATTGCCCGCGCCCGCGAGAGCCTGCGCAGCAAACTCGGCGAGGACTTCAAATGAAAGATTCGGAGTTTATCGAACTGCTCAACCTCTATCTCGACCACGAGATTTCCGCCGCGGATGCAACGCGGCTCGAAGCCGAGGTATCAGGCAATCCGGCGCGGCGCCGCATTTATCAGGAGTATTGCCGCATGCAAAAGGGCTGCAAAATTCTCGCACTGGACTCGACGAGCGAGTCCCGTGGAGTCGAAGACCGTAAGGTTGTAGCGTTCGGTCCCGTGCGTACGTCGACATCGCGCCGCGGGGTATTTTACGCCGCGAGTGCGCTCGCCGCTGCGGCGGCTTGTTTCAGCCTGATCTTCGGCAGCCGAAGTCGCGTAGATCCGGCCTCATCCGCGCCGACGATTGCGGTCCGTGGTGCGCCGGCTCTGCAAATCGCAATCGGTCCCGATCGCGCAGGTCAACCAGCGATCGCCCGGATGGCCACGATGCCGAAGCCCCGTGATGGTCTCCAGGCTACTCTCACGAATCATCTTTCGCTGCGAGGCAAGGCCACCGGAACGGTGGAGTCCTTGTTTGTCTCGGGAGACAACAGCGCGGCTCAATTCGACTGGATGCGAACGTTGAATCTTCCGCCGGTTCAGCGCGTGTCCGCGGAGCAGCTTCGGTTCGGGGCTCATTCGACGCCACAACCGGAGAATCGCAGCTATAGCAGCGGCCAGCCTTTGCAGGATAGCGTGGAGATGTCTGCCTTTCGATTTCAGCGCTGAAAAGCGGGGCCGCAACTATTCGGCCGGCGAAACGGGGGGCCGCCGGGTGAGGAGCTGCGAACTCAACCCCGGCAGTCTTTCGGAAAACTCATCGCTCTCTCCGGCTTGGCGCAAGGCGCGTTGCACCATTCCCATTTTGGCGTCCAAGTTGTCGATCATGGATACGAAGACGGCCTCGGGGCTCGCGGCATAGACGGCCGCGCCCCATTCGGGCTCGCCTTGATGGGAGAGGATGATGTGCTCGAGGCGTTCCAGTCGTTCGGTGTCGAGCCGGCCCCGAATCGCGGCCTTCCGGGCGAGCTGATAGCCGAGAACGACGTGTCCTTGAAGAATACCCCGCCGGCTGCGCTTGGTGGCGAGCGTGCCTTCGTATTCGATCGCCTTGCCCGTGTCGTGGAGCAGCACCCCGGCCATGGCGAGATCCGCATCCACTTCGGGATAGAGCGGAAGCAATGCCTTGCAGGCGCGGGCCATGTGCAAGGTATGCTCAAGCAAGCCGTGGCGATAGGCGTGGTGCATAGCGACAGCCGCCGGCGACCAACGAAACGTCTCACCAATTTCGTCGAAGACTCCACGAACCGTCGCACGCAGTTCCACGTGGGTGATGGCGTCGATGAACGCATTGAATTCCGTCCACATGCCGGCGGCGTCCTCGGGCGCCGTCTCGACCAGGTTATCGAGCAAGCCGGGTGAGCCGAGCTCGGCTTCCGCCAGGGCGACTGCCTTTGCGAGGCGGGGTGAGAGACGCCCCTGATAGAATTCGACCTTACCCTCAATCCGCACCACCGCGCCTTCGCCGGCAGCCTTCAACGGCTCGAAGACCGGGCTGTCGTTGAAGACGGTGCAATTGAACGACCCCGTTCGATCACCGAGTTCGAGGCCGAAAAAGGAATTGCCGTTCGAAGCGGTCTTGGCTGCCAGCTTTTTTATGACCAGCAGGCTGGCGAACGGACGGCCGTTGGCGCTGGCGTCCAACGCCTTTAGGTCGCGGACAATGAGAAGAGTTTCTTCAGCCATGCGATTTGACGAGCTGTGTATACGGTTTGAAGAACGGGTGGGTTACGTCGTGCAAAAGCGAATAAAAAACTGTCTCCGTCGGCAGGATATGCACACCCGAGCGGGCCAGCGCAGCAAGGCAAACCTGGGCATCGTCGGTCCGGCGCGCTCCCACGGCGTCGCTCAAAATGGTCACCTGCAACCCCGCGGCAATCGCGGCAATCGCAGTTTGATAAACGCAAACCGGCGTTTCAATTCCGCAAATCAACAGGTGTTCGGCCCGATGACGCCCCGTGATCGCTTCACGGATCTCGGAATTCGCGAGGGCGGAGAAGCTCTTCTTGCCGAGCGCGGGCGCGTGCGGAGCGAGCGCGGTCAGTTCGGCGGCTGTCGCACCCAGCTTATCGGGCACCTGTTCGGTAAAAATAATCGGCAAACCGAGGCCGCGTGTCGCGGCAATGGCCAACGCGCAACGCCGCTGTACCCGGACACTGTCCGCCACGATCCGGATAAACATCGGCTGCATGTCGATGCAGACAAGCATGGCCCCACCGATGGTGATCGGTTCTTCGGGCGCCGGCGCCAGGGAGGGCGAATACACCGGCTGCGGTGGCGAGGGATTGCTCATGGCCAGTAACGTTGCCGCGCTTTGACTTGGAGAAAACGTTTTTCGGGCAGTTCGAAAGCGGTGAGGAAACCACCCTGGGCGCAACCAGTATCGATGCCGAGCGACCACTTGAGTTTGTAGACTTCGGGTCTCGGCGTGTGGCCATAAACGACGAACGGTGGACCGCTCCAGAGGTCGGCCCAAGGTGGAGCGTCCGGCTGGTCGGCGCGCCGCCCGGGCCGGCCATCGCTATCGATCACCTGAATGCGAGTCACGATTTCGGCCGGTTGCCTTTGCCAAGGCTCGGTCGGTAAAAAACCGCCGTGGACAAAGACCGTGTTGAGTTTCGGTTCTTCGAACGTCAGCGGCATGCCATCCAAGAAGGTCCAGTCTTCGGGCCGAAGCTTTTGAAAGGTCTCAAGGTCGGTCTCCTTGACGTATTTTCTTTCGCCCGACTGCCGGTATTTCAACAGGCGCAACTCGTGGTTGCCGAGAAGCGCGATCGCCCGGTGGGCGCGGGCGAGCTCGATCACCTTGCCGCTGTCCGGGCCACGATTGACGAGATCGCCGAGCAGAATCAGGCGGTCGTCTGCGGTCAGCGCGAGCCGGGCGAGCAGCTCGGCGAATTCGAGATGGCAACCGTGAATGTCGCCGATGGCGATAAGTCTCCCGTTCATACGACGGAAAAGTGCTAGCGTCCGCGGAGTACGAGAGTAAACAAGAAAGCCTATGGAGATGCACCTGCAACCGCTCGCCAACACCTGTTGTGTTTCCGGTGCGGCCTTTGCCGACGGCGAACGCGTCGCAAGTTACCTCGTCCGCGCCGCCTCGCTCCAAATCGTGCGCTACGACGTGCTGGAGCCGCACGCGTCGGGTTTTTCGCCGGAGGGCTTTGTGGCCTGCCGCTGGGTCCATGCCTTCAAGCCGCGGAGCGCCGGGGAGAATCCGGATCGCACGTTGAAGCTCACGGCCGAGAATCTTTTTTTCGCGCTGGCCGATCCGACAACGGAGCCGTCCGCCGAAAACACCCGTTTGGTGCAATTTCTCGCCTTGCTGCTGGAGCGAAAAAAAATCCTTCGCCCCAAGGGCCGCAGCACCGATGGAGAACGCAACCTTTTTGAGCACGCGAAAACCCACCAGATGTTCGAGGTGCCGGCGGGCGACTTGAATCCGGAGTTTTTCATCGCGGTGCAGGAGCAGTTAAGCGTGCTCGTCGGGGCACCGAAGCCGAAATCCGCCCCGGTGGCACCCTTGCCGGTGCGCCTCGCGTAACCGTAACGCCGGCGACGAAAACACGGAAGTGGAGGAGAGTGCACTTGAAAAGTCGCACCGCGTCGTAGCGCCGGCCGCCCGATCAGCCGCCAGCTGACATTCTCCAGATAGGGTAACAGTCGCGCTAGCGTCGTGTCCGCCAGACCGGAGTAGGCCTCCGCATAGTCCGGCGCCACCTTGATGGCCTCCTCTTAGGTGGCCTGCGACTCCGTCAACGCCTCGTCGCTGCGCTTCAGCCATAGATACCGGCTCTTCTGCACCAGGCCGTAGGCCACCGGATCAACCGTGCGGGTGGCGCGCGCCGCCGACCCGAGTTTGAGCTGCAGCTTCTTCCCTCGCCCGCAAAACGCCTCACCGGCCTCACCGCCGGCGACCCGGGTCCATTGCACTGTCTTGAACTCCGCCGGCACGAGTGCATCCGCGTCGCGGGTCGTATCGATCACCACGGGTAAAAGAAAAGGCGTGCCGTCCGCCATCGCATGCGTGCGCTGGGTCGCGCGCTTCCATGCGATGCGGGAATACCCTTCCCGCCGCGCCTGCGTGGCCGCGGACACGACGGGCACGAACAACGCGCACGAGGCGATCTGCCCGCGTATCTTCGCATCCCACGCATCGCCGCCGACGAGTTCGCTCTGGTCGAACCATACCTCGACGCCGGCGGCGCGCAACGCGTCGTAAATGCGCTTCGCCGCCACCGCGTCTTGGGCCGCGTAGCTCAGGAAAACGGCCCGATTGGCAGAAGCTGGCGGCCGTCCGACATGTGTCAGTGGGTCGCAAACCAGTGCCGTGCCGGCTACGGCCTAACGAGGCAAAAGCAAGAATACCCCAGATGCCCCTAGTCGGCGGCGGAGGTGAATCTTCTGTTTCCAAAGCCAAGGATTGGGGGACGCCGGTTAACGCCCGGCCGGTAGTTTTTCGAGGTGACGTAACCGATGGCCAAAGGCGAGAAGACGTAACTTGTGGCCCTCATCAGAAAACGGCGTGGAGAATCCGGCGTTTATCTGTCTTCTGAGGATTCTTCATGGCCGAGATTTTCCCGATTGCCCTTTTGCGCACGCCGTTCGCCGAAAAATTCGGTGTCCCGCGTCAGAGCGGGCTCGTGCCGGAAGCGGAGGGCCGGGTGGAATTTCTCCCCGAGTTCTCCGCGCCTGAGTTTACCCGGGGATTGGAGGCGTTTTCGCACCTCTGGCTAATCACGGGATTTCACAAGAGTCCCGCCTGGTCCGGCAGTGCCACGGTTCGACCGCCGCGGCTCGGGGGCAACAAACGGGTGGGCGTCTTCGCGTCGCGGGCGCCCCACCGGCCCAATGGTCTCGGCTTGTCCCTGGTGCGGTTGCTCGGCTGCGAACCGGGCTTGGTGCGCGTGGCGGGAATTGATGCGGTGGATGGCACGCCGGTTTACGATCTCAAGCCCTACCTTCCGTGGTGCGAAGCGCAGCCTGACGCGCGCGCCGACTGGGCCCAGCTTGCTCCCTTCGCCTGTGCGCCCGAGGCGATCGTGATTCCGGTGGCATTCGCCGAAAAGCTCGGCGACGTCACCACCGCGCTGGTGCGCCAGATTCTCCGGCTCGATCTTCAGCCGGCGTATCACGACGAAACGAATCGCACCTACGGAATGACCCTCTCCGGCTGGAACATCCGGTGGCGGGCCGGCCCGGACGAAACGCTGGAAGTCTGCGCCGTCGACCTGGTGTAGCCGCGAAGGGCGGCGGGGTATTTTGTGGTTGCTGTGGTCCCCGAGTGGCTCCGACTTGCCTTCACTCGGATCCGTGCGACCGAGCCTTGCCCCGCCTCCGGTCTCCGACGAATAACCCATGAAATTTCTGCTCTTCTTAATCGGTGCGGCGATCGCTGCCGCCCAGCCCCGCTACGACATCCTGCTCAAGGGCGGCCATGTCATTGACGCCAAAAACGGGATCAACGAAGTCCGCGACGTCGCCATCGCGGGCAATCGCATCGCCGCGGTGGCGGCCGGCATTCCTGCGGCGCAGGCCCGCCTCGTCGTCGATGTGTCGTCCCTGTATGTGACGCCGGGACTCGTCGACATGCATGTGCACGTGTTCGCGGGCACCATGGGACGGGATTTTGTCGGTGAGCGCTCCATCCGGCCCGACGGATTCACCTTTCGCTCGGGCGTGACGACGGTGGTGGACGTCGGGAGTTCGGGCTGGCGCAATTTCACGGAGTTCAAGGCGCAGATTATCGACCGTTCGCAGACGCGCGTGCTGGCGATGCTGAACATCGTGGGGCACGGCATGGGCGGCCGGAGCGACGTGGAACAGAATACGGCTGACATGGAGCCGGAGCGGACCGCCGAGGTCGCACGCCAGTTCAAGGATATCATTGTCGGGGTGAAGACCGCGCACTTCGCCGGACGTGAGTGGACGGCGGTGGATCGCGCCGTCGAGGCGGGAAGACTGGCGGGCGTCCCGGTGATGATCGATTTCGGCACCTTTCATCCCGAACGTCCGTATCAGGAACTGGTCTTGAAGAAGCTGCGGCCCGGCGACATCTCGACGCATACCTTCCTGCGTTCGTCGCCGATGCTGGACGAGAATCGCCGCCTGCGGCCGTTTTTGCTGGAGGCGCAGAAGCGGGGAGTCCGCTTCGACGTCGGCCATGGCAGCGGCAGCTTCTCGTTTCCCCAGGCGGTGCCGGCGATCCAGCAGGGTTTCCTGCCGGACACGATTTCCACCGATCTTCACGTCTCCAGCATGAACGTCGGAATGAAGGACATGCTGAATGTGATGTCGAAGTTTCTTACGATCGGCATGGCGCTGGACGCGGTGGTGGCCCGCGCGACGTGGGCTCCCGCGCAGGTGGTGCATCACGAAGAGTTGGGCCATCTCTCGCCGGGCGCGGTGGCGGACGTGACCGTACTGCGTTTGCAGAAGGGCGACTTTGGTTTTGTGGATTCCGGCGGTCTCCGGATGCGGGGAACATCCAAACTGGTCGGCGAACTCACGATTCGCGACGGGAAGGTGGTCTGGGACTTGAACGGCATCACCCGCCCGGCTTGGGATGCGGCTGCCAGCCGCCGGCCGTAGTCGAGCCGGCCGGTCGGGTGAAGAGGAGCGAAGGCCCGGGATCGCCGGGCGTTACTTTACCATCATCAACTCTTGGGGACTCCAGGCGTCGGAATGGCCGGCGGTCGCGGCCCGGGCGGCTTGCACCTGCGCGGGAGTTACAGGCGATGCGGTGTGACCCCACTCGCGGCGTACGTAGGTCAGCACCGAGGCGATTTGACCGTCCTCGAAAATGCCGAACGCCGGCATGTCGCCGGTATGCATGCGCCCGGCGACGGAGATGGGGCCGCGCACGCCCTTGAGGACGATGCGGATCGCCCGCTCCGGCACGCCGAGCACCCATTCGGAATCGAGCAGCGGAGGAGCGAGGCCGTCGAGGCCGCGGCCGTCGATCTGGTGGCAGGCGGCGCAAACGGTGGTGAAGAGCGCCTTGCCGGCGTCGAACCGGGCTTGTTCCTCCGCTGTGAGGGGCTTGACGGCGGCGGTGGCAGGGACGCCGGCTTTGCCCGGCCAAAGCACGATGGCATTCAGCTTGGCGATGCGGGCTTTCTGGGCGGGATCCTTCTCGAGTTCCGCCCAGCCCGCGGGCTCGGCGGAAAATTGCAGCGGACGGCGGGTGGTGGTGGTGGCGAGGACGAAGCCGTCGAGCAACGCCTGGCGGCGCTTGCCGGCGGCGGGGGCGGCTGCGAGTGCGGTGACGCGTTCGATCGCCGACAGATCCCGCGAGGTGAAAATGGCGCGGGCGAGGCCGGAGAAGATCCCGGCGCCCGGCGCGTCCTCCCCGGTCCAGGCGGAACTCCGGGCGAGCCTTTCCAGCAACCGGAGTTCCCGATGGGCCAGTCCACTGAGGAACGCATCGCGGAGAAAAGTGTTTTTCGGGTTGGTGCGCACCAGCCCGGCAACAACAAAATCGATTTCAGGATCAGCCGCCTCGCCGAGGGAGAGCACGGCCTGGAGTTGCACTTCCGGCGCCGGCGCCTCCGCCGCCATTAGCATGCGTTCGGTGAATTCGGCCCGGCCATCCCCCTTCAAAAAGCGTTCGCCGAGCCGGAGGGCCGCGGCGCGAACGAGCGGGCTTTGATGATCGAGGGCCGTGAAAACCGTCGCGCGGTCAAGCGCATTCATTCCCTCCAGGGTCCACAGGGCATGCACGCGGCCCATCGGCTGGCGGCCGGTGAGGGCAACCTGGCGGATGGCGGGCACAACGGTGCTGTCCTGTCGTTCGACCAGGAGGCGTTGGGCGGTCTCGCGCCACCAGGCATTCGGGTGGGACAGACGCTCGACCCACTGGGCGGTTGTGAGCGGTGCAAGCTGAGTGGCGCGTGGCGCCGGGCGATCCGCCGGCACGATCCGATAGATCCGGCCAAAATGCACTCCCTTGTCCAGCGCGCGCTGCTCGCTTTGATTGCGCAGGTAGCTCGTCAGCGAAATGCGGTGCTGCAATACGCCCCGGTAAAGGTCGACGACGTAGAGTGCACCGTCGGGTCCGGTCGAAAAACCGACGGGTCGAAACCGCTCGTCGGTCGAGGCGATGAACTCCGCCTTGTCGTAGGCGTTGCGGCCCAGGAGCGTGCCGTTTTCCGCCGTGAGTACGGAACGGCGGACAAAATTGGCCGAGGGCTCCGCGGCGAAGACGTTGCCGTAAAATTCCGGCATGAGATCGCCCCGATAAATCCAAGTCGAATTTACGGCGGTGAACTCCTTGAGTTTGCCGTCGCGCAGCATTTCGGGGCGGTAGCCGCGGTTGATGCCCGGGTTGACGCGGGCCGGCCAGACGAACTGGTTCTCGGCGGCGTTGACGTTTGTGCCGGCGAGGCGGGTGAGGTTGGGATTTCGCTGCAGGTAGTCGGAGTGGATGATATCGACGCGCAGGTAATCGCTGTTGGAGCAGTGGTAGAGACGGCCGAAGTCATCCTGACTGAGCCCCCACTGGCCCCGAAACAGCGTGGGGCCGGTTTCCCAGGTGCCCTTCACGTAGCGGAATTTCTTGTTGTAGGCCGTGCTGTAGATCCAGTTGTCGAAGGCCCAGGTGAGGTTGTTGGGCGCGCGCTCGGGGTTCGCGAGATGCGGTCGCTTGGGGTCGGTCTTCACCCCGTAGTCCGTGGCGACTGGAATTTTTTGGTCGGCCTTGCCGTCGCCGTCGGTGTCGCGCCAGAAATTGAGTTCGGGTGGGGCGCCGATGAGGGCACCGTCGCCGATGAGCGCGATCGCGCGCGGCAGGATGAGATTGTCCACGAACACGGTGGACTCGTCGTAGCGGCCGTCGCCGTCGCGGTCGCGCAGCACCACCACGCGGCCGACCGGCAGGTCCTCGCCGTTGCCGTCGAGGTCGGGCATGTAGCCGCGCATCTCCACGACCCACATGCGACCATCGGGACCGAACGCGATCGCCACCGGTTCCTGCACGAGGGGATCGGCGGCGGCGATCTCCAGCTTGTAGCCGGGCGCGACCTTGAACGACTTCAAGGCCTCGTCCGGCGTCAAGGCGGGGGCCGGTGGAATCAGCTCCGCGGGCACGAGGGTTTTTTGAATCTGACCTTTCTTGTCCGCTTCGTCGCCGATCTGGCCCACCGTGGTGGAGACGACGCTGAGCGCCGAGAGGACAAGCGAGAGGAAGGGCGCGGTTTTCATTGTGAAAATGGACATAATTTGGCGGGGTCGCGGGAGGGACGACGAAATTATTGGCGGGGATTATTCGCGGGCCACGCCGTTGTTCCAATAGTGGTAGAGTTCCGCGGCAGCCGGGATCTCGCGCTGGCGCACGACCCGGAATCCGATCCAGGGCGCGCTGGTGTGATACCAGATGCTCTTGGGCAATTGCGGGTCGAGATCCTTCCAGTCCGGGCTGGAGGCAAGCCGGGCCGCGCTGCGCAGGCGGTCGGCGCTGTCCTCCCAGGTGCCGCCGCGGGCGACGTGCGGATAGGGCGTTGTCGAGCGCACCCACGAAGCCGGGGCGGGATCGCCTTTGAGCTGGGCGTAGGCATCGGCCAGATATTGATCGACGCTCCATTCCGCCACGTTGCCGTGCATGTCGTGCAGGCCCCAGGGATTCGGTTTTCTTCCGCCGACGGTGGCGTACTTGTCCGTGTCGAAAACCGCGTACTCTGCGAGGCGCGCCGGGTCGTCGCCAAACGAGTAGGCGGTGGTCGTGCCGGCGCGGGCGGCGTATTCCCACTCGGCCTCTGTGGGCAGCCGGTAAAAATGTCCGGTCTTCGCGCTGAGCCACTCGCAGTATTTGTTCGCGGCGTGGTGGGTCATGCTGATCGCGGGAAACCCCTCGCGACCCATGCCGAAGCTCATTTCCACGTAAGGCTTGGTCGGATGCGAGACATCGGACGACACGGCATTCCACGTCACGTAGGGCTTATCCTTCGCGAACATGAAGATTTCGTACTCGTTCCACGTGACCTCGCATTTCGCCATCCAGAAGGCGTCCACCTTGATTTTCTTTTGCGGACCCTCGTCTTCGCTGCGCTTGGCCTCGGTGGCCGGACTGCCGATCGTAAACACGCCCGCGGGGATCGGGATCATGGCAAACGACACGTCGTTGCCCGGCAGCGTCTCCTTGTAAGGTTGGAAGGCCTGGTCGGCCTTGGCTTCCTCCTTGAGGATGCGTTCGCGAATCTGTTCCACAATGGCCATCTCGTCGGCATTGACCGGCGCCTGGGCGCGCACCGGGACGGCGGGAAAAATCGCAGTCGCGGCTGCGAAAAGAAGGGCGGCGGTAGCCGTGAGGAACGAGCGCATGATGGAGTTAAAGGGGAAAACTGACTCCGGGCGGGTTGGTGCCGAAGGAGCGGCGTTGCACCGCCCCGTTACGATTGCGGGTTTGCACGAGGATGCGAACCGGTTCGTTGAGTTTTTCGATCAACGGTTTCACGGCCGCCGGGGACAATACGCTGCAGGCGGTGGCCAGACCGTCGCTCAGGGTTGCATGACGGGCCACCACGGTGACTGCGACCGGCCTCGTCAGACCGAGTCCGGTCGCCGGGTCAACAATGTGGGAATAACGCACACCGCCGAGTTCGAGAAATTGCTCAGCGTCCCCTGAAGTAGAAATGCCGGCGTTGGCGGCCGTAACCAGGATGGACCCGGCTGGGTCTGAGCCGAAAGGCGCGAGTTGCACTTTCCAGCCGTCCGATTCGGGGGGCGGTTCGCCGAGGGCGATGTCGCCACTGGCCTCCACCATCGCCCGCCGAAAACCGTGTCTGGCCAGCACGGTGAGGGCGGCGTCGGCGGCGTAGCCTTTGGCAATGCCGCCGAGATCGAGTTGCATGCCGGCAGCGAGCAACGTGACGGTCTGGCCCTCCAGATCCAACCGGAGTTTCCGGTAACCCGAGGCAAGGAGGGCGGCCTTTCTTGACTCCTCGGCGGGGAGTTTTTTCTGCCGCCGGGCCTCACGCCACAAGCGGATGACCGGACCGAGGGTGACGTCGAAGGCGCCTTCGCTCGTTTCGGAAAGGCGCTGGCTCCGGTGCAGAATATCACAGAGTTCTGGACTGATCTTGACCGGCGTGCCTGCGGGCTGGCGGCAGAGACGCATCAGTTCGCTGTCAGGATCGTAGTCCGACATGACGCGGTTCAACGCGGCGACGCGGGCAAAGGCGGCCTTGGCGGCGGATTTGGCCGCGGTGACTTCGGGTGCGAAGATCACGATGCGGAAAAGCGTCCCCATGTGGGGTTCGACGAATTCCCAGCGTGAAGCAGCAGTTGCCACTCCGGTTGGTTCGCGAGCCGATTCCGCCATGGCGGGCCGCGGCAGGCCTGACGCCGCCCATGCCATGCCCAGGAGGGCGGTCAGTTGCGCGGAACGGAATCTCGCCATGCGCCGCAGTCGCACCGATCAGCAGGCGATGACGTCGTCGAGTTTCCCCGAAAGATGGCTGAGCCAGGCGGCGTCGGTCATTCCGGGCGGGCGGTATTGCTCGGTGATGAGCCAGCCCGAGTAATTGACCTCGTCGAGTGCGGTCATGATCGCGGGCCAGTCGCTGTCGCCCTCGAAAAGATCGACCTCGAAACCCCGGCGCAGACCCTTTTCGTCCCGCACCTTCCGGCTGAATTCCTTCACGTGGATCTTGACGATGCGCGATCCGAGAGTTCGCACCCACTGTTCGGGCCAGCCGGTGTTGACGACATTGCCGGCGTCGAAATGCCAGCGGACGAAGGGGCTGTTGAACGAGTCGACGTAGCGGACGGCTTCCAGCGGGCTGAGGAGGAATTGATTCCAGACATTCTCGATGGCGATGGCGACGCCGAGGGACTCGGCGAGCGGGACTGCCTTCTTGATCTCGACAACGGAGCGTTCGTAGGCCTGCGCGTAGGAAACGTCCTTGGTCACCACGGCGGGAACGAGCAGGACCGAACTTGCCCCGTAGGCCTTGGCGTCACGGAGAGCCTGTTTGAGGCCCTCGAGTCCGGTTTCGCGGACCGCAGGATTGGGGTCGGTCAAAGGACGGGCCCAGTGCGTCGCGGCCACCACGCTCGGAATGGCGAGTCCGGTGGCATCGCGAGCGGCGAGCACCTCCTTTTGGTCCATCGCACTGGAAACTTCGACACCGGCAAACCCGGCGTCGCGCAGCAGCTGAAACTTGCCCAGCAGGCTGACGTTTTTGGCCGGATCGGTGCGAAGCGTGCCGAGCATGAAGCCCTTCTTCAGCGCGCTGCGACGAGCTTTGTTGCCCCCGGCTTTTGCGGAGGTTTTCGCGTCCGTCGCGCCGACGGCAAACGGAGCGAGCAAGGCCGAGGCCGCCGAAGCGGTGAGGAATGCGCGGCGGTTCATCACTTAGACGAATTTGGTCAAACCCGGAACGGCGCGCGCCGGCACGGACAGCGCCATGTTCCAGTCGAATTTTTCCGGCACAAGCGACTCCTTCGAATTCATCGCCTGGTCCCACGTGACGGCCTGGCCGGTGTAGGCGGCCATGCGGCCCATGATCGCCATCAAAGTGCTGTGGGCCATCCACACGCCGTCGTTGATGGGATTGCCGGCCCGGATCGAGGCGAACAGTTCGTTGTGTTCCACCTGGTACATCGAGCGTCCGCCTTTGCCGGTGTAACGCCAGGTCTTCGCCCCGGTGATGTGCGCGGAGGGCCCGCGGCCCCATGAGAAAATGCCCTTGGTGCCGACGACGTGGTCGGAGACCTCGTTGTAGGCGCCATCCACCTGGCGGCAGCCCAGCACCGCGCGCACGCCGCTGGCGTACTCGTAGGTGATACTGAAGTGATCATAGGTGTTGCCGTAAGCCGCCACGTCGCGACCTCCGGTGCCGATGACCTGCACGGGCATTTCGTCCTGCATGTACCAAGCGATCTTGTTCACGTTGTGCACCGCCTGCTCGACCAGATGGTCACCACTGAGCCAGGTGAAATTATACCAATTCCGCATCTGCCATTGGAGATCGGTCCAGCCGGGTTCGCGGGTGCCGGGGAATTTGGTGGTCAGGGTGTTGGTGTGATAGCTCGCGTTGATCGCGCGGATGTCGCCGATGGCGCCCTCGCGGATCTGGGCGACGCTGGCGCGCATCATGTCGTCATAGCGCCAGCAGAAGCCGGAGCCGAGGGCGAGGTTCTTGCGCTTGGCCTCGGCGGCGGTGGCGAGAACGGAACGGACGCCGGGAGCGTCGACGGCCATGGGCTTTTCACAGAAGACGTGTTTGTCGGCTGCGATTGCCGCCTGAAGATGGACGGGGCGAAAGCCGGGGGGCGTGCACAGCAGTATCACGTCGGCTCCGCTGGCGATGACCTTCTGGTAGGCGTCGAGGCCGCTAAACGTCGTTGCGGGGGTGACGTCGATTTTGGCGGAAGCAACCCGGCGCAATTGGGCCAGACAGCTCTCGGCCCGGTCGGCGAACGCATCGCCGATCGCAACGAGGCGGTTGTTCGGGTCGGCTGCCAGTGCCTGTTGCGCCGCGCCCGTGCCACGGCCGCCGCAGCCGACGAGACCGACCTTGAGCACGCGGCTCGAGGCCCCGCCCGCGCTGCTGGCGGCGTGAGACAGGGCGGTCGAGGCGACTATGCCGCCCACGGCTGCACTGGTGGAATTTTTGACGAAGCTACGACGGGTAATCATAAAGGCAGGGGAGGTTTTCTCCGGTGGGGGAAGGGATCGGGGCGGGTTGGTGAGGTGCGGGAGCCTAACGGGTGTGAATCCGGCAGGGCACGCCAAAAGGAACCCGAGGGCAGCGGTCCGGCGCAAGTGCAAACGCTTGCGAAACTCCTGAGGATTTTGGCACGAAAGGGGTGTGCTTCAAAGGGCACGATGGCGAAGGCCGCATTGCGGGGGCCGCGGGGTTCCCGCGCCGATGGTGGGCCCTAAAACAGCTGCAGCACACCGGAAGGAAACAGACCCAAAATGACAAGCAGGAGCGCGCAGATCACCAGCGCGAGGGCGGCCCCCGCGGGAACGGGGATGCGGGATGCACCGGCCGCCGGGCGGGCGACAAACGCCTGCTTCAGCACGAGGAGATAATAGTAGAGCGCCACGGCGCTAAGCAGGATCGCGATTACCACCAGCCAGCCGGCGATCCCGGCCAATCCGCCGAGTTGGAGTGCCGCGGCGAAGACCGCAAATTTTCCAAAAAATCCGGCCAGGGGCGGAATGCCCGCGAGCGAGAGGATAAAGATAAGCAAGCACCCGGCCAGTACGGGCGACCGGCGCCGCAGGCCGGCAAGATCGGCGAGGTTCTGGCAGACTCCCGCCCGCTCGACCACGGCGATGACGCCGAACGCTCCGACGGTCGCGATTCCGTAGGTGGCGGCATAATAGAAAAGCGGCCCCGGTCCGACGCGGCCGGCGGCCATCACCCCGAGTAAGAGGGCGCCGGCGTGGGCGATCGCCGAGTACGCCAGCAGCCGGCGGAAGTTGGTCTGGGCCAGCGCCCCCATGTTTCCCAGCAGCAGCGAGAGCAGCGAAATCACGGCCAGCACCGGCAACCAGCCTGGCCGTGTATCCATGGTGTCGACGCTTCCCGCCATCGGACCGGCGCTGTGCCAAAGCAGACGGACAAAAAGGGTGAAGCCTGCCAGCTTCGAAGCGGAGGCGATCAGCGCAGCGCTGGGTGCCGGTGCGCCCTGATAGGCGTCGGGTGCCCAGAGGTGGAAAGGCGCCGCGGCGGCTTTGAAACCGAAGGCCACGAGGATCATCACGAGCGCGACAACCAGCAACGGGCTCAGGCTGATCGACGAGAGCTGTCGGGCGATTTCGGTGAAATCGAGCGAGCCGGTCAGTCCGTAGAGCAGGCTGAATCCGAAGAGCAGAAACGCCGCGGAAAGGCCGCCGAACAGGAAATATTTGAGCGCGGCTTCGGCGGACTCGGGGCGGGTCTTGTCGAAGCCGGCGAGCACGTAGAGGGAGAGGCTGGCGAGTTCGAGGGCGAGGAACGCGAGCAGGAGTTGCTGCGCGGCTGCCATGAGGGTGAATCCGGTCGTGGCGAGCAGCAGCACCGCGACAAATTCCGCGGGATTGCGCAGCCGTGAAGTCCCGCCGAAAATCCCCAGGGACAGGCCGGACAGGACCAGCACGCCGAGGCGCGTGGCGAGCGTGAGGGAATCGCGGGCCAGCACGCCGCCAAACGCGGGTTCACCGACTCCGGTGCGCAGGGCGAGGCCGGCGGCCGCGAGCACCGCGAGGGTCCCGAGGCTGGCCGCCGCGGCCGCCCGTCTCTCGAGCGAATGCCGGGCCCCGGCGATTAGGTCGAAGCCCAGGACGAGCAATACGCCGATGACGAGCGCCGCCTCCGGCAGCAGCGTCTGGAAGAGTTCGGCGTAGTTGGGCGTCATGACGCACCTCCCTTCAGGGCCGCCTGCATGAGCGGCGATTCGAGCGCGGGAGCGATCCAGTTGAGCAGCACGTCGGGCTTGAGGCCGACATAAACGGTGGCGCCGACGAGCAGGATTGCCCCGATTCGTTCCGGCCAGGTGATCGGCTCATAGGGCGCGTGGGGGGCCGACGGCTGAATCGTTGAGCGGTCGGTCGTACCAAAGAACGACACTTGGATCGCGCGCAAGGTGAACGCGGCGGCAACGAGCACGCCGGCGGCGGCGAAGGTCGCCCACAATGGCGAGGTCCGCCACGTGCCGATGAGAATGGTCAGCTCCGCCGGAAATCCGCTGAAGCCCGGCATGCCCATCGAGGCAAGGCCGCCCAGCACGAACGTCAGCGCGGCAAACGGCATGAGCCGGTGCAACGGCAGACCGCGGAGATCCGCGAGCCGGCGGGTGTGGGTGCGTTCGTAGACCATCCGGCCCACGACGGCGAAAAGGAGTCCGGCAATCACGCCGTGGGAGAACATTTGCAGCACGGCCCCGCTCACCGACTGGGCATTGGCTGCGGCCAATCCGAGGAGCACGAATCCCATGTGACTCACGCTGGAATAGCCGATGACAAATTTAAAATCCTCCTGCACGAGCGCGACCAGTCCGGCGTAGATGATTCCTGCGATCGCCAGCCACGCGATCGCCGGCTGCCAGAAGGCGAGCCCGACGGGGAACAGCGGCATGGCCACACGGAGGCAACCGTAGGCGCCCAGTTTCATGACGACGCCGGCCAGCAGCATCGAGACGGCAGTCGGTGCCGCGACATGGCCGGTTGGCGCCCAAGTATGAAAAGGGAACAGGCCGGCGAGGACGGCGAATCCGAAGAAAACGAGGGCGAACATGCCGAGTTGTTCGCCGCGGGAAAACTGGAGGGCGGCATTTGCGAGATCGCCCAGCGCGAAACTATGGGCGCCACCGGTGGCGAAGGCCCAGAGCAGGCCGGCCAGCACGAGGGCACTGCCCGCGAACGAATAAAGCACGAGCTTCATCGCGCCATACTCGCGATTGGTGGAGCCCCAGTTCGCGACCAGGAAATATTTCGGGACGATCGCGATCTCGTAGAAGACGAAGAACAGGAAGGCGTCCGCGCTGAGAAACACCCCGTAGACCCCGCCGACCAGGGCCAGGTAGAGCGCGAAGAATTCACCGGCCCGTTCCTCGATGTTCCAGGAGAAAAGTATGCCGGCGGTGGCGGCGAGGCCGGTGAGCACAATCAGCGTGAGGCTGATCCCGTCGGCGGCGAGATGGTAGCGAATGCCCATTTCCGCAATCCACGGAACGTCAACGAGCGTTTGCAGACCGCGGCTCGGGACAAAGTCGCCGGCGGCGAGGAGGGCGGCCCCCCAGGCGGCGATCGCGCTGACCAATGCGACGATCCGGGCGGCGGCGGCCGAGCGGGCGCCGGCGATCAAGGCGAGGAGCGCGCCGCCAAACGACAGATAGATGGTCCAGGGCAGCGCGTTCATGACGGACGGGAGGGCCACGCCAGGGGAGAAAATGCCCGGACACGAATAACGCGCTCCAGGCGTTCACCGCCATGCGAAGCTTTTCCGTCGGCCAGTCGAAGGATCCCCATGTGGTTGTTTGCCCGGTGCGTTCTCATGGCAGCGTGAGGTGACCGGCCCACATCGTAACAAGCGGGTTGATCAAATGGGCGAGCAATTGCGGCGCGATGCCGAGGGCAAACATCAGTGCGACGAGCGGAATCAAAGGCGCGAATTCGATCCCGTGGAGATCCGCGAATGCTTCGCGCGTGATGCCGGCACGGGGACCGTGAAAAACGCGCTGCCAGAACGTGAGCAGAAAGAGCGCGGTGGCGAGCAGGCCGAGGCAGGCCACGCCCGCGGCCCAGGGGGCAAGACCGAACACGCCACGAAAGATCAGGAATTCGCCGACGAAGCCGTTGAGCCCCGGCAGGCCGAGCGACGAGAACAACGCAATGCCGCAGAGCCCGGCGAAAATCGGAGCCGAGGTGCGCACGCCGCCGAAATCGTGCAAACCGGCGGGCGGGGCACTCTCGCCGCGCAAGTCGGGCTCCAGGCCGGCGCTGGTCCGCGCCCTGGACTCAAGGAGGCCCACGCAGAAAAACAACGCGGCGGCAGATAAACCGTGATTGAACATCTGGAGGATGACGCCGCTCAGCGCGGCCGTCGCCGCGTCGCTCGTGAGGCCGGCCCGGCCGGTTGCGGCGGACACCGCAAAGAGGGCGAGCAGGCAGTAGCTCAGATGGTTGATCGAGGAATAGGCGATCATCCGCTTCAGGTCGGTCTGGCGCATGGCCGCAAAGGCCCCGAGCACAACGCCGGCAAGCGCCAGCCAGAGGAGGCAGGGGGAGGCCTGATGCAGGGGACCGGGGAAAAGGGGCCAGAGGATCCGCAGGAAACCGTAGAGCCCCATCTTCGACATCACGCCGGTGAGGAACATCGAGACGCCGGTGGGCGCCTCGGCGTAGGCCGGCGGCAGCCAAGTGTGAAACGGCCAAAGGGGAACCTTGACCGCGAGGCCCAGCAGCACGCCGAGAAAGACCGCACGCGGCCACCAAACGCCGAGGTGGGCGAGCTTTTCGGCGAGCGTGCCATCGGCGGCCAGTTGGGCGAGCTGGACAAAATCGAGCGTACCGGTCGCCACGAAGAGCGCCGCAAAACTCAGCAGCATGAACGCGCTGCCGCCGATTGTGTAGACTACGAACTGATAGGCGGCGCGGCTCGCGCCGGTTCCGCCCCAGAGTTTGATGAGGAAAAACGCGGGCACGAGGCTCAGTTCCCAGAACAGGAACCAATGAAAGAAATCGAGGGCGAGAAACACGCCCAGCGCGGCGCCCTGCAGCGCGAGAAACAGCGCGCCGAAAAGCCGCGGATTGCGGTTGAGATTCCAGGACGCGAGCAGCGCGGCCGGCGTGACCAGGCCGGTGAGCAGGACCAAAACAAGGCTCATCCCGTCGAGCCCGAGATGGTAGTGAACGTTAAAGGCGGTGATCCAGTCGTGCCGCTCGACCAACTGGGGCGTGGTCCGCGTGGGGTCGAACCCACTCAGCGCGACCAAGCCAAGCACGAGGGTCGACAGACTGAAGAGCAGGGTAAGAGCGCGACTCACCGCCGGCGTCGCCCCACGCAGAAACCCCAGCAGCGCCGCCCCGGCGAGCGGAGTAAACACGAGCAGGGAAAGGAGGGGAATCGAGTTCATGCGCGGTGGCGGGTCATCGCAGACCTCCCAGCATCACAAGCAGCACGAGGAGGACGAATCCGATGGCGGCGACCCGCAGGTAGCCATGGGCTTCGCCGGTCTGAGCCCGCGAGTAGCTGTTGCCGGCCTTGCGCAGCGACTCGCTGCCGGCGTCGAATCCGCCGTTGAGCAGGTCTTCGTCTGTCTCCCGGTGCACGAGGCCGGCGAATTCGCCCAGCCGGCTGAAAAAGCGGATCGCGCCGTCGAGCACATAACGATCGAGTGCGTCGGCGAACGTTGCCGTGGCCTCGCTCAAGCGTCCCACTGTGGCGGCGTAGAGTTCATCGAAGCCGAGGCGAGCTCCGAGGGCGGCAAACAGGCGCGGCGTGGTGGCGGCGAGCGGATCGGTGGCGATCGCCCGCGCCCGTGGCCGGCGGCCGTAGACGGCCCAACCGGCGCCGAGACCAAAGGCCACGAGGACGATGGAAAGCATGAGCAAGCCGCCGCCTTCAAGGAGGGAGTGACCGTGGATTTCCGTTTGGCCCAGCAGCCGGGCCTGCAACCACGGCCACGCGGGCGTGCCCACGAAGCCCAGTGCGACTGCGCAAATCGCGAGCAGGATGAGCGGCACGGTCATCACACCGGGACTTTCGCGGGCGTGGCTGGCGGACTCGCTACGAGCCGGACCGAAGAAAACCTCGGCCACGAGTCGCGTCATGTAAAAGGCGGTGAGCACCACGGCGGCGAGACCGGCGTAAAGCGGCAGGTGCGATACGTCCCAGTTGTGGGCCGCGTGCAAAATTGCCTCCTTGCTCCAGAATCCGGAGAAGAGAAACGGTACGCCGGCCAGCGCCATCGTGCCGATGGCGAAGGTGGCGAAGGTGATGCGCAGAGGCCCGCGGAGTCCGCCAAGCTGGCGGATGTCCTGCTCGTGGTGCGCCGCATGAATCACCGCGCCGGCGCCGAGAAAGAGCAGTGCCTTGAAAAAAGCGTGCGTCAGCAAATGGAAGATGGCGGCGACCCATGAACCGACGCCCAGCGCCAGCATCATGTAGCCGAGTTGGGAGACCGTGGAAAAGGCGAGAATGCGCTTGATGTCGTTTTGGGCCACGGCGAGGACGGCGCCGAGCAAGGCGGTGATCGCGCCGATGGCCGCGACGACGGTGAGGGCGTGTACGGGCGCCTGCGCGAGCAGCTGGTCGGCGGCCATCAAGGGGTAGACGCGGGCGATGAGGAATACGCCGGCGGCCACCATGGTGGCCGCGTGAATGAGGGCGGAGACCGGCGTCGGACCTTCCATTGCGTCCGGCAGCCAGACGTGCAGCGGGAACTGGCCGGATTTTCCAATTGCGCCGCAGAAGACGAGCAGGCCGATCGCCGTGGAGACGGCCAGACCGCCGACGGTTACTTGCGCCGCGAGGGCGCCGAGGGCATTGGGTTCGAGCACACCGGCGCCGCCGTCGTAGAAAAGCAGGGAGCCGGTGGAGTCGTACAACCACAGCAGGCCGAGGAGCAGGCCGAGATCGCCGATGCGCGTGGTGATAAACGCCTTTTTGGCGGCCGCGGCCGCCGCGGGTTTATGAAACCAAAAACCGATCAGCAAATACGAGGCGAGGCCGACAAGTTCCCAGCAAACGAAGAGGAGCAACAGGCTGTTGGCCACCAGCAGACCGAGCATCGCAGCGGCAAACAGGCTGAGAAAACAGAAGAAGCGCGCGAAATTTTCGTCGGCGTGGAGATAACCGGTGCTGAAAATAAAGATCAGCAGGCCGACGAACGTAACCATCACGCACATGAAGGCGGTGAGCGGGTCGAGCAGCCAGCCGAGCCGGAGCGGCGCAGCGCCGAGGTCAAACCAGGCGAAGTTGTGCGCGGCATGGAGCGCCGGGTTTGCGAGCGCACTGGACATCGCGGCGCAGGAAACGAGCAAGGCCGCGGCCATGGCGGCGATGGCCGCACCGGCCGCCAGCTTGCGACCGCTCCGCGGCGTGAGCGCTCCGATGGCGGCGGCGAGCAGCGGAAGGGCCGGGATAAGCCAGAGGAACTGGACAGAAAGCTTCATCGTATCAGGGCTCGCAGGCGGAGTCTCGTTGGCCGGAGGTTTTCATCCCTTGAGTCGCGTGGCCTCCTGCAGCCGGATGTTTTTCTGATGGCGGTAAATCGCGATCACGAGCGCAAGACCGACGGCCGCTTCCGCGGCGGCGACGGCAATCGAGAAAAGCACGAACAGCACGCCGGTGGCCGGCGCTCCCGCCGGGCCAAAACGCCAGAACGCGATGAAGTTGAGGTTGGCCGCGTTCAGCATCAGCTCGATGCCGAGCAGCACGAGGATGGCATTGCTGCGCGACAGCGCGGCCACCAAGCCGACGCAGAAGAGCGCGCTCGAAAACAGGAGGCACAATTGCAGCGGATTCACGCTCATCCGGCATCCTCCCGTTTCTCCGGACGGTCGACGGCCGCCAGGACGATGGCGCCGAGCAAGGCCACCGTGAGAATCAACCCGACCACCAGCACGGCCGCGGCGTGCGGGCCCATGAGTTGCGCGCCCACGTCCCGGACGGTGACCGTGGGAGCCGGTGACGCGATGGCGATCACCCGGGTGCTGAGCACCGCGCCAAACAGCACGCCGAGCACGGCGCCCCCGGCCAGCAACGCGGCGACGGTGCGGGCGAGTGAGTCCAGCGTCACGGTCAGATCGGCCCGCGACCGGCGGGTGAGTAATACCGCAAAAAGCACCACCATCGAAACGGCTCCGACGTAGACCAGTACCTGGGCAAAGGCGATAAACTCGGCGCCCGCCCAGAGGTAAAACGCCGCCACGCCGGCCCAACTCGCGACCAGCAGCAACGCGCTGTGAATGAGATTGCGCAGGGCCATCGCCACGGCGGCGGTGCCGATGGTCACGAGGGCGATGACGAGAAAGGCGGCGATCATGACGGGGCGTAACGGTAGGTCCGGGGACCGGTGCCCACGCTGAGGCGCCGGCCCATCACGACGAACGGCCCAACGACGAGTCCGAGGCAGACAGCCCAGCGGATGAGCTGCAGCGGGCCGCTCCAGCCCGAGGTCAGCGACCAGAAGGCCGCGGTGCCGAGATTGATCAGCGCGAGCGGCACGAGGAATTTCCAGGCGAAGCGCATGAGCTGGTCGATTCGCACGCGCGGGAACGTGGCCCGCAACCAGATGAACCCGAGGAGCAGCGCCAGCAGTTTCGCCGCGAACCAGAGATAGGAGGGAATGAAATCGAGGAACGGCAGCGGGGCGCGCCAGCCGCCGAGAAAGAGGGTGATGGCCATCCCGCTCAGCGCGATCATGCCGAAATACTCGGCCATGAAGAACAGCGCGTATTTGAAACCGCTGTATTCTGTCAGATGCCCGGCGATGAGTTCGCTTTCGGCCTCGGGCAGGTCGAAGGGCGAGCGGTTCGACTCGGCCAATGCGGCGACCATGAAGATGACGAAGCCGCAGAACCCCCACGGGGTGAACACGTGCCAGTGGGGAATGAAGCCGAATTTCCAGCCGGCCTGCGCGTCGACGATCCCCGTGGTCGAAAGCGTGCCCGTGATCATGACGACGGGCACCCAGGAAAGGAGCAGCGGCAGTTCGTAGCTGATGAGCTGCGCGAGGGCCCGCATCGCGGCGAGCAGGGCGTATTTATTGTGACTCGCCCAACCGGCCATGAAGACGGCGAGCTCGGTCGCGGCACCGGCGGCGAAGAAATAAAGGACCGCGGCGTCGAGCTCGAGCGGCACGAGGTGCCTGCCATAGGGAATCACCGCGAACGTGAGGATGGAAAAGGCGAGGAGCGCGACCGGGGCGAGAAAATGGAGCACGTGGTCGGCCTCACGCGGGACGATGTCTTCCTTGGTCAGCGACTTCACGCCATCGGCAAACGGCTGGGCCAGTCCGTAGGTGCGGAGGCCGAGGAAGGGCAGGGGCGCGCGATTCGGACCCGGCCGGTTTTGAATGCGGCCGAGGATTTTTCGTTCCGCGAGCGTGAGGAAAGCGAAGAGTAGGCCAAAGACACCCAGGATCACCGCGATGGCGATGAGGCTGTTCACGAGCCAGCGCCACGGTTCGGGCAGGAACCCGGTGACCGCGTCGCGCAGGAGCAGCGGTGCGCGCTCGAGGAAGGGGTCGATGGGCGCGGCGGCACTCATGTGGTCGGTCCGCCTTCGCCCGGTGGGCTACGGCGCGGTTCATCCTGTGGCTTCGCCACGGGCGAAGCGGGTGCTGGGGTGGTGGCGGGTGCGGCTGCGGCTGGCGACGCGGCGGGGGTGGGTTTCGGAGCAGCGGCGGCCGCGGCTTTGGCCGCCGCAGCGGCTTTCGCCTTTTCCTCGGTGGCCTTGCGCTCGGCGGCGAGACGGCCGTCGACTTCGGCGGCCTCCGTCGGGTGAATCGAGTGGTAGTAGCTGTTGGGTTTCGCCAGTTGTTCCCGGTCGAGCAGGAGCGCGGAAAAGCGTTCGGTCGTGGCGATCTCGAAAACCTGGTCCATCTTGATCGCGTCGAACGGACAGACTTCGACGCAGATCTGGCAGCTCATGCAGACGGAGGTGTCGATGGCGAAGATGGCCGGATAAAGCTGCTGTTTACCCGTGGCGTCGGGTTTCTTGTCCTTGCTCTTCTCGATGTAGATGCACTGCGGCGGGCACTCCTTCTCGCAGATCTGGCAGGCGACACAGCGCAGCGTGCCCATGGGATCTTCGGCGTTTTCGGTGACGAGGAAGGGGAAATTGCGGTAGTTCTCCGGGAGCTTTGGTTTTACCTCCGGATACTCGACGGTCGTATAGCGCGCCGGATCGTGGAAGCTGCCCAAGAAGTTTTTCGCGGTGACGGCGAGACCTTGAATTAATCCGGAGCCGAGCATGGGTGAGAAATTCGCTTATGTGGAACTCAGGAAGTCAGGAAATCGATCCGTTGTCCGATTGCTTTCGTTCCTGATTCCCTGAGTACCACATTGATTGTAGATTCGGCTTTTCATCGGTCTACTTCCCCCAGGACGATGTCGACCGAGCCGAGGATGATCACGGCGTCGGCGACGGAGTGGCCGAGGCACATGTCCTCGAGCACCGTGAGGTTGACGAGCGACGGCGGGCGCACGCGGTACCGGTAGGGATTCGGACTGCCGTCGCTGATCAGGTGAAAGCCGATTTCCCCCTTCGGCCCCTCGATGCGGCCGTAGGCTTCGCCCGCCTTCGGGCGGAAGCCGCGCAACTTGGCCTTCGGGTCCATGATCGGGCCGGCCGGCAGACCGGCGAGCGCCTGTTGGAGAATCTTGATCGACTCGCGCATCTCAAGGACGCGGATCATGTAGCGGTCGTAAACATCGCCGTGGTCGCCGAGCGGCACGCGGAAATCGAACCGCGGGTAGACCCCGTAGCCGTCGACCTTGCGCAGGTCGTAGTTGACGCCCGTCGCCCGCAGCATCGGGCCGGTGACGCCGGCGTTGATGGCGAGTTCGGGCGAGAGCCGGCCCACCCCCTGCGTTCGGGCCATGATGATCTCGTTGCCGGTGAGCAGGGCCTCAAACTCGTCGAGAAACGGGCCATAGCCAGCGGTGAGTTTGCGCGCACCTTCGAGCCAGTCCGCGGACGGATCGACGCGGCAGCCGCCGAAACGCTGGTAGTTGCACATCATGCGCGAGCCGCTGAGTGACTCGAAGAGATCGAGGATCTTTTCGCGTTCGCGAAACGCATACATGAGGGGCGTGCCGCTGCAGCCGCAGTCCTGCATCAGAAAGCCCGCGAGACAGGTGTGATTGAGCAGGCGGGTCAGCTCCGCGAGGATGACCCGCACGTACTCGGCGCGTTCCGGCACGGGCTGGCCGGCAAGTTTTTCGACCGCGATTGCGTAGGCCCAGTTGTTCGTCATCGAACACAGGTAGTCGAGCCGGTCGGTGTAGGGCATCGACGCGAGGTAGCTGGTGTTCTCGCCGATTTTTTCGTGATTCCGGTGCAGGTAACCGAACACCGGCTTGAGCTTCACGATCGTCTCACCGTCGAGGGTGACGATCATCCGGAACACGCCGTGCGTTGACGGGTGATGCGGCCCCATCGAGACCTCGAGCAGGTCACCGTGGAATTCATCGTGTACGGAACGGACGTGGGAGCCGCCGGCCACGGCGAGGGGCGTGAGATCGGATACGCTCATGGCTTCGCGCCCTCTTTCGCCACGGTCGCGGCGGGATAGTGATGCTTTGCCTTCTCCAACACTGCACCATGCGGCGTCGGCTCCCATTCGTAGTCGTCGGGCTCGACGTAATCCCTGCGCATCGGGTGATCCTTGAACCCGTCCCACATGAGAATGCGGCGAAGATCGGGATGACCCTCGAAGCTGACGCCAAAGAGATCGAATACCTCGCGCTCCTGAAATTCGCACGCCCGCCACACCGGCGTGAGCGACGGCACCGTGACCCGATCCGTGCGATTGCCGGTGCGCAGGCGCAGAATCACGGGGCCGTGCCGCAGTGCGATCGAGTAAAGATGATAAACGACCTCGAGGCAGCCCGGCTGGATGCGGTTGGTCTTTTGTTCGACGACCTTGGCCGGGCCGCCGGCGGGGTCGGGGACCGTGACTTTCGTGGTTTCGACGATCTCCTTTTCCGGCCAGTCGATCCCCGTCACATTGGAACATTGATCGAGCTTCAGCGTCGTGTCGTCGCGGAGAAATTCGGCGACCGCCCGCGCATGCGTCGCCCCCAGCAGCAGCGAGTGTTGGGCCGCGACGCCGGGATTCGTGATGACGGAAATCTCCGCCCCGGGAAACCGGGCGAGCAGACGATCGCGGATCTGTTCAACGGTTTCCATGCGGGTCAGCCCTTTTCGGACCGGACGATGGTCGGCGCCTGCCACACTTCGGGATTGGCGGGCGGTTCAAGGTCGTGTTCGCCGAATTCCGGCACGGGGTTCTCGCAACTCAGGTCGGAGCGCAGATGGCGCGGGGCGTCGGGGCCGGTGAGCTGGAAGCTCTTGATTTTCTTTTGCAACTGCACGAGCCCGTGCAGCAGGGCTTCGGGCCGCGGCGGGCAGCCGGGGATGTAAATGTCGACGGGGATGAAGCGATCGATGCCCTTCAGGACGTTGTAGCCCTGCTTGAAGGGACCGCCGGAAATGGCGCAGGCGCCCATCGCGATGCAGTATTTCGGTTCGGGCATCTGGTTCCAGAGTCGGACGACCTGCGGGGCCATTTTCTTGGTGACGGTGCCCGACACGATGAGCAGATCGGCCTGGCGCGGCGACGGGCGGAACACTTCCGAGCCGAAGCGGGCGATGTCGAATTTCGCCATCGAGGCCGCGATCATTTCGATCGCGCAGCACGCGAGGCCGAAATTGAGCGGCCAGACGGAGTTGCTGTTCCCCCACGTGTAAAGCTCCTGGAGGCTCGTGAGCAGGATGCCGTGGCGGCGGAGCTCGTCGCGATCCACCTGCGTCAAGACTTCGAGCGACGCGGCCGGCGGCGTGGGAGGCGGAATGGGCGCGGCGTCGCTCATGTTATTTCCACTCCAAGTGGCCGCGGTGCCAGGCCCAGACGAGGCCCTCGGCCAGCAGGAGGATGAAGACGAGCATCGCCACCAAGGCTCCGACCGGCAGCGAGGTAAAGGTGACCGCAAAGGGGAGCAGGAACAGCACCTCGACATCGAAAATCAGGAAGAGGATAGCGTAGAGATAGTAGTGCGCCTTGAACTGAATCCACGAGTCGCCCGATGGGGCCACGCCGCACTCGTAAACATCGTTTTTCACCGCGCTCGGCTTGGCGGGTTGAAAGCATCGCACCCAGAGCCGGGCGACCATCAGGAGGATGACGGGAAATGCCAACGCGACCGCAGCAAAGAGAGCGAGGAACGCGTAGGGATGGCTCGTCATTGGGAATCGCGGGGCAGTTTCAAAAAGCTCGGTTGGTTCCTCAATTCAGAAGCGGAGGCATTTCTTGGCCGAAGCTGCGCGTCAATTGCGGGACCGGGTGGGGCATAGGGTTGGGATGGCAGAAGCGAATCCAGAATCGAACGATGTTTGTTGGGCGGCCGGCCGGATTGCAATCACGGCCATCATATTCATGGGCGCAACGGACCGTTCTTTTTGCGGGGCGACCCCGTGGTCGCAAGAGCAGGACGGACTCCCTGCGACGTACATTAGCGGGACCGCAGCTCTGGCAGGTGCGATATCAGTGCCCCGTATACAGCGAGCCGCTCGCCGGAGATCGTCACCGCGGCGCCGATGTGCGGGTGCGCGGCGCAAAAGGCGGCAACCTCCCGTTCGCTCATGACAAAAAATGCGGTCGACAGGGCATCGGACTGGGCCGCTCCTGGGGCGAGTGCCCACACCCGGGTACGGCGTCCCGCCAGGGAGCCGGCGCGCGGGTCGACGAGATGGGTGCCTTTCACCGCAACACCGGATCCGCTGAGCGACGCGTCGGCCAGCAGGATGATGCGATGGGAGGGGTCCTCGCCGATGCCGATCGGCCAGCCGGGCTTTCCGTCGGGCCGGCCGAGCGCAAGGGCCGTGCTGCCTCCGCTGTTGAGGCAGGCGGTCGTAATGGCCCATTCTCCGAGGATCGCGGCGAGCCGGTCCAATGCATAACCCTTGCCGATCGCCCCGAGGTCGAGATGCAGTCGGACGGCATGGGAGGTCAGGGTGTGCGCCGAGGGATCGAGGGTAAACGGTGGCAGGTCTGGCGGAAAATCCCGGGCCCGCTCCGAGGCGTAGGAGGGATCGAACGCGCGCCCCGTGGCAAGGGACGCATCCGCGGCCAGCAACAGGCACTCGATGGTGTCCTCGCCAACATTGATGGTTTCACCGCGGGCGAGTCGATTGGCGCGCGCGATGTCGCTGGATTCGACGTAGCGGCTGAGTTCGCCTTCGAGCCGGTCGAGTTCCCGAAAAGCCGCGGTGGCCGCCTGCCGCGCGTAGGCCGGTTCGTGGCCGGCGATGACGACCTCGAAATACGTGGCCATCGCCTCGTGCTGAAAGGCGGCAGGGTTCATCGCGGGGTACGGCGCCAGAGCCGGCAGCGCAAGGCGAGCATCGCGGCGGCGGGCCGCCACCAAAGGCGGCCGAGCGTGTATTTCGAGTCGCCGTGCCGGCGGGCGTGGTGGCGCACGGGTTGCTCCCCCACGCGGAAACCGGCGGCGACCGCGAGCGCCGGCACGAAACTCTGCAACAGTTCCATCGGGTGGAGTGCGTCCCGGACTTCCCGGCGAAATACGCGCAACTGACAACCCGCATCGTGGACGCGATCCGCAAGCACGATGCGGCGCACCGTGTTCGCGATGCGCGACATCACCCGGCGGAGTGGCGAATCGTGGCGGTCGACGCGCCAGCCACAGACGAGATCGAGGGTGCCCGCTTCAACGGGGGCGAGCAGTCGCGGGATATCTTCCGGGTCGTTCTGGCCGTCACCGTCCAGCGTGATGAGGAGTTCTCCCCGCGCGGCGCGCAGCCCCGCGAGGAGGGCATCGGCCTGGCCCGTGTTTCCGGGTTGCCGCAACTCGGTGCATTCCGGCCAGCGCGCCCGAGCGGCGGCGATTTCCTCCGCGGTGCGGTCCGTGCTGCCATCGTTGACGACGATGATTTCAAATTCGCCGCGCAGGGTACGCAGCACCGTGACGGTGCTCGCCAGCAGCGGTCCGAGGTTTCCCGCCTCGTTGTACACGGGAATGACGATTGAAAATCGCGGGGGCATCACTCCGGAGTCATGATCACGCAAAGCACGCCGGGCCGCAGCCCGAGAAACGATTCCCGATAGCGGTCGCGCAACCGGGTGCGAACGACGTCCGCTTGCGTGGCGGAAACGATGAGCAGGGCGCCATCGCATTCGGCGGGAGGCGCTGACCAGTAGCCGACGCGCGGCAGGCCGCGAAGATACCACGGCAGCGGCCAATATTCCTCGCTGATGATGCGGATGGGTTTGTCCGGGGTGCGGGCGAGGGCCGCCGCGGCGAGATCGCGGACTTTCAAGACGTCCGGCGAACTGTGAACGTAGGCGTAGGGATTGCGGGCGTCGGCCGGTCGCTGGAATGCGGCGAGGCGAGTTTGCTGACCAAGCGAGAGGAAGGTCAGCATAAGGGCGGCTCCGGCGAGCAGCCTTCCCCAAGGGCGGTGGGCGAGTGCTGCGAATGCTCCGGCGCCCAACAGGGCCATTCCCGGCACCGCGTGGATCGCATGCCAGGGGGTTTTGTAGGCCACGCACGACAAGGCGCAGAAAATCAACCCGGTGTAGAGCGCGATCCCGCGCAGATATTTTTGTCGGGTGAAAAGCGCGACGCCCAGCCCGGCGAGGGCGGCGGCGGTGAACGTCAGGTGATGCCAGAGCAGACCGCCATCGCGGTGCCAGCCAAACAGCTGGAGATAGTACCACCATGGCTTTTCGTGGCCGCTGGGTCCCGTGACGCGGCCCCAGGCGTACGCGTAGGCCGCCAGTGCATCCGGGATTCCGGCGAGGTGGGTGCCGAACGAGGCATAGAGCAACGCGGCAACGGCGAAGGCCGCGCCCATGGCAAGTCCGAGATCTCGTCCCCACCGGGCGGAGGTCGGACGATCCCCCCCGGCGACGATCGCAGCGAGCAGCGCCGCGAGGGCAAAGAGCGGCGCACTGGCTTTTGTCGCCTGCATGAGTCCGAGGCAGGCACCGGCGGCCAGCGCCCAGCGGAGCCGGCCGTCGCGCCACCAGCGTTGGGCGCAGATGCATCCACCGAGCGTGAAGGTGAGCAGCAGGGTTTCCTGGATAAAATCGCGGCTATAATACACCGCGGGCGGTGAAAGGGCCAGCAACGCCGCCGCGATCAATGCCGGCCAACGACCGAGCGGGGTGGCAAAAACGGCGAGCAAGACGACGGCAAGTGTGCCGGCCAGCGCCGGCACGAGGCGCACGGTCGTTTCGCTCAATCGGGCGAGGGTGTGTTCGCCGCGGAGCCAGGCGACGGGCAGCACGGCGTAGTAAAGCGTGGGACCGTGATGATCGCGGGGATCGAAGACGTAGCGCCCGGTTTCAAGCAACTCGCCCGCCTTGCCGGCCTGGTTTGCCTCGTCGGCGTGCATCGGCCGGCGCGCCAGCTGGTGCGTGCGCAGCCAGAATGCGACGAGGGTGATGACGGCGAGCGGGAGCCAGCGAGGGAGGAGGGAAAGCACGGGATCGAAGGCGGGCTCCAGTGGCACCGCCCGGGCCGGTGCTTTGCTTGGGCGCTGCGGCTGGAGGCCGCAGCTCATCTCTCATGCGGTCGGCGCTATTTCGCCTGACCGTAGACCTCAACCTCGCAATAGTGGTTCAATTCATCCGAGGTGTTGCCGTTGCTGTAGAGGCGGACGTAGCGCGCGGTCGAACCCTTGGCGTCGACGACGCGGCCCTGAAAGCCCTCGATGTAGGCCTTGTCGGTGCCCTTGCCGAGCTTCGCGGAATTGTCGTCGTCGCTGTTGTAGAGCGTGACGATTCCCTGCTTGAAGGCGGGATCATCGGAAACCTGCACGATGAAGTCGTGATAGACGCGGGCCTGCGAGTGAAAGTGCCAGACGGCGATCGCCGCCAGCTTGGCCGGCGCGCCGAGGTCGATCTGCACCCACTGCAGCGCCGGCCCGAGCTCGACGTAAGCGCCGTCGGTGCCGCTCTTGTCGCCATCGGTGATGAACGCGAGTTCGCCGATGACCGGCTGGGCGTCACTGCTCGTGACAGGCTTGCCCTTGGAAAGGAGGACGGTGCCGGCGGGCACCATCAAATCCGGTCGTTTGCCCGCCGTGGCCGGCTCCAGATTGGGCAGCTGGATCGGGCGGGGCGTGCCGGCAAACAGCGGACGCGGCAGCTCGATTTTGAGCGGGACCTTGCCGTCGGCGGCGAACGCGGCGGTCGCGAAGGCAGCGGCAAGCAAGGGGAGCGGGATGAGGCGGAGGCGCATGGGCAGGGAGCGGAGTCTCATGATGAGCAGGAAGGGTGGAAACGAACTTCGGCCAATCAAGCCACGAAATCCGCCGGCGTAAAGGTCAGCATCTTTTGCGCGGCGATGGATTCGTTGATCTTCAGGATGGTGACGGCGGTGGCGAACGCGGATTCGCCGGGGCAGTTCAGCGGCGTGCCGTGGCGGATCGCATCGAAGAAGTTTTCGAGGTGCGGCTGGTGGATGGCCTTGTCGAGCGTGACGGGGATTTCCCACGCGGAGAGCGCGGCGGTTTCGCGTACATCGACGGTGCCCTTGGCCGGTCCGCCGAGCTTTTTGACGCCGGGTTTTTCCCAGGCCTTGACGGGCGGAGGAGCTCCCTCGCCGGAGAGCGGGCTGGCGACAATGCCTTTGGCGGCCCATTGATCCCATTCGGGCGCGCGGGCTTCGCGGTAGAGCTTCGTGTATTTCGGATTCTCCGACAATTTCAGGGCGCCCTCGTCACCCATGAAATACTCGTGGTAGCCGCCGCCGGCGCTCGTGGTCGTGAGGACCTCGTAGGTCGCGCGGACGACGCCTTCCTTCGTGGGATACTCGAAGATCGCGATCGCGTTGTCATACCACTCGTGGGTCTTGTAGTAATCGACGCCGCCGCTGGCGATACACATGCGCGGATTGACGCCGAGCATCCAATTGTAGACGTCGATCTGGTGCGCGCCGAGATCGGACATCGGGCCGCCGGCGTATTTCTTGAACCAGCGCCAATTCCGAAACTCGTGCATGTTGGCGAAACCGTACTGGTGGAGCTTCGCTTCCGACAAAGCCTGGCTGGCCGGGAAACCGAAATCGTCCGTCACGGCGCGATGCCACTGGCCGCTGATATTGGTGATGCGGCCGAGGAGGCGATTTTCGCGCACGACCTTGTCGCGGGCGTGCAGGTAACGGGGATTGCTGCGGCGCTGGTGGCCGAGTTGGAGGAGTTTTTTCGCTTCGCGGGCGGCAACGACCATGGAGCGGGCGCCCTCGATCGTGTTGGACATCAACTTTTCACAGTAGACGTGCTTGCCGGCCTTGAGCGCGGCGACGGTATGTTCGGCGTGCGTGAAGTCGGGCGTCGCAATGATGACGGCGTCAAGCTCCGGATGGTTGGCGAGCAACTCCCGGTAGTCTTCGTACGGTTTCGGATCGTGACCGAATTTTTTTAGCAGGCGCTCGCCGTAGGTGCGACGGTAGGGCCAGATGTCGCAGACCGCCTTGAAGCGGATGTCGGGGATCTTCAGTGCGGCGTTCATGAGGACGCTGCCCTGTTCACCGCAACCGATCAGGGCCACGTTGAGCGGATCGGATTTCGTCGCCGCCCCGCGGGCGATGTAGGGGGCGGCGGCCAGGACGGCGCCGAGCCGGGCTCCCGTGCTGAGGAATTCGCGGCGGGTGACGGGGGTGGAGGGGGACGAAAGGAATTCAGACATGGGACGCGGGAAGCTGGACGATCAGGGTCGGGCTGGGGTCGAGTGGTTCACTCCGCCGCGGCCGGGTGCGTGGGAAAAAGTTTTTCGAGGCGCTCACGGATTAATCGTAGGAAGTTTTGCTGCCGTTGCAAACGGGTGATACGGCTGGCGGGGTCATTCGTGTTTATCGCGCAGGAGTGCAAAGCGATCGTGCCGCACGAGCAATAGGGCACCGACGATCAGACCGATCTGAGTGGCGAGCCAGGCAACGCCCTGGCTTTCCTGCACGGCCATCAGACCGAATGAAAGACTGACGTAGACTAGGCCGGTGAGAGTCAACGTCACGCGTGTCTTGATCCCCAGGAGCAGCGCGGCCCCCAGAAGCACGAGCGCATAACCCAGCCCGTGGGCGAAGTTGCGGGTCATCCAGAGCGGAAGGAAGGATGCGCCGGTGATGCCCTGAGCCATCCGCCCCATGTTTTCGTAGTAGTTGGTGAACGAGTAGGTGCCCTTGCCCTCGAATTTTTCGAGGCCAGCGAGCAGGGTCCGCAGCCCGATAAAAAGTCGCAGGAGCAGGAAGGCGGAAGTGTATTCGCAGCGGGAAACCGGAGAGGAAGAAGTGTTGGGATTGGCGCTCACGTTGGAGGGGGAAGTTATGGGCTGGTTGATTCTGATAGGCCGGGAATGGGCGATTATGTTGAGTGACGCTGGGGCAGGGGAAAGTTCGGCCGGTGATTGGGGGTGGCTGGTAGGGGTGGCAGATGGGGCTGGGGCGAGGAATCGATGTCTCCGTCAGGCCCGGTCGGTCGGTCGCGGGAAAGCAACGAGGGGATGACGGGCTGGATTCATGGATTAATCAAAACGCTCACGGTTGTGCCGGATCGCCGATACGTTTGGCAAGCGGATCTGTCTCATTGCGAGAGTGGGCATCGATTATCCAGCTTCGGTGCGCCCCGGAACAATAAACGGGCCCTTCCGAAGTGCTGCCCCTTGCGGATTGGGTTTATTTCCGATGACGGTAAATTTGCCCCAGCCGGATTCGCGCGACTGATCGCTGTCTCTCGAAATCTAGTCAGGCGTCGGCATGAGAGCTTACTCGTCCCGGACTTTCATCCGCTTGCCATCCTTCCTTTGGACGGGTCTCCGGGGGTTGGGGGTGGCGCTGCACGGCCACCGTTGAAGACGTCTATCACTTCGGCCGAAATTCCATTTGACGCGCTCCATTCACCGCCCTTTGTTCGCCCTTCCTTTTGGGGCAAGATAGCTCAGTTGGTAGAGCAGAGGACTGAAAATCCTTGTGTCCCCGGTTCGATTCCGGGTCTTGCCACCACTTAAAACCCGTTAATCTTAAACGATTAACGGGTTTTTGTTTTTGAGTGCAGCAGAAGTGCAGCAGAATCAGGGGCTGACGGTGACGTTGAACCGGTGCAGGCCAGCGAGCTGGCTTTATTTTTTCTGCGGTTGCACCCGCTCAAACGACGGTTTGGCGGCGTTCGGCGTTCCGGCCCAACCGGCATCCAATCGCGCGGTGGCGTCATGGAGCAGGAGGCCGACGTGTTTGGGCGAGGGCATGTCGTAGTCAACGGGCCGCTGGACCAGCAGTTCCCAGGCAAAAACCCGCGGGGCTTTGGCATCGCCCACATCCCACGCGCGGAGAACCAAGGTGTCGAAGGCAGCCGGATCCGGCCCGCCTTCTTCCATCCGTTTGGCGTCCTCCGCCATTTTCTTCCAACCGCCGGTCGGAACTTGCTCTCCGTTCGGTCCGATCAAAATCGATCCGCCGGCATCGTCGCGTTGGGTCATGACTTCCGTGTAGCGACCCGAACCGGTCGTCGCTGCGAGGTTCAGGTACCGGACGGAGTCTGGATTTTCTTGAATCTGGGCACGCGGTTGGCGAGGGCCGAAGCCCATTTCGACGTTGATGACATGGGTGGCGGCACCCGGATTTGCGGCTTCTTCATAGCCTTGCTTTTCCAACGTCGCGCCCAAGGCCATGATCGCTTTCGGATCCGAGACGAACCAACGCTGTACGACTGCGTTTTCGCAGACGATTGTGTAGGTTTTTTTCTCCCGCGCGGGAGCCGCGGAATTGTAGCTCGCCTTCACGCTGGGCTCGGGGTCCTTCAACATGGTGGCACAACCGGCCAAAAAAAGACCGGTTGGAATAAGGAGGGCGAAAGCGAATAGCGACTTCATGGCTGGAGTTTGAGATTTCATAGGCGGCGGGGTGCTTCCTTTCGTAGGAAAGTGATATCGGCGGAACGAGGGATGTGCAAGGATCCGTGGGGAGCGGGTATCGCCCTATGTTTTCAAGAGCGACTTGAGATCGGCGAGGGAAAGCCCGGCGGAGACGGCGTCGCTGGCCTCAAAGACGCCCGCGAGCAGCGCGCGTTTCTCTGCCTGCAAGGCGAGAACCTTTTCTTCGACGGTGCCGGCGGCGATCAGCTTGTAGCTCGACACGACGCGGGTCTGGCCGATGCGGTGCGCGCGGTCCGTGGCCTGCGCCTCGGCGGCCGGATTCCACCACGGGTCGAAATGCACCACGGTGTCGGCCCCGGTAAGATTGAGGCCCGTGCCGCCCGCTTTCAATGAGAGCAGGAAAAGTGGAATATCGGCGGACGCTTGGAAACGATCGACCTCCACCTGCCGCGCCCGGGCGGTCATCGAGCCGTCGAGATAACAATACGCGATTTGCTGGCGATCGAGGTCGGCGCGGAGGAGGGCGAGCAGAGAGGTGAACTGTGAGAAGACCAGGGCGCGATGGCCGTCGTCGACCGCCTCGGATATCAATTCGTTGAAGGCGTCGAGTTTCGTCGAGTCCCGATAGGCGGGCTGACTCCTTTCCGGCGGCGACCCTGGGGTTGCGGGGGCGTCGTCGCGGGCGTCGGGGACTTTGGCTGCGACCAACCGGGGATCGCAGCAGATCTGGCGGAGCCGGAGGAGCTGGGTGAGCGCGGCAAACTGGAGTTTCGCCTCGCTCGCACCACCGGCCTCGAGATCGAAGAGTTCGCGTTCGGAGCGCTCCTGCGTTTCCCGGTACAGCGCGGCTTGGGCGGTCGTGAGCTCGCACCAGATGGTCTGCTCGATTTTTTCCGGCAATTCGGGCGCGACGGTCTTCTTGGTCCGGCGCAGAATATAAGGCGCCGTCTGGGCGCGCAGGCGGTCGTCGAACCAGCTGCGTTCCTCGCCCCGCAGGCCGGCCGGCACCCGCGTGAGATAGCCGGGCAGCAGGAATTCGAAGAGCGAGCGCAGGTCGTCGAGCGAGTTTTCCAACGGCGTGCCGGTGAGAAGGAAACGGGCGCGGGCACGCAGGGCGCGCAGGGCCGCCGCATTTTGCGAGCGGCGATTTTTGATGTGCTGGGCCTCGTCGGCGACGACGCAGGCGAACTCGGTCGAAACGAACAAGGCCTGGTCGCGCGCCAGCGTGCCATAGCTGGTGATGACGAGATCGTGCGCCGCAAAATCATCACCGGAGGCCAGGCGGCGTCCGGCATGGTGCACGAAAACACGGAGTTCCGGGGTGAAGCGCGCGGCCTCGCGCCGCCAGTTTTCGAGCAGGGAGGCGGGCGCGATCACGAGTGACGGGCACGGTACGCGCGAATCCGAGCTCCGGACGCTGAGGGCCGCGAGCAGGGCGAGGGCTTGGAGGGTTTTGCCAAGCCCCATTTCGTCGGCGAGCAATCCGCCGAGATCGTGCCGGCAGAGGTGCCACAGCCACGCGACCCCGAGCCGTTGGTAGGGACGGAGCTGGCGGTCGAGCGAAGCCGGAATCGGAGCCGGGCTGAGGGTGGACAGGTTGCGCAGCGCGGCGCCCCGGCTGCGCCAGGATTCCGGGGCCTGAAAGTTGGGAGAGAGCTCCGCCATGATGTCCTGCACCTCCGCGGCGTGGGCGGCCGAAACGCGCTGGATGCGGCGGGGAGTGAGGCCGGAATTCGGTTCGCCGCTCAATGCCCGTTGGGCCGTGGTGAGCTTCTTCAACTGCGCGGCTTCAAGCAGGAAGATCTTGCCGTCGGCCTCGAGGTAACCGCGATTGCTTGCGACCGCGGAGCGCAGCGTGGCCTCGTCGGCCGAGCCCGCCCGGAGTCCGACCGTGACGGCGAAATCGCGGTCGCCTGCCGGTGTCACCTCGGCGGCGATTTCCGCCGGGCGAAGGTGAACCGTGTTTTTTTCGAAGTTCGGCGTGACTTCGGCGCCGAAGACATCGCGCAGTCGCGTGAGATGGGCTGCGAGAAAATTCAGCGTCTTGTGACGGTCGCGCAGCCACCATTTGCGATTTGAGGGTTCGAGCACGAAACCGTGCTCACGGACCAGCGCGAGCGCGTCGCCATAGCGCGGGTGCTCGCGTGACG
Source organism: Opitutia bacterium (assembly GCA_947474935.1). Taxonomy (GTDB): domain Bacteria; phylum Verrucomicrobiota; class Verrucomicrobiia; order Opitutales; family Opitutaceae; genus ER46. The sequence goes on from CANJKL010000013.1 coordinate 102,125, forward strand.
GCAGCGTGAGGGCGAGGAAATGTTCCGAACCGTCGATCGTCATCGCCGGTTCCGCCGATCTGGCCGGCTTGGCGGCGGGCCGGTGGCCGGTGGCCGAAACCGGTGCGACCGGAGCGGGCTGGGCAACAAGGTCGTCGTGACACCACGGGGCTGACCGCCCGTTTTCGCAGAAGACTGGTTCGGTCCCGACGACGGTGGCGAGGTCGCGCAATTGGGCGCGAGTCAGTTGGAGAAACGCGGGGGGCTTCGGACCGCACCAGCGTTGCAGCAAGGCCAGCGCCGGCAGCAGGTTGGGGGTGGGAGGGGTGGCGAGGTCGATTTCCACCCGTACGGGAATCGCATTGCGCGCGGCGGCGGCCACAAGGTTGGGGGGAAGATGAAAGCGAAGCATCGCGGCGAAGCCGATGAACAGGGGCGGATTTTAGGCCTTTTCAAGCCCAGTGTGGGGCGATTGGCTCCGGTTGCGTGAATCAGAACAAGCCCCTGTGGCCCATCGGGTCGCTGATCGTGCTGACCGGGCTGAATTTGCTCGATTACCTCGACCGCCAGCTCCTGGCGGCGGTGTTGACGCCGATCAAAGACGAGTTGCGCCTCAGCGACGAGCAACTCGGCACGATTCAAAGCGCGTTCATGTGGGGATATTTTCTTACCTCGCCGATTTTCGGTTATCTCGGCGATCGGGTCGCGCGGCGTTGGCTGGTGGCCGCGGGAGTGTTTGTTTGGAGCTTGGGCACGTTGATGTCCGGCCACGTCAGCGCGCTGGGAGCGCTGATCTTCTACCGCGTGCTCGTCGGTTTCGGGGAGGCGAGTTTCGGCACGATCAGCCCCGGCTGGGTCGCCGACTTGTTTCCCGCGAACCGCCGCAACAATGCGATTTCGATCTTCTATCTCGCGATCCCGGTTGGGTCGGCACTCGGCTATATCATCGGCAGCGCTATCGCGGCGCGGTACGGCTGGCGGGCCGCCTTCCTCTGGGCCGGCTACCCGGGGCTGCTGCTGGCGTTCCTGCTCTTTTTGCTCAAGGAGCCGCCGCGCGGAGCGACCGAGCAGGCAGTGGGGGCGTTGAAGGCGGAGACGCCGGGTGGCTGGCGGGTGTATCGTGAATTGTTTAACTATCCCCGTTACCTCCTCGTGATCGCGGGTTATGTCGCGCAGACCTTTGCGCTCGGTGGCTTCGCTTTGTGGGCGCCGACGTTTTTGTATCGGGTGCACCATATGGGGCATGAGGAAGCCGGCCGCTATTTCGGCTTGTCGCTGGTGGTCACCGGTCTCGTGGCGACGCTCGCCGGCGGCTTTGCCGCCACCGCATGGCAGCGTCGCACGGGGACTGGCTACGCGTGGGTGCTGGCATTGAGTTCGTTGCTGACCGCACCGGCGGCGTTTGTGGCTTTTGCGGCCGCCGATCTCACGATTTCTAAAATCGCCCTCGCGGCCGCGATGTTCCTGATCTTTCTCGCGACCGGGCCGGTGAACACGCTCATCCTCGAAACGGTTCCGGTCGGCATGCGGGCTAGCGCGATGGCGGGTTCGATCTTCTCGATCCACATGTTCGGCGACCTGTGGTCGCCACGACTGGTGGGCTATTTGTCGGATCGCTGGGGCGATCTGCAAAAGGCGGCACTGTGGGTGCTGCCGGGTGCGCTCGTCGTCAGCGCGTTTTTTTGGTGCTGGCTGGTGCTGTGGACGAAGCGCGAAAACGCCCGGGCGGCCGGCGTCCCGCGGTCGTAGGGCCAGCGAACCGGCCGGTCGGGTATCAGTCGCCGGCCTTGGTGGCCAGCTCGCGCAACACGTCTTCCATCGGTCGCAGGGTTTCCGGCAGAAAAAACGAGTTCATTCGCGTGATCACCTGCTGAATAATACCGTCGGGGCAACTCGCTCCTCCGGTGATCAAGACGCGTTTCGGTGCGCCCTCCGAAGCCCGGGCGAGGAAGGGCCAGAGCGGCCGGCGCTCAATCTGGCCGCCGCCATTGCCGCGATAGACGTAGTGATCGACCACCTCGGCCGAGACCAGGCTCGCTTCCGACTGAATGAAGAACGCCCGGTCCCCCAGCTGCTGTTCGCAGAGGTGAAAAAGCTGGTAGGTGTTGGAGGAATTTTTTCCGCCGATCACGAAGGCGGCGTCCAGCGGTTCCGCCAGCGCACGGCTGAGCGCATCCTGGTTGACCTGAGTGGCATAGCACAGGGTGTCACGGCGGTTGCCACCGCCGACATGCGTGTCGTCGCCGAATTTTTGGCGGAAGACGTCGCGCAGGTGTTCGACGATCGCGAGGGTTTCGTTCATCAGCAGCGTGGTCTGGTTGACGACGGCGACGCGTTGCAGATCACGGACGACTTCGAGGCCGGGCGTATGCCGGCCGGCAAAAAGCGCCTCGAAACGAGCCGGCGCCCGGGCGTCGTCACTGGCGATGATCTCCCCGAGTTGGCGCGCCTCCTCGAGGTTGCGCACAATGACGGCGGGTCCATGGCGGCGGGTGTTCGAGAACGTGGCCTTGGTTTCCTCGTGCTCGTGCTTGCCGTGGATGATCACCGTGTAGCCCTCGCGGCCATACACCCGGGCCGCCTTCCAGACCTTTTCCACGAGCATGCAGGTGGCATCGTAGTGGAAAACGGCGATGCCCTTGCGCACGAGCCGGCGCTTGTCCTCGTCGGTGGCGCCAAAGGCAGGGATGATCACGATGTCATCGGACGTGAGCGTATCCCAGAGGAGCGGTGCGCTCGGGGCCTCCGTGGCGCGTTGTCCGTCGGTCGTGTAGGGCACGCCCTTGTCGGTCTGCAGGTAGCGGAGGCCGCGCCGGAGGAGGTCTTCGTTGACGAACGGATTGTGAATCAGCTCGGAAAGCATGAAGACCCGCCGGTGGCGGTTTTCCGCCAGCGTTTCGTAGGCGCGCTCGATCGCGTTTTTTACGCCGAGGCAAAAACCGAAATGGCTGGGGATGACGTAGCGGATCGCGCCAAAATCGAGCGGGACCGGGGCCGCGGCGGAGCGTTCGTGGCGGCGGGCCAGCGCCTTGATGGCGGCGCAGAGTTGGGACTGATACAACGTGCTGGCGGCGGAGTCCTGCGCATAGATCGCGCTGTTACGTTCCTGGGCCGGCCGGAATTTGTAGATAAAATCGTTCTCGCCGAGGTGGAGGTAGGGAATTTCGACCAGGAAGGGATCGAGTTTTCCGATCAGCGTGGCGAGCGAGGGCGCCAGCACGGCGAAACTGGTTTCGAGTTTTTCCAGCGGCCACAACTCGATGTCGCCGTCCGCCGGGGCGGAGCTGACCTGGGTGAAAAACACCCGGTAGTTCCGGTCGCCCGCGGCCGAGGAAAAATATTCGACGGGTGCGGTGTGGGCGGCGAAGGCCGACGCCAGCCGCGCCGTCGCCATCGCGAGGTCGGTGCCGGTAAATGCGAGCCCCAGCTTCGATCCGAGTTTGCGCACTGCGAGCCGGTTGCTCGCGTCAAAGGCGAGGATGGCGCAGAGCGGAGACAGCGCGGGCGTGGCGGCGGACGGCATGGATGCAAACGTGCGAACCCGCTGCGCGACCGCAAGGGAAACGCGGGTGCGGGGTCGTGCTCAGGATAGCGCGGCGAGAGCTTGCCCAGCCGCGCCGCTCACCAACCGGCCGGATTTCAGGCGTCCTCGGAACTCTCGCCGGCTTCGTCGGCGAATGGATCACCGACGAATTCCGTTCCAAAGAAGTCGTCCGACTCGAGCACGGCCATTACCCCGTTGATGACGTTCGTCCGCTGGCCGGGAGTCAGTTCGACAAAGTCGAGCGTGATCAATTCCGCGATACCGGCCCGTGCCTGGGCGCGATCGGTCACGCCGTCGAGGAAGTCATCGGCCTGGCTCGCGATGTCTGCGATGATGGGGCGCAAGTCGATTTCCATGCGGCAAAACGCTCGGGAGGATCGGTCGTTTTGCAATCCCGCGGATTGGTGCCGGTCTGCCGGGGCCCGGTTCCGGTGGTCAGGCCGTCAGGCGCGGATCGAAGTTGAAGGGTTCGGGCTGGCCGGTTTTCACCCGTTTGAAATCGGGATGCGCCGGATTGAGCAGGTAATTGAATTCGCCAGGCACGACCGCGCTGGGCACGCGCAGCGCGACGCTCCGACCCTCCCGCGCCCACCGTGCGCCGAAGTCTTGAGTGGCGGGGGTATGAGGGAACTGCCGCCAGTCTTCTGGCGCCCGGCCCGGCGTTTGGATCATGTCAGGCTCGAGTTCCGCGCGGAGGAAAACCCAGGGGATGAGCGCCAATTGCCCCGGTTCGTCCGCGTTGGCCAGCACTTCGAGGAGGGCGAGCGAGCGGGACTCGGCGGTGTAGATCAGCGGAATTCCCTTCGGCGACCAGCGGCCGCCGTGGAGCCGGGCGCTTTCGCCATCAAAGGCGCGCTTCGCATACTTTGCCGTGCAAAGGCGCCAGACGTGCAACGAACTCACGAGAAAACGCCGTGCTCGATGCGCCCGATGACATTTTCCACCTCGCGGGCGCCGGGCTCGGTTTGGGCGTATTCCAGCGGCGTCTTTCCGCCCAGGGCGAGGATCTTGGCGTTGAACCAGCCGCGGGTGTTTTCATCGGTGACGAACACGCGTTTGGCCTGCTCGAACAACCGCATGATGCGCACGGCGCGCTCGCCCTCGGGGACCTTGAGCCGGCCTTTCGATGCGATCCGGCGCGCGTAGGTGCGTGGCGGGATCTGGATCAAGCGGGCCAGTTCATCCGTGCTGAAACCGGCCTGCCGGCCAAATTGCACGACGTCCACCACGGGCAGCCCCTCTTCGACCCGCCGGGCCATGGCCGAGTTGTCGTGGATTTGCTCGTAGGTAGCCGCCTTGGCTTTGCGCGCTTTCATGCGCTCAGCCTAAAACGCGCTGGTGCCCTCGCAAGCTTTTTATGCCAAATGGCAGTTCTATTAGTGCCAAATGGCACACGGTCAAAACCCGGTTCAATGGCCAATCCTGCCGGGTCCGGCGCGGGGCCGGCGGTCAGCGCAAGACCTCGGCCAGCCGGGTGACGTCCTTGCCGCCACCCATGGCGAAGTCCGGTTTGCCGCCGCCCTTGCCGCCGATCTGGGCGCAGATGGTCTGGATGATCTTGCCGGCTTGGTGGCCGGCCTTGATCGCGGCGGGCGAGCAGAATGCGACGAGACTGGCCTTGTCGCCGAAGACGGCGCCGAGTTGCACGACGCTGTCGCCGAGCTTGGCGGCGACCTGCGAGCCCAGGCTGCGGAGCGATTCCGCGTCGGCCACGCTGACGACTGCCGACACGAATTTCAGTCCGTCGCGGTCGATGGCCTTGGTGGCGAGTTCCTCGGCCAGGCCGGCGAGGGCTTTTTGCTGGAAGGACTTCAGGAGCTTCTCGGTTTCCTTTTGCTGGGCGAGGAGCGCTTCGAGTTTCTTCACGACGTCGCTTGTGCCACCGCCGAGGTGCGCGCTGACGGCCGCGAGGGCGGCTTCGCGCGTGGCGACGAAATCGAATGCGGCCTGGCCGGCGACGGCCTCGATGCGGCGGGTGCCGGCGGCGATGGCCATTTCAGCGACGATCTTGATCAGGCCGATTTCGCCGGTCGTGGTGACGTGGGTCCCGCCGCAGAGTTCGCGGCTGTAACCGCCGATATCGACGACGCGGACGATGCGGCCGTATTTGTCGCCGAAGAAGGCAAGGGTGCCCTCGGGCTTCTTGTCGAACTCGGTTTCGTAGGTTTCGACACGGGCATTATCGATCACCTTTTCGTTGACCAGCCGCTCGACCTCGCGGACTTGCTCGGGCGTGGCCGCCTCGAAGTGGGAGAAATCGAATCGCATCCGGTCGGGCGTCTTGGACGTGCCGGCCTGGCGCACATGCGTGCCGAGGACCTTGCGCAGCGCCCAGTGGATGAGATGCGCGGCGGAGTGATGCCGGGAGATGGCGCGGCGGCGCGAGAAATCGATTGTAAGCTCGGCGGGCATGTGCCGGCCGAGTTTGGTGACATGCGCGGCATCGGCACTCGCGACCTTGTGCAGGTGGCGGCCGGCCTTGTCCTTGACGGTGTCGACGATGGTGAGGGTCTGACCCGCGACGACGGCGCTGCCGGTGTCGCCGGCCTGTCCGCCCATTTCGGCGTAGAACGGCGTGCGGTCGAACGCGAGGAAGACGTCGTCTCCGCTGCGCACGACGTCGGTGACGATGGCGGTCACCGGGCTCGACGTATCGATGACGTAGCCGGTGAAGAGAGACGCTTCGAAGGTCGCGGAGGCATCGCCTTCCGTGGCGGCGACGATGACGATTTTCTTGGTGGAGGCCTGCCCACGTTTGCGCTGCTCATCCATGAGACGCTCAAACTCCTCGGTGTCGACGGTAAGGCCGCGCTCGGTCGCGAGGAGCTGCGTCATGTCGAGGGGAAAGCCGTAGGTGTCGTAGAGTTCAAAAGCCACGGCTCCTGGAATTTTGATTAGGCCATCAAAAGTTGCGACGCTTAGAGCCTTTTGGAAGACCGCTAGTCCGCGATCCAGAGTGCGCCCGAAGGATTCTTCTTCGCTGCGGATCACGCGGCGCACCATGTCCTGTTGCTGCGTCAGTTCGGGGAACACGCCGCCCAGCGATTCCACGACGGGCGCGACGAGTTGTTCGAAAAACCCGGTCGGCAGGCCGAGCTTCTTGCCGTACAAAATCCCGCGGCGCAGGATGCGGCGGATGACATAGTTGCGCCCTTCGTTGGACGGCAAGATGCCGTCGGCGATGGCGCACGAGACGCAGCGCGCGTGGTCGGCGAGTACTCGGAAAGCGACGTCGATGTTCTCCTGTTCGGTCAGGCCTTCGCGCTTGGTCGGGACGGTGCCGGTGTAGGTCTTCTTCGACAGCTCCGCGATCTTCGCGAAAAGCGGCGCGAAGATGTCGGCGTTGTAGTTCGAGGGCTCGCGGTTGAAATCCTTGAAGCCCTTCGTCGTGGCGTGGATGCCCGCGACGCGCTCGAAGCCCATGCCGGTGTCGACATGCTTGGCGGCGAGCGGCGAGAAGGTGCCGTCGGCGTTCGCGTTGAACTGGATGAAGACGTGATTCCAGATCTCGATGCAGCGCGAAGAGCTGGAGTTGACGAGCTTGCGACCCTCGGCCTCGTCGTCGGACGGGAGCAGGTTGAAATGGATTTCCGAGCACGGACCGCAGGGACCGGTGTCGCCCATCATCCAGAAATTGTCCTTCTTGTTGCCGTAGACGATGTGGACCTTGGGATCGAGTCCCTCCTTTTCGAAAATCTTCGTCCAGATGTCGTAGGCTTCCTGGTCGAAATCCGACGGATCCTTCTTCGACTTGTCGGGCGAATAGACGGTGGCGAAAAGCCGTTTCGGCGGGATGCCCCAGACCTTCGTGATGAGTTCCCAACCCCACGCGAGGGATTCCTTCTTGAAGTAGTCGCCGAAGGACCAGTTGCCCAGCATCTCGAACATCGTGTGGTGGTAGGTATCGAAACCCACGTCCTCGAGGTCGTTGTGCTTGCCGCCGGCGCGGATGCATTTCTGCGTGTCCGCCGCGCGGGTGTCCTTGCCGGGCCGGGCGCCGGCCCACTTCGAGACATCGGGGGCACGATCGCCGAGGAAGATCGGCACGAACTGGTTCATGCCCGCGTTGGTGAACAGAAGGCCGGGCGAGTCCGGCAGCAGCGACGACGAGGAAACGATCGTGTGGCCGTGCTTGGCGAAGAAATCGAGGAAGCTCTGGCGGATCTCGGCGGAAGTCATGGAAGGAAGTGGCCTGCAGAACCCGGGGAATGCACGGGACCCGGGACGCCCGTCCCGTGGGTGCCGCGTTTCCGGCGGGCCGGATGAATTTTAGAGATTGGCGATGATCGCGTCGGCCATTTCGCGGGTGCCGACCGACTTGCCGCCGAAGGCGATGTCGCCCGTGCGGGTGCCGGTCGTGACGGCTTTTTTCACCGCGGCTTCGATGCGGGTGGCGAGCTTTTCGAGTCCGAAGCTGAAGCGCAGCATGAGCGCCACCGAAAGGATCTGGGCGCACGGATTGGCGATGCCCTTGCCCGCGATGTCGGGGGCGGTACCGCCTGCCGGCTCGTAAAGGCCGAAGGGCAGGCCGAGGGAGTTCTTGCCGGCGCCGAGCGAGGCCGAGGACAGCATGCCGAGCGAGCCGCAGATCACAGCCATTTCGTCGGAGAGGATGTCGCCGAACATGTTTTCGGTGACGAAAACGTCGAATTGGTTCGGATCGCGCGCGAGCTGCATCGCGGCGTTGTCCACGTACATGTGGGTGAGCGTCAGATCGGGGGCGTGCTTCGCGACGTAGTCCGTGACGGTCTTGCGCCAGAGCACGGAGGTTTCGAGGACGTTGGCCTTGTCGACGGAGCAGAGTTTGCTCTTCCGCGCGCGCGCCGCGGTGATGGCGGTGGCGGTGATGCGTTCGATTTCGCTTTTCCGGTAAACCATCGTGTCGACGGCCTGCACATCGCCGTCGGGCAGTGTCGTGGTCTGCTTTGGCAGGCCGAAATAGAGGCCGCCGGTGAGTTCGCGTATGCAGACGATGTCGATGCCGTCCGGGATGCGAGAGGTCTTGAGCGGCGACGCGTCGGTCAACTCACGATAGAGCAGGCCGGGGCGGATGTTGGCGAAGAGAGTGAAGTGCTTGCGCAGCGGCAGGAGGGCGGCGCGCTCGGGCTGTTCCTTGGGCGGGAGTTTTTCCCACTTCGGGCCGCCGACGGAGCCGAAAAGAATCGCATCGGACTGCTCGCACAGCTTGAGGGTCGAATCCGGCAGGGCCGTGCCGTGATTATCGATACCGGCGCCGCCAACGTCGGCCTTGGTGTAGGCGAGCGTCAGGTCTTCCTGGCGGGCGACATGCTCCAGCACGCGCAGGGCCTCGGTCATGACCTCGGGCCCAATGTAGTCTCCAGCGAGAACGGCAAACTTGAGTGTCGGCATGGGAAAAGGAGCAGAGTGGCAAGCGCCGGTGGCGAGTGGCAAGCCGGCGTTTGGGGGCTGTTTTCGCGGTTGCGCACTGCGTAAAAGCCTCTGCATTGACCCCTGTGAACTTGCATGTGCTGCCCGCGGGGCCGATCCAGACCAATGCGTATCTCCTTACCCAACCGGAGAGTGGGGAAGCCGTATTGATCGATGCGCCCGGCGAGGTCTGGGCGGACGTGGCCCCGATCCTCACCGCGGAAAAGTGCCGGCTCACCGAACTGTGGCTGACCCACGGGCACTGGGATCACACCCAGGGGGGCGCCGAGGTGGTGCGACAAACCGGCGCCAGGGTTCGGGCGCACCTCGCCGATCGCGTTCTCATCGAAACGCCCGAGGTCATGGAAAAATTCATGGGCGAGCGGATGAATTTGGAGCCGGTGCGGGTGGACGCTTGGGTGGCGCAGGGTGATCGATTCGAGGCCTTGGGCACGACGGTTGAAGTGCGGCATGTGCCGGGTCACTGTCCGGGCAACGTCTTATTTTATTTCGCGGCGGAGGGCGCAGCGTTTGTCGGCGATGCGCTGTTCAAGGGCAGCATTGGGCGAACGGATTTGCCCGGGGGAGATTTCGATGAACTCGATCGCTCGATCCGTGAACAAATCTACACGCTGCCGGCGGCGACGGGTGTGTTTCCCGGTCACGGGCCCAAGACGACCGTGGCGGGGGAGAAGGCCGGCAACCCCTATGTCCACGATTAGGCGGAGCGGGCTGCTGGTGCTCCAAATTACGGGTTGCTGCGCAATGATCCCGGAGGGAACCTCCTGCGCGTTCTCCCAAGCGTTTGTGGGCCGCGTGAAATGATCGATCCATCCAACCACGAAATTTTCATGCGGCGGGGTTTGGAACTCGCGCGCAGTGTCTGGGGGACGACCCACCCCAATCCCATGGTGGGGGCGCTCATCGTGGAGGAGGGTTTGATCGTCGCGGAAGGGGCCACGGCGCCGGACGGCGGTCCGCATGCGGAACGGCTGGCGCTACTCGCGCGGGGCAAGACGCCCCGACCGGGCGCGACCTTCTATGTGACGCTGGAGCCGTGCTCGACCCAGGGTCGAACCGGCGCGTGTACGGATGCCATCATCGCGTCCGGGATTAAACGCGTTGTCGTCGGCGCGACTGATCCGAATCCGGCCCACGCCGGGCGCGGTTTCGAGGTATTGCGCGCTGCGGGGATCGAGGTGGTCACCGGCGTGCTGGAGCGCGATTGCCGTGAGTTGAATTTGATTTTTAACCATTGGGTCACGCAGGGCGGCCCGTTGATTGCGGCGAAGTCGGCGACCACGCTCGACGGCAAGATCGCTAGTCGCACCGGCGAGTCGCGCTGGATCACGAATGAGGCTTCGCGGGCCGACGTGCACCGCTGGCGCCGGCTTTTTCCCGGCATCGCCGTCGGGGCCATGACGATCCTGAAGGACAATCCTCGCCTCACCGCCCGGCAGGAGGGTGAGCCCGAATGGTGTCCGTGGCGGTTTGTGTTCGACGGGCTTCTCCGCACCGTCGTGGACAAGAACCTGCCCGCGGTCTTTACCGACGAGTTTCGCGACCGGACGATCGTCGTGACCACGCCGCATGGGGGACTCGGCTACGTGCGCAAACTGCGCGACATGGGGATCCGGGTCTGGACCTTTGATTCGCCGACCCAGCGCGTCTCGTTTGCCGATTTCCGCAAAAAGTGCGCCGCGGAACGTATCGCCGGCGTGTTCGTGGAGGGCGGGGCCCAGTTGGTGAGCGAGTTTCTGCGCGCCCGGCAGCTCGATTATCTTTTCGCCTATCGCGCGCCGATGCTGTTCGCCGACGACAAGGCGAAGACGATCTTCAGCGGTCTGCGGCCTGAACGCCTCGACCAGGCGGTGCGACTGACGGAAGTGATTCACGAAACCTTCGGAGACGACTCGCTCATGCGCGGCCGCGTGGTTTACCCGGCGAAGCTGCTGGCGGATGAAACGGTCTTTAGCTTGCGTTGATCGTCCGCCGGCGGAGCGCCGCTGCGGAATGGCCGCCGGGTGGACTAAAGCGGGATTGCCGGAAGCCCGATCCTGACGCAGCTCAACTAGGCAATTCCCATGTCGCCGATCACCCAACTTCATCTCGCCTCCGGCAACGCCCATAAGGCGGCTGAACTGCAATCGCTGGCCAACGCCTCCGGCTTGCGGGTGAAAATTGGCTCGGCCCGCGAAGCAGGGGGGATGCCGCCGGTGCCGGAGGACACGGGAACGTTCGTGGGCAATGCGCGGCAGAAAGCGATCGCCCTGCAGGCCGGACTTCCGCCCGGAGCCTGGGTGCTCGCCGACGACAGTGGCGTGTGCGTCGATGCGCTGCACGGCGCGCCGGGCGTTGATTCGGCGTATTTCGCGGGTCCACAGGGCGACCCGGTGGCGAATTTGGCCAGACTGGTCGAGGTGATGCGGGACGTGCCCGATGCGAACCGCCGTGCCCACTTTTTTTGTCTCCTGCTGGTACTCGGTCCCGCCGGAGAATGGACTTTCGAGGGCCGGTGTGGCGGGCGGTTGCTGCGCGAACCGCGAGGCGGGGCGGGCTTTGGTTACGATCCACTGTTCGTGCCCGACGGTTTTTCGCAGAGTTACGCCGAACTGGGCGATGAGGTGAAAAACCGAATCAGCCACCGCGGCCGGGCGTGGGCGCAACTGGCGGCTTGGTTGCGAAACCCGCCGGCGGCCACTTGAAGGCGCCGGAGTTTGCCCTTGCACCTTGCGGGTTGGCTTGCGCCGATATTCCTTCCGCTCGTCCCACGCATTCTTCATCCGTCACTTTTCCATACCATGATCGCACCCGAGACTTTCAACCACATCGAAAACATCAAGAAGCGCGCCGGGCATCTGTGGAGGTTTCTTTGACGTCGACCAAAAGTCCCGCGAGATCGAGGCCATGGGGGCCGAGATGGGTTCGCCGACGTTCTGGGGCAACAGTGAGCGGGCCCAGAAACACATCGGCAAACTCAACGCGCTGAAGAAGGCCGTCCTGCCGGTCGTCGCTTTTCAGAAGAAGGTGGATGACGTCGGCGTGATGACCGAACTCGTCGAAGTCGCGTCGCCCGGGGAGCGTGAAAGTTACGCGCGGGAGCTCGATGATCAGGTGGCCGCGATGGTCACCGAACTCGACCAGCTCGAGATCGCGTCTTTCCTGACCGGCCAGTTCGACCGCAATAACGCGATCTTCTCGATCCAGGCCGGTGCCGGCGGCACCGAGTCCAACGATTGGGCGGACATAATGTTTCGCATGTACAACCGGTGGGCCGAGCGGCGGGGTTTTCAGGTCGAGTTGCAGGACGTGCAGGTCGGGGACCAGGCCGGTATCAGCAAGGCCACGATTCTCATCAAGGGCGAAAACGCCTACGGTTACGCGAAGGCCGAGCGCGGCGTGCACCGTCTCGTGCGCATCAGCCCGTTCGATTCGAACAAGCGCCGGCACACGTCCTTTTGTGCCGTCGACGTGGTGGCCGAGATCACCGAGGAAATCGCCATCGAGATCCCCGAAGCCGAAATTCGCGTCGACGTCTACCGCTCGTCCGGCAAGGGCGGGCAGGGGGTCAACACGACCGACTCCGCCGTGCGGCTCACGCACATCCCGAGCGGGATTGTCGTCGTCTGCCAAAACGAACGCTCCCAGATCAAGAATCGTGCGACGGCCTTGAATGTGCTGAAGTCGCGCCTCTACGAAAAGAAGCAGGACGAGCAGCGGGCCGAGATGGACAAGTTTTACGGCGAAAAGGGCGAGATCGGGTGGGGCAGCCAGATTCGCAGCTACGTGCTCCAGCCCTATCAGATGGTGAAGGATCTTCGCACCGGGATCAGCACGAGTGACACGCAGGGCGTGCTCGACGGCGATCTCGACCGGTTCATCAACGCCTGGCTCCGGGCCGGTTGCCCCCGCCATCGCAACAAGGAGATCCAGATGGACGAGTAAGAGGGTCGAATGCCGGGTGGCGCGTGAATCGTATCGAGCGCGTTTACCCGGCCTGCCGCGCCCGGCCGTAATCTTCCCCTCATGTCCGACCTGTCCCACGAATCGATTCGTTCCGCGCTCGCGGGCCAGCCGCTGTTCGAAGACAAGACGTGGCAGCTCTCGCCGGCCGCCTGGCCCCTCACGCCGGAGCAAGTGACGCAACTCGAAGCGATCGGCGCCGCTTGTCTCGAGTTTCATCAAGCGCTCGAAACGCTTTATCTGCGCTCGGTCGCGGGAAAAAACCTCCTGCGCAACAAGCCGCTGCTCGCTCCGTGGGCGGCCGATTACCTCGATCGGGGCAAGCCGGCGGCGCTCGTGGCGCATGCGCGCGATCCAAGGAACCGTGGAGCTTTTCCGCTGGTTTTACGTCCCGACCTGCTCCTCACGGACGACGGTTTCGCGCTGACCGAACTCGATTCGGTGCCGGGTGGAATCGGCCTGACCGCGTTTCTCAACCGTTTGTATGGTGGGGGCGCGGATGCCACGGTGCTTGGTCGCGGCGACGCGATGCTCGACAATTTCTACGCGGCCCTGGCGGCGCTGCGACCGGCGGTGCGAAATCCGCTGATCGCCCTGGTGGTCAGCGACGAAGCGGCGACCTATCGCCCGGAAATGCAATGGCTCGCGCTCCAGTTGCAGTTGCGGGGCAAGCGCGTCTTCTGTCTCCGCCCCGAGGATATTTTTCCTCTAGAGAATTCCCTGTTCTTCGATGCCGACGGCAACCCCGAGAAGATCGATATCATCTATCGGTTCTTCGAGCTCTTCGATCTCGAGAACATCCGGACGCGGAAGTATATTTTTGAAGCATGGGCGGCTGGCGAAGTCGCCATCACGCCGCCGATGCGTCCCTTTCAGGAGGAGAAACTCGCGCTCGCGCTTTTTCATCACCACTTACTGCAGGACTTTTGGGCCGAGGCGATCAGCGCGCGCGCGCTCAAGGTCCTGCGTCCGCTCATTCCGCCGACATGGATCATGGATCCGGCGCCGTTGCCGCCCGGCGCGGTGCTTGACGGCCCGCGGGTCGGTGGGCGTGCGCTCAACGACTGGCGCGATCTGGCCGGGGCGTCCCAAAAAGAACGCGACCTCATCGTCAAGATCAGTGGCTATCACGAGACGGCGTGGGGTGCGCGCAGCGTCGTGCTCGGCAGCGATTGCTCCCGCGAGGAGTGGCAACAGGGGGTGGAGCGGGCGGTCGCGCTCGCGCCGACGAATCTCCACGTCATCCAAACCTACAAGAAGCCGCGCCGCCTGGAGCATCCCGTTTACGACCCGGCCATTGCCCCGGGTTTGCCGCCGGCGGTGCACCTGAAGGCGGGCCGCCTGCGCCTATGTCCGTATTATTTCATTTTTGAGGGCAAGTCCCACTTGTCGGGTGCGCTGGCGACTTTCTGTCCGCCGGACAAAAAGATCATACACGGAATGCAAGACGCCGCCTTGCTTCCTTCTAGGGTTTTCTCCTTAAGTCAGAACCGTGTCTAACCGCGGTGGATCGAACGAATTTTTCCGGCTATCCAGAAAGCAGCGAGCTATTCTGGCGACCGCATTTGTCGCATTCGGACCGTCGGCCTCGCTGACGCGGGGGCAGACCGACATCGGCGCGGTTCGCACGCGGGCCGAGCAGGGCGATCCGGAAGCGCTCAACGCACTGGGGAACGCCTACGCGAACGAGCCGGGGGCGGCGCAAAATCTGGCGGAAGCCATCGCGCTGTATCAGCGGGCCGCCGATCGCGGGCTGGCGGCGGCGAATTTCAACCTTGGCATGATGCACGAGCTCGGCCGCGGCGTGCCGGCGAACCGAGCCAATGCATTCAAATTTTACCTGAAGGCGGCGGAGCAAGGATTCGCACCCGCGCAGTTCAACGTGGGCAACATGTATGCCAACGGTGCGGGCACGAAGCAGGATTTTTTCGAAGCGGCGCTCTGGTTCCGGCAGGCGGCGGACCGGGGCATTCCCGAGGCGCAATACAACCTTGCGCTTGCCTACGAGTTGGGCCGGGGAGTGGGTAAGGACGAGCCGGCGGCACAGCGCTGGTATCGGCAGGCCGCGACGCAAGGCTACGCGCGGGCACGCTACAACCTCGCCCTTATGCTGGAAGAAGGTCGCGGTGCCGCGGTCGATGTCGCGGCCGCGCTGACGTTTTACCGCGCCGCCGCGGAACAAAATTTTGCCCCGGCGCAGAACAATCTCGGAATCCTGCTCGCCGAGGGCCGCGGGGTGGCGGCCAATCTACCCGAGGCCTACAGCTGGCTTTCGCTGGCCGTTGAAAACGGCGTTAAGTCGACCGGGCGCGATTTAGTGGCGCGACAACTCTCGCCGGCTCAGCTCGCCGAGGTCGGCACGGCCGTGGCCAGACTTCGTGCGGCGCTGGTCTTGACCGCGCCCGCGGCGTCCGCGGCGGGCGCGGCCAGCACGCCACCGCCAGCCCGTCCGTCCACCCCGATAAATCCGCCGGCGCCGGCGACTCCGCCCGCCGACCCCGCCGGGCTCAACGCACGCCTCGCAGCGATCCAGTCCGAGCTCGAGAGATTCCGCGTCGAAAACGGGCGGCTTGCGGTCACTGCCCAGACGCTTGCTCAGGAAAAAGCGTCGCTGGAACAGCGGCTGGCCACGGCCGCCTCCGCCGCCCGTGACAAATTTTCCGCCCAGATCGCCAGCCTTGAGAAAGCCCAGGCCGAGGCGCAGACCAGTTCCACGCGGCTCGCGGCCGAAAACAACCAGCTCAAGACCGCGGCGTCGCGTTCGACTCAGAATAGCACGCTGACCACGTTGCGAACGCAGGTCGAACAGCTGACGCGCACCGCCGAAACGCTGCGCGATGAGAAAACCAAGGCCGAGCGCCAGGCGGAACAGTTGGCCGCCGAACTGAAGGCTGCCCGCAACAGCGCTGCCGCGCCGGCCGCGACTGCGTCGACGGAGACTCCGGCGATCGCCGCGATTCCGCTGCCGCAACTCGCGGCCACTGACCCCCGTATTTCGCGCCTCATCACCGACAACAGCCGGCTCAACGACGAGGTGAAGCGTTCTACGATCGAGCTGGCCAGTCTCAGCCGGCAGTTGCGGAGCGCCCAGCAGCCCGCGCCGGGCGGGACCGGCTCAGGCGTGGCGAAAAACGAGGGTGGTGACGATGCCCGCGTGGGAGAAATCACCCGCCAGCTGGGTGAGCTGCGCACCACCAACGAAAAGCTTGCGGAAGAAAACCGTCGCCTGGCTGCAAGCGCCGTGCCGCGCGCCGACGCGGGTCAGACGGCGGCGCAACTGGCCGCGGCGCAGCGCGATCTCACGGCATTGCGGGCGGAAAATGAGCGCTTGAAGAAAGCCGGGACGGGCTCCGCGGATCTCGCCGTTGTGCAACAGCGGGCGGCACGGGCCGAACAGGCGCTGGCCGACGCGGTCAAGCGCAGTGAAGCCCTGGCGGCGGACAAGGCCGCGCTGGAGAAACGCGTGGCGGAGGTTGCCGCCCGGCCGGCGGTGGATCCCGGGCAATTGCAGATGCTGCGCAATCAGATTGGCGCGGCCGCAGCCGAACTTGGCGCGGCGCACAAAGCGAACGAGGTATTGCGTACGCAACTGGCCGGGGCGCAGGGAGCGGGCACGGAAAAAACCCGGCAGCTCACCACGGAAGTCGACCAGCTCAGGCGTCAGTTGGCTGTCACAGAGGCCGAGAAGACGCGCACCACATCCTCGGACTCGACGCAGATCGCCGACGTCAAGCGGTCGCTGGCGGCCGCGCAGCAGTCGGAGGCGGCCCAGCGCGATGCGCTGGCCCAGATGCGAGCGCAATTTGATCAGACCCGGCTTTCGCTTGAAAAGCGCAACGCCGAATTGGTGGCCGAAGTTCAGCGGTCAAACGCCGGTGCCGCGACCAGTGCGCGAGCGGGCACGCAACTGGCGGAGGCCCGCTCGGCGCTTACCGCCTCGGAGCAGCGCGCCACTACGGCGGAAAATGCAGCGCGATCCGCGACGGCGCGCTCCGACCAACTGACGGCCGAACTGGCCGAGGCGCGTCGGGAGGCGGCGACGGCCGGTGCGGCGCGCAGCACCGTTGCGGCAGCGGAGAAGGCGGCAAGCGAGGCCCGCGCCGAGCGCAACCGCCTGGCGGTCCAGCTTGCCGATTTGCAGCGGAGCGGGCAGGCCCAAGCCGCGGCTGATCGCGATGCGCTCGCCCGCGCCCGTGATCAGTTGAGCGCCATCACGACCGAGCGGGACAAGCTGGGGGCGGCCCAGCAAGCGCTGGCCGTCGACCGGCAGGCGTTTGAAAAACTCAGCGCCCAACTCGATGCCGCGGGCCGGCAACTCGCGGACTTGGGCGGAAAAAACGAGAATCTGCAAAAAGATCTGGAAGTCGCGCGCCAGAGCACGGCGGCCGCGCTGGCGGCGCAGGCCGCGGCGGCCAAGGCCGCCCCGACCGAGGCGATGCGGCTCGAATTGCGAACCCTGCAGGATCAGGCGCGGTTGCTCGAATCGCAGATCGAGGAGGAGCGCCGGAACACGGCCCGCGAGTTGTCGGCGCTGGCGGGGCAATTGCAGTCCGCCCGGGAATCGAACCGGGCGCTCGTCGAGGCGAACCGCGCGCTGTTGCGAGCGAAGGGATCGGAGGATTCGGCGGTGAAGTCGGAAATCGATCAGGCGGCCGCGAAGGTGAGGGCGGTGCAGATCGAGCTGGAGAAGTCCCGCACGGAGCACGCGCGGCTGGCGGCGGAACTTGAATCCCGTGGTCGCGAGCTCGAGGCGGCGCGGACGGCGGCGCGCGAGCCGGCGCAGGAACGCGATCGGTTGCGCACCCAAGTGGAGAATCTTTTCGGCAAGCTGTCCGAGACAGAGCGGCGGATGGGCGAGCTCAAGCAGTCGTCCGAGGCGGCGGCGGAACGGACGCGAGTTGATTACGCGGCCCTACAGGCCAGATTTTCCGACACCGAGAAAGCGGCGGATCGGAACGGGGTCAGCGTCGCGGAGCTAACCGGCCTCAACGAAAAGCTCGCGGCCGAGAAGTCCGCCTTGGAAAAGCAATTTCAGCAACTGCGGCAGACTTCGGAGCTCGCCCGGAGCGAACTGGGCGAGCTGCGGGGCCGGGTTTTGGGTGGCGACCGGGTGGCGCAGGAGCAGCTCGCAAGGCTCAACGCAATGGCGGGTGCCAATGAAAAGCTGCAGGCCCAGTTGAAGGACGTGGCCGGCGAAGTGGCCGTGTTGCGCGCCGAAAACGCGCGGCTGGCGGAAGTACAGAAGGGGGCTCAGGAGCGCGCCGCGACTGTCGCCGAGTTGACCGCGGCGAACGAGAAGCTGACGAACGAGGTGCGGGAATCGCAGAACCAGTCCGCCGCTTTACGGTCCGACAATTCGCGGCTGGGCGAGAGCGAGCAGGCCCGCCAGGCGGCCGCGCAGCGTGAGCTCGTAAACGCCCGTACCGAAATCGCCCGGTTGAGCGAGACGGTGCAGGCGGTGGAGCGGGATCGCGCCGGACGCATCGTCCAGCTACAGCAGGAAAACGCGGCGATCGGTGCACGCCTGCGTCAGGCCCAGGGCACACTTGATCAGATCGCCTCCGCCGCCCGATTGATCAATGGCGGTGGCATGCCAGTTGCTTCTTCGTCGTTGGGAGCGCCGGCGCCCACGACGCAAATCGTGACGTCAGCTTCGACGGCGGGCGTCGTGCCGGCGCAGCCGCGGGTGCATATGGTGGTCGAGGGCGATTCGCTGACGCGCATCAGCGCGCGCTATTATGGCACATCGAGTCGCTGGCAGGAAATTTACGAGGCCAACCGTGACATCCTCACAGGGCAGAACGCGCTCCGGCCCGGGCAGCGGTTGAAGATTCCCTGAGGGCGGTTCGACCGCCCGGCAATGTTCAGGCCGGATTCCGGCCTGAATCGTCGCAGTGCAGGGAAGCGGAGGCCGCGCCGTGGGCGCGCCGCAACCTGAAACGACTCAAGCGGCGACGGCCTTGCGTCCGCTGCCGATGGCCGGTCTGGTTGCTTCCGAAGACAGGTGGGAGAAGAACGAGTCGCGTCGTTCCCGGGCGACCTGGAGGTCCTTGGTCCCGAGCGAGCGCCGGATACGCTCCTTGGTGAACGGCGTGGGATGCACGGTGTAATGCAGGAACCAGGTCCCGTGGTTGTTCCACAGGTGATGGTTCGGGTTGTCCGCGTGGACGCGGATTCCGGGGAGGCTGGCGATGGTATTCATGATGCGTGATTTTCTTTTGTGGAGTTATCGCGCCTCAGGTTTGAAAACAAAAAACCGACCTGGGCATCAGGTCGGTTTCGTCTTCGGGAGCGTTCTTGGTTCGCCTCCCTTGCGGGTTGCGCACATCCGGGGACTTCCCCGATCCACCGTGGCCGCTCCCGGCCCGGTTGGCGGAGCCGGCTTTTGAGGGCCGACTCGTTCCTGATGCAGGGCGGAACTTGAGTGCTCTCAGTTCAGCCGTCCAGTCTTTTTTTGGGCAGTCGGGCCGAACCCCGGTCTGGCCCGTTTGCGGTTCGGCGCCGGAGGCCTCGCTTACGGCGCGTGACTCTTGGCGTAGTGGTCGCGCAGCGGATCGCGGCCAAAATCCCGTTTGAAATCGCGGAACACCGAATGGACATGATTTGCGCTGTTCTGGGTGTTATCGAACTCGATGAGGAAGGCGGCGCCTTGAATCCGGTAGTAGTGCGGGGCACCCCGTTCGAGCCCGCCCGCCCACGCAAACGTGAGGTTGTTGATTCCGGCCTTGGTGATTTCGGCGACGGTCTCCTCGGCGATTTCCGTCCGGCCGCGGTTCAGGTAGAGCTTCACGAGTCTGAATAACTGTTCGCGTTGCTTTGCATTCAGGCGGGCGGCGGGGATGCCCACGGGTGAGAGCGGACCGACTTCCCTCTTGTTGGCCGTGATAATTTCGCCGGGGGCCTTGGTTTCGATGATCGCGATTTTACGCTGGGCATCATCCAGGGATTTCACGATCGCACGCCCCAGATCCTCCTCTTCGCCAAGGACTCGTTCGCCGGTGCGCGGTCCACTGCGCACCTCCGCGGGATTGCTGCCGATAAAGGCGGGCGCGAAGAAAACATGCGAGCCGTCGACCACGGTGAAGTTGAACGAAAGGTGGTGGCCTTCGAACCGCCACCCCCACGATTTGTCGGCGGTGGGTGAACCGAATACCGTGACGAAATAAAGCTGCGGATCGCGGCGCCCGGGCGGCTTGTTGTGCTCCAGTTCGCGGAGCACCAACTCCATGGACATGATCGCCTCCGCTCTGGCCAGACCGCTCTGGCCCAGACCGGTTCGAAGCAATGCGATCGCGAGGTCGCGTTGCTTTTCATCCATCGCTTTGAGCGGCAGTCCGTGCCGCGGCACGGGCGTGAAAAACCAGTTTTCGCGTTCCGCGTCCGTGAGGGCGTAGGTGGCCTGTTTCTTCTGGTCGGTGGAAAGCGCGCTCAAAAAACCATTGGCCGCGGCCAGCATGTCGACGGCAGGTGCATGGGCGAAAATGGAAACGCTGGCAGCGAGCCAGACGAGAACCGCGACGGAAATTCGAAGGGTGGGGCGCATCCCTGATCGAAATGTCGAAACGCCGGACCGAGGCAAGCCCCGCGGCTGGGTTGGTCCCAGGTCCAATGAATAAACCGGCCGGATTTTGGCCGGTTTTAGCGGCGCAGGGCGGCGCGCAGAATGGGTTCCATCACGTCGGCCTGGCGCATGAAACCGAGGTCGTTGGCATGGGAGGCGTCCGTGGCGCCCTCGGCATCGTCGCCATAAAGATGGTCGCCGGGGATGTAGTGCAGGTTCTTCACGCCTTCTTTTTGCAGCGTCTGGAATGCGGCGCGCAGGGCAGCGTGATTTTCGTCATGGAACGTGGTGCTCGCCGGGATGATCCAGGAGTTCGTCATCCGGCGATCCTCCACCAGCAGGATGGGCGTGTCCGGTCGGGCGGCGCGGAGCTGTTTCACGAGCGGGACGCATTTGGCGGTGACGTCGGATGGCTTCATATTGGGCAGGCAGTCGATGACGTAAGCGGCGGCATCGATTTGCGTGAGGAATTCGCCCACGGCCGCATCCATGCGGCCGTTGCCGGAGAAACCGAGGTTGACGACCGGGTAGTCGAAGCGCCGGCCCAGAATCGCGGTGTGAACCATGCCCGGGCGGGAGGCGCAGGCGCCATGCGTGATGGAGGTGCCGTAAAACACGATCGGCTTCGCACGGGGAGCGAGGCCTTCGAATGTGGCGCCGCGGGGCACGCCGATTTCGAGTGATTCCACGCCGTTGTAGAGCGGCAGGTAGGCGGCGTATTCCCGGAACCCCGGGGCGAGGCCCTTGATGATCTCGGCACGCACTTCCTGCGTCGCGGGCCTCGTCACCTGCACCCAGCGCCATTTACCGCCGGCGTCGCGCGCGTAAAGATCGACGCCGCTGACGCCGGTGGCGGGCATGTGGGGCATCCCGAGCTGCGCCTTGCGCAATTTATAGTGAACGTGAATCGCGGTGGCGTCGGTCTTGAACCGTACCATCATGCCCGCGCTGTCGCGGCTGAGGCTCCAGACCGCGGGCGTCACGGTCTTTTCGGCGGCAGCGGGCAGCCGGTCGAACCATTGCAACCGTTCCGCGTCGGCCCACGCCCGGCCCTCGACGCCCCATTGCGTGACGTCATGCCAGTCCAGATTCTGACCGGCTGCCTGGTTGACGCCCATCGCTGGATCGAGGCGTGAAACATCCGGAGCGGGCGCAGCCGTTTGGGCGACGAGCGAAACGCTGGCGACGAGGAATGTGGCGAGGAACAAGTTTGGTCTCATGGGGAATAAATTGCGTGGGAAGGACGAAGGAAAAGACCGGGGCCGGTTAGGGGGTAGCCGGGGGAAAGCTTCCGGGCGGAGGGTTGCCGGCCTTATGACAGTCTTAAATGAGGTGGGCGGAGGAGCGCTGCAAGCCCCGGTCGCGCCCGTCGGTGGGACCGTGTCGGGTTGGATGTTCGATGGCCGCGATCGGCCGCTCCGCGACCTGGAACAGACATGTTTGCAGTTGCCGTGGAGTTTCGGTGTCCACAAATCCCACGTAACCCGTCTGCCATCCCGATGCGCCAAAAACGTTTTTATCAGCAGCTCTATTTTTGGGTGCTGGTTGGGATGATCCTCGGAATCGTGGTGGGATATCTCGCGCCCGAAAGCGCACCCATAAAATTCTCCCTGTTCGGCACGTCTTACAGTTTTGCCGGCACCGACGTGAAGCCGCTCAGCGATGCCTTCATCCGGATGATCCGGATGATGATCACGCCGATCATTTTCACGACGGTGGTCGTGGGCATCGCCGGGATGGGTAACTTGAAGCGCGTCGGGCGGATTGGCATCAAGGCACTGTTGTATTTCGAAGTGATGACGACTCTGGCGCTCGTCATCGGCTGGGTGGTCGCCGCCACCCTCAAGCCTGGGGCGGGGATGAACGTCGATGTCGCATCGCTCAACGCGCAGCAAATTCAACCGGCGCTCACGGTGGCGCAGCAGCCGCACGGTCTGGTGCCGTATCTGCTGAACATCATCCCGGAAACGTTCGTCGGTGCCTTCGCCAAGGGCGACACGCTGCAGGCGCTTTTGATTTCGGTCTTGTTCGGCGTCGCGCTGGCGGGGGTGGGCGACGCCAATCAGCCTGTCGTCCGGGGCCTTGAGCAGATCTCCAAGGCGCTCATGCGCATGATTGCGATGATCATCAAGACCGCGCCGCTCGCGGTTTTCGCCGCCATGTGCTTCACGATCTCCAAATGGGGACTCGAATCGCTCAAGCATCAGGCCCGGATCATGGTTTGCGTTTACGGGAGCTGCCTGGGTTTTGTCTTCATCTGTCTCGGGCTGCTCCTGCGGTGGAGCGGCATCAATATTTTCAAGTTCCTCCGCTACCTGCGCGAGGAATTGCTCATCATCTTTGGCACGGCTTCGTCCGAGCCGGTGCTACCTCGCCTCATGGCCAAGCTGGAGAATCTGGGCTGCGCCAAGCCGCTCGTCGGGCTGGTGCTGCCGGCCGGCTACACGTTCAATCTCGATGGCACCTCGATCTACCTGACGATGGGGGCGCTGTTCATCGCGCAGGCCACCAATACCCACCTCACCTTTGCCCAGGAATTCGCCGTGCTGCTGGTTTGCCTGCTGACGTCCAAGGGGGCGGCCACAGTAGTCGGTAGTGCGTTCATCACGCTGGCCGCGACGCTGTCCTCGATGAAAACCATTCCCGTCGAAGGGATGGTGCTTTTCCTCGGTGTGGACTGGCTGATGGCGCAGGCGCGGGCCATGACCAACATGGTGGGCAATGGCGTTGCCACGGTCGTCATCGCGCGCTGGGAAAATGCCTTCGATGCCGAACGCGCCCGCAAAGTCCTCGACGGCGAAGATCCGGGGCCTTTGGAACCACATCGGAGCGAGCATCCGGTCGCCCCACCGGCTTGACGGGAAAATCGGGTTTCCGCCCGGCCTGGGCTCTTAGCCGCGGGACCGCAGATAGACCTGCCACACCGCCAGCCCGAAGAGCCCCAGTGCCGCCGTGAGCGTCCGCCAAAACCAGCGATCTTCGCGCAATACCCCGACGTCAATCAAGATGACCCGCAGGCCGTAAAAGCCGTGCAGGAGAAAAAACAGGAGCAGGGCTATGTCGATCTTCTCCCCCAGTGATGACGCCGAATGCAGCCGCTCGGCCGGCATGAGAAAGCCGGGATACGGCACGCGCTCATCGGCCGCCCAACCGGTGTAGATCTTCAGCGGAATCAGGAGGAAGAGTCCGATGGCGCTGA
Organism: Opitutia bacterium; assembly: GCA_947474935.1. Lineage (GTDB taxonomy): Bacteria > Verrucomicrobiota > Verrucomicrobiia > Opitutales > Opitutaceae > ER46. The sequence goes on from CANJKL010000013.1 coordinate 125,759, forward strand.
AGCGTTGGATGAGCCACGCCCAAGTGCCGCGATAACTCTGAAACCGTTTCGGAGTGGTCGCCATTAGGTGACTCCCATTTTTCGTAGCAGCTCCGCGGTCTTGTCACGAGCCCGCTGCTGAATTTCGTCCTGCAGATTGCCACCGTGCGTGTCGATGCCGACGGTCATCGGCCCGAGGCCCTTGAAGCGGATTTGCCAGATGCATTCCGGCATCAATTCCTCCCAGTAAACGTTTTCGATTTCCTCGATCTGCAATGTCTCCATCGCCGCCGCCCCGCCGGTGACGGACAGGTAAACCGCACCGTAGTGTCGCATCAACGCGGCGGACTGCGCCGAGAGCCCGCCTTTGCCCAAGATCGCGCGCACCCCGTAGTCGCGCAGCAAACCTTCGGTGAACCGGTCCATCCGCATCGAGGTGGTGGTGCCGACGGAAACGGGTTCGTATTTTCCGGGACCGATCTTCCGCACATTGGGCGCCGTGTGCAACAGGGCGGCGCCATTCCAATCGCACGGCGGCGTGACCTTTTGGTCGAAAACGCGGATGAGGTTTCCGTCGCGCACCCCGAACACCACGCCGTCGAGCCACACGGCATCGCCGACGTGCAGGCGACGCATGTCGGCCTCGGTCAAGGGTGTTTTAAAACGAAATTCAGCCATAAAGGAGGCGGCTCAAAATCCCTCTTCGACGCTGCCGTCCGCCCGGATGCGGGCGCGACGGCGCTCCGCGCGCCAGCACTGCATGTTCACCGCGACGGGATTACAGGTGATGTGAGTCCACGCCGATTCGATGTGCACCGCGAGCGCCGTCGTGTTCCCGCCCAGACCCTGCGGACCGATCCCCGTTTGATTAATCGCCTCGAACAATTCCAGTTCGAGCGCCGCGATCTCGGGGTCGGGGTTGCGGGTGCCCAGCGGCCGCGTGGTGGCCTTCTTGGCGAGGGTCATGCATAGGTCCGACGACCCGCCGATGCCCACGCCCACGATGGTCGGGGGGCACGGTTTCGGGCCGGCGCCCACGACCTGTTCCAGCACAAAGCGCTTGATGCCGTTCACGCCATCGGCCGGCACGAGCATTTTCATGAACGACATGTTTTCCGAACCGGATCCCTTCGGCATGAACAGGATGTCCAGCACGTCGGAATCGCGTGCGAAATCGTAATGGATGATCGGGATCCGCTCCCCGCTGTTGGTCTGGCGGTTCTCGCGCTTGAGCGGCGACACGATGCTCGAACGCAGCGGATGCTCGCGCGTCGCCCGTTCCGTCCCCCGCACGATGGCGTCAGTCAACCGCGCGCCGTCGAGGCGCAGGTGGCCGCCGATCTCCACCCAGTAGATCGGAATGCCGGTGTCCTGGCACACCATCATCTTCTTTTCCCGGCCGAGTGCGATCGACTGGAGGTAGTGGGCAAAGATTCGCTTCGCGACCTCGGTTGTTTCCGTGGCCGCCGCGCGCTGGATCGCCGCGACGATATCCGGCGGGATTTCCTTCAGCGATTTGATGTAAAGATCGCAGCAGGCACTTTCGACCACACGGTAAAAATCTTCGGGAACGTCCATTGAGCGGGATAAAAGAGGGGACTATACGCCGGCGGATCGCCGCGCCATGTTTTTCTCGCGGCGTGGCCTCCGGCTAAAAGTTTGCTTCGCAATTTTTCCCACCGCTACGCTCCCGCTCATGCTGAAGGTCACAGTTGCCGTCCGCCGGTTTGTGCCGGAGACCGCAGAAAAGCCCCGCTGGGAAATCCACACGGTCGAGGTCGCGGATCGCGCGAGCGTCCTCGACGTGCTTTTCACGCTCCAGCGCGGTCCGGCGCCGGATCTCGCGTTTCGTTTTTCGTGCCGGGTCGGGATGTGCGGTTCGTGTTCGATGGTCGTGAACGGCCGTGAACAGCTGACCTGCAGCACGCTGGTCCGCACCCTCGGAACCGACCTCCGCATCGAGCCCCTGCGCAATCTGCCGGTCGTGCGTGACCTTGCCGTGGATCTCACGCCATTTTTCGACGCCTATCGCCGGACGTTGCCGCACTTCAGCCCGCGTGCGGATCTCAATCCGGATGAATTCCACCCGCTCCCGCACGACGGCGTGGAATGGCAGGCTCTCAACCACCAGCCGCAGTGCATCGATTGCGGCGCCTGTTATTCCGGCTGCACGCTCGTCACGCTCAATCCACGTTACGTCGGCCCGATGGCCCTGCATCGGGCGCTCGCGCTGGTGGTCGACCCGCGCGACGGACGCCGTGAGGAGCGACTGGCGGTCGTCACGCAGGAAGACGGCGCGTTTCGCTGCCACACCCTGGGCAACTGTCACGACGTTTGTCCGCGGGGCATTTCACCCACGCAGTCGATCCAGCGGCTCAAGCGTCTCGCCGTGCTGGCTCCGCTGCGGAGCTGGTTCGGCAGCCTTTTCGGCCGGAAGCCGGCCGCCTGACGCCCGCCCATGTCCGATACAATCGCGACTGACATCTTGATTCTGGGCACCGGCGGCGCCGGTCTGATGGCGGCGCTCCACGCCCGCTGGCGGAATCCGGAGGCGAGGATCCTCCTCGTTTCCAAGGGCATGCTCGGCAAAAGCGGCTGCACCCGGATGGTGCAGGGCGGCTACAATGTCGCGCTCGACGTAAAGGACTCCGTGCAGGCGCACTTCGAGGATACGGTGCGTGGCGGCGGGTTTCTCAACGATCAGGATCTCGCGTGGACCCTCGTGGAGGATGCGCCGCGCATCGTGCGGGAGTTGGAGAACCGCATCGGTTGTCTTTTCGACCGTGCGCCCGACGGCCGCATCCACCAAAAGGCCTTCGCCGGCCAGACCTTCGACCGGACCGTGCACGTCGGCGATCTGACGGGCATCGAAATCATGTCGCGGCTGCGCGACCAGATTTTTGCGAACGAGATTCCCTGCCTGGAGTACACCCGGGGGCTCGATCTGCTCACCTCCGCCGATGGCCAGCGGGTCACGGGTGCGGTCCTTCTCGATATCCAATCGGGCCGTTTCATCACGGTGAAAAGCCCGGCGGTGATTCTCGCGACCGGAGCCGGACCGCTCATGTATCAACGTTCCGCGTGCGCCCAGGAAAAGGCTTGCGATGGCCTCGCGATGGCGTTTCGGGCGGGTGCCCATCTCATGGATATGGAGATGGTGCAGTTTCACCCGACCGGACTCGTCGTCCCCGGGTCGCGGTTAAATGGCGCGTTGCTCGAAGAGGGATTGCGCGGGGCGGGAGCGCATCTTTTCAACGGTCGGGGCGAGCGCTACATGGAGCGCTACGACTCGGAAGAAATGGAGCGGTCGACCCGCGACCGCGTTTCCCGCGCCGGCTATCTTGAAATCATGGCGGGCCGCGGCACGGAAAACGACGCCGTGCTCATCGACGTCTCTCATCTGGGCGCTGAGTTCGTGGAGAAAAATTTTACCGGTATGCGCGACCGCTGCTTGCGCATCGGGTCAGACCTTGCCCGCGAACGCGTGGAAGTGGCGCCGACCGCGCATTTCAACATGGGGGGGATTCGCATCGATCGCCACGGCTGCACCAACCTTGAAGGCCTCTTTGCCGCGGGTGAAGACGCGGGCGGCGTGCACGGGGCCAACCGGCTGGGTGGCAACGGCGTGGCGGAATCCACGGTCTACGGCGCTCGCGTCGGCGATTTTGTGGCCAACTGGGTCAAATCACGTCCGGCAGACGAACCGCGGCCGGACCAGGTCGCCGGGGCGCAGGCGATCGCGAACCGGTGGCTCGAACGCCGGCTGGGCGAGAACCCGTTCGTGCTGCGCGACGACCTCGGCAAAGTTATGTGGCAAAAGGTCGGCATCGTCCGCGATGGCCCCAACCTCACGGCGGCGCTGGCCGAGCTCGCCGCGCTGGGCCGGCGGGTGGATGAGGTGGGCTTGCCCGGCGACCGGCCGTTCAATCTCGCATGGCAGCAGGCGCTCGATCTGCGCAACCTGCTTACCGCCTCGGAGCTGATTGCGCGCGGCGCCCTCCTGCGCGAAGACAGTCGCGGCGCCCATCATCGCACCGATTTCGAGCGGACGGACAACGCAAACTGGCTCCGCAATATCTATTTCAGCCGCGACGGTGACGGGCTGAAAAGTTGGACCGTGCCCGTGAAGCTGGACCGACTGCGACCGTAGAAGACCGGCGGTCAGGTTTACCGGCAGCCGGAGGCACCAATCACAGCTGCGCGACGATGTGTTCGCCGATCGCGAGGCTCGACGTCGCGGCCGGGCTGGGCGCGTTGAGCACGTGGAGGGCATTTTCGGCGCGCACAAAATTGAAATCCTCCACCAGGCCGCCGTTCGGCAGCATCGCCTGCGCCCGCACCCCCGAGCCGCCGGTCTCGAGGTCCTCCATGCGCAGGTCGGGCACGAGGCGTTGCAGCGTGCGGCAGAAGCGTTCCTGGCTGAACGACTGGGCGAATTCGAGGGCGCACATCCGGCGGTGCTTCCAGAGGAAGCGCCAGAGGCCGGGAAACGCGAGGAACTCGGCGAGGTCGCGGGGATTGATCTGCGAAAAGCGATAGCCCTCGCGCGCGAAGGCCAGCACCGCATTCGGCCCGGCCTCGATTCCGCCGCGCATCAGGCGCGTGAAGTGCACGCCGAGGAAGGGGAACTGCGGGTCCGGCACCGGGTATATCAGGTTGCGCACCAGGCCTTCGCGCCCGGCCTTCAGCTGGTAGTATTCGCCGCGAAACGCCACCGTAAGCTGGTCGGTGCGTTCGCCCGCGGCGCGACACACCCGGTCGGCGTGCAGTCCGGCGCAGGTGATGATGAATTGCGTGGTGATTTCACCCCGCGGAGTTTGCAGGATCCACTCGCGGCCTCGCCGGGCCGCCGCAGTCACTTTCGAGTCGGTCTGGATGACGCCACCCAACTCCTGGATTTTGCGGGCGAGCGCTTCGACGACCTTGGCGTAGTTGACGATGCCTTCCTCCGGCACGTGCAGCGCCGCGACGCCGGCGGCGTGCGGTTCGATCCGGCGAAACTCGGCGGGCTCCAGCCAACGCAATCCGGTCAACCCGTTCGCCTGGCCACGTTCGTGCAAGGCACGCAGCCGCACGACCTGAGCCTCGTCCGTCGCGACGACCAGCTTGCCGCAGACGTCGTGCGGCACATCATTTTCCCGGCAGAATTCCACCATCTGGCGGATGCCGCGCACGGCCAACCGCGCCTTGTGCGAGCCGGGCCGGTAATGCAGTCCGCAGTGCAGCACGCCGCTGTTGTGCGTGCTTTGATGGCGGCCGACGCCCGCTTCCTTCTCCAAGAGCACCACCTTGGCTTGCGGCCAGCGTTGCAGCAACCGCCACGCGGTGGCCAGACCAACCAATCCGCCGCCGATGATCGTGTAGGTGTCGGTGCTCACAGGTATCGGACGAACGAAGTTGGTGCGCGAACACCATGCAACGCCGAATCGGCGGTGGCGGGCCGATTGCAGTATCTTCCTGCGGTTGAGGATCGGAGGTCGCGCAGTGGCCGTCGGTCGGGAGACTCTCTCCATTCTTTCTTCCGTTCCCGTTCCGTCGGAAAATTGGAGGCGCGGGTCGGAATTGAACCGACGCATACATCACGCCCGGCTAATTGCGATCGCTTACCTGCTAGAAGATAATTTAGAACGTCCAAAAACGTCCTTGTATGTTGCCACTGGTGTTGCCACTAACTCTGCATGGCTTCGCTTCGCAGGAAACCTCGCTCGCCCTTTTTCTTCGCCTGCTTCTCGTTGCCCGATGGTCGACGAACGCAGCGCAGCACGGGGAAGACGAACCGTGCCGACGCGATGAAGACCGCAGTGGAGTGGGAGCAAGCCTCTGTTCAGCGCTACTCCGAGGGACAGTTCAGGCGTGTGCTGTCGGACATCAGCCAGCAGATTCATGGTGCTCCCATCGACTCCCCTTCCGTGTCAGACTACTTCACCCGTTGGATCGGAGCGAAGGGACTGGAGACCAAGGCCGTCACCGTCACCGCTTACGAGAATGCGCTCAAGGGGTTCCTCACTCACCTCGGCGACCGTGCAAGTCAGCCGATTCACTACGTGACCAAGGCCGACGTCTCTGCATGGCGCGACGGGGTTGCCAAGAAGTCGAGCCCTGCGACCGCCAACATCAAGCTCAAGATCATCCGCGTCTTCTTCACCTCAGCGTGGCGCGATGGGATCATCTCGGACAACCCAGCAGCCAAGGTCCCGACGCTCAAATCTGCCGAAGCGATCCGCAGGCCCTTCACGGTGGCGCAGGTGAAGATCCTCCTCGGCCTCGCAGACGAGGAGTGGCGCGGTCTGATCTTAGCGGGCTTCTACACCGGCCAACGCCTTCGTGACCTCGCCCTGCTCAGTTGGAACCACATCGACATGGAGCAGGGCTTGATTCGATTCAGCACGAGCAAGACGGGGCGCAATCAGAGCATTCCGCTGGCAAGACCACTGCGCGATTACCTCACGGATCTGCTGGTGAACGACAACCCCCACGCCCCGGTCTTCCCCAAGGCCCACGCCATCGCCTCAAGCAACAAGGCCAGTGCCCAGCTCTCGCGCCAGTTCTCCGACCTGCTTAGTGACGCCGCCTTGGTGCCCAAGCAGACCAAAGCTGAGCAGAATCACGAGAGCACCGGGAAGGGCCGTAGCACCGCACGCAGGCGCAATGCCCTCAGTTTCCATTCCCTGCGCCATACGATGACCTCCCTGTTGAAAGCAACGGGGTCTGGTGAGGCCGTGGCGATGGACATCATCGGGCACGAGTCTAGCGCCATCTCGCAGCACTACACGCACGTCGAGGATAGCGCGAAGAAGAAAGCCATTTCAAAGCTCCCCGACATCACCGCATGAAAGTCCCCCCGCACCGCTTCTACGACCTGCAAGACTTGGAACCCGACGACATTGGTTTCGCTTGGAAATGTCCGGCCAAAGAGCGGGGCGGTTGCCTAGGCTATGAGCTGCGGCGGCAGATGGGGGCTCGGGTGATTGCGGACGAGTATGAAAATCATCAAGCGGTCCCCCTCGTGAAACTTCGGGCGGGTTGGTTTGCCGTTTTCGAGAAGCCATGGCCCCAGCTCACATGCGTGCAGAAAGAAAAATGGATCTCGCTCTACAACGACCAACACCTCGTCCCTTTCGGACCTCACGGCAAAGACCCAAAACCCAAGTGGCCGGGGGAGCTCTACTCGGTCAAGATCGACTGGGACCTGAGTGATGGAGAAATTCGCCGACGCATTGATCGTGCGCTCACCAAGCTAAGGCCGAGAGACCCGTGGCGGCAGCGAACCGAGACCGCCGAAGACCAGTTGAAGGCCATCGCTGCAATCCGCATAATCGACTGCCGTGGGGATACTCCAACTATGAAATTCGTCAATGAAATGACTGAATCGCTGAGCCGGGACGATCGGCTATTCGAAAAAGAAACGATCTTAATGGATGCAGTGAAGAGATTCCGAAAACAGGAGTCCGACCTTGAAGTGGGCCTGACCCGATCCGGTTCGCTCGACATAGTTCTTAAGGCGAAAGAGCAGGGCGGAATGTCTAAGTAAAAGTTACACATCCGGCAGGGATGTTCAGGGTCGGTTAGTTTATTCGAGATGAATAAAACCACCGCCCAGCCGGAGTTTATCCGGCTCCCCCGCCGAGGACAATGCCCGCACAGCGGTCTGAGTCGCTCGTACCTTAACGGCCTGATTTTGCCCAATCAGGAAAACGGCAACAATCCACCCGTCCGCTCAGTATGTCTTCGCAAGAGGGGGCGGTTGCGCGGCGTAAGGCTAATCTCACTACATAGCCTGTTGGACTATCTGAACGGTCAAGCGGGGGTGTCACCATGATCGCCGCACCTCCAAAACGAGAAACCCCCGGGGGTGAACCGGGGGCATCTCAGGACAAAACAGTTAAATCTAACAGGTCGAAACCAAGCGGGAATCCGTCTCCGGTCAACCCAATCCCCGCGCCTGCCCCCCTTTACTTCGGTGGAACACCAGACCGCATGGGCTGGGTCCAAGCCCTTCTCTATACCAGTTTTCAGGAGTTAGTGATCTTGGGCATCGAGTCGGTGCCTGTCCGCTACACCCGCAAGGAGTTTCACGCCTTGCCCAAGGCCGAGCGTGACAAGGTCAAGGCCGTCACCTTCGTGGTCGCGGCCACGTTCAAGGACGTCGACTCACGGCGCCACGGCCCGCTCGCCACAACCTGCAACGTGTTGTTCGTTGACGTCGACGACTCGGTCGAGGCCAAGCGCATGATCACCGCCGGGTTTGGCACCCTGCTGTGCGACCTTGGCTCAGCAGTCTGGCACACCGCCAGCTCCACGCCCGAGGCCCCGCGCCTTCGCGTGATGGTCCGCATCGATGACATCCCCGCCGCGTCGTATGGTTCCGCCGTCGAGTCCTTGGCCGCACGCCTTGGCATGGCCTCGGTCACGCATGAATCGAAGGTCCCGGTGCAGGCCATGTATCTCCCAATCCAGTTTCAGGACGAGCCACCCCAGCCCCTGCTCTACGAGAAGCCCGAAGGCTGCATCTTCCAACCTGTCGGCCTGCCCAACCTCCTCGACAAACCCGACCCCGGTGACCTTTCGATGGGTGACATCACGTTCCTCAAGGCACCACTCGATGACCTGAACGACACCGATCTACGCGCCGCCCTTGGTCACATCGATCCTGATTGTAGGATGCAGCAGTGGGTCGAGACCGGCATGGCCCTGAAGCACCAGCTGGGGGACGCTGGGCTTGAGGTGTGGGACGAGTGGTCAGCCCTGGGCGAGAAGTATGGCGGGCGTCAGGAGATTCAGGCCAGATGGAAATCTTTCGCGGCCAACCCCGGCAACCGCCACCCCATTACCGCCCGCAGCATCCTCAAGCGTGCCGTCGAGGGCGGCTGGCAGAACCCCAAAGCGGGGGGCTCCGGCTGGGCTCCCCCCATCCCCCACGAAATCGCAAGACCGCCGAGTCTCGATCTCGGGCAGGTAATCCCGCCTTCCCTCGGCCAATTTCGAGACTACGTCCTGGCCACTGCCGACGAGGTGCAAACCACCGTTGAAGCAGTGGCACTGCTATGCTTGGCAATTGCTTCTGCGGCAGCCGGACGCTCCTTCGAAATTCGACTCCTCCAGCAGTGGTACGAAACTGCGGTGCTTTGGGTGGTCCTACTCGCTGAGCCGGGAGACCGAAAGAGCGCGCTCCTGTCGAAGCTATCGGAGCCGCTCTACGACTGGCAGTGCGACGAGAACTCGCGACTTGCTGGTCCACTCGCAGCGTATCGGGAGCAGCGTTGCATTCTCGAGGCACGTCTGGTCGGGCTGCGGCGGAAGATCTCGTCCCCCACGACACCCAACGCGCAGCAGCTCCAGACGTCGGCGGTGGCCCTCGCCCAGCAGCTGGAGTCTACCCCCGAACTCCACCAGCCGGATTTAATCACGGCTGACTGCACCCCGGAGGCTCTCCGAACGCTCTTGGTTCGCAACGGGGAGAAAATCGGGCTGGTCTCCGCAGAAACCGACTTCCAACAGCTGACGGGCAGTCGATATTCGAAAGATGGGGGGCTGAACATCAACTTGATGCTCGCGGGCAAAACCGGTGACCCCCTGCCGGGGCACCGAGTCACCAGATCCGAGCCGCTTCGACGGCCTGCCATCGCGTGCGCCCTCTTCGTCCAGCCGGCCGCGATGCGGGATGTCTTTCGCGACGCGAACGCTAACGGTCGTGGCCTAGTCCAGCGATTCATCATAGTGCATCCGGCCAGTCGGATGGGGTTCCGTTCACTAACTCCGCCTCCAGTCCCCTCCACGCTCTCGGATTGGTGGGAACAGACGGTGCGGGGAATACTTGATTTCCCATGGCCCGGGAAAGTGATTTTGACGCAAGGGGCTCCCGCGCGGTGCACTGACAGCCCGCAGATTCTGGACCTCGATCGCGCAGCCCACGCAGTCTTTTCCGCTCTGAGGCAGGATATCGAGGATCGCCTCAAGGACGACGGCGACCTCAGGCCCGTCTCAGGGTTCGCGTCCAAGCTGCCCGGTGACATCGCCAGGATCGCCCTGTGTCTCGAGTTGATGCAAAACTCGAGCGCAACGGTCGTCACCGGCGCGACCATGACCGCCGCTTGTAACTGGGCCGAGTTCTTGATCGCCCATCACAAGGCGGCTCTTGGCCAAGCCAGCGAGCGTCCAGAACGTCGCCATGCGCGCCGGCTAATCGCTTCTCTTGGGCGTAACCCGGTCGCCGAGTTGACCTCCCGAGACGTCCTCCGTCGCCTTCAGAATACCACCGACTTGACCACCATGGCTGACCTCCAACCTGTGCTGGCCGACCTCGTCGCGACGAACCACATCCGCCCGACTCCGGCGGCGAAACCTGAAGTTCCCGGCCATCCCTCGTCCCAACGCTATGAGGTAAACCCGCTAGTCTACCGGTGATCTAATTTTCCCGAAAGCCCTGACAAAAATGACACAATTATTGGGGCTCTGTCATTTCTGTCAGCGGGGTCGGAGCCATTGACAACCAACCTTATGCCTGCGCGCCAAAAACTCCCCAAGGAGACCATCGTCGCCATAACAACCACTGCAGCTGCTGGGTCGAGCCACCGCAACCTGATCGCGAAGTACCCTGACGTCTCCGACCGCACCATCCGACTCCTCCGGCAAAACGGCGTATCCGTGGAGGAATGGCGAGAGGAGGTGTCCCGGGGGCTCCGAGGGGCCGTGGACGAGACCCTTGCTGCCTACAGGGCCGCCCTGGCGGCTGGCAAGGTCCCTCCGAACAATCTCGCCCTCTCAGTGGCCATCCTGATCGACAAGGCCGACAAGCTTGATGCGAGGCAGGTCACCGGGGCGACACAGGTCAACGTGATGGTGAACGATTACGGCCAGCGGAGCCGGGAGGAGATCATGGCCGACCTGCGAATACCAGAACTGCATCGGCCCCTGTTATTGGAGAAATCTGTGAACACTTGAGAACCGATCCCGATAGAGGCTCCAATCGATTTTCGTAAGCAGCATCGCAATGCCCAACAACCTAATACCATATGAATACCAAAGCTATAGTCATCCTATACCGCAGAACCAATCTACCCTATCTCCTCCAAAGCCTGAACGACGGAAACTGGGTTGAACTCAACAGGGAATATAAGCCCCTGATGGTCCAGAGGGGTGTCTGGATCGACTATGAACTCTTCCCGTTCAAGCGGAAGATCGCTGAGATCCCACCCAAAGCACGTAAGGCCCTTGATGTTGGCGGCGATGGTTCCGGGGATAAACTCTACCTCTACCATGACGGCTGCATCCCGACGGACAGCCCGAAGCATATGGCCGCCTATAAACGTCGACTGGATATCATCGATGCCCTCCTCACGGAGGGGAGTGCCATCGACTGGTTGCTCTAGGAACCTTGCTCCCGCGTACCCTCGCCCGGATTTCGCTCCGGAAGGCGGGATCCAGCAACGTCGATCTGACGCCCCAATCCGCACTACAGCCCCTCGCTCTCCTTAGGTCCTGAGACTCTGTGGAGCAAAGATAACGGGATCCGTCCGACAGGCTTACCGCGCTGGCGCAGTGTTGCTGGAAACCGCCCTGGCTGTAGCAGCTGACAAACTGAACGTGGAGGATTATTGCGATGCGCTTGATGGTGGCAGTCGGATGTTCGCGTTCTTCCGAAGCGCTGGCCGGGTAGGCGTTAGCGACGCGTATGGAATAGTGAAACCGTCTGGGCGAACGACGTCGTAGTTAAGACAGGAGGAATTCATCGCACGGGGACACTTGGTAACGCAAATGGACATTCGACGGGCGCTCACTCACCGCTCCCAGGAAGCGCTGGGCTGGCAGAAATAACCGCCCAACAGGTCGCCGGCCCAGTTGCGGTGCTCGAGTTCGAGTTCGCGGACGATGCGATCGATGCTGAACCACGCCGCCAGCGGCAATTCCTCGAGCGGCACCTGGAGACTCACGCCTCCCTTCGAAGTCACCGCTTCGACGAGAAACGGCCCGTCCCCGCCCGGCGCCCAGCCGAGCGTGACGCGGGCTTCGTCGGCTCCGCCGCGGACGAGTTGTTTGGCCAGTTGCCGGGCCCGCAGCGCCCCGCACTTGTCCACTTTGTGCGGGTCTTTGCCCGACAGCGCGCCGCCGCCGATGGGCACCAAGGGTCCGTAATGGTCGATGACCAGCTTCTTCCCGGAAAGCCCGTTGTCGCCTTCGGGACCACCGGTCGCGAACTCGCCCGCGCCGTTGAGAATCAGTTTGCCCGGCGAAAACGTCGAGGAGATGCCCGTCAATCCGCCCGCTTCCAGATTCGCGAGAATTTCACCGACGATCGGCAGCAGGAGGCGGTGCTGTTCCTCGCTGGATAGTCCCGGTCGATGTAGGACGCTCAGAACGAGATGACGCCACGTCGCCTGACCTGACCGAGGTGCGATTTCCAGCGAGGTGAGGATCTTGAAGTCGGGACCAAACGTGGCCGCGAGGCTCTCGTTGCCGCGCCGCGCCACGACGCCGGGGCGGCGCTCCTTGACGCCAGCGCGGAAAAAATGCGGCAACTGGTGGAGCGGCTGAGGAGCTATCTGAAGTTTGAAGGTAATTAAGCGGGATGTGCCTATTTCGATGGCTGACGTTTTTGATCGTGCAACACGTAGCCGGGTGATGGCCGCAATCAGGGGGGGAAATACCAAGCCGGAGCTGATCGTTCGCCGGTTTCTGCATTCGCACGGTTTTCGTTTCCGGATCCATCATCGCCGGCTCCCTGGAAGTCCTGATCTCGTCCTCAACCGCTGGCGAACCGTCATTTTCGTCCACGGCTGTTTCTGGCATCAGCATTCCAACTGCCGCTTTGCCGGGTTGCCACAGTCCAATCCTGAATTCTGGCAGGTAAAACTGAAAGGGAACCAACGCCGCGATGCCCGAAACATTAAGCGACTACGGCGTTTGGGATGGCGGGTTCTTACGGTTTGGGAATGCAGCGTCGCGATGCGAGACTTGGAGCGACTGCAGCGCCGAATTCAGAGTCCGTTATCGCCCGCTCAATGCCGGCTCCGCGGATCTCGCTGAGCGTGGATTCTGCTCCGGATTGCCGCCGGGGCGGGAGCTTCGGGTTAGGATTGATTGGACGGTCATGGCGATTTGACGCGCGAGAAATGGCGGCACCGCATTCCCGACTTGGCGGTACTGGTCGGTCGCGGCACCTTCAAAGAAGTAGTTGTCGGGAAACGTCTGAAGCCGTGCCGCTTCGCGCACGCTCAGGCTGCGACACTGTTTCGGCTCATAGTGGATGTAGTAATGACCGTCCTTCGAGATATGCGACACCACGGTCGTCGACGGCTTGCCCTGCACCTGCACTCGAAAGCGGTCGCCAAAGGGAAGGTTCGTGGCGTCTCCCGTGACGTTCCTGTGTTTCGGGCGAAGGAAATGCGGAACCTCCGACAGGCTCGGCGACCTCCCGTGGAATTCGGTATGGAGCGACCAGTAGAAGTAGCGCATGAGATCGCTGCGCATGTGACCGCGACTGTTGTGATTGATCACCACGTCGCATTTCAAGTCCACGTACCATTGCGAAAGTCGCTTCGGGCCGTCCTTGGTCCGCGGCATGGTCCGACCGCCTAGCGGATAGCTCCACGGAAGGGAGTCCAGACGATCCGTCAGGACCTTCCTGAAGTCATCCGAAAGATTCCCGAACTGATACTTCCCCAGCTCAAGGATGGCGCTCCGCCAGTTGGCGACATTGTCCACATCCTTGGACAGCTTGCTGCGAATGCGGGGCAGGTCGGAAAGAACGTCCGCGACCGACACCGATCCCTGCTTCGAGCGGATGAGAGTGGACGGAGAGAGTCCCAGGTCGGCGCGGAGGCCGAGGACGAAAACCCGTGAACGGGACTGCGGGACGTCGAACTCGTTCGCATGAACGACGAAGCGTCTCGGGTCGTCCTCCTCCGCCCCGGCGTCATCGACCGGGTTCAGCGGATGGAGCGTGTAGCCGGCATCCCGCAGATCGTTGAGAATCAACTCGAACATCTTCACCCCCTTGTTCTTCGCGGAAAGGAGTCCGGGGACGTTCTCCATGACGAAGACCGCCGGCCGGAATTTCCTGACGATGTTCAGATATTCACGGTAGAGGAAGTGCTTGTGGTCGTCCTCGAACTCCTCGTCGTGGGTTCGACGCGCGCGGCCGACGAGCGAATAGGCCTGACAGGGCGGTCCGCCGATGAGGACGCATTCCTTCGAGCCGGATTTTCGAAGTGCGGCCTCGATTTTTCGTTCGATCTCTAGGTTCTCCGAGTCCGACTTTCCAAGGGTTGCCATCACCGCTTCGGAGCGTGCTTCCGCGGCGAGCGGACCGGCGGAGGCAAAAAGTTCATCCCGGCTGACCTCGTCGCGAAGGTAACGGTAGTACTGTTTCGTTTCTCCGTGATCGTGGAGCTTTCGAAACAGCGCACGCAGTTCAAGGGTCCGGTGGGCCCATTGCTCCATCTCAATCGAGATGGCCGAGCCGAAAACCCGTTTCCCGCCCGGATGGAGTAGGCTACTGAAGCCTTCGTTCAGACCTCCCGGGCCGGCGAAAAGATCGATGAGCGGAATCGGCATGAAGACCCTACGTTGCCTTGAATCCTTCGATGATTGCACGCTTTTCCGCCGCGAGCAGGAGCGGCACCTGCTGTTCAGTCGGCAGGCGGCGGGGAATCGCACAAGCCACGTCAAGAATTCCCATCTCTCTCGGGCTTAGCTTGCGATGGATTTCATTCCAGTCACGCAGTTGGACCCAATACCGCGCGCCCTTTTCGACGACATAGGTCTGGGCCTGGATCCCGTTGAGCACCGCCTGCTTCTTTCCGGCATCCCGCTCGACGACGATCGCGGTCCGGAAATCCACGAGGAAGGGACGCAACCGGGCCGACAGACCGATCTTCTCCGCCGAGACCGCCGTCCAGCAGGCGGGCTGTTTGGCCCACTCGCTGACGTTCGAGGTGGTGCCCGGAGGCGGATCGAGCAGCAGCTGATTTACGGCCTTCGCGATCACCAAGAGTTCCTCCGCGAGCGGTGCGGGCAGCGCCTGGGCCTGCCAGATCTTCAGGAAGTCGATGGCGCGTTCGGCGCCGCGCACCATCTGCGCGAACTTGGCGAGGGTGTAAGTGACAATGTTCGCCTTGTAGCCGGTATACCAGTCTTGGCCCAGAATGAGCCTATCCAGTTCCCGAAAGAAGATGGCCTTGGCGATCGCTCGCTTGAACCACACCTCGTTGAATGCATTCCCCGCGTTGGCATCCCATTCCTTGGCAATTATGCTCACGAAGCCCGGGGCCTTGGGCGTCCCGGCGAACGCCTTCTGCGCGCCGAGGCTGACCAGATGCGGAAGTTCCTCGAACGTCAGAATGAACTTCGCCAGATCCGTCTTCGTGAACATCTGGCGGCTCGGATTCTGCACCAGAAAGGCCTTCTTCTCCGAAACGGTGAGCGACGCCTGCATGTTGACATACTGTCCCCGCGCTCGCTCGTAGAACCAATGACTCTCCTGCACGCGTCCTTCCGGCGATGGCGCCCAGAGTCTCCGGGAGAACTCCTCGATTCGGAGATGGAAGGGATGGTTGGAGAAGAAGTCGGCGGCGCTCACCTTGTTCTGTGTGTTGGCGTACTCGGAGATTCGCGGCACGACGGTCTCTATTTGAGCGCCGGGAACGACAGATAGCTTCATCTGCACGTGAACGCGGGATAGGTCAGCGTTTTCGCGATGATGTGCGGTGAAGATCGAAGCCGTGGTCTGGCCGCCGTTGACGATCTGAAGGTTCTTCACTCGGAGAATCCGATCATTGTCCGCCGAAGTGACGACCTCCTCGGCGGTCGCGGAGATGCCGTTGTTATACGAGAAGAACATGTGCGGCTCGTTCACGATGGTTCCGCGGATTCCCTTGTTCACTTTGCCGCGGAACTGAAGAAAGGTTCGCACATTCTGCTCGAAGAGCCTTTCGCCGTGCTCGAGATAAAGTGAGGCAAGGACGGGGCCGGGAATGACGAGAAGGTAGGATTGCACCGAACCTCCGTTCGCAAACGCCGGCAGACAGCCGATGCCCCTCGGATCGGCGGTCGTGAAGTCCACCTCGATCTCCTCGCGTTCCCGCCCTGACGATTCAAGGCGGTGTAGGCGCCCGAGGTCCCAGACCTCGTAGATCGTCGGGAGGCCGCCGACCTTGGCGGTGGGCAGACCGCCCACGCGGGCGCTAACCTGAGCGTTCGAAAGCAGTACGAGGACGAGTTTCTCGATCCGCACGGTGCGCTTCGAGACAAGCCACGCGAGTTCGGTTACCGGCATCGACTCGTCGAGGGATTCGGCGAATCCGTCCGTCCGGCAGGCCTCGAAGAACCGCGTGAGCCGCGCGAACGACGCGGTAATTTCGCTGTTCGAAAGATTCTCGATTTCGGTCGCCTCGCGATGGTCCGCCACGAACAGGTAGAGGGTGGAGAATTCCTCCTCCATCGACCACGCGTCAACCGCGTGTCCTTTGGCGCTGAACTTGTAGTCCGTCTGGGAATGGCTGGAGATGACGCCCTGTTCCTCCAGCAGCGAGCACATGTGGTTGACGAAGGTACTGCGCGTGAAATTTCCGTCGGCGCCGGACCGGGCAATCAGATCCTGTCGGAGATTGGTGTGGAATTCCTCGATCGTCATGGGGTGTTGAAATCAATCGTTGCTGAAAACGGAGCGCACGCCTCCAGTTCAAGCTGGTACGTGACTTTCTGTATGCCGCTGGGTATTCCGTCTAGGCGCAGGCGGGGGAAACCCTCGCCGATGAGGTATGAACTGGTCGCGATGCGCTGGAAGATCAGACTATCGTAGAAGTCATGATGAAGATAGCCGGCGGAAAAGAGCAGCCCCTCGAACCTCTCCCGGGTCGCGTTCGACGCGGACGAGAGTTCGCCGCGAATCCGGTCGATCAGACTGTTGAGGGTGAATGAGCCGACCGCCCCATCCTCGGCCGTCGCCAGCGTCTGGACGACCAGATAGCCCTTCGGCAACTGAGGGTTGAGCTGCTCCACGGACGTTATTCGCACCGAAGGCTTGGACGAGCCGGACTGGCACTTCACTTCAACTGCGATGCGGTGAATCGCAAAGTCCTGCGGCGCATCCTCCGGGCCCTTCCAGAATTCGATGGCCGCATCCCAGCCGAAGCGCTCCACCACCGGTCCCCCGAGAAACAGCAGTTCTCCCACCAACCCCTTGATCTCCTCAATGGAAAGCACGAGGGTGCGAGCCCGGCGAAGAAAATCCTGCCAGCGTTGCAGGCGACGGAGCGTCACGGCGACCGCCGCGATCTCCTCGGTCATTACTCCGCTTGCCCGCGCTAAGTCGTCGCACAGGGTCTTGAAGAGCTCCCAGTTGGCAGTCTCGTTCAACAGGAGGACGATTCGTCCCCGGCCGTGCTGGATCGCCGTGCCAATGCGGATTCCCTCCAAATCCGAGATCGTTCCCCTAGCCGGCATGGCCGCTTCGCTCACGTCGATGACGAAGAGGTAACGCCCGCGCGAATCCACCCCCCAGTAGAGGCGGAGGGGATGATGCTCGATCACCAGCCTGACGTTGAATTCCGCGACCGGACGCTCGATGCCGGACCAAGGATTGCTCATGAGTCGTCATCCTCCTCTTCGTCGTTTTCCGGAATGAGGACGTTCTTCTCCCACCACACGGTGTTGACGCGGTACTGGACCAGCTTCAGCGGTCGGCTCCGCGCACCAGGATCGCCGGGGAAGCCGATCCCATACGTTCCCACGATCTTATCGCCGGGGGTAATCTTGATAAACATGACCATCACCAGCGGAGACTTTCGGAGCTTTCGATACTCCTTGTCGGGGATGTTCTTTCCTGGGTGAGCGAGGGCGTAGTTCTGACGGATTTCCTGGATCACTTCCTTCGAAAAGCCGGCGCGTTCGTCGCCGCGGGAGGCAACCCTGCGGCTGGCGAATTCAATCTGCGACGCGGTGAACGAAACCACCGTACGTTCCATCGGGTTGATCTGCTGGCCGGCGACGAAAAAATCACCGGGGCCGGTCGAGCGAAGGAGGAGATCGAATGATTTCCCTACGTTGCTCTCCAGCCACTCGATGTACTCCATCAGCGGCTCGGGCGAGGTCAGGACGCAACCGTGGTGGTTCTGGAAGTTCCTTACCATCGTTTTCATCAGCGACGTCGGCAGGTCGCGCCAGAACGGGCCGAGGGCACTGGTCTCAGGCGCCTTCAGCGCGGAAGCGGCGGCAATCAACGTTGTCAGAACGGCCGCATTCTCCTTCAGGATGTCATCGGGCGCGAGGAGAACGCTGGTTTCGGCGAGGCGGCCTTCAAGTTCGATGCTGACGGGAATTTCCTTGCTTGCGCGCATCTTGTTTCGCGCGGTCACGATGAGGGCGGTGGGGTGGCTGCGGACGCGGAGGCCGAACTCCAGCGGCGTCATCCGCTGCTTCTTCATGTCCCGGAAGTCCGCCCGCAGCTCCTCGATGGCGTCGGCAATGTGGGTATACCACGAGCTTGCCTGCGGAGTCATGTGGATCCGGCACAGGTCGGCGTATCCGTCCCTATATCCGAACCAGCGTCCCATCTGCATGAGCGTGTCGTACATGATCGAGTTTCTGAGGAAATAACTGCTGATCAGTCCGCTGAGCGTGAGTCCGCGCGACAGGCTGAGACCGCCCACGGCTATGATCGTGCGGCCGTTCGGGTAGTTGCGCCGACTGTAGTCGAGAACGCCGGACCCTCGGCGATTCACACTGATAACCTCGGTCGGATCTACAGCCTCCTTGAGCTTGGCCTGGACCTCGGGCCAGGTGAAACCGGCGTCGCCGTATTCCGCTTCCCATATGGATTGAAGCTCACGCAGAACGGAACTGGTCAAGGCGGTTTTGGGCGGAAGCCCCGCGTAGTTCCCGATCGCCTGCCGAAGGCGCTTTACTTCGCTTGAGACGATTTCCCGCAGATGGTTCTGCACCGCGGTGAAGCGGCTCACGTTGATCATCATCGAATGGTGCTCTCCGGTCTGATTTCGGAGGAGGCGAATGGCCTTCGCGATGATGAAACCATGGATCGCCCGGGTCAGCGAGGCGGGCAGCGCCGGCGGGACGAATTCGATCTTGTGACCGGTCGGCAGAATATCCTCGTGATCCTCGACATCGCGAATGCAGTCCAGATTTCCCTCCCCGAGGAACAAGGAGGAGGCCCCGATATAGTTAGAGGGCGGGTCGAGGCTGTAGATGAAATCCCGGGGAAAGAGGTCCCGGTAGAGCACCCCGTTCGCCATCTCCTCCTCGTTTTCCGGATCAATGAAAATGTTGGCGAACGGCGTCGCCGTGTAGCCGACGAACGACGAGCGGGGAAACAGCGCGAGCACATCGCGAATCCAGCGGTTGATCGCCGTGGGGTCGGCATTCGCTTTGTTGGTGTTGATCGACGCGTGATCCGCCTCGTCATCGATCAGCAGCACCGGAAAGTCCTTCAAATCGTGCCGATTGTTGCCCGACAGCCATTCATGGAGGTTTTCCAGCGTCGAGGGATTCTTCTTCAGGACGAGAATGACGGGTTCGCGCAGGGCACCGAGCTTCATCGCAATGGAAGTGGCGTTGTTCTTCTTGAAGTCCTCCTTCGCCGTGGTGAAGCACACCGGCTGGCGCTCGGAGCCGAAGCTCGCCACGCCTATCGGTTTCTTCGTGATGGTGTCGTATCCCATGAAGTCCGCGTCGATGCGTTCTTGGGTCTGGTTGCGCAGGGAGTTCAGTGTCCCCGCGAGGACTATAATCACTTTATAACCGGCATCCGCGGCCTTGGCAATAAGTCCGGTATAGTTGGCCGTCTTGCCCGACTGCACATGGCCGACGACCAAGCCCTTCCGCGCCCACCGACCTTCCTTCTTGGGATTCTCCAAGTGGTCGAGAATCTCATAGGTGACGTGGTCAAGCACCCCGGCGACCTCGTTGGAAAGTCCTCCGCGGCGAAGCTGTTTCCGGTAACGCGTCCAGTAGTAGGGGTCGATGTTGCCCTGTTCGGCGGCGAGCCACGGCCGGTAGTCCTCGGCTTCGAAGATCGTCCCGAAACCCATGCGAGTGGTGAATTGAACCTGGAGGCGCCGCATCGCTTCTTCGAGTTCGGGCGGCGTGTATGGCGAACCGACGGACAACTCCAGCGCGCCGGCATGGGCCTTCAGAAGCTTCACCAGCTCCGCCTCCGCCGGAGGCTCGGTGCGTGATTCAAGCGCGTCGGATACGTGATAGATCAGTTTTTCGAGATCAGGCATGGGGTGGGTCGGAAAGCAAGGAATCGAGAGTGGCCGTAGTGATGGCGGGAATTTCCGTCTTTAGGATCTTCTGGCGAAGCTCGTCGCCGGTGAGTCCGATGCTTCGAAGCACCCTGATCAGCTGGCGGGCGATCTCGATGTGGTGCGGATCATCCTGCGGAGCTGCGAAATCGACGATGTCGCTAGCCGCGTCGGAGAAATAGAGATCCGCCGGAAATGCGTTGCTCACCAGTCGGAGGCAGGCGCGGGCTCGGGCCGCGCGCGCGCCATCCTTGTCCCCTAGGAGTTCCGCGAGGAGGGGATGCTCATCATTGAGAACGTATCTGACCCGTCCGTCCACCACGTGGCGTTTCCAGACCGAAACGAGCGGCCCGCTCTGCATGCGCACGGCCCGTTTAGTGTAGACGCGCTGCCCGACGCCCGCGATCCGATTCACCAGCTTCCGTAGTTCGCGCAGCACCGTCTCCGGGGGATCGGCTTCCGCCTTCTTGACGTCAATGCGCCACAGCGCATCGAGGCTGTTGGGAATGTCTACCCGGACGCGGACGAGCTTGTTCAGTACCTCCTTTCGGATGAGCCGAAACCACGTGCCTTTCACAATTAGGCGGCGGTTCCGATAAAGGTAAAAACCCTGACTCTGGAGGTAGCCCTCCTCACCGCCGAACGCATCGTAGTCGCTTTGTGGAATCTTGCTGTGATGAGGGAGGACGTAGGGCTGAACGAGAATGGACTCGCCGTTGAGCACGATGTCCTCCTGCGGAAGCTCCTGACGCGCGGGATGCTTCGGTCCAAAAGGATCGAAAGCACGCAGGGCGCTCCCGTTGAAATCCATCTTGATGGCCGCCCGGCCGGGGTCCGGGGCTAGAAATCGATGAAAGACCAGTTCGAGATGCGCCCGAGCCCGGGCCATCGAATCGGAGAAACGGACTTCGGACCGGCCGGCGTCCTTGTCGGGAAACATGCCGTCGATCGTTTCCCAACAGACAATGGTCCCGGACTTCCACGCCACCAGATCCTCGAGAAGTGGAGCGATGACCGTGGACGCCTTGAGCGACTTTTTCGTGTGGACCAGAATCTCCCAGTTCTGCCGGGTCTTGTTCGCGAGATGCTCCATGTCCCAGCAGCAGCCCGACAGCTTTTTCTCCACCAATGAAACCACGGTCAGCAGCCGGCACTGGGAAATCGACGCCGTCTTCATGCCGAGCCCGAACCGCCCGAGGTCATCGGTCTCGCGGATCAGGTTGGGTGACGTGCTTCCGAAGCGCATCGCCTCCACCAAGGCAGAGTGGGCCATGCCGCGCCCGTCATCCACGATGGCGATCCAGGGGTTCCCTCCAGCCCAAAGAAATCGGACGGAGATGCGTCTGGCCCCGGCGGCGATGCTGTTGTCGATCACGTCCGCCAGCGCCGTCTCCAGCGTATAGCCCATGCTCCGCAGCGACTCCATCAGCATGCTCGGCCTTGGGGTGAGATCGATGGTCTGCATGCTAAGATCAGGGGGAGCAGATTCCCTTCGTCGTCCCGAATGGGCACGACGCTCCCAATTTACTGCACACATCCACGACTTGGTGTGCGATATTTGGTTTCGAATTCAATCGACGTCGGTCGCGCTGAATACGCGGCAAACGGTTCCCCATAAACATATTTTGAATAGCCCCGCACAAGCAAATTGATTGGCAATCTACCGTGCACAAAAGAACTGAATATAGTAATCGCCAGGTGGGAGTGAGGTGGCCCCCGAAAGTTGGACAGGTCGGATCGTTAACCCAAAGTCAGAACAACGATCCTCATGTCAAAAAAGCGTCGTCTGCACAGTCCCGATCTGAAAGCCAAAGTTGGTCTTGAAGCCCTCGCATAGCAGCAGGGGTCATGCTAGGAATTTGAATAAATTCGCGTTGATCGCCGGCCGGGCCGCTACGGGCCATTCCCAGCCCCTTTGGGGGTCGGAGCCTGTCATCCCGCCAGCCCCCCCGGGCGTCTAAGGGTCGCTGGCTTCGGGGTCCGTGATTTGGCCTTAACCCGACAGACCAGCAGTACTGGCCGAGGGCCTACTTCAAAAAAAGTTTATTGGGGGTGAATCAATCATAGTAGCGACAGGGCCGCCCAGCTGGACCCCCTCCCCCCTAGGGACGACTGGATGCCCCCCGTCCCCTGCTCACCGCCCTCAAAACATCCTGAAACATCCGTGCATCTGTTGCCACTACGGTTGCCACTAGCCGCTTATGCGACTGCTGGTATTTCTCTAAAAGTCTCTATATCTGAGCATTAAAGTTTTGGAGGCGCGGGTCGGAATTGAACCGACGCATAGAGGTTTTGCAGACCTCGGCCTTACCACTTGGCTACCGCGCCCTGATCCAGCTGCGACAGACCAGCTGAGAAGCGGGCAAAGTGGCATCTGTCCCGCCCGCGTCAAGTCGAACGGAAGGCTGCAAGGGCGTAAGGCGACGGCGAGAGCCCTGCGGCGTTCGCTCCGCGCCGGCCAGCCCCCCCGGGGCGCCTTGCTTTTTGCTCGCCGCCCCCGAATGCGAAGAAAAGACTGATCGTTGTCCTTTCCGAACGGCCCGTCGAACTCGGCAGAGCCGGCGGCCCGGCAGAATCCAACCTCAATCCCCATGCAAAAACTTAGCTCCTCACTCCTCCTCGTGGTCGCGGCGCTGACCGCCGCCACCTTTGCCACCGCTCAGCAACCCGCGCCCACTCCGCCCGCGCGCGTCAGTCCGCACGACACGGTCAGCCAGACCTTCGATGGCCGCCGCGACACCCGTGTGGTCGTCGTCTATGGGCGCCCCTATTCCAAGAATCCCAAGACCGGCGCGATGCGGAAGGTCTGGGGCGAATTGGTTCCGTTTGGCAAGGTCTGGCGCATGGGATCCGACGAAGCCACCTTGCTCCTGACGCAACAGGACATCGATCTCGGGGGAACTTCACTTCCGGCCGGAGCCTACACGCTCGATTTGCAGCCGGAGTCCGATGGCTCGGCCAAGCTGATCGTGGGCAAGCGGCTTGGCCACTGGGGTGTCCCCTATAGTCCCGATACGGAAGTGGCGCGGATCGCACTGAAGAAGGAAACCGTTGGAACTTCGGTTGACCAATTTACCATGGCGTTGGAGCGCAATCCGGCGGGCGGAGGGGTGCTCAAGGCGACTTGGGAAACCACGCAGTATTCCGTGCCTTTCACGATCAAGAAGAAGGCGTAAACGACGGTCGTTCACGGCTCCGCCGCGCGCGGCGGCGGAGTTATCGTAACTCCCGATCGACTAACTCCGCAGTTGGCTCGGCTTAGCTGCGCTCGCCCTCCGGAGCGGCGTCATGGCGTTTAAGATCCGCCCGGCGCCGCCAGTGTGGTCTCCAACGCTCGCGTGAGTTCCGCAGCGTCCGGTTCGGTGCGGGAGTCGAAGCGCTGCACCATCTTTCCATCCCGGCCGACGAGGAACTTGTTGAAGTTCCATTTGATGTTGCCGGGGAAGGGCGACTCGGCGCCGGCCAAGAAGGCGTACACGGGATGCCGTCCGGTGCCGTTGACGTCCACCTTGTCGAACAAGGGAAACGTAACGTGGAAATTGGTGGTGCAGAATTTTTTGATCTCGGCGTTGGTGCCCGGCTCCTGCCCGCCAAACTGGTTGCAGGGAAAACCCAGTACGACCAATCCCTTGGCCCGGTATTTCTCGAATACCTCCTGGAGCCCCTGGTATTGCGGCGTGTAGCCGCACTCCGACGCCACGTTGACGATCAGCAATACCTTTCCCCGGTAGCGGTCCAGCTTCACCGGTTCACCGTCGATGGTTTTGGCGCTGAGGTCGTAGAGCGAAGCGGCGTTCATGCCGGCGATGAGAAATCCTGCATATGCGACAAGGGCGAGGAGTGTTTTCATCGGAGGTCACTGTAGTTCAAACCGGTGGTTGTCAAAAGACGACGGTGCGTGCGAAGGCACGGTCGGGTTCATTTTTCGCTTCGGGTCCGACGCGCCCTTGCCCCGCAGGGGAATCGGTCGTGGCATACGCGAGTTCGTTTCGCGGAGATCGGCGGTTGGGCGGCGAGCAGGAAGCCGTTGTCCGGCAGCGGGAGGCAAGGGCGGCCTGCAAGGTGATGGGGCAACCCCCACGTTTTTTCCCTTTGCCCACGAAAAACTGGAAGCCGACGCGGAGACGCTCAACGCGGTCACGGCTTGGCTGGAGGAAATCAAGCCGGACATCCTCGTGACGCACTGGCCGCTCGACACGCATCCCAATCATCAGGTCGCCAGTTCGCTTGTATGGCGCAGCTATCGTGCCCGCGGCGGCTGGAATCTTTATTTCTTCGAGGTGATGACCGATCAACAAACGCTCGGATTTCCGCCGACCCTCTACCTCAATATCGAGAGCGTTCGGGCGGTGAAGCGGGAGGCCTGCTACTGCCATGCCAGCCAGGGGCCCGCCGCTTTCTGGCCCGTGCATGAAGCGATGCATCGCCGGCGTGGAGCGGAGAGCGGCGTCTCCTGCGCGGAAGCTTATTATCTGGTCGAGGCAAAGACGGGTTGTCCGCTCCTGCCGGTTTCATTCGTCGGGCGAAAAAAATGATACTTCGACGGTCGGGAAGTCACCCGGCCCGACGGTCGTGTTCGGGACGCGCAGAACCGGGAGCAATCGAATTCAGGGTTTCAGGGTTTGCAGTTCCTCGTCCGTGTAAGGCTGGCTGCGGACGATGATGGCGAAGCGCATGGCGCCGACGGTGCCGGTGCTCACGGGCGCGGCGGTGTGACCCCAGCTGCGGCGGACGTAGGTCAACGCGGCGGCGATCGTCTCGTTGCTCAGCATTTCCAACGCCGGCATCGCGGCCGGATTCTTGCCGACTTTCCCCTTCAGTACGATGCGGGCCAGGATCTCATCGGGCCCGTCGACCAGCGTGGAATCGACGAGCGAGGCCGCGACTCCCGGCAACCCGCGCCCATCGGGCTGGTGACAGGCCGCGCAGATGGTCGCATAGGCGGTGCGGCCTTTCTCGAAGATCCGCTGTTCGGCCTCGGTGAGCGGAACGGGTCCGGCTCCGAATTTTCCGGGCCAGACCAATCGAGTCAGCAATTCTTGCGCGCCCCGCGCGATTTCCGGATCGGAGCTTTTGACGGTCGCTTCGAGTTCGGACGGCAGAGCCGCGAGGTTGCGGACGCCCGAAGCCCTGATGCCACCGAGGAGGGCGCGACGCTGCCAGGCCGGTCCGGCGTCGGACCCGATCAGTTGGAAAAGCCGGTTGAGCTTTGTCGTTTCGCTCGTGCGGACAAGAGTCGCCGCCAGCGTTTCGAAGACCGGCGCGAGCCCGGGTTTTGATTCGCGCCAATCCGGGGCCGCGACGAGCCGCTCCAGGAACCCGAGTTCACTGCCCGCGAGTCCGCTGACCACGGCCGCGGTCAGAAACGGGGCGGTCGCTTCACGGTGGAGAAGTTCGGCGAGTACGGCTTCGCGGCCCGGTGACTTCGCTTCGCCGAGAGAAAGCGCGACCTGCAACCGGACTTCGCGCGACGCATCGCGGCTGTGTTTCGATACCGCGTTCAACAGGCCCGGGTCGTTCGCCGCGAGAAAGGGCTCGCTGAGCCGGATCGCGGTCGCCCGCACCTTGGGCGAAGGATCGTCCATCGCCCGGGCGATTACGGCCGGATCGAGAGCGCCGAGTCCCTCCATCGTCCACAACGCCTTCAACCGCACGGGCACACTCGTGCCCTCTGCGCTCGCGAGGGCGCGCAAGCCCGGCACCACGGCCAGGTCGCCGCGCTCGACCAGCAGCCGCTGGGCGGTGTCGCGCCACCAGCCATTGGGGTGTGAGAGGGTGCCGACGAGTTCGGCCGGAGTGCGCTGCGACAGAGCGGGCGGTGGGCCCGGCTTTTTCGCTTCGTGGACGATCCGGTAGATGCGGCCGTAACCGAGGCCCTTGTCCAGTCCGCGCTCCATGACCTGACGGCGCAGGTAGCTCGTCATGAATTGGCGGTGTTGCAGGATGCCGCGATAGAGATCGAGCACATACAAGGTGCCGTCGGGTGCCGTATAGAGATTGACCGGCCGGAAGCGTTCATCGGTGGAGCGGAGAAACTCGGATTTATCGTAGGCGTTGTGCGCGCTGAGGATGCCGTCCTGCTCGGTGACGATCGCCCGTCGCACGATGTGGGCCGCCGGTTCGGCGGAGAAATAGTTGCCCTGAAACTCCGCGGGGAAATTGTCGCCTCGGTAGATGGCTGGTCCGCAATTCGCCGTGAATGCCTGGAGCGTGCCATCCTTGCGGAGGTGCCCCTCCCAGTAGCCACGGTTGACGCCGGGATTGGGTCGGATCGACCAGACGGATTGTTCGGCGTCGACCTGATAGTTGACGCCATTGGGCGTCTGCTCCCGACGGCTGTTCGACGGAATGAGATTGGGGTTTCGCGCCGGATAGTGGTTGGGGATCAGGTCGGCCCGGAGGTAGACCTCACTCGCGTTGGTAAAAAACCGGCCGTAGTCGTCCATCGACTGTCCCCACTGGCCGCGCAGGGCCACCGGCGCACTGATCCACTTCCCCCCCAGCAGTCGCAGGCGGCGGCCGTAGGATGAGCCGACAATCCAGTTGTCGAGGCCCCAAATGAGACCGTTGGCACCCACCTCGGGATTCGCGTCGCGCTGGGAAAAATCCGTCGCGATCGCCGTTTTCTCATCGGCCCGGCCGTCGCCGTCGATGTCGCGGGTGTACCACAGGTTCGGTGGCTCGCCGACCAACACGCCGTGTTGCAGCACCTTGATGGCGCGCACCAGACCGAGGCCATCCATGTAAACCGTCGACTTGTCCATCCGGCCGTCGTGGTCGGTGTCCTCCAGGATGACGATTCGGTTGATGAGCTCGGCTTCGCCGGTGCCGTCGGCATTGGGCATGTAACTTCGCATCTCGACGACCCAGAGCCGCGCGTCGGCATCGAAGTCGAGGGCGACCGGCTCGTGAACCAAGGGCTCGCTGGCGACGAGTTCGATGCGAAAGCCGGGCGGCAGGCTGAAGGTCTTGAGCGCTTCCTGGGGCGAGAGCACCGGAGCCGGCGGAATTTTCCATTCGGCGGATGGCGGCTTTTGCACGACTCCGGCCGGATCGCGCGAATCACCCATCTGGGCGGGCAACGCGGCCGCGCCGAGCAGCGACGTCGCGACGAAAAGCAAATGGCGCAAGGAGGTATTCATGGGGAAAAGAGGATCAAGCCCTCCGGTCGGTGCGGGATGGGCCCCGGTGGCAACGCTGCCGTGGATCGTCGCTGGCATGCGAACAAAACCCACTGGAAAGTGGCCGGCGAACCGGCGCGCGTCGGGGCTGCCGTCGTCGATTCCGACATCAGGGGTCGCTGATGCCGCCCTGCAAACACCAGCGGGTCAAGCCCACCACATCGCGCGCGCCGATTTTCTTCAGGATGTTCTGCCGGTGCTTTTCGACGGTGCGCCGGCTGAGATTCAGCGTGCCGGCGATTTCCTTCGAGATCCGGCCCGCCGCGACCATGCGCGCGACTTCCTTCTCGCGCTCGGTGAGCGGGATCTTGAGCGGCGGAGGCGGCGAACCGAAACCGAAGGCCGTGTTCCGCTTGGCTCCAACATGGGTCGCGAAAAACATCCCGCCCTGGCGAATCGTGCCGATGGCACTGATCAGGTAGTCGATCGGCTCCGTCTTGTCGATGTAGCCGTTGACACCGAGCTGCATGAGCTCCGCCGGCAATCGCTCGCTCGGGTGCGCGGTGATTACCAGCATGATCGTCTTCGGCAGTTCCGCCTGAAGACGCCGCGCGATATCGAGCCCGTCCATGTCCGGCAGCACCAGATCGATCACCACCATGTCGGGTTTCTTCTCCAGACAGAACTCGAGCGCCGGTTTTCCTGTGGCGAACTCGGCCACGACCCGCAAATCCTTGATCTTGCTCAGCGTGGTGACGACGAGCTGACGAAACATGGTTTCGTCTTCGATAATGACTGTGGAAAGTTTTTGCATTGGCCGTCCGGACGCGTTCGCGGTGGAGAAGGGGGAGGGGGCCGCCACTTGGTCAGGCTAGGGGAGTGGGCACGTGCGTGGCAAATTTAACCTGTGCGATGCCCGGATGTTCAAAGTCGGCTTCTCGCGTGATCGGACGGGTGTCGTGTTTCGGCTTGGCTGGTGCCAGTCGCAGGGCGAGACCGAAGCTTGCGCCCGCCGGGGCCTCGAATCTCCGCGATGGCGGCTTGCTCGACATCGTCAACCAGGACAACGCCGGCGCGTAGCCGTCGAGTGTGACCGACTCCGATGCGATCGGAGAGATCACGGACGCGATCCAGGATGTCGTGACGGCGCGGGCGTCGCTCGGCGCCTCGCAATCGCGTCTCGAACTGACGGCGACGGCCCTGCAGGTGGAGAACGAAAATCGTTCGTCCGCCATCTCGCGCATCCGCGATGTGGACGTTGCCAAGGAGTCGACCCAGTACGCCAAGTTCAACATTCTCGTGCAGTGCGGCACGGGCATGCTGGCCCAGGCCAACCACTCGCCCCAAAGTGCGCTGAAGCTGCCGCAAGGTTGATCCCGGCCCGGTTCGGGCGTTTCTGTGTATGCCGGCCCCTTCCCCAAGAAATTGGCGTAGACCCAAGAAACGAAGAAGCCGCTTATCTCTTTAGATAAGCGGCTTACAAAAGATGGTGGACCTTACTGGACTCGAACCAGTGACCTTTTCCATGTCAAGGAAACGCTCTAACCAACTGAGCTAAAGGTCCGCAAAATTTGGAGGGGGGAATAAGCACTGTGAGGCATGGCTCGCGCAAGCAAAAAGCCGTCGAAAAGAAGCGGAGCCGGTTTTGCCTGGCGACGGAGCCTGGTGAGCCATGCGGCCGCCGACGGGTATGCCTCCGCATCGATTGCGGGTTCAACGCGGTGGTGGATGCGAAAAGTAAAAATGAGGCGCTTGAAAGCCGCGGCCATTTCGTGCGCAGATGCGGGATGCTTCAGTCGCTCCGGATCAAGAACCTCGCTTTGCTGGAAGAAGTGGCGCTCGACTTCGAGGCGGGGTTCACCGCGGTGACCGGCGAAACCGGCGCGGGCAAGAGCATCCTGCTCGGGGCGTTGAGCCTGCTGGCCGGCGAGCGCGCGGACAAGACCATCATCCGCCAGGGCGCGGCGGCGACGGAGGTCGAGGCCGGATTGTATTTCGAGAACGCGAAGCGGATGAATGCGCTGCTGGAGGAACTCGACCTGCCGCCGTGCGAGGATGGCCGGCTGATCCTCAAGCGCAGCCTGCCGCGCGAAAAGCCGCCGAAGATCACGGTCAACGGCAGCCTCGCGACGCTCGCCGCATTGCAGCGCCTCGGCGAGCACTGGGTCGATTTTCACGGGCCGAGCGAGCCGCGGCGCCTCCTCAAGGAGAGCTGCCAGCTGGAGTTGCTCGATCTTTTCGGCCGGGCCGGGGAGGCCGCCGCCCCCTACCGGGCGAGTTACCGCGCGTGGCGCGAACTTCTCGCCGAACGCGACCGGATCGCCCGCGAAACGAAATTGTCGCCCGATCAAATCGATTTTCTCGGCAACCAGCTCGCGCAAATCGACGCACTGGAGCTGACCGACGAGGCGATCGAGGCGCTTGAGCGCGATCACCAGCGCATGAGCCGCTCGCAGGAATTGATCGAGCTCGCGTCGGCGCTGGCCGCCGGGCTGACGGGCGAGGAGGGCGTGCAGGGCCGGCTGGCCGCGCTGTTGCGCGAGGCGCGGCAACTCGAGGGCATCGATGCCGCCAGCAAGCCCCTGGCGGACCGGCTGGCCTCGGCCGTGGTCGAGCTGAACGACCTCGGCGCCGAATTTTCCACGCTTGGCAACGAATTGCAGTTCGATCCGGAGCAGGCCGAGCAGCTCGAGGCGCGGATGACGACGTGGCTCGAACTGAAGCGCAAGCATGGCGGCGACGTGCGCGCCGTGACGGCCGCGCGGGACGAACTGCGGCGTCGGCTCGAGGTGCAGGGCGATCTCGAGGGTACGCTCGGCCGGCTGGAACAGCAGATCGGCGCCGCCGCGCGCGCCGCGAAGAAAGATGCGCAGACCCTCCGGGCCGTGCGTGAAAAGGCCGCGCGGGACCTGGCGAAAGTCGCGGCGCGCGCGATCCTCCAGCTCGGCTTTCAGAAGGCGGAGTTTCAGGTGCGGATCGTGCCGCTGCCCGAACTGGGGCCGGCCGGCGATTGCTCCTGTGAGTTTTTGTTTTCACCCAACGTCGGCGAGGCGCCGCTGCCGTTGAACCGCGTCGCGTCCAGCGGCGAACTCGCCCGGGTCATGCTCGCGCTCAAGACCGTGCTCGCGGATCTCGACGATGTGCCGCTGCTCGTGTTCGACGAAGTCGATGCCAACGTCGGCGGCGAGATTGGACGCGTCGTCGGGGAGAAGATGGCCGGGATCGCGCGCAGTCATCAAGTGCTGTGCGTGACCCACCTGCCGCAGGTGGCGGCGCAGGCCACGTGCCATCTGGTGGTGGCCAAGGATCAGTCGAAGGATCGCGCGGTGGTCTCGATCGTCCCCATCCAGGCCAGCCGGAAGGCGCGGGTGAGCGAACTCGCGCGGATGCTGGGCGACCGCACGGCGAAGAGCGCGCTGGCGCACGCCGAGGAATTGCTGCCGCGGTAGGTGCGGCCCGGCTTTGCCGGCGACTTATCGCAGGAAAGCGCCCGCGGCCGCCCGCGCTGCCGCTCAGTGTGAAGGGCGTGCTCATCGGATAATATTGTTTGTCGTCGGGCGTGCCATTGAGGACGCCGAGGCGGTTCAGGAGCTGCGCCAGGTGGGCCTTGCCCGCGAGTTTCAGCTGCAATTCGAGCGGCTGGTTTTGAATCGGGACCCCGGCCTGGTGCGTGATGCGGCCGGTGCCGCTCCTCGGCGAAATCGTGATTCCGCCGGGCGTGGAGGAGGAATTGTTGCGCGCGCATTTCTCGTGCGACTGCCGGCCGCGGTGAGAGTGCAAACGCTGACAGCGACGGCATCGGGTGACGCGGCCGCTTGGTGCGATGCGGGCGTGCTGCATCGCGGCGAAGCGCAGACGATCGCGTTGGCGCGTCAAATCTCGGCCAATTTTCTACTGACCGACGATGCGGCAGCTCGATTGCTGGCGGAGACATGCGGGCTCCGGGCGCGCGGATCGTTGGGCGTGGTGCTTTGGCTGGCAGGCCAGCGGCGGATTTCCATCGCAGCGGCAGGGGTGCATCTCGACAACCTCGCCCGCAGCTCGCTGTGGGTGTCGGCGCGGGTGTTGGCAGAGGCGCGTGCGGCGTTGGAGCGGATAGCGAACCCGTAAAGTGAACAGGACGTGTCGGAAACGCCGCCCTACTGGCTGAGGCGTTTTACGATCTCGTCCACGTCGTAGACGCAGCCGCCCCAGGGTCCGCCACTCGCATTCTGCAGCGCGGCCCAGAGGCGGGTGTCGGCGGGGACGCGCGGGTCCATCGCGAGGTCGGGGTGCATGGGGCGGGCGGCGAATTCGGCGTCGGGGATGTTGAGGACATCGACGGAGCCTTCGAGCGTGCGGGTGTCAACGCGCACGCGGATGAGGTCGCCGTTGCGGACTTTCCCAATGGGGCCGCCGGCCCAGGCTTCGGGACTCACGTGGCCGAGGCAGGCTCCCGTGGATACGCCCGAGAAACGGCCGTCGGTGACGAGCGCGATGCGTTTGCCTTCCTTCACGTATTTCAGCGCAGAGGTGATTTGGTAGGTCTCGGGCATCCCGATGCCGGGACCGAGGCCGATGAGGACCATCGTGTCGCCGGCTTTCACGCTGCCGGATTTGAGCGCCGCAATGGCGCGGGCCTCGGTCGTGAAGACGCGCGCGGGGCCTTCGTGGAGGTAAACACCATCCGCGCCGATCACGTCGGGGGCGATGGCGGTGCTCTTCACGAGTGCGCCCTCGGGGGCGAGGTTGCCGCGGAGAAACGTGATCGTGCTCGTGAGGCCGCGCTCGCGGGCGCGCGTCGGCGACATGATGACGTCGTCGGGGTCGATGCCGTCGAGGGCGGTGAGCTTGGCGCGGAGGCGCACGCGGCGCTCGGACGTTTCCCACCACGTGAGATTTTCGCCGAGGGTGCGGCCGGTGACGGTGCGGGCGTCGAGCTTGAGGAGACCGGCGTCGCGGAGGTGGAGCATCACCTCGGGCACGCCGCCGGCGAGGAAGACCTGCACGGTGGCGTAGTGCTGCGGGCCGTTCGGGAGGACGTCAACGAGGCGCGGCACGGAGCGGTTGATGCGCGCCCAGTCGTCGACGGTGGGGCGGGGGAGGCCGGCGGCGTGCGCGATGGCGGGGAGGTGGAGCGTGAGATTGGTGGAGCCGCCGAAGGCCGCGTGGGTGACCATGGCGTTGTGAATCGAATCGACGGTGAGAAGGTCGCGGGTCTTCGTGCCGCGCTGTTCCAACTCCAGCAGGGCGAGGGCGGAGCGGCGGGCGAGGTCGCGCCAGATCTCGGCGCCGGAGGGCGCGAGGGCGCCGTGCGGGAGGGTGAGGCCGAGCGCTTCCGCGACGACCTGGCTCGTCGCGGCCGTGCCCATGAACTGGCAGCCGCCGCCGGGGGAGCCGCAGGCCTTGCAGCCCATCTCGGCGGCGTGATCGAGGGTGATTTCCTCGCGCGCGAAGCGCGTCGCGAGCGTCTGCACCTTGCCGGTGTCCTCGGCCTCCTCGGCGAGGAGCGTCACGCCGCCGGGCACGAGGATGGTCGGGAGATCGGGCGAGCCGGCGAGGGCGAGCAGCATCGCGGGCAGGCCCTTGTCGCACGTCGCCACGCCGAGCACGCCGTGACGGGTGGGGAGCGAGCGGATGAGGCGGCGGAAGATGATGGCGGCGTCGTTGCGGTAGGCGAGGGAGTCGAGCATGCCGGCCGTGCCGTTGGTGCGGCCGTCGCACGGATCGCTGCAATACGCGGCGAAGGGAATCGCGCCGTGCGCGGAGAACGTGCGCGCGGCCTCCTCCATGAGCAGCCCGACCTCCCAATGACCGGTGTGATAACCGAGGGCGATTGGCGTGCCGTCAGGCGCGCGGATGCCACCCTGCGTACTCAGGATCAGAAACTGTTTCCCGCGCATCGCGCCGGGGGCCCAGCCCATGCCGGCGTTTTGCGTCCACCCAAAAAGGTCGCCGCTGGCCATCGCGCGGAGCTGGGCCGCCTCGAGCGGCAGGTGGCCGGTCGGGCCGGGCGCGGTGGTGCGCAACGCGTAGATCGCTTCGTTGCCGGAATCGAAAATCGGGTGAGTGGACATTGGAGGGGCGAAAGAGGAGGGCGGCGAAACTGTGGCGGCTTCGGGGCGCGCGAACAGCCTGAATCGCGATCGCGCCGGCCGGATCGTCAGGCGGCCCGTCGTTTGGCCGAGGGCGCCACGGCGCAGAATCCGATCAGCAGGCCGGCGCCGAATCCAGTCACGTGCGCGAGGACGTCGATGTGGATCCCGCCGGCACCGTAGAGGCCGAGGACGGTCAGGCCCGCCGCCAGCGGAACGAACACCGAGCGCCAGCGGTGCGGATGATCGGCGCGGACGACGATGCGGATGGCGCGGCCGGTCAACAGCCCGAGACCGGCAAAAATCGCAGTCGAGGCTCCGAGGGATCGGTAGGCGGCGGGATAGTTCATGGCGGCCACGGCGAAATTCCCCGCGACCGACGAAAGCGCGAGCAGCCCCCAACCCCGGGCGCGCCCGAGCGTCGCCAGCACGGCGGTAAACACGAGGATCCCGCTGAACCCGTTCGAGACCAGGTGGTCGGCGTCCGCGTGCAGAAACAGCGCGGTGGCCGGCCGCCACCATTCGTGGCGCGTGAAGACCGCCTCCGCGTCGAGCGCGCCGGCCCCGGTCCAAGCCGGCCACGTGACCTGACCCCAGTAAACCGCGATGACACCCAGGCTCCAAAACAGGGGACTGAGGAAATCCGTGAGGCGCGGAACCTCGCCCGCTTCGAGCGGTGGCGGCGGCCAGTGCAGGCTCTCGTGGTCGAAACGGCCGAGTTGTTCCCACGCCGACCTGGCGGCGGTCGGTTCCACCAGCAGGCGAATGCGGCCGTCGTCCGCCGGGAGGAGCCAGCATGCCCAGCCCATCGCGAGCACCACCAGGCTGTGCTGAAAAGCATCGGCCGGGGTCGCGTAGGTCCCCACCTCAATGAGGTCTCCGGGCCGCGGCTCGCTCTCCGCCTCGGTTGACAAATCCGGCGATGACATCACCCGGATGGAAAAGCAGTCCCGCGCCGGGTTCCACTGTGAAACGCGGCGCGGGCCGGCTCGCGTGGAATCGTCGTTGCGGCAATTTCCGCCGCGCTTCATTTTCGAGCGCGATTGAACCCTCGAAAGATAAATTTCATCTCCGTCGTGCTGCTGGCGATCGGCCTGGGCGCGGCCCTCGTCATTTATTTGACGATTCCGGAGGACGTGGTCGATCCGGTGGTGGAGGGGATCCGTTCGTCGAAAAAATATATGCGCGAGATGCGGGTGATCGGGGGATCGGCCACCCTGATGCTGTCGGATTTTGCGCATTGGTTCGCCGGCTTCTGGCGGGGCCGGGCGCTGGGTGGCACGGTGGCGGTTCTCACCGTGGTCGCGACGTTGATCTTCCGTTTTGTGGCGGCGCGGCCCGACATCTACGCGCCCGATCGGGCGCCGGGTAACAAGTCGTCCTAGCGCGTCGGCGCGCAGCGGGCTTTCGACCCGGGCCTCGCGTGGGAAAAAGCTGGGAGACTCGGCGGGGTTGGCTGACACTGAAGCATCCCCTCATCCTCATGAAGCCTTCCCCATCCCCGACCCGACGCCAGTTTCTCTCCACCTCGGCCGCGACGGCCGGGGGCATGCTGTTGCTGGGGGGGGCGCGGAAACTCCTCGCTGCGTCCTCGGCGGTGGCTTCGACCGAACACTTTTATTATCGGCTGGGCCCGGCTTGGCCCTACATCGATTCGCAACGGGACAACAAAGCCTTCGGCTACGGCGACGGTGAGATCGTGCTGTCCGAGGACGACGGCCGGACCTGGCCGCACCGCGCGGCGTTTGCCGAGGCGAAAAATATCACGTTCAGCTGCATCCTGAAGAACGGAAACATCCTCTTCGCCACCCGGGAGCGGATCTTTCTCAGTACCGACAATCTGAAATCGCATCGACCCGTCCAGGTGCAGCGTCGCGACGGCTCGCCGTATCTCCCGCACCCGCCCGTCGATCCCAAGCTGCCCGGCTGGTATTTCCACTCGCTGGATGGCGAGCACACGTGGGACGTGAACGGCCAGGAGATGCTCGTGTGGGGCAACTACTGTAATGTCGTCGGCGGCGCGGTGCCGGTGAACATCTACTATTCCACCGACAGCGGGCAGACCATCAAGATCGCCTATTCCTTCGGGCAGAACGCGAAATTCCAGCAGAAAGGCGCGAAGCCGGGCACGCTGCTGGGTGAGGCCGGGAATCCGGTCATCTGCCGGCACGTTCACTGCGTGGCCTATAATCCCGGCGAGAACGCATTTTACGCCTGCACCGGGGATATCGACCGCGGGATTGGCAAGGAATGCCACTGGTTGCGCGGCACGTATGACGCGAGGGCTGATGCGTGGGACTGGAAGGTCGTCCTGTCGGTGGACTCCGATTCGCGCTTCAAGTCGGGCGGCATCAATTTCGTCGACGGCAAGCTCTACTGGATCTCCGACGCGAACGGCCCCAAGGTCGGGCCCCGGCACGATCGGGGCATTTTCACCTGTGCGCCGGCCGACCTCGCGAACCGCGCCGCCCATACGCTGTTGTTCAACCCCGAGTTCGAATCCGCGAACCTGCTCATCCAGGACGGCGTGATGATCGCCTCCCATTGTGCCCCGGCCTCCACCTATGCCACGGGATTCATCTACTCGCCGGACATGGGTAAAACCTGGGTGCAGTACGACCTCAAGGAGTTCGGCCCGCGATCGGGTGTGCGCATCCACAAAAAGAACAGCGATGGCTGGTTTCGCGTCGATTTGAGAAAGGGCTGGATCGATTTCGGCGAAGTCCTGTTCATCAAGCCCAAGCGGTGAGCGGAGGAGGGGGGGCCCTTTCCACCGGCAGTGGCGGATGTCGTGGGTGGAGTTCAGCCGCGCCGAGTTGCAGCTGGTAATTGAAGGGGAATTTCATAAGCACAGCGCCTGCGAAATACCCCGTGCTGAAGCGACGACAGTTTATCGGGATGGCGGCGGCCGGCGCCGCCGGTGTCGTATGGCCCGCGGCCTTACGGGGTGGCGAATCCTTCCCTTCGGACGCGCTCGCTTAGGAGATTGGAGCTATCAGCTTTGAGCTTTCAATCAGCTACGAGCTATGAGCTGTGAGCTTTCGATCGGTGATGAACCCAAACCGGCAAAGCCGGAACCAAGACTTTCCGCGGATAACGCGGATCGTCGCGGATAAATGCTTGGTTCAATCCGCGTCCATCCGCGACATCCGCGGGGAAAACATATGAGCTTTGAGCTTACGATCGATTCCGGGCTCCCAACTCCAAGCTCCGAGCTTCGAGGGCTTCGCCCGAAGTTTGCTCAGAGCGCGAAAATCCGGTCCATCCGCTGCGCTAGGTCGCGGGCGGTGGCGACGTTTTCCGCCTGGTCGCGGGGCTGCTCGGAGATCGCCCAGCCGCTGTAGCCGGCCTGGTCCAGCGCCGCCATGACCGCCGGCCAGTTCGTGCCGCCATCCAGCAGCTTCGGGCGTGGCGGCGCCTTCGCCGCCGGGTCCACCGGCGCCGTACTGTAATCCTTGATATGCAGCCGCACGATGCGTTTCCCGAGGAGATGGATCCATTTCTCGGCGGCCGGACCGCGCCGCCCGACGTTGCCGATGTCGAAATGCCAGCCGACCCACTCGCTGTTGATCGCGTCGAGGTAGTCGACCGCTTGTTCCGGGGTCAGGATGAAGTCGTTGCCGACATTTTCGATGGCGATTTTCACGCCGAGGTCTTTCGCGACGGGGATCGCCTTTTTGACTTCGAGGAGCGAGCGATCCCAGCACTGCTGGTAGGAGACGCCGTTGCGGGCCACCCCCGGCACGAGCAGCACGCTCGTGGCGCCGTAGGCGTGGGCGTCGTGCAAACTGTGGATGAGCCCGTCGAAGCCGAGCTGGCGCGTCGCTGCATCGGGCGCCGAGAGGGGCTTCACCCAATGGATGTGGCAGCACACGCTGGCGGCCTGCAGGCCGGTCTCCTTGAACGCGGCGATCACCTCGTCGCGATTCATGGCCCCCAGCGGCTCCACGCCCTCGAAGCCCGCCGCTTTCATCGCCTTGAACTGTTCGAGGACGGTGCCCTTGACGCCGATCGTCGAATGCATGATCGCCTTGCGGAGGTGGCGCTTCGGGGCGGCCTGGACGATCGGAACAAAAGCCGCCGTCGCAGCGGCGCTCGCAGAGATTTTGATAAAGGACCGGCGGTTCATGCCATGATCTCTGGCCAGTTTCGCCCGCCAGTGCGAGCCCGGGCTTGGCGTCGGCCGAAAGCTGGCGGCTCTGAAAGCCATCGAAGCGCTAAAAAGCTAGGAGCTTGTAGCTATCAGCTTTGAGCTTTCGATCGCTTACAAGCTCCGGGCTCCCAACTCCAAGCTCCGGGCTTTGAGAGCTTCGAGCGCTCCCGGCTCCGAGTTCCCAGCTTTTAGAGCTTCGAGCGGCTTTTAGCGCTCGCTCCGCTATTAGCTTTTAATTCGATGCCCGGTTCCTAGCTTCGGTGGTACATGAAGTCCGCGTTTATCACCGGTATCACCGGGCAGGATGGCTCGTATTTGACGGAGCATTTGCTGGCGCAGGGCTATGTCGTGCACGGGCTCGTGCGGCGCGCGAGTTCGTTCAACCGTTTGCGCATCGATCAACTGCGGCTGGGCCCGGCGGGGCAGGAGGGGCGGTTGCAGTTGCACTACGGGGAGTTGAATGACCCGACGTCGCTGCGGCGTCTCCTGCGCAAGATCGCCCCGGCGGAGGTCTATCATCTGGCGGGGCAAAGCCACGTGGGCCTGAGCTTCGAGATTCCGGAGGTCACTTGCCACGAAAACGCCATGGCGACGCTCAGCCTACTCGAGAGCCTGCGCGATCTCGACCACCCCGTGCGGATGTACCATGCGGCGAGCTCGGAAATTTTCGGTGCACCCAAAACCTCGCCGCAAAACGAGGACACGCCCTTCAACCCGGTGAATCCCTACGGCTGCGCCAAGGCCTTCGCGACCCAGATGTGCCGCGTGTATCGCGAGGCCCATGGCTTGTTCGTGTGCAGTGGGATCGCCTACAATCACGAGTCGCCGCGGCGCGGCGAAAACTTTGTCACGCGGAAAATCACCATGGCCGCCGCGCGCATCAAGGCCGGGAAGCAAAAGGAACTTGTCCTCGGCAGCCTCGAGGCGAGGCGCGACTGGGGCTACGCGAAGGAGTACGTCGACGCGATGGCGCTGATGCTGCAGCAGGAAAAGCCCGACGACTACGTGCTGGCGACGGGCGAGCCGCATGCGATCGGGGAGTTTCTCGATGCGGCGTTTCGGCGGGTCGGATTGGAGTGGCAGCGCTATGTGAAGTTCGACGCGCGGCTGGTTCGTCCGAGGGAATCGCACCTCTTGGTGGGCGACGCCACGAAAGCCCGGGAAAAGCTGGGCTGGGAAGCGAAGACGCGGATGAAGGCCCTGGCGGAGCTGATGGTCGACGCCGATTTGGCCGCGGTGAGCTGAAAAGCGAGCTGCGAGCCAAATGAGCTAGGAGCTTGTAGCTATCAGCTTTGAGCTTTCGATCAGCCACGAGCTATGAGCTGTGAGCTTTCGATCGGTGATGAACCCAACCCGGCAAAGCCGGAACCAAAACTTTCCGCGGATAACGCGGATCGTCGCGGATAAATGCTTGGTTCAATCCGCGCCCATCCGCGACATCCGCGGGGAAAACATATGAGCTTTGAGCTTTCGATCAGCCACGAGCTATCAGCTTTGAGCTATAAGCTTGTAGCTACGAGCTGTGAGCTTTCGATCGGTGATGAACCCAAACCGGCAAAGCCGGAACCAAAACTTTCCGCGGATAACGCGGATCGTCGCGGATAAATGCTTGGTTCAATCCGCGTCCATTCGCGACATCCGCGGGGAAAACATATGAGCTTTGAGCTTTCGATCGGTGATGAACC
>CANJKL010000014.1:0-161015 GCA_947474935.1 Opitutia bacterium
CATTCCACTCCCGCTTCCGCGACGAATGCCTCAATCGCGAGCAGCTCTGGACCCTCCCCGAGGGCCGCGTCGTCATAGAAGACTTCCGCCAGGAGTACAACGCCGAGCGGCCGCACAGCTCGCTCGGGTATCTCTCTCCGCAACGCTTCGTTGCGGAAAAATCCTCATCCATCCCAGGCTCCGGGCCGGACCGCCAAGCCGGTCCGTCCCTCCGCTTGGGATTGCCAACCACCACCGCAGTCAGCAAATCCGCCCAAGCCAAAGACTAACACTCCAGCTAGCCCAGTTTTCGGGACCCGCTCAGTATTGGATACTGCTCGACGATCAGCTGCCATTGCCGAGGGCCTTGGCGGGCAGCCGGTGGACGAACCAATAGGGGCCTCAAGGTGTCGTGCACGACTTGAGCGAGGCTTTGCGTATCGTGTAGAGCCATGACGCCGAGCCGAAAGTGGTCACACACTGATTTTTGAGATCGACGTGGGGTGCGCTCGATACGCGGTATTGGAAGCGCCTTGGGGATTGGATGGGAACACGACCAAAAGGCGTATTGGTTACACATTCACCGCGACCGAAACCGTGGGGCGGTTCACGGCTCCCTCGGTGGCGCGCTCTGGGTTGTCCTTTCCGGTCGGCGTGCATACGAACCCCAGACAGAAACGCTGAACTAATCTGCTTAATACGGTGAGGTATTTGGGGAAGGCCGGTTGTGGCTGGCGCATGGTCCCGAACGATGTGCCGCCCTGGCCGGTGGTGCAGCAGCAGACGCAGCGGTGGATTAAGGCGGGATGCTTCGAGCGGCTGGCGCACGATTTGCGGGAGATTTTGCGGGTGGCTGCCGGCCGGGAGGCGCAACCGACGGCGGTGATCCTAGCCAGTCGCACGGTGCAATCAGACGCCCAGCAGCGGGGAGCGGGCCGGTTACGACGGCGCGAAGGTGCAGCCCGCCGTGGACACCTTGGGGCATGTGCTGGCGCTGCGGGTGACAGCCGCCAACGAGCAGGACCGGGCACAAGTCGACGCCCCCGCGGCGGAGGTTCAGGCGGCGACCGGCGAAAACGTCCAATTGGCCTACGTCGATCAGGGCTACACCGGCCCGATGGCGGCCCAAGCGGCCGTCGCCCACGGGCTCAAGCTCGAGGTCATCAAACCCTCCCAGGCCAGGCGCGGCTTCGTCCTCCTGCCCAGACGCTGGCTCGTCGAACGATCCTTCGGCTGGGCGGCTCGCTTCCGCCGCCTCGCCCGCGACTACGAATGCCTCGCCTCTTCCCTCGCTGGTCTCCACGGGCTCGCCTTCGCCTGCCTCAGGCTCCGCAGCCTCCTCGACGCAAGTTCACGACAGCCTCTAGCGGCAATCCGACGGTTGGACGGCGGGAACTAGCGGTCCATGCAACTGCGGGCTGCTACTGCCAGTCGCCGCTTGTCTCGCCGGTCTCGATTGGCGCGCCCTCTATCGACGGTGCGCATGCGTCGCAACTTCCTTGGCGAGATCTCACGATTACTCCTAGGGGAAAGGCAGGGGGCTCATCTTACACTCGTTTAATAGATTTCTATTCGAGATTTGGCTCCGCTGCTGAAGGCAGCAGCCTGATCATTAAGTGGACCAGCATAAACACCCACTCTTGGCGCCGTCGAGTAGCAGGGAGGAAAAATTGATCGATACTGCGTGAAAACAGAATCGAGCAGCAATTTTCTTCATCTCGCGGGAAGGAGTGCGAAGCAGTGGGTCGAGGGGCGGACTTAATCCGCGCAGCGAAATATTTTTTGGATGAAATCAAGCTTGAGTTCTCCTCGTGAAACGTAAACTTCCGCACTCCTTTTCGTAATTCCTCGCTCCATCGTTTCAAGCGATGGGCGCTGCTACTCGCGAAGCCGTTCTTGGAACGATTTTCGTGATTCGAGCTACTTTTTGCCAGAAAGTTCTTGCCCAGCCTTCGGCGCAAAGTAGCGTCTCCCCCTTTTCTCCTATTTCCAGTCCGTAAATTCCACCCTCCTCGTATGCCGACAATCAACCAACTCGTGCGCAAAGGCCGTCGCAAGGTGCGCATTAAGTCGAAATCTCCAGCTTTGGCGGGAAATCCATTTCGCCGAGGGGTGTGCGTGCAGGTCATGACCCGAACCCCGAAGAAGCCGAATTCCGCCATCCGCAAGGTGGCGAAGGTTCGTCTTACCAACGGCAGCGAAGTAATCTCCTACATCCCCGACGAAGGCCACAACTTGCAGGAGCACTCGATTGTACTCGTACGCGGTGGTCGCGTGAAGGATTTGCCAGGCGTGCGCTATCATATTGTCCGCGGTACCCTCGATGCGACCGGTGTCGAGAAGCGTCGTCGATCCCGTTCAAAATACGGAGTCAAACGTCCGAAGGCCGCCAAGTAATCGTTCTTTTTCAACCCGTCTTTTGCCATGTCACGTCGCCATAGAGCCGAGAAACGTCACGTCCTGCCGGATATTCGCTACAGCAGCCCGCTGGTCGCGCATCTCGTCAACGTAATCATGAAGAGCGGCAAGAAGAATCTTGCCCAACGCATCGTCTACGGCGCGTTCGAAAAAGTTTCCGAGAAGCTCGAGAAGGGCGATCCGGTTGATCTTTTGCTCGGGGCGTTGGAAAATGCCCGCCCCCGGCTCGAAGTGAAAAGCCGCCGCGTTGGTGGCGCCACCTATCAGGTGCCGATTGAAATTTCCTTTGAACGGCAGGAGTCCCTAGCCCTGCGCTGGATCGTTGGTGCCGCCGGGAACCGCAAGGGAATTCCGATGAAAGATGCGCTCGCGGCCGAGATCATAGACGCTTACAACAACACGGGTTCGGTTGTTAAAAAGAAGGAAGACACTCACAAGATGGCGCAGGCTAATCGGGCCTTCGCTCACCTCCGCTGGTAACCAGTCCAGCCCATTTGCTCATGTCCGCTGCTGCTGCACCTGTGATTACTGTCGTTACCGACAAGGCCAAGATTTCTCCGGTCAATTCGAAGGATCGTCCTTTTCCGCTCGAATGGACGCGGAATATCGGAATTGCTGCGCACATCGACGCGGGTAAGACGACGACGACAGAACGCATCCTTTTTTACTCAGGCGCCGTCCACAAGATGGGTGATGTCCACGAGGGTAACACGGTCACCGATTGGATGGAGCAGGAGCGTGAGCGTGGCATCACGATCACTGCCGCCGCCATTTCCTGCGCGTGGAACGCGTCTTGGGGTCCCTGGGAGGGAATCAAGCAGCGCATCAATATCATCGACACTCCCGGACACGTGGACTTCACCGCAGAGGTAGAGCGTTCGCTCCGCGTGCTCGATGGCGCCGTAGCCGTTTTCTGTGCGGTCGCCGGCGTGCAGCCGCAGTCCGAGACCGTCTGGCGCCAGGCGAACAAATACAAGGTTCCGCGCGTCGCCTTCATCAATAAGATGGACCGCACGGGCGCGGATTTTTTCCGCGCCGTCTCTGAGATGCGCGAGAAACTCAAGGCCAACGCGCACCCGATTTTCCTGCCGATCGGCAAGGAGGAAAATTTCTCCGGCCTGATCGACCTCGTCCAAAACGTCGCCTATTCCTTTGACGAAAATCCGGATGACCTGCTCGGCCTGAAACCGACGACGATGCCGATTCCCGACAGTTTGGTCGCTCAGACAAAGGAGTATCGCGACAAGCTGATCGAGGCCGTTTCCGATTTCGACGATGTGATCGCCGAAAAATATCTCAATGGAGAGGAAATTTCCGTCCCCGAGCTGCTGCTCGGCGTCCGCAAGGCCACCATTTCCCTCCAGTTCACCGGCGTCATTCCCGGTTCGGCCTACAAGAAGAAGGGCGTGCAGCGACTGCTCGACTGCGTCGTCAACTTCCTTCCGAGCCCGATCGACGTTCCGCCGATGCAGGGGCTGGATAGCGATGGTAAGACGGTCGAGGCGGT
This sequence comes from Opitutia bacterium, assembly GCA_947474935.1. GTDB lineage: Bacteria > Verrucomicrobiota > Verrucomicrobiia > Opitutales > Opitutaceae > ER46. Next base: position 3,905 of record CANJKL010000014.1, read on the forward strand.
CGTCAGCGACAAGGCCAAGATGGCCGGCCTCGCTTTCAAACTCTGGAACGATCCCTTTGTTGGCCGGCTCGTGTTCTTCCGCGTTTACACCGGCACGCTGCCCCGCGGCATGTCGCTCTACAATCCGCGCACCCGCCGCACCGAGCGCGTCTCGCGCCTCGTCCTCATGCGCGCCATCGAGCGCGAGGAAATTGACATGGCCTACTCCGGTGACATCTGCGCCGTTGTCGGCATCAAGGACGTCATCACCGGCGACACGCTGTGTGACGAGGATTTCGATATCCGTCTTGAGCCGCCGTCCTTCCCCGAGCCCGTCATCTCGATGTCCATCGAGCCGAACTCGAAGGCCGACCAGGAAAAGATGGGCACCGCACTCCAGCGCCTTGTGGCCGAGGATCCGACGCTCAAGGTCAAAACCGATCCCGATACCGGCCAGACGATTCTCGCCGGCATGGGCGAACTCCACCTCGACATCATCCGCGATCGCATGAAACGCGAATTCAAGGTCGAGGCCACTGCCGGCAAGCCGCAGATTGCCTACCGCGAGACCATCAAGGCCAAGGCCGAAGGCGAAGGTAAGTTCATTCGTCAGTCGGGCGGCAAGGGCCAATACGGCCATGTCTGCATTAATATTGAGCCGAACGAAAAGGGCAAAGGCATCGAGGTCATCAATGACACCGTCGGCGGTTCGATCCCGAAGGAATTTATCAAGCCGGCCACCGAAGGTATTATGGAAGGCTGTAACAACGGGGTCGTCGCCGGCTTCCCGGTAGTCGATGCGATCATCCGCATCACCGACGGTTCCTTCCACGAAGTCGATTCGTCCGAACTCGCTTTTAAGATGGCCGGTATCTTCGCCTTCAAGGATGCGATGAAGAAAGCCAATCCGATTCTGCTCGAGCCGATCATGGCGGTCGAAGTAACCACGCCGGAAGAGTATCAGGGTGATCTCATGGGCGACATCAACCGCCGTCGAGGTCAGATCCAAGGTATGGAGAACAAGACGGGCGCCTGTATCATTACCGCTGCCGTTCCTCTTGAAATGCTCTTTGGCTACGTCACTGACATTCGTTCGCTCTCGAAGGGACGCGCCAGCGCCGGCATCACTCCGTCGCATTTTGAACAGGTTCCGAATTCCCTCCTGGCGAAAATCGTCGAGAGTAACGCCAAGGGCCCTGCCCGCACTTAAATCTTCGTTCTTTTTCGTCCATGAAAGGCCAACGCATTCGTATCAAACTCCAGGGCTTCGACTATCGGGTCATCGATCAGTCGGCTCAGGACATCGTCGAAACCGCCAAGCGCTCCGGCGCCCGCGTCTCCGGCCCGATCCCGCTGCCCACCCGCATCGAGAAACTTTCGGTCAACCGTTCCCCGCACGTCGACAAGAAGTCGATGGAACAGTTTGAAACTCGAACCCACAAACGGCTGATCGATATCATCGAGCCCACCGCTCAAACGGTCGACGAACTCAAGAAGCTCAATCTGCCTTCGGGCGTGGATATCACGATCAACGTCTAAAATTTACTCTTAACTCTCAACGTTAGCAGTTACCTGTGTGCCGTTCGCGGCACCGCCAGGTTTCAACTAATGTAGGTCGTTAAACGGAAACCTTTCCACCTACCACTTAGCCATGATCTCATCGCTCCTCGGCAAAAAAATCGGAATGACGCAGGTCTATGACGCTCAAAACGTCTTAGTCCCCGTCTCCGTGGTCGAAGCCGGACCTTGCTCGGTCGTCCAAGTCAAGACGATCGAAAACGACGGCTACAACGCCGTTCAACTGGGCTTCGCAAAAAAGAAGACCAAGAACACCGCCGCCGGTGAACTAGGCCACGCGAAGAACGCCGGCTTGGATGCCGCTCCCCGCGTGCTCAGCGAAGTCCGACTGACCGATGCCTCGACGCTGAAGGTCGGGGACATCGTTACGGTCGCTGCCTTCACGGAAGGCCAGCTCGTTGACGTCAGTGGCGTCAGCAAGGGCAAAGGATTTCAAGGCGTGGTCAAACGTTTCCGTGTTGCCGGTGGCCCCGCCGCGCACGGATCGATGTTCCATCGGCGCATCGGCTCGATCGGCATGCGCCAGACCCCCGGTCGTGTTTGGAAAAATCAGCGCATGCCCGGCCATATGGGCAGCGATTCGCGCACGGTTCAAAATCTGCGCGTAGTGAAAATTATCGCCGACAAGAATCTTATTCTCGTGAAGGGTGCGATTCCCGGCGCCAACGGTGACGATGTCGTCGTCCGCTCTGCCATCAAGGGCCAACGTGCTCTTCCCGCTGCTCCGGTGGCTGCGCCCGCCGCTACCGCGAAACCGGCCAAGCCTGCCGCCGCCCCGGCCAAGAAGAAATAACCCGGAGACCCTGCACATGAAACTCACCGTTTTTAGTTCCGATGGTAAGACAAGCAGCGAAAAAGATTTCGCCGGCCTCCCGACCTTCGAAGGCGACAAGGGCCTTCAGGCCGTGAAAGAAGTGATCGTCGCCATCAACGCCAACAACCGTCAGGGCACGCATTCTACGAAGACGCGTGGCGAAGTCCGCGGCGGCGGCAAAAAGCCGTGGCGCCAGAAGGGCACCGGTCGGGCCCGCGCGGGATCCATCCGCTCACCGCTTTGGAGCGGCGGCGGTGTCGTATTCGGGCCCAAGCCCCGCGACTATTCCAAGAAAATCAATGGCAAGGTGAAGCAGTTGGCTTTCAGCCGGGCGCTTTTTGACCGGGCCAGCGCCGGCGAGATTGCCGTCATCGAGGCCTTCGACGCCACGGCGATCAAGACGAAAACGATGGATGCGGTGGTGTCCTTGATTGCGCCCAAGGGCAAGGTGCTCCTCGTTGACGCACCCTTCGCCGTCCAGACGGCCCGAGCCTCGCGTAACATCGAACGCGTTTCGCTTCAGGAGGCGACCAAGCTCAACACGCTCGACCTCGCGCAATACGCCAAAATTATCGTCAGCAGCAAAGCGCTCGAAACCATCATTGCCCGCGCCAACGGAGGTAAAAACTGATGCAAGCCGATCGAATTCTAAAACTCGTCCGCCTTACGGAAAAATCCAACAAGCTTTCCTCCGAACTGGGACAGTACACCTTCGAAGTTTACGGCGACGCCAACAAGCATCAGATCGCCGAGGCGGTCGAAAAGACCTTCAAGGTCACGGTGCGCCGCGTGAATACCCAAATCTACCGCGGTAAGAACAAGAAGAGCCGGCAGGGACGTCCGAGCGTCGGTTCGGATTACAAGAAGGCTATCGTGACGCTCAAAGCGGGCGACAAGATCGAGCTCGTCTGACGCGCCCGACATATCCGGAGACAACACCATCATGGCTATCAATTCCTTTCGTCCCCTCACGCCTTCCGGCCGGTTCACTTCGCTGAACATGCAGGCGGGGCTCTCCTCGAAGCGCCCCGAACGTGCCTTGACCGAACCCAAGCACAAGACCGGTGGCCGCAACGTTTATGGGCGCGTCACTTCGCGTCATCGCGGCGGCGGGCACAAGCAACTCTATCGTATCATCGATTTCCGGCGCGATATCCTCGATCAACCCGCGCGGGTTGAGGCGCTGGAGTACGACCCGAACCGAACCGCCAATCTCGCGCTCGTGTGCTACGCGAACGGCGAGAAGCGCTATATCATCGCTCCGGAAGGTCTGGCCGTTGGCGCTAAGATCGTCGCTTCCAATCAGGCTTCCACGAACGACTTCGTGGTGGGTAATAATTTTCCGCTGGCTCTGATTCCGCCCTCGACGAAGGTTCACGCGGTCGAGCTCGTTCCCGGTCGCGGCGCCAAGCTTGCGCGGTCCGCTGGTACGTCCCTCGAGCTTATCGGTGTGGAGGACGGCCAGGCGCAACTCAAGATGCCGTCCGGAGAGTTCCGATACGTGCACGCGAACTGCCGCGCAACGATCGGGATTGTTGGCAACGGTGACCATAACAAGCAGTCGTTGGGCAAAGCCGGCCGCAAGCGCTGGCTCGGCGTTCGACCGACGGTACGCGGCGTGGCCATGAACCCGGTTGACCATCCCAACGGTGGCGGTCAGGGCAAATCCAAGGGTGGTGGCGGACGCCAACATCTGGTGTCGCCTTGGGGCCAGCTCGCCAAGGGTTATGTGACCCGTCGGCGCACCAAGCAGTCGAACAGCATGATCATTCTTCACCACAACGGCCGCAAGCCGCGCAATAAGAAGTAAGCCGCTCCTTTCGCACCATGGCACGTTCCATCAAAAAAGGTTTCTTCGTCGACTATCACCTGCTCGAAAAAATCGAGAAGGCGATCAAGGTTGGCGCGAAGAAGCCCATCCAGACTTGGTCCCGTCGTTCGACGATCACCCCCGACTTCATTGGTCACACGTTCAGTGTCCACAATGGCAAGGTCTTTATTGCCGTTTACGTCACCGAGAACATGGTCGGCCACAAGCTCGGCGAGTTCTCCCCGACGCGCACCTTCAAGTCGCACGGCGGCATGACGCGCAAGGAAATCTGAGTTTCATGCTCCTCCCGATGCTCCGTCTCTTCCAAGCCAGTTCGTTCGCGCTCGCCGCCGTCATGCCCTTCGGGGCAGCCGGAGCGGTTGCATCGAATTCGGCCGAAGTTGCGGCGGTGCAGTCCGCGGCGGCCGCCGATTTGGTCCTCTTGAACCGCGGCTTCGATGCGGGTTTCAGGCAGGGCATGATCTGTCGCATTACCCGTGGCGGGGCCGAGGTCGCGGAAGTGTTGCTCGTCGGGCTCCGGCCGTCGTGTAGCGCGGCTCTGATTACGAGTCTGGTTCCGGGTCAATCTGTCCGGGCCGGCGATATCGCCCTCATCAAGACTCTCAAAACCTAAAACCGACAACAATCAAAAGGGTAGGGCGTCTTTACGCTCCTATCGCCGGGAGCCTTCGCTTTCGGAATCCTCACCACCACCATGGAAGTTCAAGCACTCACACGTTACGCGCGCATGTCGCCGAAAAAGATGCGCGAAGTCTCCCGGATCATCCAGGGGCGCAAAGCCGCGGAAGCCGTCGATTACCTCGCGCTCATCCCGCGTAAATCAGCGCGATTGATCGCCAAGACGTTGAAGAGCGCGATCGCGAATGCCGAGAACAACAACAATCTCTCGGCCGACAGCCTCACGGTGAAGTTCGCCCTGATTGAAAACGGGCCGGTGCTCAAACGCTTCAAGGCCGGGGCCCGCGGTACCGCCATGCCCCGCCGCAAAAAGATGTCTCATATCCGCATCGTTCTGTCCGACGGCGTCACCAACTAATTTACTTCCATGGGCCAAAAAACCAATCCCGTCGGTTTCCGTCTCGCCGTCCGCCGCAACTGGCAGTCCCGCTGGTACGCCAGCAAAAAGGAATTTCCCAAGCTGCTGCTCGAAGACCAAATCATCCGCACCAAGCTGATGGAGAAGCTTAAGCAGGCCTCTGTGCCGCGCATCTTCATCGAGCGGGCTTCGAATCGCGTCCGTGTTAAGATTTATACCGCTCGTCCTGGCATAGTCATCGGGCGCAAGGGGCAGGAAATCGAGAAGATCAAGGAGGAGCTTGCTAAGCTCACGGGCAAAGAAATTCTGCTGGATATCCAAGAGGTTAAGAAGCCCGAGATCGAAGCTGCGCTGGTGGCCGAGAATGTTGCGCTGCAACTCGAACGCCGCATTGCCTTTCGCCGCGCTATGAAGAAGGCGGTTGAGATGGCCATGGCGCTCGGCGCCGAGGGTATCAGGATCCAGTGCTCTGGACGCCTTGGTGGGGCCGACATCGCCCGCCGCGAATGGCAGCGCAAAGGCCGCGTGCCGCTGCATACGCTTCGCGAAAATATCGACTACGGTTTCGCCGAAGCGCTGACCGTTTACGGCAAGATCGGCGTCAAATGCTGGATCTGTAAAAAAGAAGCCGACAATAACTGATCCATTCCCGGATAAACCTTTTCCCAGGAGAATTCTCCCATGGCCCTCGCTCCCGCCCGTACCAAATACCGCAAGTCGATGAAAGGCTCCCGCGCTGGCAATGCCAAGCGCGGCAACACTCTCGCCTTTGGCGAATTTGGCCTGCAATCGCTCACCCGTGGCCCGATGACCGGCCAGCAAATCGAGGCTGCCCGCGTCACCATCTCGCGCCACTTGAAGCGCAAGGGTAAACTCTGGATCCGCGTATTCCCCCACAAGCCGATCAGCAAGAAGCCCGCCGAGGTCCGCATGGGACAGGGTAAGGGTCCGGTTGAGTACTATGTGGCCGTCATCAAGCCGGGTGCCGTTTTGTTTGAACTCGCCGGTGTGTCTTTGACCATTGCCAAGGAGGCGTTCCGACTCGCCGATGCCAAGTTGCCGTTTCATTGCCGCTTCATCATACGCGACAACGCCGCCGCCTGATAATTTCAAAAACGTTCCGTTATGACTTCGAAAGAAATCCGCGACCTCTCGCCCGGCGAGATCACCACGAAGCTCCGCGAGACCCGCGAGCAACTGCTCCAGCTCAAATTGCGCAAGCAGACTGGCCAAGTCGAGAAGACCCATGAGTTGCGCACGCTCCGCAAGGATATTGCGCGTCTCGAGACCATCCAAAACGAAAAGAAGAATGCTGCGAAGGCCGCCTGAGCGTCCGAGCTGAAGCCATCCACCCATGTCCACCGCCACTGCAGGCCAGCGCACCGCGCGCAAAACTCAAATTGGATTCGTCTCGAGCCGCTCGGGCGACAAGTCCGTCAAGGTCACGATCGCGTACAAGACCCCGCACCCTTTGTATCATAAGGTCGTCAACCGGCAAACCGTCCTCCACGTGCACGACGAAAAGAACGAGACCAAGGTCGGCGACAAGGTCCAGGTCATGGAGACCCGCCCCATCAGCCGGCTGAAGCGCTGGCGGATCGTGACGGTCCTCCAAAAGGCTGTCACCGCCGAGGGCATCGCGATTTCCGAGACGGATGTCGCCGCTCAAGTGCCCACCAAAACCAAGGTTGCCAAGGCGAACGCCACGCCTGCGACCTGAGTCATTTACAACCATATAACTCCTTCGGAGGTCCGCCATGATCCAACTGCGCTCCATTCTCGATGTCGCCGACAACACCGGCGCCCGCCGTGCCGCGATGATCAGCCGTAAAGGCCAGATCACCGCCACCGCCGGCGTGGGTGACATCATCACCGTTCACATCAAGCAGAGCTCCACCGAAGCCACCGTGAAGAAGGGCGAGGTCGTCAAGGCCGTCGTCGTTCGGACCAAGGCCGCGGTCCGCCGCCCCGACGGCAGTTATCTTCGCTTCGATAGCAATGCCATCGTCATCATCGACGCGACGAACAATCCGCGCGGCACCCGTATTTTCGGGCCCGTGGCGCGGGAACTGCGGGCGAAGAACTTCATGAAGATCATCTCGCTTGCTCCGGAGGTCCTCTAACATGCAGAAATTTCACATCAAACGCGGCGACTCCGTCGTCGTCATCGCCGGCTCGCAAAAGGGCAAATCGGGCAAAGTTCTTGAGCTCTTGCCGGCTAAGCTGCGTGCGCGCGTCGAAGGGCTCGCCATGATGAAACGGCACTTGAAGAAATCGCAGGAGCATCCACAAGGCACGATCGCGGAGCGCGAAGGTTCGATTCATATTTCGAATCTGATGCTCCAGGCAAATTTTGACTCAAGCAAGCGCAAGAAGGCTACGCCTCCCGCCGCTTGACCTTCGGTGACATTGCGCGCTTGCCAACCCGGCAGCGCGCCTGCGTTACTGGATTCTTTTCCACTTAAAAATCACACTCAATCGTCTCCGGGTCGGTAATCCGGGACCAAGAAAATGAGCTACGTTCCCACTCTCAAGAAACTTTATATCGAGCAGGTCGCCCCTGGGCTCGTGAAGAGCCGCGGCTACAAGAACAAGCACGAGGTTCCAAAGATCGTTAAGATCAAGCTGAACAGCGGCATCGATGCCGAGGCGGACAAGAATCAGATCGCCGATGTCGCTCGGGACATCGGCGCCATCGCCGGCCAGAAGCCGATCCTCGCGCGTACGAAACGGGCGATCGCGAATTTCAAGCTGAAGCCGAATCAAGTTACCGGCTGCCACGTCACTTTGCGGGGTGCTACGATGTGGGAATTTCTCTATCGCTTGCTGGCGGTGGCGCTGCCGACCATCCGCGATTTCCGTGGCGTGGGCTCCAAGCTCGATGGCCAAGGGAATTATAATCTGGGTATCACCGACTTCACGATCTTTCCAGAAATCACCGTGGAAAACGTCAAAAAGACCATGGGGCTCGACATCACGATCGTGACCACGGCGCAAACCGACGATGAAGGTCGCGAGCTCCTCAAGGCGCTCGGAATGCCCTTCCGCCGCATTGAATCGACCACGGCGCCCAAAGCCACTGCTGCCTAATTTCTCCAAAAGAATCCGCCATGCCGAAGACCTCCGCCATCGAGCGCAACGAAAAGCGCAAGAAGCTCTCCGCCAAATTCGCCGCCAAGCGCGCCGAATTCAAGGCGATGCTCATCAATCCTGCCGCGACCGACGTCGAATTCTATGCGGCGCAGAAGAAATTGCAGAAGCTGCCGCGCAATTCCTCTCCGACTCGCATCCGGAATCGTTGTTCGCTGAGCGGCCGTCCACGCGCCTTCATCGGCAAGTTCGGCGTCTCGCGTATTACTTTCCGCGAACTCGCCCTCAGCGGCAAGATTCCCGGCGTCACCAAATCTTCTTGGTAAAATCCTTCAGGCTCACGGGGGTTTATGCGCCTTTGGTGCATCGGATATGACCCGCGCGGCCGCAAAAAACATCCACCATGACCGATCCAATCAGTGATTTTCTCACGCGGCTCCGCAACGCGAGCAAAGCGCGTCTCGATGAGTGCGCTATGCCTCACTCTAACCTTAAGGAAAGCCTCGCCGCGATTTTGACGAACGAAGGTTACGTCACTGGCTTCAGTGCAGGCACGAGCGAAAAGGGCCACCGGAGCCTTGTCGTTAAAATGAAATATGTCGACGGAGCTGCGGCCATCACCGGCTTGACTCGCGTCTCCTCTCCGGGCCGGCGCCTCTATTTCCGCTACACCGAAATCCCGCGTGTTCTCAATGGCCTTGGTATCGGCATCGTTTCGACCTCCAAAGGCCTGATGAAAGACTCCGACTGCCGCCGCAACAAAGCGGGCGGCGAATTGATCTGCAACGTCTGGTAAGAACGCCCACGCACATGAGCCGTATTGGCAAACAACCCATTTTCATCCCTGACAAGGTCAAGGTCTCCATCACTGGAGACACCGTCCTCGTCGAGGGTCCCAAGGGCAAAGTTCAGAAGACTTTTGCGCCTGTCGTCAGAGTCGACGTTGCTGACAAAAAAGTCACGGTGGTTCCCACCGAGGACGACAGCCGTTTTGCGAAGGCGATGTATGGCACCGTTCGTTCCATCATTGCCGGAATGGTGAAGGGTGTCACGGACGGATATACCAAGGATCTTGAGATCCAAGGCGTTGGTTTCAAAGCCAACCTGAAGGGCAAGATGCTGGATCTCGCCTTGGGCTATTCGCATCCGATCGTCATGGAGATTCCCGAGGGGATTAAAATCACCGTGACCGACCAGACCAAGGTCAAGGTCGAGGGAGCGGACAAGCAACTTGTCGGCGCTGTTACCGCTGAGATCCGCGGTTACTATCCGCCTGAACCTTACAAGGGCAAGGGCGTGCGAATCGTCGGTGAGCGCGTTCGCCGCAAGGAAGGAAAGACTGTCGCCTAACCGCGGCCCAGCAAGAACCTATAATGAGCACCTCTTCCAAATCCACTCTCCTGCAGAAACGCCGCTGGAGAATTCGCAAGAAAGTCACCGGCACCGCCCTGCGCCCGCGTCTCTGTGTCCGCTTTACGTCGAAGCATGTATATGCCCAGGCGGTCGACGACGACGCGGGTAGAACGTTGGTATTTCTCGGCAGTCTCGATGCCGAATTGCGCAAGCAAAAGCTCAAGGCCAACATCGCCAGCGCGAAGGTCTTGGGTGTCGCCTTTGCCGCCAAAGCCAAGGCGGCTGGCATCGCCGCGGTCGTATTCGATCGTTCCGGCGCTCCTTACCACGGGAAAGTAAAAACCTTCGCCGACGCCGCGCGCGAAGGTGGCCTCCAATTCTAATTTCTGCATGAGCACCGAACCCACTTCCGAGTCCGTCACCTCCGCCGCTCCCGCCGCGGCTTCTCCCGCACCCGCTGCTGCTCCTGCCGCCGCTCCCGCCCGCGAAGAACGGGCGCCCCGTCAGTTTAATCGTGGCCAAGGTGGCGGCGGTTTCCGAGGCCCCCGCCGGGATGGCGGCCAACGCCGCGATAATCGCGACAAGTCAGAGGGCGATGGTCCGACCATGATTGAGAAGGTCGTATTCATCAACCGCTGTGCCAAGGTTGTGAAGGGTGGCCGCCGCTTTTCCTTCGCCGCCCTCGCTGTCGTCGGCGACGGTAAGGGAAAGGTCGGAATCGGTTACGGGAAAGCCAATGAAGTGCCCGATGCGATCAAGAAAGGCACCGCCAACGCCCATAAGCATCTCGTTAACGTGAAGCTCAAGGGTGACACGATTCCTCATGACGTTCTGGGTCAATATGATGGTGGCCGCGTGATGCTAAAGCCCGCATCTCCGGGAACCGGCCTGATCGCCGGCGGCGGTGTGCGCGCCGTCTTGGAGGCGGCCGGGGTGAAAAACATCCTTACCAAGTCGATGGGGTCCTCGAATCACATTGCCGTAGTGCACGCGACCTTGAACGGGCTGCTGCAACTTCGGCTGGCCGAGACCATCGCGGCGGTTCGCAAGAAGAGCTGAGTTTTGAATTATAATCCGAGTTCCACTTGGCAACGAAGCCAAGTGGGGCGTCACCTCAGGAACCATTATGAGACTCCACGAACTTAAGAATGTCCCCGGTGCTGTGCATCGGAAAAAGCGTGTTGGTTGCGGCGAAGGCGGCGGCCACGGTAAAACCTCGGGCCGGGGTGGCAAGGGCCAGTCCGCTCGCTCAGGTAGCAGCATCCGTCCCGGTTTCGAGGGCGGCCAGATGCCGCTTTACCGCAAGCTTCCGCACCGCGGTTTCAACAATTATGAACATCGCACCGAAATCGCCGTCTTGAACGTCGGCGATCTCGCATCGCTCGATCAGGCGGTCACCGAAGTCAGCGCTGATTCGCTGGCGGCGGCGGGCCTGATCCGTCGAGGCGAGAAGATCGTCAAGATTCTCGGCGACGGTGAAATCACCCGTGCTTTGAAGGTCACGGCCGCAAAATTCTCGGAATCGGCGAAAGCCAAGATCGAGAAAGCCGGTGGCCAAGCCATTGTCGCTTGATCTTTGTTTGTCATGGCAACGAGCGCTGCGACGGTCTGACACAGACGATCCATCTGGATTTTCTTTCCCCCCGCCGATCAGCGCTCGTGATGACAGAATAACCCCCTGGCCCTCGACGCTCCGTCTTCGTTTCTTTTCATGTTTTCTGCCTTCACGAACTCTTTGAAGATTCCCGAGCTCCGCTCGCGGATTTTCTACACGCTGTCACTGTTGTTCGTTTCGCGTGTGGCCTCGCATATTCCGCTCCCGGGCATCGATCCGCAACCGCTGCAGAACTTTTTCGCCGAGCAATCGGGTGGAGGTGCGGGTGCGTTGATGGGCCTCTACAACATGTTCACCGGCGGCGCACTCCTCAAGGGTGCGATTGCGGCCCTCGGCATCATGCCGTATATCAGTGCCTCCATCATTTTCCAGTTGATGACAGCGGTGGTGCCGTCGCTCAGCCGTTTGCAGCAGGAGGGCGACGTAGGGCGGCAAAAGCTTACGCAATATACGCGGTATGCGACGGTGATTATTTGTGTGATCCAGGGCGCTCTTCTGCTCGGGGCGCTGCAAAATCCGGACCGGCTGTTTCAAGGTTACGATGTCGGGACCTACGGTCAGATCGTAATCATCAGTAAATGGAGTTTCATGATCACTTCGGTGATCTTTATGACGGCCGGCACCATGTTACTCATGTGGCTGGGCGAACAGATTACTCAGCGTGGCATCGGCAACGGCGTTTCCCTGCTTATCACCGTAGGAATCTTGGCTGATATCCCAGGCGCAGCCAACCAGACCTATCACCTTTTCTTCCGTCCCGTGGGCACAGGCCCGAGCTTGGGTCTGCCGCAGGCCGCGATCATGCTGGCTCTGTTTGTCTTGGTGACGATGGGCATCATCGCCGTCGTGCAGGGTCAGCGCAAGATTCCGGTGCAATACGCGAAGCGGGTGGTTGGAAACAAGGTCATGGGCGGCCAAAGTTCATTTCTCCCGCTCAAGGTAAATTACTCCGGGGTCATGCCCGTTATTTTTGCCAGTGCCATCCTGCTTTTCCCGCAGCAGATCTTCTCGCTCGTCGGCGCCAAGTTCAATTTGAAGTTTCTGACTGAGCTTTCCAACACCTTGATTCACGGAAATTTTTGGTACTATTTCCTGAACGCTACCTTGATTCTCTTTTTCAGCTATTTCTGGGTTTCGGTGATGTTCAAACCAATCCAGATCGCCGACGATTTGAAGAAATACGGCGGCTATATTCCGGGAGTCCGCCCGGGCGAGCCCACGGGTCAATTTCTCGATTTCATTATGACGCGCCTGACATTGGCCGGGGCGATATTCCTCACGGTCCTCGCGATTGTTCCCGACTTGCTCTTTTTCCAGCTCAGTGTCCCGCAGCGCATCGCCTATTTTTTCGGTGGAACAGGCATGTTGATTACGGTGGGTGTTATTCTTGACACCATGCGCCAGATCGAAACCTTTTTGCTCCAGAGACACTACGATGGTTTCCTCAAGAAGGGGCGGATTCGGGCCCGGAGTGCCAATCCGCAACAAGCGCTTTCCGGTGAGGCTCTCAGCCACGAGGCCGTCATGAAGCTCGCCTTCCCGATGCTTGGTTTGTTGCTCTTGGGCGCGAGCATCTGGACCTACAAGTTCTTCGCAAAATAAGTTCTTTACTCGGGTCGTGATGGCACGCATTTTCGACCCCTTTGCAATCTGCGGCCCGGCCGCGAAAGCAAAATTCATTCTCCTTGGTTTGCCGGATTTTCGCTCTGAAAACCTGATAAACCAAGTTCGTTCTTTGAATTTAGAGCACGTCTCTCCGTCCCGTCTGAAAGGGCCGGAGATTTCGCGCCGCCCGGTTTCGGCCGCGGCGGAGGAAGCGACTCGTCTGGCGCTAATGCGCCGCTGGTTCTTCGCGCGCAAACCTGATGCGGGCTTTGTCCTCACGGACTTCCCGGCTACGCTGCTCCAAGCAATCGTGTTCGATGAATGGCTCGAAGCCCGTGGCGAAGCGCTCAGCGCTGTCATTATGGTGGGCGCTGGCTCCTACGAGACCGTCGTCGAACACTACCGCACACTCGGCCTCGTTTTTGAGGCCGATCAACTCGCAGCATGAAGATCCCCGTCAAAAGCAAGGAGGGTATCGTTAAAATGCGCGAGGCGTGTGCCATCGCCGCCACCGTGCTTGAGCAACTCAAGCCGTTGGTCCGGCCTGGTATCACGACGCAAGACTTGGAAGAGGCTGGCCGCGATTTTATCGCCCGCCTTGGAGCTCGCAGCGCCTGTTATGGCTACCAGCATGGTTCGCGCCGCTATCCGGCGCACACCTGCATCTCGGTTAACGACGAGGTTGTCCACGGCATCCCGTCCTTTCGCCGCATCCTTCGTGAAGGGGACGTTGTTTCCCTCGATATCGTCGTTTGGCACGACGGATTCATTGGCGACAACGCCTTCACTGTTCCGGTCGGGCCTGTTCCATCTACGATTGAAAAACTGCTTCGCGTTACGCGCGAGGCACTCGATTTCGGAATCCGGCAGGCGCAGGTTGGGAATCGCATCGGCGATGTTTCAAACGCCGTCCAAGAGTACGTCGAAGCCAACGGATTTAGTGTGGTTCGCGACATGGTGGGCCACGGGGTCGGAACTTCGATGCACGAGCCGCCAGAAATCCCGAATTTCGGTCGTCGAGGCAGCGGCGAAAAAATCAAACCGGGCATGACTCTCGCGATTGAACCGATGGTTAACCTCGGGGGCTTTAAGACGAAAACACTCTCCGACGGTTGGACGATTGTCACAGCCGACGGATCGCCTTCCGCTCACTTCGAACATACCGTCCTCACCACTGAACGCGGTCCGGAAATCCTCACGCTCCCGCGTCCTGCTCAAATTCAAGTCTAGCATTTTATTTTCAACTCTCTGGCTCAATAATCTCCGTCTCCGACGGTCGCATCTCTAACTAAACACCAAATCATCCATGCCTCGTCTCCTCGGCGTCGACATCCCCGCGAAGAAGAAAGTCGCGTACTCCCTCCGTTATATCAACGGCATCGGTCCCACCCGTGCCGACCTGCTCGTCAAAGAAGCGGGCCTCAATCCCGATATGCGGGCACAGGATCTGACCGAGGAGCAGTTGAACAAGATTCTCCACATCATCACCGAGCACAAGTGGGTGCTCGAGGGTGACCTTCGTCGTGAGATCGCTGCCAACCTGAAGCGTCTCCAGGCGATCAACTGTTACCGGGGTATCCGGCATCGTCGCAGCCTTCCCGTCCGCGGCCAGCGCACCAGCACCAATGCCCGTACCCGCAAGGGCCCGCGCAAGACCGTCGGCGTCACCAAGACAAAAGAAGTCTAATCTCACCTCACATGGCCGAAGAAAAGTCCGCTCCCAATAAAGAAAAGCGCATCAAAGCTGCTCCGAACGTCGCAGAAGGCGCTCCCGCTCCCGCTGCAGCTGAGGCTCCCGTCGACAAGAAAGCCCGTGGCCCCAAGGCTGCCGGTGAAAAGGGCGGTAGACCAGCCGCTGAGGCAGCCCCAGGCGCCGCCGCCGCTGCTCCGGCCGCTGCACCTGCTCCCGATAAGCCCATCGAGCTGGTTGGTGGCGTTGCGAAACAGCCGACCGCCGAGGATCTGCTCAAGGAGGAGCTTGGCACGATCAAGGTCCGCAAGGCCAAGGGCTCTAAAAACGTGATATCGGGGGTCGCGAACGTTCTCGCTTCCTTTAACAACACGATCGTTTCAATCACCGACCAGAAGGGGCAGGTCATCGCCTGGTCCACTGCCGGCAAGTGTAACTTCCGGGGCTCGCGTAAGTCCACGGCCTACGCCGCCCAAGTCGTCGCCCAGGATGCCGCCCGCAATGCGATGTCGCACGGTCTCAAGGATGTTCAAATTCGCGTTTCCGGTCCCGGTCTCGGCCGTGACTCAGCGATTCGGGCACTGCAGGCGATTGGCCTCGAGATCACCTCGATCATCGATGTCACGCCCATCCCGCACAACGGCTGTCGTCCTCGTAAACGCCGCCGCGTCTAACGCGCTTCGTGCGGACTCAATTCTCTAATCCTAAATCTTAAATTTTCACGTCATGGCTCGTTATACCGGCCCCACCACCCGCATCAGCCGCCGCTTCGGACAACATTTTCTTGGCTCTGGCAAGGCGTTCGAACGCCGGCCGTTTCCGCCCGGCGTCCACGGCGCCAAGATGCGCCGCAAAGTTTCCGAATACGCTGTTGGTCTCAATGAAAAGCAGAAGCTGCGTTACATCTACGGCCTGCTTGAGCGCCAATTTCGCCGCATGTTCGAAATCGCGAAGAAGGAACGGGGTGTCACCGGCGAGCGTTTTCTCCAGTTGCTCGAGACGCGCCTCGATAGCACGATCTATCTCCTCGGCTTGGCCAAAAGCCGCGCCGCTGCTCGCCAGTTTGTGAATCACGGTCATATCCGCGTAAACGGCCACAAGGTGGACATCGCTAGCTACAATGTGCGGCCCGGCGAAGAGATTGAAGTGAAGAATACCCCTGCTTCCCGCCAGCTTGCCACCCGTTGCCTTGAGGAGAATCGCATCCGCAACGTTCCGGGTTGGCTGACGATGAATCCCGAGACCTTCAAGGCCACCGTCGTGCGTCTCCCTACGCGCGAAGAGATGACCCAAGACGTCAACGAGCAGCTCATCGTCGAGTTCTACTCGCGTTTCTAACCGCCGAGTCTGGTCCAACTTTTTTCTCAAATCTCAACGTCAGCGCTCACCGCCATGCCAAAACGTCTCGGAAAGTTCGAACTCCCCAGCAAACTGACCAAGGTCGAAGAGGGTGCCACACCCACCTACGCCAAGTTCATCGCCGAGCCGTTCGAAGCCGGTTACGGCCACACCGTCGGCAATTCGCTTCGTCGTGTTCTCCTGAGTTCGATCGAGGGTGCCGCGATCTCTTCGATTAAGATCGATGGCGTAAATCACGAGTTCCAGTCGATCGACGGTGTGGTCGAGGACGTGACGGACATCGTCCTCAATCTGAAAAAAATCCTGATCGTCTCCACGAAGCGCGAGCCGATTTCTCTGCTGATCAAGGCGTCGAAAGCTGGCGCCATCACCGCCGCTGACATCCAAGCCGATGCCAACATCACGATCGTCAACCCCGAACAGGTTATTTGCACCCTCGATCACAAGCGGGCATTCGAGGCGGAGATCGAGATCAAGACCGGCCGCGGATATTATCCCGGTGAAGCGAACAAGAAAGAGGAGCAGGCCATTGGGGTGATTCCCATCGATTCGCTGTTCTCGCCGGTGCGCTTGGTGAAGTATGCGGTTGAAGCCACGCGCGTCGGGCAGATCACCGACTACGACAAGCTCATCCTGGAGGTCTGGACCGATGGTCGCATCACGCCCGACGACGCCCTCAAGCAAGCCGCCTCGATCCTCAAGCATCACCTCGATGTATTCGATCGTGTCAGCGAAGAGGCTTACGAATTCGAAAATCAGCAATCCGAGGTCAGCGAAGAGCAAAACAAACTCCGCAAGCTCCTCAACATGTCGGTCAACGAGATCGAGCTCTCGGTCCGTGCGGCTAATTGCTTGAACAACGCCAATATTACAACGGTCGGCGAGCTGGCGATGAAGAGCGAGCAGGAGATGCTGAAGTACCGCAATTTCGGCAAGAAATCGCTCAACGAGATCAAGGAGAAGCTCGAAGCCCTCGGCCTTTCCCTCGGCATGAAGTTTGACGAGCGACTCCTCGACACCAAGAAGGAAGCCTAACGCTGGCTGGCGATGAACGGTGGCGGACGGTGGGCTCGTTGCCCGCCGACTGCCATCGCCTTTCGCCAACGACACCCTCATTACTCTCTGATTGATCCTTTCGGGTCTCGCGCCGTCCGCTGCCGCCCAACGCTGCGACCGGATTGCCGATCGGGACCCGCTTAAATAAACACCACCTATGCGTCATAATAAACACCACGCTTCTCTGGGCGTGACCCGCGAGCACCGTCGGGCGATGTTATCCAACCTCGCTGCGTCGCTCATCACGCACGGTCGCATTCAGACCACGCTGACCAAAGCCAAGGCACTGCGCCCCTTCGTTGAGCGTGTGATCACCAAAGCCAAGCAGGCTGCGGCCAAGACAGAAAAAAAGGACGCGATCCATTTGCGCCGCCTTGCGCTCGCCGATGTACGCGACGAATCCGCGATCACTAAGCTGTTCAATGAAACGCACAAAGAGTTCACCAACCGTAGCGGTGGCTATACGCGGATCTACAAGCTCGGTGCCCAGCGCCAGAGTGACGCGGCCGAGCTCGCGCTGATCGAGTTCGTGAAGGCCGACGATCCCGGTTACAAGAAGTCGAAGGGCAGTCGGAAGGCGGCAAAGGGGAAGAAAGCCAAGTCTCCCGAGGCTGAAAAAGCCGCCGTACCGGCTGAGGCCCCTGCGGCTGATGCTCCGTCCGGCGACGCCAAGGCCTGACCACAGACTGCACCCGGAGAAATTCCGCGAGTCCTTTTCAAACGCGCCGAGTGAAAGCTCGGCGCGTTTTTTGTGGAGAGCGGTTTGGTTTTACGGATGAATTTCGCGATCGGCGGTAAACGGCCGGCCGAGGTCCTCTGGGTTAGATCTTGATGGTAAGCGTCCGACCGGCTACCTCGTAGCCGGTTAGCTTTGGATCCGGTAGGCTCCCGCGATGGGAGCGATCATTGCCGAGCTGGTGGAGACGGGAGAAAAGCAGGATGGCCGCGGGCGGCGGCGCAACTCGGCGGAGCGGAAAGAGGAGCTACTGCGTGCGTTTCGCGAGAGCCTCAACCGCGAATTGCTCGCCAACGTGCTCGAAGCGCAATGCGTCGCGCGAACTTTCCGCGACGACTACAACTCAAGCCGGCCGCACAGCTTGATCCAGCAACGTACGCCGGGGGACTATCGCGCCGAACTTTTGGCCACGCCCCCGACTCCAGTCAGGCCCGCCAAGCCGGGCCTTCCATCCGTCGGCAGCTTGCCATTGTCCCCAACTCCACCCACTCCCTCGGGAGCAACCAACAACCCGTCCAGTCTCTCATCGTAGGTGGTCCAAGGTCGTGGGTCCTGTCAGTCGTCACGGCCGGAGTAAGCGTACTTGTGCTTTGCTCCGTTCCTTTTCTCGATTGGCGCGTTTTACTGGAGAAAAGAAAATACGCTTTAACGCCCACATTTAGAAATGAACGCCTGTCCTTCGAGGCTTCCCGATCAATTTTGGGTTATGGAACTCATTGCGTGCGCCGCAGCCGGCAAGGTCTCCGCCACGCTCGCGGTGGGCTGGTGACTGGCGCCGCCCAACCCACTCAATTCATGGATCTCACCAACGCCGCGGCCGTTTACTGCACGTTCGTTGGGCTCACTTTCTTGGGCCTTTGGCTTTGGTATGATCGTCGTGATCATCGGCGCTTTGAGCTCGAGCGTCGCAAGGCGACTTTTCATTGCATCCGATGCGATACGCTTTACGTGGCGCCTGCCGGCGCCCCGCTCGGCGTTTGTCCCAAATGCGGGTACGAGAACGCACGGCTGCGTTTCTAGTAACCAACAAGCCGCCCAGTCTCTCATCGTCAGTGCTCCAAGTCTGTGGGACTGATCACACGGTGGCGCGATCGGAGCGTCCGGTTCGACATGTAATGCAGGCGGGAGCGAGCCAATCGAGTCGGGGCCCGACGGTCGCACGGAATCGCGCCACGGCCAATTCCAGCGTTGAGCCGTGCAAGGCCGGCCGCTTAAGCTGACTGGAGATTAGACTTTTGCGATCGCCTCGGTGAGGCCGCTTTCCTTCCAGACTGGCAATTCTTCAACCCCATCCTAATCGCCATGAAATCAATCGACCGCCGTAGTTTTATGAAAGGCTCGTTGCTGGCCGCGGCAGCCATTTCTTTTCCCGCCAACATACCTGTTCAAGCGGCGGCTGGGGCTCCGGAGAGTGGAATTGGAAACAGTGGCCCGGTGATTATCGACACCGACATTAATTTGTTCGAGTGGCCGTACCGAACGTTGAAATACGGCGACAATACGCGGGCGCTCGTGGCCAAATTGCGCAAGCACGGCATCGCGCAAGCTTGGGCCGGCAGCTACGAGGCTTTGTTTCACAAGAACCTCAGCGCGGTGAATTCACGCCTTGCCGCGGAGTGTCGCACCAATGGAGAGGGGATGCTACTGCCGTTCGGCACCGTCAATCCCGCCTGGGCCGATTGGGAAGAGGATCTGCGCCGCTGTCATGAGGTGCACAAGATGCCTGGGATCCGGCTTTATCCCGGCTATCAGTATTTCGGGTTTGAGGATCCGGCTTTCGCGCGGTTGCTGAAACTCGCGGGCGAGCGCGGCCTGATTGTTCAGATCGTCGGCGAAATGGAGGAGCCGCGCGTGCATCATCCGAGTCTCGTGGTCAGAGAGTTCGATTTGACGGCATTGGCAACGGCGCTCAAGGCCACGCCCCAGACGAAAGTGCAGCTGGTCCATTTTTCGCCCTTTATCTTCATTTCCGGCGGGCAGGTATCGCAAAAGGCCCGAGAGCAGGTGCTCCACGAGACCAATGTGGTATTCGACATCTCCCGGTTGGAAGGCAACGGCATCGTGGGACGTGTGTTGGGCGTCGAAGAGCCCCTGGGTGTTTCGGGCGTGGGGAAGATTCCCCTTGAGCGCCTTCTTTTTGGTTCGCACGCGCCCTACTTTCCGGTCGAAACGTCGGTGATGCGGCTGTTCGAGTCGCCGCTTACGCTGCCGCAGATGCAAGCCATCATGGAGGGCAATGCCCGTCGGTTTCTCGGGTCTCCGAAAAACGCCTGACCCCATGGCCATGAAATCAACCGACTTTTCCCTGAGTCCCGGAAGTTACGGGCTGCCCACGCGTGAGCAGCTCGTCGAACACCGTATCTGGGACGCCCACTACCATGGGTTCTTTGGCGCCGGGGTTTCCCAGCACTACGCGACGATGTTTTACGTCGAACGGATGGGCATCGAGCGGGTGATCGCACTGGATATAGCTGCGGGCTCGGGCGCCCGCATCCGGGGCTCGGCCCAACCCTTTCTCGCGATCGACAATCAAGAGTGGGAGATTCTCGAAAAGGACCGCGATCGCGTTTCGGGTATCATCCGGATCGATCCGAACCGGCCGGAGGACAGCGTCCGAAAAATGGATCAGTGGATCAGCAAAGGGCCCTGCGTCGGGATCAAGTACGCCGGTGGCAATAGCGGGGTCCGGTGTAGTCATCCGAATAACGATGCTATTATCAGGCGGTGCAAGGAGCTGAATGCGGTAATCTACATCCACACATGGCTAAAGGTCGGCGGCAGTCCCCGCTTCGTTGGCGGCGGGAATGGCGAAGGCGAGTCGACGCCGATGGACGTCGCCCTTCTCGCCAAACGCTTTCCGGATGTGCCGATGATTTGCGGGCACTCTGGTGGCGATTGGGAGATTGGCGCGCGAGCCATTCGATCCTGCGAAAATGTCTATTTCGAATTCTCCGGCTCGGACCCGCATTCCGGTCAGGTGGACTATGCGGTCAACGAACTGGGCGTTGATCGCATCGTCTGGGGCGGCCACGGTCCGATGCGCAGTTACGCGACCGAATTGACCAAGATTTTCGATTCAAATCTCAACTTGGCGGATCGGATCAAGGTATTTGGCGGCAATGTCCGCCGGATTGCTGCGCCGATCTTTAAGGCAAAGGGTTACAAGATGGTGCTGTAGGTCGCCGTAGCGAGAAGCCTCCGTCTTTGCCGACCGTTGTGGCTTTGAAGCCGTTTGTCGGGTCGTTACCGGGTTGAGAAAGCGCTGTGGCGATCGCATTTGGTTAAATTCACGGCGCGGTTGGGCTCCGTTTGCAGGGTGACGTTGTGAACGCTTCCTGCCCGGGCGATGGCGTGATCGCTTGTCTGAGGGACAGGGCCGCCGGCGGACTGTCATTCGCCCGGTGGGTCGCAACACAGGACGATCTTTCCGATATGCCGACCGCTTTCCATCAGCCGATGCGCATCGGCGGCGGCGGCCAGCGGAAACATTTTGAAGACGTTCGGCTGTAACTTGCGCGTTCCGAGGAGCGGCCACACCCGTTGCTCGATTTCGGCCGCCAGCGCGGTTTTAAATCCACTTTCCCGGCTGCGCAGTGCGCTGCCCGAGATCGAGAGCCGTCGCGACATCACTTGGTGCACGTCAAACCCGGCCGTGCCCCCCTTTAGGGCATTGATGAAAACCAGTCTGCCATCGGGTCGAAGCAATCGGAGATTTTTGGCCACATAGTCGCCACCGACCATATCGAGGATGAGGTCCACGCCTTCGTCTTTGAGCGCGGTTTCAAAATCCTCGCGTTGATAGTTGATGCTGTGATCGGCTCCGGCCGCGGTGCACGCGTCGCACTTTTCGTCGCTGCCCGCCGTGGCCGAAACCTTGGCCCCAAATGCCTTCGCCAGTTGGATGGCCATCATTCCGATGCCGCTGGATCCGCCATGCACCAGGAATTTCTCACCGGCCTGAAGGCGCCCGCGCTGAAAGACATTGCTCCAAACCGTGAAGATTGCCTCCGGGAGCGCCGCCGCTTCCGGAAAGCTCCAGCCGGGCGGAATGGGCAAGCAATGACCCGTATCCACGGCCACGAATTCCGCGTAGCCCTCGCCGGCGAGCAACGCGCACACGGCGTCCCCCGGCTTCCATCGCCTAACGGCCGCGCCGCATGTTTCCACCACGCCTGCGACTTCCAGTCCAGGGATCTCCCGCGAGACGCCGGCGGGCGGCGGGTAGCGGCCTTCCCGTTGCATGAGATCGGCACGGTTGACCCCAGCGGCATTGACGCGAATGAGAACTTGGGAATCGCCAGGGACCGGCGTGGGGCGCTCCGCGATTGCAAGGACATCAGCGGGCCCGGGTTTGGAGATCACGACTGCCTGCATGATGGCGGAACTTAAATTAGCCCGCGGGTAACTTGGCTTATATTTCCTACGGCTTCGTTACGCGGGAGAACTCGATTTCGAACGTCTGCCGGAGTGCGGGCTGCGTGTATTGGCCGAGCAAGCGGTCGGTGGCGGGATCGTGGCGCAAGACATACGTGCTGCCGGGATAGCCGACATCATTCAGCTCGATCAGAATTTGCATGCGTCCGACACCTTCATGCCAAGCTGCGCGCGAGACCCGGATCGACTTGGGGTTGAAATAACTCGCATCGAGAACGCCACCCGCCGCGCCGCTGCGTATTTCGAGCACGTAACCTCCGTCGTCGCGAACCCAACGCCCGTAGACCTTTCGCAGGGATTCAGGTGCCGCAGCTACGGTCGCCGTGGAACCAGCCTTAGGATCTGTCGCGGATGAGGCCGGCGTGTCGGCTTGTTTCCGGCACGAACTCGTCGCCACGATGGAGATGAGGCCACAAACCATCACGACGGAGCGCGCATGTGGGCGGCAAACGAATGCGGCGAGTGTCGGCGTAAGCATTTTGCAATCGAGGCGCTCTGTTACAGCAATGGCAAGCGATGGGAAGGCCGTCGCGCGTGGTCGCGGCGCACCTTCAAGGCCCGGCGGGAGCGACAGGTGCGGCCTGGCTCCACCGGCTGCGCAATTCCGGATGCGTGTCATGCAGGATCGCGACGATCCGGGCGCGTTCCTCGGCATCAAGATATTCGTAGCGAGAGTCGGGATCGTCGGCCTTCAACACTCTGGCTAGACGGTCGTAGACCCGGCGTTTCAATGGCTCCGGCAGCGACAGGAACATCTCGGAATAGATCAAATAGCTGCACCGGTTGCGGAAAAGTCTTCCCGCGAGGTGAAGGTCCCGCAACGAACCCCCGTCAGCATTGCGCTTGGCTCGCGACAGAAAGACCCGTTGGAACGATTGGTCGCCGCTCACCGTTGGAAGTTCGGCGGCATCTTTGAAAAGCAGGGCGTCGACAACAGCCTTCGTTTCACTCTCGAACACACTCTTGACGCTGTCGTAGGAAGGTTCCGCCGTCACCGGTTGTTTGAAATCGTGTTGCAATCCGGCCTGATAGGCGAGCATCCGCCGGCAGCTGAATGCGGCATGCGTCAGCGTATTTTGTGTGCCCATCTGATGTTCGAAGATGAGCAGGGCAACGATGTCACTTCCGGTGGTCAGATAGCGGTCCGTCCCAAAGAAAGGAGCAAGGTCGGTCACATTCGCCCCCTTGGCGGTATTGAAGACCAGTTGGCCGCCTTTATCGGTAGCCAAGATGTTGCCTCGATGAGTGGTCTGGCCATGTCGGCCGCTGACGTACCACCCCCCCCAGCGTTCGGTGAACGGCGTGTGGTCGTCCACGATTTGCGAGCCGAAGCGCAACAACGGTTCGCCTCGATTGTCAGGAAAAACCGACCGGGCGAAGACTGCGGGAATATCGCGAACGAAGGCGCCACCGTGACAGCGCAAGCAGTCGGAGTCGCGGACAAAACGCGGTGCCGTGCCGTCGCGCCGGTTGGAATCAAACGAGTAGAACACCGGGCCGAGCATGGGATCGATCGCGATGACTTCCACGAGCCCACCAGGGACCCAACCCACGTAACAGTTGTCGGAGAAATAGAGCGCGCGAGGATGTTCCGGCCGGATGCGGCCGCGCTGAAAACTCGTGTTAGAGAATACCAGGAGCTGGCTCTCCACCGGAACCTGCAGCTTGTGCAGGAGTGCCGCCATTTTTTCCTTCTCGGAACCCGCGATCACGAATGCGCCAGAAGCCATTTCGGCCTCAAGCGCCGTGATGATGTCGCTGGGCTGGGTCGCGGAGTAGTTAATGGGCGAATTTTCAAACTCATCCCGGCTCTGGCCGCGGAGCGGTGCCGGTGCGCAAGCCAGGATCAGGCCGCTGAGAACTAGCGGGCGCATCCTGCGCCTTGAAGAAGGCCAGCCACCAAACGGTCGCATGACCTTTTTTTCGGCCTGGCTGGAAATGAGTCGACGAAAAAGCGCCGAATGCGGTCGAGGTGTCGCACATAGAAGCAGATGGCGCGGGGATGGATGCCCGGCCTGATCTGCCTCGGCGGAGACGCATTTCCAGCGTAAACCATTGAGCTTCGCTTTCAACTTGGTGGTGAGAACTGGTTCCGCTCCGCCGGCTTTCTTGTCATTCGCCCTTTCCCCTCTGGCCCTATGAAACCGTTTTTACCGATCTTCGTCGTTATGGCCCTCTTGGGGCTCGCTGCTCGTCGATGATGCGGGAGCCCGAGATTGAGGTGAAAGTCACCGTCAACCCCGCGGCACCCAAGCGTGAAATTAAGTCCTATGTCATTACCTGCTCGAACGAGCTGATTTCCCGTTGGTTTCTTTCCGATCCGAAAGCCGTGGTGACCTTGGGGGCGGCGTTGGAAAAACAGGGATATGGGGAAGCGCTGAATCCAGCGGCGG
The DNA here is from genome assembly GCA_947474935.1 of Opitutia bacterium. Taxonomy (GTDB): domain Bacteria; phylum Verrucomicrobiota; class Verrucomicrobiia; order Opitutales; family Opitutaceae; genus ER46. The sequence goes on from CANJKL010000014.1 coordinate 28,474, forward strand.
CCGTTTACGTGCTCAAAGTCGATAGGGGGTTCGGCCCGCGAGCGACCATGCAGCCGATGGAGAATCCGGACTCGATTCGATACATGAATGTGACGGCGAAGGCGGAACAAGGCCGATACAGCCAGATTCTGACTGAGCGCAACGAATCCTCCGGCTCCTTGCTGGTCGGACCGAACGGGCAAATCATCGCCACAGGAGGGTGGAAACGCGTGATGGAGGACAGCGAGAGGGCGCAGCACCCGGTCGATCAGCCCGGTGATGGTTATGACCTATTGATTTTGCGCGTTTGTGAGGCTGGCGCTTCAGGTAGAAAATCCGAAGTGATCGCTTGGGAAGTCGCCGTGCGGCGACCGGTCGACTACCGCACGCCGTCGGCTGAGCATGTTGGAATCATGGTGCGGCAGGCGGCTTCGTTGATTGAGGCGGGTTTCTCGTCTTCCCCCCGTCCCCCGCAGCCACGCCCTCGGCGAAAAAATTGTAACTCTTGGATAGAAGATGCCTGACCCGGTGTCGGGCCGACGGGATTCGGTGTCAGGATAAGGACCGAAGCTCCGCTTTCGCGGATGTCGCCGCAGCTGATATTTCCGCGTCGGTGATCGATCGCGCAATGCGTTGGGGTTACGATGTCCGAACAAATCTTGGCGGGAGGCCGAAGCATTTTTTTCCGGCGGACCCTGAAAACCTCGACAATGGCTCGGTGCCTCAAGGGAATCTTGTGGCATGGAATCGCTAAAAACTCCGCTGAGCCGGCTTCGCGTAATTGGGCTATGGGAGGGGGGATCGTTCCTTCTCCTGCTGGGTGTTGCGATGCCGCTTAAGTATTTTGCCGGCTGGCCGGTGGCGGTTCGCGTGGTGGGGCTCGCTCACGGGCTCCTGTTTATTCTCTACGTGATTGCGGCCTTGCAGGCAGCTCGGGCACTGCGTTGGCGGATCCCGCGCACGGCGGCGGTACTCGTGGCCAGTTTGCTGCCGGCGGGACCATTTGTCATCGATGCGAAAATCCTGCGGCAGGCCGCGGCGCAGGCAGGTGGGACGGAGCCGTTGCGGTAACGCGCCGCACGCCGATCAGGGGTGGGCGGTAATACCCGGCCTCGCGATTCGCCAGACACGGTCTCTCCGGCGCTGGCGGAGTGTTTGCTTGATCGATCAACCGGTTCCTACGGCGAGCGGGGACGGACTTTCGCGCGCAGCGGATCGAAGGCTTCGCGAATGTATGCGAGGACGTTTCGAGCCTGCTGGTCCGAAAGAATCGAGCCGAATGCCGGCATGCCGGTCGCCTCGAAACCGGTGCGGATTGACCGGAGCAATTCGGCGTCGCTCTTCGCGAGCCGAGCGGTGTCTTCCACGAAATTTGCCGCGGCTTTCATCGGTCCGGTTCCGCCACCGCGCCCGTCGGCTTGGTGGCAGGCGACACAAAACGTATCGTAGGTGACTTTGCCCGCCGCGAGGTCCACGGCCGACCCTTTAGCGGATTGCTCGGGCGTCAGGATCGGCTTGGTGAAGGGGCCCGTGAAGCGTTCTCCGCCCAGCAGCCGATTGGCCGTGTAGAAAGCGCTCGGGTTACCGAGGATTTCGCCTGATGCAGCGTTTAGGGTCTCCAGTTGGAATTCATAGACATATCCCGGCTGCAGATCCGCGAGGTCCAGCTCCACCTGGCGGGTGTCGTTCGAGACCCGCACCGCCGTGACTGGCACCGAGGCCACGTCGATTTGGGGCGAGCCGTATCGAGCATGATAGAGATAGCGAAAACGATTCACGCGAAACGTCTCGGGGCGCGCCGCCGCAGCTGCGTTCATCGGCACGGTGAAATCCAGCGCGAATCCCCGGCGGAGCAGGCGCACGGCGAGAATTTCCACCGGCGGCTTTTCGTCCCAAATCACCCGCTGCAGGCCTTCGCCGACTCCCCAGCTGGTCTGGCCGACGTAGAGCACACCGTCCGGGCTGAAGGCCATGCGCATGTTTCCCTGGCGCAGGCCCTTGTCGCGCAGAAAGGTGAAGGCGGCACCTTGGTATTCGCCCGCCACCTTTTCCAGGTAAAGCCGGCTGATCAGCTTCGAAAAGTCCCCGATAAAAATCTGGTTACTGAAAGGGCCGAAGCGCCCGCCGGTCGTGTCCCACACCGGTTCGCCGGGGGAAACTCCCACCAGACCATGGGGTAAAATGATCGCCGGCGGGGTGCGCTTTTGGGCGAGTTCCTCATCCGATTGAATCGGCGGCACTCCGCCGGGCAGCCATTTTAGCGACGCTGGATGTCCGTAGAAATGATCTTTCTTCTGATGGATGAGTCCGGACGAGGCGATCCAGTCGCCCTGTGTGTCGATGGAGAAGAACTCGCCGGCCGGGTCGACGCCGATGCCCGCCGGCTGGCGAAAACCATAGGCCCAGGGGACAAATTCCCCGGCGGGCGTCACTTTGAATGACCAGCCGCGGTAGGGGACGAGGGACCACTGCTGTTCGCCGCGCACGATGACCTTCTCCAGTTCACCGCGAGTCTGCTTGATATTGGGCAGTTCTTTCGCGCCGCCGGAATCTAGACCGAGCGCGCCCAAAAAATTGCCGTCCTTGTCGCGTTTGATGCCGTAGGGAAATTCGTGATAATTGCCAGTGATGCCCCAGTTGCTGACTATGGTGGTGTATTTATCGGCGATCCCGTCGCCGTCCGTGTCTTCGATCTTGGTGAGTTCGGGCCGTTGCATGACATACGCCACGCGGGCTGAATCGACGAGCAGCCCGAGCGGCTCGTTGAGTCCAGAGGCGAAGCGGCGCCAATTCTGCGCATGGCGATCCGCCCGCCAGATTTCCCCCGAGCGGCTGGCGACGTAGAGATCGCCCTCGGGCGAGAAGGCCACGGCGAAAATTTCCGGCGGCCACATGGACGGGGGAAGTGGTACCGTCTCGACGCGATAGCCGGCGAAACAGGGCAGGGCCGCTGCGAACAGGAGGGCGCGGCAGGTCGCTTGCCGGAGTTTGGCGGTGATCATGGCTTGGGAAGAACGTCGGTGAACTGCACGGAAGCGTTCGCGGGAATGGTCAGGCGGCCGTCGATCCATTTGGCGGGTCCGGCCTCGATCGTGACCTGTCCGGGATTGGCGGGCAGGTAGGAGAGGGTGCCGTCTGCTCCCTCGATCCGGAAATTACGGATCAGGCCGGCGTGATCCGGCGTGGGCCGGATCGACTCGTGTACGGTGATGCCATTCACCTCATAGTGAAATTCCGGGATCCCATTTTTGACTTCATAGCCCTTGAAGTGAACGTCGGCTTTCCCCGGCTTGTTTCCCGCAAAGGAGTCGGTTGTGGCTCGATGGAAGACCACTCCCTTGATTTTCGCGTCGCGGGGGAATTTTCCAGTATAGGTCGATTCAAGATCCAGGTAATCTCCATCCCAAGCGTAGGCGATCTGACCGCGTTCCGGGTCGAAACAAAAATTCAAGCCATCGGGAAAACCGACGGCAAAGGAGGCGGGATGTGCGTCGGGCATCCACGTCCGCAAAATGCGGGTGCCCACTCCCGGCACTTCCTTTCTCGCCGACCAAAGGACGCCGTTGGCGATGATGCGCAGATAGCCGGGTTTATCGAACTCGTCCTTGACCGACGGCGCCAGGTAGAAGAGCCGGCCGCCGTTGCGCTCGCGCGTCCAGGCCATCGGCATCGTTTTGCCTTCGAGGCGTGCTTCCATCACCACCCGCACGTCCGCGGCGAACTGCTGGTAGTTGTAGACGTATTGCTGATTGGTGTAGTCCTCGGATCCGGCAAAGACCGGATGCGGCCAGAGTTTGATTTCGGTGGGTTTTCGGCCCGCTTCCCACGTGCCGTCATATTTTGCCCCGAGGACCTCCACGTCGAATTCCTTCCAATTTTCCCAGCCGTGACTCGTGGGCCCGATCGCGACCACGCCCTTGCCCGAGCGGAAAAACTCCTGAATGGCGGCGAGCGTTTTCGACGGCGGCGTTTTGCGCCGGACGAAGAACACTCCGACGTCGGCCGCGGTCAGCACCTCGAGGTTCTTGAAACCTCCGTCCGCCGGGTCCTGCCGGACGAGAACGCAGTCCATCGGATAATACGCTTCGAGAAATACCTTTAGCTTTTGCAGTGTCTGGTCGGTCGAATAGACGGGTAGATCCGATCCCGAAACCAAGGCGACGTTCATCCGGCGCGACGCCGCCAGGCAGGGGAGCGAACTCGTGATCGCAGCGAGGAGCGAAAACACGAACCAGCGCTGCCAGCACATTCCGCCGCGGGAACATTTTTCTGAAATCATAAAAATCGAACGATGCCCGTTGCCGGAGCGAAGGAAAGGCCGGGATTGTGGGCTTGTGTCGCCCCGCCGCTTTCTGGGGCCGGCATCGACCTGCCTTAAGGAACAGTCGTCTGCCGGACCAACTTTTCGACTCTGTCCACGATTGTCTCCTCGACGGTGGATTGAAACGGCCCGGGCTGACCGTAACCGATCATCGCTCCACCACCTTCGTAGCCGCCTTCCTTCAAGACACGCAGGGAGGGGATGTAGGCGAAGACATCGTTGGAGTAGCCGGCCACCCAGGTGTTTTCCCATCCGTAGAGGGCCTTCAACCGAAGGGCGTAGTCGACGACGAGCTCGCCGCCGAGGATCACCATCTTGAGCGACTTGCCGAACTGCCAGACCTCGATCGGGTAGGGATAGGTGGTCCAAACTTTTCCGTCCGGCTTCAGGTGATCGAGCACGAATTGGGCATGGCGGCTCGCCGATCCATCCTTTGATGCGACCCGGCGTTCCAATTCTTCTTTCGTTGGCACCTGGTCGAACGCCAGATCGACGGTCTCAAAAGCCGTTTTGAGCGGTCCAGTCACCGGCGACATCTTACGGGCCATGACTTGGGAAACCGCCTCGGCGAGCAGGTTGCCGTACCCGATGCCGAGTTCGACTGTGCGGCGGGGCAGGGGATTCGCATCGCCGCTCGCTCCGTTGACAAACAGTGCCGTCGCGCCGGGATTGGCCTCTTCGATCGCCGACTGAGCATAGCCCGGCCAGTCGCCACTGATGAGATTGTCGTGCATCGAGGTCGCATGGCAGGCGTAGCCGAAAACCACGGCCCGGACTTTGCCATCGGCTCCCCGCACCGCGAGAACGGGAACGTCCTGATCGACGGGACCCGGTTGATGGCGCAGGGTGACACGGCGGCGATTGGTGGCGAACCCGGCATTCCCCTGGGCAAAAGTCAGTGTGGCGGGCTTCAAATCGGCTAGAGCGGCCCCGACGGCTTCCACGACCTGCTCCAGTAATTTCTTGGTGTAACGGTCGATCACGGGCACCTGCCGGGCCTTTTGCTCCTTGTTCCACGGATAGCCGGGGCGGAGGACTTCGTCAGTCACCGGGCCGCTGTGGGTATGCGACGAATTGATCGCCAGTCGGTCCCGCGTTAGTCCGTATTTGCTCTTCACTTGATCCGCGACGATGTCGGCCATCTTGCGGTTGAAACCCAGTAAATCCGAAGTGACGAGGACGGCCTTGGCCCCTGTTTCGTCCTCCAGGGCCAGCGTTTTCACCCAGATCTTCTGTCGCACCCCCTCGCTGGGCCGGGTGCGAGCGCCGAAGCCGGCCATCCAGATGGGTTCCGTGGGGGTGATATCGGCGCGACCGACGCCGGCCTTCCAATCGGCCCGGGCAGAGGCTAGGAGAACGACGAAAACGACGAAGAGCTTCGAGGCTGAGTTCATGGGATGGCTAGAAACGAGATTGGCCGCCCGGGTGGGACGGAGAATAGAAATGGCATAAGATAAAAGCCGCGCACCGAATTTTCGGGCGCGGCTGTCGATGCTACGCTGCTTGGCGTCGGTCAGAGGCGGAACAGTTTCTTCGCGTTTCCGTAGAGGATTTTTCGTTCGATCGCCTTGCTCGGCGCAAGCGCGCGGATTTGGGCGATTTGCAACGCGCCCGAACAACGACCGCCGCGGCCGATGGAGTCCTCGCAGTCGCTGCCGTAGATCAACTTGTCCTGATGGCGTTCGAGGAACGTGGTTCCACTGCCGTCGCGCTTGACCGCGTTGAGCCCGGAGCCGGCCGAGAGATCGGCGTACATGTTGGGATAGTCGGACAGGTAGCGCTCCGTCAGCCCACCGGGCGTCATCTTGCCGCTCGGATAGAGGTTCTTCTCGTCGTCCTTGTTGTTCCGATCGATGTTGGCCCACCAAGTCTGGGCATGGCCGATGAAGTTCGTCTTGGGGTACTTCTCGAGCATCTTGTAGAAGCGTTCGAAGCCATAGTTGTACATTTTGTACTGCCAGTGCATCAGAATCGGCACGTTGTAGGCACCTGCGAGAACGAACAATTTCTGCATGGCGGCCGAGTCGCACTCCACGCCGAATTTCTGTTCGCCGATGATGACGGCGCCCAGCTTCAGGTATTTCTCGATCTCCTGGGGCGCCGTATCCAGGTCGCTGACCTCGTTCGCGCCAAAAAGAAACTCGCCCGGATGGGCCTTGGCCAGGGCATAGCACGCTTCGTTGGACGAGCAGGTGCTCTGCAGCCCGTTGGAGATGCCGCCGTGGGTTGATTCCCGCACCACGAAATGCCCGGCGGGCAGGAGAATCGTCGCCGTGATTCCCATCGCGCGCTGATGGGCGATCAAGGCCTCATTGTTGCGGCCGGGCCGGGTCGTTTTCCACTGGGCATCGCGCTGCCCACCGTAGTCAGTATGCTGATGCAGGTCGATGATCGGTTCCGCGGGCGCCGCGGCATTGGCGGCAAAGCCCAGGGTGGTGGTCGCGGCCGCGACTGCGGTCGTGACGAGGAAATCGCGGCGCGAAATCGAACGTGGTTCGGTCATGGAGGGTCGGATGGGGGGTTGACGGTGCTGGCGGCAGTCCCGCCGGGATAAAGCGGCGCGGTTGCGCAAGAATAAAAAACCCGGCGAATGGCGCAAGCAAGCGTGTTCTGATTTTGGCGTCAAACGTCGGGCCGGCGCACGGTTGACGGCACACTTCCGATCGCTTCGAGGTAAAATGGCCCCCCCGCCCCAAGCCACCCTCACCGCGATCGGGCTTGGGTCTTGACAACAACGGCGAGGATTTCTGTTCGTCGACCACGGAGGCGTCGCCGCTTCCCCAAACCTATGACTACGTTGAAACGCGCTATCCTTATTACTGGAGCCGGCGGGGGAATCGGGCGCGGCCTGAGTGTCGCCTTTGCCGCCCAGGGACACTGCATCATTGCTACCGACCTCAACCTCGATGCCGCGCGCGCGACCGCCGCGGCGGTCGTCCAGGCGGGCGGACAGGCGGATGCATTTGCGCTCGATGTGTCGTCGGAAGCGGATGTTCAGCGGCTGTGGCGCGACTTGGAGGGGCGGCGGATTGATGTCCTGATCAACAATGCCGGGCTGCAACACATCTCCCCAATCGACGAGTTTCCCGCGGTGAAATGGGATTTGCTCGTCGACGTGATGTTGAAGGGAACGTTTCTCATGACCCGGGCGGTCCTTCCGGGCATGCGCGCGCAAGGCTTCGGTCGCCTGATCCACATCGGTTCGATCCACTCGCTGATCGCGTCCCCCTACAAGTCGGCTTACATCGCTGCCAAGCACGCCCTGATTGGATTTTCCAAGACGGTGGCGCTCGAAACCGGCGGAACGGATATTACCAGTAACACGATTTGCCCGTCCTATATCCGCACGCCGCTCGTCATGGGGCAGATCAAGGACCAGGCCCGAACCCGGCGGATTTCCGAGGAAGAGGTAATTGAAAAGGTCATGCTCGCGCCGATGCCGAAAAAGGCATTTGTCACCATCGAGGAGATCGCTGCGGCGATTGAATATCTGATCAGCCCTTTGGCGCGTAATGTCACGGCCCAGTCGATCGCGATCGATGGTGGCTGGACCGCGCAATAAGCGGGCTGCGGCCGCTGCGCTATGGGGTGCGCACCGCCCAAAGCGGTGATGACCAGGCGAGATTGCCCTCTGCGGTCGCGGCGTTTCCCCGGTAGTTGGTCCCAGGGCCCTCAAGTTCCAGCCGCCAATAGTACCAGTTCGCGCCCGTTTTTGGGGCGGGCTCTTCATGGCTAAGGTCGAGTGTCGTGCGCGATTCTCCGGGGAACGCTTTGAGATCCCGGCCGTTGGAGACCAGCACGACTCGGCGGATCGCCCGCGGGGCTTCGGCGTGGAGCGTCAACCTGGTGGCGTCACCGACCGCAACATCCCGACCCATCAGGACGCCATTCAATCGTGCTTCGACCATCACCCGGCTTCCGGACGTCGCGAAAATCCGCCGGTCACGATAGGCTTCGAGAATCTTCCGGTCCGTCAGCGCTTCGGCGTAGACGCCCGTCAGACCGCCGCCGAGTCCCGGATTGCGGCGGTGCGAATCGCTCGTGCCGGCGAAGGCCTTGCGGTAACCGTCATTCAGCGCCTGATGAATCCGGCCGGGATTGAGGAAATAAATGGCCCACCCGGCGGTGACTTCGATGGCGGGCTCGACTTCCGCATCCCTGCCCAAAAGAAAAGTTTCATGTTGGGTGTGAACGACCCCGCCCAGCCGTCGTACGACATCGTAGAGCCGGGTGATGTCGTTCCCTGCCTCCGTGTAGCGCACCAACGGACCGCCGGTCAGCGGATAGATGACGGTGCGATGGTTTCGAAATGAGCTCTGCCAGAACATTGGCCGCGCCGGGTCGGCATTTCCGGTCGGCAGAATCTGCGTCCATTCGAATCCCGGTAGGGCGAGCAGACCTCCCCGGGCGGATGCCCATCGCGCCAGTCCCGCTCCCGTGGTATATTCCGACTCGGTCAGGGGCACATCGTACATGTCGTCGTTCTCTTGCATCACGACGACGTCGAGGCGCGAGCGATCACGTGCGTAGTGCAGAATCTCGTCGGGTTCACCCTCCGCATCGGCGCTTAGCGCACTGTGCACGTGTGAATCCAACCAATAGAGATTTAAGCGGCGGCCGCCGTCTTCGATTTGCCGTCGGCGTTCGGGTCGGCCCGACAGTGGGAGCGTCACGGGTTGCCATCCGGCGATTCGTTCGTCGCGCGCCGGGGTGGCCCGACTGGGCTCGACGATCGTTTTGGCGTAGATCCGCCGGTGTTCCCGGGGCAGATGCGATGCGGCGAAAATCCATTTGCCATTGGTGGCGGCGTGAGTGGCCGGTCGATAATCCAACCGGCCTGCCGTAAGCGTCTTCAATTCGCTCCAGCCGTTCGCCGAGTGTTTTCGCCCAACGAGACTGCCGGTGACGGTAGGGGTCGACCCGGTTTCATCGCTCTTTCGTTCGTAGACCAACCAGACTGCTCCACTTTCCTCCAACAGCATCGGCTTGCGCCGTTCGCCGAGATACCCGCCGGTTGGTACGGGCTGCGGCGTCAGGCGGGCCAGCAGCCCGTAGTCGAGACAGGCCAGATCCGGATTGCCGGTCTCGTCGCGTTGCAAAATCCAGTGGCCGTCGCGGCGCACGGCAACCTGTGCGTAATTCGACTGGTCGATCACCGCGTCGCCACCGATCACGTCGACGGACCGCACCCACGTCAGCCAGAGCTCGCCTTCGGGCGTAGCCAAACTTTCCGGTTTCACCGCGTAGTCTCCGGGCGCCGAGATTCGCTCGGTCGCGCCCAACGTCGGGATGGTTGGCCGGCCATACACTTCGTAATTTGGGCGGTGATATTCGTCCCAGAAAATCCACGTCTCCCCCACTCCCGGCATTCGGGCGATGGTCGGCCTGAATCCATCGAATCCTTCTTGGGAGACGTTGGTCACGGGGTTCCATGCGTGGCCGTCAAAGCGGCGGCTCTGAATCGTCATGCGACCGGCGACCTCGGCCTGCCATGCGAGCACCAGGCCGGACGTGGCATCGCGAACCGCCGCCACGCTGACGGCGTCGTGGTCGGCTGGGGACACCAGTTGCTCGGTCTCCAGCGCGCCTTTGGTGAAGCGTCGGGCCACGATGCGCCACCGGCCCTGCCGCTGCTGCGCCCAAACGAACCAGGCGGTTTCTTCATCGAAGGCGACGATCTGCGGACCGGCGCAGACTCCGGCTTCGCTGCTCACCAGCATGAATCGCTCGCGTTGGCGGTCCTTGACGAGTCGCGCCACGATCGTTTCGCGGCCGTCATGATAGGTTTTCCACGCGGCCCACAGGGCGCCGCCGGGCAAGAGCTGGGCCGAAACCTCGCTGTCGTAGGTCGGTGCCTCCATCATCGGCCAGGCGCTGAGGGGCTCGGCGCGGTTGATTTCCACTTCGGCCGGGCGTTCTGTGCTCTCCCGGGCGATGCCGGTGACGACCAGCAGCATTGCGAGGGCGTGCATCCACGAAAAACAACGGATCATAGGGGTGGCGCAGTGTTGGTCCGAAGCCCGGGCGTCGTCGAAGCGATTCTGTTTTGTGGCTTGCCTCAGCCCGTGGCTTGACGGCCATCTCCTCGAGAAATTCCCGCCACTTTCAGGTTAGCAGGGATCACAGGGATCATCTTGGTATTCGTCGCTCCGGCAGCCGTGGGGATACTGGCGACGCGGATGTGAATTGACCCTGCTATCGGGCGCCGCCCGGATGGCGCCATGTCGCGTAGCGTCGTTCTGAAGTCTGGCCCCCGCTGCCCGCACTGCCAGCTGCCATCCCGCTGGTGCATATGTGCGGGGCTGCACGCGATTGCCTGCCCGCTGCAAGTTGACGTGCTGATGCACCATCGGGAGTCGTGGAAGCCCACGAGCACGGGCCGTCTGGTCAATCGGACGCTGACCGGTTCGCGGCTGCATATCTGGCGCCGCGAACATGGTCTGACGGCGGCGGACGTGCGTCTGCCGGGCCGTGATCTGTGGATCCTCCATCCGGCGGGCCAGCCGATGCCGCCGAACGTTGATCCCGCGGCGATCCAGATATTGCTGCTCGACGGAGCTTGGCGGGAATCCTCGGCGATGGCCCAGGAAGTCGGCGCATGGGGCCGCTTGACGAGCCTGCCGATGTCGGGGGTCAGTCGCTACTGGCTCCGTGCCCAGCAAGAGGGTGGCCGGTTTTCCACGGTGGAGGCTTTGCTTTTCCTGCTCGAAGCCTTTGGGTTGGCGTCGATGAGTCACGACCTGCGGCTCCAGTTCGAATTGCATGTCTACGCCGGGCTGCGGGCGCGGGGTCGGAAAGCGGAGGCGGAGGAGTTTTTGCGGGACTCGCCGATCGGGGTGGCCTTGCCGGAGGTGCTCGCCCAACTCGAGACCCGCCGGCCGCGCTGAACGGAGATCGGAGGGTGCCGATGTGCCTCAGCTTGGGAGTAAAACGAGCAAGCAGCGCGGCGGACGGCCGCGGAGCGTTCGGGCAGGGGCCTGGTTCTTCACCCTGACCGTTTCTACCCCGAAATTCGGGGCCATTCGTGCGCAGCCTTCAGCGCGCGCGCATGCTCTTGAACAGGCGCCAGGCGATGAGACCGGCCGGAATCCAGCGCGCGAATCCCTCGGATTTCCGCGCCAGAAAAAATGCACTGACGACGCCGGTCCCCATGGCCCACGACGGAGCCGATTGCAGGACTCCGCGAGTCGTCGCCACCCGGGCTTCCAAGCTGGACCACGTCGCCGCGATCTCCGCCCGACAGACGTCGGATTCGAGCAGCAGCAGGCGTTTGCGGATTGCCAGTTCGCTCACCGGTTTGGGCGCACTCATTCGAGATCTTTTTGAAATTCCGCAACGGTTGCCGAGAAAGGAGCGGGCCCCCGCACGATTTCGCGGCGCAGCCGCCACACGATGCCGGCGGCGGCGATCAGCAACGCCACGGCCAGCCCGACCAGACCGGCATACCCGGACACCTGCCACAAATACCAGGCGAGCGTTCCGATCGCGACGAGCAGACCGGTGGCGCCGAGGGCCAGCGCGAGGCAGAGCCAGACGGCAAGGTTGATCGTCCGGAGTTTCTCTTCCTGCAGTTCGAGGGAGAATAATTCCACGCGCGTGCGCGCCAAACCGAGCATCGAATCGGCCAGGCGGCGAACGGAAGCGAACCAGCTGTCTGGGTCGTGCTCAGACATGGGGACAACAGGTCATTTTCGTTTGAGCAATACGCCCAGCAGAAGCCCGATGCCAAAGGCGATTCCGATCGACTGATACGGATGTTCCCGGATCGCGGTGTCGGCCCTCTTTACGGCCTCGCGGGCGGAGGCGACGCCTTGGTCTTGCATTTCCTGATAGGTGGCCCGGGCGCGTTCCAGCGCCGCGGCGACGCGGGCGCGCGCCTCTGCGGCCTTTTCGCTAATGTCGCCAGCCGTGGCCTTGAGCAATTCCTCGGCATCGTGTGTGAGGGCGCGGAGGTCGGCCAAGACTCGTTCGCGGGCGAGCCGGCTGTGGGAGTTTTCCATTTCGGGGAAGTGTGTTTCCATTTGGTGCTCCTTTTTCGTGGTTGGTTCCCTTTGCTGAATTTGGCTTCGATCCGCGCCTAATATCGGGGGTGTATTCAAAATATACAACGCTCAGCGGGGGAACACAAATTTTCTTCATGCCCGGGGGCCGTTAACAGGTTGTTTATCCGATAATATTCGCGGGAGACATCAATACGGCGGGGATTTTTTTATCGCGTCCTTACGACGTCGGAAAGACCGGCCGGCCGTGATCTGCTGGTAACTTTTCCGGTTTCGCGCAGCTTGGGGCATGGTTCCTTTTTCGGTTCTCGACCTTGCGCCCATCGTCCAGGGTGGCACGCCGGCGGACGCCCTCCATCGGGCGCGTGAGCTTGCCCGCCACGCCGAGCAGCTTGGCTATCACCGGTTCTGGCTCGCCGAGCATCACAACATGCCGGGCATCGCGAGCGCCGCGACGGCCGTGGTGATCGCCCATGTGGCGGCCGGAACGTCGACGATCCGCGTCGGGTCAGGCGGGATCATGTTGCCGAATCACGCGCCCCTGGTGATCGCGGAACAATTCGGGACCCTCGAGGCGCTGTTCCCCGGCCGCATCGATCTGGGGTTGGGTCGCGCGCCGGGCACGGACCAGCTGACGGCGCGCGCATTGCGCCGTGGCCGGAATGAAACCGCGGATACCTTTCCCCAGGACGTCATCGAGCTGCAGTCTTATTTCCGGCCGACGAAATTTCGTCAGGCCGTCCAGGCGGTTCCGGGCGCCGGCTTGAACGTTCCGATTTGGCTGCTCGGCTCCAGTTTGTTCAGCGCACAGCTGGCCGCGGCGCTCGGATTGCCTTTTGCCTTCGCATCGCATTTTGCGCCCGACCTGCTGGACGAGGCGCTCGAGTTGTATCGCGCCGGCTTCAAGCCCTCGGGCGAGCTTGCCCGGCCCTACGCCATGGCCGCCGTCGGCGTGTTTGCGAGTGCCACCGATGCCGAGGCGGTGCGGTTGTTCACGTCGCAGCAACAGGGCTTTCTCAACCTGCGTCGCGGGCTTCCAGGCCCGTTGCCGCCTCCGGTCGAAAGCATGGAGGGTCGTTGGTCGGGCGCGGAGGAGGCGATGATTTCGGGTGCTTTCCGGGAAGCGATCGTGGGTTCGCCTGCGACCGTCGAACGCGGGTTGCGCGTATTTCTCGATCGCACTCGAGTCGATGAACTCATGATCACGGCGGCGATCTACGATCAAAGTGCCCGGCGGCGGTCGTTCGAATTGGTGGCCGAGGCGCGGAGGGCGCTCGCGGCGAGCGGGAGTTAACGGGCGGCGCCGGACCATTTGACCAAGTGGCGGATCGGCGTTCGTCTGAAGGCGAGGAACTTATTTCCGCGCCATGAAAAATCCGACTCGCGACGAAAAACAGCGCATGTGCCGGCGCAAGCGGCGATATCGCAGCCATGGCGATGCTTTGGATGCGGCGTCGCTGGTGGGGGTAGAACGCCGACGGCAAGCCTACCTCTGCCCCCTTTGCCGGCACTGGCATCTCGCTTCCGGCTGATGCCCGCGTCCAGAAACGCCGGAAGCGCTTAGCGCGCCGGCGGCAGACTGAGCAATTCGTCGGGATGCGTTTTCTCCCGCTCGGTCTGCAGATATTTTTGCCCGCCGTGGGTGAGGACCACCAGTTTCACCGGGGCTTCGGAACTGCCGACATAAAATTCGTCCGTACCGGACTCGATCGCGGCGATGGCAGCTGCCTGAGACAGCTTCCAGCGCGTCTGGTCGGAATTGATGCCGCCGATCGTTTCCACGCGTTCACGCGGATCGTGACTGTAGGCACGGTTGACGTAGGAAATTGCGCGACGGCGGTAAGGTCTGGCCATGGTGAAAATGAGTTTGGGCGCGGGTTACGCGAGTTACGTGTCACGGTAACTCCGGCCCGGACGCATTAGCGAATGAATATCCGTTTTTTCGCGCAGTGGCACCCGGGCCCGTTGGCTTCTGGCTGAATGAAACCGTCTCGCGGGCGTGCATCTGAGTTGCGGGAATGCAAGCGGTGCGAATCGCGGATGCGCGCTTGCGCCGCCGTCCTCGCGATTCTGGACTGTCGCCATGCCCACGCGTGAATTGGTCATCGGCTTCGACGCCGATGACACCCTCTGGCACAACGAGACGATTTTTGAGCAAGTGCATGAGCGCTACCGCACGTTGCTGGCTCACTATCACGAAGCCGCGACGGTGGATCGCACGCTCTTCGCGACGGAAATGCGCAATCTGGAGTTGTACGGGTATGGAGTGAAGGGCTTCATGCTTTCGGCGATCGAAACGGCAATTCAACTGACGGCGGGAAAAATCCGGGCGGAGGAAATCCAGCAACTGATCGAATTGGGTCGCGAGATGCTCGCGCATCCGGTCGAACTGCTCGACGGTGTGGCGGACACGCTGGCGCAGCTCTCGGGGTGTTATCGACTCCTCGTGATCACCAAGGGCGATTTGCGCGATCAGGAACGCAAGCTCGGCAAGTCTGGCGTCGCGGCGCATTTTCGCCACGTCGAAATCGTTTCGGAAAAAAACGCCGGCACCTACGCGACGATCCTGCGGCGCCATGCGATCGCGCCGGATCGGTTTCTGATGGTGGGTAATTCGCTGAAGTCCGACATCCTGCCGGTGCTGGCCGTGGGTGGCGCCGGCGCCCACGTGCCCTACCATCTCACGTGGGCGGCCGAGCACGTCGACGAGGTGCCGGCGGCATCCGGGCGTTTTTTCCGACTACAAACATTGCGGGAATTGGGCGCGGTGATCGACGCGTTGCGAAGTTAGCCTGAGGCTGATCCGCCGGGGGAAGGGAAATGCGCGGCTGACTTACGGGGCCGGGCCACATTAGCTTTGCCGGGCGTTGTTCTCCCGGTTTCGCTCCTGCCATTGTGACTTTGTTTTGCTTTCGTATCGCCGCCTGTGCGGTGTTGGGATTCGTGGCTTCGGTATCGGCGGCGACATTGGAAGAAACCGCCGCGGTCCTCTACCGGCCGCTGCAGGCCGAGATGGTTGCGCTTTCTCCCGATGGCCGGCATGTGGCTTACACCCGGCATGCGCGGGCGGAGCTCTCGGTGGTCATCGTGGATGTGGATAACCCGGCGGCACGCGTTGCGATCGCCGTGGCGGACGATCGTCGGGTCACTTTTTCCAAGGAAAAGGAAGCCGTGCGCTTGCGATTTTTGCGGTGGATAACGCCCAACCGGCTGGTCTTCGCGCCGACCGAGGAAGTGATTGCGACGTCCGACGGAGAGCGGATCAAGGTCAACTCGCCGATCATCGCGGCGGACGCCAACGGCAAGAACGCCAAGCGATTGGTCGAGGGTGGTGAATTCTCCGTCATGATCGAGGGGCCCTCGCGGCCGGATGAGCCGCCGAATTTTATCGAGCTGCCGCGCAACATCAACGTGCTCGGGTTTCCGGCCGGTGATTTTGAGCATATCCTGGTCGAAGCGCTGGCCACCCGACCCACTCCTCCCCGGGAGATGAGCGGGGAGCGTCAACTGGCGATGACGGCCCGACAGGCGAGTAGGCGGCTCGTTCAAGCGCCGAAACCGACGGCCACCACGCTGTTCAAAATAAATGTTTTTACGGGCAAGGTCAGCCAGCTGGGCGACGACGCCTATCCCGGGCGATTTTTGTACGATCGTCAGGGCCGCATGCGGATCGTCTATGCGCAAACGGAACGTTCGGCGGATCGAAAGTTTCTGGTAAGGTCCGCCGCCGCCAACAGCCGCTGGCTCGCGCTCGACGAGAAGTCGGCGGGACCGGCGGCCAGCGGTTTTACGCTGTCGCCCGCCAACTATTTTGGTGAGCGCGCGTTTCCGCTCGCCTTCGACATTGATGCCAAGGTGCTTTATTTCGCCTCCAACGCGGGACGCGACACCTTTGGGATTTACGGTCTCGACCTCGAATCCAAGCGGCGAACCTCACTGGCGATCGAGCATCCGTATTTCGATCTGGCCCCGCTCGAGCCGCGCTATCCGCAGTCCCCGCTCGTGTTCGACGAAAGGCGGCAGCAACTCGCCGGCGTGCGGACGACCGGCGTGGCCCCGCTCACGGTCTGGGTCGATCCCGAGCTGGTCGAGGTGCAGCGGACGCTCGAAAAGAAATTTCCCCGGCGGGCCGTCGAAGTGCTCGAATGGGACGATGCCCGGCGCCGTTTTCTCGTGCGGGTGTCCAGCGTGTCCGATCCGGGACGCCATTTTGTGTACGAGCGAAAGGAAGACCTGCTCGTCGAGTTCCTGCGCCGTGCGCCGTGGCTGCAGAGCGCCGATCTGCATGATTCCATGGCGTTCGAATTCGACACCCCGACGGGGGTGCATCTGACCGGCTATCTGACGCTCCCGCGGACGTCGCGACTCAATCCACCGCCCTTGTTGGTCTATTTTCCCGCCGGGTTTCCGGCCCGCGCCCAACCCGAGTTTGATGTCGAGGCCCAGATGCTCGCCGGGCTGGGCTTTATGGTTGCGCGGGTGAATCACCGGGGCGCCGTTGGTTTTGGGGCCAGGCATCGCGATGCAATCCAGGCGGGGGTCGACCGCGTGCCGGTCGACGACGTGCTCGCGGCCATCGGATGGCTCGGCGAGCGTCACAAGTTTGACCGGCGCCGGGTGGCCACCATGGGCGAGGGCTTCGGGGGCTATCTCGCCTTGCGGGCACTGCAGTTGCACCCGGACACCTTCCGCTGCGCGATCGCGCTCGACGCGCCGCTGGACCTTGAGGCTTGGCTGCGGCCTGCTGTGCGGGGAATCGAACAAGGTCCTGCGGTGGATTTCAAGCAGGAGGTGCAGCGGGCTTTTTTCCAGCGCAACGCCACCCGGCTCGCCGATGCGTCCGTCCTGGGGTCGGTGGCCACGCTGATGAAACCGGTCTTCCTCATCGTGAATTCGCAGCGCCATGACGAGATCGCGATCGAGAACAGCCGGCTGCGCTCGGAGCTCAAGCGCCTTGGTCGCGCGCCCGAGTATCTGGAAGTCCAGGAGGATTTCGTGTTGCGCCTGCCGGCCGCCCGCGCGCGGGCCTTCCGGCGCATCGAGGAGTTTTTCAATCTCAACCTCTACGACTACAAGGTGAACGTCGGCGAAGTGAAGGAGCTCAAATGAGCGACGGACAGATCCGGCGCGCCGCTCGTGCGGTCGCCGGCGCGGGGCTGGGGTGGATCCTGGCGATGCTCGGCGTACTTTCCTCGCACGCGGCGGAAGCGGCGGCGGCTTCCGCGGAGCCGGTGATCGAGTTGCCACCGATGATCGTGACGGAATCGTCGAAGGGGCCGCCCTGGCTCTACGCCCAGACGAGCGCGGGCGAATTCCTATCACGCTGTTCCCAGTCAACGACGCGCGAATTCATCGAAACGCGGCAGCGGCTCGTTCACATCCTGCAGGTTTTGGTGCCGGAGGCGTTTTTCGTCAAAATGGATGTGCCCTCGGTCACGGTCCTCGACGCCCTGGGTTCGCGACCGGCGGGCAACGACGCGGTGATCCAGGACATGCTGAAACAGGAGCAGGAGGTGAGTCGGGGACAGAGCGGTGCCAACTTGTCCGATCCATTGCGCGGGCGGGGAGGGCGCGGCCGCGTGCAATTTCTGCCCAACCTGCGGCTGGAGGATCGCGACATGACGGCTTTGTTCGCCTATCTCGACGACACTAATTTCGACGGCTCGCGTCTGTTCTTATCGCCGGACTACGTGCGATTCATGCTGCAGCGGCGCACGCCGATGCTACCGCCGTGGGTGATCGAGGGGGTCTTGGCGATCTACGGGCAGACGAATCTGGCCGCCGATCCGATTACGATCCGCGCCTTCGAGTGGCTTTCGCCCGCGGAGTCCCGGGCACTCGAACGCGATCCCGAGCGGCCGCGAGTGTTGTTGGCCATGGCTGACCTGTTTGCGCCCGGGGCGCGGCTGGGCGCGGCGGCGGACGACCTGCGGGTAAAAGTCTGGCGGGCACAGGTGGCGCTCTTCGTGCGGTGGGCCCTGGACTCGCGGCATTCGGGGATGCGCGAGGCATTTTGGAAATTTGCCGCGCGCGCAGCCGAGGAGCCGGTGACAGAAGCCATCTTCGAACAGTGTTTCGGTTTCGGTTTTTCGGAAATGCGCGACCGCCTGAGCGATTATCTCCCGCGCGCCGTCAGGGATTCGCTGCGACTTCCCCGGGGTAAATTACCCCAGATTCCCCGGCCGGAAGTGAGCAAGGCGACGCCCGAGCAGATTGCGCGGTTGCGCGGCGAATGGGAGCGCATGGAGGTGCCCTACGTAAAGGCCCGGCATGCCTCGTTCGCGGGCCGCTATGCGGATCAGGCCCGCCGCACCCTCGGTCGCGTGGTGGCCCAGGGCGATGCCGATCCGCGCGTGGTGGCGGCGTTGGGATTATGCGAGCTCGATGCGGGCGATGAAAAGGAGGCGCGGGGCTTTTTGGAGGCGGCGGTGGCGGCCAACGTCTGGCGCCCCCGCGCGTATTACGAGCTCGCCCGATTGCGCTACACGGAGCTGAGCGGGGCGGATGCAAACGCGCGGCAATTTTCGGCCGAGGAACTCACCCCGGTCGTGTCCCTGTTACGGATCGCGATCACGCGGGCGCCCCCGCTGCCGGAGGCCTACGTGCTGCTGGCCGAAGCCTGGCTGCGCTGCCGCACCGCTCCACCCGAGGAGGATCTCGTTACGCTTGCC
Organism: Opitutia bacterium; assembly: GCA_947474935.1. GTDB lineage: Bacteria > Verrucomicrobiota > Verrucomicrobiia > Opitutales > Opitutaceae > ER46. The sequence goes on from CANJKL010000014.1 coordinate 47,445, forward strand.
AAGGGGGCGGCTGCCTTTGGCCGGCTGCCTTTGATCAGCCATCGCGTCGCACTGCTCCACCTCGCCCATGGCAAAACGGCGGAAGCCGCGCGCTTGCTCGGTCAAGCGATGGACCGCACGGACGATCCGGAAACACGGGCGGCCTTGGCGGAGTTGCAGGATTTGATGGGTCGACGGCGTTCGCCGTGATGCCGGATCATCCGGCGCGATGAACGCTGCGCCACCGGGCGTCAGGTGGCGCCGATCACCGCGACGGTTTCGCAATGGAGCACGGCGCGGTTTAGATTGCGGGAATTGGCCAGGGATATCGTGAACCGCGCTTCCCAGTCGTTGAGCTCCGCCGGGTCGATCAGCACTTGGGCTGCGGTCCAGCCCGTTTCGCCGCTCTCTTCCGTCCAGTGCGTGTGTTTCACGGAGCGGCCTTCGGGGTCGAGCCGGAAGCGGCCGCGGGCATCGAAATACGGGGCGAAGGCCGCGGCGATGCGGCGGCCCTCCGGCGTCGCGGGCTCGCCTTCAGCGGCGACCGTGGCTTCGCCGGTGCGCAGCCGTGACGCGGCGCTTTCAAAGTCGCGGGCGGCCACGTCCTGCAGGAAGCCGAAGATCGCGGTGCGCACGAGCCGGCGAAAAGCCGCGACGTCGCGGGTGATATCGAATGCGGCGGGGCGGGCGGGCTTATCGGCGGTGTCCGCGCCGATGAAGGCCGGATTGCGCAGGCGCTCCCATTCCTCCAACAGGCTGGAATCGATGCCGCGGATCAATTCGCGGAAATAGTCCTCCATCTCGATCACGCCTTCGGTTTTCGCGTTTTCCGGGACCGTCTGGCTGAGCACCTTCCAGACTTGGGAGAGATGGCGCAACAGCAGGCCTTCGCTGCGCTGCAGGCCATATTCCCGGACGTATTCCGAGAACGACAGGTAACGTTCGAACATTTCCCGGGCGATCGATTTCGGGCGGACGTTTTCCTGTTCCACCCACGGGTGGGCGGCCAGGAAGGCATTGAACGTCTCGTACAGGAATTCCCGCAGGGGCTTGGGGTGCTCGACCTCTTCCAGCTTCTCCATCCGTTCGTCGTAGGAAACGCCGGCGGCCCGCAACTCCTCGATTTTCTCGCCCTTCAATTTGTCCACTTGCCGGCGAAGAATCGCATCCGGATCCTCGACGATCGCTTCGCACAAGGTAAGGACGTTGAACGGATAGTCCGGCGACTCGCGATCCAGCAGCGGCAGCGTGTCGATCAGGTAGAGCGACAGCGCCTGGTGCAGCGAAAAATCATCCTGCAGCTCGACGTTGACGCGGAGTTTGCGCGGCGTGGCCACTCCGGCCGGGGGTGCGGGAGTATTCCGCGGTGCAATCTCGACGATTTTGCGGTCGATCAAGGCGCGGAAGAGTTGCCATGCGCGTTTGCGCAGCGCGCGCTTGCGATGCGGCGTCTCGTGCGAATCGCGGATGATCCGCTGCATTGCGCGACATCCGTCGGAGTCCCGGCCGAGGACGAGCAGCAGCATCCCGTGCGACACGTCGAACCGAGAAACGAGTTCCTCGGCGGGCGCGGTGCGGAGGCGCTCGAAGGTTTTTGGATCCCAACTGATCGCCCCTTCCGGGGCGCGTTGCTTCACGAGTTTCTTCTGCTTTTTGGGGTCGTTCGCGGCCTTCTCCTCCGCGCGCTTGTTTTCGACGACGTGCTCCGGAGCCTGCACGATCACGTAGCCCCTGTCATCGTAACCCTTGCGTCCGGCCCGGCCGGAGATCTGGCGGAAATCGCGCACGCTGAGGATGGCGGCTTTCTTGCCGTCGTATTTCCAGAGCTGGGTGAAGACGACGGTGCGGATCGGCACGTTGATCCCGACGCCGAGGGTGTCGGTGCCGCAGATGAGCTTGAGCAGGCCCTTTTGCGCGAGCTGTTCGACGAGGATCCGGTATTTCGGCAGCAACCCGGCGTGGTGCACCCCGATGCCATGGCGCAGCCACCGCCGGATTTCCCGGCCATAGGGACTGGTGAAACGCACACGTTCCAGCTCTGCCTGCAACGTCGCTTTCTCCTCCTTCGAGCACACGTTGAGGCTCATCAGGCTTTGCGCCGCATCGCTCGCGGAACGCTGGGTGAAGTAGACGAGATATACCGGCGCGCGCTTCTGCGTCAGCAAATCGGCCACGCGTTCGGTGAGCGGCGTGTCGCAGTACTCGAACTCGAGCGGCACCGGGCGGCGATCGCTGCGCACCGTCACCGACGGCGCGCCGGTCAGGCGGGTCATTTCCTTTTCGAAAAAATCGGTCGCGCCGAGCGTGGCCGACATCAGCAAAAATCGGACGCGCGGCATGGTGAGGAGCGGCACCTGCCAGGCGTAGCCGCGCTCCGCGTCGGAATAGTAGTGGAACTCGTCCATGATCACCGCGCGAATGTCGCTCTGTTCCCCGCGATGCAGCGCGATGTTGGCGAGGATTTCGGCGGTGCAGCACAGGATGGGCGCGCGGGGATTGACGCTGGCATCGCCGGTCATCATGCCGACGTTCTCGGGCCCGAAGTCGCGGCAGAGGGACAGAAACTTCTCGTTAACCAGCGCCTTGATCGGGCAGGTGTAAACGGAACGCTCGCCGGCGCAGAGCGCCTTGAAATGAAAGGCGGCGGCGACGAGCGATTTACCGGAGCCGGTCGGCGTGTTGAGGATCACGTTGCGGTCGCCCAAGAGCTCAAGAATCGCCTCCTCCTGTTCCGGGTAGAGTTCAAGCCCCCGCGCGGCGATCACGCTCAGGAAGCGTTCGAGCACGGCATCTGCGCCCGGATTCCCGGGCAGGGGCGCGAGCGGCGCGGCAGGTGCGGAGGAGGACGGCATTCGGGCCAAAAGGCGCAGCGGCCCGCACAAGAGTCAACGTTGCGGCGCACCCGGCTGCATGGCAGGGGAATCCCCGGAGGCTGATCAAATCAGGGGAGCCTTGAGGGCTTTTTTGGTCCAATGCCGGATGACCTCCCAACCGAAGGTGCTCAAGGGTCCGGTTAAACTGAAACGTTTCGCCGCCACCTACGCCGGGCGGTGCGACAAGGAAAAGACCAAGCGCCGAGCCGAGGGACTTCGCCGGCGGATCGGAACATTGCAGGAATTACTCTACGCGAACTCGAAGCAGGCGGTTCTGCTGCTGTTTCAAGGCGTCGATGCGAGCGGGAAGGATGGGGCGATCCGCAGCGTGCTGCAGGAAGTCAATCGGGCGGGAGTCGATACGACGAACTTCAAGGTCCCATCGGCGGAGGAAAGCGCCCATGATTTTTTGTGGCGGGTGCATCGCGCGATCCCGCGCCGGGGCAACATCGGCGTCTTCAATCATTTTCATTACGAGGCCGTGCTCGTGGAGCGGGTCCACGGTGGGTTGCCGGAACGCGAAGTGAAGCAACGTTACCGGCAGATCGTCGATTTCGAGCGGATGCTGGGGGGGGGGGCGGCGTCGTCGGGTTAAAATTGTTTCTGCATCTGGGTCGCGACGAGCAGCGAAAGCGCTTCGAGGAGCGCCTCGTTATCCCGCGGAAGAAATGGAAGTTCTCCGCCGGCGATCTCGAGATTCGCGGCGCTGGAAAGAGTATATGTCCGTTTACGAGGACATGCTAAATGCGACCAGCCATCCCGCGGCGCGCTGGCATCTCGTGCCCGCCGATCACAAATGGTATCGCGATTTCGTGGTGGCAGACACGGTGGTGCGCGCGATGGAAGCGCTGAATCTCAAGTGGTCCGAACCGCGGGAAAACTTTTCGAAGCTTAAAATCAAATAACGAAAACAGCTTCGCCCGGCCGCCGGTTCGGTGGCGCGGAAGGGGCTGCGAATCGCAACCGTCCTTTTCGAGTGTTCAGCGCCCGGTCCGATCGCGATTCCATCCGCGAGCGTTGGGCGCGTTGCGGTCCGATTTTTCGGTCGCAACCGGGGAATCATCCTTGGCTGTGGCTGTAACGGCCGATGCCGGTGAGGCCGGAGGCGGCGGTGCCCAACTCAAGCGAGGCGTCGCCGTAGGTTGAGAAGCCCCAGCGGTGCGCGCCGTTGGTGCGGAACCTGATGAGGTGGTCGATCCAACGCGGTGTCCTCGCCCGGCGATTTCGTTTCCCTGACCGGCGTTCCGGTGATTGCGGAGCGCGGATTGGGCGGGAATCTCGTTGGCCGGTCGGGGCGAGGGGAGTGGCGGTGGCAGCGGGTTGGCCAATGTCAGGCGCGGGCCTGAGGCGGCAGTTGAAGCGGGCGGTTGGACGTAGGCTGGCGCCGAGGGGCCAAAGTTCCGGTGCCGGGGCGTCGCTAACGCCGCGTCCGCTGCTACGGGCCACTGGCCGGGCCGGGCTGGCCGCGTATGCGTGGCGAGATTTTCTGGCGTGGCCGGGTTGTATGGAGGTCGTTGGACTCGCGGCGCTGTGAAATCTGCGTAAGTCGTCGTTCGAGCCGTGTCAGGCGCGTCGAGCTGGGGCCTCGGATTTCGGCTCGGTCGCGAAACCCAGGAGGAGTGCGCCGGTGGAATCCACGGTCGGAAATAATTCCGGTTGTTGGCGAAAGGAACGTGAGTGGTTTGCGCGGACCGGGACCAAGATTCTCGGCAGTCGCTCCAGTGACGAGCGCGGTCGGGTCGGTGGACGAAGTTGACTCGCCGCCGGTTCCAATCGACGCCGTAGGACAGCCAGAGTCCGGTCGCGTAGGCGGGGCTGAAGCTGAAAAAAGAGTTGGGGTAATAGGAATGCAAACCATACATCGCCAGTGGATCGTAGTAGGGAACGTAGATCACGTCGGGTTGCGCGGGGATGATGCTGATGGCATCCGGTTGCACGATGACCTGCTGCTGCGGTGTGTCCGCCAGGGTGCCCGCGGCTCGGGCTTTGGCGCGGAGACGCTGCACGGCGTTCATCACGTCCGCCGGCTGGGCGATGAAGGCTTCCCCGACCTGTTTCGTCCACGTGAGATTCCGATCCAGCCAATTCAGCACCTCGGCGAAGTGCGTTAGTGATTTCACGCTGTCGTCCCACGCCCGGGTTTCCACTTGGGAACGGTCGGTGCCGTCCTGCAGGTAACGCACCGCGAGGACGATGTCGGCGGGCGCGGTCGTGGCGGGCAGGATCAATGCGATCAGGGCGTCGGGATAGAGCGCGATCGGGCCGAGAAGCTGATCCAGCTCCTCCGGGGAACGAAACGGCGATGCGGATGCCGCTTCTTGCGCCGGCGGCGGACTATCCTGTGCCTGCAGAAAAGCTCCGCATCCCAGAACCAACCAGAAGGAGAAAAGCGTTTTCATGGGAGGAGGGAACCGCGGGTTGGAATTTGCGCCGGGGAGACGAGGGCCCGCTACTTCCGACGAACCCCGCCGGGCCAAAATTCATATTTGTTGAACATACTTTGTGGCGGCTTGCCCGGCAGAGCAATCGGGCTGCCGTCTTTCTGCCGCTTTGGCCTGCTATCACCGGACCTTGCAGCAGTTTTCCTCGGGGGGCTGAGGGTGCGGCCCGGCGAAAAATGTATCGCGCGGGCTGGGTGGAGCATCTTGCATGCCCCGAGTTTTCATCTTCAACCCGTAGCTTCCCCATCATGTCCGCTTCGCTCTCGATCGCATTTGTTGGCACCGGTGTCATGGGCCGCAGCATGGCCGGCCATCTTCAAAAAGCGGGCCACCGCCTGCATGTTCACAATCGGACGAAAGAAAAGGCCCAGGCGTTGCTCGACGGCGGCGCAGTCTGGCACGATTCGGCTGGCGCGGCGGCGGCCGAGGCCGACGTGGTGATCACCATGCTGGGGTTTCCGACCGACGTAGAAGCGAGCTACCTGGGCGCAGGCGGCATCATCGAGCGCGCCAAACCCGGGGCACTGCTCATCGACATGACGACTTCGAGTCCGGTGCTCGCGCGGCGGATCGCGGCGGCGGCGGACAAGCGGGGCCTCGCGGCGCTCGACGCGCCGGTGTCTGGCGGTGACATTGGCGCCCGCGAAGCGCGACTCGTGATTATGACCGGCGGTGCCGCGGCGGCCTTTGAACGGGCCAAGCCGCTTTTCGAATTAATGGGCAAAAATATCGCCCTTCTCGGTGCTCCCGGCGCAGGGCAGCATTGCAAGATGGCCAATCAGATCGCGGTCGCCGTCGGTATGGTATCCTGGTGCGAAGCACTGGCCTACGCGCGCAAGGCGGGACTCGACCCTGCGGCGGTGCATGCGAGCATCAGCGGTGGCGCGGCCGGCGGCTGGGCGATGACGAATCTTGCGCCGCGCGCGCTCAGCGAAAACTTTGCGCCGGGCTTTTACGTGAAGCACATCTTGAAGGACATGCGCATTGCCTTGGAAAGCGCAGCCGAGATGAAACTCGAGGTCCCCGGCCTCACGTGTGCCAAGAAACTCTACGACCAGGTCGCCGCGCGCGGCTGGGAAGACTGCGGCACGCAGGCACTCTACCGACTTTATATTTCCATGTGATTCGACCGCGGAAGACGGCCAGCCCGCCCCGGTTCGCATGCATCGGTCTAATTTTTAATCCCCATGAAACTCCCTCCTGACTTCCGGAAACGGGTGCTCGCACGCGAATGGCTGTGCGGCACATTTTTAAATTTGGGCTCGCCGATCACGGTCGAGATCGCCGGCTTGGCCGGATTTGATTGGATCTTGATCGACCATGAGCACGGTCCGGGTGGGCAGGACACCCTGCTGCACCAACTCCACGCGGCCTCGGCTACGCCGGCGGTTCCGATCGTGCGTATTGCGGCGAACGAAACTCCGCGTTTCAAGCGGGTCCTCGACATGGGGGCGCTCGGCGTGATGGTGCCGTGGGTCAGCACGGTGGCGGAAGCCACTTCGGCGGTCAGCGCGATGCGTTATCCGCCACACGGCATTCGCGGAGTGGCGAAGTTCAACCGCGGCGCCGGCTTCGGCGGAGACTTCGAAGAGTATTACGCCCACGCGAATGAGCGCCTCCTGACGGTGATCCAGATCGAAACCCCGGAGGCGGTGGCGAACATCGATGCGATCGCCGCCGTAGACGGCGCGGACGTGCTCTTCGTCGGTCCCACGGATCTGTCCTACAACATGGGCATCCGCGACCAGCTCGAGAGCCCGCGCTTCATCGAGACGCTTCAGAAGGTCAGCGACGCCGCGAAGAAGCACGGCAAGGCCGCGGGGATCCTGGTGCATAACAATGCACTGGTGCCCAAGGTGCGCGACCTCGGCTACACCTTCGTCGCGCTCGGCAGCGATGGCGGGTCGGTGCGCTCGGGACTGCTTTCGATCGTCGCGACTTTGCGGGCGAAATAGTTCCGGTTTGGCATTGCGAGCCCGCCCGGACTACGGGCGGGCGGTTTCATTCAATTCGAAGCCCCGGGTTGCCGAGCCGTCGCGCGCTAGGCGACGATGTGACCACCATGAAAATCACCGAAATGCACGTCACGCCGGTCGCTTTGGGCGATCCGCCGTTGCTCAACGCCGCCGGACTCCACGCGCCGTATTGCCTGCGCACGGTGGTGGAGATCGTGGCGGAAAACGGTCTCACCGGTGTCGCCGAGGTGCCGGGCAGTGCCGCGACGAATGCGAAGCTTCGGGCGGCGCGGGCTGTCGCGCTCGGGCGCGATCCGCTCAACTGGCACGGGCTGCGGAGTGCATTGCGCACCCATTTTGGGACCGATGCGGCGGCGGCCCGCGGCGACAAGCCTTGGGATCAGCGGGCATTGGTGCAGGTGGAGAGCGCGTTCGACGTCGCCTGTCTCGATCTCGCGGGGAAGGCGTTTGGCGTGCCGGTCGCGACGCTGTTGGGCGGCATAGTGCGCGAACGCGTGCCGTATTCGGCCTATCTCTTTTACAAATTTGAAGGCGCCGGCGGCCGGCTGGGCTTCGGGGTCGATCCGCATGCTGGGGGGTGGGATGCGGCGCGGCAGGCGGCGGCGCTCGATCCGGCCGGTGTGGTCGCGCAGGCGCATGCCATGGTGAAGGAATTCGGCTTCAAATCCATCAAGCTCAAGGGCGGTTGTTTCGAACCGGCCCAAGAGGTCGCCGCGATGAAGGCGCTGCGCGCGGCGTTTGGGCCCGACGTGCCGTTGCGGCTCGATCCGAATGCGCTTTGGGCGGTCGGCACGGCGATCACCCACGGCCGCGAACTCGAAGGCGTACTTGAATACCTCGAGGATCCGGTGCGCGGTCAGGAAGCCATGGCTGCGGTGCGGGCCGCCGTGCGCCTGCCGCTGGCCACCAACATGTGCACGACGTCGTTTGACGATCTGCCCGGCAGCGTGCGCACCGGTTCGGAGGACATCATCCTGACCGATCATCACTATTGGGGCGGGTTGCGGGCCTCGATGGAACTTGCGGCCCACTGTCGCAATTTTGGACGGGGAGTCTCGATGCATTCGAACAATCACGGCGGCATTTCGCTGGCGGCGATGACCCACCTGGGTGCGGCGATGCCGAATCTCTCCTATGCGCTCGACACCCACTATCCGTGGCAGTCGGAGGACTTTATCGTCGGCGGGCGGATGAAGATCGAGGACGGTTGCGTGACCCTGCCGAAAGGGCCGGGCCTCGGGGTCGAGCTCGACCGGGTGGCGCTGGCGAAGGCGCATGAGAATTTCAAACGTTGCGGACTGCCGGAGCGTAACGACGAGATCGAGATGCAGAAGAAAGTGCCGGGGTGGAAGTTCGCGCAGACGCGGTGGTGAAACCCCAATCCGGGCGGCCGGGCCAAGTGGCGGCGCGGGGGAAAATCGAACTGGATTCTTTCCGCCACCCGGCATGACATTGCGCATGACTCCATTTCCCCAACGGCTCGCCGACAAACATGCCCTTGTCACCGGTGGTGGTTCCGGCATTGGCCGGGCCATTGCCCTGCGCCTCGCGGGCGAGGGGGCCGAGGTGACGATTCTCGAAAGCCGGCCCGAAGCCGGTGAGACAACGGCGGGTGAGATCCGCGCGGCCGGCGGCAAAGCGCGAGTGATCGCCGCCGACGTGTCAAACACCGTGGCGATGCGCGCGGCATTCGAGCAAATCGACCGTCTGCACATTCTGGTCAACAATGCCGGCATCGCCCACGTCGGCGATGTGCTGACCACGACTCCCGAGGATCTGGATCGCATCTATGCGGTGAACGTGAAGGGCGTTTATCACGGCCTGCACTTCGGGGTCGCCAAGATGCTCGCCAGTGGCGGCGGGGCCATTGTGAATCTGGCCTCGATCCTTTCGAAGATCGCGGTGGAGGACCGCTTCGCCTACGGCATGAGCAAGGGTGCGGTGCTGACGATGACGCTCTCGGTCGCGCGGGACTTCATCCACCAGAATATCCGCTGCAACTGCGTGTGTCCGGGGCGGGTGCACACCCCGTTCGTCGACGGCTACATCGCGAAAAACTACCCGGGGAAGGAAAAAGAGATGTTTGAGAAGTTATCCGCTTCCCAACCCATTGGCCGGATGGGGCAACCGGCTGAAATCGCGGCGCTCGTGGCCTTTCTTTGTTCGGATGAAGCCGCGTTTATCACGGGCTCGGCCTACGATATCGACGGCGGCACGATCTTGCTGCGTTGAGCCGGGGCATACGCGGGGCTGCCGACAATATTTTCGGCGAAGGTTCGGCAATAGCCTTGCCGCTGCCATCCATTTGCACAGACTGAAGCGAATGACGCTTCGCTTCCAGCGTGCGGTAATGGCAGCGGCCTTGCTTGTGGGTTGTTCTGTCCGCGCTGTGCTCTCCGAGACCTACACGTGGAGTACCGGAACGCCGACGAGCGTTTTTGAATTTAACCTGAATTGGACGAGTGAGAATACCCCGACCGCCAACAGTGCCTTGGTTTTCGGCGGTTCTTTGCAGCCCAGTGTGGTTCTTGCGGCGCCCTTCAGCGCGTTATCTTTGGAGTTCAATTCCAGTTATCCGGCTTACGTCGTTTCATCGTCGAATAATTCGACCCTCAGCATCGGGTCCGGCGGAGTGACGGTGGCAAGTGGGGGGGCGGGGGCGGTTACCTTTGATTCCGGTCTGCCGATCGCCCTGACCGCGAACCAGTCGTGGACAGTCGGGGGAACGAGCGTGCTTACTGCCGCGGGCGGTATTTCCGGCAGCGGATTTGGAATCACGAAGGCCGGCTCCGGCACGCTCACGCTTTCCGGTGGAAATGGCTTTTCCGGCGCCGTGACGATCAGCGGCGGCGTGCTTCAGGTGAGTTCCGTCCACAATGGCGGTATCAACAGTGGTCTCGGCGCCTCGTCGAGCACCGCAACCAATTTGGTCCTCAACGGCGGCACGCTGCGCTACACGGGGCCGGCGGAGACGATCGACCGCCTGTTCACGCTTGGCGTCGCGGGCGGCGTGATCGACGCCTCCGGGAGTGGACCGCTCGTGCTCGGCAACACGGGTGCCGTCGCGTTGGATCCTTCCGGTAACACCAGCCGTACGTTGACACTTGCAGGAACGAATACCGGGTCCAATACGCTGAGTGCGTCACTGGCGGACAGTGGGTCGGATGCCAACGCAGTGGTGAAGTCCGGCGCCGGCAAATGGGTGCTCAACGGCGCCAACACGTACACGGCAACGACGCAGATCAATGCCGGAACGCTCAGCCTCACCAACGCGGGTGGACTGGGTGGCACGGCGGGTGGCACCCAGGTCGGCAGCGGCGCGACGCTCGATCTGAACGGGGTCGCGGTGGGCGGCGAATCGCTGACGCTCAACGGCACGGGGGTGGGGGACATCGGTGCACTTACCGGCACCGGGACAAGCTCGCTCACCGGTGGGGTGACACTTCAGAGTAATTCCACGATTGGCGGAGCCGGGGGGCTGACGCTTTCCGGTGCGGTGGGTGGTGCCGGCACGCTGACCAAGGCTGGCAGCGGTACGCTCACTTTGTCCGGGGCCAACGCCTACGCGGGTGGAACCGTGATCGACGCCGGTACGCTCGTGCTTGCGTCGACCGGCTCACTGCCGACGGGGGCCGATGTGACCGTCAACAACAGCGGCGTCTTCGACGTCCGTAACAACCAATTGATCCGTGGGCTCAATAGTGGTTCGACGACCAGTGGAGTCGCGATCGCCAGCGGTACGACGCTCACGACCAATGCTCCGAGCGGGTCCAACACCTTTGCCGGCGTGATCAGTGGATCGGGATCGCTGGCGAAATCCGGCCCCGCCACGCTGGTGCTTTCCGGGACGGCGAGCAGCTACACGGGGAGCACCACCATCGGCACGGGCAGCACCCTTTCCGTCGCTTCGCTCGCAAACGGCGGGGTGAACAGCAGTATCGGCGCATCCACGAGTGCCGCCGGCAATCTCATCTTGAATGGCGGCGCCTTGTTGTACACCGGGGCGGCGCAGAGCACGGACCGGTTGTTTACGCTCGGCTCCACCGGTGGAACGATTTCCGCGTCGGGCAGCGGGGCGCTCACGTTGGCCAATTCGGGGGCCATCGCGTTTAGCTCGGCCAATGCCGGTGCGACCCTGACCCTCACCGGCACCAATGGGGGCAATAATACGTTCGGATCGGCGCTGGGAGATAACGGTTCGGGGGTGGTCGCCCTTTTAAAAATGGGAACCGGTAAATGGGTGCTCAGTGGTGCCGCCGGCAAGACCTACTCCGGACAGACCAGCATCAATGCCGGGACGTTGGCAGATGGGGTCGCGGGGTCGTTTTCGCCCAACAGCGGAATCTATCTCCTCGGCGGCGCCAGCACGGCGTTGAACGTGAATTTCAACGAAGCGATCGCCGGCTTGGGCGGCGTTACGAGCAGTATCGGCAGCACCACCACGCTGGCCAGCGGCGCGACGCTCACGATCAATACGGCGAATCTTACTTACGCCGGGACGATTGCTGGCGCCGGCGGCTTGACCATTGCGGGAAGCGGAACCCAAACGTTGCAAGGCTCCAACACTTACACGGGAACGACCACGATCAATTCCGGGACACTTTCGATTTCAAACACCTCGGCCCTTGGTTCCGCTTCGGGCGGCACCGTGGTCAACGGCGGTACGCTCAATCTCAACAGCGTGTCGGTTGGCAGCGAACCCGTCAGCCTGAGTGGAAGTGGAGTGGGCGATCAGGGCGCGCTTATCTCCAGCAGCAGTTCGTCGCTGAGCGGACCGATTACCTTGGCCGGAAGCGCGAGTATCGGCGGTTCCGGCACGCTGACGCTTTCCGGGGCCATTGGTGAATCCGGTGGAAATCACGATCTCACGAAGATGGGCTCCGGAACCGTCATCCTCACCGGATCATCCTCGTTTACGGGACAGACCAATGTGCATGGAGGCATTTTGCGCTTGGGAGCCAACAGCGCCTTGCCAGCTACGACGAACGTGAATATCGGCGCTACGGACAATGGGTTTGCCACGTTCGATGTCTCCAACCGGAGCCAGACCATTGGCGCACTGACCCTGGCAGGTGATGAGAGTAGCTCGAACAAGGTTACGCTTGGCACGGGCACGCTCACGCTTGGCGGCGGGGTGACTTACGATGCTGAATTGGGACCGTACGGCGCCTCGATCTCCAGCGGCACCCTAGCGCTCGGGACGGCCGGTTTGGTGGACGGCAACCGCGTGGTCGATGTCGCGCAGTCGAGCAATGCGATCACGGCACTCACGATTTATTCCAATATCAGTGGCGGTTCAACCGTTGGCATCACGAAGACAGGCAACGGCGAACTGCTGCTGGCCGGCAACAGCACTTTCGCGGGTGGCGTTTCGGTCGCCGACGGGAAGCTCTACGTGGGCAGCAACGCGGCAGTCGGCTCCGGTATACTCAGTCTGGCGTCCGGCACGACGCTTGCGCCGATGCAGGCCAGCGGTTCGTTTGACATCACGCTGACGAATGCGGCGGTGAACCTCGGCGATTGCGTGACACTCGGCGACGTGAACGCTTTCGGTTCACTCACACTGGCCGGCAAGGTGATGGTTCAAAACGCGCGGGATGCCGTCGTCAAGGTTCGCCTGGTGGGGGGCGAGGACCCGGTCTTCTTCCAAAATGAACTCTCGGCGCTGAACAGCGGCGGAACGCTGACCTTTTTCGGCGGCGGCAAGGTGGTCCTCGGCGGCGCGACCAACGCGCACGATGGCAATCTCGCCCATCTCATCGCTGACGGGGCCGCGATTATTTTTGCGACAACCGCGTCCGTTCCCGGTGGTCTCTCGAATGCCGTATCAGTGGAGGCCACAAATGGTGGCTACGTCGGCGTGGCGGCTACTTCCCTGGCGTCGTCGCCGCCCTCGGCGAATGCAGTCCTGGCGCGGATCCCGGATCGTTCGGCGTTCGCGGGGACGTTCGGCTTCGACACCGACAAGGAGAGCGTTGGCGGCACTCACGTTTACGCCGAAGATCTCGATTTCTCCGGCTTCACGAATTGCACGTTCGCGATCGGTTCGGCCACGAGCGCGGTGCTCGTCGGGCGCATCAAGCCCGTCAGGTATACTGGCGAGGGTACCTACTACGAATACCGTTTTGGCAACGGCGGGGGCGCCCTCGTGATTCAGAGCAACCTGTCGGGTAACAACACCAGTGTGTCGGTTTCCTCATATGCCGGCCAGTCACTCATCGCCATCCTGCGCGGTAACAACTCCTTCACGGGCAATCTGCGGATCGAGAATTCCGCCGTGGTGTTGGATTCGGCCCGTGCGCTGCCGACGGACGTTTTCGTCAACCTCTACGACGGCTTGGCGTATTTCGGGGCGACGGAGGTGCACTCCACGGCATCGTCCTTCATTAACACGTTTTACAGTGCCACTGATTACGGCAGCCAGCCCGTGTCCTTCAGCAACTCTTACTCTTCGTTCGTTCCGGTGCTCGGCCTCGATTCGCACGTCAGTCTTGTATCGACCCTCTTGGGCCATGAGCGCCGGTTTACGCGCACGATTTCCGAGTCACTCGATTTCGGCGGTCTGAGTAGTGACGTTTATCTCGGCACGGTTACGAACATCGATCTCACGGGGGCGCTGACCGGACGATTCATCGGCGAGGGCATGACCCAATTGCGGCTCACCGGCGTCAAGGGGGGGCAGTTGACCGTCAGTTCGAATCTTAACGCCAATGGCGGCAGCGCTTCGAATGTGATCATCGGCGCCGCGGGTATGGGCGACGACAACGGCGTTGTTCAATTGAAAGGCAACAACGCCCAGACCTATACGCGGCTCGAGGGCGGCACCCTGTTGGTGGGAAGCAACACTGCGCTTGGAACCGGCACCCTTGAAGTCGATGCGTCCGATTCGGACGTGCGCCCCGTCCTCGCGTCGAACAGCACCGCCGGAATCACGCTGGCAAATCCGATTTCCCTCACAACTACGCTGCAGTTGGGCGAGGCGAATTTCGACGATCACGGCGATCAGGCGAACGCGGCGCGAAACAAGCTAACCCTCTCCGGGCCAATTTCCGGCGGCGGTGGGTTGTACGTGCCGAATGGCCGGACGATTTTGTCGGGCAACAATAGCTACTACGGCGGCACGTATGTTAAAAACGGCGTTTTGATCTTCGCTTCGCCGAATTCGATCCCGGACACCGATTCGACCGATATGACCGCGGATTTGTCCGGTTACGTTGGCATTGCCTTCACCAGTGCGCCGTCGGGGCTGAGCTACACGTTTTTTGATCACTTCAATCGTAACGCGACCAATGGCACCATTGGCTTCGATACCTTGGGCGGCTCTGCGGCGAATGAGTTTGGGGATATCGATATCTCGAATTTCAACAGTAACGTCCGCTTGGGGTCCGCCACGTTTGCCAAGGTCACGGGCACGATTACCCCGGCCGGGAACGGGCCTTATCGATTTGGTGGCGGGGGCGGACTTCTGGAGGTGAGCAGCGCGCTGACCAATGCGCCGTCCTCGCCCACCGCGCCGCGCGGAGTGGTCGTGGAATCGAATAGCGACCGCCCGCTCACCCTGCTGCTTTCCGGTGCGAACACCTACAGCGGCAGCACAGCGGTCAACCAATCCGCGGTCATCTTCACGCCGAGTGCTCTCGCCACCGTCGGATTTCCGGCGACGAATAATTTTTCCCTGAATCAGGGCGGTTACGTGGGCCTGCAGTTGACCGCCGATGTTGCGGGCGGCGACAGCACGACGATTCCCGGTTTCCTCGGGCATTTCCAAGCCGGCACCAATCAGGGCTTCGTTGGGTTCGATTCAAATAGCACCAGCCTGCGGCAGGTCGGTGCCCCAATCAACCTCAGCGGCTTGGGCGCGGGAGTTTACCTCGGCAGCACATCGAATCTCGCCGTTTCCGGACTCCTGACCTTTCCCGGAGGAACCTATCGTTTTGCGGGCTATAAGGGGGGGCAGTTCGGAATCCTCAGCACGCTTTCCGGTGCCGGCGGAGTAAAAATCGGTGAGGCCAATACACCGGCGACGTTTGCCAGTGCGGATGGATCGACGCTTTCCACCGTTACGTTGGCCGGCAACAATACCTATACGGGTGGGACGGACTTTTATGCGGGTCGTCTCGTGATCGGGGGGGGCGGCACCACGGCCGCATTGGGCTCGACGGCTAGTCCGCTGCGTGTGCAGTCCAACAATTTTTCTGACGAAGGGACTCGGCGCCTCGAAGTGCACAGCAGCGTTACGGCTATCGCCAATAACATCGAGCTCAACGCCGACCTCGATGTGGGTGGCGGTTCCGATTTCACGCTGGCGGGCGTCATCTCAGGTCTGGGCGAACTCTACAAGGTGGACAGCAACACCCTCACCCTGGCCGGCAACAACTCTGGTTTTTCCGGGGGAATCTATGTGCAGCAGGGCAATGTACGGTTGATGCACGCCAACGCGGCGGGTACGGGAGTGCTGCAGATGGGTGGTCCATCCGGCCCTTCGGTGACTTTCGGCGTTTCCTCCACCGTGAACGGCATCTTCGGCGACAATGCCACGGATCGAATCTACCTCGATTCCGGCGTAGGTATGACCGTCAATCAAACGGCCTATTCGCAGTATCTCGGGACCTTTGTCAGCAACGGGTCGGGCACTTCGCTGGTGTTCAAAGGGCCGAGTGCGGGCAGCCCGGTTCAGCTGCGGTTGGCTGGCAGCAGCAGCCTTTTCACGGGGACTACGACGATTCAGGGCGGTATCTTGCTGGTGGCGGCGAACAATTCCGCCTTTGGCCCTTCCGGCAACGTAGTCGCACTGACGGGTGGCAAGCTGGCGGTGGAGGGTGATGTCACTCTGTCGAATGCCCTTGCCCTGACGTCGGGCAAATTGGGCGGCGCGGGCACGATTGAGGCCGCGACGACTCTTCACATCGGCGGGAGCGGCTCCAATCAAGTGGTGCTGGCGCCCGGCGTTACCGGCCCTGGCACCCTGTATTTCAGCGGCGCCCGGCTGAGCTCAATTCCGGTCCTGAGTCTCGATGCCGGCGGCGCTTACCAGTGGCAATTAATGGATGCCGGAAATTCCAATGGTGGCTGGGATAAGGTTGTTGTCACGGGGAGCGTTGCGATTGGTGCCCCGGAAAGCGGAAAGCCTGCGTTTACGTTTAAACTGACCACCGTGGCGTCCGACGGCTCCCTGGGCCTGGCGTCCTTTGATCCCACCGTGTCTGCCTCGTGGAAAGTCCTCACGGCAACCTCGATCACGGGGTCGCTCGCGAATCTCGCGATCGATACCGCGGCTTTTCAGAATCCGTTCGTTGGTTTTTTTGGCCTGAGCGTCAACCCGGCCAAGACCGAATTGTTCGTGAATTTTACTTCTGTGCCCGAGCCTTCCACCTACGTGCTGCTGAGTTCCGGGCTGGCGGCACTCGCGTTCACGCTCCGCCGGCGCAAATCGCCGCCCCGCGGCTAGGCAAAGCCACGCTTTGCGCTGCTGGTGGGTTCCCGATTTTGGTCGGTCGTGAATTCGGCCGATGATTCACGCCCTCGCCGTATCGTTCTCCTACTGCTGCAGGAGCGCCCTCGCGCGGGGATGGGCGGGATCGAGTTCGAGCACCCGGCGGGCGGCGGCGCTGGCGCCGCCGCGATCGCCACGTTGCCAAAGCACGGTGGCGCGCGCGTAGGGATAGTCTGCAACTTGGGGTGCAAGTGTTTCGGCGCGACCCAGCACCTCGAGCGCTTCGCCGGCCTTCTTGGTTTGTGCGAGCAAGAGGCCGAGATTGTACCACGCGCGATGGTGTCGCGGATCGCGGCGGATGGTTTCGCGCAGGGCCAGTTCGGCGTCGGGCAGCTTTCCCGACCCCGCGAAGGCCAGGGCGGCGTTGAACGCCGGGTCGGCATCGCCCGGGTTGAGTTGGGCCGCGCGCCAGAAGGCGGCGGCCGAATCGGCGCTGCGATCGAGCGCATTGAGCACGAGTCCGAGCGACTCATAAATCCCCGGTGAATTCGGATCCCACTCGACCGCCTTTCTCAGGACGGGTTCGGCGTCGGCGGCCCGGCCGCGATTGAAAAGATCCTGTGCGATGCGTACCCGGCCTGCGGGCTGATCTGCGGCCACGGCATGATAGGCGTCGAGTTCCTTGCGCTCCACTGATTCCGCGGGGAGTTCGTTGGTCAACACCGACTCGGCGTCGACGCGGACAAGTCGCATCGGATCCTTCAGCAGTGGCCGAATCGCGGCGGCCGAGTCAGGCAATGGAGCCAGAACCTGCACGGCGGCGGAGCGGACCAACGGATCGGCGTCGGCGAGCGCGGTTCGCGCCGCCGCGGCGAGGCGTGGGTGGGTCGCTGCGTAAGGGCGAGCAAGCAGTAGGAGCGTGGCCCGCCAGGCGGGGATGTCCTCCCCGGCCAGCAGGGCGAGCAGTTTGTCACCGGCTGCGGGTGCAAGCGACTGCGCCGCGCTGACGACGCGGGTGCGCTCGCGCTGTCGCGACTCCATCTTGGATCCGTACCATTCGTTCGTGCGGGCGATGGCCCAGTCGACATTTTGATCCGTGTGGCAGCCGTTGCAGGCATTCGGGATACCCAGTTCCTTGGTGAGCAGCGGGTCGGGCCGGAGAAAGCCGTGGTCGTGCCGGGGATCGCGCTGCATGTAGGTCGTGGTCGGCATGTGGCACGAAATGCAGCGATTGCCCGTGCTCGGCGCGGGATGATGGGAGTGGGCCGTAGGATCGACGAGGGGCGCGTTTTGCCGGCCCGTGCCGCCGTGGCATTGCAGGCAAAGCGCGTTGTTTTCGACCGGAAGAATCGTTTTCCCGCTGTGGGGATCGTGACAGTCGAGACAGGTGACGCCGGCTTTGCCACCCATTCGACTGAGGGCGATCGAGGTAGCGTTGAAAACTTCGTCTTTCATCTGTCCGTCCGCATAAAAAAGTCCCGGTTCGGCCGGGAGGGAAAGGCGGTAGTGATCGGCGTAGCGGACACCCGGCTGGATTTCGCCGGTGAGGAGTTCGTTCCGTGCGTGGCAGGGTACACACGTTTCCTGGGCGCGCTGCCGCATTTCCGGCGCCGGCGGCGCTTTGGCGACGCCGGAGGCCTTCTTTCCCCGGCTGGCATGTTCGGGCGTCATGTCTCCGTGGCATTGTGCGCAGCCGACACCGTGTTCCCGCCAGGTGGAGGCGTACGTGTCGGTCGTGGCGTCGTAGTTTTTACGGAAGTCAGTGAGGTGACAATGCGCACACATCGCATTCCAGTTCATCCCCCGGCCGGTCCAATGCCCCCATTCGCCGGGAGTTCGTTGTTCGGTGCCGAAGACGTTAAACCAATCTTTTCGCGTTGGATCGAAGGCCAGTTCGGACATCTGGTAGCGGCCGTCCCGGGTCGGAATGACATATTGCCGCAGCGGCGTGTGGCCGAGCACGAACTCCGCCGTGCTTTGGTGCGGAGCCCCTCCGGGCCGCGTTTCGGTCAATTCCGGCCGGGGGCCGTTCCAGGCGACGTGATATTTGATTTCGTTGATCGTGAAATCGCGGGCCGCTTGAAATGCGTCCGCATCGGCCACGGGATTGACGAGTCGATGGGCCTTGGCGTGATGGGAGCTGTCCCATGCCGCGGCGATTTCGGTGTGACAGGACCGGCAGTCGGCCGAAGTCGTGGGGGACTTTTCGGTTCGCTGGTTCGTTGCCACGGCGGGGCGCTCGCGGCTGCACCCAGCGAGGCCACCCCAACCGAATCCGCCGACGGCGAGCAACGCGCCGGCGATCGCGAACGATGAAGCGAAGGATCGACCGTGACGCATGATCACTAGTTGGCGCGAAATCGATACACGGTCGTGGAGTGGAACGTCCGGCCCGGCCGCAGAATGGTGGAGGGAAACTCGGGCCGGTTCGGGGAATCGGGGAAGTGCTGGGTTTCGAGGCAGAAACCGCCGCGTCGTCCATAGCGCCGGCCCGCTTTCCCGAGGTGGGAACCGTCGAGAAAATTTCCGGTGTAGAGTTGCACGCCGGGCTCGGTGGTCAGAACCTCCAGCGAGCGTCCGGAGGCCGGATCGGTGACAATGGCAGCCGGGATGAGCGTGCCATCCGCGCCGTCGATCGAGAAATTGTGATCGTAGCCGGCACCCCGGCGGAGTTGCTCATCATCGGTTTCGATGCGCTGGCCGATCGGATGGGGCGAACGAAAGTCGAGTGGCGTGCCGGCGACCGGGGTGAGGTGGCCGAGCGGGATCAGGCCGGCATCGACCGGAGTAAAACGCGTCGCGTGGAGCGTGAGCACATGACCCATTACGTCGCCGCTCCCGGCACCCGCCAGATTGAAATAGGAATGATTGGTCAGATTGACCGGAGTCGGCCGGTCCGTGGTCGCGGTGTAGTCGATCCGCAGGGCATTATCTGCGGTGACGGTATAAACCACCGTTACGTTCAGGTTGCCGGGATAGCCCTCCTCGCCGTCGATGCTGTGGTAGCGCAGGTGCAGCGCCGGACCGGCAGTGGTGACGATCGGCTCCGCCGCCCAAAGGACCTTGTCGAAGCCCCGCAGCCCGCCGTGGAGGTGGCAGGGGATGCCGGCGGGGCGATTGTTTTGGGCGAGCGAATAAGCGATCCCGTCGAGTGAAAATGTCCCGTTGGCGATGCGGTTAGCATAGCGCCCGATGAGCACACCGAGGCAATCCGAGTGCGCGGCATAGCCTTCGACGGAATCGAACCCGAGAACGACATCGGCAAACTCGTCCCGCCGGTCGGGAGCCAGCAGTCGCACCAAGGCTCCGCCATAATTCGAGATATCGGCCCGAAAGCCATGGTCATTGCGGAGCGTAAAAAGACGGGCGCGGCGGCCGTCGGGGATCTTTCCAAAATCGGTCATGGGGGCGAAAATCTCGCGTGAGCTGCAGGGGCTTCACGGCGGGTCAGGCTGCCAATTTCAGCCCAAAAAGTGCGAGCTCGATTTCGTCTCCCGAATGGGGAATTCGTTGCTGGCATGGGCTCCGGGCACGAGTGGATTGGGCCGGGGTGCAACCGGCCGGACGACCTCAACGCGCGGCGGGCCACCAGCGATACAGGAAAAAATAGACGAGGACGCCGGTGACGCTCACGTAGTACCAAATGGGGAAGGTCCAGCGGGCCCACGCCCGGTGGCGTGCAAAATCGCCGCGCAAAGCCAGGAAGAAGGTGCGCGGCACGAGAAACGCGATGGCGACCGCCAGGATGATGTGCGAAATAAGCATCCCGTAGTAAATTTTCTGGATGATTCCCGTGCCGCCGAAGGGAGTATGGACGCCCCGCACCAGAATCTTGTGGGTGACGTAGCCGATGAGAAATACGGCCGAGACAAATCCGGCACTGAGCATGCAGGTGCGATGCGCGGCGATCCGGTCGGTGCGGCGCGCCGGGTCCGTCTCGTGCCGCGCGCGCATGATGAAAGCGAAGCCGAATGTCATCAGTACGGTCGCGGTGCCATTGAGCAGCGCGTTGAGCGCAGGGATGTCTTGGATGGTCATGGTGCGACGAGCCGGTCAACCACAAGGGCGCCGAGCACCAGCGGCAGATAGGCGATGGAGGCTAGGAAAAGTTTGCGGGCAGCTTGATCGCGGCCCTCAGGTCGCAAAAAGACACAGGCGCGCCACAAAAACCACACGCCACCGGCCGCGGCCACGACGCCGTAGCCTTTCGTCGCCAGACCGAGGGCGACCGGCAGCAGGCTGACGGCGACGACGGCAACCGTGTTGACAAGAGACCACGCGGCTACCTTGCCCCCGGCCTCGTCGCGCACGGGGAGCATGGGAAAGTTGACCGCGGAATAGTCGCGCCGATAGGTCCAGGCCACCGCCATGAAGTGGGGGATCTGCCAGAAAAAAAGGACGCCAAATAGGATCCAGCCGAGGGCGGAGATCCGGCCTTCCCCTGCGGACCAACCGATTAGCGGTGGAAATGCGCCCGCGATGGCGCCGATTTCCGTGCTCCATATCGACCATCGCTTCGCGGGCGTATACCAGCCGAGGTAGGCGACGATCGTCAGCAGGGTAAAAAGAGCCGCCAAGGCATGCACTTTGGCAAAAAGGAGGAACAGCGCGCTGATGCACATCAGCCAGCCGAGCACAAAAGCGGAGCCGCTGGGCACCTTGCCGGTGGGAATCGGGCGGTCGGCGGTGCGCTTCATCCGCGCATCGGTGTCGCTTTCCATCCACTGGTTGAGCGCGGCCACGCCGCCGGCGGCGAGGCAGGTGCCGATCAGGAGCAGAGTGAGCTTGAGCGGGTTCGACGGCGGACGCGCGGCGAAATACCCGACCATGGCCGTGAGCACCGAGAGCAGGCTCAACCGCGGCTTGGTCAGTTCGAGGTAGTCCGGAAAACGCGCGGGCGCGACAGGGGCGCTCATGACGAGGATGCGGTCGTTGCCAGCTCGCGGGTCAGACGCCCGTGCCAAGCGCGCGACTCAAGCGCGTCACGGTGCGCGAGCCAGGTGAGCCAGAAGGTGGTGGCCAGCGTGAGTGCGCCCACCACGACATGGCTGGTGGTCATCTCCGCCCGACGAAAGGTCCAGATGATCTGGGCGCCGAGCAAAATCTGCAGGACCACGAGGCTCATCAATGCCGAGGCTGCCGCCCGCATCCCGAGGGTCGAGCCGCGATCGCGGCGCACCACGAAAGCGAGTCCGGTCAACACCAGTGCGAGCACCACGGCCATCGCCCGGTGGACGAAGTGGATGCCGACCCGGAAATTCCACTCGGCGGGCAGCCAGTGGTGGTCGACCGTCGAATAGGGGAAAGTGGGGATCGCGAGCCCCGCCGCATTGTGGCGCATGATGGCGCCGATGGTGAGCTGAACAAACAGGAGGACACAGCTGAGGATTCCCAATCGGCGCACGGCGGCCCCGATGGGGGCGGGACGTTCGATCCACGATTTCGTGCAGGCGACGGCGATTGCGATGAGCACGCAAATATAGACTTGGGCAAGGATGCCATGGGGGATGCGCAGCATTTCGCCGAGCGACATCTGGAATCCCGGGACGGCGATGGCGTTTAATTTCACCCGCTGTCCGCCGATCACCCCCTGCAGGCTGACGATGGCGAGCGCCCACCAGCCGAGTTGCCGCAGCCACGGGCGATCCTCCCGGCGCCACAACCAGATGGCGAGGGTGACCGTGATCAGGCCCATCAAGGCCCCGGTCAGCCGGTGGGAGTGTTCGGCAAACATCGACAGATCCTCAAGCCAGCCGTGCGGATTGATGGAGCCGTTGGAGAGCGGCCAGTCGGGGAAAGCCATGCCCGCGCCGATGCTGGTCGTGAATGCGCCGAGGGTCACCAGCACGAACACCCAGAGGCTGCCGACCGTGGCAAAGATCGCCAGGGCTGGTTTGTGCTGTGGGGTGCGTTGATTGGTGTCCATGAGCCCGGCAAAGGTCCAACAGAAGCGCCGATGCTGCCGGCCGCAAACCCTTTGACAATTTTTTCCTCCGGCGAATCCGTTGTGACATGAAATCTTATGCCTTCGCCACGGCCGTGTTGGCGACCGGGCTGTGCCTTGGCGGGTGTTCGCGTTCCGGGCCGGGACCGGCGAACGCCTCCGCGGGAGCGGCGGCCAGGGCCGACCGTTACGATTTGACGGGTGAAGTGCTCTCGGTGGACACAGTCCGCCACACGCTTCGAGTGCAGCATGATGAGATCAAGGGTTTCATGCCGGCGATGACCATGGACTTCCTGGTTTCCGCTGGCGACGCCGCAGCGGCGAAGGCCGGGCAGCGCATCCGCGCGGAGGTTGTTCCGGCCAAGGACGGCGACTTTCGTTTGGAGAAAATCTGGCCTGACGACAAAGCCGCCGCCGATGCCGTGACCGCATCGGCCCGCCAGCTCCGGGAGGATACCCACAACCGGGGCAAGAATGCCTACCGGGAAGTCGGTGAGAAACTGCCGGATTTCGCGCTCTACGACCAGGATGGCCGCGTCGTGCAAAGCGCCCGTTTTCTGGGCAAGCAAATCATGGTGAACTTCATCTTCACGCGCTGCCCGGTGGCCACGATGTGCCCGGCGGCAACGGCGAAGATGATGTCGGCGCAGAAACTTGCCCGGGCCGCCGCCGTGCCGAATCTTGAGCTGGTTTCGATCACCCTGGATCCGGCCTATGACACCCCGGGGATATTGAAGGACTACACCGTCACGCGTGGCATCGACACGGCAAACTTCTCGTTCCTCACCGGTCCGCAGACGGCAATCAAGGACCTGCTGTCGCAGTTCGGCGTCATTGCCGAATTCGAAGGGGACCTGTTGAAGCATACGCTGACGACCCTGCTGATCGACGAAAACGGGAAGATCATCCATCGGGCCGACGGCAGCGCGTGGGAGCCCGCGGATTTTGTCGCCAAAATGAAAACCGGTCGTGGCTGACGGACTCGCCCCATGACGGCCGAAACCCCATCTGGAGTTGCTTCCACCCAAGCGATCCGGCCGGGCCGGCAGATCGCTATGATCACGCTCGTCGCGATCGCCATCTTCTGGGGCATGCTCCTGCTGCCCACCGGCACGAATTTGAGTCACATGGATTTTCGCGTGAACGCGAAAAATTCGATCGAATTCTGCGACCCGCTGAATCCGCAATTCATCCCGGTGGTCGCCGTGCGCTCGCCGGTGGTGATGACCCTGGCGACGGCCGCGACGCCGGCGGCCGGCACCGCGGTCTCCGGCGTGGTGATGCTGCGTACGGCCAGCGGGAAGGGGGTTGTGCCGGAGGACCTGCTCGTCACGCATACCGAAATGTTGCACCTGCTTATCGTTGATCCGACGCTCACCGATTATCAGCACGTGCATCCCAAACCGGCGAAAAAGCCTGGCGAGTGGAATTTTTCTTATACCCCGCGGTTGGCCGGAACGTATCGCATCTTTAGTGACTTCACGCCGGCCGCGACCGGCCGGGGGCTTTATTCGAGCGTGGATCTTGTCGTTCGAGGCGTGCTGACCGATTCGACGCCAGATTGGCGGGGCGGCGGGAGAATCGAACGCGAAGGCCTGATTTTTACATTGCAGACTGCGCCGCAACCGGTGCGCGCCGGCCAGCCGGCAGACCTGCGTTTCGCGATCGAACGTGCGACGGGTGGGGCGGTGGCGTTGGAACCGGTGATGGGGGCGTTCGCACACTTGGTCGCGTTCGACGAGGCGCGCAGCGGCTTTGCCCACCTGCATCCGGCTGAGTTGGACCTCCTCAAACCGCCGGACGCGACGAAGCCGGTGTTGAACTTCAAGCTGACGATTCCGCGAGCCGGCCGATACGTGGTTTGGGCCCAGATCAAAGTTGCCGGGCGGGAATCGTTCGTGCCGTTCGCGCTCGCGGTCTCGGAGTAGGGAATCGTTCGCGGGCGCCCGTTGCACCGGGGGTCGCGTCCCGGCCGTTCAGAACTTGAGGTGCTTCACCGTGACGCCCTTGTTGATGAGCTGCTTCAACGACGCGATTCCGATCCGGAGGTGATCGTTCACGAATTGTTCGTCGACCTGCCGGTCGCTTTCGGTGGTTTTGACGCCTTCGGGCGTCATGGGCTGGTCTGAGACGAGAAGCAGTGCGCCGGTGGGAATTTCGTTGTGAAAACCGGTCATGAAGATCGTGGCGGTCTCCATATCGATACCCATCGCGCGGATCTTTTTCAGGTATTTTTTGAAGGCCTCGTCGTGTTCCCAGACGCGGCGATTGGTCGTGTAAACGGTGCCGGTCCAATAATCACGGGCATGTTCGCGGATCGTCGTTGAAATCGCCTTTTGCAGCGCGAACGAGGGCAGCGCCGGCACTTCCGGGGGGAAATAGTCGTTGCTGGTGCCTTCGCCGCGGATTGCCGCGATGGGGAGGATCAAGTCGCCGAGTTCGGCCCGATGTTTCAATCCGCCGCATTTTCCGAGAAAAAGCACGGCCTTGGGGTGGATGGCGCTGAGCAGGTCCATTACGGTCGCCGCCGTGGCGCTGCCCATGCCAAAATTGATGATCGAAATGTCCCCGGCGGTGGCACTGGGCATCGGCTTGTCGCGACCGACGATCGGGACGCGGTGCCACCGGGCGAACAATTTGAGGTAGTGGTCGAAGTTGGTGAGCAGGACGTAGGCGCCGAATTTGTTCAACGGCACGCCGGTGTAGCGGGGCAGCCAGTTTTCGACGATCTCCTTGCGAGTTTTCACGGGCACGTGCTACCCGACGACGCTTGGAAATGACACTAAAAAGGATTCGTTGGCCGTACCACGAGAGCCATCGGCGACCACCGGACGTTCCCGCGTGTGCGCCGTGGGCCCTCGATCCGCCGTTAGTCGGTCAGAAAACCGCCGAGGGAACTTCCGTTGGCTTCAGGCGCCCGCCAGTGCGTTGGCCGTGTTGAGGTGCTCGGCCCCGGTGTATTTCTGCGACTGCTCATCGGCGTGGTAGCTGGAGCGCACGAGTGCACCACTTTCAACGACCCCGAGGCCGATGCTCAGGCCGAAGGCTTTCCAGTGGAGGAATTCCTCGGGCGGAGCCCAGCGCGAGACCGGAAGGTGCTTGGGCGTCGGCCGCAAATACTGGCCGATGGTGAGAATGTCGGTCTTGTCGGCGGCGATGTCGCGAAGCGTTTGCTCGATCTCGTGCTGTTCCTCGCCCACGCCGAGCATGATGCCGGTCTTGGTGGTGAACCCCCGGCTCTTGGCGTGGCGGAGGACCGAACGGGAACGGTCGTAGCGGGCCTGCACGCGAACGGGCTTTTGCAGGCGTTCGACGGTTTCGAGGTTGTGGTTGAAAATGTCCGGCTTCGCGTCGAGCACAAGGTCCACATGTTCGGTGTTGCCCTTGAAGTCGGGCGTGAGGACTTCGATGGCAGTGTGCGGATTGCGATGGCGGATGGCCCGGATCGTCGCGGCCCAGACACTGGCGCCACCGTCGGCGAGTTCGTCGCGGGCGACGCTGGTGATCACGCAGTGCTTGAGATTCATCTTCGCGACGGCGTCCGCGACCCGGGCGGGTTCCCCGAGGTCAAGTTCGGTCGGTCGCCCGGTGGCAATCGCGCAGAAATTGCAGGATCGCGTGCAGATGTTGCCGAGAATCATCACGGTCGCCGTGCCGCGCGACCAGCATTCGCCCAGATTCGGGCACTGCGCGCTCTGGCAGACGGTATGCAGCTTGTTTTCGTCGACGAGCCGGCGCGTCGCAGAGTAGCCGGGCCCGCCGGGCAACTTGGCCCGGAGCCAGGACGGTTTTCGCGTGGTGTCAGCCGCAGGATACATGCCGGAAAACGCACACGAAGGTGGCCGAAGCGCAAGCGGGTTTTCGCGAGGGTGGGCGTGGCCGCTCCCGCGGATCGGGCGGCTGTGCGGGGTGGCTACCGGGGCGGCGAGCCGTCCGGCAACGAGTTCCGGTACAGCGAGTCGTCCCGATAGTAGTCAAAAACTGGGCCGCCTTTGATGTGACTTTCCGAATAGCCCACGCTGATCGCATAACGGCCATCGGGATCGTCGAGGTGGAGCATGACCGAACCGGTTCGCTCGCTATAGCCGCCGCTGCCCCAGCCGAAGCTCAGCGAATAGGTTCCGTGAATCTTCCGCTCGGATTTCGTTTCGGTCGGATTGATCGGCCGCAGCCGTGGCGGGGGAAGGGGGGCGAGCAACGTGCGGGCCAGCACGGCGGCTGCGTGTTGATCGACGAGTTGGTCGAGGCGGGTAACTTCGGCTGAAGTCAGCAGGCCGAGGCCGGCGTTGCGGCGTTCGTCTGCCGTCAGTTTTCCAGAAAGATTCTGTGCGGTGCCGTCGGCTTTGGGATTCAGGCGTCCGGCGACATCCCGGCGGACGAGCGCATCAAGGACCGCCACCTGGTCCGAGGAGAAACGGCTCACTCCGATTTCGGTCCGTTCGGCCACCGTGAGGGCTTGAGAAAACCGGCCGCCGGTCTCTGCCGCCCGGGTCAAGCCGAGGCCCAGCACGCAGGCAAGCAGCAGCGGGATCCGGGCTTTCATGCAGGCTGAGATTGGCGCACGGGGACGGGAGACTCACGCCAATTCGTGAGGGTTCCCCTTTTCGGCGGTCGAAATGTTAGCGGCCATTCTTCCACGCACTTTGGTTCTCGCCCCGGTCCCGCCGTCCACCTACCACGAACGCGCTTTCCCTTCTCGCTACCCATGCTGCCTTTTGCCGTTACGATTTTTACCGGGGCGTTTTTGCTGTTTCAAGTTCAACCCCTGATCGGAAAATACATCCTGCCCTGGTTCGGGGGCGGACCTGGAGTTTGGACGGCCTGCCTGCTCTTTTTTCAGACGCTCCTGCTGGGCGGCTATGCGTATGCGCATTTTTCCACAACCTGCCTGAAGCCGCGCGCCCAGGCCGTACTGCACATGGTCCTGCTGGCGTTGTCGCTGGCCCTGCTGCCGATCACGCCGGGCGATGGCTGGAAGGAGTACATCGCCGGGCCGCCCGTCTGGCATATCGTCATGCTGCTTTCCGCGACGATCGGGTTGCCCTATTTTGTGCTGTCGTCGACCGGTCCGCTGATGCAGCGCTGGTTCAGCGAGACCAATCCCGGGGTGTCCCCGTACCGGCTATACGCTCTTTCCAACATCGGATCATTGCTCGCGCTCCTCAGTTACCCGTTCTTCTTCGAGGTGAAATTCACCCGGCGCGAGCAGGCCGCATGCTGGTCGGGCGGGCTGATCGTCTTTGTGCTGTTTTGCGGCTATTGTGCCTGGAAGGTCTGGCGTCGCGGCAATCCCACCCCCGGCGGGAAGGCCGAAGGAGATGGGGCGACCGGGGCGGAACTGGCTCCGGCCACAAGCTGGCCGGATCGGTGGCTCTGGCTGGGGTTGCCGGCGATCGCGTCCATCCTGCTGCTCGCGACGACCAACAAGCTCTGCCAAGAGGTCGCGGTCATCCCGTTTCTTTGGGTGCTGCCACTCAGCCTTTACTTGCTGAGTTTCATCATTTGTTTCGATCATGCCCGTTGGTACCTGCGCAGTTTGTGGGTGGGGCTGTTGGTCGTGGGTACGGCCTTTGTCAGCCTGCTCCTCGCGGTTGGCAATGATGCGTCGATGCCGTATCAAATCGTCGGCTATAACGTGACCCTGTTCGCCGCGTGCATGGTTTGCCACGGCGAATTATTCCGCCTGAAGCCGCCTCCCTTTCAGCTCACGGCCTACTATCTTTTCATCTCCGCGGGCGGGGCCCTCGGCGGCTTCCTGGTGGCGGTGGTCGCTCCGGCGGTCTTGAACGACTACCGCGAACTCCAGGCCGGCTTGTGGATGTTGAGCTACGTGCTGGGCGTGTTGTGCCTGCGCCGGCAGAGCCGCGACCTGGCGCTGGGCGTAGGCGTCGGTGCCATGGTGGCGACGATTGCGGTGCCCGTGCTCCGGTCGCGCTTCAGCGACGGGCTCGGGATCGGCGAGGAGTTGCTCACGTTCTATGGCGACCACGGCTTGTATATCTCGTCCGGCCTGATCGTTTTCGTGCTTTGCACAATTGATTTTCGACGGCATCGCGTGCTGCCGGAATGGCAGCCGCGCATGGCGGGCTTCGTGATGGCCATGTCGTTCGTGCTCGGGGCGATTTTCTTCCTCCAGTCGCGCAACCGCGGCGACGTGCCGGTCTTGAGCGCATCCCGCAATTTTTACGGCACCCTGAAGGTCTACGACTATTCGGCGGACGATCCGGAGCGGCACTACCACTTGCTGCTGCACGGGGCGACCACCCATGGACTGCAGTTTGTCTCCGAGGAACGCGCGATGTGGCACACCACCTACTATGGCAAAACCAGCGGGGTGGGTCGCGCGCTCGGCCTGCTGCCCGAAGGGAACCGGCGCATCGGGCTGGTGGGACTCGGCACGGGCACGCTCGCTTCCTATGGAACCCCCGGCGACTACCTGCGCATCTACGAGATCAACCCTGCGGTGGAGGAGCTGGCCCGAAGCCGCTTCACGTATTTGCAGCGTTGTCCAGCGAAGGTCGACGTGGTGATGGGCGACGCGCGGCTGAGCATGGAGCGGGAACTCGCGAGCGGACAACCGCAGCGGCTCGATCTGCTCGCACTCGATGCTTTCAGCAGCGACGCCATTCCCGTGCATTTACTAACCCGGGAGGCGTTCGAAATCTATCTCCGGCAGCTCAAGCCCGAAGGGGTGATCGCCGTGCATGTGTCGAACCGATACCTGAACCTGACGCCCGTCGTGGAAGACCTCGCGGCGCATTTCGGGTTGGAAATTGCAACGATCCCCGATGACGACGCGGACGAGTGGTGGGTCTATCGGACGACGTGGATTTTGCTTTCGAAAAACAAGGCGCTGCTGGCGAGCGATGAAATCCGCGATGTAGCCGAGGCGGCAGGCGAAGAGAAAGTGGCGCGTGTGCTCTGGACCGACGACCACGCAAGCCTGTACGAGATTTTAAAGTGAATCGGGCGACTCGCCCGCCGGTGGCGTCCAGTGAAATTTCACCGGGTGTGGCGGGGCGATTGCGGCGCGTGCCGATGGCGGGCGGATAGGGGCAGATTGGGTTGGGCCTCAATCGGCCGTGCGATTCGGGGTGGCCCAGAGGATCCGGGCGACGAACGTGGCGCCGGTTGCACCCCGGGCCTTGGCATCCTTGGGGAACATGCCCTCCGAGACGGTGATCCACGATTCCGATTCGCTGATGCGCGCCGCGCCAAAATTGCCGAGGTCGGCACCCCGCTCGGGAACAATGATCTTCTCCGTGGACCGGATGACCCGCAAACCGGCCGGATCCACACGGGCCATGAAAAGCGGAGCGCGATGGCGCGGGATATGGTCGTTGTTCGCCCCGCGGCGGGTGTACACGAGAAATAAATTTCCGCTGTGGGTGAGCCAGTGCTGCTGCGTGTTGTAGCTGCCCAACTCGCTGCCGTCGTCAAACAGCCAGGGGCGCGGCGAAGCGTAGTTCAGGCCATCGTCACTGGTGCTGACGTAACCCCGATCGTCGTTGCGCAACGTGAGGAAGTAGCGACCGCCCGCGGTGGCCAGCGACGGCTCGTACAATCCGCGTTTTACGTTGAGACTCAGGATCGTTCCGTGCCGCCGATACGAGAGCGTGGTACCGTCAAAATCGCACTCGGCGACCGTCGTGCTGAACGGTTCGCGCGTGCCGCGGCCGATGTAAAGCGGCACCAGCAGCCGTCCGTCCGGTTTTACCAGCCACTGCGAACAACCGTTGCGGGCGAAATCGAATTGCGGGTCCGCCGGCAAATCCAAGACACGCCAGGGTGACCATACCTCGCGGGCCGGATCGAAGACGGCATAGACGGTTTGGTGGGCCCGCTTGATATCCTCAAGTTGCCGGCCTTGCGGGCTGTAGCGCACTTGGCATCCGATCGCCAGCAGCCGGGAGGTTGCGGCATGCCAGCCCGGCGTTACGTCCGCCACGCTCACGGTCACGCCATCGTCCTGTTTTCGCCAATCCAATTGGGGCGGCAGCAACGGACCGGTCCATGCACCGGTCACGCCTTCGCGCGCCATGAAATGCAGGCCCGAATAATAGTCCGAAATGCGCAGATGTTTCTGCAGTGTCATCACGACCCTGCCACTCACCTGGCCGGGGCGCGGAACGAAGGCGACCCGGGGGTGGAACCAGAGGAAATCGCCGCCGTTATGTTCGATCGCGGTTTCCAATTTGACGGTGTAGTCGGCCGTAGTGCCGGCGGCCCGGGAGTAATTTGCCGCCCAAGCGAGCACGGCGGCGATCAGCGCCACGTAAATCGCCAAGCTTCGGAAGCCGCGAAACAATAATAGCACAGGGGCTTGAGCTTTCATGTTACGATTTCCTGAACTGGCGGCGAAATTATGCACGCCCAATTCGGCCGTCGTAGTTGCCAACCGTGCGGGTAACTCAGGGGCGTGAGGGGAATGACTGCAAGAGGGCGGCGAAGCGTCTGACGGTCGCTTGACGCGGAGGGTGGTCGTCCTTCGATTTGTCGGCCTTGTCGTCCGGCATGACGGACGACTTTCTCCCTCTCCATTTACCGCCACTCCAGCCACCCCTGCCCATGAGCCCGATCAAACGAAGAGATTTTCTGAGGCGTTCGATGGCCGCGGGGGCTGCCTCACTGGCGCCGGTTGCGCTGGGTGCGGCGACGCCACGCCAAGTCTTCAAGGGAAGCAGCCTTCACATCGCGACGTTCCGCTTCGATGTGACTCCACCGAAAGGGCATTCGCTGTGCGGCGGCTGGATCAAGCCGGTGGTCGACTACGACGATGCCCTTGAGGCGATCGGCTACGTGCTGCTCGGAGCCGGGCAGCCCGTCGTGTTTTGCGTGGTCGACTGGGCCGGGATCCTGAACGAAGCCCATGTGAAGTGGCGGTCCGTGCTGGCCGAGGCGGCCGGCACGACGCCGGAGCGCGTGGCGTTGCATTGCGTCCATCAGCACAACACTCCCTTGGTTTGTTTCGATGCGGAACGCCGGTTGGCGAAACAGGGCGATCTGCCGCGTTCGTTTGAAATGGATTTTCAGCGCACCTGCCTGGATCGGGCGCGCACCACCGTAAGCGAGGCCGTGAAAAAGGCGCGTCCGGCTACTCATGTGGCGTTTGGATCCGGAGTGGTGGACAAAGTGGCGGGCAACCGTCGGATGGCGCGAGACGCGCGCGGACATGTAACGGCGATGCGCGGCAGTGCGTGCAAGGACCCCGCGCTCGTGGCGATGCCGGAGGGCCCGATCGATCCCAACCTCCGTACGATCGCGTTTTATGACCGGGGCACGAAGGTCGTCGCCTGTCATTTCTACGCCACGCATCCGATGAGTTATTACGGAGACGGCCGGGTGAGCAGCGATTTTTGCGGGCTGGCACGGCGGCGGCGGCAGGCGGACGAACCCGGTTGCACGCATCTGTATTTCACGGGTTGCGCCGGGAATATCGCCGCTGGCAAATACAACGACGGCAGCCCGGCGGCGCGGGTGGAACTGACGCGCCGCATGTATGAGGGTATCGTGGCCTCCGAGGCACGGCTGCGTCCGGAGCCGTTGGACACGATCGAATGGCGGGTCGAGGAACTGCATCCGGCGCCGAATCCCGCCCTCGGGATCGGGGCGCTTGAAGAGCTGATGATGAAGCGAAGGGATGCGATCGCGCTGCGGATGAGGCCCGCCTTCAAACTGGCGTGGATCGCCCGATGCGAACGCCGGGTGCCGTTGGTCCTCGGCGCCCTGCATATGAATGATATCAGTTCGCTCTATTTGCCGTCGGAGCCGTTCATCGAATATCAGTTGCGCGCTCAAAAAATGACCGGACGATCCCTCGCGGTGGCGGCCTACGGCGACAACGGTGCGTGGTATTTGCCAACGAAGGTGGAATATCCCTCCGGCGGTTATGAGGTCGATTTCGCATTTTGTAGCGATGCTACGGATGATCTCCTCATGGGCGCCATGCGAAGTCTGCTGGCTTGAAGCGGCCGGCAAATGCCGGGCCATCGGGATCCGCTGGATCTATTTTCGGCGGCGCAGCGCCAGGAAGATCAGCGCGACCCCAACGCCGAGGAGCCCCAAATAGGTTGCCACAATTTCCAAGCGGCTGAACCCGAGCGATTGCTCCTCGGCTGCGTCGATCAGCTGAAAGGCGGCGACGATGTTGACGAGGGCGGAAACGACAAAGGTGGCGCCGCCGCCCAGCAAAATGAAACGCAGGGCCTTCGCGGCAAAGGGCGAGCGCGGAGGCGTTCCCGCGGGCGTGATCACACCGTACAGAGTTTCACGGCCTCGCGCAGCGAGGTGAGGGGATCGCGTGCCGGCAGGAATTCCTGGGCCACAAAGCCCTTGAAGCCGGTCGCCTTGATGGCGCGGGCGATCGCGGGGTAGTAAAGCTCCTGGGTTTCGTCGATCTCGTGCCGCCCGGGATTGCCACCGGTGTGGTAGTGACCGAAATAGCGATGGTGTTGCTGGATGGTACGAATCACGTCCCCTTCCATGATTTGCATGTGGTAGATGTCATAGAGGAGCTTGAATCGTTCCGAGCCGACCCGCTCGCAGAGTTCCACCCCCCACGCCGTGCGGTCGCACATGTAGTCCTTGTGGTTCACCTTGGAGTTGAGCAGTTCCATGCAAACGGTCACGCCGCGCTTTTCTGCCTCGCCGACAATCTGCTTCAGCCCGACCGCGCAATTTTCGAGGCCCTGTTCGTCGGCCATGCCTTTACGGTTTCCAGAAAAAACGATCACGTTCGGCAAGCCCGCGTCGGAGCATTCCCGGATGCGCTCGATCATCGACGGCACCATCGCTGCATGGTTTTCGAGCCGGTTGAACCCGTTGGGTATGGTGGTGGTGCCGTTGGCCATCGCACAGGTGAGTCCGTGCTTTTTCACTGTCGGCCAGTCCTTCGGATCGAGGAGTTCGACTGACTGAAGGCCGATGTCACGCGCGGCGCGGGCAAAGTCTTCGAGGGGGATTTTGCCATAACACCATTTGCAGACCGAATGGAGAAAGGAGGCTGCGCCGGCCTGAATCGCGGAGTTGGCCCGTGCGCCCGGGGCCGAGGTGTTTTCACCGGCGCCCTGCGAACGGGACAGCGTGGTGACGGCGGCGGCGCCAGCGAGGGAACGAAGGGCGGTGCGACGGGAGATCAGGGTTTTCATGGGGCGGCTGGACGTTCGCGGCCGCTCGAAATTTTGGCAAGCGCGGCTTCGGTGGATGCCCCGATCGCGCTGCAGCGGGCATCGAGAACCATCGCTTGCGCGGCGGACTGACGCGGCTAGGATGGGTTAAATGAACTCGAACGATCTCCTTACCCGCCGCGGAGCTTTGAAGACCCTTGGCGGCGGTGCCGCCCTGATCGGCTTGGGTGGGTTCGCCGTTGATGCCTGCGCGGCCGGGCCGGCGGCGGTCACACCCCAGCCGTTCGAACTGCCGAAGCTGGGCTTTGCCTACGACGCCCTCGAACCGTACATCGACGCGCGCACGATGGAAATCCATCACACCAAGCATCACCAAGCGTACATCACGAATGCGACCAAAGCGCTCGCTGACCATCCCCAGCTAAAAAAACTCTCGGCGGAGGAAATCGTGAAGAATCTCGGCGCCATACCGGAAGCCGTTCGCGGCACCCTGCGCAATAATGTGGGCGGCCACGTGAACCATTCGTTTTTCTGGAAAATCCTTTCGCCCCGCGCCAGCGCCGGGCCCACTGGCGAGCTGGCCCGGGCGATTTCCCGGACATTTGGCTCCCTCGACGGGTTCAAGGCCCAGTTCAACGATGCCGCGGTGAAGCGTTTCGGCAGTGGCTGGGCCTGGCTCGTAAGCCGGCCCGGTGGAGTGCTGGCGGTCGTTTCCACGGCGAATCAGGATTCGCCGCTCAGCGACGGCGCAATTCCGATCCTTGGCGTCGATGTCTGGGAGCACGCGTATTATCTCCATTATCAAAACCGTCGGGCCGACTATCTGACGGCGTACTGGAACGTCGTGGATTGGTCCGAGGCGGCGGCGAATCACGCGGCCGCGCTCAAGGTTTGATTCACGCCTGGCCGTCCGGCGTGGCCTTGGAACTCCAAGGCGTCCCGCGATAGCGGCGTGGGCTGTTCGCTCGTTCGGCCTGGCGGTGTCTTTTCTGCGACCGGACCTAACGTGGCGAGCTCGGAGGAGGGCAGCGGTCTCCGCGCTCGCGTTTAGCGGGGCGTGGTGACGGGCGTGCCGCCACGATGAGGGGCGGGAGCCACGCCAAAAAATCCCACGATATGGCCGACTTCGGAAAACCCGTGCGTGCGAAGCTTCTCTTCCACGGCCTCGATGGTGAGCCGCAGTTCGTCGGCGAGTTTCGTATCGAGCTCGATGACCTGATTGGTGCTCTTGCAAACGACGTGATAGCGGGTCGGCTGGCCCAGATTGATTTCGTACAACGTGGTCCCGTTGTGAAAAAAGGCCCGTCGCACGAGTCCGATCTTATCGAAGGCCGCCATGCAGCGGTAGACGGTGACGAGATCGCAATTCTCGGCTCCCACGTCCTCGTGGATCTGTTCGATGCTCGAAGGCTTCACCCGTTTGCTCAAGGCCGCAAGAATGGCGAGCCGCGGCTGCGTGATGCGTAATCCCGCGGATTTCAGCCTCGCCGTCGCGATTTCGACGGGAGACAGAGACGGGCGCCCGGCGGCGGCATGGCCGGCGAGCGGATGATTCGTTTGCGTGGACGCGATCATTTTTGGAGAAACTGATGGCTCGGCGTGGAAGTTCGAGCCAATAGTCGCCTGGCGGCCGGACTTAAGAAACGTTCTCCCCCGACGGGATTGCATGACGACGGTCGGTGTGCCAACTTCCGCTGAACTGCCCATGCAAAATCCGGATTTCGGCGACGTCGTCGCTCTCATCTACAAGGAAGACTCCCGTTTTGATCGGAAGGCCTATGACTTTGTGCGTTTTGGTTTGGACCACACCGTCAAAGAGTTCCGCAAGAAAGACGCTGCCCGGGCGGAACGCTCGCGGCATGTGAGCGGAGCAGAACTCCTGGAGGGCCTGCGGGTATTTGCACTCGATCAATACGGGCCGCTCGCGAAGACCGTGCTTAATGCCTGGGGAATTCACCGGTGCCGGGACTTTGGTGATATCGTGTTCAATCTCATTGAGTACAATGTGTTTTCTAAGACGGAAAACGACCGCCTCGAGGATTTTGGCGACATTTTCGATTTTGAAGAAGCGTTTGTGAAACCCTTTCAACCGGCGCGTCGCCGCCGGGGGACGGATACCTCCGCCGCGGGAGCTTTTGGCGCCGCCTGACCCGTATCTGCTGGCCGAGCCCGGCAACCCGCGGTTTTCTTTCGGTCGCACCGCTTCCCTGTTCATGCCCAAAAAAATCGCTGTTTCCTCCGACTTTCGCCTGCTCGATACGTTTTGGCGTGAGCCGGTGGAGCGGGTCGTCCTGCCGAACGGGCTGACGCTGATCATGAAGCGCGATACCTCGGCCGCGCTCGCCTCGGTGCAGGTTTGGGTGAAAACCGGCAGCGTGCATGAGCAGGCCCACCTCGGCGCCGGACTTTCCCACTACCTCGAGCACATGCTCTTCAAGGGAACGGATCGCCGGGCGGGTCGCGACATCAGCGCGACCGTCCAGGCGCACGGCGGTTACATCAACGCCTACACCACCTTCGACCGCACCGTTTACTACATCGACCTGCCGAGCGAACACACCGCGGTTGCGATCGATCTGCTGGCCGACGCGGTGCTGCACTCGACACTTCCGGCCGGAGAGGTCGAAAAGGAAAAAGAGGTGATTCTTCGGGAAATCGCGATGACGAAGGACGATCCTGACAACCGGCTTTGGGACACGGTTTTTTCCACGGCTTTCCGCGAACATCCGTACCGTCAGCCGATCATCGGGCATCGCGATGTCTTCTCGGCCGTGACGCGTGACGATCTCGCAGGCTATTATCGGGCGCGTTATGTGCCAAACAACATGGTGGTCGTGATCGTCGGCGATATCGATCTCGCAGCGACGCGCGCCGCGGTTGAGTCGCATTTTGGCAGCGTGCCGCGGGCGCGGCTGGCGCCGGTTCTTGTGCCGGCCGAACCGCCGCAACTGGCGCCGCGGAGCGATCACCGTTTCGAAAGCGTCGAGATTTCGCGCGGCGTCCTGGCGTGGCCCATTCCGGGGCTGACGCATCCTGACGCCCCGCTGCTCGATTTACTGGCGACGATCCTCGCGCACGGTGACAGCTCGATTCTGTGGCAGGAGATCCGCGAGCGTGCCGCGCTGGTTCACACGATCGACGCTTCGAGTTGGAATCCGGGCTCAAGCGGGCTGTTTTGTGTTTCGTTTACCGCCGATGCGGAAAAGCGGCTGGCGGCCTTTGCCGCCATTGAACGGTCTCTCGCCCGTTGTTTCACCCGCGGCTTCACGGCCGCGCAATTGAAGAAGGCTTTGCGTCAGCTGATCGTCGCCGAAATCGATTCCCGCAAGACCATGAGCGGTCAGGCGTCCCGGTTGGGCGCCGGCGAGGTGGTGGTGGGCGATCTCGACCATAGCCGCGTCTATTTCGAGCAGCTTCGCGCGGCGACGCCCGCCGACGTTCGCCGGGTGGCGCAATCCTATTTGCTTCCTGCCCGGCTCACGGCGATCTCGCTCAATCCGGTCGCGGCGGTGACGCCGCCGGCGGCTCCTGCCGCAGTGGCGACGGCGAAAGTGGATTTTGCCGAGGTGAAACTGGCCAACGGAGTCCGCATTCTGCTCCAGCCCGACAAACGCATTCCCAATCTGCATGTGCGCCTGCTGATGCAGGGTGGGCCGCTTTTCGAGGAAGGTGGAAAACGGGGCGCCACCGCACTGCTCGCGACTCTTCTCACCAAGGACACCCGGCGCCGTTCGGCCGCTGCGGTCGCGCAATTTATCGAGGAAGCGGGTGGAGCGTTCTATCCATTTTCGGGCAACAACAGTCTGGGTCTCGCCGCCGAGGTGCTGCCGACGGACGTCGATCGCGCAATTGCCGTCCTGGCCGATGCCATCCTCGCGCCGACGTTCAAGCCCGCGACGTTCACGCTGGAGCGCGACGCCCAGTTGGCCGCGCTGCAACAGGATGCCGACGATGTCGTGACACTCGCCCGCAAGCTGCTCCGCCAAAAATTCTTTGGCGCTCATCCCCTGGCACTGGACGCCCACGGTGATGAAAAGGGCGTCCGGGCACTCACCCCGGGCGATCTCGCGAAGTTGCACGCGCGTTTGTGCGTCGGGGCCAATGTCGTGGTTGCGGTAGCGGGCGATTTCGATCCCCGCGCGCTCCTGCCCAAACTCAAGGCGTTTCTGACCAAGCTGCCGCGGGCGACCGTGGCGGCGATTCGAGTGCCCGAATTTCACCACAAACTGCCGGCGAACGCCGGCGATTTTGTCGAAGCCCAACCGCGTGAGCAGGCGGTCGTTTTGCAGGGATTTCCCGGGCCGCGGGTGAACGGCGCGGATTTCTATGTCGGCGAGGTCATCGACGAGCTTTTCAGCGGCATGGCATCGCGGTTATTCGAGCGCGTGCGTGAAGACAAGGGGCTCGCGTATTTCGTGCGCTCCGGCCGCATCACCGGACTGGACGCCGGCATGTTTTATTTCTTCGCCGGCACGCAACCCGGTCGCGAGGCCGAGGTGCTGGCCGAGATCGATGCCGAAATCGTGCGCGTGCAACTCGGCGGAGCGGAGCCGGTGGAGCTGGCGCGCTGCCAGGCCCGGCTCAAGGCCGCGCGGCGGCAGAGTTTGCAGACAAATTCCTCCCGCGCCATGCAGGCCGGATTGAATGCGCTGCAAGGCCAGCCGATCAATGACTGGAAAAACTACGACCAACGCATTGCCGCCGTGACCATCGCCGACCTCGCGGCCTTCGCCTCCCGCTACCTTACCCGCGCCCAGCGCACCCAATTGATCGTTCGTCCGTAGACGCCGGCGAGGCCCCTTCCCGACGGTCCTCAAATTGCGAACGGCAGCCCTTGGAAAATCTTCATGTCGTCCTTGGCCGACCTATTTCCCGACGGGGATTACCGGTTTCACCTGACGCTGCGGCGCGGCGAACCGGGAGATTTTTTTGCGGCGCGGGATGCGACCGGCGCGCTCCTCGCGGAGCGGACGCATTGGCTGGAGGCGGACCCCGCGCGTTATGCCACGCTTCTGCCGGAGGGCGTTCCCGTGTTCGAGGAATTCGCCGCGCTGGCCGCTGATTGGGGGGCGCCGGGCATGAAGAATGTGGGCGACCTCGGCCGGATAATGGAGCCGGATGTTTTGTTTCTTTCGCCAGACGTCGAAGGGCGGTTTCGCCTGCGGGGAGGGGCGCTTTGTTTTCCGACGGGCTGGTCGCTCGAGGAGAAACTCGGCCACCCGATCGATTTTATTCATGGCGTCGTGCCGGGATTGAATGCCGCGCTGGGCTCGCCGATCCACCAGCTGCTCGGGAAGTTGAAGCCCGGTGTCGCAGTGCAGCGGGACAACTGGAGCATCTCCGGCAGCACCGAGCTCAATTTGCATCTGGCGCGCGGGATTCTGCCGCTGTTGCCGCCGGTCGCGCTGGATCACCTGTGGCTGCGAATTGAACATCAGGCCCTGCTCGCGTTGCCGGCATCGGGCGGAATCGCGTTCGGCATCCGGATCGCCCTGCACCGGCTGGATGCGGTGGCGCGGGGACCGGCGGCTGCGGGTTTGCGCCGGGCTTTGGAATCGATGCCGGCGGCCATGGTCGCGTACAAGCGGCTCGACGGGATCCACCCCGGACTTATCGAACGGCTGCGATAGCAACCGACGCCTCGCTTTATTCCCGCGGTAAACTGCTGCGGTCGACGAGCCCACCGCTCCATTTGAGCTTGGTCCGCACGACCGAGAAATGAGAGTAGTCGAAGCGCTGGGCCAAAGGCAGGCGCAGCTTCGAAACCGAGATTTCCACGGGCGAGCGGGCGCCGACCTTGAGGTTGCGCTGGCCGTCCATCGCGACGAGTAACCGGGGATCGGCTGAGCGGTTGAAGACGCGCAGCCGGACGTTTTCGTGAAAAATAATCGAGCGATTGCTCAGCGTGTGCGGGCAGATCGGCGTCATGGCGATGACGCCCGCCCCGGGGTGCAGGATCGGGCCGCCCGCGGAGAGATTGTAAGCGGTTGAGCCGGTCGGCGTGGCAAAGATCAGGCCGTCGCACATGTACTCGGTCACCAGTTCGTCGTTGGCAAAGACTTCGAGACGGATGAGGCGGGAGTTGACCGCGTCCTTGATCAGCACGTCGTTCAGCGCGAGGTCATGCCCGCCGAGCCCGGTCGAGCAATCGAGCATGGAGCGGTGGTCGATCCGAAACGCGCCGCCGAGGATCGTGCGAAAATCGGATCGCGCTTCATCGGCGGAAAAAGTGGTGAGAAAGCCGAGGCTGCCCCGATTCACTCCGATGATCGGGACCTGATGACGGGCCGACTCGCGGGCGACGCCGAGCAGCGTGCCGTCGCCACCGATGACGCAGCAGGCGTCGCTGCCGCGCAGATAGTCACGCTGCAGCGGGAAGCGCGTGGTTTTTTTGGTCTTCACGCCGGCTTTTTGCGCGATGGCGATCAGTTCGCGCGCGAGCGCTGCAGCGCCGTCTTTCTCTTCGTTGACGACAAACGCGAGCTGGCGAATGGGCTTCATGGCTGGGAGTTAATCTTCGCTAAATCCCGTGAATGAAAAGCCTGATCAATGCGCGGCATGAAGAATGGCGTTCAGGCTTTTTTCAGACCCAGGAGGAACTCCCGATTGCCGTCCGCGCCGGTGATGGGCGAATCCATCGTGCCGACCAGCAACGCCGAGGGCAGCCGGCCTAGGGCGAAATCGCGGACCGCGGCGAGCGTGGCCTCTTGCACCGCCGGGTCGCGAATCACGCCGCGGCCCTTGTCGACGGCGGTCTTGCCCGCCTCGAATTGGGGTTTTACCAGCGCGACGAGCACCCCGCCGCCGCGCAGGAGTGCCCAGATGGCCGGCAGCACGGTGGTGAGCGAAATGAAGGATAAATCCATCACGATCACATCGAACGGGCTTCGTGGCAGGTCCGTGGCGACGAGGTGGCGGGCGTTGATTTTTTCGAGATTGGTCACCCTGGGATCGTTGCGCAACCGGGCGTGCAGCTGGGCCCGGCCGACATCCACGCAGACGACGTCCGTGGCCCCGGCTTGCAGCGCGCAGTCGGTGAATCCGCCGGTGGAAGCCCCGACGTCGAGCACGTGGGTGCCGCGCAGATCGAGCGCAAAACGTTCGAGGGCGGCCGCCAGTTTTTCGCCGCCCCGGCTCACAAAACGCGGGGGTTGCTCGATCTCGATCCCGATCTCGAGGGGAAATTCCTTGCCCGGTTTGTCGAATCGCTCGGTCCCGTGGCGCACCCGGCCGCTCATGATCAGAGCCTTGGCCTGGGTGCGCGATTCCGCCAACCCGCGGACCACGAGCAGTTCGTCCAGTCGAAGTTTTTTGACCGGAGCGCTCATGGGCGACGGCGCGCCGGTTGCTTCCGCTGGCGTGGCGTGGAAACCAATTTCTGCCGGGCCGGCGACCAGCAGGTGGTGCGGCCGCCGATGGTCGCGCGCGCCAGGGGCTGGCTGGTTTTCGGGCAACGGCCACCCGCGCTCCAGCGGTGGAGAAACAGCCATGTTCGGGGAATATCGACGTTGAGATCCTTCGGCAGCCGGTTGCCCGGGCCGGCAATCGTAGCGAGGGCCAGCCGGCAGACGCGGCGGGCTTCCGCCCACAACCGGTGCACCTCGGCGACCGTCAAAGATCCGCTGAGCCGCGCCGGATGGAGGGCTGCCCGCCACAAAATCTCGTCGGCCATCCAGTTGCCGATGCCGGGAAAACGTTCCTGCATCAGCAGCACGGCCTTGATCGGCGCACGGGCCCGACGCTTGAGGAACGCGGCGACCCCCTCGACGGTAAAAGCGTCCGACCGGATGGGCGGCGCGATGCTTGTCCACCAGCGCGGTGGGGTCTTGCCGACATGGAACTGAACGCGGCCAAACATCCGCGGATCGTTGAACACCAATGCATGCCTCGCGGTGACCAGCACGAGATGATCGTGCTTGGCGGGCAGATGACTGGCGGGCCTGGCCGTCAACTCGCCGGACATGCCCAGATGAATCCCCAGCCAGGCATCGCCGCTGAAGCGAAAAAGCATCTGTTTGGCCTCGGCCGTGGAGGAGATGAATTTCGCACCGGTCAGTGCGCGGTGTAACCTAGGCAGGTCCAACCCTCGCAGGAGTTTTTTCTTTTCGTGGGTGAGGACCCGAACGACCCGCCGGCCATGCCCCGCCCGATGCCAGCGTTTCCGGAAAAATTCGACCTCGGCGAGTTCGGGCATGGAGCGGAATGAGAGCCGGCTGGAAGGGAGTGAGACCGACGGGAATGGCAATCGGGCCTGTCGCTAGGACAGGGTGGCGACGAATTCGACCAGACTGGAGAAAACGGGGATGCCGGGCGGCGCGAAGTTCCTCCAGCCCGCGAGGTCGTACTTGCCCGAGCAAACGGCCGCGGCGTTGATGCCGGCGTTGAGGCCGGCCTGGATGTCGCTCTCGCGATCACCAATCATCCAGGAGTGCGTGGGGTCGAGGCGATGGCGCGCGATGCTCTCGACGATGAAGCGTGGCGAGGGTTTACGATACGCGGAGGGCTGGTCGGACGCTTCGGGGGCGATGCAGATGTCGTCGAAAACGGGCCGGGAAAGTTCCAGGAGTTCCTCCATGCGATGGTTGCAACGGAGCGCGTCGTTCATCGTGTGCAAGCCCCGGCCGATGCCGGACTGGTTGGTGAAAAGGAAAAGCTTGTAGCCGAGCGTGCGCGCATGGCGAAGCGCGCCGGCCACGCCGGGGATGAGTTCCACTCCGGCCGGATCGGCAAGGTAGTGCTTGTCGAGGATGAGCGTGCCATCCCGATCGAGAAAAAGAGCTTTGGGCATCGTGGCTGGGCGGGCGAGGGGGGAGAAACCAAACGGCGACTCGGCCCGAGACCGGGCGTTCTCCGCTGGAGCTGGAAGACTAGCGGGTCCGGACGGAGCGGATCAGCTCCCGCGGCGTGACGGTGGCCGTGCCGATCTTGCCGACGACGACGCTGGCGGCGGCATTGGCGAAATGAGCGGCGGCTTCCAGTGGGGCACCGGCGGCGAGCGCGAGCACCAACGCGGCCAGGGACGTGTCGCCGGCGCCTGAAACGTCGAAGACTTCGCGGGCGGCGGTCCGGATAGTCCGGATGATCCGGCCGTTCGCGCTGAGCAGCATGCCGTCCTCGCCAAGGGTGATCACGAGGTGCTTGGTGGCGTAGCGTTCGTGCAGGCGGGCGCAAACCTCGGCGGCCGGAAAGGGCGCGTGTGGGGCGAGTTCAATCCCGGCGAGCTGGAGCGATTCGCGTTTGTTGGGCGTGATGAGATCGAGGCCGTGAAACGGAAGCTGGCGCTTCGGTTTCGGGTCGAGCGCGATGAATTTTCCCGCGGCGCGCGCGAGTTTCGTCACGCGGGCGACGATCTCACCGGTGAGAATGCCCTTGGCGTAATCGGAAAGGATCACGGCGTCGGATGCGGCGATTTCCTGCGCCAGCAAGGCCTCGGCGCGCGGCGCGCTCAACCGGTATTTGGCGGGCGGGGCCTCGCGATCGAGCCGGCACAGCTGCTGGTGCTGCACGAGCACACGCGTTTTGACGATGGTCGGGGCTTCGCCGGGAGTGGGCAAAATGGCGATGGCCTTGGCGTGCAGGATTGCGGTGAGGCGTTCCCCATCGGTGTCCTTGCCGATGTATCCCGCGACGGCGCACCGGGCCCCGAGGGAGGCGATGTTGAGCGCCACATTGGCGGCGCCGCCGGCGGTCCAGGAATCGCGCGCGATGTCGACGACGGGGACCGGCGCCTCGGGGGAAATGCGCGTGGCATCGCCCCAGATATAGTGGTCGAGCATCATGTCGCCGACTACGAGGACCCG
Source organism: Opitutia bacterium (assembly GCA_947474935.1). Lineage (GTDB taxonomy): Bacteria > Verrucomicrobiota > Verrucomicrobiia > Opitutales > Opitutaceae > ER46. The sequence continues at coordinate 91,017 of CANJKL010000014.1, forward strand.
CAGGCCGGCGATTTTTTTCAGGAGTGAAGGCAGGCCTGTCATCAGAGTTCCCAGTTGTAGTGGAAGCGCGAAAGCATCTTCGGGGCGCCGGCGGTGACTTGCACGACGTCCTCAATCCGGCATCCACCCAAGCCGGGGTAGTAGAGTCCCGGTTCGACCGTCACGACGGAGTTTTTCTTCAAGACATAGTCGATGGCGGAACTAATGCGGGGTGGCTCGTGCACGTCGAGCCCGAGTCCATGGCCGGTCCCGTGGAAGAAGCCGACGGAGCCCTTGGCGGTATGCCGGGTTTCGTAGCCCCGTGCCTTGAATACCTCCACCACCTGGTGGTGCACCATGCGGCCGTTGACCCCGGCGCGAATCGTCTTGAGCGCGGCACGCTGGGCGTCCCGGACGGCGGCGACAAGGGCGCGCTGGGCGTCGGAGGCGCGGCCGCGCAGGAAAGTGCGCGTCATATCCCCGTGATAGCCGTTCTTGGTCAGCCGCGGGAAAACATCCACGATGATCAGTTCGTTGGCGCGCAACGGCCCGGAGCCCCGCTCATGCGGGTCGCAGGCCTGGTCGCCGCCGGCGATGATGGTGTTGAAGGACACGGCCCCCGCTTCGAGGCAGGCGGTCTCGACCGCGATTTTGAGCCGCTCGCTGGTGAGGACGGCGCCGCGGTGGATGAGTTTTCTTCCTTGGATTTTGCTCGCGCGCAAAATGCGTTCGGCGGCCGCGATCCCCAGCGCGCTGCAGCGATTGCCCGCGCGGATCTCCGCGGCTTCCGCCGGCGTTTTGAGCTCGCGTTGCGGGAAGAGGGCGCCCTCGGCGACCTCAAGGTCGAGCCCGAGTTCGAAGAGCTTTTCATACACGCCCGCGGGAAAATCTTGGGGCACGGTAAACCGCTTCTGCCCAAGTTCCCGGGCGACCAAGTGGATCACCTCGGCAGCCCCGGGCCTGCGTTGCGGCCAGAGTTCGCGGGCGCGCTGCAAATAGCTCTCCAGCGGCAGCACGACGTCGAAGTCAGAGGTGCGCCGCACCCGGCCGAATTCGAGCGCGCCGACGACCGCGTATTTCCGGCCTTTAACGCCGAGCGCCACAAACGGATCGGGCACGTTGACGCGCCCAAAGTACAGGCAGTCTGCGCTTCGTTCCGTGCTGGCGTAAAGGAGAGGCGAGAAGGAGGTTTTCGGAGGCAAGGCTTGACCGAGGTTAAAATTGGATTGGTGCAATTACCCAATGTCGGAAGGGAAAACGCAAATCCGGTTTGGGGCGTCGGATTGGGGACGCTGCGGGTTTGGGCTTGATCGGGACCACTCGCTCGCCAAGGCCCGCCGCCCGGCGTGCCCCGGTCGAAAATCATTATTTTGGTTTGAGGCGCACCTCGAACAGCTTCGGCCAGTTTTTTCCCGTCACAAACAAGCGATCGCGCGTCGCGTCGTAGGCGATGCCGTTGAGGACGTCGGTGTCGGCATGCCGATCTTCGGGCGGGAGCAGGCCAAAAAAATCGATTGTGCCCACGACCTTGCCGGTCGCGGGATCGATCCGGACGATCGTCTGGCTCTGCCAGACGTTGGCGAACAGTTCGCCCTTGATATACTCGAGCTCATTCAACATCCGGAGGGGCTGACCTTGGTTTAAAACCGGCACCGTGCGCGTCACCTTGAACGTAGCGGGATCGATGAACCGGAGTTGATGCGTGCCATCGCTAAGGATCAAAGACCGCCCGTCGGTCGTCAGCCCCCAGCCTTCGCCCGGGTAGGAGAACTCCCTTTCGCGTTCAAACGTCTCGAGGTTGTAAACGAAGCCCTTTTGATTCTTCCACGTAAGTTGATAGATCTTCCCTTTGAGCACCGTCATTCCCTCGGCAAAGTACTCGGAAGGCAGTTTCACCTGCTGCAGGATGCGACCGGTCGCCAGATCGACGCGGCGCAGGGTCGATTGGCCGTTCAACCCGGTGCTTTCGAGCAAGCGATCGTTGAGGAAGACCAATCCCTGGGTGAATGCTGCCGGATCGTGCGGCCAGACGTTCACGATTTCGTAGGTGTAGGCGGTGATCCCGGCGGTGGCTGAATCGCGCGGCGAAGAGGACGGGATGGTTCCCGCGGCCACTTTCGGTGCTTCGGCCTGTTTATCGGCACATCCGGTCAGGAGCGCAAGATTGAGCCCGGCCAGCACGGATGCCGGGATGCCGGAACGCGGCGGTCGCGAGGGGCGGCGGAGTGGAAGCAGGAATCTCGTCTTCACGTTTCCTGGGGAATCCATGCTGCCCGGCGTGATCGCCAATTTGGTCGCGGTAAGGGAAGCGTTACTCTTTGGGAATCTCGTTATCCGTCTTCAGCACGAGGACCGGCGTCTTCGTCTTCACCCAGATGTCCGCTTCCTTGAAGAACTTTGCCGGCACGGTTTCGATCGCCTCGCCGACGGTCTTCACCGGCAGGAGCTGACCTTTTTTCGTCGTGTTGTAGTCGTAGGAGCAGCGGAAGAGGCGGTCCTGGGTCGTCGCGACACTTTCGCTTTCCGGGATCTGCAACACCCACCCGACCAGGTCCGTTTTGGGCATTTTACCGTCGGGGTCGCTGACGAGGATGACGAACTGCTTTTTTACCGCCGGTGGCTTGTCCCCGTCACCGCCATCGGGTTGGGCAGCCAGGTTCATCTCCTCGACCACGCGGCGAAGCAAGGCGGGGTCGACCTGGTTCTTTTTCAAAATTTCAGCCACTTTGCTGATATCAATTTTCGGCATGGTGTTTTGGCTTCTAAGAAGCACGAATGGACACGAATGGACCTCAATGTAAAGGCCGGTGGTGGCGAGGAATGGTTCGACGTCGTCAACGAACGCGACGAGGTCGTCGACCGGGCACTCCGCCGCGAGGTGCATGCCCGGGGTCTGTGGCATCGGGCGGTACATGTGCTCGTTTTCGATGCGGCGGGCCGGGTCTTTTTGCAAAAGCGTTCGATGAGCAAAGACCTTTCGCCCGGTCTGTGGGACTCTTCCTGTTCGGGGCACCTCGATGCCGGCGAGGACTATGATCCCGCGGCAATCCGCGAACTCGGCGAAGAAATAGGCGTGCGGGTCAGCCAGGCTCCCGCGCGCTGGTTTCGAATCGAGGCCTGCGTGGAGACCGGATGGGAATTTGTCTGGGTCTACCGGTTGCGGCACGGAGGGCCGTTTACACTGCATCCGGAGGAGATCGAGTGCGGCGAATGGATGGTGCCGGCGGAGGTTACGCGGCAGATCGCCCGGCGGCCGGAGGATTTCTGTCCGTCATTCAAACTGGTCTGGTCACTTGCGAGCCGGCGGCCGGAACTGGTTTAAACCAGCGTGGGCATCGTTGGCCGGATTTCCGGCCGGGTCGGGCATCCGCTACGTAAACGACGGACCGTTGCCCGTGATGCGGCGGCCCGAGAGTTTACCCGGGCCGCTATTCTCGCTCAGCCGCTTGATTTCCTCGAACTGCTTGCCGGAGATCAGGCGGCGGGGGACGCGCTTTTCGGCTTCATGGACCAGCCGCTCGCGATCGTCGTCGCTGGGCTCGTGCGGGATCCACGAGGTGTGGTGGCCTTGGTGGTGGGTCCACTCGATATTGCCGCCGTGGACGGCGACATTGATCTGAAGTTTATTTCCATCCGCGTCCTTCGTCCACCATCCGAACTCAATGCTCATGAGGATGTGTCAGCCAAAGCTCACGCGTCCGCGAGCGTAAACTCCGCGACGCTCGCCGCGGGATGAAATTCCCCCGTCCGTAGAATCACTTTTCGGACAATGAGCCGCGTGGGGGTTACATCGACTGCGTAGCCGCCCAACGGCGGGCAAAATGAGCCGGTGTTGATGACCGTGATGCCATCAGGCATCCGCCAGATGCCCGGCCGGTGGGTGTGGCCGGTGACGATGAATCGGGCGGCCGGCCGGTGACGGCGGAGCAGGGCGGCGGCCCGGGGCGGTTCGTCGCGCCACGCGCGCAGGATCCGCAGCACGCGCAGCGGGGGCCAGATCGTGTCGGCGGCGAAGCGCCAGGCGTATTTCAGAGGGTGCGTTTCCGACTGGTGGCTTTGGGGCACCTGGGCGGCGACCCGGCGCCACACGGCGAGGCGATGGTCGAATTCGGAAATGGCATGGGGAGTTGGATGCGATCGTTCCGCCGCCATCAAATGCCGGATTAACGGCACGTCCCGGCTCCACGGCACGATGTCATCAAACAGAATATCACCATGCACGGCCAGGATGCGGCCGGCGGCGAGGTCGAGTGCGTGGACGGCGGAGAAATCGGCGTCGTGATTGCCGGTCAGAAAGGTTGCCTTCGCCGCCTCGCCCGGAAAAAAATCGAGCACTTCGGTTTGAAGTTCAAGCGTGCGGTGCGGGGCGGGGCCCGGCCGGGTGTCGAGGGTATCGCCGTTGAGCACGAGCTGTGCGACCCCGTGCAGGAGCGGCCGAAGTTGGGCGAGCCGGTGGACGCGGCTCGCCCGGTCGCCAAAATGGATGTCGGAGAGGATGCGGGTGATTTCGGACGACACGGTTCGATTTACAGCGGCGGTCTATGACGAGTGGGCGGGGTGCGAACAACTGCAATTCCGGCCGCCCGCTGGGAGTGGAGTTCCGGAGTCGTTTGGGGACGGAGGCTTGTCGGGCGGTCCGGTGGTCTGGCAGCGTCCCCTGATGCGCGGACCATGCCTGATCGCTTTCGTGATGCTTGCCTGGGTGGCCCGTGCCAATCGCGTGGACGACCTCGGTCGAATTCACCTCGAAGCCATCGGAGGCAAGGCGCGGGTCTCGGCCCTTGCCGCCGTGCAGGCGACGGGCGCGGTGGTCACCGGCGGAACCCGCGTACGGTTTATCATGACCGCCGCCCGCCCGGCCAAACTGCGCATTGAATTGGAACGGGCAGGGCGCACCAAGGTGCAGGGCTACGATGGCACGGATTCGCCGTGGGAGTTCGATACCGGCAGCTGGCCGCCGCGCTACCAACCGATGCCGGCGAATTCCGCCAAGGCGTTTATCGCCGACGCCGAGTTCGACGATCCCCTGGTGGCCGGGGCGGCGGGCGGCTATACATTTGAATACGGCGGGGAGGTTCAGGCGGGCCCGACGCCGCTTCTCCGCATCATGGCCACGCGCAGGCTCACCGAGACGTTCGCGCTCCTGCTCGATCCGGATACCTACCTCATCGTGATGCGGATCGAGCAGCGTGCCAGTGCTAGCGGCCGGCCCGTTCAGATCTTGACGCGGTTTGAAGATTACCGGCCGGTGGGGGGCGTGCTGCTCGCGCATCGTATCACGCTCCTCGTGGATGGACGGGTTTCACAGGAGACCGTGATCGACCGGATCGACGGTAATCCGGAGGTGCAGGCAGAAACGTTTTCGCGGCCGCGCCCGGCGGCACCGACGTCTGGATCGTGACGGCAGCTTTCCACGGGGCGGACAGGCCGGGACGTTGGCGGCGTCCGATCGTTTCGCTGCTTGCCACTCGTCCGGGCGGGCAATGGAGTCGCGCCATGGCACTCTACGGCTCACTCGAAACCATTCGCGCGCAGGCGCCAAGCCTGCCGGGATTTTCAGCGGCTTTTTCCTATGTGGAAGAATTGCTGCGCCCCGGCTCGGCGGCCCAGCAACGCATCCGCTCGATCGCCGCGGGCAATACCCAGAAGATCGACCTGGGCGAAGGGGTCTTTGCCGTCGAACAGGTCTTTGAGAGCAAGGCGCGGGTGGAAGGTTTTTTCGAATCCCACCGCAAGTATATCGACGTGCAGGTGGTCGTCGAAGGCGAGGAGTTGATGGAGCTGGCCGACATCGCGCGGATGAAAATCCGGCAGCCCTATGACGCCGAGCGCGACTTGATCGTGTACGAAGACAATGCTGACGCTTGCGTGCTGCGAGTGTTTCCGGGGCAGGTGGCCGTCTATTTTCCCGTCGACGTGCATATGCCGACGCTGCGGGTCCGGGCCACGCCGGTGCTGGTGCGCAAGACGGTGGTCAAGATCCCCGTGAGCTGACGGATGTCCTCTCCGCTGGCCCAGCCCGCGCCGGCTTGAGGGCCCGACGGCCGCGCAGGGGTTTCTCGGCATGAACTACCGGCATCATTTTCACGCAGGCAATTTTGCCGACGTGATGAAGCATGCCCTGTTGGTGAGCCTGATTCGAGCTCTCCAGAAAAAGGAAAAGGGATTTTTCTATCTCGATACGCATGCGGGGCAGGGTCGCTATGATCTGTCGGTGGCGGCGACCGGCGATTCCCTGGCGCGCAAACCCGAATGGCCCGAAGGCGTCGGCCGCCTCTGGAGGCGCGAGGCCGTTCCGCCGGCGTTGGCGGAATATTTCGGCCTGGTTCGCGACTTCGACCGTCGCTTCGGCAACCGGGAATCCGTTCCGAGGTATTACCCGGGTTCGCCGCGGCTCGCCCAGCTTCTGTTGCGGCCGCAGGATCGGATGGCGGTGTGCGAACGGCAACCGACCGACTGCGCCGCTTTGCGGGAGGAGCTTTTATTCAACACCGGAGTATCCGTGCACGAAATGGATGGCTATGTCGCTGTGCGGGGCATGCTGCCGCCACCCGAACGCCGCGCTCTCGTGCTGATCGATCCGCCCTTTGAAAGTCGGGATGAGGTGGCGCAAATCGCCCGGGCCCTCGACGAGGGATTGCGGCGTTTCCGCAGCGGCGTGTTTGCGATCTGGTATCCGGTGACCGATCGCGTGGGGGTGGACGAATTTTTTGCGGCGGTGAGGGCTTTGCGGCCGCCCCCGACCCTGACCGCCGAGCTGGCGATCGCCGGTGATCAGGCGCCGATCAAAATGAAGGGCTGCGGACTCGTGGTCATCAATCCGCCCTGGCAGTTCGATCAATCGGCGGGGGCCGTTCTCTCGATTCTCGCCTCCGAGCTGGCGCAAGCCCCGGGCGGTGGCGGGCGCGTCAATTGGTTGGTGCCCGAATGAGGCGCGCCTTTTTTTGGCGGTGCCGGCCTCGGGCGCTTGCTAGGCCGGTGGCAGGTAGCGCTGGAGAAGTGCGGCGAGCAATTCGAAGCGGACGGGCTTGCTGAGGAAATCGTCCATGCCGGCGGCCAGGCAGGCTTCGCGGACATGGGTGCTCGCGTTGGCCGTGAGCGCGACGATCGGCAGCTTCTTGCCCGCGAGCTGTTGCCGGATGCGCCGGGTGGCCTCCATCCCGTCGATCCCGGGCAGCTGGCAGTCCATCAGGACAATATCGAAACTCTCGCTGGTTGCCGAAGTGATGGCTGTTTCGCCGTCACCGGCGAAAATCGGCGTGAGGCGCATTTTCTTCAGGAAGAGATCGATCACCTGCTGGTTCACGGAATCGTCCTCGACGACCAGCACGCGACCGCGCAGCGAGGGCGTGACGAACTTGGGTGCTTCCTCGGGGTGGGGGGCCGAGGACATTTCGGGCAGGCGGCAGGGCAGAATGAGGCGGAAGGTCGTGCCCTTGTTGATCGTGCTTTGGACTTGGAGCGTTCCGGCCATCGCCTGCGCAAGCCGCATGGAGATGGCGAGGCCCAAGCCCGTGCCGCCGTAGCGCCGGCTCATCGATGTGTCCGCTTGGGTAAACGGTTTGAACAGGCGGGCCAGCGCGGCCGAGTCGATGCCGATGCCGGTGTCGGTGACGGTGAAATGCATGACGGCCCGGTCCGGCTTGCGTTCGACGCAGGCGACGGCGAGCTCCACGCGGCCGTGTTCGGTGAACTTGATGGCGTTGCCGATCAGATTGACGAGAATCTGGCGCAGGCGGGTGCCGTCGCCGATGATGGCGCCGGGCAGATTTTCGCCCAATGCGAGATCGAACTGCAGGCCCTTGTCCCGGGCCCGCGCGACCATCAAATCCGAAACGGAGCGGGCCGCCGCCGCCGGCGGGAAAGGCGCATGTTCGATTTCCAGACGGCCGGCTTCGATCTTCGAAAAATCGAGCACGTCGTTGAGGAGCAGGAGCAACGATTCGGCGGAGTCGGACGCGGTTTTCAGGTAGCTGCGCTGCTCGGGCGAAAGCTGCGTGTCCCGCACCACCCGCAACATGCCGAGGACGCCGTTCATTGGGGTGCGAATCTCGTGACTGATGGTGGCCAGGAATTCGCCCTTGGCCCGGCTGGCGGACTCCGCCTTCTCGCGGGCCTCGCTCAACTCGACTTCCCGGGATTCGTGCTGCGTGTTTCTCTCGGTGAGTTCCGCGGCGAGGGCCTCGCGTTCGAAGCCTACCACAAGCGCGTTCGACAGGGTCCGATGGTTGTGAAACGTGGTCCAAGCCGAGTAGACGGCGAAATAGATGACGCAAAATCCGATCAGCAGCCCGGGCCACTCACCGGTGACCAGATGACTGGCAGCAAGCGGCCCCATCATCGCCGTGATATAGATCACGCTGCCCTTGCGCATCGGGAGGAGCATGCGACTGGAAGCGGTCGTCACGCCGGCCAGCAACAGCACGTGAGCGATCCGGCTCATCCCCGGCTCACGGAGGATCGGAAAGAGCCAGGGTGTGGCACCCCAGGCCAGCGCGGTGAGGGAGGTCACGGCGATGAAATAAAAGCCCCAGCGCGAGGAATGATTGGGGCTCGGTGCCCGGCGTTTGAAGACCTGCGCCAGCCAAAAACGCCAGATGATCGAAATCGAGGCAAAGCCGAGCCACCACCACAGGACGTCCATAGACGTTTTCCCTGCCGGACTCGATGAGGGATCGGTGATGATGACGAGCGCGAAGATAAGGATCGCCGCTGTCGAAGTCCACGTTCCCACCACGAGTTCGCGATAGGCCAGGCGGACCAGTTCGACGCGAGTCTTGATTTCGATCGGGTCGTCGGGCGAGCGGAGCTGGGCGGCGCCGAATGGAACAGGAGCCCTGGCATGCGTTTCGGAGACGGGCATGGAAGCAGGCCAAACTTGTGGCGATACGCCCAACGGCTGCAAGCACCTTGGAAACGTCGCGGCGGCCGGGGAATAGTTGCCGGTTCCGCCACGACCCTTGCGGAGCCTCAGCCGGAGTCCGCCGCCTTGAGCCACTTTTGCAGCGTAGCGGCGAGGCGATCGACCTGCAGCGGCTTGGTCAGAAAGTCGTCCATGCCGGCGGCGAGACAGTCGGCCCGGTCTTGCGCGCCGGCGTTTGCGGTCAGGGCGATGATAGGGAGTGGCTGGCCCGCTAGTTGGGTGCGAATCCGCCGGGTGGCCTCCAAACCGTCGAGTCGGGGCAACTGGCAGTCCATCAACACCGCGTCCCACGACGAGTTCTTGACGGCGTCGACCGCCGCGAGTCCGTCCTCGGCGAGTTCCGTCTCGAGTCCCATTTGTTTGAGGAAATAGGTGATCACGCGCTGATTGATGCGATCGTCTTCGACTACGAGCACGCGTCCCCGGAGCTTGGGAAAGACCATCTCCCGACCGCCGGCGGGAGACAGTTCGGGGGCCAGGGCGGGCGAGGCGAGGTCGAAGCGGAGGGTGAAATGGAAGACTGAACCCTGTCCCGGTTCGCTGGCGGCCGCAATTTTTCCACCCATCGCCTCGACCAGCTTCTGCGAGATCGCGAGCCCGAGCCCGGTGCCGCCGAATCGGCGGCTCATCGAACTGTCCGCTTGGGTGAAGGGTTGGAAAAGCCTCGTGACTCCCGCGGCATCGATGCCGATCCCGCTGTCGGTAATCGCAAAGGAGAGGGTGGCGTCGCGGGCGTCCCGTGCATCGCATTGGGCCCGCACAGCGACAAACCCCCGGTTGGTAAACTTGATGGCGTTCCCGGTGAGATTGAAAAGCACCTGCCGCAACCGCAGGGGATCACCCAACAGGGCAACGGGAAGGCGGGGGTCGATTTCCAGCCGGAAATCGATGCCCTTGGACCGAGCGCGCGATCGGAGCAGGTCGGCGACTCCTTTCAAAGTGGTCGCTGGAGAAAACACGATCCGTTCCAGTTCGAGCCGGCCGGACTCGATTTTGGAAAGGTCGAGAATATCGTTGAGCAGATCGAGCAGGGTGTCGGCGGACGAGACCGCGGTTTCGATTTGTTCCCGCTGGGCGGGGGTCAGGGTGCTGTCCTGCACGATGCGTAACATCCCGATGATCCCGTTCATCGGGGTGCGGATTTCGTGACTCATGGTCGCGAGGAACTCGCTCTTCGCGCGGTTTGCGGCGACGGCACTCTCGCTCGCCGCCCGCAGGTCGGATTCGACGATTTCGCGGCGGGCGATCTCGGCGGACAGATGCCGGTTGAATTGCTCGGCGGTTTCCTTCGCCGTGCGCAGCGAATCGACGAGGGCGGTATTTTCGTATCCGAGGCGGATGGTACGGCGCAGGGTGCGCACTTGCTGGCGGGCTGCGACGGTCATGTAGCCGAGGTAGAGCAGGCACATCGCGCCGAGCACGCCGCTGCGGATTTCGCCATTGGCCATCAGCTTCAGTTGCAACGGAACGATCGAGAGGTGCAGATAAGTGACGTTGGCGGCCAGAATCGGTGCGAGCAGCCGCGACGCACCGGTGGTGAGGCCAGCCAGCACCAGTACTATCATCACCCGGTAAATCGATTCGTGCGCCGTGTAAAAGAGCCAGGCGCCCAAGCCCCAGCTCAGGCCCGTCAAGGCGCTGACCACCACGAACAGGTTGCGCCAAAAAGCGGTGTCCTCGAGCGAAACGGGTTGCCGGAGGTAGCGCCAGCGGGTGAACAGTCGAAGGGCGTTGCAGACGAGCGTACAAGCCAGCCAAGGGACCACGGCTGTCGGAGGAAACGCCGAATACACCGAGAACCCAAAGAGCAGTGCGACGAGGATCCCGAATTGGGCACCATAAAGGGAATCGACATAAGCCGTTCGAACCAACTCGGCGCGAACCCGCAGATCGAGGGATTCGGAGACGACGGGCGATTCGGATGAAGCCATGCAGCGTGCTCGGGGTGCTTTGGCGAGCGTGGAGGCGTCATGCCCAAACGCGAGCGCGATGATTTCGGGCAATCGAACCCGCGGGTTGCTCCAACGTCGCCTCGAACGCCCGGAAGCCGGCGCCAGGTCCAATCTCTTATCGCGTGATCAACTCGGTCCGGGGAAGTTCCTTTGCGAAAAGCGCGGTATCAAATCCTTGCAGGTGCACTTCCAGCGGGGGAGCCTTGAAGATCGGCCGGTTCCACATCACATCCTCGCGCGCAACCGATCGCACATGGGCCGGAGGCTCAGGCGCGGGGGCAGGGCGGTGGTGTAAGACGGGCAGGTGCATCTTCGAGGTTCTTGCTGACCTGAAGATCGGAAAATAGTGCCGTCCGGTTTAGATAAAAAAATGGATTTCTTCGCGAAGAACCCCCCGGCGATGTCTGCCGTGCCTTTTGGCGGCTGGCGCAACTTGCCGCTGGGGCCCCTGGCGGGCGGTCGGTTGCCTCGCCGGCTGGCGAAAAAAGTTTCCGCAGAATTGCGCCCTTGCCGAGTGGCGGTGTGCCACTCAATCTGAATTTTCCGCTTCGACCCCGTGCCAGGTTACCCCGGAATCCCGCATGGAGATTTTACGTTTTGCCCTGAGTTTGTGCTGCCGGACTGCCTCCGCCTTTTGTTCTGAAATTCAACCCCTCCTATCCTCATTATGAGCAATGACCAAGTTAGCAACGAGGCGATCGCCTCCAATGCCAGACGGCTCCTCTGGGCCGGCTTCGCCGCCATCTTCGCCGCCGGCGTCGGTTTTGCCATTCGCGGCGGTATCTTTGACAACTGGGGCAAGGAATTCGGCTTCACCGCGACCCAGCTTGGCGCGATCGGTGGAGCGGGATTCACGGGGTTTTGTTTTGGAATCATCCTCGGTGGCATCGTGGTCGACAAGATTGGCTACGGTAAGGTCGTGATCGCGGCGTTTGTCTGTCACGTCATCTCCGCTTTCGTCACCTTCGCCGCCGGACCGGCCAACGCCTACGCGATGCTGACGTGGGGGATGTTTATCTTCGCCTTCGCCAACGGCACGCTTGAGGCCGTGGCGAATCCGCTCGTGGCTACGCTCTTCCCGCACAATCGCACGCATTATCTCAACATCCTGCACGCCAGCTGGCCGGCGGGACTGGTGGTCGGAAGTGCGCTGGGCTGGGTCCTCGATGACAAAATGGAACTCGGCTGGAAGATCCAGCTTTCGCTCTATCTCATTCCGACGGTGGGTTACGGCCTCATGTTCCTCGGCCAGAAGATGCCGAAGTCCGAGGCTTCGGTAAAGGGCTCCAGCTTGGGTGACATGTTCAAGGACGTGGGCCTGCTCGGGGCCTTGGTGGCCTGCTATCTGATCTCGCTGTTCTGCGCCGGCAACCTTGGGATGTCCCAAGGCTTGGCCTATGGTGTCGCCGGCGCGCTGCTGCTCACCGTGGGTGTGATCACGAAGTTCTCGATTGGCTCGGTCTTGCTGTTCGTCCTCTTTATCACCCACGCGTTGATCGGGGCCGTGGAACTCGGCACGGACGGTTGGATCCAGAACATCACGGGCAATCTCTTTACGTCGGAAAAGGGCAAGTTCCTCTTCATCTGGACCTCGGCGATCATGTTCAGCCTGCGGTTCTGTGCCGCTTGGATTGAAAAGAATCTCAAGCTTTCGCCCGTGGGTCTGCTCGTCGTGTGCTCAGTGCTCGCGGTCGTTGGCTTGCGGCTGGCGAGCGGCATGGAATCCTTCGCGATGGCTCTGATCGCGCTGGGCATCTATTCGATCGGCAAGACGTTTTTCTGGCCGACCATGCTCGCGATCGCGTCCGATCGTTTCCCGCGTTCTGGCGCCGTGGCGATTTCGATCATGGGTGGCGTCGGCATGCTGTCCGCGGGGCTGATTGGCGGCCCGGGGCTTGGCTATAGCAAGGACCGCTATGCGGCGGATACCCTGAAGGCGAGCAGCCCGGCGGCTTACGAATCGGTCAAAGCGGCCGCGCCATCCCAATTCTTGTTTTTCTCCCCGGTCAACGCGATCGACGGCAAGAAACTGGCCGAGGCGAAGGAGGCCAAGACGCCCACCGCCGACCAGAAGGCGATCGTGGCCGCCGACCAAGCGGGCGATCGCAAGACGCTGAAAGCCGACTCCTTCATTCCGCTGGCCATGGCCGTCATTTTCGTGGGGATCGCTTTGTACTTCAAGCGCATCGGCGGATACAAGACGGTGCACATCACCGGTGGTCCCGCCGAACGCACCGGCCACTAGTTTCCTTCACGGCCCGATCGGAGGCCGTGCGATTTTCAAAAGACCGCGCTGAATGCAGCGCGGTCTTTTTGTTTTTCTCCGGCGATCCATTGAGATTTACCCGGCGTTCGCCGGACGTGTGCTCCGACGCGGGTAATGAAGGATGAACTGTAGCGTACTGCCACCAGCCGCGGCCTCGTCGTATGGGCGGAGGCGCATCCGGATCGGGTGGTGGTGGAAGCGGGCGACCCGAATGCGGGCCACCCGTTCCACATCGTCCGTCCCGGCCCGGACGAACTCAGGCAACCCGCCGCTGACGTGCTGATTCCGTCACCCGCTTGGGCACGACGATCGTCAGCACGCCGCCGTGGATCTCGGCCGACATGGCGGCGAAGTCGAAACCGGTGCCGAGCCGCAACCGCAGTTGGTAGTCGCGCTGCGCCCCTTCGAGGTGCAGCGCCTGCCAGTTCACACGCACGAAATGTTGCTTCCGTGCGGTGACGCTCAGGTCTGCGCCGCGCGCCTCGATCTCGACGCCCGAAGCGCCCACGCCCGGCACGTAGACGACGAGTTTCATCGCGTCCGGCTGCTCGTGGCAGTCGTAGCCCGGCCGGCGGAAGGTTTCACGGGAAACCGGGGCCGTGCTGGTCTTGCGACTGCTCGAGGGAAGGGGCTGGATGATCGTATGCATGGGAGGAAAACGAAAACGGAAGCGTTCCTCGGTGGTCTGGTGACCGCCGGGCTTTCAGAGGGCTAAACGCGTTCCGTAGGACGGAAGGTTAGTTCTGGAAGCCCGCGCCGGTTTTATACCAAACGGAAATAACGACCGGTCGCATCGCGGCGCAGCGCTGCTGGCAGCCCGTGATGCGGGCGCCGGCGTGGCGAAGCTGATGCTTAAAGGACGCGGTCATGACTAAAACGGTCGATACGCTGCATAATGCAGCCGGCGTGCCAAGGGGAAGTTTTCCCGATGACAGTGAAGATTGCGTGACGCTCGCCCGGGCCCAAGCTGCCGCCATGGCCGCGTTCACCGATTCCACCACCACCGTCGCCGCCTTGAAGGCGAGCGTGCTCGCCTTTGCGCGGGCGCGCGATTGGGAGCAATTTCACTCGCCGAAAAACCTGAGCATGGCTCTCGCGGCCGAGGCGGGTGAGTTGATGGAGCACTTTCTTTGGGCGAAGCCCGACGAGTCCCAAGCGATTGCGACGGATGTGGCGAAGCGTGCCCGCGTGGCCGATGAACTCGCCGACGTGGTGATCTATGCGCTCGAGTTCGCGAACGTCACCGGAATAGACGTGGCGGCGGCGATCACCTCGAAGATGGCGGCAAATGCGAAAAAGTATCCGGTGGAAAAGGCCCGAGGACGGGCGGATAAGTACACTGACCTCTGACCGCAGGCGATCGGCCACGAACCGTGGGGAGGAAGCGTTCTCTTCTGGCTCACCCTCGGGTGGTGCGCCTACAGGCCTGGCGGTCGGGCTCACGCGGTCATCCTAATCGAGCAAGCCGTGAGGGTATCACTCCCGGACCGCGGACTGATCGGCCGGTCCGTAGGCTCGTCTCGAAGCGAATCGTTTAGCTTGCAACCGCCAGCGGACGGGCAATGCCGAGCAAACGGCCGGTGTTGGCGTCGAGCCGAATGACCATGCCTCGCACAGATTCGACGACCAAAGTGTCACCCGCATGGTCAACAATGCGGGCACAGGGATCGGCCGGATCGGGCCACTCGGCCAGCCACTGCAATCGAAAGGCTGCATCGAGGCAGTACAGGTTGGGGAGCCCTGGTAACAGTCCGAAGGTGTGCTCGCGCACATAAATGCACATCGGTCCCTGGCGGAATTCCACGACTGACGAGGCGATGGGACCGGACCAAGCGGCACGCGTACCAAAACGAGTGAGGCGGCAGAGGTTTCCGTCGATTACGGCGATGGCTTCGGGGTGAGATGTCACGAGCTGGAGTGGGCAGAGCAACAGGTTAGGCTGGTTCCGGCGACAATTATTTTCCGGTTGCCCCATCCGACATCAAGGGGTGATCCCAAGCTCGTGCGTTCCATGGCGGGGATCGGGGCCCGAGTTCCTGACGGTTTGCGGATCGTTTTGCTTGTCCGCTCCGGGCGAAAATGAATCCATCCAGCGTTCTCATGTGTATTTCACCCCGCCACATGTTTCGCCCGCTCACCTTTTTTGTTCTGCTGGTGGTCGCGGCGGCCTCGGCTGGTGGAGCGGCGACCGCACCACCTGCGGATGGGGCGGTGTCCGGCAGTCGCAATCCTCCCCGAATCGATTGGTGGCAGGCGGTGGACAACGGGCCATTTCAGGCGGACACCATTCTTACGCGAAATGGCGGCGAAGTCGTGGCGCTCAAGGGGCTCGCCATCAAACTCGGCGACGCGCGGGAGGTGTCGGTCGTTTTCGACACAGAGCTTCTGGCCCTCCGCGCGGGGTTCGATGGCGCGGTCTTGCTCGAGGGTACCGCTTGGAGCGGAACTCACGCCAACAACACTCACTACCCCAAGGGCGACGAGCGGTTTTTCTTCCGGAACCCGACGGGCCGGGGTTGGGCAGTCAACGGCGATTGGACCGATGCACGGGAGTTCAAGGCCGGGCCGCTTCCACCTGCGGCGGGCCGTTACCGGGGGCTTTTCCGGCACGGGAACCGCACCGTGCTCCATTATACTGTTGGTGGCGTGAACGTGCTGGAACTGCCCTGGTTGGAATCGGCCGGCGGGGTCCGGGCAATCACGCGGACGTTCAAGGTGGAGGCCACTCCGGCTGATTTGGAACTGCTCGTGCGCGACGCCGCTCCGGTTGCAGGTGGAAAAGATACGCAGGTCTATCTCGTGGGAGCTCCCGCCGGCGTGACGCTCCGGCGCGCGGCGGACGGTCGGACCACGGTTCGTATCGCCCGGGGAACGGGTCCTTCGCGCTGGAAGGTCGTTTACGCCGAACGTGCCACCGATCCCGCGGGCTTTGCTCCGCCGGTCGATCTCGCGGTGCTCACTCGGGGCGGCCCGGGACTTTTTCCGGAAACGATCGTGGTCAAGGGCCAGCTTGCGCCAACGACCGGATCGTATGCCGTCGACGTCATTCCGTTGCCGGCGGAGAACCCGTGGCGCGCCCGCCCGCGATTCGGGGCCTTCGATTTCTTCCCCGACGGCAAGCGCGTGGCGTGTTCGACTTGGAATGGCGATGTCTGGATCGCAGACGGAATCGACGGCGACCTCGCGCAGGTGACGTGGCGCCGGTTCGCCAGCGGACTTTATCAAACCCTGGGGCTTAAGATCGTCGACGGGGTGATTTACGTGCAGGGCCGGGACCAAATTACCCGCCTCCATGATCTCAACGGCGACGGTGAAGCGGATCACTACGAATGCTTCAACAACGACGTGATGATCACGTCCGGCTTTCACGAATTCACCTTCGACCTCGAGACGGATCGGGCCGGGAATTTCTATTTCAGCAAGGCCATGCCGGTCCTCAGCGGTGGACGCGGCTTCGGTCCGGCGACTCCGCACAACGGCACCGTGCTGAAGGTGAGTCGTGACGGATCGACGGTCGAGCGCGTCGCTTGGGGTTTTCGGGCCCCCGGTGGCGTCGGCGTGAGCCCGGAGGGGATTGTGACGACGGGCGAGAACGAGGGCAGCTTTGTGCCCGCCTGCAAAATCACGTGGACCAAACCGGGCGCGCTCACCTTCAACGGCGTCGTGCCCGGCAAGTGGGAAAAAGCGGAATTTGCCGGCCCGTTGCCAGGCGCGCCGACGGACTACGACCGTCCCCTGTGCTGGCTGCCTTATTTCGCGGACAACTCCAGTGGCAGTCAGACGTGGGTTCCGGCCCGGACAGCCTGGGATCCGCGGCATGCGGGTGAGATGCTTCATCTCTCCTATGGGAAATCCAGCATCTTTCGCGTGCTGCGCGAGGAAGTGAATGGCCAGGTGCAAGGCGGCGTTTATCGCCTGGCCATCGATCTCGGTGCCGCCGCGATGCGCGCGCGGTTTCATCCGCAGAACGGCCAGCTCTACGCGATCGGCTTTCGCGGCTGGCAGACGACGGGCCGGGATGCCTTCCAGCGGGTTCGGTTCACGGGTGTCACCTCGCCGTTGCCTGTCGGACTCCAGGCTTACCGCAATGGCTTGCTGGTCCGATTCTCGGGTCCGTTGGACCCCAAGACGGCGGAGGATCCCCAGCGCTATTCGATCAGCAAATGGAACTACGTTTGGGGACCGCAATACGGCTCGGGCCGGTTCTCGATCGACCAACGCGATTTGGCGGCCGAGAAGCAGGCGCTCCTCACGGCGTCCAAGGGCGCGCACGACATGGTCGACGCCGTCACGGTCGGCGCGGCCCGGCTCGTCGAGGACGGGCGCGCCGTTTTTCTCTATCTGCCGAAGATGACGCCGGCGATGCAGATGGAGGTGAAGTTCGATCTGATCGACGCCCAGGGCACTGCGGTGCGTGAAACGATCTATAACACGGTTCACCATCTCGCGCCGGAGTTCAAAATTGCCGGCGTGAGGTGGGAGGAGGTGCGGGTGCCGGAGTCGGCTCCGGTCGGTGCGCCTGGTCTCATCATGAGCTTCACCGCGGAGACGACGGACGCGGTGCGGGTCGACCAGCTCGCGTTGAACTGTCCACCGGGGACTTCGCCCTCGGTCTTCATTGCTCCCCGGCAATTCGGGGCGATCTGGCAGGGCACGCTGGTGGTGCCGGAGCGGGATGACATCACCTTTTCGTTGGAAGGGAAGGGCACCGTCACTCTGCAGATCGACGGCCAGCCGGTCGTGAGCGGCGAACTCCCGGTGACCGCATCCCTGCCGCTGACGCTCGCCAAGGGCCCGCATCGGATTTTCTGCAGTTATCGCAGCCCGAGTACGGGCGAGGGTCGCGTCCGCCTCATGTGGAGCAGTCCGCAATTTTATCCGGAGCCCGTCCCGGCGTCGGCGTTCCGCTCCATCGCCGGGGCGGAGGTGGAGTCGTGGGGCCGGGTGCGCGAGGGTCGAGATCTTTTTGCCGCCGCACGGTGCATCCGCTGCCACCAGCCTCGCGGCAAGCTGCCGGACGGTGCGATGCCCGAGCTTTTTGCGTCCGATCCTGATTTTCGCAATATCGGCAGCCGCATCGAGTCCGGCTGGCTGGAGAAGTGGGTCGCCCAGCCGCAGGGGCATTGTCCTTCCGCGGCGCCGGCGCAGGCCGCCGACGTCGCCGCGTATTTGATGGCGCTGAAGGATCCGGCGTGGGCGGGTGAGACTTTGCCGGCCGATGCGAACGAAGTCGCCGCAGGCGCCGAGCTCGTGGCCCGCTTACAACTCGACTTCTGGATCGCGCCGCTTTTCCGCGAGCGGAAACATACCGACGCCGGACTCGTCGAATTCCTGCTCCAGCCGGCACTCCATCATTCCGACACTGTATTTCCCGACGTGCGACTGACGCGGACCGAGGCCCGACGGATCGCGGCCTATGTTCGTTCGAAACAGCCCGCGCGGATCGCGGCCTCGGGTCGGGGCGAGGCCCCCCTGGGTGCGACGGTGGTGGCGCGGGCGTGCGTTGCGTGTCACGCGCCATCGCCCGGCCCGGCTTCCGCTCCCAACTTGGAGGAAATCGCCCGCATCGATTGGACGGTTAGGGGCTGCGTGGCGGAAAATAGGGCCGGTGCCCCGGAGCTGCGTCTCACGGCTCAACAGATCGCGCGGCTGATCGCCTTTCGAAACGCAGATCGTGACGTAGGGCTGCAATCGCTGCGACGCTTCGCTCCCGCCGAATATGCCGCCCACCAGGTGCAGACACTCAACTGCGCCCAGTGTCATTCCGGGAAGAACAATCTCCCCGACCTCGCCCATGCGGGGGAAAAGCTCGATCTCGGCTGGTTGACGGATCTCCTCGCGGGCCGGCACCCGGCGAAAACGCGGCCGTGGTTGGAGGCGCGGATGCCGGCATTCGCCAGCCGGGCGGCCAATCTCGCGCTCGGACTCGCCATTCGGCACGGCGTCCCGTTGAAAACCGACCAGCCGGGCCCCGCGCCCGAGCGGGTGGCGGCCGGGGCCGCGCTGGCCGGGCCGGGGGGATATTCATGCGTGACCTGTCACGATGCGGGCGGGCGCAAAGCCCTGCAGGTATTTGAAGGACAGGGGCCGAATCTCCGGCTTTCCGGCGAACGGTTGCGGCATGATTATTTTCTACGCTGGATGCATCATCCGCAACGGATCGCGCCGGCGACGATCATGCCGCGTTTCACGCAGAATCGCGATCAGGCCGTGTTGAAAACCACGTTCGAAGGACGCGCCGGGGAGCAGTTCGACGCGATCTGGCAGTGGATGGGCAGCCTCGAGGACGGCCCACCGTAATCGTCAGATGGTTCAGCCCGATCATCCAAGCCGAAGGGGGAATTCCCCGCCTTCGGAATTGGAAGGTGAATCCGGCGGCCCGAACCGGGCTCGTTAATCCCGGACGATCCGACGCGGTTCGTTCAAGAGGACCCCGGTAGTACGAACATCAGCACCGCGACAAGGTGGCACGAGGTGCCGCCGAGGGCAAAGGCATGCCGCAAGACCTGATGATAGCGCACGTTTTGCAACAGGTGGAACACCGTGCCGCAAACGTAGCAGCAGATGCCGGCGAAGAGGAGCCAGAGCGCGCCGTTGGGCAGGGCGGCCATCAGTGGTTTGATCGCGACGAAAGGTACGAGGCCAATCAGCACGTAGGCGACGGTTGAAACGGTTTGCAGCCGGCCCGTGGCGAAAAGACGGAACAGCGCGCCCATGACGCAAAGCCCCCACACCACGCCAAAGAGGCTCCAACCCCAGGCGCCCCGCAGCCCGACCAGGAGAAAAGGCGTCGCGGTGCCCGCGATGAGGGCAAAGATCGCGACATGATTCCGGCGCGTAAAGGGGGGGCGTCCATGACCGGCGCGGGTTCGCTGAAAATTGATGAAGGCCACGTAGCCGAGCACGAGCGTGAGACCGAAGATCACGCAACTCACCACGCGCGAAGCGCCGCCGTAAGTCGCCGCCGCCGTCGCGAGCAACACCATGGCCGCGATACTGCCGGCCAGACCGATGCCGTGGGTCAGATAGTGCGCGACCTGCTCCCCTCGGGTATAAACCTCGGCCATCTCGGACACGGGTGATTGGGCTTGGGCGCGGCGTTCCTGAACGATCTGGTCGCTTTTTGCGTCGCACCAGCGGATCAAGGCGCAAGGGCGCGGGCTGGTGAATTCAGCGGGCGTCCATTCCGAGCCGTCGGTATAAAGCGTTCGGGGCAGGATGAAGGTGCCCAGTACCCAGTCGGCCACCGGCAGCGTGAAAAATCCGGAAATGGCTTCGTTGCAGTCGATGACCGCGTGGTGGCGAAGATGGAAACTGTAGACCTTCCGCCAGAACCAGCCGAAGCGGGCATGCTCGATCATCGGGGACCAGCGTTCGAAGGACCAATGCTCGACGGCGTGAAACAACTCGTAGAGCAGTACCGAGCCCGCCACGGCGCTATAGCCGGCGAAGAACCACGGCAGCGAGGGTGCCAGCAGCTGGGCGATCAGCAGCAGCGGAGTGAGCGCAATCGTGAACACCGCCAGCGTATACCAAGGGAAGAAGGAGGCCTCGCCCTGTTCCGGTTCTGTAATCGGATAAATATTCTCGACGAACGGCACCTCGCGACCGCCCGGCGTGCGACGACGGGCGATGCGCGTCAAGTTGTGATGCAGCGTGTGCTGCTTGTAGAAACGGCTGAGGAACGGGATCACGGGCTTATGCAATACGTAGCGATGGAAGCCCCATTCCATGAAACAGTTGAACATCGTGACGGCCAGAAAGGCGGCGCCGAATTGCCAGAAGCTCCCCGAGATTTGTGACTGCCAGATTGCGTCCGGGGCGGAAAGCTTGAGGAGCGCGCCCAAACAGGCGAACGAGCCAACGACAGTGAAAAGGAAAAGAGGGAGCGAGAAATGCTCTTCGACACGGGGCCGTCCGGTGGCGGGTTGGGACATGCCATCAGTTGTCAACGGTTGGCGCCCGATAGCAATCGTGGAAACGGGAAACCTCGTGGTGGGCGCTGGCTGAAAATGGACAACCCCTCTCCGACTCTTTCTGCTCCTGCGGGTGGACGATTGGCCGATATTCGACGTTTCCATATTACTGGTGGTTCGCGACTGCCCGGGGTGGAGTGTCCGCCTCTGGATCCACGGGCCGTTCGACCGGGTCGGCGCGAGTCCAGCCGTTGTCGGTGGGCCCGCCCGGCGACGACGATGAGATAAAAGGGCAAGCGTTATGCCGTTGGCTGCCCCCCCGTCATCAGCGATTGAAAGCCCTCGCTTTGAGTTGGGCGCGAATCAACGGCTTTGCGATTGGCGGGCTTGAGGTGCGCATTCCGCGGAGCGGCTATCGGGCGGATGTGGCCGCTGGCGGGCGGAGCGCGGACGCTCCGACCGCCATTTTTGAATGCAAGCCGGCGAGGTCTGACCTGCTCAAGGATGCCCATGCCGAGGCGGCTACCCGGGCGCGGCTGGCCGAGCTCGTGGACCGGCGTCGAAAACTTGAGGCGATGTTTACGGTCCACCGGCCCGACTTGCGCCGGGGCCGGGACAGGTTGAGCGGGTGAACAATCGCAAACCCCGGATGGACAATTGCGCGTCCCTTGCGACCTTTCGTTTTATGCCGGAAACGACACCGCCCAACACCGCCGACGCCGGACTCGAAGTGCGCACCGACTTTGTGCGCGGACGCAACGCCCTGGTGGCGCGCGCCAGCTTCAGCGAACTCTTCGTGGACTACTACCTGCACTTGGGGGCGAATCAGATTCGCCTGGCTTCCGAACCCGACGCGATGTTCAAACGGGCGCTCGCCGCTTTTACGCTTCATTGCGCCTCCCGGCCTTGGAACGAGCTTACGGCCTGGACCATCAATTTCCAGTCTCCCCTGGTGAACCTTTTTCTCACCGGGGACAACGGCACGGGTGCGGTGACGGGGCGCGTCTTTGAGGGAAACGTCAAGGAAGGGCCGGCGAGTTTGTTCTTTGCCGATGTCGTGCGCGGCAACCAACCCAAGCGGCGCAGCGCCGTGACGTTCACCGGGTCTGATCCGATGGCGGCGGCGGGAAACTTTTATGCGCAGAGCGAGCAGCGCGGCGCGCGTTATTTCCAGCTCGATGAGGAGGAGTTTGCGCTCGTGACGGAGAATCCCGATTGCGACCTCAGGTGGTTTCACGGGCTTACGGCGGAAGGCGTCCGTGGTTTGGTCGGGGCGGAAGCGCTGGCTCCGCTCGAGCGTCGGATTTACCGGTGGCATTGCGGCTGCAACCAAACGCGCATGATGGAGGTGCTCGCGCCGGCGTTGCAGGATGACCCCGACGTGCTGTTTGGCGGGGAACCGAAGCTCGAAATCCGCTGCCCGCGCTGCGGGGCGCGGCATGCGATCACTCGCGAGGCGCTGGAGGCGTTCGTCACGAGGGGTTGAGGAGTGGCAGCTTGCACGTGGGGCGGCGCTGCGCCATCGCTACCGGCCGGCGCGTGCGCCGGGCTCCGACATGAAGGAAATCTTCCACAGTATCTGGACGGGACTCACGACGGCCTCACCGCTGGATCAACTCAATCTTGCGCTAGGCGTGGCCGGTGTGGGGCTGATGATTCGACGGACTTTGTGGGCATTTCCCGTCGGGCTGCTGGCGGTGATGGTGCAGGGCGTGCTGTTCTTCCGGGCGCGCATTTATGCCGATGCGACACTGCAGATATTCTATTTCGTCGTCCTGGCTTGGGGTTGGCGGCACTGGATGCGTGATCGCGGTGCGGCGCCGGAACTGCCGGTGACGACCCTGGCCTGGCGCACTCGTGCCCTGCTGGCAGGCGCCGCCATCGTCGTCACCGCCGGCTGGGCACTGGCTTTGCAGGCGTGGACCAACGCGATCATGCCGTGGCGCGACGCCTTGATTGCGGTGCTGATGGTTGTGGCGCAGGTGTTGCAGGCGCGGAAGAATATCGAAAACTGGCCTCTCTGGATCGTCGCGAACGCCGTCGCCGTCGCCGCCTATTGGAGTGCGGCGCTCGCTTACAGTGCCTTCCTCTATGCCATCTATCTCCTGCTGGCGGTCGTAGGCTGGCGCGAGTGGCGGCGAGCGATGGCTGGAGCCGCGGCACTCCCGCCGCGGGAAGGCGAACGCGATGAGGGCATCGCGTCCCCCATTAAAACATGACGACTGCGCCAAGACGTATCGCCATCTTCGGCACCGAATCGACGGGCAAGACCACGCTCGCGCAGCGACTGGCGGTGCATTTCCGCGAACCGTGGGCGCCCGAGTTCGTCCGCGAATTCTGGGATTTGCGCGGGGGCACCATTGGGCCCGGGGATCTGGGGACGATTGCGCTGGGACAAATGGCCAATGAGGATTTTGCCGTCGGCGGGGCGCGACGCGCGGCCTTCTGCGATACGGAACTTATCACTTGTACCCTGTGGAACGACGTGCTGTTTCCGGGGGCGTGTCCCGCCTGGGTTCGAGAAGAGGCGGACGTTCGGGCGCGAGGTTTCTCGCTGTATCTGTTGTGCGATGCCGACGTGCCGTTCGCGCCGGATCCGCAGCGTTGTTTCCCCGCCGCGCCCGAACGCGAACAGGCGCGGCAGCGCTGGAAGGAGGCGCTGGTCTCGCGGCGTCTGCCGTTCGTCGAGATTCGCGGCGCTTGGTCCGAGCGCGAGCGCGCGGCAATCGACGCGGTGGAGGAATTATTGGCCTCCCCACCGGACCGGTAGGCTGCGATCCTCAGACCGCGGATTCCAGTATCCCCTTTAATTCTTCCGGCGTCAGGGGGATGGGATTCGCTTTCATGCTGCTCGCTTTGGCGGCCGCCGCTATGATCGGAGTGAAGTCTCCGGGCGAGAGGCCGTGGCGGCCAAGCGCCGGAATCCGCAAGTCCGTCACGAGCCCGGCCACCCAGTGCACGCCTTTATCGGCGGTGGCGGTTGCATCGCCCGATAGCAACCGGGCGATTTCCTCGTAGCCACGCAACGCGGCGTGGCCGGGGGCGCGGAGGCGAAGCGCCGCAATATTGGCGGCCATGACGTGGGGCAACAGGGCGGCGCAGATGGCCCCGTGCGGTGCGGAAAATGCGCCCCCGATCGGAGCGGCGAAGCCGTGCACGGCACCCAAGCCGGCGTTGGCGAGGGCCAGTCCGCTGCATAGACTCGCGAAGGCCATGTCTTCACGTGCGGTCGTATCCCATCCGTCGGTGAAGGCCCGGCGCAGAGACCGCGCCGCCCGCCGGATACCGGCGGCGCAAAGCGCATCGGTGAGCGGGTTGGCCCGGATTGAAACGTGCGCCTCAATGAGCTGGGCCAGTGCGTCGAGTCCAGTGCTGGCGGTCACGGCAGGAGGAAGTTCGCAGGCGAGCTCCGGGTCGACCCACGCGATGCGCGGCAGGAGGTGCACACTGCGTAAACTGACTTTCAAGCGATGCGCGGGCGAGGTGAGCACGGCGTTACGGGTGACTTCGGAACCGGTGCCGCCCGTCGTAGGAATGGCGATGCACGGCGCCGCGGCGCGGACGAGCGGCTGTGCACGTCCGATCACCTCGAGGTAGTCGGACAGTTCGCCGCCGTTGGTCAGCAGGGCAGCGATGGCCTTGGCCGCGTCGACCGCGCTGCCGCCGCCAAAACCGATCACCAGGTCGCACCCGGCGGCCCGCGCCACCGCGGTGCCGCGGACGATGTCGTCCGTCGTCGGTTCGCCGGCGATCGCGAAGTCCGTCACGGCGACGTCCACTGCGGCGAGCCGTTCGCGAAGTCGCGTCGCGCGCCGGGGATCGCGGCCCGTGACGACGAGGGCATGGCGGCCTAGTTCGCGGGCGGCGGGGCCGATCTCGGCGAGTTTCCCGCACCCGAAGACGATCCGCGTCGGCGAGGCGAATTCGAAGGACATGGCGTCTTGGCCCTTCGGTTTTCCTACCAGCCCGCGTCGTCGGGAAAGAGGCTGGAGGATTTCACGCTGGTCCGTGGTTCTGCCATCAACGGGGCCACGGCGTCACGCCATGCCGCATAGTGGGCCGTGGCCTTGTGCAGGGCCGGAGCTTCCGGCGTGCGGTAGGCTTCGATGAGCACGAAGCGCGTGGGATCGTCGACCTGCTGCACGACATCGAAGCGGGCAATGCCCGGCTCCTGCCGGCTCGCCCGGGCGTTGGCGAGCGTCGCCGCCTTGAAAGCTTCGATGCCGTCCGGTCGCACGTGAACCTGGACGTGAACGACGAGCATGAGGTTGGGCCCGGCCGGAACCTTACAGCTTCTTCACGGCGTATGCCATCGCCTCGGCAATTTTCTCCAGCTGTTCGTCGGTGTGTTTGGCGGAAATCGCGGTGCGGATCAAATCCTTGCCGGCCGGCACTGCGGGCGCGATCGACATGACCGTGAACACGCCCTTGTCCATCAGCGCGCGCCAGAACGGATAGACCCGCTCCTTCGATCCCAACACGATCGGCACGGCGGGCGTTTCGCTCTCCCAGATGTCGAGCCCGAGAGACTTGAGCATCGCCTTGTACTTTTTCGTGTTGGCCCAGAGGCGCTCGAGATGCTGCGGCTCGGCCTGCATCAATTCGAGGGAGGCCTGCGCGCAAGCCGCCTGGCTGGGGCTGATCGCGGCGGAGAAGATCGTCTGCTTCGAGTGGCTGCGGAGATATTCGATGATCTCGCGCGAGGCGGCGACGAATCCGCCCGTGCTGGCGAGCGATTTCGACATGCTCCCGCAGAGCACATCGACCTTGTCGTTGAGGCCAAAGTGATCGGCGGTCCCGCGGCCCTGCCGGCCGAGCACTCCGAAACCGTGCGCGTCGTCGAGGACCGTGAAACAGCCGTTTTCGTCGGCGATTTCCGCGAGCTCCGGCAGCCGGGCGATGTGGCCCTCCATCGAGTAGACGCCCTCGATGACGAGCATCTTCGTGGCGTCGGGACTGACGG
This sequence comes from Opitutia bacterium, assembly GCA_947474935.1. Lineage (GTDB taxonomy): Bacteria > Verrucomicrobiota > Verrucomicrobiia > Opitutales > Opitutaceae > ER46. The sequence continues at coordinate 117,016 of CANJKL010000014.1, forward strand.
CCGTGAGGACCTCGCGGAGGTCGTCCGGATTGTTGTGCGAAAAGCGTTCCACCGTGGCCATCGACAGGCGGATGCCGTCCCAGAGGCACGAGTGGATGTTCTTGTCGGCGAAAATGACGTCACCCTTCTGCGCAAACGACGCGACGCTCGAAAGGCAGGAGAGGTAACCGGCGACGTGAATGTGGCAGGCTTCCTGGCCCAGGAACGCCGCGAGCTTTTCTTCCAGCTCCACGTGATAGGCGCGGGATCCGTTGGAAGTGCGGGCGCCGGTCGTGCTCGTGCCCCATTTCAACATCGCGGCGCGCCCGGCTTCGATGACCTTCGGGTGAAAAGACAGGCCCAGATAATCGTTGCTGGACAGCATGATCATCTCGTGGCCGTCGAGGCGCACCGTCGTATCCTGCTGCGCCTCCATGGCGTGGTAATAGGGCGCATACTTCAGCCGCATCTTCGTGACGTAGTCGTCGCGACAACGCGTCAGTAGGGCCTTTTTGTTTTTCGTGAAGAAAGATAACGCCATGTCAGCCCGGCACCGTGGTTAGCCACCTAGTTTTTGGCAAATGGAAACCGGGTAATGTGGCGGCCGCGGGCGCATCTCGGTATTCCGATGTGGGCGGGTCACCCGGAGGACCGCCGTCTCGCTCGTGGCTGCGTCTGTTGCGATCGGACCGGCGCGGCGCTATTTTCCCGAAGCGAACGACCGGGCGGCGGGCGGGAGAACGCGCTCAGGCGTGATGCGGAAGCTCACGCAGCCATTCGCGCAGATCGGCCGCGTAGTTCTCCCACGAGCGAAACGGACGGGCGAGCGCGGCGGCCTGCAACGCCGCCAGCCCGGCTGGATCGGCCAGCAAATTCCGGACCGTGGAAGCCAGCTCGTCCGCGCCGACGCGTTCGAGGGCGATGCAGCCGCCGTCGCGGGCCGACTCGCCCACGGCGCCGCGCGCGGAACAGATGCACGGCTTCCCGCGCGCCACACTCTCGATCACCGGCAGGCCGAAACCTTCCATGACGGAAGGATAAACGGTGAAGGCACAGGCCGCATACGCCGCTTCCAATCCAGCATCGGTGGCCGGTCCGTCATAGCGCAGCGGGCGCCCGCGGGCCTGCAGTTCACGGATCCGCGCCAGGGCCGTTTGACCGGTCTGCGGATGCGCGAGGCCGATCAGCTGGAGCTGAAATTCCAGTCCGGCGGTCCAGAGTCGTTCGCAGGCTTCCAGGAGCGCGAGGTGGTTTTTGCGGCCCTCAATGCTGCCGACGGAGAGGATCACGGGTAGGGACGAATTCGGCGCGTCGCGTTGCACCGGGGGAGGCGGCCGGTCAATGCCCAGTGCGACGGTGCGGACCGGCGGCGTGCGGGCCACGCCGAGCCAGCGCCAGTAGCCGACCAGCGAATCGCGGGAATCGTCGGAGACCGCCGCGATGCCGTCGAAAGCGAGCAACTCCTGCAGGTAGGCCGGGAAACGGGCCACGGTTTTGGAGGGCGTGAGCTCGGGCAACTTCAGCGGGATGGCATCGTGAAAGACCGCGATGCGCGGGCCGCGGGTGGCGGCAAAAATCGCCGGTAGCGCAGCCGCAACGGTGGGCGAGAAGACCTCGGGCACGACAATCCCCGAGGATGGTTGGGCCGCGAACGACGGCGTCCGGCCGAGGAGGCGGCCGGCATGGCCCTGCAGCTTCGCGCTGAACGGCCAGTGTGCCCCGCGTTTTCCGGCGGTGGTGTCAGCCTGCAAGTTGGCCTGCTCCCATGGCTCCAGTGGCCGCCAGGCGCGCAGGTACGGGTCGTGCGTGAGCGCGATCGCGTTGGCGCCCAGCGCGGCATGCAGCGAGCGTGTGACGCGCTGGATGCCGGTGCGCGCGCGCGTATGGCTGGTGTGGGTCAGGTCGAGAAAAACAGGAACCGGCATGGTGGCGGTCATGGTTGTGCCAGCGCGAGCTCCGGATCATAAAGCGCAAATGCGAGGCGGCGTGAGCCTGGGGCCTGGCTCTCCGGCACCGGTTCCGCGGGAGTGGAAAACTCCGCCGTCGCGCGTCCCGCCGCGACCTGAAGCTCGACCGTATGACGTGAAAGCGTGGTCGTGATCTCGGCCCGGCCGATTTCTCGGCCGTGCTGAAGGATGGTTATCGTTCGTGGAGCCAGGCTCCGTAATGCGAACGTGAGTCGGAGCTTGGCGTCGGTTTTCGGCCAGGTCTCGATCGCGACGGTGGCCTGTTGCCCGCTGGCCCAAAGCCAGGCGTGTCGGCCGTGCGCCTCGCGGCCGGACCAGCCTTCACCGGCGGTTGCCATCACCGCCAGCCCGGATTGTCGCAGCGCTGCGACCTCACGTGGATTCGAAGGCACGTCGCGCAGGGTCAGCAGGCCGGCGAAGACGCTGAGATTGCCGAGGAGCAGCCATGCGAACGATGCGCGCGAGCGGTGGGCCTGCACGTTGAATGCGAGACTCAGCGGGAGCAGGACGCGCGTTGCGGCGCCCGGGAACCCCTCCCATACCGCCGTGCCGAGGCACAGCATCAACCCGGTGTAAGCGGCGCCGATGCGCCACCAGCGATCCGCGGGATCGCGCCGCACCACAAAAAATGCCGCCTGCACGGTGAGGCCAAGCGTCGCGAGCAGGGTCGTCCATGCCAGCGGCCGATCGTCGACGGTCGAAAGAGCCTCGATCACGGCGTGCCACTTTTCGAGCAAGCCCGTGCCGGGCCAGGTGAAGTTGGACCAACCCTGATCGGCGGGACCGGCGCGCCAGCGTACGTAGGCCAGCCATGCGCCGAGCGGGGCGGCGACCAGGAGACCGCGGGCGACGTTCTTTTTCGAGAACCACGGTGACTGGCACAGTCCCGCCACGGCGAGCAACGCGGTTTCGCGGGCGAGGCCCGCGGCGGCGAGCCCGGCAGCGGCCAGGCGTCCACGCCCGCACTCGGCGGCCAGCAACGCGCCCGCCAGGATTCCCAGGGCGACCAGATCGGTCAGGGCGAGGCGGACGCTGCCGAGCGCGCCGGCGGAAAAAAGTACGCCGGCCCACGCAATCCACCCACGAAGGTCGCGGACTTCGAGCAAACGCCAGAGCACGGCGGCGAGGGCGAGCCAGGCTGCTACATTGAGCAACGCATAGGTGTGAATGATCGCCGCCGGCTGGCCTGCGCCCAGCAGCCACGCGAGCGCCGGCGGCAGGATGCGGCGGGCGCGATACGCAAAGTTGTCCATGGCCGGCGGCAGCGCGGGATCGCGTAGGGTGGGATCCTGGGCGATCTGCGCATAGTAGAGTCCGTCGTAGCCGCCGGTGTCGCGATGCACGTAGACGGGCAGTTCGCGAAACGCGGCGATCTTCACCCCGTCGTTCGAGGCATCGAGCTGGAAAAGCGCGGTGAAGCCGTAGACCGGATGCCAGAAGCGCGCGACGAGTCCCAGGAATACGACGACCGCGACGATTCCGGCGGCGCGCACCTGCCAGCGGGGAGACGTAGCGACAGGAATCATTTCGCGGCGGTGGGGCGGGCGTCTCGCAGTTGCCAAAGGCCGACGTTGGCGACGGTGCTCAGGCGGATCCAATCGCCGGGGCAGTGCTTGCGGAGCGCTTCCGCCTCCTCCCAATCGAAGATCAGGGCGAAGATCGGGCGGCCGGCGGCGCGGGCAAGCGCGGCGTAGCGGGCGAATGCGGGCGCTTCGATTTGATCGTAACGCAGCACGGCGTTTTCGTTGTAATAGTAGAGCGCGCCGCTGAAAGCGCAGGCGGCGACGGCCGCATCGGCGTAGGCCTGTTCGTAGCGCGGAACGAGGAAAACATTGAGATGGCGGGTCCAGACCCAGCCGTTGGCGATGGCCCAGACGGCGAGTGCCGCCGCGGCCACGGCCTGGAGGCGGGGCGAATGACGGGTCAGGTGGTCAACCCCAAGCAGGGCGGCGAGGAGGAGGGCGGGCACCGCGGGGAGGATGAAACGCAGACACCACCATACTTCATGCGAGACTTCGTAGAAGGCGTAGAGCCCGGTGATGGCGCCGAAGGCGAGAGCGAGGGCGAGCAGTTCGCGCCGGCGGTCGGAACGCGCGAGCGCGGCAAATGGGAGTGCGAGCACGACGGCGGGCAGGAGCAGGGCGAGCCATTTCGCGAAATGCAGGGCGGTGGGGGCGCCGTAAGAAAGGGCGAAGGCGGAAAAGATGTCGCCGTAGCCGGAACGGAAGACGCTGCCGTAAAGCGAGTGATTGTAGAAGGCGAGCCACGCCGCGCCGGGGATGCCGCCCACGGTGAAAAGAGCGAGGCGGCGCATGTCGCCACCCAGCAGGACGAGGAGCGCGGGCGCGAAGAGAAGATTCGTCGGCCGCACCAGCACGGCGAAGGCGAAGGCAGCGCCCACGGCGAGGGCCCACGTGCGGTGTTGCCGGGACCGGAGCGCGGCGTACCACGCGGCCAGGGTCACGGTGGTGGCAAGGGTGTCGCTCAGCGGCTGCAGCGATGTAAAAAGGAAAACTGGAAACGTCGCCAGGATCGTCGCGCCGGCGAGGGCCAGCGGGGGCCCGAGCCCGAGTTCGCGGGCCGACGCATAGCAGAGCCACACGGCGCCCAGGGCGGCGAGCACGGCGATCGCGAGGGGGCCGGCATCCCAGCCGAGCAGGCTGCCCGCGAGCGCCAGCAGAAGCGGAAGTCCGGTGGGGTAGGTGGGGGCGTAGCGGGGCTCGGCGGCATAGGCCGTGAAGCCCAGCGGATGAAAGTGCGACCGTTCGATTTGTCCGGGGGCGCCGAACTCGGCGGGCACGCGCATGTCGACGAGGAACTGCCCGGCGGCGAAAATCCGGGCGCTGTTGAGATACCCCGAAGAGTCGGAGCCGCCGGCGACCGTTTTGGCGGTGAGCGCGATAAAAAGAGCGTAGGCGACGAGAGCAAGCCAGCCCATCCTCGTGAGCCAGTGCGACGCGGTGGACGCGGCGGCGGGGGGATTCGGATTTGACATGGTACGCTCGCGTTCTGTGATGCGGCAAACTGCCTGTGACAATTTTGGAAGACAAGCGCCCGCGTTGCCGCGGTTTGCCCACGCTGGTGCCGGGAGCGCAGCGGGCGAAATGAACGCGCCCGTGACGCCGGCCCGGGGTGGGGTTCTCCAGCGACTGTTCGGCGCCAGGATCCGCGTGGCATTCCTGCTCTGCACGGTGGGCTTCGCGTGGGCGGTGGGGCAATTTTATCAACCCACGACCGGTTTCACGAGCCTGCTAATGATCGGCGACGCGATGGAGGCGAACCAGGTGACCCGCCTGCGCGAGGTGCCGCACTACCGGTACAAGGACTCCGTTGGCTACGATGGCGCCTACTACGTCCAGCTCGCGCTGTATCCCTCGCTCGACAACCCCGAGTTGAGCCAGGCCATCGACAATCTGCCGTACCGCGCCCGGCGCATGCTCTTTGGCTGGGTGGCCTGGCTGCTGGGCCTCGGCCAGCCGGCATGGATCGTGCAGGCGCAGGCGTTGCTGAACGTGCTGTGCTGGTTCGCACTCGCGTGGTTGTTGACGCGGTGGTTTCCGCCGACGACGGGGGAAAATTTTTTGCGCTGGGCCGGCATCCTGTTCTCGCACGGAGTCTGCATGAGCGCGCGCGATTCGCTCGTCGACGGGCCGGCCCTGCTGTTCGTGGCCCTGGCGATGGCGTGGATCGAGGACGGCCGGCGCGGGCGGGCGGTCGCGATGCTGGCCCTCGGTGGATTGGGGAAGGAAACGAGCCTCCTGGCGGCCGCGGGTTTGGCGGACGGCTTGTTTCCGCCGTCGCGGCGCGCGTGGTGTCGATTGGCCGGGCTCGGTCTCGTGGTCGCCCTGCCGCTGGCGGCTTGGATCGGATACGTGCGTTGGAAATTCGGTCCGGTCGCCGATCCGGGGTTCGGCAATTTCACGCTGCCCTTGATCGGGCTCGCAGAGAAGTGGGGGGCGGCGCTGAGCGACCTGGCTGACGACAGCCGGTCGTTCATGATTTGGGCGACGTTCCTGGCCGTGCTGGGCGTCACGGTGCAGATGATCTTTTTTCTGGCCCGGTGGCGGCCGCGCGAACTCTGGTGGCGGGTCGGGGCCAGTTTTGCGGTCATGGCGGTCTTCCTCGCCAAGCCGGTTTGGGAAGGCTATCCCGGCGCCTTCACCCGCGTGCTGCTGCCGATGGCGCTGGCCTTCAATCTCCTCGTGCCGCGTGGCCGCGCCTGGCTGCCGGTGCTCATCGCCGGAAACCTGAGTGTGCTGGCTGGGTTCAACGAATTCTCCCCACCGGCCCGGGAATTTTTCCAGGTGCACGGCGACTCCGCGATCGTGGCGAAGCTGCAGGTCCGGGCCGACGGCTGGCACGGCTTGGAGAACGCGGGGGGGCGCCGGTGGCGTTGGAGCGCGGGATCGTCGGTTTTGGTCGTGCGCAATCAATCCGACCGCGCGGTGGCGCTCACGTTCAGCGGAAAGTTACGGGGCGAGCGGGCGGGTCGGGCCCTGCGCATCGCGATCGGAGCGCAGACGCTGTGGTCCGGCACCCTAACCGAGGATCGCCTGGAGGTGGGCTTTGGCTGCGTGGTGCCGCCGGGCGAGACGACGCTCGCCTTCACCAGCGACCGGCCGCCGAATTCCATCGGGGTCGATCCGCGTCTGCTGGCCTTCAGCCTGACGAATTTGGAAATCGTCGTGGCGCCGGTTTCCGACCAACGCTGAAGCGACATGGGTTTCAGCCTTCGAGATATTCTGCGGTGGTTTCCGGATTTCCGGCGGCTGGAAAGACACAACACGCGTTTGCGGGCGCAGGTGGAGGAGGTGGAGCGGGAGCGGGAGCGGGAACGGGCGCGATACGCGGAATGGATGCGCTTCTCGCCGCCGGGACATTTCTATTCGCCCCTGCCGTCGGGCGAGGAAATCGCGGACGCCTACGCGCGCGGTGGTTTCGGCCCGCCCTTTGCCGCCGTGGATCTGAACGAGGCGGGGCAGTTTGCGCGGCTGGAAAAATTCGCCGCGTATTACGCGGAACAGCCGTTTCCGGAGCAACCGGTCGCGGACCGGCGCTTCCATCTGGATAACTCCTCCTACGGACACTACGACGCGATCATGCTCTACGGCATGCTGCGCGAGGCGGCCCCGCGCCGCATCATCGAGGTCGGCTCGGGCTTCAGTTCCGCGGCGATGCTGGATCTCAACGAACTCGTGCTCGGCGGTGGCGTGGCGTTTACGTTCATCGATCCGGACATGACGCGGCTGCGTCCGCTCTTGCGGCCCGAGGACCTCACGCGGTGCACGTTGATCGAACGCCGCGTGCAGGAAGTGCCGCTCGAAATTTTCGCGAGCCTGGAACGAAACGACGTGCTGTTCATCGACTCTTCCCACGTCAGCAAGATCGGCAGCGACGTGAACCGGTTGTTCTTCGACGTGCTGCCGGCGCTGGCGCCCGGGGTGCTCATCCACATCCACGACGTGGCGGGCAATCTCGAATACCCGCGGGACTGGCTCGAAGAGGGGCGCGCGTGGAACGAGCAGTATCTGCTGCGGGCGTTCCTGATGAACAACGCGGCGTATCGCGTCGAGTTGTTCACCGCCTGGCTGTGGAACCAAAAATTCGATTTCATCCGCGAGCACATGCCGCTCTGCGCCCGTGGCGGTGGCGGGCAGATGTGGCTGCGGAAGCTGGCGCGGTAGCGCGGGGCCGTGCGGTCAGAACCCGGCGATCGCCTCAAGCCGGCGGCGGTAGCGGGCTCCGATCACCGCGGGAGCGAAACGGGCCTCGATCGTGGCGCGCGCGGCAGCGCCGAGCCGGGCGCCGAGCGTGCGATCGGCGAAGAGGCGGGTCATGTGCTCCGCGGCGTGCGCCACATCGGGATCGGCCCACGTGGAGCCTTTGGCGTAGGGTCCGTGATTCTGTTCGAGCGTGACGAGGTTCGCCCGGACGGGGCAGCCGTTGTCCGGGGTGACGAACTCGGCGGGAGCCGACCAGTCGGTGGAGATCACCGGCTTGGCGAGAAACATGGCCTCGGCGATCGCGAGCCCGAATCCCTCGGAGCGGTGCAGCGAGACGAAGCAATCGCAGGCGGCCTCCAGGGCATAGATGTCGGCCCGCGACAGCGTTTCGGTCAGCAGCACCGTGCCCGGCAGATCGCGCACGCTTTGCTGGAGCGCGGCAAAGTCGGCGTCGTTGCCCGTGACATTCTGGACCTTGATCACCAGCGCGGCCCCGCGGCCCGCCAGTCCGGAACGGCGGAAGGCCTCGATGGCAGCCCGGGGATTTTTGCGCGCAGAATAGGAATTAAGGTCGAAGAGCGTGAGAAAAAGAAACGCGGCGGCGGGCAGCCCGAGGCGGGCTCGGAGCTGGGCGGTGCTTTCGGCGGGGCGCGGAAAGCCAATCGCGTGCGGCATGGTCAGCACCGGCACCGGAGACTTCATCGCGAGCGCCGCGGTGGTGAAATCGCTGGGACACCAGACTTCGTCGTAGTAGTCGAAGCTCGGCACCCACGCGTCGGGAAACTCGGGCAGCTCCCACGCAAAATAGGCGATGTTGTATTTGCCGGTGCGAAAGCCCGCGCCGTGGTGGTGGTCGAGGTCGCGCGACGCGGGTGGATCGAGGTGGACGACGTTGACGTCGTGCGGATTCGTCTGCTGCAAGCGCGAGGCGTAGGTCGGGTCGCCGAGCCGATTTTTGCAGGAGAGCTTGAGCGGCACGAGTGCGACGGGAATGCCGGCGGCATCGGCCGCGCGCACCATGCAGCGCGCCGATTCGCCGACGCCGAGGTCGGCGGTGAGAAAGCCGGCCACGTTCAGGCCGAGTTTGGCATGGCGGCGGACATAGCTCAACGAGAGCGGGGCGTCGCGCTGCGAGAAATCGAAAAGGGCTTCGCCCTCGGCGGTGGCGAGGGTCAGGAGCCGCAACTGGCGGTTCTTATTCTGGGCGCGAAAGCGCTGCCACGCGCCAAGCCCAGTGACGCGGCCGAGCCACGCGAGCAGATTGGAGCCGGCGACACCGTGAAGGCGAAGTGCAATCACGACGGTTTGGGCCGCGGGTAGCGGGATCTCGAGCTGCCAGGGGCCGGGGGCCGGTGAAGCCAGCGTTGCCACCACGCGACCGTTTACCGCCACGGTGAGACCGGGCGAGCCGGTCTCAAGGCCCCGGGCCGCGGGATGCGGGCGAACCTCGCCGCGCAAGAGGAGTCCGCGGGTGGCGGCGAGCGGAGGCAGGTGCAATCTCCCGTTTTCCCGGATCCACGCGGAGTCGGGGGCGAACTCGTCGAAGTAAATGCCGCGGTAGGCGGAAAAGCGCCGGGAAACAGCGCCGCTGGAGGGCGTGGAGACGGTGCGCATGCGTTGGACCGCCCAGCGAAGGGCGCGGTCCCGGGGTTGGCAAAACATTACGGGCGGGTCGCTGTCTCCCCGTGGGCCTGCTGGCAAGGCCGGTCCCGCGGTACCGGGGAAATTGCAGCTTGCCGGGAGTCGCGTGGACGCGTTTCAAAAGAGGGAGCTTCTACGTCACCGAGGGACCCCTCTCGTGCAACCCCAACCCTTGGTTAGATTTTTTGCGGCGATCGCCGCGCACTGGCGCGTCGGCTTGCTCACGCTCGTGACCGCCGTCGTGTGGGTGGCGCATTACGACCGCTGGACGCTGGAAAGCTGGTCCCTACCGACGAATTACAGTGGCGACGCGTTGGAAATCCTGACGCGAATCCAGGCGGCGGCAGAGGGCGACACGGTGCCTTTTCGCCAGCAGACCGTTTCGCGGCTCGGGGCGCCTTTCGGTGCGAACTGGAGCGCCTATCCCTCGTCGGATTTGTTGCTGATCTGGGGGCTGGGTCGCGTGGCCAGCGTGGTGGGGGTGTTTCCGACGGCGAATCTGGCGATGTTGCTGGCGGCGGTCAGCGCCGCGCTGGCTTTCTACGGCTGTGCGCGCTGGCTGCGCGTCCGTTGGGAGTGGGCGTTCGCCACCGCGTTGCTCTTTGGCTTCACGTTCCAGACTTTTCATCGTGGGCTGCCGCATTTGTTTTTCCTGTTTTCGTGGACGGTGCCGCTCGCTTTGCTGGCGTCGGGGATCGTGGCATCGAGCCGGCGGACGGGGTGGCGGAAGCGAAGCGGTGCATTTTGCATCGGCACGGCCGCGGTGATCGGCGTCAGCAATCCGTATACGCTCTTCCTGTTTCTGCAGTTGCTCGGGTGGGCGCTGATCGCGCAATGGATCGGACCGCGTCGGCGGGAGAACATCCAGACCGGGCTGGTCGCACTGGCCGTGGCGGTGGCGGCCTTTTTCATCGTCGAATCTCATGTCTGGCTTTTCGCCACGGATACGGCGGCGGTTTCGCCGTTGGAGCGAAATTACGGTGGCACGGAGCGCTACGCCTTGAAACCGATCGAACTGCTGCTGCCGCCGGCGGGTCATCGTTGGGACGCGTTCGCATTTCTGGGCAACCGGTACCTGCGCTGGTCGGAATGGCGCGGCGGCGAGGCATTTTTTCCTTATCTCGGCCTGGTGGGCATCGCGGGGTTGGGTTGCCTGGGCTATGCCGCCTTGCGCGCGATCTGGCGCCGGCGGCGTATTCCCGGGCCGGCCCTGCCGGCCGGATGGGTGCTGGCCTTTGCCTCAATGGGCGCGGGGACGAACATCATGGCGTTTTTCACCGGTCTGCTCCTGTTTCGCGCCTCCAACCGGTTCAGCGTTTTCATTTCGGCAGTGGTACTCCTCTTTCTCGCGGCCCGACTGGCGCGCTGGTCGCAGGCGCGGCCGGCGTGGTTGAGCCTGGCCGCCGCCGCTTTGCTGGCGGCGTTCGGCCTGGCGGACCAGTTGCCCCGGGCGCCGGGACCGGCTGAGCAAGTCCGGATTGCCGGGCTGATCGATACGGATGATGAACTCGGCCGGATGCTGGAAGGCCAACTCGCGCCGGGGGCGATGGTGTTTCAACTGCCCGTGTTGATGTTTCCCGAGGCACCGGTCCTGCACCAGCTCGGCGACTACGAACATTTCCGGCTGTATCTGGCGACCCGGTCGTTGCGATTCAGCTATGGCGTGCTGAAAGGGCGGAGTCGCGGTCGCTGGCAGCGCGATGCGGAGGAATTGCCCGCGGCAGAACTGGTGCGGCGACTGGAGAGCTATGGGTTTTCCGCCTTGTATTTGAACCGGAGCGGTTTCGCGGACCGCGGTGAAAAAGTGCTGGCGGAGCTGACGGCGATCGGACGGACCCGCCGGATTGAAGGGGCCCGGCGGGAGCAGGTGGTCGTGATGCTGCAGCCGGGCCCGAAATGCGAGATGCCGGTGGCGCGCCGGCTGACGTTCGGACGGGGCTGGCACAAAGCGCGGGTGGGTGAGCCACGATGGGCCTATGGACCGGCGTCGCTCTCCTACTACAATCCCCACCCCTACCCGATGAAGACAACGGTGCGGCTCGTCATGAGTTCGGTCGGTCCACGCAACATTGGTTTCCGGTGGAACCGGGGCGAGCGTATCGCCCGGCCGATTGATGGCGCGCGGTGCGAAGTCAGTCTGAGTTTTACCCTGCGGCCAGGTGTCAATCGCCTTGATGTCGAGTCGCGGGAGACGGCTTTGCGATTGTCGAACGAGCCCGATCAATTGCGATCCTTTGCCGTGCACGAAAGCACCGTGGAAGCCGTCGCGGAGCCGCACGCGGGCGCGGTCAAGGGAGAGGATCCCGGCGGTTCCGGATACGGCGGACGGGGCCTGGAGCCGGACCCCCTGACATCCACGGATCCACGGCGGGTCGTTCCCGTCGGAGGCCGTGGGGATGTTTGATTGCCAGTGGAGTCCCGTTGATGGAGTCAAAGCAGCCGGCTCCGCCACACGACCGTGCATTCCCGCGGCCGGGTTTGGGCGCCACGCGAAGGGAATGGTTTCTGACTTCAAAGGTGGGGCGTCCGGCCAGCCCGCGTGGAGCGGGCTTGCGGGCGCAGGCGGTCTATGCGACGCCTTCGCCAACCCCAAACGATGGAAGCCGACGAATACGTGAAACTCGCCGCGGTCGAGGACCGCATGTGGTATTTCCGTGCGCTGCACTCGCATGTGGAGCGAGCGCTTAGCGACGCCGATTTACCTGAGGCCGCGGTCGTGCTCGATGCCGGGTGTGGGACGGGAGGATTGATCCGGCGGCTTTCCGGGCAGCACCCGGGATGGAAGTGGACCGGAGTGGATCTATCGCCCGCGGCTTGCCGGTTTGCCCGGGATCGAGCGGAGCCGACGACGGAAATCAAGGAGGCCTCGGTTACGGAACTGCCGTTTCCCGATGCCAGCTTTGACGCCGTGGTCTCGGCGGACGTACTTTACCACGTGGCCGACGATGCCGCCGCCTTGCGGGAATTCGCGCGTGTCTTGCGTCCCGGTGGCGTCGTAGTGATCAACGTCCCGGCCTACGGCTGGCTGTGGTCGTATCACGACGAGGCGGTGCATTCCTGCCGGCGCTACGGCCGGCGGGAGGTGCTGGCGAAGCTGGGCGCCGCGGGTTTTTCCGGCGCCGAGGCGACGTTCTGGAACACGCTGCCTTTTCCCCTGATCGTCGCGCGCCGCAAACTGTTGCCCCGCCCGCGTGACGGCAGTGACGTGCGGCTTTTCCCACCGGCTGTCGAAGCCGCGTTCAACCTGGCGATGGCGGCGGAGCGAGCGTGGCTGCGGGGGGTGGGGCCGTTGCCCTTTGGTGTTTCGATTTTTGCCGTCGGGCGAAAGCCGGCGGTGGGACCGGCTGCTTCGGAAAGGCCGGGTTCGCAGTCATGATGACTTTGGCGGTCGCATTCGGGGTGATGATTCACGTGCTCTTCTGGGGCGCAGGACTGGCGATGCTGGCCATGCCCGGGCGCTGGCGCCGGTTTTGGCCGGTGCTGGTGGCTCCCGCCGGCTTCGTTTTGCAATCGCTCGTAGTCTGGGCCGGGGCGCACGCGAATCTCCGTGGCACCGACAGCTACGGTTGGGCGAGTGAACTGCTGCCCGTGACGTTGCTGGCAGTGGCGATAGGGCGGCGGGGATTGCGGAACGCTGTGGCCGATCTCGGTCGATTCGGTCTGGTTTTCGCGGCGATGGCGGCATGCCTCGGCGCACTTGCGCTCAGTCTCGCGCTGGCCGCGAAAGGACTGACCACCGTTTCCCTCGGCAGCTGCGATGCCGCGGACTATGCGGCGGGCGCCCGGGTCCTGCAGGAATTCGCGCGCACGGATCGCGAGGGCTTCCTGGGTCTGACCGAGGTCGTGCGCGTGATGTCGACGGACAATTTTTTCGATTTCTGGCTCCGGCTGAATCATTTCACGCCCTCGGCCCTGATCGCCCTGAACGGGAGTATTTTTCATTGTGCCCCGCACGAGCTGACGAGCCTCATGACCGCGGTGTTGCTGGCGTCGTCGTTGCCCGTGGTGTTTCTGATCGCGCGCGGGGTGTTGCGCTACAGCAGCGGCATCAGCCTTGGCATTGCGGTGCTTTATGCGTTCAGCCCGGTCGTCTGGTATGCCTTTGCCCACGTCGCGATGGGACAGTTGCTCGCCAGTCAGGGCATCGCGGTGCTCACGTGGGCGGGCATCTCGCTCTGGCGCGGGCGGCTTACGATCAGGCGGGCGCTTGCCTGGAGCGGCGTGCTGGCGATCGGCTACACGGTGCTGCTGGGCAGTTATAATTTCATTCTGCTGGTGTGTCTCGTGCCGGCGCTGGCGTATGCGGGTGGACTGGCCGTGTGGCACGGCGATTGGGGACGGTTTGGGCGCTGGCTGGCGGCGATGCTGGCGCCACTGCTCGTTTGCGGGATCGTCATGGCGGAAAGGGTCGCCGGCCTGGCGGAACGTTTCACGCTGCTCCGAACGTATGATTTTGGCTGGCGGATTCCGGCGTTCACCCCGGAGGGCTGGCTGGGCATGGTCCAGGGACCCGATCTCCGGGCATGGGCGTTCGGTGGAGTCCGCTGGATGTTGACCGCCATCGTGCTGACGGCGCTGGGGGTGGCCGTGGCACGAGCCGTCCGGCAGCGGCGGCGCAGCCTGTGGACCGCGGCCTGTCTGAGCCTGCCGGTGCTCGCGGGTTATGTTTTCCTGCAGGTGCGCGGCGCACGGCTGAACACGAACGCGAGCTACGACGCCTACAAGCTGCTGGCCGTGTTCTACCCGGAGGTGCTGGCGGCGTTGTGCTGGTGGGTGACGCTGCGGTGGAGCCGCCGGCTGAGCGAATGGCTCGGGGTGGTTTCGCTGGGTGCGCTGGTGTTGGCCGCCAATCTCGTCGGCACGGGGATGATTTTTTATCACCTCGCCAACGCGCCGCTCGTGGTCGACGGCGAGCTGCGTCAGCTGCGAAAGATCGAACGGATGCCGGAAGTTACGTCGGTCAACCTGCTGCTGCCCGACATGTGGTCCCGATTGTGGGCGAACGCCTTTCTGCTGCGGAAGGCCCAGTTTTTTCCGACGCACACCTATGAAGGGCGGCTGAACACGCCGCTGCGTGGCGAATGGAATCTGAGCAGTGGTTTGATTTCACTGCAGCTGCCGGGCGTCGCTTCGAAGCAGATTACGCCGCATTATGCGCTCGTCCGGGCCAACGCTCCCACGAGCGTCCGGGCCGACTTTGGCCGCGGCTGGCATCCGGAGGAGCGGTTGTCCAATGGCGAGCGCTGGCGTTGGTCCGAGGGAGACGCCACGGTGCAAATCGACAACCCCCGCGATCGGCCGCTCACCCTGGTGTGCACCCTCGACGCCCGCAGCGTGGAGTCGCGCGAGGTTGGGCTGGGCAATGCCGGCGCGATGGCCGGCGCGGAGCGCGTCCGGTTTGGAGCGGGGCGAACGAAGCAACAACTGGCGCCGATCTTGGTTCCGCCGGGCCGGTCGGAACTCACGCTGCACTCGGTCCAGCCGCCGACGATGCTGCCGGGCGACTCCCGCGCGCTCGGTCTCTGTGTGTACGGCTTCGCGATCGAGGTGCGGGAGTAGTCCCTGCAATATTTCGGGTTCGCGGGGAGTCCGGCGAGCGTTCTTGATGTCGATTAACTCCAGCCGCGATGAATTTACGCAAGATATATGCCGGGCAGCGCGTCCTCATTACGGGAGGGCTTGGGTTCATCGGTTCGACGCTTGCCCGCCAGCTCGTGGCCCTGGGTGCGCGTGTTACGATCGTAGACTGCCTCGCCCCGGAATACGGCGGGAATCGCCGTAATCTCGCGGGCATTGCCCGGGACGTGAACGTTCACATTGCCGACGTGCGCGACTGGCCGAAGCTGCCGCGCCTCGTGCGCGGGCAGGATTTCCTTTTCAACCTCGCCGGCCAGACGAGCCACATGGACTCGATGGCGGATCCGCAAACGGACCTCGATATCAACTGCCGGGCGCAGCTCGCGATTCTCGAAGCGTGCCGCCTGCACAATCGAGAAATCCGCGTCGTCTTTGCCAGCACGCGCCAGATCTACGGCCGGCCGGACTACCTGCCGGTCGACGAGAAGCATCCGTTGCGACCGGTGGACGTAAACGGGATCAACAAGATCGCGGGCGAATCCTTTCACCTGCTTTATTCGCGGGTGCACGGCATCCGTTCGACGGCCCTGCGGCTGACGAACACGATTGGCCCGCGGATGCGGATCAAAGACGCACGGCAGACGTTTGTGGGCGTGTGGGTGCGTCGGCTGGTGGAAGGGGAACCGTTCGAAGTCTGGGGCGGGGAACAGTTGCGCGATTTCACGTTTGTGGACGACGTGGCCGAGGCCTTCTTGCTCGCCGCCGCGAGTCCCAAGGCGGAGGGGCTCGCGTTTAACCTTGGCGGACCACCGCCGGTTTCGCTCCAACGGCTCGCCGAGACGCTGGTCGAGATCAACGGGAGCGGGGTCTTCACCGTGCGGGAATTTCCGGCGGATCGGAAGAAGATCGATATCGGCGACTACTATGCGGACGACCGGCTCATCGGGCGCAAGCTCGGCTGGAAACCGCGTACGGACCTCCGCACGGCGCTGTCCCGCACGGTGGCGTATTACCGGAAAGAGCTTCGATACTATGTCTAGGCGGTGCGCGGCCGCAGTGGGACCGCGGGGTCGAATGAGTCCGGCCGGGATGCCTCACGGTCGGGTGACCGGTGATTTTATTCGCGGTCGTTCCGCCGGGTGACCAACGTGCTGTCGGCCCCTATCATGCCTCCCGTCGCGCTCAGCTTTGTCATTCCGCTCTACCACAGTGCCGAGACGATTGGTGCGGTGGTTCATGAACTCGAGGCGTTGCCGATCGAGGGCGGGCATGAGATCGTGCTGGTCCACGATGGCAGTGACCACGCGACGAGCGTCGTCTGCCACGCCCTGATTCGTGGAGCGAAAGTGCCGATCACCCTGGTCGAGCACGCGAGAAATTTCGGCGAGCACAACGCGGTCCTGACCGGCTGGCGCCACGCCCGGGGGACGCATATCGTCAATTTGGATGACGATGGGCAGCACCCGCCGGATGAGGCGGTGCGCCTGTGGCGGCACGCGCGGGAAGCGGGCCTCGATGTGGTGTTTGGTCATTACGTCGAGAAGCAGCATTCCGCGTGGCGCAACTTCGGCAGCTGGTTTACCAACCGGATGACCGACTGGGCCCTCGACAAGCCGCGCGGATTCTATCTTTCGAGCTTTCGGTGCGTGACGGCGTTCGTCGCGCAGGAGGTCGTGAAATACGCGGGCCCCTATCCCTACATCGACGGACTGCTCCTGCAGGTGACGCAGCGCATCGGATCGATCGATGTCCGGCACGAACCGCGTCGCGCCGGCGAGAGCACGTATACGTTGCGACGGCTCTTGCGGCTTTGGTTGAGCGCCTGGATCAATTTCTCCGTCCTGCCGCTGCGCGTGGCGACGATCCTTGGCCTGCTGCTGGCCGTGGTGGGCGTGGTCGCGTTGGGCGCGGTGGTCTGGCTCTGGTGGCACGATCGCGGTCCCGACTACGGCTTCGGCTGGTTGATGGCGGCGCTGTTGATTTTTTCCGGCACGCAGCTCGTTCTGCTCGGGTTGATCGGCGAGTATGTCGGCCGGATGTTTCTGAGTGTGAATCAACGGCCGCAATCGGTCGTGCGGGAAGTGGTGCGGAGTGGGGATGGCGGGCGGGCCTGACCCGCGCCGGAGTGCGGCCGCGACGCCGCTTACGTGAACATTTCCTCCCAGCGGGTGAATTCGCGGGCGTGCGCCGCCTCAAGGTGGGCGATGGCTTCCGACGGGGGAGCGGCGGTGAGTCCGGCGGCATGCAGCAGCGCGTGGCGCGCGAGTCGGTGTTCGCCGGAACACGGATCGACCAGGGCCGATCGGAGATAGTCCCGGCACCAAGGGCGGGTCGCGTCCCCAATGAAGGCGCGGCGCCAGCGGCGAAAAAGCCGGAAGGAATTTTGTTCGTCGCGCAGCTTCCGGCCGGGGGAGGAACTTACGTGGTGGCGGATTACGCTGGTGAGCGCGACGGCGGTGGCGCGGCCGACCGCGCGCGCGCGGTAGCAGAGATCGACGTCCTCGCCGCCGTTGACGAAGCGTTCGCCGAATCCGCCGAGTTGCTGCCAGAGTGAACGCTCGATCAGGAGGCACGCTCCGGTGACGGCCGGCACCGGTCGCAGGCTCGCGGATCGCCAGCGGGCGAAAGCGGGCAGGGCGCGGGCGTGTTCGGGTTTACCCTGCGCACTCAGCACGATGCCCGCGTGATCGACCGCCCCCGTGCGGGCGTCGAGTTGAACGTTGCCGACGATCCCGGCGCGGTCGCCCAGCGACTGATGGGCGGCCAGCATCGGTTCCAGCCAGTGCGGTTGGAGGATCAAGTCGTTGTTGAGCAGAACGAGGAAGCGTCCTTGGGCGAGAGCGGCGCCGCCGTTGTTGGCGATGGCGTAGCCGAGATTGCGCTCGTGCAGGAGGACGCGGAAGGGTGGGCGCAACGTGGCGAGCCAATCGCGCGTGCCATCCGTGCTGCCGTCGTCGACGAGGATAATCTCGTGGAGGAGCCCCGCGGGCAGCGTCGCCTGCAGGCGCTCGACGCAGGCGCGGGTGAGCGCGAGGCAGTTGAACAGGGGGATGATGAAGCTGACCTGCACGCGGGGCGAAAGCATGCCGCGCACAGGCCGCGGCGTAAAGCCGCTCCTACCGCTTTTCGCCGGCGATGCGCCGGAGATAGCCGCCGTAGGAGGATTTGCCGAGGCGGGTAATGTTGGCCTCGAGTCCCGCGAGGTCGATCCAACCCTTGCGCCAGGCGATCTCCTCGATGCAGGCGATCTTCAGGCCCTGCCGGTTTTCGATGACACTCACGAATTGGCCGGCTTCGAGCAGTGAGTCGTGGGTGCCGGTATCGAGCCAGGCGGTGCCGCGGCCGAGCAGTTCGACGTGCAGCTTGCCTGCGTCGAGGTACAGGCGGTTGAGATCGGTGATCTCAAGCTCGCCCCGCTTCGACGGCTTCAAGTTGCGGGCCAGGCGGACAACATCGGCGTCATAAAAATACAGGCCCGGAATGGCGTAGTTCGATTTGGGTTGCGCCGGCTTTTCCTCCAGCGAAAGGACCCGGCCGTCGTCGGCAAATTCAACGACGCCATAACTCCGCGGGTCGCCCACATGGTAACCGAAAATGGTGGAACCGGTGGTGCGGCCGTCGGCGCGCTCCAGGGAGTTGGCCAGATCGTTGCCGTAAAAAAGATTGTCGCCCAGCACGAGAGCCGCCGGTTCGCCGCGGAGAAAGCCGACTTCCTCGGCAATGTGAAAGGCCTGGGCGAGGCCCTCGGGCTTTGGCTGGGCCGCGTAGGAAAATTTCAGGCCGACGTTCGACCCGTCGCCGAGCAGGCGTTCGAAGAGTGGCAGGTCGGTCGGGGTGGAGATGACGAGGATCTCGCGAATTCCCGCGAGCATCAGCACCGACAGCGGATAGTAGACCATCGGTTTGTCGTAGACCGGCATGAGCTGCTTGCTCACGGCGATCGTCAACGGGTAGAGGCGGGTGCCGGAACCGCCGGCGAGGATGATGCCTTTGCGTGGTGGCGAACCGGGGGTGGCGGATTGGGGATTGGCGGTGAGGGAAGGCATTTCGATTTTGCGGGCGGATTTTTCAGTCCGCAGTCCGCTGTCTGCAATCCGCAATTGGATCAAGCGTTGCTGCCGGGGCGCGGGACCAGGCCGGGGTGCTCGGCGGGTGGCGGCCTACTGGCCCTGTTTCGCGTACCTAGCCTCGACGGCGTCCTTGAGCGGGCTCCACCAAGCCGCATTGTCGCGGTACCAATTGATCGTGGCGGCCAGTCCGTCGCGGAAGGTGGTGTAGCGGGGCGTCCAACCGAGTTCCCGGCGAATCTTGGCCGCGTCGATCGCGTAGCGCAGGTCATGTCCCGGGCGGTCGTTGACATGCTCGTACCAATCCGTGGGCTTGCCCATCAGTTCGAGAATGAGCGTCATCACCGCCTTGTTGTTCTGCTCTCCGTCGGCGCCGATCATATAATAACCGCCCGGCTGGCCGCGTTCGAGAATCGCCCAAACCGCGGCGTTGTGATCGTCCACATGGATCCAATCCCGGACGTTTTTGCCTTCGCCATAAAGCCTTGGTTTGCGGCCGGCCAGCACGTTGGTGATCTGGCGGGGGATGAACTTCTCGATGTGCTGGTAGGGCCCGTAGTTGTTCGAGCAGTTGCTGATGGTGGCGTTGAGCTTGAACGTGCGGACCCAAGCCTTCACCAGGAGGTCGGAACCAGCCTTCGTGGCCGAGTAAGGACTGGAGGGATGGTAGGGCGTCGTCTCCCGGAACCGTTCCGGGTCGCCGAGTTCCAGGTCGCCGAAAACCTCGTCGGTGGAGATGTGATGCAGACGCCGGCCGTGTTTCCGCACTGCCTCGATCAAGGTGAAGGTGCCGACGACGTTGGTGGTTACGAACGGGAGGGGATTGGCGATCGAGTTGTCGTTATGGGACTCGGCGGCGAAGTGGACGACCACGTCGTTCGTGCCCACCAGGCGGTCGACCAAGCCGGCATCCTCGATCCGTCCCACCACAAGCTCCACGCGGCTGCCCGCCGCCTCAAGGCTGGCCCGGCTGCCGGCGTAGGTCAGAGCGTCAAGCACGGTGATGCGGCACTGCGGCCGGTGGCGCAGCGTATAGTGTACGAAGTTCGAGCCGATGAACCCGGCTCCCCCGGTGACGAGAATATTCATGAAGCTTTTAAGCGCGAAGAAACGCGAAGGTTGGACAGGGAGGGATGAAGAATTTTCCGGACGGACGTTCGCGTGACGTGGCGCCTTTGGGCTTAACTCCGCTGCCAGGATTTTAGCGCCTGAGCCACGGCTTCGTGGACCTCGGTCAGGGTGATGCCCGTAGCGGCGAGCTTGGACGAATCCATGACGCAGTTCGACCGCGGGGTTTTCGCGGCGACTTGCATGAATTCTTCCTCACTGCGGAAAAACGAGAA
Source organism: Opitutia bacterium (assembly GCA_947474935.1). Lineage (GTDB taxonomy): Bacteria > Verrucomicrobiota > Verrucomicrobiia > Opitutales > Opitutaceae > ER46. The sequence goes on from CANJKL010000014.1 coordinate 137,313, forward strand.
TTCCTTGGTGCAAACACCGCTGCGCTTGATCAGTTCGACGACCTCGTGGGTGGTGACCTTGCCGGGATTGGTGACGTTGTAAGCGCCGAAAGGCACGCGCTTCTCCCAGCACGCGAACGTGGCGGCGCAGAACTCCTCCAAGTGCGAGATCGAGTTGGTCGCTTCGAGCAGCCTGGGGTACCGCATTAATTTCGTGAGATAGTTGCGCGGGTTTTCAACCTCGTTGAACGGAATGCGCAGGCGCCAGAGGTAGACGTCGGGCTTCCCGGCGAGCACTTCCTCGCCGAGCGCTTTGGTGCCGCTGTAAAAGGAACAGTTGTCGGTGCGGAAGGTGAAGTTCGGCGCATCCGCTTCGGTGAAGCCGCCACCGTCGGCCCGCTCGCCCGTGAAGATGCAGCCGGACGAAACGTGCCCCCAGGGCACGCCCGCGGCGGCACAGGCATCGGCGATCACGCCGGGTAGCACGGCGTTGCCGGCGAGACATTCGTGCCGGTGCAATTCGCACGCATCAACGTTCGGTTTGCCGGTATAGCCGGCGGCATTGATGAGAAATTCGGGCCGGTCGCGCAGAAGCGCGTCGCGCAATGCCTCGGGGTCGGCGTAATCGAGGTCGGCCCGTCGCAGGACGCGAAATGCGATGCCTTTTTGCGTCAGCAATGCCTGATAGGCGTGGCCGACGTAACCGGAACCTCCGAGCAAATAGATCATGGGAGGGAAAGAGGGAAAACGGCGCTAGCCCGGGGAACAAGGGTTTTCTCGATCCCGACCGTGAGTCGCGGCTCGCGCCGGCCCGGCCTTTGGTCGCTAGGGTTAACCCGAGGTCGGCAACAACCGGGTCATTTCCGCCGGTAGTCGCCCCGGCTGAAATATTTTTCGAGCCAGACGTAGGCGCAGATGAAAAAATAGCGGCTGCCCATCTCCTTGATCTTCAGCTTGGCCACGCCGTATTTCCGGTTGCGCCACGAGATCGGGATGACGGCGAACGTGTAGCCCCGGACGATTGCCTTTAACGGGATCTCGACCGTCAGGTTGAAATGGGGCGCCAGAAACGGCCGGCAGCCCTCGATCACCGTGCGGCGGTAGGCTTTGAACGCGTTGGTGGTGTCGTTCAGCGGAATGGCGAACCCCACGCGCACCAAGAAATTCGCCAGACGATTGACGAGCAACTTGATCCGCGGGTAGTCGATGACTTCGCCTCCGGCGATGAAGCGGCTGCCAAACGCGCAATCGTAGCCCTCGTTGAGCATCTGCCAGTATTTTACGGCATCACGTGGCGAGTCGGAGGCGTCTGCCATCATGATGACCATGGCGTCGCCCCGACTGTGCTCCAGCCCCCAGGCCACCGCCCGGCCGAAGCCGTGCAGGCCGGTGGTTTGCGTCGGCGCCAGAGTGGGGAATTTCTCCTTCAACTGTTGTAGCACGGCCCAAGTGCGATCCTTGCTGCCGTCGTCAACCACGACGATCTCGTGGGGAATGTGTTCCGTCGTGAAGGTCTGCACGATATCCGCGATCGTCGATGGCAGCGACTCCTCTTCGTCGCGGGCCGGAATGACGACGGAAAAAAGGCGGAGCGGAGCGGCGGCGGTCATCAGTGGGGACAATCAGAGCGGAGCCGAAACGTCGAGCCAGTCGGGATGGTTGCGCGCGTGAACGGCAATCTCATCGAGAATTGCCGCGGTTTTCTGCACCGGCCGCCAGTCCCACAACCGCGCCGCTTTGGCGGAGTCGAGCACCATCCAGGGAATATCGAAAGCCCGCGGCTTGAGGTCGGCACCCACGTGGTGCGGCCCGACATTCGCGGCGCACCAGTCGCTGAGCTGGCGCAGGGACGTCGCGGAGGCCGCGCCGCCGGAGAAGTTTGCGATCCGGTCGCCCGGGGCGGGCCGCGGTGCCGTCATTTGCTTCACGAGCGCGGGCACGAGGTCGAGGGGATGCAGGCAGTCGCGCACCTGGTGCCCCGTGCCTTCGAAACCGAGATAGTTGAGCGGTCGCTGCCGCAGCCAGGCGTTGATCCAATAGGCAAAAATACCCTGATCGGCCCGACCGAACTGTCCGGCCCCCGCCAGGACGCCGCAGCGGTTGATAAACACCGGCAGATCGAAAGTGGCCCCGTATTCGAGTGCGAGCGTTTCGCTCGCCAGCTTGGTGGCGCCGTAAAGCGAAACGGGGGCCAGGGTTGAAAACGATTCGTCGACTCCCGCCAGACTCACGCCGATCGGATGGGGGACGGAAGATGAAGGCCGAAAGGCGCGATCGTGCACCTCGGTGGGCAGCGCCGCCAGCGGGGCGATCGAGTAGACCCGGCTCGTGCTGAGCAGCAGAAAGCCCGCGCGATGCTGTTTGCAGTATTCGAGGAGGTTGACCGTTCCCCCGAGGTTATGCTCCACCAGCTGGCGCGAACTCGTCCGGCCGTCGACTCCGGCGAGCACGCTCGGATTGGCGGCGGCATCGATGACCCAGTCGACCGGGGGAAGAACTTCGAGATCGCTGACGGCGCGCAGGTCACCGTGAAACAGGCGGATACCACGTCGCTTGAGTTCGCCGCGATTGGTTTCACTGCCGGGCCGGATAAAATTATCGAATCCATAGACCTCGTGGCCGCCCGCCTCCGCGAGCGCGCGCGCGAGCGTGCTGCCCACGAATCCGCAGACGCCGGAGATCAAAATACGCATGGGGCGCAGCATGCGAAAAAGCATGGGCGCGGGAAGCGCCATTTTGTTGACGCGGGTCTCTCCCGGCATCCGACGAAAATACCGAGATGGACTTTGACCTCTTGTCCGCTCCGGCGCTGAATGGAAAAATGAGTCAGGTGCGCAGCGATTATAAGTTGGTTTGGAACGCGCTCGCGAGTTCGCGGGCCGACGCCCATTTTTACGTGTGCGGTTATGCCGACGAGGAAAAGTTCTTCGAGGATGCCGACGATACCCTCGATATTTTAGGAAAAACCGTGGGCATCCGTCCGGGCGACGTTGTGCTCGAGATCGGCTGCGGGGTCGGACGGGTCGGTGGCGTTTTGGCACCGTTTGTGCGGGAATGGATCGGATGCGACGTCTCGGCCAACATGCTGGGGGTCGCCGCACGACGCCTGACCGGACTGAGCAACACGCGCTTGCAGGAGATCTCGGGGTTCGATTTGCAGCCGATTCCGGATGCCTCGGTCGATGTCGTTTATTCCACCGTAGTGTTCATGCACCTGGATGAATGGGACCGCTACAACTACATGCTCGACGCGATGCGCGTGCTGAAGCCGGGAGGGCGTTTCTACTGTGACAATGTCGATCTCGCTTCAACGAAAGGGTGGGCCGTCTTCGAGGAGAGCCGTAAAATGTTCAAGCCGGCCGAGCGGCCCTCGCACCTCTCCAAATGTTCCACGCCGGCCGAGATCGAAACTTTTTTGCTCCGCGCCGGGTTTGAAGACATTCGCGTGGCGGGCCGGCTCGACTTTTGGGTCTACGGCTGGGCCAAGAAGCCGGCGGCGTAGGATTCCAGTGGGTTGCGGGCCGCCCGTCCCAAGGCCGGGTCAACCGGCCCGGGCACGAGGCGCCGGACTTGGATCAACTCAGTTCGCGGCCGGATGCGGCGGGGCGGCAGGTGGCGTGGCCGTAGCGTTCGGGTCGGCCGGAGTGCTGTCGCCGCCGGACTGGGTCGCCTTCTTCTGCGCCTCCTCATAGGCCTTCCGCTGGGCCATGCCGATCTCGAGCAAGTCGCTGACGAGCATGCGCGCTTCCTGCTCTTGATGAGCCACGCTGCCCGGGACCGGTGGCGGGGGGCGCGGTGCGGCGGGGGCAGGGCTGGCTCCCGCTGCGGTTAGGGGTGCGGGCGCCAGCGCCACTGGCACGACGGTGGGGGGCGGAGGGATGTTGAAACCGGCCGCCACCGGTGGAGGCGGCATGGTCCCCGGCCGGGCGGTTGACGACGCCGCCTTGCGCAGCGCGAGAATTTTTTCGGTGCCGGCGACGCGGATCACGACCAACTCGCGGGCGGAATCGTACTTCGAAACGGTAATACCGCTCGCGGTCTCGCCGACGGCGATCCAGAGGCCCTTCTTGCCGATCTTGTCGTAAATGTTGACGGACGTTTGCCGGCCCATGGTGCTGATCCCGGCCAGTTCGTAAGCTTCGCCCGAGCCTGCGGCCAAAGCTGGAATCCCGGTCGGCAGAAACGGCGACTCCCTGGCGAGGCCCGCTGGTTCGGCCTGAACCGACAAGCTGAAGGCCAGTCCACTCCAAACGGCGGCAGAGAGCATGCGGAGGAAGGCGACCATTAAATCAGAACCATGGCTGGCTTTCCTTTCGGGTCAAACCCGGGTGCGCCCGAGAAAAGACCTGAGAGGGACTTTGGTTTCGAAATTCTGGTCATGGCGCCGCGCTCTCATGCACTGGGGAAATCGGACGCAGAAGCGACCGGGGACTGGCTGGCGGGTTTCCGCCCACCCCACCGTCACCGCTTTCGCGCGACGAGCGTCAGGGCGATGCGGTGGACGTTCGGTTTCTGTTCCCACCGAAATTCGCTGAACGCGAAGCGCTCGAGCGCCGCCAGAATTTCCGGACGCTCGATCCAATCGCTTAACACATCGCCGCCGCCGCAAAAGCCCATCCAGGCGAGCGAGGGGCCGTAGTTGAAACGATGGACCTTGTGTTTAAAGCCGGCGTGCTCCCGGTCGAGAACCTCGGAGAATTTGGCGCCGGGCACGGAATTCTGCGCAACGAATTCGGCGTCGTGAAAGACGGTCCAGAGGAAGATCGCGTCGCAGCGCTGGCCAAGCAATTCGAGCACTTCCACGGGATTGGTGAGATGGTAGAGGAGGCCGCAGGCGATCCCGATGTCGTAGTGCTTTTCCGTCGTGCGCAGGTGTACCAGCGCATCGCCGAGCAGGAAGTGCGTTCGCGGCATCCCGAACGTCTCCTTGGCGATCAGGCATTTGCGGTAGGCGCGGGGATTGGCCTCGATCGCGGTGACTGATCTGGCGCCGAGGCGGTCGAGGAGATAGCTGTGTCCGCCCTCGAGGGGACCGAGTTCAAGCACGTCCCGGTCCGTCCCTCCACCCTCAAGGCCCATTTCCCGGAGTCGGTCGTGGGCCCAGGCGATTCGCGGGTCGTCGAACAGCGGGCGTGGCGCCGGCCTTGAGATCGCTGCGCGTTGCCGGGGGCTGCGACGACCATTCGCCGGCGGAAAAGATCGAGGGCGTTTTGGTCACCGGGAACGAGGCCGAAACAGGGCTTGAAATCGGGCATGCGGGAAGACGACAAAACACCCGAACGCTCCAAAATGAACGCAGGAAATCAGGGAGCGACGGGTAAAGACACCGCCAGGGAATGTGGAAAGCTGGAAAAAGGGAATCCCGACAAAATCTTTTCCTGATTTCCTGAGTTCCACATCGATTTATTGCCGGGTCCGCCAGGCTGCGACGATCTGACCGATGGTGTCCTCCAGCGATTGCGTGATATCCCAGGCCGGGTAATGCGCGCGCATTTTGCGAAGGTCGCTGTAGTAGCAAATATGGTCCCCGGCGCGGTTCTGGTCGACGTAGGTGTGGACCTGCGGTTGGCCGGAAAATCTTTCGGCAATCTTGAACGCCTCGAGGATGGAACAGGAGTTGGCCTTCCCGCCGCCGAGGTTGTAGACTTCTCCGGCACGGGGTGCGGCGACGAAGGCCGCCATGAAGCGCGCGACATCGAGAGAGTGGATGTTGTCGCGCACCTGTTTTCCCTTATATCCGAAAACCTTGTACTCCCGGCCCTCAAGGTTGCACTTCACGAGGTAGCTGAGGAAGCCATGCAACTCGACGCCGCTGTGATTGGGCCCCGTGAGGCAGCCGCCGCGCAGGGCACAGGTGGGCAGGTTGAAGTAGCGGCCGTATTCCTGCACCATCACATCGGCGGCGACCTTGGAGGCGCCGAACAGGGAGTGTTTGGATTGGTCGATGGTGAAGGTTTCGGCGATGCCGTGTTCGTAGGCGGGATCGGCGTAGTCCCAGCGCGTGGCGAGTTCGCGGAGGGCGATGCGGTTGGGGGCGTCACCGTAGACTTTGTTCGTGCTCATGTGCACGAAAGGCGACTCGGGGGCGGCCTGGCGCGCGGCTTCGAGCAGGTTCAGGGTGCCGACGGCGTTGGTGTCGAAGTCGTCGAAGGGGATCGCGGCGGCGCGGTCGTGCGAGGGCTGCGCCGCGGTGTGGACGATCACGCCGGGTTTGACGTCGCGGACGAGGGCGAGCACCCCGGCGCGGTCGCGAATGTCGAGCTCATGGTGCACGAAACCCGGGAGGTCGCGCGCGAGCCGCTGCTGATTCCAGCGGGTGTCGCCCTGCGGTCCGAAGAAAACGGCCCGTTGGTTGTTGTCCACGCCGTGAACTGTGTAGCCGAGTTCGCGGGCGAAATAGACGCACACTTCAGAGCCGATGAGGCCGGAGGAACCGGTGACGAGGAGGGTTTTGGGCATGGCAGGAGTCGGCGTGGAAGGTCAACACGAGGGCGGGAAGCAGCCTTGGGGCAAGCTCAGGATTTTGGCGCCGATCGGGCCTAGAACGGCTCGGAAAACGCGAGCCAGCCCGCTAGGGCGCTGTAGGCGTCGATGGCGCGGATGCGAAAGGCGACGGCGTTGGCGTCGAGCGTGACGGTCCACGGCTGCCAGGACTCGCGCGGGTTTTCGCCCTCGTAGCGGATGGTGCGCTGGGTGCCGTCGCGCGCGCGCACGTCGATTTCCAGCCGGTTCGGCGCGAGCGCGGGATAGCCCGCGAGCAGCAGCGTGAATCTGGGGCGCGCCTGATACCACGCGGTCTCGTGCATACCTTGAAATTCGTCCGAGCCGAGCCAGGAGCCACGGGTCGCGAGATTTTCCGGCAACGCGGCGTGATTGGTGGTCGGATAGACGCCGTCCGGCCGGAAATGGCTTTCGCCCAAGGCGGAGCCGATGCCGGAAGCCGGCGGCAAGGCGTGAACTTTTGCGACGACGAGCCGGACCGCGCCGATGATCGTCGCCAGCGCGGCGAGGCCGAAGACGACGCGCATGCCCCGTTGCACGCGTTGGTAGGGCGAGGCGGGGTCGACCGGGAACAGCTCGATGATCCCGCGCGACGACCACGCGGCCAGAATCGCCGCGGCGACGGCCACCGTGACGACCGCGGCGGGCGAGATCGGCCCGGAGCCGGCCGGCGACGCGGGGAGCCAGGTCAGCGCAAACGCGGCGACATGTCCGAGCGCAAGAGCCGCGAAAAAGTAGCGATGCACCGCGGCGGCGGCGATCAACGCGAGCGCGATTGCCACGAGGTTGGCGGCCAGCGAGCCTTGATGAATCACGGCGTTGTGGGGAAAGAACAGCAGGAGCACCCAGGCGACCAACGTGAGCGCGACCCAGAGGCTCGAGGCCAGGAGCAGGCGGGCGCCGGCGGTCAACGGCCCGCGGCGGTGCGCGCGCCACCACGCGAAGGGCGCGAGGCAGAGGGCGAGGTTCCAGAAACCGAGGGAATGGAAGAAATAAAAGAACTGATCGTTACGGCGGTGGGCGGCGGTGCGGGCATGGAAGTCGAGCCAGCTCGCGTAATCGCCCGCCACGAGCGTGCCCATATTCGCGCGCCGGTTGTTCAGCGCTGTATGCCAGCCGGCGGCGCGATAGGAGGAGACGATCGTCTCCATCGTGCCGCGGTGGTCGGGCGGGATGACGCCGCCGAGGTGCCATTTGAAGAGACGGTTTCCCGGCGGCTCGTAATATTTCTGGTAGGCGAGCCAGGGCATCATCAGCAGCGCGGCGCCAAGCAAACCGGCGGCCAGCGCCGCGGGCCGGGGCCAAGGCCGCCAGAATAGCGCCATCCCGGCCAGCGCGAGCAGCGAAAAGGCATTACCGCCATGGGCGAGCCAGCCGAGCGCGGCAAGCATCCCGGCCACGGCGAGACGAATGGGTCCGCGCTGGGTGGCATCGGCGTAAAGCAGGAATGCACCCACGGTCAGCGCGGCCGCGCCGAGCTTGGGCCAGACATAGAGGGAATGAAGCAGGCAGAGGTTCGTGGTCGCCATCAACCCGACCAGTAGCGTGGCAAACGCCGGGCGCGCTCCGGCCAGCACGACGAAGGCCCAGATGGCCGGGACCCAGAGAAGCTGGAACCACAGGCCCGCGACGTGCGCCGCCGTGGCAAAATCGACCCCGGCCAATTTCAAGACCGGCGAGGCAAACAGGATGATGCCCGTTTGCAGCGGCGGCCGGTCGCTGCTCAGCCAGTCGCCCACCAACTGGCGCGGGCTGACCCCGTCGCGCAGGCGCTCTGCGAACAGGCGGGGAATCTCGTTGTCGACCGGCAGGTCGGGCAGAAAGCGGTTGGCGGCGAGTTGATCGACGCCGAGCGGAGACTGAAACAAATGCAGCACGCCCAGGTAGCCCAGGCCGACGACCCCCGCGAGCAACAGCGGAGTCCGCAGGTCGCGATCCGCAAGCGTGACGCGCAAATGGGCGCGGTCCCGCCAGAGGAAAACAACAGCCGTGGCGAGCACGCCGGGAGTCCAGAGCGCTCCCAGCCAGGGGCGAAAAAACCAGGCCCAGAATGACACGTAGCCGAGCAACGCGACGGCGCCGCCGGCGACGAGCAGCGTGAGGCACGATGGACACCAGGCCCGGCCGCGAATCAAGCCGGCGACCGCGATCGCGGGCAGACTCAACACCGCGAAGACCACTAGGAATGCCAGGAGGTGCGCGCTCATCAGGGCGGGCGCCGGCCCGGATAGTGAATGTCCGCCACCTTCTGCCCGGTGGGATCGAGAACTTCCAGCGACAGATGATTGCCCGCTGAACTGGGATAGCCGGCGATGGGCACGTGCAGCGCCGGGTTGGCGAGCACGAAGGCTGTGCTGGCGATCCGGCCGGTGAATGAATCGCCGCCGACATAGGTTCCCAGCCAGATGGATTTGGGATCACGGACCACGAACGCCGCGCCGACAAACTTTTCCGCAGCGCGGTCTCCGGCGGCGGGATCGACCAGGCCAAAATTCGCGACGGTATCTCCACGAAGCTCGTTGGCGGCGACAGCCGAGACATCGATCAGTCCGACGCGAACCGCCAGCACGACGGCGGATGCAAGTCCGAGCACCAGCGCCGCCGACGCACTCCACCCGTCGCGGTGCAAGGAAGCCGGTGGCGACGTGGCGGGCGGCCGTACCAGAATGAGTGTGGCGAGTGCCAGCAGGGCACTGGTGCCGAGTAGCCAAGGGCCGAGTTGTACGACTTTCAGTGCGAGAACCGACAGCCGGGAATTCGTCTTGGGGACCGTGAAAGCAAGCCAGCCCGCTCCTGCGTGCGTGACGGCCAGGCGGTACTGGCCGGGGGCGACGTTATAGTTGAGACGCTTCCAACGTGGGAGGAGTTCAGGAGTTCCCAGCGGTTCCACCTTTTGGTTATTCGCATCGAGAAGATTCAGCTGCCCTGAGCCCGGTCCCTCGCCGGCGACGAAAATGCTGAGTCGCGAGTGATCAACGTGGAACGGCAAGCTGACGAATCGCGCCTCGGTACCGGCGACGCTGATCCACGCCGCCATTCCCGGAGGGCTGAGCCCGGTCGGGAGGTTATTGTTCGCGGGATTGAAGCCTCGCGTTTCACCGCCATCGGCCGTTATCGACAGCGGGGAACGCACGGACTCGGGCAGCACTTTTTTAAAAACCCCATTGTCCAGGAGCTCGGCCAGCCGTTCTGCAGATGGATAGGGCAACTCGTCCCAAGGGGATTTTTTGAAAAACTCGGGGGTGGGCGAGGTGAGATAGTCCCGGACGCAGGCGATACGCGCCGCGTTGATACCCGGCATTAAGTTCAGGGTGTTCGTCTGAGTGGTGGCGGCCTCGCGCGAAAGGCCCCACAGACTGGTGCCCGCAAAAACCGCCACCAGCGCGATCCAAAACCGGCGGGCGCCCGCGGTGGGAGCGGTGGCGGCGAGGTAGGTCAGGGCGAGGAGGCTCGTTAGCACCCCTACGCTGAGCGTGTCGCAGTAGCGCGACGCGTAGCCATGAGTCTCGGCCCCGCGGGCGTAGGCGATCGCGGCGGCCTGCAGACAGAACCAGGTGCTGGCACCCAGCAGCGTCAATGCGATGGGGCCGTCGATCCGGCGGCGAAAATACGCCAGGGCGAGGGCCGCGGGCGGAAGCAGGCCGAGGGGCGCGGCCCAGAGCGAGATAATGGGCCACGAGAATTGATGCAGGAACGCGTCGAGCCACGGGCCGATGCTGGCGGCCTTGAGGACCGCGTGCCCGGGGACGTCGGCCTTGAGCAGCCAGCCGGCGATCACCAGCGCCGTATTCGTGCTGAAGACGTAGATGTCATCGCGGGTGAGCGTGCGATCGCGCAGGGCGCGGGCGGCGGTGGCGCCGAGGATCGCCAGGGCGGAAAGGAGCCCCGACGCCATGGAGAACAAGGCCGCCAATCCCGCCAGGGGTGCCATCCACCAGCGCCACGAGCGCGGCCGTGCCAGCAGCGTTGCGCCGAGGTGCAGGGCGGTGAAGAGCAGGACGAGGTAGAATTGCGACTGAAAACCGGAAAGGGTATTTTCCCATGACACCGAGGTGGAAAAAAACAGCGCACAGATTCCGGCGAAGCCGGCGGCCGCGAGCGGTGGCAGCGCACGCCACGCCGCGCCGAGGAGAAGCAGCGCGACTCCGGCGTGCAGCGCGGCGTTGACCACGAGCTGCACCCGCGCATCCCACTGGTGGTCCCCGGCCTCAAGCAAGGCCAGCCCCAAAGTGCGGGTAAAGAAGGGCCGGTGCTCGTTGTGGGCGCGAAACAGATCGGCCGCCGTGAGATTTCCTTCGAGATACGGGCGAAAGAGAAAATCGCCCTCGGCATCCCATTGATCCCAATAGGGCAGATCGCTGCCGTAGCGATCGATCAACAGGAGTTTCGCCCCGAGAATCGCCAGCAGCAGGGAAAGCAACAGCGCGGCCCGACCGGAGAACCGCGAATGAAAGGTGGTCATCTTAGTCACACGGTGGAGTCGAGGCCACGGCCAGCAGATGGTAGTGGAGCGGCGTGCCCTCCCTGGTGGGCAAGGGATGAAGCGTGTGGAAGCCGATTTCGACCCGGGGATAATACTGCCGCAGAAGGGCGCCGAGGCTCCAGCGGGTAAAGAAGTTCTTGTGGTCGGGTTCGAGCATATGCCAGGGGGCGGCGAGGTAGTCGTGGAGATAGCCGAGGAGTTCGCAGTTCGGCACGGACACGATCAACTGGCGGGGCGCGACGCGTTGGATTTCCCGTACGAATCCGTGCGGCTCGTCGATGTGCTCGAGCACTTCGATGCACAGGGCGGTGTCGAAAGCCGCGTCGGCGAAGGGCAGGGTGCGGCCATCCACCTGGCGGAACGGCAGGCCTGCTCGTGCCAGTTCCGTGCAATCGGCCTCGTCCACCTCGGCGCCAATCCAGTCGTAGCCCTCGGCCAGCAAGCCGCGGCCGTAAAATCCGAGCCCGCAGCCGACGTCGAGGAGCTTGCACGGCGGTGGACCGACGTAACGACGGATGAGATTGGCTACTTCGCCGCTGCCGCCGAGGACCGATGGTCCTTCGTTATAGATGCTGGGCCGGCGCTGGATGGCCGTCGTGCGCTGATCGAGCAGGATGCCGAAATCATTTTGGCGATAGTCGCGTGCGACGGTGGCGACCTTGCGGATCATCAGGGGAGCAATCCGCGAGCCATCGCGTTTTCTTGCCTCGAGGCGCAGCTCAAAGGGCCGGCCGGCGTCGATCGTGGCGTGATGGGCGAAGAACTCGAAGCCGGTCCGGGCGGCGGCGGGAAGCGAAAGGGCGGCGTTCACGTCGGGGCGCACCTGGAGGACGGCGGTTTCGCCGAGCAGCGTGTCTCCGCTCCAGGCTTCGATTACGGCGATGTCCGCGTGGGTTGCGTCGAGCCAGAGCCAGCCGCGCACGGCAAAACACAACGGATCGACGGCCGAGGCCGGAGCGGGAGCGTCAAGATGCGCAGGCATGAACGGGGAATGAATCGAGCAGAGGGGATTCAGCGTGAAAAGGCCATGCGCGCGCGGGCCGTCGTCAAGCTGAGCCAACGCCGGGAACGCGAGTTCCAAGGGCGAATTGGCCGGATCGGATTCAGCGGCAGCAGCGCGGGGCGCTGGCCGTGGAACGGGTAGCGCCGGCCGCTGCGCATGGCGACGAGCGTCGGTTGGCCGGCCGGATCGGCTTCGGCGCGCAGCGGCTCGAGCGAGATCGGGCAGACAAGCGGCAGCGGGGCGATGGCGGGGTTGGTATGCGCATGCGCATAGGTGGCGGGCGCAGCGGCGTCGGTGGACGCGCGGCGTTTGCGCAGGAGCAGAGCGATGCCATCGCCGCGTTCGCGGGGATAGCGTTCGGCTTGGGCCGTGAGGTCAAAATGCGCGGCCGATCCACCGACCAGCCCCGCTCCGCGCAGCGCAGTGAGCAGCGATTCGAGGGTGAAGGTGTGAAAGTGAATATCGATCGCCATGCCGCGGCGGATGTCGTCGAGGTAGCGAGCGTGCGCGGCGGCCTGTTGTGTGGCGCGTTCCACGACCGGGCAATCGGGTCGCAACCGACCCCAGTCCGTTTGGTAGATGAATTCGTCGACATGGGCGGCCGACTCGGCGGCGGTGGCGTCGTTCAGAAAATCGCGCCAGAGGTGCTCCGGCGGAGTGAGCGGGCGGGGGGCGTCGAAGGTGTGGCGCTTGTCTGGAACGATCAGGTAGAGCCAGCCGCCAGCGCGGAGTACGCGATGCCATTCGCGCAGCGCGGCCAGCGGATTGGGCAGGTGCTCCAGCACGTGGGAGGAACAGAGGTAGTCGAGGGTGTCATCGGGCAGGGGCAGGGCGCGGGCGTCGGCAAGAAAATCCGCACGACCCGCCGTTCCCGCGTAGGCGGCCACGCTGTCCGTGTAGAATGGAGAAAGGCCGGGCACCGGGAGCGCATGCGCGCCGATTTCGAGGCCTTGGGCGCCCGGTTGGAGCTGAGCCTTGAGCAGCGGCAGCGGTTCGGTTTTAGTGGTCCGCAGCGTGATCGAGTGTATGGCAAGCGGCGGAGTGCGGGTCCCGTTCCGGAGGCGAGCGCGAATTTCCAAGGTTAAGTCGAGCCCGTCGTCCGTGGCCGCGGGGCCGGCCAAAATCGAAAATCCGGTAAGAACGCCGGATGGCAGCCCCAGGGCGGAGACCACGTCCGGCCGGGCATGGAGTTCAGTTGTTTTGCCGACGACCGTGTTGGCACACCAAGCCTCGACGGCGGCAATTTCAGGTTGGGCGTCGTCGAGCCAAAGCCACCCCTGAACGGTGAAGGTCCGGGGTGCGATCTTCGATCCGGCCGCGGGAACGTCGATGTGCGCGCGCATGCTCAGCGGGGGGGGGCAGTCTCACCGGCTGGGTACATGTCGCGGGCGATGGCCGCGAGGGGGACGGGCCAGCTTAACGTGGTGTCGGAAATCTTGCGGACGATCGCAGCGGAGCCGAGCCAGGCCGGGCTGTCGGGCAGCCCGCGCGTGGCGGGCGAGGTGCGGCACGCGTGGATGCGCGCGGGTTCGCCGCAGACCGCCTCGACGATTTCGAACCCCGTGGCGGGATTGAACAACGTTTGCCAAGAGTGACGGGAAAATCGCCAGAAGTCCCACGGTTCCTCATGCATCGGCCAGGTCTGGTGGGTGGAGGTGTAAACGAGGCCGCCGGGGACGAGCACCTGATTGAGCTCGAGCGCGACTTTCCACGGCATCGCGAGGTGTTCGAAAACGGAGAGGGAATAGACGGCGACGAACCGGCGATTGGGAAAAAGGCGGGAGAGCTCGTGCGCATCGCCGACGATGTCGACGTTGGGCCCGGGCAGGATATCGACGCCGACGTAGTCGAGCTGGTGCGGCAGGCGATCCTGCCGCGTAATCCCGGAACGGGCGCGCGAGCCGATCTCGAGGACGGTGCCGGAGGAAAATTTTGCGAGATGGGCGAGAAAATTTTCCCAGCTCTGGAAATAGGGATCGCCGGTGGCGGCGTTCGTCAGTGGGTCCGCGCCAGGCCGTGACGAGCCGTCCTCGAGCCAGCAGCGCAATGAAAACGGCCGGCCGAGGACCTCGGCGGGCGCGGTGACCCATTCGTCGAAGCGGGCTTGGGCGGCGCTTGGGCCGAGTCCGGCGGCAACATCGGGACTGGGCCGGCCGAAACTGACCAGGGCGAGCGCGAGGGTGTCTTCCTTGAACAACACCTCGACGCGGACGATACGCTGCGCGGCGTGGTGGCACCAACCGCGGAGGTGGATGCGGTCAAAATAGACGGCACACTCGTCGATTTTCCAGGACAGCGACATGCAATGGAAGCCCTACGCCAGCGGTGGCCATTGGCGGGGCGGAACCGCGGGGGTGAAATCGTTGACCGTTAGGGTGAGATTCGGGTTGTAGGCGGGATCGTTCAGGAGGGCATCGCCCCACTTTTCGGTCATGTGGTCAACCTCGCTGCGGAAGCGGTCCCGTTTTTCCAGGGTATCCTCCGCCCCGCGACTCGCACTTTCGTGGTGATAGAGTTCGGCGTAAGGGGTCCAGAGATTACGGTAGCCGGCGGCGCGGACTTTGAGGCAAAAGTCGACGTCGTTGAATGCGATCTTGAGGCTTTCCGCTTCGAGGCCACCCACCTCCTCGTAGATCTCGCGGCGGATCAGCAGGCAGGCCGCGGTCACCGCGGAAAGATTTTGCTGGAGCAGGTTGCGGTGCGATTGGCCGGCCGAGCCGCGGGGATGTGACTGCCACGCGTGCGCGGCGACGCCGCCGATACCAAGGATGACGCCCGCGTGCTGGATGCGGTCGTTCGGGTAATAAAGTTTGGCTCCGACGCAGCCAATATTCGGCCGGAGCGCCTGGCCGACCATTTCGTCGAGCCAGTCACCGTGGATCACTTCAAGGTCGTTGTTCAAAAGCCCGACCACCGGCGCATCCGTGTGCGCCACGGCGAAGTTGTTGATCGCGGAAAAATTGAATTCACCTGGATAACGCAGGATACGGACTCCCGCCGGCGGAGCGGACGGAGCCAGGGGCGCCAAGGAGGTGGACGCGGAATCGGTTCCCGGCTCCGTGCGACCTTCTGCGACGGTTCGAGCCGCGAGCTCGCGCAGGTAGGTGAGGGTGTCGGGATCGTCGGAGTCATTGTCGACGATCACGATTTCGTAGTTCGGGTAGGTGGTGTGCGCGACGATGCTTTCGATACAGGGGCGCAGGACGTTCAGCCGGTTGCGAGTGGGGATGATGAGCGAGACGAGCGGCGCCGGCTGCGGGATCGGATAATGCACGCGCCAGTACGAACCCTTGGTCGGTGAAAGCGTGGCGGTGACGCCGGTGCGCGCGAAATGCTCGGTGATGACTTTTTCGGCGGCCGTGACGGCGTAGCTTTTCGCGCCGATGAGCAGCGCGGTGGAGCCGGGCACGGAGCGCCAGTGGTAGAGGATTTTCGGGATGTGGCGGATCCGTTCGGGGGCGGTGCGTTCGACGACCCGCATCGCGAGATCCCAGTCCTGCGAGCCTTCATAGCCGACGCGGAAACCGCCGACCTCGCGAACGAGCAGGGTGCGATAGACCCCGAGGTGACTGATGTAGTTCTGGACGTTGAACAGATCCGGATTCCAGTCGGGTTTGAAGTAGTGGTCGTAGCGGTGGCCGTTCTCGTCGATCTTGTCCTCGTCGGTGTAGATCAGGTCCGCGTCGGGATGGCGGTCGAGCTCGAGGGCGACGCAGGCCAGTGCATGCGGCCGGATCTCGTCGTCGTGGTCGAGCAGCGCGATGAATTCGCCGTGGGCGAGGGCGAGGGCGTCGTTCGACGTGGCGGAAATATGGCCGTTGGTTTCACGCCGCACGATTTTGATGCGCGGGTCCTTTTTTTGGTAACGGGCGAGGACGGCGCGGACGTGCGGGGCCTTCGAGGCGTCGTCGGCGATGCAGAGTTCCCAATTGTCGTAGAGCTGGCGGCGGACGGACTCGATGGCGCGGACGAGCCACTTTTCCGGCGGATTGTAGACCGGCATCAGGACCGAGATGAGCGGGCGTTTTTTCAGCGCGGCGAGTTTTTCGCGGATGCGGTCGGCCTCGTCCGGCGTCAGCGTGTCGTAGGCGGCGACCCAGGCGGCGTAGGAATTCGGCGGTGGCGGCGCGGCTTCGGCGCTGCGCTTGAGGTCGCGGGCGTGGAACGCGTGCCAGGCGCCGGAGGCGTCCCGGGCCTCCAAAACAAGACGGTGGGTGCGAAAGCGCGGAATTTCGACTTTGAGAATCCAGCCGCAACGTTCGGCGGACGGGTGGTCGCGGAAATGGTCGAGCACGTCGAGTCGCTCGAGGCCGAATTCCGCGGGAAAGATCCGTTCCCCGAGCCGGGCGCGAATTCCCTGGAGTGGCTGGCGGTCGCGCTGGAGCGACCAGCCGCGAATATTGAGGGTGGGCGGAATCACCGACCAGTCCTGCGGATAGTCGATGTTGCCGAATATTTTGTCCGACAGCGGAGTGGCTGGCGCGGGGGCGAACAGGGCACGCCGCAACGCGCGGAACGGCGCGGTGGCCCGCCAGGAAAGGGAAGCCTGCATCCGCGCGATTTTCTCCTCGCGCGTACGTATCACCGCTTCGGCTTCCGCCTGGCGGGTCGCGGCTGCGTCGATCTGTTGCTGGTGCGTGGTGCGTTCCGTCGCGAACCGGACCTGGTCGTCGGCCCGGGCAATCCGCAGACCGGCGGCGTCCTGCCGGGCCTGGCCGAGCGCGTGGTCGAGCACGGCGGCATGGTCTTTCAAACGCTGAATTTCGACATCGGCCTGCTGGAGGCTGTGTTCGAAGGCGGTGATCTGCTGGCGGGCGGAACGAAGCAGCGTCTCCGCCTGCTCACGTCGTGCGCGGTGCCCCTCGACCGCCTGCTGGAGATTGTCGGCGTGCTGCCGGGTAAGTTCGACCGCCTGCTGGAGATTGTCGGCGTGCTGCCGGGTAAGTTCGAGGGCGACATTGATTTCGTCGCGGGCTTTCTCGAGTCCGGCGGCGTGTTCGCGGGCGAGCTTGAGTTGGGGCTCGATGTTACGGACGTGCTGTTCCGTCATTTCGGCGAGCTTGCGGAAATGATCGCGTTCGCCCTCGAGCGTGTGGTTGCGGCCGTGGCCAAGGCTGAACTCGAGTTGCCGGACGAGCCGGGCGAGCAGCGCGAGGTCGGCGGCGAGGAGTTCCTTCGTTTCGCCCGTCTGCCGCGACCGGGATTCGGCGCGCGCGGCCAGGAGGGTGACTTCGGTGGCGAAGGGATCCGCCACCAGCGACCAATTGGCGGTGGGCGGGCGGGCGAGGGTGGCGGCGTAAAATTCGGCGAGCGCGCGGGTGTTTACGGCGAGATCGAAATGGGTGCGGGCAAAGGCGGTCGCATGTTCGCCTAACGCGGCGCAAAGCGGCGGGTCGGCGAACAACCGCCGGCACGTATCGGCGATTTCCTCGGGCGCGCCGGTAGGGAGAAAAATCGCATCGTGGCCGTCGCGCATCAGCAACGCCAGATTCGTGGCCGGGAGTACCACGGGCTTTCCCATCGCGAGAAACTCGGGGAGCTTCGACGGCAGCCGGTAGTCGTTGAAGGGACCGGGGCGTCCGGGCTGCACGAGCACATCCGCGAGGGCGAGGAGGCGCGGCAGCATGGACTTTTCGACAAACCCGAGATCGAACACGAATTTGCGGTGGTCGAATGGGAGACTGGCGAGAAACGCGGGAGAATTGAAGCCCGTGCGAACAAGGCGGGTGGGGGTGCCGCGCTGGTTGAGCAGCGCCACCGCGAGGTAGAGTTCGCGCATCTCCGGCTCGTTTGCGAAGGTGTTGCTGCCCGTGAAAACGATCGTGCGTTCCTCATCCCGCAGGCCGAGGTTGGCGCGGAGTTCCGGATCGGCCGGCTGCGGCCGGTAGAGGGAGAAATCGACCCCGGGCGGGAGCAAGTGGGCGGGGGTGCCCGCGGGCACGAATTCGCGGAGGCGGTCGACGATGTAAGTGACGCCGTCGGCGATGCGGAGGAATCCTTCGTGGCGCAGCGGGTCGGGCAGGGCATCGACGAGCCATGTGCCCGCTCCGGCTGGCGACGCCTCCTGGAGCGACGCGTAATCCCTGCCGGTGTAACTTTCGAGCAGGAACCGTTCGTTGTCTTCGAGATGGATGAGCAGACGAGCCGGCGCAGCGACGGCTCGCTGGTAGGCGAGGACGAATTTGCGCACGCCTTCACGCGGCGTCCACGCGTGGATGAGGTCGGCGGGGCGGAAGTCGGGGAAGAGTCCGGGGTTGCCGAGCGCCTCGTCGTACGTGGCCGCCACAAACAGCGGGTCGCGCAGGTGAGCGACGGTGTTCTTGCCCGTCGGAACCACCACGACGCAGGCATGGCCGGACGCGCAAAGCGTGTTGGCGAAGCCCCCGATGTGGTTCAGGCTGTTGGTGGTAAAATCGCCGTAGTTGACGAAGAGGATGTTCACGCAGGAGAAGGGAATTCGGGCAGGGCGACGAAGGACGCGGTGAGTGAGGGCGGCGCCGGGCGCCGACAATCAAAATGGCAGACCCGCGACGCTGCGCCGGACACAGCGGAAGGTAAATGCGGATCTTGGATCCGCGCTTCCGGAGCGGGCGATCTGGCTGGTCGCCCCCGCTCAACCCATGACCCGCCGCAATTTCGACAGGGACGTATGGCTGCCGCGGGCAAACTGCGCCAAGGCCGTGGTCGGATTCGTGCCGGATCCGCGAGTCGGCTTCGGGTCGACGAGAAGGAACAGGGACTGTTCGCCGGGCGAGAGCTCGGCGGAAACGCGATCAACGAGATAACTCCCAAACGCCAGGAACGTGTCCTGGATCTTCACTTTCTCAGACTCGGTGTCGCGCCGCAGGTTCGGCGCCATGCCAGTCCCGTTGTCCCGGGCGGCGAGCGGCGAGAGCGCAATCGGCCAAGTGGCATCAATCTCAATCGGGCGGGAGGTCGGCGCGAACATGGGGAGGTCCATTCCACCGAAATCGATCGGGCGGTCGGTAAAGTGATGCTGGTCGCGATTCGAGCCTTGGGGCGCGCCAAAGGTCATTGGGTCGAAGTCAGAAGCACCAGCCTCGCCGGTCATGGGCAGCGCGGAAAGGCCGCGTGCAAATGCTTCCAGTTCGCGGGGTGCCGCCGGGAGAAGGGCGGTCTTGCCGGTGATCGCCGCCTGGAGGCTGAAGTTCTGCGCATCCTGCGCCATGAATTCGAAGACGAGTTGCTGAGAATCCTTGCTCGAGGACCGGAGCACGTCTCTCAGCTCGGCAATGAACGCCCGGGTGCGTTCGTTGAGGGGCAAGGTAATCACCAGCACTGGATCAAGCGCTGGGGTCGGCGCGGGATCGACGATGGTTCCGCTGCCGGTGGAGCCGGCGTTGACTGGGCCACTGGGCATCTCGGGGGCGGGGAGCGCCGCCAACTTGTCCACCAAGTGAACCGAGGACGAAGGCAGTCCGGCCAGCGAGATCGTCTCGGGACGGTACTTCAAGTTCAGGATCTGATCGCTGTTGAGAGCGACGACGAAGAGCGAGGTACTTTCGGAATCGAGGGTCAGCTTCTGGAGATCCGACAGGATCATGGTTTCACCGAGGGAGCGAACCGAGAGACTGGTATCTGTGCCCTTGAGGACCGCCATGGCTCCGGCGCTGGCCAGAACCACACTACCAACATTGATGACGTGCAGGCTCTTGGTCACGCTGAGGTTGGATCCGACGATGGCCCCCACATCGCTGGCGATAAGATTGTCGACCCGATCGGTTCCGACAAAATTCACCGTGGCGAACGACGAGATTTTCAGATTCGTGACGAACGAGGGCAGCCGATCCAAATCAATCGTCAGGACCTCGATCCCATGGCCGTTGAGGACCAACTGGGTATTTCCGAAGTTGGTGCTAAACGAGGCGTCAAACTGCCCCGAACTGGTCAGCGCCCGCGCCGTCAGGTCAAAATCAGCCAGAAGTCCGAACGGATCCCCCGCGAGCAGCGTGCGCGACTCGAGGGACTCCAAGGTCAGATTTCGGCTGGCGCGACGGGGCGCATTCATGGTCAGGCTTAGTTGGCGGAACGAATGGCCCCGGCGGCAGGTGCGATGAGGAGGGCGGAAAGTCCGGGGACGGATTGCTCGGAACGTGCCAGCTTGATCTTCACGCGGAAGGTGCCGCTGGACGGGTCGATGATGGGATCGGTATGAAAGACAGTTCCGGATACGATGGGTTGGTCCTCGGTGGATTTGAAGACTCTTACATCCACCTGCTGGCCGGTCTTGAACAGCGAAAAATAGCGGGCATCGCAGAAGACGACCATTTCCAAGCCAGTTACATCTACCACCCGGGCAACAGTCTCGTAGCGCTCGACGGCTTCGCCGACCAATTTCGAGGTCTTCAGGAAGATGCCGGCGATCGGCGAATTGATGGATCTGTTTGCCAGCCGGACTTTTGCCATCTGCAATCCGGCTTCGTTTTGCTCGTAACGAGCCTTCGCTTGGGCGGCCTGTGACTTGGCGTCCAGGAACTGTTTTTCGCTGTAAATCTTGTCCTCGCGGAGGCGCTGCATGCGCTCGAACTCGGCCGCGGCGCGCTCCATTTCAGCCGCGGCTCCCCTGACGGCGGCTTCTGCTTGGGCAACTTCGGCTCGTTCCTGGTCGGAATCGAGACTGATAATCGACTGGCCGGCCGTCACTTTATGACCTTCTGGCACCAGAATGGCATCGACGATGCCGGCCGCCCGCGCACTCAGGCTGACGTCGATCGCCGGGCGCAGGACGGAGCGGAACGAACCCCGCATGGTCCCGCCCGGCGTGTGGAGGGGCATCGTCGGATCGACCCCCGCGGCCGGCGGCAGCAGCGATGGATCCGCGATCGCGGTGACGGCGGGGAACAGGACTGCGAGAAGGGAGAGGCGGAAGCGAAACATGGGCGACAGGACGGTGGCTCGGTTAAAAGAAGCGAACCGTCAGGAAGTCGATGAAGTCCTTAAAAAGAACGTAAGCTAGCGACTTTGAGCCGGCGTCGAACGAAATCCGGCCCGTGAACCCGGATTTGAGGAAGTTCGCATCGCCCAGGACGGCAGCGAGCGGGACCACGGCGGTGAATTGGTATTCTCCCAACGACGTATCCAAGCCATAAGCAAGCTGGTCGGCGGACTTGAGTTCCAGTTGATAAGTATGGGCCGGATTCGACGCCAGGCGAAGGGTGGCGGGAACCGGTCCGTTTTCACGCAGGCGTCGATCCAGAAAGACCAGATCCCGTTCACGGAGGCTGGCCTTCACCTGCCAGGCGCCCGGGTCGATCACTTGGAGAATGGGCTCCCCGATGCGCGGGATGTCGCCAATGCGGGTGGAAAGGGATTGTGCGCCCAGGACCAGACCATCAAAGGGAGCGCGGACGATGGCGCGGGCCTCATCGGCGCGAAGCTTTTCCGCCACCGCGGCGGCCTTGGACGCGTTCAGCCGGGAGATCTGCATCTGGCTCTCGTTGCCGGCACCCAGCGCGGCATCGCTTTCGAGGAGCGATCGTTCGTACTCCTGTTCGACCTGCGACAACTGCAGCCGGATGTCACGGGTGTCGAAGCGGGCCAGAATCTGGCCCTTCTTGACGGCTTCTCCTTCTCGAACCGGCACCTCGAGCAGGCTCGAATTTACCAGCGAAGGCAGCGTATTCTGCTTCACCGCGAGGATGCTGGCATTGCCCTTGATGCGGTAGGTGACCGGAAAAATCATCGCTCCCGCCAGGACGATTAAAGGAAGTCCGAAATGCAGCCACTTGCGCTTGGCGGGGGTATTTACGTAGGTCTGCCGGTAGCTGATGAGTCGCCGCGCCACGCGCATGGAACGGTGCTGGTTGCAATAGAGCGCGGTACCCAAGGCGCGGCCGGCGGAAACGGCCAGCTCCAGCATGGGCTTCAGCGAGTTGCCCAACTTTTCCTCCAGCTTGATGCCCTCGAACAAAAGGATGCCACAGACCCGCTGGTTGCGATCAAAGAGGGGAATGACAGTGGCCCAGTTCATGGGCATCAGGTGGAAGTAGTCATTCACCTCGGCCGGCCGGGTCGCGGTCTTGGCCGGATCGCGCACCATCAGGGTGATTTGTGTCCCGAGCCGACGGGCAGCGGGGGCCGGCGCGGGCTTGGGCTCTGCCGTCGGGCGCTTGATGGAATCCTCGGTCAGGAGGGCCGGGCTTTCCCCTCCTGGTACCGGTTCCGGCTCGCCCGCTGTCTTCCCCAGCGACATCTGGGTCAGAGTTTGGGCAACGCGCTGGAGCACGACCGCCTGTTCGCTCTTCGGGTGCGGCTTCTTTAGTCCGCTGCACGCCTGCAGGATGAATTCGTACTCGAAGCCGCTCATCACCGCATCGGAGTTCAGGGTCCGATCGTAATTGCAGGCGATGAAGAGACAGACCCGGTCGCAGGCCACCGCTTCGCGTGCGTGGTTGACGAGATTCCAGCCGACCGACTCCAGATTAATGTCTCCCGTGAGCTCCTCGAGCAGCTTGGAATACGAACTCAGGCGGGTGACTTCCTGCGAAACATCCCGAGCGCGGCGAGCCTTGAGGTAGAGCTCAATTTCGACGCAGATTTGTTTCAGTAACGTGAGGCGGGCCTGCGAGGACGCGGCATTGGCCGGTTGAAACCAGACTTGGAGCACGCCGGCACTGGTGTCACCCAACGGGATCGGCAGGAACATCACCTCAAAGGCGGTGCGATTGAAAACGGGCAGTTCTTCCGGGGCTGGAGAATCCTCGACCGAAAGTCCCTGGAGGCCGCTGCTCTGGTTACTGTGCGGCGGGAGCAGGAGCGGCTTGCGCTGATCGGCGACCAACTGCAGCGCACGCTGGAAGGCATTTTCCTGCTCCGGTGCGCCCTGATACCCGAGCGACTCGATATTCGCCTGCAGCATCTTCTGCAGCGCCGAGCCGTTGCGCATTTCATACACGAAACCCACCGGCTTGAACGCGTTCGTGACACACTCCGCATGCGCCCGCAGGTAAACTAAGAGGTCAGGTGGATCCTTGGCCAACTGCGCCAACCGGGCAGTAATGCCATTAAGCAATTGTTGGACCTGGGTAGGCGCAGGTAAGGACTGCACGGGCATCATATCAATATGGCAATAAACTCACCTCGGGTGGAGGGATAGCAAACAAAATTAAGCTGGCCCGTCCCGGGGTGGCGGGCGTGGCGGCGAGGCATGATTTGTATTCGGTTGCGAAGAATGGAGATTGAGCGCCGGTCGCCTCGCGTTTGCCGGCCCTGGCCGACTTCGAAGGGCCGCTTTCCCGAACCTTTTTTGCCTTCGCACCGGACGCACAGATAGTCGTTGCCATGATGCCACCTTGGCCTGACGTTGCGCTTTTTCGCTTCCATGGAATTCACTTCTTGCTCTCCTTGGCTTCCCACGACGCGGCGGGCGGACCTTCCGAGGAGGCTGGAAGCAAAGCGGAACCCGCGGGTTTTCGGCCGAAACGTATGCTGCTGATGTTCACTTTCTATTTTCGCCGGCTGGCGGTTGTCCTGGGCTTCGTGGTCATGGGGGCGGTGACCTCCCCGGGCTTCGGCCAGCCCGCGGGTGGATCGGCCAATGCGGTCCCTCCGGCGAGCGGTGATCTGCCTTGGACGCTTGAGCGCGCGCTCGCGCGGGCGATGGAGGCGAATGCCGAATTGCTGGCGGCCAAGCATGAGTTTGAACGACAGGAAGGGATGCGCCTCCAAGTGCGGGCCCGGCTGCTGCCCAGCGTTTCCGCCAACGCCGGCCTCAACG